>JAJEBF010000042.1 GCA_022824025.1 Caldilineaceae bacterium
GAACGCCGTACGCAACTTCGAATACGACGAATCCGAGCTCCCCGATGTACTCGAGGACCTGTCCTCCATGACCGAATCATTCGACGAAACGCTCGCCGGTCTTGCCCAGCAGCCCGATCTGCCCAGGGACCCCTTCACCGGCCAGCCCCTCAGTGAGCCGCCCCCCGGCGTGAAACGCGACGAACTGTCCGACCTCCCGTCCCTTCGCGACGACCGCACCCCGGAGATCCTGACGGACCAGCGCAACCAGCTCCAGGCCCTCTACCGCGAAGTCGAAGAGCTGAAACGGGACGAACTCTATAGCACGAAGAGAGACCTCTTCCGGCAAGGCGAAGACCTGGACACCGTAACCATCACGAAAAAACGCCCGCCGCCGACCATCGACCACTCTCTGGTTCCCGCCGCCCGGAACTAGAGAACGGCACCAAACAAAATACAATATAATGGATTCAACCGCCTGCACTGACGCAGTCGTAACCCCCTACCCATCACCCGCCTCCCAGACCCAATTGCGCGCCGACTCCCGCCCCCAATCCAGCCGCCGCCCATCCCCGCACCCCCCGCAACCGCCTTCCCCAGCCCAATCCTGCCTTTCCCGTGGATTCATGCAGTGCGCCTGCCCTTCACCACCCAAACTCTCGTCAAACGCTCACGAACGCACACACAACGCTCATGAACACACACCCATGTCGGCCAGCCCCCATCAAAGCCCGTCACCCGAATCACTCTAACTGCAGCTCACACAATCTCACCCAAACTCTCGTCAAACGCTCACGAACGCTCACGAACGCACACACAACGCTCATGAACACACACCCATGCCGGCCAGCCCCCATCAAAGCCCGTCACCCGAATCACGCCAACTGCAGTTCACACAATCTCACGCAAACTCTCGTCAAACGCTCACGAACGCTCATGAACACACACCCATGTCGGCCAGCCCCCATCAGAGCCCGTCACCCGAATCACGCCAACTGCAGTTCACACAATCTCACCCAAACTCTCGTCAAACGCTCACGAACGCTCACCAACACTCGCAAACGCTCACGAACGCTCACGAACACACACCCATGTCGGCCAGCCCCCATCACAGCACGTCATCCGAATCACGCCAACTACAGTTCACACAATCTCACCCAAACTCTCGTCAAACGCTCACGAACGCTCACAAACGCTCACAAACGCTCACAAACGCTCACCAAACACTCACACCGGCGTCCAACTGCCCTTCCCGCAGCTCCCAATCCAGACTGTATCCCCTGAAATGCCTGCGCGTTGACAACCAATGTCTATTCGTTATATTCTGAAACTTCAGTGACCAGTGATCTGTTGCCAGCCAGCCTGAGCAGCGGCCGGTATTTCAGAACACTGGCCGCTTGCCACGGGTGTTTCGCTCGAACCGCAATGTTCAAACGACCTTCAGAATCAGGTAGAGTTCACAGACGCCTCGCGCTCTTGGTCTTCGCCGCGGCCGCAGCCCTGCTCTTGCCTGCTCCCCAAATCCATGCGCAAAGTGCGCTGATCCCGCCTTGGACCGACTACACCCAGGAAGACGGTCTGGCCTCTAACAACGTCCTCGCCGTCACCGTCGGCGAACACGAAGTCTGGTTCGGAACCGACCACGGCATCAGCCGCTACAACGGCGCATGGCGCTCCTGGGCCGGTGGCCCCGATCTGCAGGCAGGTGTACACGCCTTGACCTTCGGCGCTTCCAGCGCCCAACTCTGGGCCGGCGCGGCAACCGGCGCAGTCCTCGCATACGATGGCAACGCCTGGAACCCCCTCACAAGGCTCGATGCTCCCGTCCTGGCCCTGCACTACACACAGGGCCAGCTCTGGATAGGCACCGCCGCCGGCCTCTACATCTTGAACAATGACGTCCCTGTCCCCGTTACCGGCCTCAACCAGGCTCATATCAATGTGATCGGCAGCTCCGACAATGGCGGCAGCATCTGGGTCGGAGCCGCCGACGGGCTGTGGCTCCGGCGGAACGGACGCTGGAGCTCGATCGGAGAACCGCAAGGTCTTCCCGCCAAAAACGTGACCGCGCTGTGGGCCGAAAGGACTGGCAAAGTATGGGTCGCCGCCGGCGGCAACATCGCCTGGCGGGATCCTTCTACCGGCTCATGGGAGCAAGTTGATTCCGCCCCCCTCCATTCTCGTTCTCGTGTCCGCATCACCACCATTGCCGGCGACGGCGCCGGCCTCCTCTGGGTCGGCACAGAGGGCAGCGGATTTTTCCGCCTCGTCGAGCGAGAAACCGACACACCTGACTCATCCCAATACCATCTGGTCCCGCAGTCCATCAACAGCGGCGAAACCTCCTTCATCCATGCCGCCGCTGTTGACAGGACCGGCTCTCTCTGGCTGGGTACCGTCTCCGGCGTCTACCGCTCAGACCGCAAAATCTGGGGCAAAGAAATCCACCCGCCCGCCTCCGGCCCCGCCAACGAGATACAGTCCCTGCTTGTCGACGAACTGGGCGGGCTCTGGATCGGCACTCGCGGCGAAGGCATCCGTCGCAAAGCGGCCGCCAGTCCGGGCAGTGAAACCTACTTCGACGTAGAAAGCGGGTTGCCCAGTCTCTTCATCACAGACCTCAGCCTCGACGAGGACGGGCGTATCTGGGCGGGCACCTGGTGGGGACTGGCATCGCTCGAACCCGGCGCCCTGCAGTGGACACAACCTGTTCCACCGGCGGCGCTTCCATCAGCCCTGGTCACCTCCGTCCTGGCGCAGAAGCGCCAGCTCTGGATCGGCACCGACAATGGCCTGGCGCGCTACGACATTGCCTCCGGAGCGCTTTCGACCGTGAATGCCCTCCCCAGCCAAAATGTGCAGGACCTGGCGCTCGACAGCTCCGGCCGCCTCTGGGCGGCTACCGGGAACGGCGGCATCTTCGTCAACCGTGTCGATGGCGGGTGGACCCGCTATTGGACCGAATCTGCCGGTGGGCTGTCGATCCCAAATGACAGTGTCGCAGCCCTCGCCCCCGACCCGAAGGCGCCCGGCGCCATGTGGGCCGCCCTCAACCGGCACGGCCTCCTCTATTTTGACGGCCAGACCTGGCAAGACCGCACACCCTCCGCCCGCCTGCCCAGCAAGCTGTTCTACGACCTCTACGTCGACCCCCTCGATGCATCTCTGTGGATCGGCAGCGAGGGCGGCGTCACGCGCTACGACGGCCGCACGTGGGAAACGCTGGTCGTCGAATCGGTCCTGCCCCCGGCGTCCATCTCTTCCATTGTTCGCATGCCCGACGGCGTCTATTGGTTTGGCAGCAGGGAAGGACTCACCTTCCATCGCCCCGACTCGAGTCCTCCCTGGATCAGAATTCACAGCATCGCAGGCGCGGCCGAACAGCTGTCCGCAACCGACTGGAAGGTGGAGTCCGACGGCAAAATCATCATCGGCTTTGAAGCCGGTGATCTCTACACGCCCCAGTCCGAACTGGTCGTCCTCTACCGGCTCAATCCCCCCGGCCGGCTCGGACGCTGGCAGCCGCTGGATCGGCCGTTTCTTGAGTTGTCAGACTTCTCCGAGAAAGGGCAATACGCCATTGAGTTTCAAGTTCGGGATTTCTCATTTACCTACTCCGAAGTGCGCAGCGTCTCTTTCGAAGCAGAGCCTCTGCCCGCGCAAATCAGGCTCCCCATCCTAGGGCCCATACGCACAGACTACCTCATCACCCTGATCGTCACCGGCCTGCTCGCGCTGATCGGCTTTGGCTACATGGGGATGGAGGTTGTCCAGAACCGGAGAAGGGCCATCGATGCTGTCGTTCGCTCCTTCAATCCCTTCATCAGCGGGGAACCGGTCCGCCGGGAGGACATGTTCTTCGGCAGACGCGAAATGCTCCAGAAAATCGTAGATACGCTGCACAACAACAGCATCATGATTCATGGCGAACGCCGTATCGGCAAAACAACCCTGCTCTACCAGCTGAATCATCACCTCTGGGGACTGGAGGACGACGAATACTGGTTTGTGCCCTTGTACGTCGACCTTGAGGGAACCGAAGAGGATACCTTCTTCCACTTCCTGATGGAGGAGATCCTCCACACTGCCTCCACCCTCTCCGGCCTGACCGCCGAAACCAAAACTGCCCTTCATGACCTTCGCTACTACCGGCCAGGCCATGAACGGTACTCCGACCGGGAATTCATCCGCGATCTGCGCGACGTGATCAAGGCGCTCCAACACTATGGCGAAGAAAGCCATCCCGGTAAACACCTGCGCCTGATCCTGCTGATGGATGAAATGGATGTCTTCAACGCCTACGACCATCTGATTCAGCAGAGACTGCGCCGCATTTTCATGCGTGACTTCGCGGCCACCCTCGGCGCGGTCATCGCCGGTATCCGTATCAGCAAAGAATGGGGTCGAATTGAAAGCCCTTGGTTCAATCTGTTCAACGAGATCGAGGTGGAGCCTTTCACCCGCGAGCAAGCGGTCGAGCTGCTCACCGAGCCCGTACGCGGCTTCTACCGCTATGATCCCTCTGTCGTGGACTTTATCGTCAAAAAATGCGCCGGCCGCCCCTTCCGTATTCAACAATACGGCCTCGAAGCAGTCGGACGGATGCTGGCCGAAGGCCGCCGCACGATCACGATGGCCGACGCCCTCCACGCGCATGAGCGCATTCAGCAAATGGGTGATACCATCAATATAGGACTCAACCAGAACAATGACTCTTGATCTCACTTTTTGGCTGGCCAGGCAGGCGTCCAAATGTAAGGCAACCCGGTTGCCGCGATAGAACTGAGGACCGGTCACAGCGCTATGCGTAATCCCTATACTGTCGGACGCTGGCTGCGCGGCCCCGACCACTACGGCCGTGAACAGCTTCTCGATTACCTCATGACCGCCCAGGACCCGGCCATCTGGGTCGTTGGCACCCGCCGCATGGGCAAGACCTCGCTCCTGCGGCAGCTGGAATGGCTGGTGACCAGACAGCGGAACGCCCCCGCCGTCCCCCTGTTCTGGGACCTGCAGGGAAGCGAAACCAAAGACGATTTCGATTACGAACTGTTCCTGGCCGTGGAAGATGAAATGCCCAGGTTCGAGGCCTATGGCGTCGATGTCAACGCTCTCTATGGCCGGGATGCCGTTCACATTCTGCGCACCCTCCAACGCGCCCTCAGAGAACATGGCAAACATCTGCTCCTCCTCATCGACGAAGCCGAAGCCTGGATCAGCCTCGCCAAAAACGATTACCAGGCCCTGGCCCGGCTCCGCAAAGCCTTCCAGAACGGCGGCATGCGCACCGTCATGACGTCCACAAAACTCCTGATGCAACTCAATGACCTCACCCGCAATTGGCTCACCAGCCCCTTCCTCTTCGGCTTCAGCCTCGTGCATCTCTGGAACCTGGAACCTGACGCCAGCGTTCGTCTGGTGTTGCAAGAGCAGAGCAACGCGCCCGTCCACGCAACCAGTGAACGCATCGATGAAATCCTGCGCCACACGCATCGCCACCCCTATCTGGTCCAGACCCTCTGCTACCGTCTCTTCGACGAAGAACAGGGGCGGGGTTCTCTGCGGGCGATTCAAGAGGAAGACCTGCGGGCAGACCACCTGCTTTCCAGCTTTTTCGAAGTCGACTTCAAATGCCTCGCCCCCACTGAAAGGCAGATCCTGCTCACCGTTGCCCGACAGGGCGTCATCAGCGAAGAGGACCTGGTGGCCAGGACTGACAACGAATCCATCGAACAGATCTCCATGTATGTGCACGGCATGAACAATCTCGGCTATCTGCAACGGGCCTACTACCGGTCGGATGCCCCCGCTGCCCCCGAATCACACGAAGAATTCCCGCGCTGGACCATAGGCAACGAGTTTCTGCGTCGCTGGATGTTGGAAAACTACCAGGAACTGGCCCAGACCCTCTACTCAGATGTAAGCGACTACGGTGTCGAAGCGCTCATCGAAATGGGCCGCAAAGTTGAGGTGGACTACCTGCAGCACGAAATTCCTGAACTGCAAGAACGCCTGGAGTCACTCCTGGCCGTACACAGCGGTCGCGGCAACGACCCGCCGCCGGAAGTCATGCAGGAAATCCAGGAAATCCGTCGCGAACTGGAAAGAGCAAGCGCCCAGCTCCGCAATCTGGCCGATTCGTCGGAATCATGAACGCTCCCGCACCCGTCCCCGCAGCCGAAAGAGCCGCCTACGTCAATCAGATGTTTGCGGGCATTGCAAACCGCTATGACCTGCTGAATCGAATCATGACCGGTGGGCAGGACGTTAGCTGGCGGCGGGAAGTCGTCGCCCTCTGCCAGCTGCCCGACGCAGGCCGCCTCCTCGACGTAGGAACCGGCACGGGCGATATCGCCTACGAAGCCAGGCGCGCCCATCGACAGGCCGAAGTGATCGGCTGCGACTTCACCTATGAAATGATGGCCGTAGGCCGCAAAAAGAGAACAGATCATTCTCCTCTCCCCACCATCGCTGAACTGTCCGACCAGGTCCAATTCGTCCAGGGCGACGGGCTCCGTCTGCCTTTCCCCGACAGCCGCTTCGACGCCGTGACCAGTGGCTTCCTCCTGCGAAACGTGACCGACGTCGACATCTGCCTTGCCGAACAGCGGCGTGTGACAAAACCGGGCGGGCGCATCGTCTGCCTCGAAACTTCGCCCCCTCCGTCCTCCTTCCTCGGCCCTCTCCTTCGCCTCTACATGCTCAGAGTCATCCCCGTACTGGGCCAGCTGCTTTCGACCGGCAGCGGACTGCCGGGAAGAGACGCCCGCCCTCGAGACGCGGCCTACCGCTATCTCCCGCAAAGCTCCGTTGCATTTCTTCAACCCGAAGAAATCGCGCAAAAAATGGAACAAGCGGGATTCCGCAGCGTCTCCTTCAAACGCAAAATGATGGGAACCATCGCCATTCACGTAGGTGTCGCATGAGCCTCCGGACCGCCGCCCGCTTGCCCGCCCCCGAAAGGAATACAAGGTGACCGCCCAGTCAGAACGCACGGCACTCCGCGGCAATCCGTCTCACGTCTGGCGCGCCGGACAGGCGCGGCGCCTGCAGATGATTCTCGACTGGGCTCCCCAGCCTCTGCGCCGCGCCCTGGTTGACGGCTGCGGCGTCGGAATCTACCTGCGGGCTTTGCAGAAAACAGTCCCCGAAGTCCATGGCATGGACATTGAGAGTGAACATCTGCTCGCCGCGGCCGAAAACCTGCCAGGCGCGCCTCTCAACCTCAGCCGCGGCGAGCATCTCCCCTATCCCGACCACAGCTTCGACCTCATCCTCTCCCACGAGGTGCTGGAACACGTCGAGGATGACCGTCAGGCCGCCGCCGAGATCGTCCGCGTTCTGCGCGTCGGCGGGCGCGCAGCCATCTTTGTGCCCAATCGCCTCTTCCCCTATGAAACACACGGCCACTTCTGGCAAGGCGTCTACCACTTCGGCAACACTCCCCTCATCAACTATCTGCCCGACGCCCTGCGCAACCAACTCGCCCCGCATGTGCGCGCCTACACCACACGCAGCCTGTTGGACCTGTTCATCGGCTTGCCCGTTCTCGTTCGTCGACACACACAGATCTTCCCCGGCTACGATGGCATCAACGCCCGTCACCCGGAATTCGGACGACTGCTGAGAAATATCACCTATGCCCTGGAGCAGACCCCACTCACCGCCTTCGGAATCAGTCACTTTCTCGTCCTCGAAAAGGTCGACGAGCCAGACCGACCGGGTCCGACACACCTTGGTCAGCCAGGAAAAAACCGAAATGATCCCGAACACCGACCATTCCCGCCCAATGCAAACAAGCCCGGTCGCCTCAATGCTCCAGCCAGTTGAATTTCAGCAAGATTTGGGTCGGCATTGGGCAGGTGCTAGAATGCTGAACATGAAGAGAAAGCAGAAGCGGATGGCCCTGGCAGGTTTGAAAACGTCCCCGACAACCCGAGTGCCGGTAAATCTGTTCTCCGAAAATCGAATCTCATGCTTCATGCCGCGTGAGAAAGGTTGGCCCGCGTGGCAGAGTTGAACCGCGGCGCCAGGCCAACGCCAGACGCCGGGCCGAGCCGGTCCGCCCGTATCCTGGCCCAACGCCGCAGGCGCCAAAGGGCCAGAACCAATCGCGCCCGTCCCTGGTTATGGTTTTTCCAGGGGACGGCGGCGTTGCTCCTCGCCATCTTTCTCACCGTCGGCGGCGCGGTCGGGGTCGCCGTTGCCAGCGTATTCGGCATCTACACCTTCTATGCCGCACAGCTGCCCGACGCCGGTGTCATCGAACTCCAACAGGAAAAGTTCGAGACCATCCGCTTTTACGACCGCACCGGCACGCACCTGCTCTACGAAAGTGTCGATCCGCGTCCCTTCCGCGGCGACCGGACCTACATGCCTCTCCAGGAAATGTCCCCGGCCGTCATCCAGGCCGCCGTTGCCCTCGAAGACCACAACTACTGGGACAATCCGGGCATCAATGTACGCGGCCTGATGCGCGCGTTCGTCTCCAACTTGCAGGGCGGCACCGTGCAGGGCGGCTCATCCATCACCCAGCAGCTGATCAAAAATGTGGTGATCCCCGTCGAAGAACGGACCCAGCAGTCCTACGCCCGCAAACTCAAGGAAGTCATTCTGGCGATGGAAGTGACGCGCCGCTATGACAAAGGCAAGATCCTCGAGTGGTATCTCAACTATAATTTCTACGGAAATCTTGCCTATGGAATCGAGGCTGCCAGTCAGGTCTACTTTGGCAAGAGCGTCTCCAATCTCAGCGTCGCCGAAGCGGCGATGCTGGCCCCCATCCCCCAGTTCCCGGCCCTCAATCCCATCGACAATCCCGATGACGCCAAAAACAGGCAAGGCGTCACCCTCCAGGTCATGGTCGACGCCGGTTACCTCTCCCAGGAAGAGGCCGACGCAGCGTTCGCCCAGCAACTCGATCTGCGCGGCTCCGTAGCGGAACGTTTCGATATCGACACCGCGCCCCACTTCGCCCTTTACGCCCTCGAGCGCATCAAAGAGGAATTCAACACCGCCGATGACCCCTACCGTATCTGGAAAGAGGGGCTTGCCGTCTATACCACGCTCGACGTCGACCTGCAGAAATACGCCGAACAGGTCGCCCGCGACCACATAGTCACTCTCAATGAACAGGGCAGAAACGTCAACAATGCCTCGGTCGTCGTCATCAAACCGGAATCAGGCGAAATCCTCGCCATGGTCGGTTCGCTGGACTACAACAACGAGGAAATCGACGGCCAGGTCAATGTCGCCATCTCGGAACGCCAGCCCGGCTCCAGCTTCAAACCCTATGTCTATCTTACCGGGCTTCTGCAGGGCATGACGCCCGCCTCCATGATCCTCGACGTACGCACCGCCTTTCTGCAGAACGACGGCTCAGTCTACGTCCCCGAAAACTACGACCGTCTCTATCACGGGCCCGTCGCCCTGCGCGACGCCCTCTCCCAATCGCTCAACATTCCCGCCATCCGCGTCATGGATCAGGTCGGCGTCGCAAACGCCCTCCGCACCGCCCACCAGCTCGGCATCAACGGCCTCGACCGCGGCCTCAACTACTATGGCCTCAATCTCGTCCTCGGAGGCGGCGAAGTCACTCTCCTCGACCACACCTACGCCTATAGCGTCCTCGCCAATGGCGGCGTGATGGCTGGAAAACCCGTCCCTCCCGAGTCGCGACGCAGCGGATTTCGCAATCTGAACCCGGTCGCCGTTCTTCAGGTCCACAACTCTCAGGGGGAAGTGCTGACCAGGTACGACAGCCCGGACCAGGAACGCATCATCAGCGCAGACGCCCAGTTCGTCCTCGCCGATATCATGAGCGATAATGTGGCCCGCTCTCCGATGTTCGGCATCAACAACAACCTCGTCCTCCCCGATCGCAGGGTCAGCGCCAAAACTGGCACCACCAACGGTTGGAAGGATGCCTGGACCGTCGGATTTACCCCCCAACTGACCGTCGGCGTCTGGATCGGCAACACCGACAATGAATCAATGAACAACGTCACAGGGGCGTCGGGCGCCGCCCCCATCTGGAAAAGCGTGATGGAGCGTTACCATCAGGGCCTGCCCGCCCGCTGGTATGAACGCCCCCGGAACGTCGTCACCCAAACAATCTGCCAGCCCAGCGGCCTGCTCCCGTCCGACGACTGCCAGCGCCAAAGGGCGGAACTGTTTATCGCCGGCACCGAGCCCAAAGTCGCCGACAATCTGTGGCAGCCCTTCGACATCGACAAACGCAACGGACTCCTCGCCAAGGCCTCCACCCCCGAAGAAGAACGGGAAACCAAGGTCTTTCTCATCCTCCCGCCCGAAGCCGAAGACTGGGTTGGCGCCAGTGGAATCGAACAACCCCCACAGGGAGAAAGCCCTCTCGACTTCATCGACTTCGACCCCGATGTCGCCATCACCTTCCCCCCTCCCGGCGGCTACATTGGAGGCCAGGTCGAAATTCGCGGCAACGCCCGCGGCGCCAACTTCGCCAACTATCGCCTCGAATTCGGAAACGGACTTGAACCCGCCCAATGGACGCAGATCGGACCGGACCACGGCCAGCAGCACGAAAACGGGCTGCTTGAACTCTTCAACACCGAAGGTCTCGAAGAGGGACAATATACCCTCCGGCTCACCGTCCGGTATCACGACGGCAACCATCGCACCTGGCTCGCCCCCATTACCATCGACAATACGCCGCCCACCGTCGAAATCAGCGACCCGGAACCGGACGCCCTCTACGTCATGAACGAGGACGAACAGATCAACATCAATGCCCTCGTCAGTGACGACTGGGCAATGGACCGCGTCGAGTTCGCCATCGACGGTACCTGGTTCATCACACGCACCGTCGCCCCCTACAACGAGCGCTGGCCCCTCGAACTCCGCTATGAGACCCTCGATTCGCCGGAAACCCGCAACTGGCCTGCCTTCCAAACTGACGATGAAGACATTCGCCCCGGAAGAATTCGTGAATTCGAGGACGGCTTCGCCGCAATTCTCTCTGGCAGCGGCCTCTACCTGGAACGTCACCTCATCAAAGTGCGCGCCTTCGACCGCGCCGGCAACGAAACCGAAAGCGATGAAGTCCAGGTCTTTGTCCGGCAGCCGCCCGATCGGTGACCGGCGTAACCGCCGGCTGCCTGCCGTCCCCCATCGTAAGCGAACGTATCAATGCCTGACATTCTTGTAACAAATGACGACGGCGTCCACGCTGGCAGCCTTCGCGTCCTCGCTGCCGCGCTCGAGGACCTCGGCAACGTGACCGTCGTCGCGCCCGAGCGGAACTGGAGCGCATCCGGACACCCCAAAACGCTGCACAAACCTCTGCGCGTCGCCCCCTTGGACTGGCCCGACGGGCGCCGTGTCTACGCCTGCAGCGGCGCGCCCTCCGACTGTGTTGCCCTGGCTCTGCTCGGCGCCCCACACCAACCTGATAACGCCTCCACACACCTGGCCGCCGGTGAACTGAGAAACACCTACGACCTGGTCGTAAGCGGGGTCAACGATACATTCAATCTTGGATGTGACGTCCTCTACAGCGGGACGGTGGCCGCGGCAATGGAATCCCTGGTGATGGGCGTGCCTTCGCTGGCCTTCAGTACCGGAGACGTGGAAGGCTTTGAAATCGCCGATAGGGAGGCCTGGCAGAACGCCGCTGAATTCGCCCGCGTCCTGGCCGCCGCCGCACTCGAGAAACCGCTTCCCCCACAGACGATGCTCAACGTCAATGTGCCGCGGCGTCCCGCCGGCCGCATCCGCGGTCTGCGCTACACCTTCCTGGGCCGGCGCATCTACGGTGACCTCCTGGTCACCCGCGACGATCCCTGGGGCAAGCCGTACTATTGGATCGGGGGTGACGTCCCGACCGGTATCGCCGAGTCAGGCAGTGACTTTGGCGCAATCGAAAGCGGATTTGTCAGTGTCTCTCCCCTGGGCATCGACCTTACAAGACACGAAATCCTGGCTGACCTGACCGCAGAAGAATGGCATCTGCCCAAATAACGGCGGCTAAAGCGCGACAGCAGAGGCTCCCCACATTCGCCAGTGGGCGCCCGGTTCCCAGCTGTCGTCAGCGCCTTCCTGCTATCTGCGTTGCTGCCCAAAACCGGGAACCATCTTCTCGAAATCCGCAGTCTTCTATCGGCGCTCGATGAAAGGGCGCGACGAGGGGATCATCCCATTGTCACAGATGGTGTACAAGCCCCCTTCAGATGGGTCTCGATGGTTAGGCCTGACGGCACTCTTCTGGTTGGCCCTGACCGATGCAATCCTGCTCGTCTGGTTAATCCTGAAACCAGTCGGCTGGAGCAGTTTCCTCCTGCTTCTCATCTTCCTGGCCTCGTTGCCGGTCCTTGTCCACCTTACGATGAGAACCTGGGGCGCATTCAATCTCGAATACTGGCTTGACCGCAACGCCCTTCGGGTCCGCTGGGCCGGCACGCGCCAGGTCATACCGCTTCACAGCATCCTGCGCATCATCGAAGGCGTCGATGAAATGTCCTCGCGGCCCTCTGTGCTGGACTGGCCTTCACCTTTCGTTCGCATCGTTGAAGGAGGGCAGGGGCAAAGACTGGTGCGCCTGGCCAGCGTTCCGCTCGGTCAATGCCTCCTGATCGAAACCGATGACGGCATCTTCGCCATCTCTCCGGAAGACCCAATCGGTTTCCTCGAAGAGCTCCAGGCCCTCAATCGACTCGGCATCTCGCGCACGGTGCCGCTCGTCCGCGAGCAGCCCACAAACTTCTATGCCCTGGCCACAGAATCGGCAGTCGGCCGTTGGTTGCTCCTCGCCGGCCTCATAGGCTGCCTCGCTCTCTATGGCTATCTCATGGTCCGCTTCCCGCATTTGCCCGAAGCGATGATCTTTCATTACAATCGACAAGGTGTGCCAGACAGTATCCGACCCAAAGACGCGCTCTTCCTGCTTCCCGCCATCGGTCTCCTGACATACCTGACCAATACCGCAGCCGGCCTGTGGATGAGGCTGCAAGGACAACGCTCCGGCGCCTACCTGTTCTGGGCCGGCTCCCTGCTTGTGCAAGCGCTAACTCTCCTGGCTCTCTTTAGCCTGACAACATGACCAGCCCGAATGCACGATGCCCAGCGAAGCCTTGGCAGACTTCCCACCACCTGTCCTGCATGGTCCGGCCCAACCGGAAACCGGCAATACCAGTGACCGCAGCCCCACAGGTGTCGCCCCCTCCCCTTCGGCCGAGGAGTTCTCTGTGTCGCGCCCCTTTCTGACAATCATCATTCCGGCCTATAACGAAGCCCAACGACTTCCCGATTCCCTGAAGAAAATCGCCGCGTTCCTGCGAAGTCAGTCCTTTCATACCGAGATTCTTGTGGTGGAGAACCGGTCTACGGATGAAACAAGCGGCGTCGTTCGCAGCTTCGCCAACACAATCTCTGCCGCAGATCCGTTCACGCTTGAGTTGCTGCACAGCGCGCCGGGAAAGGGCGCCGCCGTCAAGACAGGGATGCTCGTCGGCAGGGGCGACTACCTGTTCATTTGCGATGCCGACCTATCCATGCCCATCGATGAAATCTCCAAATTCCTGCCGCCTCAGCAGGAATCCAACGGCTATGACGTCGCCATCGCCAGCCGGGAAATCGCCGGCGCCATACGGTACAATGAACCGTTCTACCGGCACCTGATGGGACGGGTCTTCAACTTCGTTGTGCGCAGGTTGATCATCCCCGGAATCGAAGATACCCAGTGCGGCTTCAAAATGTTCACGCGGGAAGCGGCCGCCCAGGTCTTTCCCCACCAGACCATCGACGGCTGGGGCTTCGACCCCGAAATCCTCTACATTAGCCGCATCCGCGGCCTCAACCTGGTCGAAGTGCCAATCAACTGGTATTACATGTCTGAAAGTCGTATCAATCCCATTCTCGATACCATCAACATGGTGCGTGAGGTCCTGCGTATCCGTCGCAATGGGCTCCGGGGGATCTATGAACGGGTCGCCCGCCCGTCCGACTAACAACTCGCCCCTACCCTCCGTCGCCGGCCCCGTTGCTCCCACGCCGCTCCCCCGGAAACGAGCCCCAGACGCAACCGCGCCGCCCGCTACGCGGGTGGAGACCGGCCAATCTCAAGGCTTGCCAGCCATATCTGAACGCCGTTCGCCGCGAAATGAGCCGCCAACGGCGTGAGTATGCTCTGTTGCCATACGAACATCACACCAAATAGCGCCCCCGCCGTACCCGCGCCCACGATGCCCCACACGCCCTGAGGACTGTGCAACAGCCCAAAAACAATGCTGAAACCAACGATCAGCCAGGACGCCGGCAGCAACGGCGAAAACCCGCCAATCAGCAGGCTCCGAAACAAAATCTCCTCGAAGAGCACGCTCAGCAGCAAAGCAAATGGCAGCAGTGCCGCCTCCCTCCGATTGCGCGGCACGACAAGCTCCAATATCGAACGGTAGAATCGCGTGCCCGTGTAGCGCGTGACGACACGTCCCGTTCCCACGAACAGAGCAGCCAGCGCCAGCCCTGCCAGCCCGCCCGTCAGGAGCTGCTGCCCAGCATTGTGAAACTGCCACCCCAGCGTCTCCGGCGACAGGCCGCTGCCGCTGCCCAGCATGAGACAGATCGCCAATACAACAGCCCTCAACGCGTTTTCCGCCGGCAGCAGAAGAAGATTCTCCTTCGGCTGCCAAACCTGCAGAAGGCGCGCGGTCCGGTACGCCCCATAGCCGACCATCAATGTGATCAGCAGAGTCAATCCCGCAAACATCATGTATCGCCAGTCCATTGCCTAAGTGTATGTGACCTTCGACGATGCCTTCAAATGCGGATGCGCTCGTTTCGTCAGCCCTCTTCGGCCTTCCCGCCTCCCTGCGCGCCTGACAATCGCGTATGAACCTTACACCGTTCAGGAACTCGGGCGGCCGGTGTTGCCGCCAGCTGCGCCGCCACCCAATATTTCGACCCCTGTCCATCCGCCGATTTTTGAGTGTTTCCGATCTGTTGCTATACTGACCCTCCGAATACAGTCAGGCTGGCGCGCCGCTGTTGGGCGTGCCGAAGAGAGGCAATCCTCTTCTTCGGCGGAGACTAAGGCGTCTCCGCCTTTTTCTTCGAATCAAGCTCACTGACTGCTTCTCACCCCTTGGCTCAAGGGTCTGTAACCAGTCAGAAAAGGGAATGCGCGATGGCTTCGGCATCCGACCTGCTCTACACGGAAGAACACAACCTGGTTCGCAAAATGGCCTATGACTTTACCCGCAATGAAGTCATGCCTATCATCGCCGAACACGACCGCAATCACTCCTTCCCTCACGAACTGCTGCCCAGGATGGCCCAGCTCGGCTTCCTTGGCATCTGCTTGCCGGCCTGCTATGGTGGCGCCGGCATGGATTTCCTCTCCCTGGGCATCGTTTCCGAGGCGCTGGAATACGGAGACTCCTCCGTCCGCGAAACGGTCGCAGTCCATCTCGCCCTGCACGCGCTGCCCATCTTCCAGTGGGGAACCGAGGAGCAAAAGCGGTCCTTCCTTCCTGCCCTTGCCAACGGCGACCATATCGCCTGCTTCGGCCTGACCGAGCCTGGCGCCGGGTCCGACGTTGCCGCGCTCCAGGCACGCGCCCAGCGCCAGGGCGGTGAATACATCCTCAGCGGCGAAAAAATGTGGATCACTCTGGCCGACGTCGCCGACCGCTTCCTTGTCTTTGCCAAAACACAGCCGGATCAGGGCGCCCGCGGCATCTCCGCCTTTATCCTGGAGCGCGGATGGAAGGGACTCACCACCGGCACGCTTGAAGGCAAAATGGGCGTGCGAGCCAGCAACACCGGTTGGATCAATATGCAGGAGGTGCGCGTGCCCGCCGAGTACAGGCTCGGCCAGGAAGGCGAAGGCTTCAAAATCGCCATGAGCTGCCTCGACAACGCCCGGTTCGGCGTCGCCGCCGGCTCCGTTGGCATCATTCGCGCCTGCATCGACGAATCGGTCAAATATGCCCTGCAACGCGAATCGTTCGGCAAACCAATCGCGGAACACCAGCTCATCCAACAGATGATTGCCCAAATGCAGCAGGACCTGGACATCGGAGAACTGCTCGTATGGAAAGCCGGTACCCTCAAGAACCAGGGCGTCCGCAACACCCGCGAGACCAGCATGGCCAAATGGTTCTGCACGGAAGCCGCCCGCCGCGCCGCCGATAACGCCGTTCAGATCCACGGCGCCTACGGATATTCCGATGAATACAATGTGGAACGCCACTTGCGCAATACCAAGAGCGCCGTCATCTATGAAGGCACCAGCCAGATCCATACGCTGATGCAGGCCGCATACACACTGGGTATGCGCGAAGACCGGCCTCTTCGCTGCCCCATGCCTGCCTACGACCCCGATGCCTGGCAGTAGGGAAAGAACCAAGAAAATGGTCCGCTCGTCTCGCGCGTGCAGAGCCTGGTGCCGGCCATGCTGAACAGAGCGGCATACGAAAGGAGCGCTGCGTGAACATAGCAGTGTTAATCAAGCAGACACCCGATACCGCCGAGCTGCCCAAAATCTCCGTGGAGGAGGCGCGGTCCGGCGAACTGCGGGCGACGATGGTCCTCAATCCTTGGGATGAATTCGCGGTGGAGGAGGCCATCGACCTTTCCGACAGATTCGGCTGTCAAACGACTGCTGTCTCCATGGGCCGCGCAGACGAAACCGACGCCCTCAAGCACGCACTGGCCATGGGCGTCGAAAACGCCCTGCTCGTAGATGACGAGGTTGCCAGCGGCGGCGACGAGTGGGCAGCAGCCGACGCCCTGGCCGCCGCCGTCATGAAAGTCGGCGAAGAGCGGGACGTTGAGCTCGTGCTGGCCGGCAAAATGAGCGTCGACGGAAACAGCGGCGTCATCTTCGCTGGCGTCGCCTGCAAGCTCGGCTGGGATCTCCTTGTCAACGTGACCAGGATCGTCGACATCGCTGACGGTAAACTGATTGCCGAACAGGCCTTTGAAGGGGGACAGGAAACCGTCGAAGTTCCCTTGCCCGTGGTGATCAGCGTAGCCAAGGAGATCAACGAACCACGCTATCCCAGCTTCATGGGGATTCGCAAGGCAAGTCGCGCCTCGATACCCGTCCTGGGAAGCGCCGACCTCCAGGTCGCGGCCTCGTGCACAGCTCAATGGACCGATCTCGAAAAGCCGGAGGTCGAACAGGTCCAGGTCCGCATCATCGAAGGAGACAGCGTTGAGGAAAAGGCCGCCCGCCTCGCCGATGCCCTGATGGCTGAAAAGGTCATCTGATCAGGCTCGGGCGCCAGCCAGTAAACATGGCCGCTCTCTCCGCCCGAAAGAACCCCGATGGAAAGCGAACACCATGACAATTCTCGTCTGGATTGAACAGAATGACGGTCAGGCCGTGACCAACTGCTGGGAGCTCCTGGCCAAGGCCAGGGCGCTGGGCCAGGAATTGGATACCGAAGTCGCGGCCCTTCTGATCGGGAGCGACGTCGAAGAAGCGGCCCAACAGGCCTTCGCCTACGGAGCCGGCAGGGTCCTGGCCGCGACCGATTCCAGCTTGGCGCGCTTCCGGCTGCAGCCCTTCGTCCAAATCGCTGAACAGGCGGTTGAGCGAACCGGCGCAGTCGCTTTCCTCGCCAACGCTTCGATTCGCGGCGGAGTCCTGGCCGCAACGGTCGCCTGCCGCCAGAACGCTGGCATCGCAGCCAACGCGACTGACCTCTGGGTCAAGGATGGCAAACTGGCCGCCGCCCGCGCAATCTATTCAGGCAATATCCGTGCCAGAATACAGTTCGAGAGTCCCTTGGCCGTGGCCAGCGTTCGGCCCCGCTCATTTCCAATGCCAGAGCCGACCGAGAGAACGGGCACGGTGGAGACACTGGGGGCAACCCTGAACGAAGACGATATTCACCAGAAAATTACCGACTTTCGCGCCGCCGAAGCGGGCGAAATCAGCCTGACCGATGCCCATGTCATCGTTTCCGGCGGGCGCGGCGTAGCCGCCGATCCCCAAAAGGGATTCGAGCTTGTCGGCGAACTCGCCCAAACCCTGGGCGCCGCCCTCGGCGCAAGCCGCGCCGCAGTTGACGCCGGCTACATCCCCTACAAGCATCAGGTCGGGCAGACCGGGAAAACCGTCAGACCCGATCTCTATATCGCCTGCGGCATCTCCGGCGCCATCCAGCACCTGGCCGGCATGGGCAACAGCAAGATCATCGTCGCCGTCAACAAAGACCCCAACGCGCCCATCTTTGAGCGCGCCAAATATGGCATCGTCGATGATCTGTTCACGACCGTCCCGGCCCTGACCGCGGCGTTCAGCAAACGCCTGAAATGAAACTGGTTCTCTGCGTAATGCCTGTTCCGTCCGCCCTCCTGTGCTATGCAGGAGACTCGGCGGCGCTATGTTGCTGACACGGGACTCTGCCTGCTCGGCCCCCCCGTTTTAGCCGGCCGGGCAGATCGTGAAGACATCGTCACATGGTACACTGGCCGACTCCATCCTCTCTTCTCCCCCGAAACGCGGGGAAAGTTCTTCTGCGTCGTCAAACCTTCGGGCGAACGCGCCGACCCTCTGGTGATGCAATATGACAGAGTACAAGGCCCACTTCCGCTGCTTCAGGGGTTGCGCCGGAATCCACTCGATCTTTGAAGTAATCTATACCTGCCCAAAATGCGGCGGCCTGCTGGAGGTGCAGCACGACCTGGACGCCCTGCGAACGCGCTCCCCCAATCAATGGAAGAAGCTGTTCGATGACCGTGTCGGCTCCACGCAGTGGCCCTACGGCAGCGGCGTCTGGGGCAAGAAAGAGTGGATCATGCCCTCCATCGCCGACGACAACGTGGTCAGCATGTATGAAGGCAACTCGAACCTTTTCTGGGCCGAACGGCTCGGCCGTCAGATCGGCCTGTCCGACCTGTGGGTCAAACTGTGCGGAAACAGCCACACGGGCAGCTTCAAAGATCTGGGCATGACCGTCCTTGTCAGCGTCGTCAAACAGATGCGCGACGAAGGCGTCCCAGTCCGGGCGGTGGCCTGCGCCAGCACCGGCGATACCAGCGCCGCGCTGGCCGCCTACGCCGCCGCGGCCGGCATCCCCGCCGTCATCTTCCTCCCCGAAGGCAAGGTCAGCCCCGCCCAGCTCATCCAGCCCATCGCAAATGGCGCCCATGTGCTGGCCCTCGACTCCGACTTCGACGGCTGCATGCGCGTCATCCGCGAAATCACCCATGCCGGAGACAGCCCCGACTCCTCCATCTACCTCGCCAACTCCATGAACTCGCTCCGCATCGAAGGCCAGAAAACCGTTGGCATCGAGATCGTGCAACAGTTCGACTGGGAAAGTCCGGACTGGATTGTGATTCCCGTCGGCAATCTGGGCAATATCAGCGCAATCTACAAAGGCCTGAAACTGATGCAGGACCTGGGCATCATCAACCGCCTGCCCCGCCTGGTGGCCGCCCAGGCCTCCAAGGCAAACCCCTTCTACCTCAGCTATCTGAACGGATTTGAACAGCAAGTCAGAGTGGAAGCCCAGTCAACGCTCGCCTCTGCCATTCAGATCGGCGATCCCGTCAGCTACGAAAAAGCCGTCCAGGCCATCCAGGAGACCGACGGCATCGTAGAACAGGTAAACGAACACGAAATGGCCTCGGCAGCCGCCATGGCCGATGCCACCGGAATGTACACCTGTCCACATACCGGTACCGCTCTCGCCGCGCTCTTCAAATTGCTGCAGCGAAAAGTTATCGCAAGCGACCAGCGGGTCATCGTCATCAGCACTGCCCACGGGCTGAAATTCACGCCATTCAAAGTCGGCTACCATGAAGGCACGCTGGCGGAAGTGGAAAGCGATCTCGCCAATCCCCCGGTCTATCTGCCCGCCGACGCGGCGATCGTGCGGGATGCGATTCAACGCAAACTCGCATGATCGATTTCTCCCGCCGCAAGACATCCCCCCGCGCGGCGCAGCCCGCGTTCCAAACTTCGCGCCGCCTCCAAATTCAGTGACCGAAGAGAAAAGAAACACCCTCGATTACACCCCAGCCTCCTTTTCGCAAGGGCGCATGGATTTTACCTGGGAGGAATTGACCCCCGCGCAACGCGCCCAGCACGACGCCGACTGGCAGGCGGGTAAGGGCCTCATCGGCGGCGACCCCCGAAAACGCCCAAATTTCGACACACTGCCCGCCTGGGGCATGGATCGGCCGTTTTTTCGCGCGCTTGCCCTCGACGACCGCCGCGCGGCCAACGGCCTGCGCTTCCGCCGCCGCGCAGCCGGCGCCCGCCCCCTGGAAATCGAAATCGGCTTCGGCCGCGGCGACTTCCTGCTAGACCGGGCCGCGCGCATGACAGAGCGCTGGTTCGTTGGCTTTGAAACCAAAACCAAAGCCGTTCGCCTGGCCCTGCGCCGCCTGGAAAAACGGGAACTGGAGAACCTGTGGCTCAGCGACGACGACGCCCGCGTGGGCCTGCAGCTGGCCATCCCAGACCAGCGCGCCGATGCCGTCCACGTGCTCTTCCCAGACCCCTGGTGGAAGGCGCAGCACAAAGTCAAGCGCCTCTTCTCCCCGCCCTTCGTCGACCTGCTCGCGGCCAAACTGCGGCCAGGCGGATACCTGCACCTGAAGACAGACGTGGAACAGTACGGCGAAATGGTGCGCCACCTCCTCTCGCGCCACCCAGCCTTCAGTGACCACACACCGGAATTGGCCTCCCGCGTCGGCCCCTATCTCCCCACCCACCGCGAACACTGGTGCCGCGAAAACGGCAAGCCGGTCTGGGCCTGCTACTTCCCCAAACGCACGGTCCCGTCACCGATGAACTGAGAGATTCCTGCTATAAGGTCTGATGCTGTAATTTGGCGTTCAGAAGATTCTGGCGGAGAAGAGTCTTGCTGACAAACCTATCAATTCGAAACTTCAAGCGCTTCCAGCAAGTTGACATTCCACTGGGCACTTCGGTTGTGTTTTTCGGCCCCAACAACTCCGGCAAGACGACTGCCTTGCAGGCGCTCGCCCTTTGGGACCTGGGCCTGCGCAGATGGATGGAACGCTATCAGGGGAAACCGACACCTGAACAGCGACCTGGCGTCACAATCAATCGACGCGATATGATTGCAGTTCCAGTTCCCAAGGCAAATCTTCTGTGGCGCAATCTGCGTACCCGCCTGAAGACGATGGAGGGAGAGAAGAGAGGAGCGCAAAATGTCCGGATCGACATTGTGGTCGAAGGCATTTCGAATGGCGCCCCCTGGCAATGCGGTCTGGAGTTTGACTACGCCAACGAAGAGTCACTCTACTGTAGGCCCTTGCGGCTAACAGAAACAGGGACCTCTGGCGAAAGAATGACCGTTCCTGAGCAGGCGCTGCAAACCCATGTCGCGTATCTGCCTCCTATGTCGGGCCTGGCTGCCGTCGAGCCTAAGTGGGAACCGGGACGCGTGAACGACCTGATTGGTGAAGGCCAGACCGCGCAGGTATTGCGCAATCTCTGCCACAACCTGGCGGAGAACAAAGAGCCGGCGTGGTGGAAAGTTCAAGAACACATCCGCCAGCTCTTCGGGGTCACTCTGGATAGACCGGACCACATAGTTGAACGAGGCGAAGTAACAATGGCCTACAGCGAACGCCCCGGCGTGTCGCTGGCGCTTTTTGCTTCGGGCCGCGGGCTCCAGCAGACCTTGCTCCTCCTGGCATACCTGTACACCAACCCGCCTGCTGTCCTTCTCCTGGATGAGCCGGATGCCCATCTCGAGATCCTGCGCCAGCGGCAAATCTACCATCTTCTGTCACAAACGGCATCGGAAATGGGCAGCCAGATTATCGCCGCCAGCCATTCAGAAGTCATCATGAATGAAGCCGGGGCTCAGGATATTGTCGTTGCCTTTGTAGGGAAGCCCCACAGAATTGATGACCGATCTGGCCGCACGCAGGTCGCGAAAGCCCTCAAGCAAATTGGATTTCAGGACTACCTTCAGGCCGAGCAAACTGGGTGGGTGCTCTACCTGGAAGGGGCAACTGATCTTGCCTGCCTTCGGTCCTACGCGCATACCTTGAGCCATTCGGCGGCCGAATATCTTGAGAGACCGTTTGTCCATTACGTGGGCAATCAGCCGGCAGCTGCCTGCAATCATTTCTTCGGGCTGCGCCAGGGGAAATTTGATCTGGTCGGTATCGGAATCTATGACCATGACGCCGCGATTACGGAGCCCCCTCCCTTTCTGAAGGAACGCAAATGGCAGAGAAGGGAAATCGAAAACTATCTCTCGATTCCGGCGGTGTTAGAGAGATATGCGCAGGATTCAGCAGTCGAGAATGAAAGCGGGGCCGATACGCTCTTTTCCGCCGCGGAAAAAGACAAGCGTACCGAAATAATGGGAAGGGTGGTCAGCGACCTGGTTCCGCCCGTTGCCCTGCGAAACTTGCAGGACAGCTACTGGCGGCAAGACGTGAAAGCAAGCGAGTTGCTTGACAGGGTCTTCGAGGCGTTCTTTCGGGCGCTGGAACTGCCCAACGTTATGCGCAAAACAGCCTACCATCGCCTTGCCTCCCTGGCCAGGCCCGAAGAGATAGACGAGGAGGTGACCTCTGTACTCGATCAAATTGTCGATACCGCGCAGCACGCGCAGCCGGCGCAATACTGAACCGGCAGAGGCGTTTTGAGAGGATTCGGCTTCAGGGAAAACAGGCGGATCACCGGCTGTGCGCAAGGTGAATCTGCTGGCGCAACTCGCGGCGGGCCGTGCTCAGATTCTCCTTTATCTTGAAGAATACTGCCTCTGTGACCTCCATCTCCTGCGAGATCAACAACGCCTCCAGCGTCTCCACCACCCGCAGCACCTTGGCCTCCAGCAACTCAACCGTCGTGGCATAGAGCGATTCAGGCAAAAAGTAGAGCAACACCACCAACCCCCACGCCGCGAACCCCAAGAACCTGTTCCCGCCCGAGCCCAGCTCCTCCCGCAACAGAAAAAGCGACACAATCCACAGGATGACTACCGCCGCCATCAGATCATAGCGCGTGATCGGCCTCGCCGCGGTGATGTCATGCACACCGGGGGCCAACTGATCATACGTCTTCAGGCGCGCCAGCCACTCGTTGAACTGACGGCACTGCTTTCGATTGACCCGGTTCTGATCAAAGAGGGCCAGCTCCAGAGCCCTTTCCCGGCACTGGTCTGCCAACTCATAAAACTCTTTTCTCGTTAGTTCCGCCATGGTTCAAATCGATATTGCTCGGGTCATGCCAGCGCCTGATCGAGCTGAAGCGAAATCAGCGCCGTCCTTCCCAAGTCACAACATCACTGCCTTCACGCCCCGGCTAATTGAGCCACATTGGCGCCAGCCATAACAGCCCAGCCAAAATGGCCCCATTGACAGCGTTGGCCACTGTGCCCATGCCCGCCTGCCGGGAAAACGGCCACACCCGTACCCGGGAAAACGCTCGCAAAAACAGAGGAAACGCGCCGAGCACGAGAATCGTCCACACCGGCACAGCGCCCGTCGCCATCAGCAGGATCAGCGCGATAAACCCTCCGATCGCGATGATTGCCGCAATGTCCAGACCCCGCTCAGGCCCGAACA
The DNA here is from genome assembly GCA_022824025.1 of Caldilineaceae bacterium. Classification (GTDB taxonomy): domain Bacteria; phylum Chloroflexota; class Anaerolineae; order Caldilineales; family Caldilineaceae; genus Bin5. The sequence goes on from JAJEBF010000042.1 coordinate 23,530, forward strand.
CCACTGCCAGCGTGCGCCGCCGCAGACGCCAGTCCCGGTGCCAGCTGTAGAAGCTGTAGGACTGATTTGCCAGCCAGGCGAATGTTGCCGGCGCCAGCGCAATCAAAAGGACAAGACGTGTGATGGCGCCAGTCAGCGCAAAGTATGTGGCCAGCAAAGGAATGATGCCCAGGCCCAACCAAAAGGCGATCTCGCCGACCCACCAGAATCTGCGGGCATAACGGACGGCCGGCCACAGCGATACACCGCACATCAGCGCGCTGATCAGCGTGAAAAACCAGATCGGCCAGCCAATAAAAAAGCCCATCCATAACGCCGCCAGAACGTATATCGTCCCTGATATCAGGCCAAGGCTGAGAAATGTCTCAGGCCGCAACAGCCTCTGCTGCATCCAATCAAAACCGTCGAATAGCGCCGTCGGCGAAGACCGACCAGAGACCCGACCGCTCCCCCCTGTGGCAATCTGTCCCTCGCTCCGCATGTGGCGCGCATAGTCCACATACGCGCCCAGATAGTTGCAGCACAGGGCCAGTGCGCCGAAACTGAACACCATCACGAGTGCCCACCAGATGCTGATCGTCTCCACCTGCCAGCGCGCCGTCGCCGCCCCCCATAGGACCGGCGTGAGCAGCGCAGGAACGGCCCGCAGCCGCCCCATCTGAGCGGCTACCCTGAAGTAGCCGACTCCCCTTGGCCTGGTGTCTGCCCTATGTATCTGCGCAGCGTCCGCGCTGCGCCTGCGCGCTTCGGACGGAATTTGACTGACCATTTCGCTTCTCTGAACCACCGCATATTGGGGTCGCTACATTCTATCAGCTAAATCCGATATGCTCAACCGGGCAGGGAAACCGCACGATCCCGGTCCCGCAATCTTCTCATCCCAACGGTGAAATGGCCCCAACGACTGTGACGAACGGGCCGCCAGCCAGCGCCGAACAAACCGCCCCAACCATTTCCCCAAAATACTGCGCCCGTCGCGCCGCGCCCAAGGCGATACCAGCCTGACCGCCCTTTTTCGCCTCCCTTCCCGTTGACCCTGAAACGCAGGCAATTCTACTCATCCCCTTGAACGTCATGCCCCCTTCGAGGTCGCGCCAAGGATCCGGCGTTCTGGTCGCTCACCCCGGAATCAAGCCATCGGCCAGGGACCACGCTCAGTCGTGGACACGCCACAGCTCATACAAGGGCGTGCCGTCCAACTGCGCGTATACCTGCTCTCGCTCCAGGCGGCCATTTCTCTCCCTGACCATACGCTCGAAAGCCGCCCTCCGCCCCTGAAACACCTCGTTGCCCGGCGCGCGCAGAAGATAGACGTTGTCGACATTGTCCAGAAATAGCTCGAGCCGCTCGATGAACCCATCGTCCGGCTCCTGCAGCGAACCGTAGCCGAAAATCTCTATCGGCCTGACGCGCCCTTCACTCAGAAACCGGATGGGCGCCTCCATCCCCCAGTCAAGCGCAATCGGCGCGCCCATGCCCCCGTGCCGCAAGTCGAACGCGAGATGGTAGGAGGCATCGGAATGGTCAACCAACCCGCCGCTGCGCGTGAGCGCGCCGTGGTAACCCGCCGTTGCCCGCAAGTCGAGCAGAAAGACGGCGCAGACGACCAGAGCCAGGCCTGCATGCGCCGCGGCCCTCAGACCAAACGGCGGTCCTGACGCGTTGCCCGAGATCAGCGCCCGCGGCCATTCCCAAAACAGCTTGCCGGCATTTCCTGTTCTCCTGGCGCCGACCGCGCCGCCAACCTCCCTCCCATCCGCCCCATCACCACCCTCGAACGCCGCCCATCGCCACAGTTCGTGCAGCCCCACGCCCGTCACTGCAATCGCCAGGGGATGGAGCAAGGCATAATGTGTGACAAAGAGATCGCTGACAGTGAAGAAACTGGCGCCGAACGCTGCCGCCAGCAACAGGAGCGGGGGACCAACCACCCGGCGGCTGCCCCGGTGTAACAAGGCCGCGGCCGGCAGCCCCAGCGCCGCCGCGGGCGCCAGCGCGTTTCGCTCGATCGCGCCCAAATACCAGAGATGGTCGCCGCGCAAGGTCTGCAACAGCTGCTGCCAGCGCACCGTCGCATTCTCCCAAATGGCGGCGTTGTTCACGCCGTAGTAGCTGCTGCCCAGATTCTGCGTGATCGACGACAGTGTGCCCCCCGTCTTCACGTTGAACAGGATGAAGGGGATCAGAGGCGCCGCGAAGGCCAGGGCGGCTAACAGCGGCAGACCAGGAGAACGCCACTGAAACAGCCAGGCAAATCTTTCTCTTCCCAGTCCCCCTGGTTGCCGATGATCGCGCGCGCCGCTAACTTGGACAGTCCCGCCTCTCGCCCGTAAGCCCAGCCACCAGGCCATGCATAGCCCGCCGAACGGCAGGATAACCCAGGCCGCCAGCAATTTCGCATAGACGGCCAGCCCTGCGCAAAAGGCCGAGAGGATCAAGGCCCTGTCCTCTCCCAGCCGCAACCAGCGCAGACCCTGCCAGATGCAGGCAAAGGTGAAAGGTATCGTTGCGTTCGTGACGAAGATTCCCTGCCGCTGCCAGAATACAAAACTGGGCGCCGCAGCCAGGAGGGCCAGGCAGGTAAGCGCCGCCGGGGCAATGGGGGCCACGGAGCTCTGCCTGCCAAAACACAGCGCCAGCCACTCTGAAACGGCCCGTTCCAACGCCAGCAGCCCAAGGACCGCCAGAGTCAGGGCCAACAAGCGCAAATTGGGAACACCAATACCCGTTGCCGCCAAAAACGGCAACGCCAGATATACGTTCAAGGCGCCAATGTAGTCCTGCGTCATCAAAGGAAGTTCCAGACCCAAAACCGATACGGTCGCGTCGCGAAAGGCGGTTATAGGCGCCCGGTGGAGCAGCTCCATCGCATTGACACCCGCCTCTTTGGCTTCGTCGTAGTGGAGGCCGGGCAACCCCAGCTGATAGGCCGCCAGAAAAAGAAAGAGGCTGATCGTTGCGATCAGCCAGCCGGGCCGCGCCATGTTTTGCCACCGGGTCATTCGACGACAAGCTCCAATTCACTCGCAAACGTTTCGTAGTTCCAGCCGCTGGCATAGAGCCGGATACTGTCGATGTGCGCCGGCCGCGTCGCCTCCAACTCCTCCATCAGATTCCCCGATTCATAGCTGTGCCACGTGAATAGCGGGACCTGCATGCCGCCGAACAGGGGATATTCCGGTCGTGGATCCATGTTATAGAAGCCATAGCCCCACCTCACTTCCTTCCCATGAATGTCCGTGAACGTAAGCTCGACGCGTAAGGGGAATTCAGAGCTCAACTCGCCGGCCCCCGGCAAAGTCTGCCAATCCAGATTGACATCCAACTTGACGATCAGCGAATCGTAACTATGTACATCCTGGTCGACAACCTGCCGTATCCCAATTTCCGTGTGGACCTGGTTTGGGCCCCGGAAGAAGAAACGGGCCACCTGACGGCCGTCCTTCTCGATGAACTCGACCGTGCCCGGCGTAACGTGCGGCGGCGTATAGCTTTCCCACTCCTCCTCCAATGGCCCGGTGAACCCACTGTCCCGCAGGAGATTGTGGACCGCTGGAACAGCCGGCAATATCGTCCCGTCCGCCTGAATCCACGTGCGCAGTCCTGGTTCGATCTCAACCGGCTCCTGCCCCTGCTGCGCGAGCCTGGCAATGCCCTGCTTCACCACAACCTCGCTGCTGTCGGCGTCAACGAAGAATGCGTAGTTTCCTTCCTCAAGCTGGGCCTCGCCCTGAGGCGTCTCGATCTGAACCTCTACCTTCCGGTCCAACGCGCTTCGAGTGAAAAGACGTACCTGACCCTCTTGCAGACGGATGCGTAGCCGGTATGGCCGGTCGCTGCCGGCAAAATAGGGCCGCCTGCTCCTTACTATCTCAAGCGACGTGTTGGGGTAAAGCAGTATTGTTCCCATCAAATCGTCGCTCTGTCCACCCGCCGGCAGCCCCAACACGCCCTGCGTAGCCGTTCCTGTTGTTTGCAGCCGGCTTCCCTCGCCTATCCCTTCCCTGCTGTCAGTCAGCGCAATCGGCTGGTCGGAACGCGGTGGGTAGAGAAGAACTGTGCCGACCGTCGTTTCAAATTGGAGAGATTGCCTTACCGCAGCCGAATGGTAGAGCCGCAGAACCGCCAAGGGGATGCCCGCAAGCAGCACGACGAATATGGCGAATGAGAACAATAGAATGATCCACGCAGCGCGTTCCGGGCGCTCGCGCCACCGCGGCATAGGCTGTGAATGAACGGTCGAAGACTCGTCAACTGTCGCGCTTGACGATACCGACGGTTCCGCCGTCATGGTTACGATTCCTCTCCCAGTCCAGAGGGACGATGCCCGTTTCCCGCAGGATTCGCGCTGGAACGGTCCTGCTGCGAGCGCTTCAGTCTCTTCTCACGCTCAATCTCCACGATCTGGTCACTCAGCCTTTCCATCCAGAAACGGGCGTCTCTGTCCTCCGGGTTCACCTCCAGCGCCCGTTGAAACATGGCCGACGATCGGCTCAGGTTTCCCTGTTGCTTGTAAATCAGTCCCAAGTGATAGTGTACGTTTGGCGTGCTGGGATCCAGACCGAGCGCCCTTTCGTAGGCGGCAATCGCCCTTGCCTGGTGTTTCGGGCCCGAGGTCTCCAGGCGGCCCAGATACGCGGCCGCCAGATTGGTCCACAGCAGCACATTGTCGGGCGAGACTTCCACCGCCCGTTTCAATATCCTAACCGCCTTCGACCATTTTCTCTGCAATATCAGCGCCCCGCCCATATTGATCGCGATATCCGGGTCATCCGGCAGATCTGCCTGCAATGGCTCAAGCACGGCGATCGCCTCGCCGGGCCGGTTTGCCCGCAAAAGCCGGGCGCTTTCATTCAGTACGGTACGATAGTCGGCCCCATTGCCGCCATTCCCATTTCGACCCTGATTCTGCTCGTGTTCGGTCATCAGTATCCGCGTTCTCTCAGTTGGAAAGTTCTTGCCGGACCAGTTTCCGGCAGGCGCGTTTCAAGCGGACTCAATTCGCCTGTTCAGGCGCCCGCCCATGCTCGTCAACGTCTTCGTCCAGATTGTGAAACACCTCGTACTCGTCTAGCGTGGGCGCGAAAAATTCTACAACAAATTCATTGGGCAAACCCATCGGCAAGACCAGTTCACTCAAAAGCGCGCGCACAAACAACCTCCTTCGTTCCGGCTCGATCTGCTGGGGACCCATTTCCCACAACAAGATCGTGCCATACGTGCCCTCCCCTGTGTAATGAAGATCGAGTTTGCCGATCGTAAGAGGCTCACCCTCGTCGTCTGTTTGGGCCAGGTCAAAGAGCGCGTACTGTTCAGAGCTGTGCGTACGTACCAGGCGCTTGAGCTTCAGATTCACCATGCCTCCCAATCGTCAGGCTCATCTTCCCAGCTCTCCTGCGTCTCATCGAACAGAGGAATCGCTTCCGCGTCCCCGTAAAATAGAGCCTCCTCCAGGGCGGTCGCCGCCGCTTGCGCTTCGTCGGCGTCTTCACTCTCGCTCATGGCGTTGAGCATCTCTCTGGCCTGCCGCCCGCCCACGCGTCCCAAGGCAAATATCGCAGCCATCCGCACTGTTTTGCTTTCATCGCCAAGCAAGTCGATCAAATCTCTGAGCGCGTCTCTCGCCTCCAATTCGCCGCAGGCACGCGCCGCGGCCGCTCTCATCTCCGGTTCGGGGCTGGCCAGTTCGGCCTGCGCCGTCGAACGCCAGCGCACGTCCGCGCTGCGACCCATCGCGCGTAGAGCCGCCACCCGCAACTCGTCATAGGGCGAAAAGTAACAGTCTTCGATCAGATCGCGAATGCCGGTCTCGCCCGAAAAGGCGATGCTTTCCAGGGCCCTGGCCTGAACCGTGAGCGGCTCCATTTCCGCATGCAATACTGCCAGCAACGCGTCCTCGGCCCGCATCGCCAACGCCGGCGAGAGTTCATCCAACTCTCCCGCGAGCACAAACGCGCCCAAGGCTCCCGCTGCTTCAGCACGAACCGCCTCGTGATGATCGTTGTTCAAGGTATGAATAAGGGGGCCGACAAGATCCGCTTCTCGATCCTCCCACAATCCCCGAATTGCCAGAATGCGCACATCCGGCAAGGAGTCGTTCAGGGCCAGACGCAACAGCCGGCCCAACTGCACCTGCAGATTCGTGAAACTCTCTTCCACCAGTGTCTGCACAACATGCAGCCTGCGGGCGTCACTGATCCTGCCCCACGTCTCCTGCAGGCGCCTCATATCGGCCAGACTCAGATCGGACAGAGCGAGCAGCTCCTGCGTGCGCGGCAAATCACCCTCGTCCTTTAACTGGGTCAACAGGACCTCAACCGGCAGAGGTGCGCTTTCACCGTTCTGAGCGTCGTCTTCATTTGCGACACGATTCGTCACTTGCCGCCTCGCGTTCATTGTATTCAATGCGCCAGGATCCGGGTTAATTCAGCAGCCTGGTTTGGTGGGTGAAACTGCGACCTTCGCCCCGTGGGCCCCAGAATAGGCCGATGCGACTTGGCCCGGACCTAATCTACCCGGTTGGAGTTGGAATCGGAGTTTCGATGGCAACCGGGGTTGCCGTCGGCGTTGGCGTGATCTGAAGCAGACCAGGCAACACGATCTGATCGCCAATCTGCAATGTGGTTGTATCCTGCCGGGACAGGTTATTCGCAGCCAGCAACTCTTCTTGAGAAATGCCGAACCGATTTGCGATTCCGACAATCGTATCACCCGCCCTGATCGTGTAGACCAGCCACCCAGGGGTAGGAGAGGCCGTCGCGGTTGCAGTCTCAGTCGCAACTGCTGTAGCCGTCGGCGTCTCCGCGGGAGGCGGCGTCGCCGTGTTAGTCTCCGTGGGAGCGGATTCGAAGGTCGCCGCCTCGGTTGCCGTCGCCTCTAACGTTGGAACCGCAGTCGCTGTCAGAGCCAGCGTTGCCGCGGAACCGTCGCCTGCTGTGCCCATCGCCTCCGCGGTCGCGGTCGGTGTCATGTCCGCAATCACCGCCGGCGCCCCGTCAGAACCGGCGCCCTCCTCCGACTGACCTGGTCCGCTCTGAACCACCGCCGGCGCCAGGCTCTCTCGCGCAAGCCTCACAGTTGGTTCACTGTCTGAAGCAACCGGCGTTATGACGAAATTCTGCAGGATTGGCAAATTTTCATTCTCCTGCAAAATCGACGGCATTCCCCGGGCGACAAGCGCAATGGCCAAGATCCCGACGAGCAACGCCGGTACCCCAACCGTGAGTAGCCGCGATGGCGCCGCGTGCAGGTTGCGCCCGCAATGGGGGCAAATCACATGGTCGGTCGTCGCGTGCTTGCCGCAACGAAGACAGCGTGCCCTGGTTACACGCGGCGTCAACCGCGTGCCGCACTCCGCGCAAACAGTCTGGCTGGGCAAAACCGCGGCATAGCAGGACGGACAGCGCTTTGCCCCCCAGGAAGGGACCTGAACACCGCCGCGGCTTTCATCCTGGGACGGTCCGGGGCTATCGGCGCCGGCTTCCGAAATGTTTGAACTGTCTGATGACATAGTCGGGGAATCGGCCTCCCGGCCAGGCAGCCGTGGTTACACGTGCGCCGTCACGGGCCCAACAGTTGGGACCAGTCGATGCCTTGCGGGCCAGAGCGAATATCATTTATCGTGATCACCACCATCAGCCCCAACAGCAAGACAAATCCGACGAGGTGAATCACTCCTTCCTTTTCCGGTGCAATCCGACGCCCCCGCAACAATTCGACAAAGATAAACAGCAGCCGTCCCCCATCCAATGCCGGAATCGGCAACAGATTCGCGATGGCCAGCCCCGCGCTGATGATGGCAGCCAACTGCCACACAGGGAACCAGAGTCCTGTGTCAGCCGTTGCGCTAACCGCGCCGCCCACCAACTGGGCAATTCCAACCGGTCCGGACAGGGCGGCATCCTGGGGCGCCAACTGCCCGGAGATGAGCATGACCGGCAGCGAGATCACAGCCTGCACATAGTCGACAATTCCCACGATGCCTTGCCAGATGCTACTGAAAAAGGGCAGGGTCACCAACATCAGATTCGCGCTGATTCCGACGCCTATCGCCCCCTGTCCGGGCGGAGGATCCTGTCGCGCCAACACATCGCGGCTGTAGAGCGCATCCTCCCGCAGCATCGTAACAGAAACTGTTTCTCCCAAATGCGAACGGACAATTTCGCCCAAGCTGCGGTCGGCTGTTACAACCTCGCCGTTGACGGCATAGAAGATGTCTCCGGGCAACAATCCCGCCTTCTCGGCAGGGCTGCCCGGCGCGACTTGTGTGACCTGCGTATGCAGGGCTGGCTGAGCGCCCACTTTTTCCAGGAGGTCCTTCAGCTCGTCCCGGGTGGCAAAGGGAACCTGCAGCTTGTGCAGGACATCCCCCCGCAAGACTGCGAGAGTGCCGGCTTCTTCCGAAGTTATCGGCGTACGCCGCTTCGGCTGTAACAGTTCTCCGCTGCCCACATCAATGTATACTGGCTGACCGTTAAACCGGATCAGCGTATCATTTGGCTCAAGAGCAACGCCCATCAACTGTGTGCCGGGCGCCACTTCGTTTAGTTGCGGGTGGGCGGCGCCGGCCGGAAAACCGGAGAACACACTGGCAATGGAAAACCCGACCGCCAGCAATAGGTTCATTGCCGGGCCGGCCAGGAGCGTGAGCACGCGGCCCCGCTTTCGAGCAGCGTTAAAGGAGCCGGGACGTGAGTCGGCCATGTCCTCACCCTTCATGCGCACGAATGCGCCGAAAGGAATCGCATTAATCGTAAATACTGTCCCGTCGTATGTGAATAGTTTGATCAGGCGGGGAGGAAATCCAAAGACACCGAACTCTTCAACTTCTATCCCGTTTCGCCGTGCCACCAGGTAGTGACCCAGCTCATGAAAGAATATAAGCAGGCCCAGTAACAGAAAAAAAGAAACAATTGTCAGAAACATCCGCGCCCTTATTCCGACGCCCAATCAAAGGGCGTCCTCCACTTACATTCCCAATTCTTCACTTTGACCCCGCCAGACGAATGCCCACTGCATTCCAACGTCCACCGGGCAACGCCGCCTCAGGATAAAGCAGCCGCCAACCTATTGTGACATTCTTTGCAACCGTCATTATACTCGGACGCCAAAAAAGCGGGCAAATACATCAGCCCTGCCCCATGCAGCTTCCACATGTTTCGGCAACGACCTGTCCGGAGCGACTTCCCGGCCCCCCAGGCAATGCGAGTCCAATCCCTCATGTCACTCCGCCAGGTCGCGGCCCTTGGGTCCCCCGCAACGCCCCCTAAGTCCGCCATTGCGCCGCGTCGGAGGTTCCCGTCTCACGGGCGAACCGGCCCCAACTGCCGCCAGGCGTCCCGCATCTTTCTTCTTCACAACACCAATTTGCCCACTCGCGGGGACCGTATTCCACACATTGAACACGCCATCCGACCGTAACCGGCCACCATTCGACGGGGGCGTCCGCTGTGAACGCGCGCCGAGTTCGCGTGCGCGGCAACGTGCGCTTGCCGTGCGCGCCGAAAGAAGGGCTGCGCCAAAGGATGAGGCGGACCGCCCAACCCCTTTTCTTTCACCACGCTTTCAAATGTCTACAGGTTCTACTTCAGGGGCGTTCCTGCAGCCTCCCCGCGTGGATCAAGGTCCCCGGGAACGCAGAGAGGTCCGTCAACGCGGCAAAAATGGCGCCCGGCGTGAGGCCGCCGCAAATAACCACTTCCAGGCCCTCCGCCGCGTCCACCATCCGCAAAGATTGCTCGACTTTCGCCGCCATGCCACCGGTTACATCGGTGGCATGGCTGGCGCCAAGGGCGACAGACAAAGAGTCGAAAGAAGCCGGCGTGATCTCTCTCAGCAAGACCGCTGTCGGGTCCCTCCGCGGATCGCTGGTGTATACCCCTTCCAATTCACCTGCCAGCACGATCCGAACCGGCGGAAAATGCCCCGCCAACTGCTCGAAAATTTCCTCGGTGCTGGCAATCGTTCCCCCGCGCACGCTGTCGAATGCAACGTCTCCGTGTATCAGCGGCAGCAATCCCCGCTCCACCGCCATGCGCACCGTATCCGCCGGGCCCTCCGTCACTCTGCCGTCCTTGCACCGCAGTCCGACACTGGGCTGCACAGACCAGACCGGCAGTTCAGCCTCCAGAAAACATGCCGCGACGATTCGGTTCAGCCGGGCGGCAGCATCCGCCGTGGCCGCGAAACCATACCACTGCGCCGGACTGCCAACACCCTTTCGCGTTCCATAGCGTTGCGCGCTGACATGGCCGAAACTCCCGCTCCCGTGCCCCACCACTAGCTGGAGCCGGGGACTTTTCCGGCGAGCCTGGGCGACTTCCCTCGCCACCCGCGCCAAAACGTCCCGCCTGGCCGTCTCCGCTCTCTCCTTCTCCGTGATCAGGGAACCGCCGAGTTTCAGATAGATGAGGGACACAGATTCTGCAGAGCTCCCGTTAAGGGCTATCGCCGGCCATGCCGCTGTCAGAGCGAGGCAGCCGCCGGCAGAGAATCTCCAGCAAAGACTGCTCCTGCTCCGGCAGGACGGTGCGCAGATCGAACAGCAGCTGGGCGTTCTGAATCCGGCAGATCACAGGCGGCTCCGCCCCGCGCAGAGACGCGGCCGCGCCGTCCGGCCGCGGGACGTCAAGCGCCAGCAGGAACGTGGCGAGCGTCTCCCCCGGGAGGCTTCCTCCGCCGATTGTACTCTCGCCTCGAATGACCTTGGCCTCGATCCCCGACTCAGCCATCCTGGCCTGAAAATGACGAGCCCGCCGTTGAACGGACCCCTCCGACTCCGCTATCATGCGCCATACCGGTATCTCGCGCACGGCGCGTCCCCGCCGATATGCCTGCAGCGTGCCGTCCAGGGCCGCCAGCGTCATCTTGTCCACCCGCAATGCACGGGCCAGCGGGTGCGAGCGCAGCCGCGAGATATATTCGGCCTTGCCGACAATGAGGCCCGCTTGTGGGCCCCCCAGCAGCTTGTCCCCGCTGAAGGTAATCACGTCCGCTCCGGCCTGCACGCTGCTCTGCGCCATCGGCTCCGCCGCCAGCCCGAACTGCGCCGTATCCAGCAGCGTGCCGGACCCCAGGTCGTCAATGACCAGCGGGCGGTCGCCCTTTGCCTGCCCGGGGCCGGCGCCCACAGTCCTGCCGCCCGCTTCACAGTTCCCCTCCGCCCCCCGCGCCTGCTCCAAACCATGGCCCTGCGCAATCTCGACCAGCTCCGCCAGGCCCGGCTTTGTGACAAAGCCGAGCTGCTTGAAATTGCTGGCGTGTATGCGCATCAGCGCGGCGGTATCGGGCCCGATCGCAGCCCTGAAGTCGCCCGCGTGCGTGCGGTTCGTCGTACCAACCTCCACCAACGTCGCGCCGCTCTGCCGCAGCACATCAGGGATCCGGAAGCCGCCCCCTATCTCGACCAGTTCGCCCCGGCTCACGATCACCTCGCGTCCTCTGCACAGCGCGGTCAGCGCAAGAAAGACCGCGGCGGCATTATTGTTCACCACAAGCGCGTCTTCTGCGCCCGTCAGCTCGCACAGGAGACGGGAAGGGTGGTCATGGCGGCTGCCCCGCTGCCCCGCCTCCACATCATATTCGAGCGTGCTGTATCCACTGGAAAGGCGCGTGACCGCCTCCTGGGCGCTCCTGCTGAGGGGTATGCGGCCCAGATTCGTGTGAATGAGTACGCCGGTGGCATTGATTACCGGCCGCAGCGAAGGAGCCGCCCCCGCGGCGACGCTCCTTGTGATTCGCTCCGCCAACGCCTCCCCAGAGGGGGCCTCTTCCCCCTTCAGAATGGCGGCGCGGGCGCCGGCCAGCTCCGCCCGCGTCGCGGCCGTAACCGCCGCGCGTCCATATTCCGCCACCAGCCCGGCAAGCTCCGGCGCCAGCAGCAGCTTGTCAACAGAAGGCAGCCTGCGAAACTCCGTGACGTCCCGCCCGGCTTTCTTATCTGCGGCAATGCTCGAAGAATGCGTGGAGCCAGATTCTGTCATGGAACCGCTTTTCGCACTGAGGAGACCAAAAATAAAGGCGTTTCGAACGTGAGTCGCTCTGCCGTCCCATTCTCGCGGCCCTAGGCAGGGCGCAGCCTCGGCAAGCGATCGGCCGCCAGCTCTGCCAGCGCCGGATTGCTCCGATCCCGGTCGGAAAGAACCGGCTCGGACCACTTCCAATCGACTGCCAGCCCCGGATCATCCCAGGCTACGCCGTGCTCGTCCGAATTGTCATAATAGTTGTCGACATTGTAGGCCAGCGCCGCTTCCGTCAGCGCAAGAAATCCATGCGCGACCCCGACCGGAATGAAGATGCCCGACGTGTTGTGTTCCCCGATCTCCAGCGTTTCCGTCCTCCCAAATGTAGGGCTGTCCGGGCGCAGGTCGGCCAGACCCACCTGAACCGTTCCTGTCACGCAGAACCAGTAGTCAACCTGATGATAGTGGTAATGCAGCCCGCGCAGCACGCCCGCCTTCGAGTAGCTGACATTTGACTGGACCCGCGTCCAACTCCGCTGCGGGAACCACTCCTTGCGAAAGGTCTCCAGGAAACGGCCCCGGTCATCTCCGAAAGGCCGCAGCGCGACGAACTGAACGCCTTCAATCACATTGGAATCCGAAATTTCTGGCACAGTTGTATCCTCAGCCTTTCCCGCCGTCTTTCCCCGCATCGGGGGAGGCCGCTCATGTTGTCAACGACCGCATTCGCTCGATGATTCGGTTGATCTCCGTCGCTTTCAGCTGATACGCCGCCCGGTTGACGACCAGCACCGCCTGGCTCTCCAGGATCGTCCGAATCTCTACCAGCCCATTCATTCGCAGTGTCGTTCCAGTCTGGACCACATCAACGATCAGATCGGAGAGGCCCAGGATCGGCCCAAGCTCGACCGATCCGTTTAGCGTGATGACCTCTGCGTTCACGCCCCTCTCCGCGAAGAAACTGCGCGTCAAGCGCGGGTACTCGGTTGCAATGCGGGGCTGGCTCATGTAGCGCAAAGGCGTTCCAGGGTGGTGCAAAGAAGAGGAAACACCCAAGGAACGCTCGGCAAAATCGCCTCCTGCTTCGGTTGCGCCCGCCGCGCTCTCCGCCGGGCCGGCCAGGCTGAGCCGGCACTGCCCAAAAGGCAGCAGCAGCGGCTCGTAGACCGCACGATCCGTCTCCCGCACGACGTCCAGCCCGCAGATGCCCAGATCAGCCGCGCCGTGCTCAACATACGTCGGCACATCGCGCGGCTTGGCCATGACAAAACCGACCGTCCCGTCGGCCGCAGGCAAAACCAGCTTGCGGCTCTCCGTGTCGGTTGGGGTCGACAGTCCGGCCTGCTCCAAAAAGGACAAGCTGTCCTGGGCAAGCCTCCCCTTCGGCAAGGCAAAGAGCAGAGACTGTTCGCCTCCCGCCCCTGGCGCCGACACCTGAGCATCCTCAGCTGTTGCTGCCGCCCCGCGAATGGGCGCTGAAATCGATGAAATCATTTACTCTGCCCCGCGATTTCTGCACACGTCGTCTGTGGCGGCGAAAGGCAATCTGCTTCGAGCGGCCCAATCAGGACAAAGTCACCGCCCTCGTCGCGCCGGTAGTGCATGAACTCCTCCTCCCACAGAAGGACGTCCACCACGTCAGTTTCCCCCGCATACCCAAAGGCGCGATCCGCCGACCAGTCGTTGACATCCACCTGAATCCGTACGCCCGCCTGGCGCAACCTTTGCACTTGGACCATCGCAGCCGCGCTCCCTCTGGGCAGCGCCAGAACGGTCCGCTGGCGGCGCGTGCGATTCTTCGCGTCAGCCCCCTCCTGCCGCTGCTTTGCGACCAGCAACCGGTCCACACCAAGCGCGACGCCGACCGCCGGTTGCGACGGCCCAAACCGGCCCACCAGGTCGTCGTAACGCCCGCCGCTGGCAACGGCTGTCCCCAGGCCGGGTGTTACTGCCTCGAATGTAACGCCCGTGTAATAGCCTAGATTGCGAATCTCGGTCAGATCGATGACAAGGCTGTTCAGCGTGTCGTAACCATCCAGGGCATCCACAATCTGACGAAGGTTCCGTAGGGCCTCATGCATCCCCCTGTTCTGAATGTGGCGTTCTGCCAGCGAGAGAATGGCGTCTACATTTTCCCCCACCAGTTGCGGCAAAGTCTCAACCGCCTGCCGCTGCCCTGTGCGCAGTGGTGTCTCCCGCAGGAACTCAGCCAGAAGCGGTTCGCTCTTACGCTCCAACGCCCAATGCAGTTGTTGCGCCTGCTCCGGATTGAGCGCCAGCGCCTCGAGAAGCCCGCGATAGTAGCGGATGTGGCCCACAATCTGCCGGAACTCCGTCAGGCCCGCCGCCTTCAGCGCCGCCGCGTTGATGGCCAGAACCTCAGCGTCGGCCGCCGGGCTCGGCGCGCCGATCAATTCGCCGCCTACCTGCCAGAACTCGCGTTGGCGGCCCGCCTGGGGTTCAAGGTAGCGAAAGACGCTGCCCCCGTAGCAGAATCGCTGCGGCATCGGCCAGTCGTGCAGCCGCGCGCCCACCAGCCGGGCGACCGGCGTCGTGAATTCTGGCCGCAAGGAAAGCGTGCTTCCGTCCCGGTCGAGAAAGCGGTACATCCCGCTGCGCAAACGGTCGTCATACTGGGCGCTGAGCGTCGAATCGAACTCAAACATCGGCGGGATGACGTCACCGTAGCCCCAGCCGCGAAACGTTTCCAGCAGCGCGTCAAGCAGGCTCTGCCGCAGACTCGCCTCGTCCCAGAAATAGTCAGCGACGCCAAAGGGGATGTGCCCGTTCATCTGCCCTGCTCGCGCTTCCGCTGTCGATTCGCCTGCAATGTATCGATCTGTTCTTTCGGCGTATAGGAGGCCGCCTTCGCAGTCTCCGCGCTGGACGCGCTCTCCTCCTGCGGCGTAAGCCCGCCCAGTTCCCCCAGAACCGCGACGCGCGACATCGTGCGCCTCGTCGTGCCGCTGCCGCAGGCCGGACAGTCCGGCTGCTGATCCTGCGCGGAGGCCACCGTCGGCCAGAGACGGTCGAACTGATTGTCGCAATCCAGGCAAACATACTCGTAGATCGGCATCTCGGTCTCCGTTCCGGCGCCGCGGCCGGCGCCCTCAGGCAAGGCGCCTTGCCTCGACTGACAACAGTATGCCAAAGGAGCAACCAATGCTCAAAGGTCGACAACCCCCAACAACCATCCCCCTCCCGCCAGAATGCCCCACCCCGTAACCAGCGCCCCATCACCTGCCATCCTGAATATCTTGCCCTCTCCACATATACCCGGTTACCGGGTTTGCAGGCCAATCACATCTAATTGGGAGAGAACTTTCAGCCGATAGCCAGTTTTCCAACCTGCTCGTTTCCGTTGACCCGATTCAGATGCGATTGCCCCGGGAAGGGGATTTTGGGACGAGGGATTTTGTCTGAACGGGGATTTGGGGGGATTAAGGGGATTAGGGGGATGGGGGAAACGGCAACGGCGGACGGCGATGTCTTTTGATCCAAGGAGGGACACGGAGGACGCCAGCGCGTTTGTGGTGCGCGAAGGGGATGGTGTGAGGGAGTGGTGCGTGTTCGTGAGTGTTCGTGAGCGTTGCATGAGCGTTTACGGGTGTTTGTGAGCGTTTACGAGTGTTCGAGAGTATTCGTGAGCGTTTACGAGTGTTCGCAAGCGTTTGTGAGAGTTCACGAGTGTTTGTGAGCGTTGCATGAGTGTTTACGAGTGTTTACGAGCGTTTACGAGTGTTCGTGAGTGTTTGTGAGTGTTTGTGAGTGTTGCATGAGCGTTTACGAGCGTTTGTGAGAGATTGGAGGTGGAAAAAGGGCGGGGATCCGCGAAGGGACGCGAATCGGGGGCAGGGCGAGTGATGAATGGGCGATAGATGGGCGATGGATGGGCGTTTGCGAGGGTCTGACGAGGTGTTGAGGGGGGGTGGGCGGTCTGATGGGCGTTGCGGTGGGTGGGGCGGCGGGATGGTGGGTAGGGGGTTACGCTGCCGCGGGGAGGGGCGGCAGGAATTCGATATATTCTATTTGTTTTTCAACCTTCCCAGGTCAGGAGGTTGGGACGGGCTGGTGGTTGATTACGGCGCCATTGGGGTCGTCCGGGTCGTGAAGTTCGTCCTGCGTCTTCTCGTATTCGTCATTCTGATAGAGGTTCTCGAGGAGGCGAATCAGGTCCCCGGCCTGGCGCACCTGGTCGGCCAGGACTTCGGGGTCGGTTTCGACTTCGCCGGTTTCGGGGACGATGCCGGTCCTGGCGCGGGCGGGCAGCCTGTCCATGGGCTGTCCGGTCAGGGGGTCGCGCAGGGGCTCGGGGGCGTCTTCGGCGCCGCTGGTGAGCGCAGTCCGGGCTGCTTCCATCTCGTCACGCATCTCTTTCGCCATTTCGATCAGGTATGGCAGGTTTTCTTTGGAGAAGCGGTATTGCAGCGCGTCGTTTCTGAGGTTGTCGAGGTCTTCCTGTGTGTAGGAGGACTGGGGGCGGATGCCGAAGCGTTGTCTGCCCTCTTCGGTGAGCACGGGCTGTGGCGGGCTCGTCGGGGTCGGACGGCTCTTCGAGCTCTGCGAGGCCCTGGGCAGCGAACGATTCGAGGCTGTACCGGTTCTCCTCGTCGGAGATGTTGGCGGCGGTGTTGAGGATGTTGAGGTCGCCATGTCCGCCGGCCATGGCTGCGGCTGCGGCGCGGTCCTCTTCGGCGCGGATTTCTTCCATCTCTTCGTCGGCGAGCTTGTCGTAGGCGCGCAGCTCTTTGGCGCCGTTTCAGATTGCGTTGTAGGCGGAGGGACTGAGATGGCCCTGGCGCACTGCGGTCATGCCTTCGGTGAGGAGCTCGATCATGTCTTTGAGGCGTTCGGGGACGCGCCGGTCGATCCTGGTCGCGGTGCGCTTCTGCCTGACAGGGGGAGCCGTCTTTGCGGGCGCCCTTGCAGAGGGGGTGCGTGATGGTGTGCGAGTGCGCGCGGGGATGTGTCATGGTGTGATGTGTCCTTGTTGCGGGATGCTGCCCAGCGGCCGGCCGGATGGCTGGCGCGGGCGGGGCGATCGGGACGGGGATTTGGGGGGATTTTTGGGATTTGGGGGATGGGGGAAAAGGCAACGGCGAATGGCAACAGATTTTGATCCACGGAGGGACGGGGGAACTGCGGGGGCGCGGCGCGGTTGCGGAGGGGGCGTTGCGGGGGGAATCGCCCCGCACAGGGGATGCCGCTTGCGGCTGACCGGGTTCGCCGCCGGCTTGACACACCTCCTGTCTGGCCTTATACTCTAGCCAACTGAATACCAGACGTCAGCGGCGCCCTTATCTCGAACGCAAGGGCTGAAAAGGCGAAGCCGGTGGAATTCCGGCGCTGTCCCGCAACTGTAAGGGAATATACCCGCCTCCCTCTCCACAACAGGAGGGGTCTACCAATCGAGGCAGGCGGCAGTTCCCAAGCCAGGTCGACCGCCTCTGACGTGCACTTGAAACATCTCGCGGATTGGGTTATCGAGTGATGCCTGCCCCCTACGGGCATGGCTTGCCGATAGCGTCCGATCTCGTATGAGGTCGGACGTTACTGTTTCTGCGGCTGTTTAGGGCGAACAAGCTACCGCCGTCACCAATGCAAAATGAAAGGCAAGAATCGATGCGCAGTCTCCCTCACCTCCTGCTGGCTGTTCTTCTACTCGCTTTAAACGGCTGCGTGCCCCAGCCGGTCCAGCCTGCGCCCGCTAGCGAAAACGCCGCGGCCGTCGCAGCCGCTTCACCGGACCAGAATATTCACGACGGTTGCGTCGATTCATTCGATGCCGCCGTCGACTACTTCCCCCACAAACTGTCGGTTGCCTATGCATCCGGTTTCGACGTCGAATACTACAACCACTACAAGGTTGTAACCGTCACCAATCCGTGGCAGGGCGCGCAAGAGAGCTTCCGCTACATCCTCCTCCAGTGCGGCGCCCCCGCCCCATCCGGTGTCGAAGGCACGGTGATTGAAGTACCCGTCGAAAACCTGATCGCCATGTCCACCACCTATCTCCCTACCATCCAGGATCTGGGACTGACTGACAGGCTGATCGGCCTGGACAGCCATCTCTGGACAACCAACCCCGCAGTCCGCGAACGCATCGACTCCGGCGACATCGCTGAAATTGGCAGCGGCGCGGCCGTAAACGTCGAGCTGACGCTGGACCTGGATCCTGCGCTCGTAATGACCTACGGGACCGGGTTCGCCGACTTTGACACACATCCAATCCTGCTCCAGGCTGGCATTCCGGTCGCGCTCAACGGCGACTTTGTTGAACAGGACCCGCTGGGCCGGGCCGAATGGATGAAGTTCATCGCCCTGTTCTTCAATAGAGAGGCCGCCGCCGCCGCCCAATTCGAGGCGATCTCCGCCGAATACAATGCCATCGCCGAACTGACGGCATCGCTCACGCAGCGGCCTTCCGTCCTTCTCGGCAGCGTCTACAACGGGACCTGGTATGTCGCGGCCGGGGACAGCTACATGGCCAAAATGCTGGACGACGCCGGCGCCGCCTATCTCTGGGCCGGCCAGGGAAGCGTCGGCGCGCTTCCGCTCGACTTTGAGTCCGTCTTCGCTGTCGCGGCCGACGTCGATTTCTGGCTCAATCCCGATAACTCCTTCTGGTTTACCGTGGAAAATGTGCTCGAAAGCGATCCCCGCTACGCCAGCTTTGCCCCGCTCGAACGCGGGCATCTCTATAACAACAATGCCATCGTCAACGAGAATGGCGGCAATGCCTATTATGAAGAGGGGGCAGCCCATCCCGAACGGGTGCTGAAGGACCTGGTCCGGATTCTGAACCCGAATCTGCTGCCGGATCACGAACTCAGGTTCTACCAGCAGGTCCAATAACCGTTAACGCATCCCGGCAACGCCGTGCCGCAGTTCCTGTGGCCCGCCGGAGGAAACGTGTGCGCTCTGTGAGAACGCTCCTTATTAACGTGGTCGTAGCGTTTCAGTTTCTGACAATCGTGCCGCCGCCGCTGCGCCGGCCGGTCACGCCCCGCGAGTTGGGGAACTCAGTAACCTTCTTTCCGCTCGTCGGCCTGACAATCGGGCTCCTGCTCTTCGCGCTGCGCCAGCTCCTGGCGCCTGTCTTCCCGCCATCAGTGGCGGCTGTAATTCTGCTGGCGGTCTGGATAGCCAGCAGCGGGGGGCTCCACTTCGACGGCCTCCTCGACGCGGCTGACGGCCTGTTGGGCGGCCATACGCCAAAAGACCGCCTGCGTATCCTGCGCGACACGCGCGTCGGCTCCTTCGCTGTCGCGGCCGGATGCGCCCTGCTGCTGCTCAAATTCGCCGCCCTGCAGGCCGTCGGGACCGCGACCGCCCTGATTGTCGCCCCCATTCTCGGCCGCTGGTGGACAAGTGTCGCGGTCGCGCTCTTCCCCTACGCCCGCGCAGAAGGCACAGGCCGCCAGCTGAACGAAAATGCCGGCTGGCCGCACGCGCTTGGCGCCACCGCGATTGCCTTGGCCCCGCTGGGTTTTCTGTCGCCAACGCTCGGCATCGCAGCCGTCGGCGCGTCCGTGATCGCGGCCGGCTTCAGTGCCTGGCTACTCATTCGTTTCTCGCTGGCTCGCATCCCAGGGCTGACCGGCGACATCTACGGCGCCCTGTGTGAAATCGGCGAGACCGCCGCCATCGTGGCGCTCGCGGCAAATTGGCCAGTGTAGACAGCCGCCGCTTCAAGGAGAGCGCCACGTCGCGCCCATTCCCGGTTGAGAGACTGGCCAGGAACAGGCAAGCCTTGCGGCACCGACGCCTCTCTACGCCCGCCGGCTGACAAAGGATAAAAACTTGTGGGGGAACTGATACTGATTCTCGGCGGCGCCCGCAGCGGCAAGAGCGCGCAAGCCCTGCGCATTGCCCGGGAGCGCGGCGACGACAGCGTGCTCTTTGTCGCGACCGCCGAAGCCGGCGACGACGAAATGCGGCTTCGCATAGCGAAGCATAGAGCAGAACGGCCCGCCCACTGGCGTACGCTCGAAGCCCCCCGCGATGTCGGTCTCGCCGTCAGTCAACACGCCCGCGCGCACGCCACCATCATTGTGGACTGTATCACCCTGCTCGTCTCCAACCTCCTGGTCGACAGGCCCGACCCCTATGACGAAGCCGTACAGGAAGACGTGGACCGGGAAATCGCAGCCATCCTGCACGCCGCGCGAGAAATGCCGGACGGGAACCGGCTGATTCTCGTTTCCAACGAAGTCGGCGCCGGCCTGGCCCCCCTTACCCCCTTGGGCAGAGCCTTTCGCGACCTGGTGGGCCGCGCCAATCAAACGTTCGCCGCAGCCGCTGACAGAGTCGTCCTGATGGTGGCCGGCCTCGCGCTCCCGTTGAAACAAGACGGGACCGGACCTCCGGGATTCCCCCTGTCTTCCCCGGAAGCCCCCCTGCCCAAGGTGAATGATGAATAGGGAGAAGGTCTCAACGCCGCCATCCCACTTTGACATGCACGCTGCGTTTGCGCGTGACTTTCTGTACGCGCCCGGCCTGCTTCTGGCCGGCCTTGTCATTCTTGCGCTTGCGGCATTCATGTTGAGCCTGGCCGTTGGCTCCGTGCGCATCCCGCTGCGCGACATCGTCGCAGTGCTACTCGGCGGCGATGCCGCCAAGCCGGCATGGGCAACCATCGTGCTCCAGTTTCGCCTGCCCAAAGCGCTGACAGCCATGCTGGCGGGCGCGGCCCTGTCGGTCAGCGGCCTCCAAATGCAAACCCTTTTTCGCAATCCGCTCGCAGGGCCCTTCGTGCTCGGCATCAGCTCCGGCGCCAGCCTTGGCGTCGCCCTCACCGTCCTGCTGGCAGGCGTGGCAGTGGGCCTGGGCGGCAGCACGACCCTCCTGGCGGGTATCAGTCTCGCAGGCGACGCCAGCCTTGCGCTTTCCGCTATCCTGGGATCCGGTCTTGTGCTTCTTCTTGTCATGTCCGTGGCTCGCAGAGTGCAGAGCGGCATGACGCTTCTCATCCTGGGCCTGATGTTCGGATATACGACCAGCGCCCTGGTCAGTGTCCTGATCTACTTCAGCGTTGTCGAGCGCATCCAGGCCTACATCTCCTGGACCTTCGGCTCATTCGGAGGCGTTACCTGGCGGCAGCTCCAGGTGATGGCGCCGGCCATACTGCTGGGTCTGGCAGGCGGCCACCTGCTGATGAAGCCGCTGAACGCACTGCTCCTCGGCGAGACCTATGCCCAATCTCTCGGCCTGAACGTCCGCCGCGTCCGTCTCGGCATCATCGGCTCGTCCGCCGTCCTGGCCGGCGTTGTCACTGCATTCTGCGGGCCGATAGGCTTTCTGGGAATCGCCGTGCCCCATCTCTGCCGCAGTCTGCTCAACACGTCAGATCACCGGCTGCTGCTGCCCGCCGTCTCTCTCATGGGCGCCACCCTGGCGCTCGGCGCCGACATCGTCGCCGGCCTGCCCGGCAGTCAACTGACCCTGCCGCTCAACGCCGTCACCGCGCTGCTGGGCGCGCCGGTGGTAATCTGGGTGATCCTGCGCCAGCGCAATCTGCGCCAGGCCTTCGCCGGCTGACAGGAATACGAAGATGACGAACGGAACCGTCCTGAAGACCAGCGCCCTCTCCATCGGCTACCGCCGCCCCCGCAAACCCCCCGTTGTTATCGCCAAGGATCTCAACTTCTCCCTCCACCCGGGAGAGCTGGTCTGCCTGCTTGGGCCCAACGGGGCCGGAAAATCAACCCTGATGCGCACGCTGGCCCGCTTGCAGCCTTCCCTGTCCGGCCAGATCTGGCTCGATGGCCGGCCGCTCGCCGACCTGCGACCGGGCCAGCTCGCCCGCCGCCTCAGTATCGTCCTCACCGAACGCGTCGACGTCGGCGCCATGACCGGGTACGGGCTGGTTAGCCTGGGCCGCCATCCCTACACCGGCTGGACCGGCTCCCTGAACGAACAAGACCAGCGCATCGTCCAGTGGGCCCTGCGCGCCGTCAGCGCCCAGGACCTCGCCAACCGGCTGACCGTCGAAATGAGCGACGGCGAACGACAAAAGGTTTTCATCGCACGCGCCCTGGCCCAGCAGCCCAGCGTAATGCTGCTCGATGAGCCGACCGCCTTTCTCGACCTTCCCCGACGGGTCGAAGTCATGGAGCTTTTGCGGCAGCTCGCCATCGAGAACAACCAGGCAATTCTGCTTTCCACCCATGACCTCGACCTTGCCCTGCGAAACGCCGACAGGCTCTGGCTTATCTCCTCCGACGGCGAACTCTTCGACGGCGCGCCCGAAGACCTCATTCTCAACGGCGCATTTGAGCGGGTCTTCTCCGCCGAAGGCGTTTCCTTCGATCGCGCGCGCGGCTCCTTCCATACACGCCAGGACAACTGCGGCCGCCTGCTCCTTCACGGTGACGGCGTCGCCGCCTTCTGGACCCGCCGCGCGCTCGAACGAATCGGATATGCCGTCGGAAACGACGACGAAAACGGACACGCCTCTTTCTACCCAGCGCGCGCGGCTTCTCGGGCTTCGGCGCTCGGCTCCGTCACAGTAAAATTGCGCGAGAACGGAGCAATCTATATATTGGACATGGCAGGGCGCAAAGACTCGTTCAGTTCGCTCAACGCCCTCACCACTTACCTGCGCCGCGCCGGCGCCGGAGGGAATGCTGATGCCAAGGCTGACCAAAATCTACACACGCGGCGGTGACAACGGCACCACCGCGCTCGGCGGCGGCCAGCGTGTCGCCAAAGACGCCATCCGCGTTCAAGTCTACGGAACGGTTGACGAGCTCAATGCGCACATCGGCGCGGCGCTGGCAGGCGGCCTATGCGAGCGGCTGCAGGTCACGCTGCGCGAAATTCAGAATGAACTTTTCCACCTGGGATCGGATCTGTGCTTCCTGGAAGAGGACAAAGCCCGCTACGCGCCGCCGCAGATCGAGCAACGCCACGTGGACCGCCTGGAAGCGCTGCTGGACGAGCTCACGCCCATCGTCGGCCCCCTGGAAAACTTCATCCTGCCGGGCGGATCGCCCGGCGCGGCCCAACTCCACGTCGCGCGCACCGTCTGCCGGCGGGCAGAGCGCGAGGCAGCCGCGCTCTCTCGCGACGAGGAAGTCAACCCCCACGCGATGCGCTATCTGAACCGCCTCTCTGACGCGCTCTTTGTCATGTCCCGCTTGCAGAATCAGGAAGAGGAGGTGGCCGAACCCTTGTGGGACCCAGCCGCCTGAGCGGGGGGCATTGCGCCGCAAGACGTTAACGTTTTCTGAACTGGGCCCTCGAAGGGCTCTGGCCAGTAGAAAAAAAAGGAGGCGCTACGAGTGGATGTTCCGGAGATGGCGCCCTACGCGCGCCACATTTTCATATGTTCAGGACCATTCTGCGACCCGGAGGGCAAGGGGAGCAGGCTCTACGCCCAGTTGGCCCACAAATTGGGGGCGCTGGGCGAATACGACAACCCCCAGCGCGTCAAACGGGGAACTTCACCATGTCTTGGCGTCTGCCACAGCGGCCCCATCGTGGTCGTCTATCCCGACGGCATCTGGTACTGCCAGGTCAACGAGGCCCTGTTGGACCGAATCATCGAGGAGCATCTGGGCAACGGCCAGCCTGTCGAGGAAGCCGTCTACCATCGTCTCGAAGATAGAACCTACTCAAGTGATGTCAGGTAGGCGTAGACCGCTTTGAGCCCCTCCGGGCTGATTTTGGTAGAGCCGAAGAGGTGGTCAGGGCCGAGTTCGCCGCCGGTGCGAATCAGGTCTTCGAAATCGTCCTCACCCAATGTCAAGCCAATAAGCGAAGCCCCCTGATCGGTTCCTGCTGCGCCCTCGCCGTGGCACTCCGCGCAACGATTGCCGTAGACAAACTCGCCCGTCGCGATGTCCGGCTCTTCCGCCGCCGCCGCCTCGTCCTCTTGTCTATCCGCTTCGCTCGCCTCTTCCATATCCGTTACCGGCGTGGGTTGGTCAAAGCGGGCTGCCGGCATCGTCGGCACCGCGCCGCTCCTGTTCCCGTCTTCTCCGCCGGCCGCATCCTCCTCATCCCCCGCTCCGCAACCTGCCGCAAGGAATAGAAGCAGGAAGATCACGGCCATGCCCGGCCTGATACAGGCCGCAAGTCGTCGAATTTTCATTTTTCTCTCCAACATCTTCGCCGCTATGCCGCTCGCGCTTCCTTGCCGTAGAACCGCTTCCAACCGCGTCCCGCATGGCGGCCTGTCATGTGAACCGGCTGCCCTCCGACCGCGCTATTCGATCATCTTCGGATCCAGCGCGTCGCGCAACCCGTCTCCTACAAACGAAAAGCCGAGCATGGACAGGGCCACCGCGACCGTGGGGAACAGCGCCAGATGCCAGTAGACCCGCACATACGCATTGCTCACACCCACCATCTTCCCCCAACTGGGGATCGGATCGTTGATGCCGATGCCAAGAAAGCTCAGGCCCGCCTCGCCGAACATCGCCGCCGGAATCCCGAAACTGATGGCAACCAGGATTGGCGTCAGCGCATTCGGCAGCAAATGCCGCAAAATGATCCGGTTCCGGCTTACGCCGACGCAACGGGCCGCCTCCACATACTCCTTCTCGCGCAAAGAAAGAATCTGACCTCGCGTAAGACGGGCAATGCCAATCCAGCTTGTAATGCTGAGCGCGAAAATCACCTTCGTGATGCCGCCTCCCCACACCGATATGATCAGGATCGAGAACATCAACCCAGGAAACGCGGTCATGATGTCGATGAAGCGGGAGATGAAAAAATCTGTGCGGCCTCCCACAAAACCGGCCAGGCTGCCCAGCGGGACCCCGATCACCAACGCAACCATCTGCACGGCAATGCCCACCGTCATCGACGTGCGGGCCCCGTAGATGAGACGACTCAGATAGTCGCGGCCCACCTCGTCCGTCCCCAGCGGATGGCCCGCCAGCTCAAAGGGAAAACGCAGCACACGGTCATAATAGACCCTGTCGTATGGATAGGGCGCCACCAGATCAGCAAAGACTGCCAGGGACAGGAAGAACACGACGATCGCCAATCCAGCGACGGCCAGCCTGTTGCGCATAAACCGTCGCGCCGCGTCATGCCACAAAGTGCGGTGACGGCGTTCCTCCGGCGGCGCTACATCCAATCGAGTCGCTGCGCTGACCGTCACTATGCGCCTCCCTCTGCGCCCAGCCGCACGCGCGGGTCAATCCACGTATACAAAATGTCTGTGAACAGATAGGTCAAGCTCCACAAGAAGGCGATCAGCAGGAACAAAGCCATGATCATCGGATAGTCCCGATTGAATATGCTGGTGACGAAGAATTTGCCCAGGCCGTTGATGCGGAACACGGCTTCAATAAATATACTTCCCGTCAACAGATTCGGAATGATCACCCCCAGCGCCGTCACCATTGGAATCAACGCATTGCGCAGAATGTGGCGCAACATGATCGCCCTTGTCGCCAGCCCCTTCGCCCTCGCCGTCCGCGTGAAATCCTGGCGCATCACATCGACTACGCTCGACCGCGTATAGCGGGCGATGATCGCCAGCGGGCCCAGCGCATAGGCCAGCACCGGCATGATCCAGTCGGTGCAGATATAGGCGCTCCCAATCAGGCAGGTTCCGGAAGCGTTCCACCCGCCCATCGGCAGCCACTTGAGCCGCACCGCAAAAAACAGGATAAGCCACATCGCGATCACAAAACTCGGCACCGTTATCCCCAACATGGCGATAAACGTTGTAACGTTGTCGAGCCACGAGTTTTGATGATATGCGGCGTACACGCCTAACGCGATGCCCGCGCCGAAGGCCAGAAGCACAGTCATCAGGCCCACCTGCGCCGTCACTTTCCAGCTTTTGGCAATCAGCGCGGTGACTGTCGTCGTCGGCTGCTGGTAGGGAATGCCGAAATCAAAATGCAGGACCGCATTCTTCATATAGTTCAAATACTGTATGTGGATGGGCTTGTCGAGCCCGTACTTTCGCAGTATGTTCTCTTTCGCGGCTGGCGGCAGTGGGGCTTTGGTCTCGTCGAATGGGCCGCCGGGCACCTGGTGCATGAGGAAGAATGTAACAACGGAGACAATAAAGAGGACCAGCAATAACGATGAAATCCGCCCGATTATGTAACGTGCCATTGCGCGTTGCCTGACCGATAGCTGCGGGAGCGGGAGGCTGCCAAGGCGGCCTCCCGCTCCTGTCTAACCTTACTTACTTGTCAAGGACATCCGAATTACCAGCTATTCGCTGATATAGATCTGCGCAATGTCCTGATCATTGCCCCAGTGCCAGCCGGTAATTCCCTGGGAGTCGGGATCGCGAATCGTGCCCTGGACCCACGGCTGCATCAGGTCGCCTGCCCAGCGGTGGGCAATGAAGATCCCGCCCACGTCGTCCACCAGGACGCGCTCGGCATCGCGGAACATCTGATCGCGCAACTCCGGATTTCCTACCATGCCGGCAGCTTCAGTGACCAGCGAGTCAAACTCATCGTTCTTCCAGGAGTGGCGGCCGCCAGACTTCCAGACGTTGCCCAGCAGGTTGGCCGGATCAAGGAAGTCCATGCCGTAATCGACCGCGCCGAATGTCAACTCGGTCGGCTTGGCGTTCAGCGCATCCATGTAGATCTTGCGGTCTACATTCGAAATCTCCATGTTAATGTTCAAGCAGGAGCTGATCGAAGCGGCTACCGCCTGGTAGACGGCTGCCATCGCCGGCGCTTCGCCGCGCAGCATCATCACCTGGTCCGGGAATCCCTCACCGCCAGGATAGCCGGCTGCGGCCAGGTGCTCGTTGGCAAGGTCGCAGTCGAAGTTCTGATACGCCCGCAACGCGCCCTCAGTGTCAGACGACGGATAACCCGGCATCAGCATCGAGTAGGCCGGCATCGCCTTGATCTCACCATAGACGCTGGCAACGATATTCTCGCGGTCGACCGCATGAGCGAACGCCTTGCGAACATCCAGGTTGCTGAACGGTTCGGTGAATGTATCAAACAGCAGATAGTCTGTGCGGAAGTCGCCGAAATGCCGCAGGTAGTTGCTGGACATCGTCTCATCCCGCAGGATCAGCTCAAAGTCGGCCGGCGTCAGCGCGCCATAACCCACCACATCGATGTCGCCGTTCTGATAGGCGGCAAAGAATGTGCTCGGATCCATGAACGTGCATTCGATGCGCTTCAACAGAGGCGGCCGGTAACCCTTATAGGTCGGGTTGGCCTCGACAGCGATCTTGTTGCCCGGATCAAACTCGGCCAGTACGAAAGGACCGGAGGAAACTGAAGTCTCCACACTGCTGTTGTAATAAGGACCGTGCTCCTCCAGGGCCTTCTTTTGCAGCGTAAAGGCAAACTTCATCACGCCAGGCAATGGCGGGAACACATCCTCCGTCTCAACCTCAAGCGTCAAATCATCAACCGCACGGACGCCCAGCTCTTCGGGCGGCAGCTCGCCGGCGATAATTTTGCTCCAGTTCTTGATGCCGCCATCGGCCAGGAAGCTATAGAACCAAGAGAAATCCCAACCGTGCTCCGGGGTCGCGGTCAGCCGGAAGGTGGCCTCGTAGTCATAGGCCGTCAACGGTGTGCCGTCGCTCCAGACCTGGCCGGGCCGCAAGTGGAAGGTCCAAACCTTGCCGTCCTCTGAAACGTCCCAACTCTCGGCCGCGCCGGGAATCACGTTAAAGTCCTTGTCCAGAGAAACCAGTGTATCCTGGAAGAGGTCCGCCAGGCAGTACCGGTTGTAAACCGCCACCGGGAAGTCAAACGTGGAGGCGCTCTGGTTTATGTTGGCTGCCACCCGGTATACCTGCTCGTCATAGGGACGGGCATCCGCAGGCAACTCCGTACCGTACACGGTGACATTGCTTGCAGCTTCCTCACTTGCCTCTCCGGCCGCCGGCTCTTGCGCCGCTGGCGCCGCTGCCGGCACACAGGCCTGCAAAAGCAAACCGACCAGTAGAAAGACTGGAAGGCCATAGGCCAACCAGCGGGGTCTTTGAACAACTCGATTCGACATTGATGTCTCCTTTGTCTGGTTTGAATACAAGAAAAAGCGGCAGCTTGGGGGCGGTGTACTGCTTTCCCACAACCTGCGCCGAGGTACCATTACAACGGGCAATGCGATAAAGGGGGATTCCCAGAGTATTCTCGCTCGCTAGTCTAAGACATACTTTCCGGATTCACAAATTTCAGGGTCGGCGCGCGTGCGAACTTCCTTTCACGCGAAAACGGACCGCCCGCCCGCCGCCCTGCCTTCAGCAGGACTGCGAACCGGAACGGCCCGCTTTTCTTTCCCGGCTCCTGCGTTCCTGGGCCTACTCCGCCCACGACCCCTTTGCCATCATGCCGCCGTCCACATTCACATACTCGCCGGTCATAAAGGAAGCCGCGTCGCTGCTCAGAAACAGCACAACCGAAGCGATGTCCTCCGGCATGCCAATGCGCCCAAGCGGGTGGGCGTCGGCCGCGGCCGAGCGCAGCGCCTCAACGTCCTGGTTCACGCTTTCCAGCGCCAGGCTCGTCTCGATCGTCCCGGGATTCACCGCCAGAACGCGGATATTCTGTTCAGCGTATTCCAGCGCCAGCTGCTGCGTCAGAGATATCATTCCTCCCTTGCTCGCCGCATAAGCCGGCACACCCTTCATCGACTGCCGCCCCTGCACGCTGGCGATGTTGACGATGACGCCCCCGCCTTGCTTCAACATCTCCGGCACTGCGTACTTGGACATCAGGAATCCGCTCTTCAGGTTGACAGCCAGAATGCGGTCCCATGCCTCCTCCGGAAACTGATGCGCCGGAAGGTAACTGTCCAGGGGCTGAATGCCCACGTTGTTGACCAGAACGTCAACGCTCCCGTTGGCCGCCGCCTGGGCCACCAAGGCCTCGCAGTTGGCCGCCTCAGACACATCCGTATTGACGTATGTGACTGATCCCGGCAGCGACGCGCCTTCAGCCTGGATGCGCTCCCCCGCAACCGTGTCTACGTCCGCGCAAAATACGTCGGCGCCGGCCTGGGCAAACGCCCTCGTTACGCCTTCGCCAATGCCCTTCGCCCCGCCCGTGACAATCACAGTCTTGCCGCTAAAGTCATTCATCGTAGCTCCTCCACTGAGTAAGTGTGATTCCTTGGTGAACGGTTCGGTCCAGTCGATCTCTCCCAATAATCAGTCCGCTGCCAGAAAGTCCGCAATGGCACCCGCCTCCTCCTCGGTGATTCCGGCCAACACCATCGTCGTCCCTTCAGCGAACTCCGCAGGATCGGCAAGGTATGCCGCCAGAGTGTCTCTCGTCCAGACAATATCCAGCCCGGTAAGCGCATCCGAAAAACTGAAGCCCGCGACCGCTCCCGCCCGCCTCCCGACAATGTCCTCCAGGTGCGGCCCCGCGCTGTGCTCCCCAACCAAAAGATGGCAGCCCGAACAGTTTGCCCGGAAGAGCGCCGCGCCGGGCAGCGCCGTCAGGTCGTCAAGCTGGCTGTCCTCTTCCACCTGCTCCGCCGCGGCATAAGGCTTGCCGAACGTATAGCTCCCCTCCCAAATCGGCCCCCGCCAGAAGACCTCCCCGTCAGGGCTCTCCTCCCGTATCACCTGCCCCGTATAGATTTTGCCTATTTCATACGCCGGCAGCGGACGAACCACCACGCAGCCGCCTGCAAACGCGCCGCTTCCGATTCCCTCATCATAGGCATAGAAATCATATACATTGAACCCAAACGCCTCGAGCTCCGGGGTAACATTCTCCTCGTCAACCGGTGTTATGTGCAGGAAAAACCTATTGCGCAGCTCGCCGTAGCTACAGGGACTCTTCATGTAAACCAGCAGGTTCCCGTGGACATGCACGTGGAAGAGGGAGCGCATCTCCGGCGGCCCGAGCGCCGCCCCCTGAAGACCGCGCGCCGCAGGATCCGCGTCATCGTCCAAATGGCTGAAGAAGTCGGTGCAGATCTCGCCGGCGTCATACGTATAAATCGAACTGGTTTCAATGCCAAACTGGCAATAGACCGGCGCACGCCCCAACAGTATGATCCTGGCCGTGTCCGTCAGCATCGCGATGCCGCCGTCAGGCATCTGCACGACGTCCCGAATCCGTTCCCCAAACGAAATCCGCTCGAAATTGACGACGCGCCCTTCGCGAACGCGGATACGAAAAAGAGAACCGCTTCTCAATGACCCGACCAGCAAATCGTCCTTCCACAGGGGAAACTGCTCACTACTGCTGACAATCAGATTGGATACCGCGATCGATGGGATCCAGGCAAAATAGGGCTCCTCATAGTCGTCGTGCCCCCCCTGCGCCTCGCTATACGGCCAGACCCTGTTGCCATAGAGAATGCCGTATGTGACAAACGGCCAGCCATAGTCGAGCCCAGGTTTTACCAGGTTCAGCTCATCGCCTCCCTGGGGCCCATGCTCGGTCAGCCAGAGGTTGCCTTCCCTGTCGCGCGCCAGCCCTTGCGGATTGCGAAAACCGCCGGCCATGATCTCGGCCTCCCCGCTTGCCAGCTCTACCCGGACCAGTCTGCCCATGTGGGATTCCGGGTCAACGACCGGCGGTTTTGACGGGTCCCCTCCCTCCTGCAGTTCATGCCATTCATACACGCCGTGGTCGCCGATTGCAACGAGCAAATGCCCGTCGCCGTCCATCAACATCCGCCCTCCTGCCTGGATTCCCCCGCCCGTCTTAGGGACCTCGCCCCCCCACCTCGCAAACAGAGCGGTGTCAATGCACGGATGCGCCCTGAACTCCGTCTTCCATTCTCCTGAGACCGTGTAAGCTCCTTCAGATACCCTCAGCTCCGTCGAGGAGACCCGAAACTCTACGCAATCGCCCATCAGGAAATGATGGGAAACAAACAAGCGGTACGCCTCCGCCGATACCGCGCGCGCCAGAACGTCCGCCACCCGGAACCCCACCCATCTGATGGGACGTTCCGGCGCCGTCTCGTACATCGGGACCCTCTGCGGCAGGTAATTCACCTCGCCGTCAGCTTGAACGGTCGCGATCCGGCCTCTCGGCGTCACGAGCAGAAGGGCATCGCCCAACAGGTCGATCGCCCCGCCGCTGTCCTCAAACTTCTCCAGTTCAATGATATGAAGCTGCAGCTCGTACAGATGCGTCCTCTTTGTCGGCGGCTCCGGCGTCAACAGCGCCCGCGCTCCGGCATTATTCGGCGCCGCCCCAATCGGAGTCGGCTGCAAGATGAGCATCCCAACCGGCGCGGACGCGGCAACAGCCAGCAACAACAAGTGACGTATTCGTCTCAGCGCCGAAAGCATTACCCCCCGCCGCCTCTCTGCCGCAAGAATCCTCAAACCCTGAGAGCTCCCCAAATGATTCTTCCCCTTTCCCGCAGTCCCTTTATCTTGAAGCAAGATACGCCGCGATTAGCTGGGCCTCCTCAGCGCTCACGCCCACACCCGCCATCGTCGTTCCCGCCGCGAACGCGGCCGGATCGGTGATGTACGCCTCCAGGCTCTCCTGCGTCCAGACAATTTCCAATCCCGTCAGGGCGTCAGTGAATTCAAATCCGGCAATCTCTCCAGCCTGCCTGCCGACGATGCCTTCAAGGTGCGGCCCGATGTTGTGTTCGGCAGCAAGGTTGTGGCAACTGCCGCAGCGCGCGCCGAAAAGGTCCGCCCCCGTCCCTCCTGTCTCTGCGTCCGAGGCCGCTTCAGCAGAGGCGCCCTTGAACGTATGACTGCCCTCCCAGACGGGACCCCGCCACGTGACCTCGCCGTCCTCTCCTTCCTCTCGTATCACCTGTCCAGTGTAGAGATGGTAGATCACATAGCCGGGCAGCGCGCGCGTCACCAGGCACACATCGCCGTGTCTCGTCGCGGCGATGCCTTCGTCGTCCGCGTTGAAATCCAGCACATTGAAACCGAGATGCGCGCTCCCCTCATCAAGGTCCCCGTCCTCCACCGGTGTCAGGTGCAGGAAAAAGCGATTCTCCAAATCGCTCTCCAGGCAAGGGCTCTTGACATAGGTGATCCGGTCTTCATGTACATAGAGATTGAACAGCGAACGAACCGTCAGGTTTTCAAAATGGTCATCCCCGAGCGCTCGGATTGCCGGGCTGTCCGCCGCCGCCACCGTCTCCGCAAGATCGATGCAGACAGCCTCGCCGTCATACGAGTATATCGACTCCACATCGTTGTCAGACTGGCAGTACAACGGCGCCCGCTGCAAGAACAGGACCTTGGCGCTGTCCGCCAGCAGAGCAATGCGTCCATCCGGCATCTGTGTGATATCCCGAATCCGGGCCCCAATCTCCATTGGCTCAACAAACATCACGTGCCCCTCATTCATGCGCACGCGATACAATGTCCGCGAAATCATCGACGCAACCAGAAAATCGCCCTGCCACAACGGGAAATGAACACTGTCGCTTACCACCAGATTCGAAATCCCAATCGCCGGTATCCAGGCATAGACCGGTTTCTCATAGCCATCGTGCCGGCCTTGGGCTTCATTGTACGGCCATACCTTGCTCCCGTATTGGGTGCCGTGCGTGACGTGAGGCC
Organism: Caldilineaceae bacterium; assembly: GCA_022824025.1. Lineage (GTDB taxonomy): Bacteria > Chloroflexota > Anaerolineae > Caldilineales > Caldilineaceae > Bin5. Next base: position 55,960 of record JAJEBF010000042.1, read on the forward strand.
AGCCATAGTCCATCCCCGGTCTCAGCAGATTGAGTTCATCGCCCCCTTCGGGTCCATGTTCAGTCTGCCAGATGTTGCCCGCGCCATCTCGGACCAGGCCCTGCGGATTTCGGAAGCCGCGTGCGACAACGTCCACCTCTCCGCTCGCCAGATCGATGCGCAAGAGGCTGCCCAAATGGGAATCCGCCTCGACCTCAGGCCGCGGCGCCAGCGGATACGCCTCCTGGTACCACTCATACACGGCCTGGTCCCCGGTAACCAGCAGGAGATGCCCCGGCCCGTCCATCAACATCCGTCCGCCCGCCTGGATCCCGCCTCGATGCGCGAAATTGAAGACGTCCGCCTCGATACACGGATCCGCGACGAACTCAGTCTTCCACGCCGGCGAGACCCTCGCGCCCGCGCCTTCGATATGCGCCGAAGTTGAGGACACGCGAAACTCGACACAGTCGCTTGTATAATAGTGATGCGAAGCGTACAGTTTGAATTCGTCCGGCCCAACTTCGTGTAGCAAAATGTCCGCCACCCTGAACCCTGTCCACAATATCGGCTTCTCAGACGCTGACTCATTCATCGGAACGCGTTGCGGCAGATATTCGACCTGCCCGGCCGGGCCAATCAGCGCAAGCCGTCCTCGCGGTGTCGCCACAAGCAGGCCATCCCCCAGCGGCTCAATCGCGCCTCCCCGGTTGGGAAACGCCTCAAGCTCGACAACGTCTACCTGTATTTCATACAGGTGCGTCGCAACCAGCGAACTTTCCGAGGGCGTGATCGCCGCGCCGACCGCCCAGTCCCGCGCCCCTTGCGCCCAGCCCGGATTCAGGACCAATGCCGCCGCGATGAGAACGGCCGCCAGGGCCAGAACTGACCTGTTCGGCGCCCAACCCATGGTTTTCTCCAATTTCTTCTCGTTTCCTGAACGAGACATATTCTCTCCTTGGGCAGGTTAATCTCTCTGCGCAGGTCGCGCGCCGCGCCGGCTACGCAGCCTCCGATCCTCTCGCCGTTCGCGCCAAGCGAAGACAGGCCGACGCCGCTAACGGTATCACACTGACGGAAGCTGCCGCATCCCCCTTACCTCAAAGCCCTGACCCGCGGGCAGCCGCCGCGTCGCCCACCGTAACTCCCATTTGGTTGATTCCCGTTCCCCTTCGCAGCGCGAAGGGGAACTGTACGCGAATCGACTCTAGCCAGGCCCTCTAAATCCCGGTTCAAACGAACGTCCACGAGCCTGAACCGTGAACGGCCCTCATTCCTCCTGAGGGCGTCACGGGCAAAGCTATCTTAATCCTGTTCATAGCCTCAAACAAATCTTGCGTTCCCGTCGAGCGGCCCCGCAATTCCAAGCTCTGTCAGATTTGACGGCCTCCTGCCGGCCTGCTATAGTGCCAATGTAAGCACAGTCAGGTACGACGAGAAGCTCGTTACTTCGTGCCTTCGTCTCAGGAGGACCGGTGAACATGAACCGAATCAGAATGTGGGTTGCAGCCTTTTGCGCTGCGAGCCTCGAAGGAGGAGCAGAGCACCGGTGATCCTGACCGCGGATGGCGGATCGGCCTAAAGGCCGGCCCCCCTCCCAAATCGGCAGAATGGTCACGGTGCGCATGCCCGTGACTTTTTTGATTGGCGCTTTCCACTTCAAGAGTCATGGGCCTGGCCTGTGGCTCTTTTGTATTGTGCGGGCTACACCCGTCAAAGGTAACGAGCAGTTTCGGTTTGCTCTCCCCCGACGAACTGAATCTGCCGTTACCGTCCCGTCAATCCCCCGCCGCGCGCCCAGTTCGCGGCGCGCATAACGCAGTTCGCAAGGAGTGTGCACAGATGCAACAATCCGCATCCAAATCGGATGGCAGCAACCAACCAAGGCCGCCCCGCCGCGGCCCCGGCTGGCTCAGGTCGCTTCGCTCTCTCTTGCCCGCCGCCGGCGGGGCCAATGCGGATAACGAAGAAGACGCCGACATTCGGCTCTCATACGACCTGAAAGAAACCCTGACTGACAACAGCTTTGTCGGCCTCTGGCGCCTGGCCACCGGTTTCCGTACCATCTACGTCTTCGCCGTGGTCGCCGCGGGCTTCGCCGCGCTCAGCCGCTCCTCGGTTTTTTACCTGCTGCGCTACTTTGTCGACGATGTCCTGGCAGGATCCGACCGCTACTGGCAGATCCCATGGATTGCCGCAGGAATCACCCTCCTGGCGCTGCTGCAAGGGCTGTTCTCCTACAGCATGGGCCGCTTTGCCGCGCAAACGGCCGAAGGGATGGCCCGCCGCCTGCGCAACTACCTTTACGACCACATTCAAAGACTGCCCTTCTCCTACCACGACAACATGCAAACAGGGGAACTGATTCAGCGCACCAACTCCGACGTCGACACGCTCCGCCGTCTCTTCCAGGATCAACTGATCGGCATCGGTCGCACAGGTCTGCTATTCCTGGTGAATCTCTGCGCGCTCGCCATACTGCACGGCTGGCTGGCGCTGCTGTCAATTCCTCTCCTGCCCGTGGTCACCGCCGTCTCCTTCTTCTTCTTCAAACGCATGGAAACCATCTTCGAGGCTTATCAAAGTCAGGACGCAGTCGTTTCCAATCGCCTGCAGGAAGGGCTGACCGGTGTGCGCGTCGTCAAAGCCTTCGCACGCCAATCCTACGAGATCGACCGCTTCGAAAAGGAAAACTGGGAAAAGTACCGCCGCGGCGTGCGCATTGCCAATCTTCACACCATGTTCTGGCCGACGATTGAAATCCTGACCGGCGGACAGGTCGTCTTTGGCATCTTCATGGCCTCCAGGCTGGCCCTCAACGGTGATATCAGCATCGGCACCTACGTCGCGTTCACCGGCCTCCTCATCGCTACCGTCTGGCCCGTGCAGGGCATCGGGCGGCTCGTCGCCCATGTCTCGACCGGTCTGGTCTCTCTCAGGCGTGTGCAGGAGATAATCCGTCAGGAAAGGGAGCCGCTGGAAGAGGGCAGCGCCCCATCCCAAGATCGCCTCGGCGGCGCCTTGCAGTTCAAAAACGTCCAGTTTGCCTACGAATCGCCTCCGGAAAAAGAGGATCTCGACAAGAAGAAGCCCCAAACCGCCAGACAGGAGCTCCGCGAGACACGCCGCAAGGCTTTCGCGGAAAGAGGCTACGTGCTGCAGGACATCAGCTTCAACGTCGAACCCGGCCAGGTGGTCGGCCTGCTCGGCGCAACCGGCTCGGGCAAGTCCTCCCTCGTCAATCTCCTGCCCCGCTTCTACGACTACAGCGGCGGCAGCATTACCCTCGATGGCCGTGAACTCCGCGCCTATCCACGCGGCTTCCTGCGCGGCCAGATCGGCATCGTTCAACAGGACCCTTTCCTGTTCTCAACCACGATCCGCAATAACATTACCTATGGCGTGGGAAGCAGCGTATCCGAAGAAGAGGTCGTGGCAGCCGCCAAGGCGGCCGCGATCCACGACGTGATCCTGACCTTCCCCAATGGCTACGACACCTTGGTGGGGGAACGCGGCGTGACGCTCTCCGGCGGGCAGAAGCAACGCGTCACCATCGCCCGTACCCTTCTCAAAGATCCGGCCATCCTTCTCCTGGACGACGCCACCTCCAGTGTGGATACCGAGACCGACGCAACCATTCGCGAAGCGCTTCGCGGCCTGATGAAAGACCGCACCACCTTCATCGTCGCCCACAGAGTGCAGAGCGTTATGACCGCCGACCAGATCCTGGTCATGGAGGCCGGACGCATCATCCAACGGGGCAGCCACAGCGAGCTGGTCGCCCAACCCGGTGTGTACCGTCAGGTTTTCGAGCTGCAGGTCCGGATTGAAGCCGACCTGGAACGCGAAATCGCCGAAGTCGTGGAGGCGGCCGAAGAGATGCTCGCGGGGCAGGAGAGCGCCCAGACCCTTCTCGAACAGAGCCGCGCCGCCGTGGAACCCGAAACTCAAAACCCCCATTCCGTAACAAAAGGTTGAACCATGTCTCAACACGACCACTTCGAGGAAGAAGAGTTTGATACCCAATTTAACGGGCAAACCGTCCTGCGCCTGATACGCCAGGGCCTGGCGCACTGGCCCCTCATGTTCGGTTATCTCCTCGCCATGCTCCTCACCGCCACCATGGACGGCTTCCTGACCTTCGTCTCCATGAGAATAATTGACGAGGGCATCCTCGCAGGCAATGCGGTCCTGCTCAATCAACTCGTCATCCAGTACGGCCTCGGCCTCCTGCTCGTGGCCATCGGCGTGATGGGCTTCATCTTCTCCGCCGGACGCCTCGGCGAACGCGTCCAGTACGACCTGCGCAAAAGAATGTTCGCCCGTCTGCAGGACCTCTCTCTCTCCTACTACGACCGCACACCGGTCGGCTGGCTGATGAGCCGCCTGACCTCCGATGCCACTCGCGCAGGGGAACTGGTCTCCTGGGGCTTCATGGATCTCGTTTGGGGCGCCGCCAGCATCCTCATCTCCCTCGTCTTTATGGCAATGATCGACGTGAGAATGATGCTGATCCTGGTCGCCGTGGTCCCCATATTGATCGTGGTGTCCTTCCGCTTCAAAAAGAAGATCCTGGTCGAATACCGCGACGTGCGCAAAACAAACTCGAAAATCACCGGGGCCTACAACGAGAACATCACCGGGGTGCGCGTCGTCAAGTCTCTGCGCCGCGAAGAAGGCAACCTGGACGACTTCAAAGACGTGACCCGCACGATGTATCGCGCCGGATTCCGCGCCGCCTGGCTCTCCGCCCTCTTCCTTCCCGTGGTGCAGCTGATCAGCGCCGTCGGTGTATCCAGCATTGTTCTCTACGGCGGCTGGCAGTTTCAACTGGGGGCAACCACAATCGGCAGCATCCAGGCCTTCATCTTCTACATCACCTTCATGCTGTTCCCGATTCAGGAAATGGCGCGCGTCTACGCTGAAATGCAGCAGGCCATCGCCTCGGGCGAACGCATCTTCAGCCTCATAGACGCTGTGCCCGAGATTCAGGACCGCCCCGATGCCCAGCCTCCGCCAAACCTGCGCGGCGACATCGTCTTCGAAAATGTGAACTTCCAATACGAAGAAGAAAAACCTGTTCTGCGCGACTTCAGCCTGCACGTCAAACAGGGCGAGACCATCGCGCTGGTCGGCCCAACCGGCGCCGGCAAATCGACGATCGTCAACCTCGTCTGCCGCTTCTACGAACCTTCACGCGGCCGCATCCTGATCAACGGCAAAGACTACACACAGTGGACCCTGCACGGCATTCACAGCCGCGTCGGTGTCGTCCTGCAGACCCCCTATCTCTTCACCGGATCGATCATGGAAAACCTGCGCTACGGCCGGCTCGACGCCGCCGATGAAGATGTCGTGAACGCCGCCAAGGTGGCCGGCGCCCATGAATTCATCGAGGAGCTGGAAGACGGCTATCACAGCAATGTGGGCGAGGGCGGCGTCCTTCTCTCACTTGGCCAGACCCAACTCCTCAGCCTGGCCCGGGCAATCCTGGCCGATCCCGACATCTTCGTCATGGACGAAGCCACCAGCTCCGTCGACACCCTGACCGAGGCCCTCGTCCAGGACGCCATGGACGCCATCCTCGCGCGCCGCACCAGCTTCATCATCGCCCACCGCCTCTCGACCATCAGAAAGGCGGACCGGATCCTGGTCATCGACGATGGCCGTATCGCTGAACAGGGCAACCACGCCCAGCTCATCCGTCTGAAAGGGCACTACTACAACCTCTATACAAAGCAGTTCCGCGACGAACGAATCGGGTCCGCGCAGCCCCTCCTCCAACCACAAAAACTCGTCTCCGCCTAGAACCCCAACCTCCCCTGTAGGGGCGCCCCTTGTGGGCGCCCTCCCCTTCGCTCCGCCATATCCCCGCCCCACGGCGCATCCCCCGCCCCGCCTCGCACTGACCACTGAACACTGACCACCCGGCCACTGCGTTCCCCCCCTTGACCAAAATTACATTCTCATATATACTGCCCCTCACTGCGCGGCTACATAGCGCAACTGCACCTCAACAACCGAATCGCAACCGGGAGCTCGGAAGAACTGGGCTGAGAAATCTCCTTGTGCGTCCATCAGGCGTTCTGTGGAGATGACCGACAAACCTGATCCAGGTAATGCTGGCGTAGGAATCTCCGCGATTACACAACCAACCCTACAAGGATACCAACGCCAACCGCCAATCAGGGCGGTTTTTTTGTTTTCAAAAGGAGTCAGAATGTCCAACACTGTGAATGTCGATATCCAGGTTCTCCCCTCCACCGGCCTCGACGTCTACGCGATTGTCGACAGGGCCATCGGCGTCATCCAGGCATCCGGCCTGAAATACGAAGTAGGCGCGCTCGGCACCACGGTTGAAGGTGATCTCGACAGCTGCCTCGAGGTAGCCAAAGCGGCCCATCGCGCCTGCTTCATCGCCGGCGTCGCCGGCGTCGTGACAATTATCAAGATCGGCGAAGCGGTTGGCGGCTCCTCCATCGAGGACAAGGTAGCAAAGTACCGCGGAGACGCCTGATGCCAGCCGCGCGCTTTGCCTTCCCCGCCGCAGTCCTATTGACGCTTGCTCTCCTCTGGGAGCTCGCGGTCTGGGGATTTCAGGTGCCCAAATGGATCCTGCCTTCCCCCTCTGCCATCTGGCAGGCATTCTGGGAAATGCGCGCGCTGCTGGCCGTCCACGCCGCCCAGTCCATGCTCGAAGTCGCCATCGGGGTCAGTACCGCCGTCGCCGCCGGCGTTGCCGTCGCGGCCGCCATCAATTTCTCGCCCTGGCTGCGCCGCGCCGTCTATCCTCTCCTCGTGATCTCCCAGACCGTGCCCATCCTGGCCCTCGCCCCCCTTCTCATCATCTGGTTCGGCTTCGGCATCGCGCCCAAAGTGATCGTCGTCACCCTTTTCTGCTTCTTCCCCATCGCCATCAACACAAGTGACGGCCTGACCTCGACCGAACCGGAGCTCATCGACCTCTTCCGCTCCATGGGCGCGACCTGGCTGCAGATCTGGCGGAAGGTGCGGCTGCCCGCCGCCCTGCCCTATTTCTTCTCCGGCCTCAAAATAGCCGCCACCTACAGCGTTACCGGCGCCATCGTTGGCGAGTGGGTTGGCGCCAAACAGGGCCTCGGAATCTATATGCTCCGCTCATCCGCCGCTTTCCAGACCGCCCAGGTCTTTTCGGCCATCGCCATTACATCGCTCCTCAGTATCGCGCTGTTCCTTTCCGTCTTCGCGCTTGAACGCACAGTGATGCCGTGGCACTTTCAGGAACGCTGACCGAGGCTGCCGGCGCACGGCGGCCCCATGTCTGTAATTCTCTCAAGGAGGATACGATGCGGAAACGACTGTACCGAACCCTACTCTGGATTCCAGCGCTGCTTGCCGCGGCGCTGGCAGCAGCCTGCGCGCCGGTCGCGCCCACTGCTAGCGACGCCCCCGCCCCCGCCGACGTCACCCTGCTCCTGGACTGGACCCCCAACACCAACCACACCGGCATCTACGTCGCCCAGGATATGGGCTGGTACGAGGAAGCCGGCCTCAATGTCGACATCGTCATACCTGGCGAGTCCGACGTGCATCAGGTCGTGGGCGCAGGCTCCGCCGATTTCGGCGTAAGCTACCAGGAAGGGGCCACCTTCGCACGCATTGAAGGCGTCCCCATCGTCTCCATCGCCGCCGTCATCCAGCACAACACCTCCGGCTTTGCCTCGCGCAGCAGCGCCGGCATCGAGCAGCCCGCCGACCTGGCCGGTAAACGCTATGGCAGCTTTGGCTCACCCATCGAGTATCCAACCCTCGACCTGCTCATGAACTGCGCCGGCGGCGGAACCGCCGAAGAGATCGAGTTCATCGACGTCGGCTGGGCCGACTTCCTCTCCATCACCGAAGCCGACCAGGTCGACTTTGCCTGGATCTACTATGCCTGGACCGGCATCAACGCGCAGCTCCAGGGCGTAGACCTCAACATCATCATGCTCAAAGATTACCTGGAATGCATCCCCGACTACTACACGCCCATTCTCATCACCAGCGAAACTATGGTCGCCGACGATCCCGAAACCGTGCGCGCCTTTGTTTCCGCAACCGCCAGGGGCTTTAACTTCGCCATCGACAACCCGGCCGAAGCCGCCGACATTCTGCTCGCCTCCAACCCGGACCTGGACGCCGACCTAGTCCACGCAAGCCAGGAATGGCTGGCCGGCGAATACCGCGCCGGAGCCGGACAGTGGGGCATTCAATCCGCCGATGTCTGGCAGGCCTACGCCGACTTCCTGGCCGGCGGCGGCATTATCGAATCCTTTGACGCCGGCAGCGCCTTCACCAACGAGTTCCTGCCACAGCAAGAATGACGCTTCTGGAAGTTCACGCACTCTCGAAATCCTTCGACGGCAGCGCCCGCAGGGGGTCGTCCAGCCGCACCCAAGCCGTTGTGGACTTGACCTTCACCGTGGACGCGGGCGAGTTCCTGACCATCATCGGCCCCAGCGGCTGCGGCAAGTCCACCCTGCTGCGCATGCTCGCCGGCCTCGCGCAGCCCGACGCCGGCAGCATTGCCCTGCAAGGCCAGCCCCTGCCGGACGCGTCCGCGCGGCAGGGGCGCTTTGGGTACATGCCCCAGCGCGATGCCCTGTTGCCCTGGCGCTCCGTGATCGACAACGCAATCCTCGGGGCCGAGCTGGCCGGCGGCAGCCGCGACGCAGCCCGCGCCGAAGCCCGCCAGCTCCTCCCCCTCTTCGGCCTGGACGGCTTCGAAAACGCCTGGCCCAGCGAGCTTTCCGGCGGCATGAGGCAGCGCGCCGCCCTGCTCCGCACCTTCCTCGCCGGCTACGACATCCTGCTCCTCGACGAACCGTTCGGCGCGCTCGACGCCCTCACCCGCAGAGTGCTGCAGCAGTGGCTGCTCGGCGTGCGCGACCGCTTCTCGAAGACCATCCTCTTTATCACCCACGATGTCGATGAAGCCCTCCTGCTCGGCGATCGCGTGCTCGTCTTCAGCCCCCGGCCCGGACGCATCGCCGCCCAGCTATCCGTCGACCTGCCCCACCCGCGTAACGAAGACACCGTCCTCGAAACCGACTTTCTCGCCCTCAAACGCAACGCGCTCGCCCACCTGAAACTCTGAAACAGGAACAAAAAAAGTGATCGACAAACAGTCCGCAAACGCTCTCAACTCCGACGGCTACCTCGTTGCCCCCTGCCCCGCGCTCGATGGGTCCGAGATTCAACAAGCCTTCCGCGCCTTCATCCGGCGAGAACGCGAGCACCAGCTCCGCTTCCTCCAGAAAGAGTACGGCTATGCCTACGACGGCTTCTCCTACTACGGCCAGACCGACAGCAACCACCAGGCCCATGATGATCTCATCAGCACCTTCGTCCTCTCCGAGTTCTACCCCGTGGAACGCTATCCTCCTGAGTTCTACGGCTTCCTGAACAGCCGCTGGCAGGAGGTCGTGCAGGTCGTCCGCGACCTCGAAACCGAGCTGCTGACCCAGCTGGACGTGCCCGGCCTACTCGACTTCTACCTCCACAACGTCGGCCACATGCTTTCCAACAACTACTACCCCCCTCTGCAGCAATTCACCACCACCGCAGCGGGCAATACCCGGCTCTCCGCGCACCCGGACGCCTCCCTGTTCACGGTTTTTCCATTCGGTATCGATCAGGAGTTGGAGTTGCAGTTGACCGGGGAAGACGGGGGAACAACGTGGCAATCGGTGGATGCCTCCGACGCAATACTGCTCTATCCAGGCTATCTGCTGGAGATGTGGACCCGCGGGGAGATCAAAGCAATGAACCACCGCGTTCGCCTGAGCGCGGATCGCGCAGCCGAACGGTTCTCCTTCTCTTGTTTCTCGTTGCCCTTTCCACTGAGGAAGTTCGAAATGCCCGGACGAGGTCCCGTCACCAGCGAGGAATACTTCGAAGCCTACGGCGCCCTATTCTGATGCCTGCGGCGCCCCAATCAAATGAATCAACCCCACACCATAGCGCCCGGCCCAGGCGGCCGGCCCAACCATATATCTCGCCCCGCCTCCCCCATCGCGCCCCTCCGCGAAACAACAGCGCACCAATCCATGTTCCCCGCCGTTCCCCCGCCCTTCAGGTCACAAACAGCCTGAACGGCGCCTCCAGCAACGCCTTCACCCTCTGCAAAAACAGCGCGCACTCCGCCCCGTCCGTAACGCGGTGGTCCGCCGAAATCGTCACCTGCATCACCCTCCGTACCGCCAACTGACCATCCACCGCCACCGCCGTCTCCTTCGCCGTCGCCGCGCCCAGGATCGCCGCCTGCGGCGGGTTGATGATCGCGGCAAAGTGATCGGTGTCATAACCGCCCAGATTGCTGATCGTGAAGGTGCCGCCCGATACATCCTCCGGCCTGACTCTCCCCGCGCGCGCACGCTCTATCATCGCCCTGTTCTCGCGTGCGATATCCAGGACCGACTTGCGGTCGGTCTGACGGTTGACCACCGTCAACACGCCCCCATCCACCGCCACCGCCGCGCCAACATGAATCTCCGGGTGGACCTCAACGCGACCGTCAACATACGACGCGTTCAAATTGGGAAAACTGCGCAGGGCCAGCGCGGTCGCCTTCATCACGATGTCGTTGACAGTTACCCGCCCTTCCGACTTGAACGCATCGTTGAACTTACTTCTCAATTCCAACGCCTCATCCATCATGACCGAATTGGTAATGTAAAAGTGAGGAACTGTCTGCTTGCTCTTGCTCATCCGCTGGGCAATCGCCCGCCGCAACCGCGCCGCACTCCCGTCAGCCTTCGGGGGCGCCTCCGCCTCCGGCGCCGGATGGCTCGCAGCCACAGATTTCACCGGCCCCGACCGCGCCAAAAGGCGCTCCACATCCGCGCGCAGAATGCGGCCCCCCGGACCGCTGCCCGCCACGCCGCCCAGGTCCAGACTGTGCTCGCGGGCCATCCGCAGCGCGATCGGCGTCGCCAGCGCCCCATTCTCTACCGGCTCCGCGGCCGCGCTGCCGGCCAGACTCTCCTCGCCGTCTATCGGCGCCGGTTCCGGCTGCGCCTCCGCTTCCGGCCGCGTCACCGGAGCAACCGGCGTCGGCTCCTGGGCAAGGCCAGGCGCAGGCGCGGCGGCAAGTTCATCCGGCCCGCCAACCTTGGCAATCGGCGCGCCTGCCTCCACGCTGTCGCCAGGCTGAATCAGCTGCTCCAGCAGAACGCCCGCCACCGGCGCCTCCACTTCCAGCATTACTTTGTCCGACTCGAATTCGGCGATCGCCTCGCCCGCCTCTATCGCGTCGCCCACACCCTTTAACCAGACCGACAACTCACCTTCGCCGGCCTCAAACCCCAGGTCGGGCATGGGTATGATCTCGGCCACAAATCCCTCCTCCGCCGCCTCGTGCCGTAAAACACGCCAGCTCTATCTGAACTCAGTTCGGTTCAACCCCACCAGCGCCGCCTCAAATATCGCCTGGCTGTCAATGCCAAAGTGGCGGTACAGATCAGCCGGCGTGCCCGACTGTCCGAAATCATCCACCCCCAGCGGAATCAGGTAGCTTCCAAAAAGGCTGCCCAACCAGGCAAGATTGTGCGGCGCGCCGTCCTGCACTGTGACGATCGGAGCCCGCCTCTCCTCCGGGGGAATCAACCACGACAGCAACCGGCTTGGTTCCCGGCCCCGCCTCCGGCCCCATTGGGCCGCACGCCAGTTCTCAAACAGGCGCCGCGGGCTCGTCAGGTTGAGTACATTCACCGCAATGCCCTCCGCCTGCAGCATGGCCGCAGCCTGCATCGCCTCCGCCAGCATGATGCCCGTTGACGCGATATGCACCAGCGAGCCGGGATCTGCGTCCGGCGTCGCCGTCCGCCAGTCCAGCGCCCGGTAGCCGCCTTCCAGCGCCTGCCGGCGCAGCTCGACTTCGCCAAGTCTCTCCAGCGCAGGCTCCATCAACGACTGGTCCGTCGGCTTTGTCGAAAGGCGAAGATAGGTCGCCCTTCCCTCCACATCCCGGCAACACTGGCGCACCGCCTCCAACATGATCCACACCAACTCCTGCGCAAAACAGGGCTCATAGCTGTTCAGATTGGGCAGCTCCGCGCCCAACGACGGCGTCACCGTCGACTGGTGCGCGCCGCCCTCTGGCGCAAGGCTCACGCCCGACGGCGTTCCCACGATGATAAAACGGGAATTGGCGTACAGCCCGTAGATGAAGGAGTCCAGCCCGCGCAGCACAAACGGATCATAGACCGTGCCGATCGGAATCAACTGCTGACCGCTTAACTCTGCCGAAAGACCAAGCATGCCCAGCATCATGAAGAGATTCATCTCCGAGATGCCCAGCTCAATATGTTGGCCCTCCGGCCCGTAGCGCCAGCTCAACCGGCGGTTCTCCTCCAGCTCGTAAATTTCCCGGTCCGTCAGGGAAAAAACTCCCTGCTTCGCGATCCAGCCCGACAAATTGGTCGACGTTGACACATCCGGCGAGGTCGTAACCAGCCGCGGCGCCAGTTTGGGGTCGCGGCTCATGCTCACCAGGATCTGGCCGAACGACTGCTGCGTGCTCAGGGTCCCATGCGTTCGAACCGGTACGCTCTCCGGAACCTCCCGCGCCAGGAGGCCAACTGATCGCGGCGTCTCCTTGCCATCCTTGTCTTGCCGGGCTGAGCCATTCGGTAGCTGGGACACCGGGTAGAGCTGCCCCGCGATCTTCCTGCACAGCCCACCCTCCTTCGATTCTCCGTCAAACGCCGCCCATTCATCCTCGACCGGGACCGCCAGTTCCTCGGCCAGGGCCGACATCTCATCTCCGTTCAGCAATTTCGAATGATTGTGGGGATCGCCCGCAATCGGCAACCGCCACCCCTTGATCGTATACGCAAAGATCACCGTCGGCCTGTCCGCCGTGGCGTCCGCCTCCTCCAGCGCCCTGATCATCTCCGCAAGGTCGTGGCCCCCGAGATTGCCCACCACGCCCGGCAGCTCCGCATCGCTTATCGGCGCCAAGAGCTCCTCCAGGCGCGTATCCCTGCGCCCGTCCACGGTTACAAACCGCCTCCGCAGCTCGTCGCCCGGCAGCCGCACCAGCAACTGGTACTCCTCGTTGCTCATGTCGTCAATGCGCTTGCGAACCTGTTCACCGTGCTTCTGCGCAAAAAGATTCTGCAACTTGCTTCCGTACTTCGCCTCCAGCACCTGCCAGCCCCAACTGTCAAACATCGACTTCAACGTGCCGGCCCGGATGCCCGGAACCACCCGGTCCAGGCTCTGCCGGTTCAGGTCCACGATCCACAGCGTGTTGGACAGTTCCGCCATCCATTCATCAAAGACAGCCTCCCACACGTTGCCCTCGTCCAACTCCGCATCGCCGATGATCGCAATGAACCGATTCGACGTTACTTCGCCGAAGTGTTTCTGAGCATAGTGGTGCGTCAGCGCCGCAAAGGCCGGCGCCACCGCCCCCAGCCCCACAGAGCCGGTGGAAAAGTCAACGGGATCGGGATCTTTCGTGCGGCTGGGATACGCCTGCAAACCGCCATAGGCGCGCAGCGTCGTCAGATACTCGCGCGGCAGCTGGCCCAGAAGATACTGGATGGCGTGAAAGACCGGCGACGCATGCGGCTTTACCGAAACTCTGTCCCCATGCCGCAGCAGATGAAAATAGAGCGCCGTCATGATCGTCACCATGCTTGCCGAAGAAGCCTGGTGCCCGCCAACTTTGACGCCGTCCCGCTGCGGCCGCACATTGTTCGCCTCATGCACAATGCGCAGGGACAGCCACAGCACCCTGTCCTGTATCCGGTTAAGCGTTTGCAGGTACTCCGATGTCAGTTCCAAGTGTCCGTTCCCAACCCCGTATCAGGTTAGCCTCCGCCCATCTCCGCCGGCCTCACCCCGCATAGCGGGCCGGCCCGCCTGCCCAATCGCAATTATAGCATATTTCAGGGACCCGCCGTCCACTATCCACAACCCACTCTCCACAGCAGTTCCGTCCCTTGTGGACGGCTTTAGCGTCACGCCCCGGCCTTCTTCTCCGGCTCATATCCAATTGCCCTGCGCCCATGCTCCAGATCATACAAAGGCCAGTCGCCTCCGGATACGCCGAACACCACCTCATACCCTACCCCGGGATGAACGACCGCCCGTTCAAAAACTCGCACGATGTCGGTGTGGCTGAGGTGATGCGGATGCTCCGCCTCGGGCCGGTCGGCGCGCACGTTGCCAATCCGCACCGATATGCACTCCATCCCATACTTGCTGGCATACATGTAACCCAGATTCTCGCCGAATACCTTGCTGATCGAATAGTAGCTCTCCGGCCTGGGCAGCATATCGACCGTACGCGTAACCGATTCGGGATAAGGCGCCAGCAGGCCCGCCCGGCTCGCGAAAACCACGCGTCGCACACCGCTCAGACGCGCCGCCTCGAAGAGATTGTACGTCCCGATGATATTGCTGTTCAGAATCTCCTCCCACGGCGCCGATCCCTGCGGGTTCCCAGCCAGGTGAACGACCGCCTCCATTCCCTCCGTCGCTCTGGCAACGGCCGCAAAGTCAGTCAACTCCCCCACAATGCCGTCCTCAAGCTCAGGCTGCGGCTCGCGGTCAAATCCGCGCAGCTGGTAGCAGTCCTTCAACCCCGCCGCCAGCACCCTGCCCACCGCGCCCGCGGCCCCCGTAATCAGAATCCTCATACGTATGTCCCTCGTGTTCGGCGGCATGCACGCACGCCGGCCGCCTCTTCCCTTCTCCGGAAAACCGATAGCTGCCGGCGCCGCGCATCTTTTTCCCGGTTTCCTGTGCCGCCGGCGCCTCCCCTGCCCTTCCCGCTCATGGCCACTCTTCAGCCGGCAACTCCGCTGTCATCTGCCGGATGCGCGGCCTCTCGCGCTCCACAAAGGACCTGTGAAACGAGAAGGCTCCGTGCTTCCTGAGCGCCTGCATATGATCTGTCGAGGTTGGCCTTGCCGCAAACTTCAGCGCAATGTAACGCCGATCCACCTGCTTGCCAAATACGGCATGATACAAATACTGGTTGAAAAAAACGCCGTCTCCCGGCTCTACCTCCACCGCCCAGCCGGGCAAATCAGGCCCGGCCGCGCCGAACGGCTTCACATCCGGGCGAGACTGAATATGGTTCAGCCTGTCCAGCTGATCATACATCGGCGCGCGGTGCGAACCGGCCATCACCCGCAGCGCGCCCGTCTCCTTCGTCGTCGCCGTCAAATACAGCATCACCTTCAGGCGCGCATAGTTCGGCTCCTCCTCACCCGGCCGGTCGCAATGCCACTCGTGGCTCTGCGTATCGTTGAAGCTGCCCTTGTTGCCTTCCGAGCCGGCCCACACGAATCCCGCCCCCAACAACTGCTCTGCCGGCGCATAGATCCGATCATCTTCCGCCAGCCCCGAAAGTTCCCGGCTCGACTCTATAAATGGCGCAACATGCTGGTACGCCCCCATGTCAGGACCGCCCCCGCGCGCCGCCCGCCACAGGCGATCTGCCGCGCCTCGAATCTCGGCTATCTCCTCGGGCGCAAAGAGCCGCCGCAAACAGATAAATCCAAACGTCTCATAATACCTGATCTCTTGGTCGCTTAGCATGATCTGTCCCCTGCCTCATTCGCGCCTGAACTTCTGCAGCCGGTTGTGGAGAGTCGCCACCTCCGCAACGTACAGGTCCCCCCTGGAATCCAGCCACAGCCCATGCGGATGATCGGCAAACTGGCCCGCGCCTTCGCCGGGCTCCCCCCATCGTGCCAGCAGCCTGCCATCCAGGTCAAACACGCTGATGCGAAAATTGCCCTCCGCAATATAGACTTTGTCCTCCCCGTCAATGTACAGGTCATTCGGGCCGTCCAAGTCCGGCCACTCGCCCATGTACACGCCGTCCGCATCGAAGATCTGCAGGCGTCTGTTCGACCGGTCCAGCACCAGGATCCGGCCGCGGCTGTCCACGCGCAGACAGTGCGGCAGCCCAAACTGGCCCGGCCCCGTGCCCTCCTCGCCCCACGAATGCAGAAGCGATCCTTCTGCCGCGAAACGATGCACGCGAAACTGGCCGTATCCGTCGGAAACATAGATCTCGCCCCACGGCGCCTCCACCGCCCACGTCGGCTGGTTGAAGGGCTCGCCGGGTCCGCCCGCCTGCCCCGCCGTGCCGAGCGTCTGCAGCGTCCTCCCCTCCGTGTCAAACTTGCGCACCGTGTGGTCGTCCACGTCGCACACGTACAGCTCATCCTTCTCGTTGAACCAGACGCTGTGCGGGTTCTGGAGCACATCCTCGCCCCAAGAGGCAACGAAGTCGCCCTCGCGACCATAAACGAGAATTGCAGCAGGCTCGCGACGCGCGATGTAAACGCGGTCCCTCGAGTCCGTCGCCACCGCCGGTGTCACCCCGCCGAAGGCACGCCCAGCCGGACCCGCGCCCCAGCCCTCCACCACCTTGAAACTGAATCCACCCTGTTGCGCTGCCATCTCCCCTCCTTTGCCGCATGTGTGGCCTGTCCCGTTTCCCAGCTCGCTGCCGCCTGCGCGACCGTACCGCCTGGCTACGCGATCGGGCTCTCCATCAACACTGTGACGCCCATATCGATGTACTTGCTGCGGTTTTCCGGCGAATAACTTCTGAAGCTGATCTTTGCCTCCATCCCCTCCAGCTGCCGCAGCGCATGCCGCACACAGTCGTCAACGCTCCTGAACGGATGCTCCGGGTGCGCCTCCAGGTCGAAGGTCAAGTCGGACGGCCCCCAGGTCAAACAGTCAACGCCCGGCTTGGCCAGCCGCCGCGCATTGGTCACCGCGCGCACCGTCTCCATCTGAATACAGAGAACTCCGGTCCGGTTCCACCAATCGGCGTACACCAGGCGTTCCTCGCGCCCCTCGACGCCATAGCGCGCGGTCCCGCCCCAGCTCCGCTTGCCCTTCTGCGGATAGTAGAACGCGTCGATCGCCTCATCCACCGTGGCCTCATCCTCAACAATCGGCACTTCGATGCCCAGCGGCCCCAAATCCAGAATGTTGCCGATCAGATACGCATGCCGCGTATGCTTGATCCGAAACTGGACCGGCACGCCCAGCTCCGCCGCCAGCCCGCAAAACGCGACCAACCTCTCCTCATTGTAGGGCGAATGCTGGCTGTCCACCGCCAGAAAGTCGTAGCTGTCCTTCCCCAGAATCTCCTCCAACTGCCCCCTGCTCGCGTTCACCGGGGCAGACACCCCAATCACGATATCCCCCCTGCGAATCCGCTCCTTCAACGACGCGCCTTCAGACATGTCCGTCTCCTCCACCTGTGATCTGCCTGCCAGTAGAACTCTACGCTTCCCGCTGCGACTCTGTCTCCATCCGCCGCCAGCCACGCGGCGAATCCCTCTTTCGCTCTTTCTGCGATTCTTCCCCCCGCTCCATTTCTTCGGGGCCTCCCCCAACCCCCACCCTAAGGAACTTACGCCATTGCCATGGGTTCGCGGCCCCTCCGCGCCCCGCCCTCCTCGCGCTCAGCCTCACCTCTTCACCAACCACACGCCGCCCGCCGCCTCGTTTCCCACCCAACGGGGCGGGGCATGCAGGGAACGGGTAGCCTCGCCACCAACCCCGCGCCCCGGCCAAACGCCTCCACCCAATCGCACGCCCCGCCGCCCAAACGCGCCCCCCGCCCTTCAGCCCAACAACGCCCGCTGCTCCCGCAACGCAAACGACCTGCCATCGATCGCCCTTGATACCGCCAGCACGCCGTCCAGATGATCACACTCATGCTGCAGCAGCTCCGACAGACCATCTTCGAGAGCCATCGTCTGCTCCTGCCACGCCCTGTCCACATAGCTGACCCGGCAGCGCCTGTGCCTGCTCACCCGCACCAACAGATCAGGAAAACACATGCAATCATCCCACAGCGTGATCATTTCCCTGCTCAACTGATCGATGACCGGATTGAAGAAGACCGTGGGCTCGCCCACATGCATGTAGACAATGCGCTTCATCACGCCAATCTGAGGAGCGGCGATCGCACGCCCCGCGCCATACCTGCCGCGAAAATCAAACAACGTGTCATGCAGGTCCCGGATCACCGGATCCAGGCCGGCAACCTCATCCCGCCGCACCTGCTCGCACGCCTCGTACAACCTCGGATCCCCCAGCAAAAGCACCTCGCGAACCGCCATTCCTCTCCCCTCCCCAAGTGCCCGTCCCGGATCCAGCGCCCCCCGGCCCGTCTCCACAGCTACCTTCTGTCCTTATCTCGGTCCACCCATTATCTCCCGCATACAGTCACAACGTCAATGCCGCCGCCGCAGGACCCAGTCCAGCCCCCCGTCGCTCCCCAGTCTGGCCGCCCCGCGACGCCTCCCTTTCGCATAGCAATCGGAACCAAAACCCGACCTCTTTCTAAAACATAACTCACCCAAAACCTCAACAAAACTTAATTCTCCGCCCGCGCCCTCCCCCACCACAACCCATCCCTCAAACTCCATTCCAGCCACCCTCCCCAAAAGAGGGAATTACACATTTGACTCAGCAAGAGTTTCATTTTGGATGTCGCGTTGGATCAGTTAGACTGCCGTTAATCGACCTTCGCTACTCTGGCACGATGTACCGAAGGTGGCTTTCCTCATGGTTTTCAGACAAAAGTGGCAATAGTACACCACCATTTACGACTGTTGGCGATCTGTAAGCCCAAGAGGAAGCGCCTATGACACCTCCTGCTAACAAGGTCGATATGGCGCAGATGAATGCCGCCATAGATAAAGTCTCGGCTCTTCCTGCCACCACCCAGGCGGAATTGGCGAATAAAGTGCGCTCCCAGCGCAAGGCTAAGCGTCTTCCGCCAGCTAGGTCAAGGAAGAACGTACCGCGGCCTACCGTTCGTTAGTCGCAACAAAACACCGTGACTCGAACAATCCAATGCGCCTCCCCGGAGATGGCTCGCGCCTCAAACAGATGCCTTCCGGGTTTCTCGAACATCCTGTACAGTTCATCTCACAGGAGAAAAAATTTATCTGAGACGACCCTCAAAAGTCACACTGTTGGTATTGGCTCTCCTCCTTAGTTTTGGGGGAATCGCCCTCGCACAAGACGACCTTGCATTTGGAGTCCCTGCACGATCGTCTTGTTGAACTTGAGGAGAGTATTACTGGATTCGGGGTACGTCTTTCTGATAGTAAAGCCTTACTCGCCGACCCGTGGTTTCCTGACGTGTTTTACACCGAAGACGGGATATGCCAGAGTCCTATGCATTCCTCAAGTGATTGGTCCGGCAAGATCAATCCCCGAGTTCACCAGGAAACGGCAGACGCTTTTCGGACTGCTTATGGCGTGTCGATAGACCCTTATGATGTCGATTTGGCAAGCATTTCTTGGCGATAGGCAGCAACACTATATGCCTTGAGTACAGCCTTTTGGGTCAGAAAGTTGTCGAAGAGTGGGCACACTGTAACAAGTTGGGCCATTCCGAGTGGACCGAAGACAACTGATGAAATTTTGCCTTCATGTCACTGAGCGAGTGAAACCGTGCCTACATCGTCACTTACAGTGCTGGGCATATCATATAAGACAAGGAGCCACACATATTGCTATTCTCAATATATCGACTACAATAGCGACAATTACTACCAAGGAGAAATGAAATGCATGAACGACACCGACAATCGATTCGTTGCCTAGACCCGCCGTCTTATCAGGAAGGATCTAAGTATCCATGGATTATAGAATTGCGACCTTTGAGCAACTTCCGTTTGTGGGTCAAGTATTCAGACGGAATCGAAGGTGAAGTCGATCTGTCAGATTTGGCAGACACTGAGTTGTTTGAAGACTGGCATAAGCCGGGCATATTTGATCAGGTTGGGATAGGGGAATACGGTCAAGTGTTTTGGACACCCGACGCAAGCCTATGTCCTGATTCTCTATACATAGAACTTACGGAGCCAGCAGACGAAGAACCCGTGTATGCCTGAAGTGTACCGTTTCTCGAAGCCGGAGATCGTGATACGGATTTACCCGCGAGAACCTAAACATCACAAGCCTCATTTCCATGTGGAATTTCAGGGGAAGAAGATGTCCATAAGCATAGACGATGTGGAGGAGATTGACGGGTATCTTCCCCCTAATGCGAGACGCATCGTGTTGTCCTGGGCACGGGAGAACCAAGAGTTTCTTCGCCGTGCATGGGATGCTGTCAGGGCAGGCAAAAAGCCCCCAAAGTTGAAGTAAGTAGCAAACTAAAGAGCCACCGCCAAAGTGGCTGTGGCTTTCGAGTGTCTGAGGATGAAGTTCAAGTTTCATCTTGGAAGCAATAGCAAGTCTCAACTCTTCTTTAGGAAATCAACTCTTCATAGGTCAGCCGCTTACCCACCGCGTTCCTGATAATGTGGTCCAGCCGCATCACTGTGTAATTCCTGACATTGCCCTTATTCAGCCTGAACACAAATTCGTTCACGTAACGGCGCATGCGCTTCTTGCTCCAGTGAAGGTAGACGCCGTTGCAGCCCCTCTTCAACATCGCCCAGACGAATCCCCGTCCGTCGCATTGACAACGCCCATCTTTCCGTTTACAGTCTCACTCTATGACCTACACTTGGTCCACTCGCGGCTTCGAAGACTTCCGCCAAGGCCAATTCGGCAACGCAGGCCAAAACCTGTATGTCTCCCGCGCCGGCACTCTCCAACGTATCCACCAGCGCGACCTCAATGGCAACGGCTACCTCGACCTCCTCTTCTGCAACAGCCAGAACCACCACGAACGTCCGCCAACCTACCTCTACGAAGACCCGCTGGGCGAAGCCACCCGCACAGAGCTCCCCGCTGAAGGCGCGTGGACAGGCACGATCGCCGATCTTAACCGCGACGGCTATGACGACCTGATTCTGGGCATGAGGCACAACGGCGTCCGTCCCGACCTCAACGCGATCATCTACTACGGCGGCCCCGATGGGCTCAGCGAGCGGAGCCAGCAGCAGCTGCCCGTCCCCGAATGTGAATCAGTGGCCGCCGGCGACTTTGACGGCGACGGCCGTCCCGACCTGGCCTTCGTCAGCCAAAACGCGCTGCGAATCTTCTACCAGACCGAACTGGGATTCGAGCCGCAAAGGTTCATCGACCTGGACATCCTGGCCGACCAGCTGGCAGCCGCCGACCTCGACGGCGACGGCTTCGCCGACCTGGTCGTGCGTACAAAAGAGGGGAAACTCTCAATCTTCTGGGGAGGGGCAAACGGCATCACCGCGGAACGCGTGACCCACTGTAACGAGCCGGACGAACCACAGTCCGGCTCGCCCGCTCCCGCCCAACAGTACGCGGAGCACGTGGAGGAAGCCCGCCCGCTGGCCCGCATCGTGCGATTGGACAACACGCCCCACCTGTTCCTGCCCCGCACGCGTAGCGTCTCGCTCGTCCCGGTCGGCGCCGACCGGCGGCTCGGCCCTCCCAAAGAACTCTACTGCCTCCACGCCATGGCGGTCGCAGTCGGCGACGTAAACGGCAATGGCTACGACGATCTCGCGCTGGCCTGCCGCGAGCCCTTTGAGGGGAAAGAACGCTCTTGGATCTACTGGGGCGGCCCAGAAGGGTTTGACGAAACCCGCCGAGCGCCCCTCGACAGCCATCGCGCCTGCGATGTCGCCGTCGCCGACCTGACAGGAGACGGCCTCGCCGACATCATCCTCTGCCAGAGCTTCACCGCAGACTCCTACAGCGCCGACTCATTTGTCTACCGCAGCACGTCCGCAGGCATCGACCCCCGGCCGGCCCGCCTGCCTTGCCAGGATGCCCGCCGCGTCCTGCTCGCCCGCCCCCGTCACGATGCCCGCCCCCATGTGATCTTCGTCAACCACTTCGGCCGCAACCGCCTCGGCAACATCAGTCCCGCAATCTACTTCGGCGGCCCCGACGGCTTCTCCCCCCATCGCCGCCAGGACCTGCCCGGCTGGGGCGCCGTCGAAGCCCTCTGCTGCGACTTCAACGACGACGGCTTCGTCGACATCGTCCTCGCCAACGCCTCGGAAAACTCAATCGACCGCGACCCCGGCTCCTACCTGCTGCGCAACGGCCCGCAAGGCTTTGCCAGCCAACCAACCTGGACTTTGCCCACAAACAGGGCCCACGGTGTCTGCGCCGCCGACATCAACCGCAGCGGATACCTCGACCTGATCTTCTGCGGCTTCCACAACCCCGAGCTCCTCATCTTCCACGGCGTCCCCGCAGACCCCGACACCGGTCTCTGCTTCGACACCGCCAACCCCCATCGCATCCGCCTCGAACACGATGGCAAGCTCTACGACGAACCCCGCTGGATCTACCTGGCCGACCTCAACAACAACGGCTGGCTGGACCTGGTCGTGCCTCAGATCGCCTACGACCGCAGCTTCATCCTCTGGGGCGGCCCGGAAGGCTTCAGCATGGACCGCTGCCAGCCCCTCTCCGTCCTGCGCGGCGCCTGCGCACGCGCCGCCGACCTGAACGGCAACGGCTACCTGGACCTCATCATCGGCGGCCACATCACCTCCCAGGAGGGACCCCACGACTCATTCGTCTACATCTACTGGAACGGCCCCAGCGGCCTGCGCGAGGACCGGCGCACGCTCCTGCCTGCCAGCGCCGTCAACGCCATGGCCGTCGCCGACTTCAACAACGACGGCATGCTCGACCTCTTCATCTGCTCCTACCACAACGGCCGCGAACGGGACATCGACTCCTTCCTCTACTGGAACCGCGCCGGGCGCGGCTTCGCCGCCGCAGACCGCATCCGCCTCTTCACCCACTCCGCCTCCGGTTGCGTCGCCGCCGACTTCAACGACAATGGCTGGATCGACCTGGCCGTCGCCAACCACAAGGTGGAAGGCGACCACATCGGCCATTCCACGGTCTGGTGGAACGGCCCCCAAGGCTTCAGCCCCGAGCGCGTAACCCAACTGCCCACCTCCGGCCCGCACGGGATGACTGCCATCAGCCCGCACAGCATCGCGGACCGCGGCGAAGAGGAGTTCTACGTGTCGGCCCCGCATGAACTCTCCCCGGGCGCCCGTGTGACCGGGATCGCATGGCAGGCCGAAACGCCGCCCCGCACCTGGGTCAAAGCCCAGCTGCGCTTCGGCAGTTCGAAAGCTGAATTGGAAGAGGAAAGGTGGCAGGGCCCCAACGGCGGCCCCGAATGGTTTGAAGAGCCGCAGGCGTCTTTGGCGACAGGAGCAACCGGCTGCTGGGTCCAATACAGGTTGGCCCTCGGCGCCAAAAACGGATGCGGCTCCCCGCGCGTGAAAAGCGTTGATATCACCTGCGAATAGTCGGGATCAAGCGAAAAACCGCCCGCCCGGAGCCCCCTGGCGCGGCCTGAAGCCGCTCAACCGCCGCCGAACGTTACATGCTCCAGCACGTCCGGGTTGCAGATGTCCTTTGGCTGCCGGCCGTTGAAAAAGTCGAGCACCGCGGTCACCGCCATGTGCTCAATGCGTCCCCTGCCTTCCAGCGTCGTCGTCGCCGAATGCGGGGTCGCCACCACCTTCGGGTGCGTGCGCAGCCGTGAAGAAACCGGCGGCGGCTCCGGGTCAAACACGTCCAACCCCGCGCCAAGAAGATGGCCGCTATCCAGCGCGTCCAGCAGCGCGTCCGGGTCGACCAGCGGGCCACGCGCCAGGTTGAGCAGGACGGCCCCCCGCTTCATCTGCGCAAAGCGCTCGCCGTTCATCAGGTGGTAGGTATCCGGCGTCGAGGGCGCGTGCATGCTCAGAAAATCAGCGCTCCCGATCACCGTGTCCAAATCGGCAAGCTCCACACCGGCCTCAGCAGCCCGCTCAGCCGGGATATACGGGTCGAATGCCAGCACCCGCATACCGAAGCCAAGCCCGCAAATATGGGCCACCCGCCCGCCGATTCGGCCCAGCCCCACCAGCCCCAGCGTCTTGCCCATCAGCTCCGTGCCCATCGGCAGCCCTCTGGGCGCAAATTCGCCCGCCGCCAGCTGCGCCATCCCCGGCTTGACCTGCTTGGCCACCGCCAGCATCAGGGCCACAGTGTGTTCCGCCGTCGATTCGGTGGGCCCGTCCGGCGTATTGCAAAAGACGACCCGATGCCGGGTCGCGGCAGCAAGGTCGACGTTGTCGATGCCGATACCCGTGCGAACCAGTATCCGCAGATTGGGCAACCGGTCGAAAACTTCGTCATTGTAGCCGATCGCTGCCGCCGCCAGTATCGCCTGCGCCGGCCTGGCGCTGCCCACAGGGTCGGCCGGCTCCGCTGTCAAACGCGTCACCGATTCGGGCAGCAGGGAAAGAGCGTCTGAAAGCTGAGGCGCTTCGCTCCAGATGTGGGTAAATTCAGAAAGCTTCACGGAATCTGCTCCATAGTGGGGTAAACTGGTGACCGATTGAAATGCCAAAGGGGTTGCCTGCGCATCCGTTCTTCGATTCAACCATATGGGCGGGAATGCGAAAATCCAGGTGCAGCTCGGCGCGTTGGCAGCTGCTGTATGGCAGACGCCCGATGTATGCGGTCTGCCTCGAGGGCAGATCCTGAAGGCACACCGGACATCGCCGTGCGTCGCCGCCTGTGATCGCAGTTCTTCTCCCAATCTGACCAATGATTCTGCGCGGAAAAGAATTGTACCTGCACATTTTTGAGTCAACAAACTGGTCGTTGCTATGCTTCAAAGG
The DNA here is from genome assembly GCA_022824025.1 of Caldilineaceae bacterium. Classification (GTDB taxonomy): domain Bacteria; phylum Chloroflexota; class Anaerolineae; order Caldilineales; family Caldilineaceae; genus Bin5. The sequence continues at coordinate 80,550 of JAJEBF010000042.1, forward strand.
TGTAGCGCATCACAATTCTATTCTGTCCCGCAGGCGTCACGTCCACAAAGCCAGCGCGCCGGTACGTCTCGGGCGTGCCCATGTAGGTGTACGACGCCGCGTCCGGCGCCACGGGATACCCTTCCACGGCAGGCGCGCCCTGCGCACGCGCATAGTCCACCGCAGCGCGCAGAAGTTGGCCCGTCAACCCTTGCCGCCGGTAGTGGCGGTCGACGAACAGACAAACGACCGACCAGACCGCCGCGTCGTCAACCCGCGGCAGCGCCCGGTAGCGCTCAAGCGCCGCATAGCTCTCGCGCGGCGCGATCGAACACCACCCGACCGGCATCCCCTCGCAATAGGCGAGAATGCCGACCGGCGTCCCGGCTCGCACAAGCGCAGCCAGGGCCTCAACCCGCTCCGCCTTGCTCGACCGGCGATAAACCGAACTGGTCATTCGCCACCGCATACACGAACAGTACCGAAACTTGCCATGGCACTGCGAAAAACGCGCCAGATCGTGCAATCTCGCCTCCGTCACCGGTTGGAACTGGATCCTTGGCACGTATTGACCCTCCTTGTCTTAAGCCATCCAACGACATCGGCCGCCAGCAAACACGCTGGGGTTCATCCCGATGGAAACAGGTAGCAAGCTGGCGCCACCCCCGGTTCCACTCTATTGGACCCTGCCCCAAAACAGCAAATCCCGCCCAGGCGAACGGACAAACACAACACAAACCCCGCCTGGTCTTCTTCCCCCGAATCCCGGTGACAACTGACTCCACAACCGCCACCCATCTATACAATGCCCGCCGTTCCCCTGCCCTTCCCCCCGTTTAGGACCGGCCCTCAAAAAAAACTGTTTGACCCATCTCCCACAGTTATAGTATAAAAGTGCAGGTACGACCGTTTTGGGAAAGTCGCAAGCGCTTGGGGTTCTTTGCTTAAACGCTTTAGCCAGGCCTGGGATGTCAGGCATCTGGGCGCAAAGGCTTCCTGGTCGGGGCTCGTTTCTGCAACCCTGGCGGAAACCGACAAAGCGCTCCACGTGAACCTCTCTCGGCCCTTGAGGTCCCTCTAACCTGCCCCACGCGACGAGATTTTCCACGAGCGGGACGGCGGGGCCCGAACCCCCTCCTGCCAGCCCGGCCATGCGGGCGCGGCTTCGGGGCCCACATCGTCACCAACTATCGGTTCCTGGATTCCCAAGGAGAAAATCCATGCAAAAGCGTATCCGATTCTCAATATTGGCAGCTCTATTGACACTTGCCCTCCTGTTGTCAGCTTGCGCAGCCCAGCCGGCGCCGGCGACCGGGGCCGCCTCCGATGGAGACGCGATGGAGGAGGAAGTCGTCGAAATCACCTGGCTCCAGTGGTGGGTCAATGAATGGGGGCCCGACAACCACGCGCAGCTGATCGCCGACTTTGAAGCCCAGAATCCCAACATTAAAGTGACCGTGGTCGATGTCCCGTGGCCTGAAATGGCCGGCAAGCTTCAGGCCGCCGCGGCCGGGGGAAGCGAATCCTACGACCTCTTCGGCACCGAGTCGACCTGGATTGCGGGCCTGACCAAACAGGGGTTCATCGAAGACCTTGGCCCGTGGCTGGAAAACGATCCGGAGTTCGCCGCCAAACTGACTCCGACAACGCCCATGAACCTGCTGGGTGAAACCAGAGGACTCTGCCTCTATCTCATCCCCTATCAGTTCGCCTACAACGTAGACGTTTTCGAAGAGAAGGGCCTCGAGCCGCCAACCAACTGGGATGAGTTTGTGGCAGTCCTGCAAGCCCTGCGCGACGAAGATTCAAACGCCTACGGCATGAGTATGCCGCTACAGGACGGCGGTTTCCTTCTGTTGCGCTACTTCAACTTCCGCCTCGCCCAGGAGGGCGGCCAGATGCTTGACGCCGACGGCAACGTTGCCTTCAACTCTCCCGAAGGCGTCGCCGCAATGAACTGGTGGAAAGATCTCTATGACATGGACCTGGTCGTGCCCGGCTCCTTCGGCGAAGATCAAGCCCTGATGCTCGAATTCGTCGCCAGCGGCCAGACCGCCGCGATCATCGACGGCCCCTTCATCTGGACAAAGGCCAAACAGATCGATCCCGACATCCGCATGGCCTACGCTCCCGCCTGGACGCACAACACCGGCGGCTACTCCTGGGCCTGCAGCGGCATGGGCATCGCCGCCAACTCGCCTCACAAGGAAGAAGCCTGGGAGTTCTTCAAGTACATCTACTCTGACGAGGTTTCTCTTAAGATGACCGAGACGGTCAGCCTCTTGTGGGCCACCAACGCCGCCGTTGAGTCGCTGGCAGAGTCCGACGATCCAATGTTGAGCCAGGTTCCCGCCTTCGCGAACCAGGATCCTGAGAACAATATCCTGTTTGCTCCCCTGCCGGAAGCCTCAAAGCTGATCGATGCCTTCCAGCAGGCCTTCCAACAGGTGCTTGCCGGAGAAAAAGACGCGCAGACAGCGCTGGATGAGGCTGCTGCAGTCTGGCAGGCTGAATTGGACGCCGCCAAGTAACGACTGAGAACCAAACGGGCCTCCGTCCGGAGGGTCGACGGAGCAAGACCTGTCTGGCGCAGCGCCTGAACCAGCCGACCGGTCCGGGGCCTTGCAGGCACTCAAGAACTGCAAGGCCCCGCCCTTGCGCCCGGCCCGTTCCCGAAATCTCGATCGAAAATCAGTGAGAATCCAAATGCGTGACGAGGGGACGTCCCCTGCTGCCGCCCCCGCAACGGGGCAAGAGACCATGGTTGGAGAGAGGACATCAACCGGGCCCGGCCGCCCGCGCCGGCTGCCTTGGCGCCAGATGAACGGCTACTACTTCGTGGGGCCGGCCATTCTCTTCTTCCTCTTCGTAAGCATCTTCCCCCTCCTGCGCACAATTCAGATGAGCCTCGTGGACGTTGAAGCAGGCGTGCCCAGCTTCGTCGGCATTCGACACTATGCCAATCTTGTGCAGGACCCGTGGTTCTGGAACAGCCTGAGCAATGTGCTCACTTTCACTGTATCCTCCGTCATCCTGCACATTTCAATGGGTATGGGGCTGGCTCTGCTCCTGAATGAAGAGTGGTTCAATACAACCCTGAGGAACTTCATGCGCGGCCTGCTCATCCTCCCCTGGGTCTTCTCCACGGCATCCTCAGGCCTCATGTGGACACTCCTCTACCATCCTTTCGGTCTCCTCAACTATATGTGGGTTGGCCTCCTGGGCCAGGAGGCGCCGATTGAGTTTCTGGCCAAACCGGGCCTGGCCATGGCTTCGGTTGTCGCGGTCAATACCTGGAAGTCCTATCCCTTCTACATGATCATTATCCTCGGCGGCCTGCAGGCCATCCCCGCCGAAATCTATGAAGCGGCCAAGGTTGACGGCGCAAACGCCTGGAAACGGTTCTGGCACGTCACCCTGCCCCAGCTGCGCCCCATCCTGATCGCGATCTCGACCATCGACATCATCACCACCGTCGGCCACGTCGACCTGATCCGGATGCTGACAAGGGGCGGTCCTCTCCGCAGCACGGAGACCGTGGCCTATTACATCTATAAGACCGCCCTCCTCGACGGCAATCTTGGTTACGGCGCGGCAGTCAGCACGCTCATGCTGATCATGCTTGCCATCCTCATCATTCTCTATCTGAGGGTCTTGTCTCAAGGAGACGAAGCCGGTGAAACGAGCTTCTGATTTCAGATTCAAACACGGCTATCTGATTCACCAGATCTTTGTCGTTACGCTCACAACCCTGTCAGCAATCGTCATCCTGACGCCGGTCGTCTGGATGATCAATGCCGCCATGCGACCGATAAAGGAGGTGCTGACCTATCCCCCGCAGCTGGATCCGAGTCAGCTTACCTTCGAGTACATGGCATCCCTTATCGAGAATGAACTCTACCGGGGATACTTCGTCAACAGCTCGATCATTGCCCTGTCGACGCTGGCCATCGTCATTGTTCTTGGCCTTCTGGCGGCCTACGGCTTCTCTCGGTTCAAGATGGCGGGAGGCAGGATCATGTTGCTGGGCATCATGGCGCTGCTCATGCTGCCAACAGTTACCCTGATCGTTCCTTATTTCCGCCTGGCGCACCTCGCCGGCCTCTACGACACCCGCCTCGGTCTGATCATCGTTAACTCCGCCTTCATTCTGCCCATCTGCATCTGGCTCCTGAAAGGGTACATGGACGCCATCCCCGTTGATCTCGAGGAAGCGGCCATGATCGATGGCTGTACCCGCCTGCAAGCCCTGCAGAAGATTCTGGTCCCGCTGGCAGTCCCTGGAATCGTGGGCACAGGCACTTTCGCCTTTATCTTTGCCTGGAACGAGTTTCTCCTGGCTGTGACCTTGACCGACACGCCGGATGCGCAGCCGCTCACCATCGGTCTGGCCGCCTTTTTCGGCCAGTTCGTCAGAGACTGGAACTCCATCATGGCTCTGTCTACGATCACCAGCATCCCTCTCATGATCATATTCGTCCTCTTCCAAAGATGGGTTGTGCAGGGCATGACCAGCGGCGCCGTCAAGTAGCCTTCCCAACCTGAAATGCAGCGACCGGTCAGCGGACTGTGTTCCCTATTCCTTCGTTGCGGTCAGCGGAGCCTTCGCGACCCGTGTCCAGTTTACTGAAAGCGCCTCGGGGGCATTCTGAACAGGTCTCCGTTGCGGCCGCAAACGCTAACCCGAGGCCTGAACCACTGACTGGATTCAGATCATTTCTCCCGCATCCTTCTTCACCCGGAGATCATTTCAATGCGCATCGCAATCGCCGGAATCAGCCATGAAGCCCTCAACACCTCCCCTTTGCCGACAACGCTGGAGCATTTCAAAGTCTGGCGCGGCCAGGAGCTTCTGCAAGGAGAATCAAGTTTCTCTCCTTACGCGGCCGGCGCGGCCACCGCGGCCATGGTCGCGCCCAAATACGCCTCACTCACCGCAATGATGGACGACCTGGGCGCGGAGCCTGTGCCAATCCTGCACGCCAACGGCCTCGCCCCATCCGGAACCGTCGAACAGAGTGTCTACCTCAACCTGAGAGACGAAATCGTCGACGGCATCCAACAGGCCGGCCCCCTGGATGGCATCTGCCTCATCCTGCACGGCGCCCTGCTGGTCGAAAACATCTGGAGCGGCGAAACCGACCTCGTGCGCGCCATCAGGGCTGTGGCCGGGAACGACATCCTCATTTCCGCCAGGTTTGACCTCCACGGCAATCTCACCGAAGAGTTCGCCAACAAGACCGACATCTGGACCGTCTACCGCACCGCCCCCCACCGGGACGCGCCCCAAACGCTGGAAAGGGCCATGACCCTGCTCGCCAACTGCATCCGCGGCGGACACCGTCCCCGCCCCGTCTTTATCCGCGTGCCCATGATTCTGCCCGGCGAAAAGGCCACCACCGAGGTCGAGCCCATGAAATCCCTGCTGGACCTTGCAGTTGAAATCGGCCAGCAACCCGGTATTCTTACCGCCGAAATCCTGGTCGGTTTCGGCTGGGCAGACGCTGCGCACTCCTCCAGCAGCGTCGTTGTCATCGCCGAAGACGAAGTCCATCTGCCCCACGCTCGGCGCCAGGCCAAAAGGCTGGCGCAGGCCATGTGGGACCAGCGTCATAACTTCACCTTCGACCAGGAGGTCGCCCAATCCGCCGATGAAGCCATCGAACTCGCCCTGGCAGCCGCGGAAAGCTGCGTCTTCATTGCCGATTCCGGAGACAACCCCACCGCCGGCACGCCCGGCGATGTGCCCCACTTCCTCTCGCGCCTGCTGGCCAAAAACGTCCCCGACGCGGTCGTTGCCGGCATTCCCGACAACGCCGCCGCACGCATCTGCTTCGAGGCCGGCGTCGGCGCAACCGTATCCCTCAGCCTCGGCGGCAAGTTGGACTCACAGCACGGCGCGCCCGAAGAGGTCACAGGCGTCGTCGAGCGCCTCTACCAGCCAGGACCGGATTCGAGTGACGCCGCCATCGCCACCGTCCGCGTGGGAGGCGTCCTTGTCCTCGTATCCGACCGCCGCACCTTTTTCTCAACGTTGAACGACTTCCGCAAGGCCGGCGTCGAACCGCTCGACCACAAAATCGTCGTCGTCAAACTCGGCTACCTGATGCCGGAGCTGCGCGACGCCGCGCCGCGCGAAATCCTCGCCCTCACCCCAGGGTACTCCGATATGGACTTCACCCGCCTGCCCTACAAATACGTAACCCGCCCCATCTTCCCACTGGACGAAGAGTTCGCCTGGTCGCCCGTGATCACCAACGTCGCCGGCTACGGCGAATGACATAGGCAAAGGCAAGACCGGCTCTCGCGAGAGCAAGCGAGTAAATTCATCTGAGCCAAACGCGAGACCCTGGCTCCAGCGCAGCGAGGAGAACGAAACATGGCCGGACCCGGCATGGAACTGGTTGGTGAAGAGGAAATAGAGGAAGTTCTGCAAGTCCTGCGATCCGGCTACCTCTACCGCTATGGAATCACGACACCTGACGGTGACGATCCCCGCTTCATGGGCAAGGTCTACCAGTTGGAACAGGAGATCGCCGCCATGTCGCAGGTGCGCTACGCCGTGGCCGTCAACTCCGGCACCTCCGCCCTTCTGACAGCCATGGCCGCGCTGGGAATCGGCCCGGGCGATGAGGTGATCGTCCCCGGCTTCACCTTTGTCGCCAGCATTTCGGCCATCGTCTACACCGGCGCCGTGCCCATCCTCGCCGAAATCGATCGCACCTTTAACCTGGACCCGGCAGACGTCAGAGACAGGATCAGCCCCCGCACCAAGGCAATCATGGCCGTCCACATGATGGGTAACCCTGCCCGTCTGCAAGAGCTCAAGAATATCGCCGATGTCAATAACCTGTACCTCATTGAGGACTGCTGCCAGGCCTTCGGCGCCGCCTACCAGGGCCGCCCCATCGGTTCAATCGGCCATGTGGGGGCCTTCAGTTTCAACATCTACAAGACGATCACCTCGGGAGACGGAGGCATGGTCATCACCGATGACGAAGAGCTCTACAGGCGGGCCTTCGCCTTCCACGATCAGGGCCACTCTCCCTTGCGCACAGGCGTTGAAATCGGCCAACGTCCCTTCCTCGGCCTCGACTTTCGCTATACCGAGCTGCAGGCGGCCGTCCTTCTGGCCCAACTCCGCAAGCTGCCGGGTCTCGTCGATCGCCTGCAATCCCGCAAACGGCATTTCAAAGCCGCCCTCGCCGACCTCCCCGGCCTCGAATTTCGTGAAGTGCTCGACGCCGAAGAAGAGGTCGCCACGATTCTGACGGCGATCCTGCCCACAGCCGAGATTGCCCGCAATATCGCCGCCGAACTCAATACCAAAGTCGTTGCCGAGGCCGGCTGGCATGTTTACAACAACATGGAGCACCTGCTGGAACAGCGCATGCCTACAGAAGCCTCCTGTTCCTTCAACTGCCCCCATTACGCCGAACAGGGCGGCCCAACGCTGTACAGAAAAGGAATGTTGCCGCGCACCGACGACCTGCTGGCCCGTTCCATCAATATCAGCATCGGCGTTTCAGACGCCGGCCTCGGCTCTGCCTTCGGCGTCACCATCAATGATGACCTCGATGTCGTCGAAGAACGCGCCGCAGCCTTCCGCCGCATCGCCGCCCGTCACCTCAGCTGACAGGCCAAATCCGCAGCAGGCGGCAATGGCAAACGACCCAGGTCAGGACTGACACTGTTGACAGGGGCGCCGTAACGATTGTATATTCAAGGGAGTTCCGATAACAGGGTATTCTCGACAAACGGAAAGGCTGGACCGATGACCACTGAAGTTGAAAAACTGGCCCAATCCTTCGCGCGCGACGGTTACCTCATCGTTCCCAATCTGTTCCGCCGCGAAGAGGCAAAGGAGTTCAAAGACGAGATAAAGAACATCCTGGATGAGATAAGGCGGGAGTCCCAGGGCGACGACAGACCAAGGAAGTTCGTGGATGAAACCGGCGTCTATGTCGGACTCGCCGCGCGCAGCGGCGTCTTTCGGCAAGCCGTGCGCGATGAGCGCCTGGTCGACATCATTGAAGCGATTATCGGGCCTAATGTCGAATTCCTGAGCGACAAAGTGGTCTACAAAGACGACGACAAACATGTCGCCAGTCCCTGGCACCAGGACTGGCCCTACTGGGAAGGGACGCACAAGATCTCGGTGTGGGTGGCCCTGGACGATGCCTCGCCCGAAAACGGCTGCCTCAAGCTGATGCCCGGCTCGCACCTCTCCAGCGTCATCCACGACGGTGACAGAAGCGACGGCTCCGGTTTCGGCCATCGCATCCGGCCCGAGATCATCGACGAGAACGCAGCTGTCACCGCGCCAATCGAGGCGGGCGGAGCCGTCTTCTTCCATGACCTCACCTTGCACGCCAGCCATCCCAACTCCGAGCGACGCGAACGCTGGACCTGGATTCCCACCTATCGTGACGCGCTTGCCGAAGATCCCCCTTATTCGTTCGCGGTGGCAAATACTGTGGTTCGCGGCGTCGGCCGCAACTGATTACTGCCTCGTCCACGCAACCGAGCATTGGCCGCGACAAAAAACGTGGACTGACCGGCGCAACACAGTTCCTGTTTCGCCCAGTCCTTCCATTGAAAGGAGCCAAAGATGCGAACGCAAGACCAACGCCTTTCTCGACGAACCTTCCTCAAAGTCACTGGTATGGGCGTCACCATTGCCGCCGCCACCGCTTGTGCCCCCGCTGCCGCGCCCCAGGCCGGCGATGATGAAGCCGCCTCCGGCCAGCCCGCCGCCGAACAGATCGACCTCGATTACTGGTACATCTGGGGCGGCCAGGGCGGCGAAGGACAGGTGGCCGGCTGCGACCTGTTCACCGAACACAACCCCCATATCACCATGCATCCCCTGACTGCAGGCGGCGTTATCCTCGACAAGACCCTGGCCGCATTCGCCGCAGGGGACCCGCCGGACCTCGTCGATCTCATCTTGTGCGCGCCTCTCGCCGGACGCGGCGCTCTGATCGCCGTGGACGACTACATCGAGAGCAGCTCGGTCGTCGACCTTGAAAACTACCAGCCCGCCCACCTCGAGGCCGTCAACTGGGCCGGAGAACGCTGGGGACTGCCTGCCAATGAAGGGCTGGGATGGCTCGGCCTGGCCCGCAACCGCAACCTGGCGCAGGAGGCCGGCCTCGATGAGGACGCGCTCCCCACAGACTTTGAAGAGCTTCACGCCTGGGCCGGCGCACTTGAAGAAATCGACGACGACGGCAACGTCCAGGTCCTCGGCATGGATATCCGGGGCATCCTCACCTACCCCGATTGCTGGAGCGTCGTCATGGGCAAACGATACTTTGACGGCGAAACCTTCGAATACAATTTCGATAGCGATGAATTCGCCGAGGCACTGCAAATCTCGAAATCCTTCTACGACCGGGTCGGCGCCGAAAAAATCGCTGAATTCAAAGCCGCTCAGGAGGGCCAGCCCATTCCAAGCCCCTCTGCAGCCGGCAAGGTGGGCCTTTTTACCGGCGGCTCCTGGACGCCAGGCTCGCTCGCCCTCAACGCCCGCGAAGACCTGGAATTCGGCTTCTCCTTCGTTCCCGACGGCGCCGGAGAGGGCAAAAGCCCCTTCTTCGCCGGCACGCACACAGCCATGATCCTGAACGGATCAGAAAACGTCGACGCCGCCTGGCAATTCCTCGAATTCACCTCCACCGACGAATACAACAGACGCGTCTACGACGTCTCCGGGTTCATCATGGGCACGAAGAGCTTCATCGAGTCCCTTGACATGAGCTCCCTCTACCCAGGGCTCGACTTCTACACCACCGGCCTCTCAGAGGGCACCCGCGTCTGGGGCATCGCCTCCGATCCAAACTGGTACCTGGCCTGGGACGAGTTCCTGGCCCTTGAAGAAGAGGTCGGCTTCGGCACAACCGACCCCGGCGAAGGCCTCCAGAACCTTCAGGAAAAGCTCACGACCGAGCTCGCAAAAGTACTGGATGCCTGATTCGTGTGCGCCTTGCAGTCTCAATGGGGGATGACGATTGACGCCCGGAACCAAGCGATTCCTGACAATGTTGGCGTTCATTTCGCCATGGATCCTGGGATTCCTGGGCTTCTTCGTCTACCCCCTTCTCCTGTCGCTCTACTATAGCTTTACCGAATACAACCTCCTGCAGCCTCCCAAATTCGTCGGCCTGACAAACTACGTCAACCTCACAGAGGATTCCCACTACCTGAACGCTGTGGGCAATACCCTCTACTTCGTCGTCTTCTCCGTCCCCTTGGGCGTGCTGACCGCATTCATCATCGCCTTCCTGTTGAACCAGCAACTCCGGCTGCGCGTCCTGTTGCGGATGATCTTCTACATTCCCATCGTCGTACCCATCAGCGCCACTGCGATACTCTGGATGTGGATCTTCAACTCAAACTGGGGCCTGCTCAACAACCTCCTTGCCTTGATAGGGATCCAGGGCCCTTCCTGGCTGGGGAGCCCGACGTGGTCGAAACCTTCTCTTGTCATCATGCAACTCTGGCTCGTGGGTGGCTCGGTGCTCATCTTCCTGGCTGCTCTGCAGGACGTTCCGCGCGCGCTCTACGACGCCGCTATGGTGGACGGCGCCAACGCCGTTCGCCGCGTCTGGCATGTCACCATCCCCATGGTGACGCCAGCCATCCTCTTCAGCCTGCTCACCGGCCTGATCGCCGCCTTCCAAACCTTCGCGAACGCCTGGATTATGACCGGCGGCGGTCCCATTCGCTCAACCGAATTTTACGTTCTCTACCTGTACGAAAACGGCTTTCGCTTCTTCCGCATGGGGTACGCCTCCTCCATGGCTTGGATTCTTTTCGGCGCCGTTGTCGTCGTAACTGTGATTCTCTTCCGTACCTCCGCCCGCTGGGTCTACTACGGCGGCGAAGGTTAAGTTGCATGATGTTGAGCGCTACGCGCCTGGAGTGACTGTGGCAAATATTGAAAATCTGACGACCGGCCCCGTTGCCCAAGGCAGAACAGTGCGGATGAGCGGGTCCGCTGTGGGCAAAGCATTTGCCTACCTTGCCGGCCTCATCGCGGCGGCCGCGTTTGCCCTGCCCTTCTTCTGGATGGTCTCCACCTCGCTCAAGGTGCCGGGAGATGTGTTTATCTCGCCTCCGACATGGATCCCCTGGCCGCTCCAATGGCAGACCTATCCCGAGGCGTGGACCTTCATTCCCTTCTTCAGCTACACCATCAATACACTCCAAATCGCGATTCCCTCCATTATCGGCATCCTGTTCTCCTGCACGCTGACCGCTTACGGCTTTGCGCGCATCCGCGCCTGGGGCCGGGATGTCCTTTTCTTCATCTGTCTCTCCACGATGATGATTCCCTGGGCGGTGACAATGGTCCCTGTCTTCGTCATCTTCAAGAACCTGGGCTGGACCGGCACCTACCTGCCCCTCATCGTGCCCAACTTCCTGGGCAGCGCCTTCTATATCTTTCTGCTAAGACAGTTCTTCCTGACCATCCCGATGGAACTGTCTGATGCCGCCAGAGTGGACGGCTGTTCCGAATTAGGCATTTTCGCCCGTATCATTCTTCCGCTTTCCAAGCCTGTCCTGGCCACGGTAACGCTCTTTGAATTCAACCGCGTCTGGAGCGACTACCTGGCGCCCCTCATCTTCCTCACCCGCCAGGAACACTTCACCATCGCCCTCGGCCTGACCTACTTCCTCGATCGGGACCGCCCACTCTGGAATCTTGCCATGGCCGGCAATACCATGGCGATTCTGCCCGTCATCATCGTCTTCGTACTCGCCCAAAGGGCCTTCATCGAAGGCATCACACTCACCGGAATCAAGGGCTGAAGCAAGCCGTCGGCCTGTAAGCGAGCGGGCGCGCTCTGTTCCGCGCCCGCCGAAACCCCGCGACCTGAGGAGTATGCACACTTGAACAACCCACTGTTGGCGATTGAATCGACCAATCAGGCGCCGGGAGATTTTCTGAGCGGAATTGGCCATCTCTTCGCTGTCTTTGACGAACATTCGCAGGACTCCGGCAACATCTCGTACGGCGTGAAGTCCGCCGGGCAGCGCTTCTTCGTCAAGACCGCAGGCGTTCCTGCAGACCCGCGTCCATTCCTGCCCCATCAGGAGAGAGTCGCCCTCCTCCGCAACGCGGTCCGCCTGCGAGGCAGCTGCGCTCATGCCGCCTTGCCGCAGCTCCAAAACGTGATTGAGTCGCCGCACGGGCCGATGCTCGTCTATGACTGGCTCGAAGGCGAGCTCCTCTATGCGGACAGCGCCGCGCGCCTGCAACCCCGGTCGGCCCTGCAGCGCTTCCGCAGGCTGCCCGTCCCTGAGATCCTGAACGCGTTGGACACTGTTTTCGCGCTGCATCTCGAGCTGGCCCAAGCAGGATGGATCGCGGTCGACTTCTACGACGGATGTCTGATCTATGACTTTTCAAAACGAGAGATGCGAGTCATCGACCTGGATACGTACAATGAAGGGCCATTTGTAAACCGGATGGGGCGAATGTTCGGCTCGTCTCGATACATGGCCCCCGAGGAATTTGAGCGAGGCGCGACGATTGACGAACGGACGACCGTCTTTACGCTGGGACGCGCCCTGGCCAACTTGCTCTCTGACGGCTCGCTGGCGCGCTCAGCCTTCCGCGGCGGCGACAGGCTCTTCGACCTCCTCCGCAGAGCCTGTCATCTGTCGCGCGATCGACGCTATGCCTCCATTCCAGAGTTCTACGCCGCCTGGGTGGAAGCAGGCAAAGGGTCGTCTTGCAGTTGAAGAAGCCTGTCAGGGGAATAACGAACGGGGTGGAGATGCGTACCGGGTCTGCCAACCGGTTCGGCTAACGTTCCCGGCACAGGAGTTTACAATACTGTATGTCTGCCTCGCTGAAATTTACGGCCGCTATCGCCCGCCAAATCCAGTCATGGCGATCCCCTGTACAAAGTAGCGCTGCGCCACAATGAAGATCGCCACCATCGGCGTCAGCATCACCGTGCTCGCCGCAAACACGACCTCCCAATTCCGCGTGTAGGAGTCATTGTAAGCGCGAATGCCCAGGGCCAGCGGCCACTTGTCCATCGAGTTGATGTAGATCAGCGGATTCATGAAGTCGTTGTAGTGCTGCAGAAGCGCAAACACGGCCACGGTCGCGATGACCGGCTTGGAGAGCGGCAGCAGTATCTGGATCAAGACCCGGATGCGGCTCGCCCCGTCAATCTCGGCCGCGTCCTCAAGCTCCATCGGAATGCCGCGAAAGAACTGGCGCATCAGAAAGACGTAGATCGCGCCAATACCGCCCCAATAGGGAATGATCAGCGGCAGCCAGGTGTCAATCCACTTCAGATTCTTGAAGATCAGAAAACGGGGCACAAGTGTGACCACGTCAGGGAGCATCATCGTCGCCAGCAGCAGGCCAAACCAGAAGTTGCGCCCCGGCCAGCTGATTCGTGCAAATGAGTAGGCCACCAGCGCCGACGAGACGACCGTTCCCAACACTGCGAACACCACGATGATCATTGTGTTGTAGATGAATCTCGTCAGCGGCAGCAACTGAAAGGCCTTGACGTAGTTGTTCCAATGGGGATCCTGGGGCAGCCACACAATCGGGTGCGCAAACACCTCAGTCGAGACTTTCAACGACGAGGAGATCATCCAGAAGGTGGGCACCAGAAAAGTGATAACCAGGACCGTCATGAAGAGTTGCAGCACCGCCAGCCGGACTGTCTCCCATACCGAACCTGACGTCTCGCTCTGTCTGCGTCTAAGCGCGCCGCCCGACTCGAGATCCGCCGGCGCCTGTAACCCGGTCGCCAGGGCCCCCTGCGCTTGTCTGTCCGACCGCATCGTCAACTCCCCTCCTCGTAGTAAACCCAGCGGTTAGACAAGTAGAACTGCACCAGCGTAAATCCAACTACAATCACAAACAGCTCCCAGGCCAGAGCCGAAGCGTAACCCATATTGAAGTACTGGAATGCGTTGCGATATATGTTCAGGACCACGAAGAGCGTGGCATCCTGCGGCCCGCCTTCGGTCATGATCATCGCCGGCACAAAGGTCTGGAAAGAGTTGATGATGGCAATCACCATGTTGTAGAAAATCAAAGGTGTCATCAGGGGGAGTATCACGTAGCGGAGCTGGCCCAACGCGCCCGCTCCGTCGAGGCTGGCGGCCTCTTTCAACGAGTCCGGAATGTTTCCCAGCCCCGCGATGAAGATCACCATCTGCCGGCCAATCATCCAGAACGACATGAAAATAAACGCCGGTTTGGTCAGGCTGGGTTCAAACAGCCACATGCGCGGCGCGATCCCGAACCAGCCCAGGGCCTCGTTGAGGATGCCGAACTCAGGGTGCAGCACCCGCTGCCAGACCACTGCGCTGGCGACCAGCGGCACGATGATCGGCATGTAGAATCCCGCCCGGTAGAAGTCTCGAAATCGGATCCGTTGCGTCAACGCCAACGCCAGAGAGAATGAAATCGTTAGCTGGATCGGCACCGCGAAGATCGTGTAGAACGCGCTGTTATAGAGGCTGAGATTTACCTTCGGATCTCTGAACATCTTCGCCAGATTGTCGAAACCGACAAATGTGGCCGGCGTCAACAGATCCCATTCCACAAAAATAAGATAGACCGAATAAAACATCGGGAATGCAATGAAGACCGAAAACCCGATGATAAACGGCGAAGCAAAAACATAACCTGCGATCCAGTCTCGCAGCTGGCGTTTGGAAATGTGTCGTTTGCCGCCTGGGGCAGTTGTAGCGGCCATGGCTGCTCTCCAAGGGGGTGGCGAAACAGGGCGCCACCCCCTTTATCTTCAACGAACTTCCTTAGCCCTGCCTTGCCCAATGGGCGTCCAGCAGGCCCTGTACACCTTCATTCAATGCCGGAACCACCTCGGCAGCCGTCGCGCTGTTGGCCAGCATCGGATCCCAGGCAACCGGCTTGGCGACCTCGCTCCAAATCTGACCGCGCGAGACGCCGCCAATGACATCAACCTCGGAACGCAGGAATGCGTTGCTGAATGCAGCGGCATTCGTGACGCCAAAGCGCTCCTCAATCGTCGGGCCCCAGAACCCCTCCACAAGCGATGCTGTGTTGGGAATCCGGCCGGTGATTGTCGAATAGATCTTCTGGCCCTCTTCGCCGCCCATGAAATGGACAAAGTCCCACGCGGCATCGACCAGGTCGCTCTTCGGCACACACACGCCCTCGGCCCAACCGCGGTGCGGCCGGCTCTCGTCCGCCATCTGCGGCATCAGCACAACGTCAAACTCGATCTCCTTCCCTTCTTCGCGCAGTTCCGGGCTGTTGAGCCGCGGGAAGAACCATGGGCCTTCATACTTCATCGCCGCGTTGCCTGTGTCGATCGTGTTCGTCCCGCCTTCCAGGTCCGCCGGCGTCGGTGAAATGCCCAAACTGTACATGAAGTCCTGCGCGACCAGCTGCAGGATCTCGACTATCTCCGGTTGGTCGTACATCGCCGTGCGCGGATCCACCAGCGCATCGAACTCCTGCGCCCCTGTGGCCCGAATCCAGTGAATGTCTCGCGCATAGCTGCCGTTGGCCTGATAGCCGTACAGCTTCGAGTCGCCGTCCGTGCTCGTCAGCTGTTCCGCGATGCTGACGAAGTCCTCAAAAGTCCAGTCGTCCGTGGGATAGGCGACGCCGGCTTCGTCGAACGGCTTCTTGGCATAGAACATCACCATCACGCCGGACTGCAGCGGAATCAGATAGCGGCTCCCATCCCGTCGCGTGCTGAACTCGATGCTGTCGACGCCATCCGGATAGGGGCCGTTAAAGTTGTCCCGTTCCACGTAGGCGTCAATCGGAGCCAGCAGGCCTGCGTCGCTGAATGGCTGCCACTCCCATCCCTGGAACGAGGCAACCTCGGGAACAACGCCGCCCGCGAACGTGGTCTGCAACTTGGTGTAGTAGTCTACGCCAGTGCCGCTTATCGACGGTTTAATCGTGACGTTGGGATGCTGTTCCATATAGGTAGTCCCCAGGGCTTCCCACGCGGGAATGTCGGACGCGTCACCCCAGGCAAAAAAGTCCAGTTCGATGTTTTCGTCGGCCGGGGCCGCGCTGCCACTCGAGCCGCCTTCATCCGCGGGCGCCGGCGCAGGACACGCCGCCAACAGCAATGTAGTGGAACCAATGCCAATTCCTTTCAGAAGATTGCGCCGCGAAAACTGGCGTCCCCTGCTCCTTTGGGCCTCTGTCATTGTTCCCTCCTTGGGTGATTTAGTTTGGGTCCAGCAGTCTGATACGAATCAATGGACGGCCCGAGGAGGCGGCATCTCCGCACGCGCTGCGATGCCGGACCATTTGGGCCTCTCGGCATAGGATACATCACCTTCTTATTTCGGCACAATCAGGCACAGTCAGGTGTTGGAACGGTGGGCCGCCGCAACTATTAACCAACTGCTAACCTGCTCTTAACCCGCTACTATTCCTGCCCCTTTACGCTAGCCTATCAAACAGACCGGCAAAGTAAGCGCGACCCGTTACCCATACAGATTCCTGCCTAGACCACCGGGAAGACAGGCCCCCTCGTCGAACAAGGGCCCCTGTCTTCCACCCAGCGGGAGCGTCTTTCTCGCTTCGGGAGACAGTCTCCTTCTGAGCCGGCAAACGTCCACCAAATTCCCAGCAAAGAGAACTCCCCATGGACATGTTTCTGATGAGGCGGACCGGCGCTGAATTTATCGGCGTCTTTTTCCTGGTATTGGCGGCCTGCGGCTCCGTCATGATCGGCGGCCTGTCCGGGGCCTATGGCCATATGGGCATGGCTTTTTCCCCAGGGCTTGTCGTGATGGTGATGGTGGCCGCGACCGGCCACCTGTCAATGGCCCATCTGAACCCGGCCGTTACCCTTGCCTTCGCCATGGCCGGGCATTTCCCCTGGCGTGAAGTCCCATTCTACATCGCCGGCCAGCTCATCGCGGCCGCCTTGGGGGCCGCTGTGCTGCGAATGCTCTTCGGCAACGTGTTCAACCTGGGCGCAAATCTGCCGGCTGGCCCGGCATTCCAATCGCTGGTCATGGAGGTCCTGGTTACTGCCATTCTCATGTTCGTCATCGTCGCCGTCGCGACGGATCAACGGGCAAAGGGCTTGCCGGCAGGACTCGCTATCGGCGGCGCGGTCGCCCTGAATGTCCTCTGGGCGGGTCCGATCAGCGGCGCGTCAATGAACCCCGCCCGCTCCTTCGGCCCGGTGCTCATCTCAGGTGTCTGGACAGCTCACTGGATCTACTGGGTGGGTCCAATCGTTGGCGCCGCGCTGGGCGCGTTTGCCTATGAATTCGTTCGTAAGACGGAACCGGACGAAGCCTAGGCGCCCCGCGGCCGCAACAAGAAGACCCGGTTGGTTGAATTGTCCTCTTCACCACTTCAGGGCGTGTCCTGGTAGGGACCTCGATTCCCC
Source organism: Caldilineaceae bacterium (assembly GCA_022824025.1). Classification (GTDB taxonomy): domain Bacteria; phylum Chloroflexota; class Anaerolineae; order Caldilineales; family Caldilineaceae; genus Bin5. The sequence goes on from JAJEBF010000042.1 coordinate 97,934, forward strand.
GGCGGCAGCAGCGAAGCAATCTGCTGCATCGTCTCGTTGGTAAGGGCGTCAATGTACCGCCTTCTTTGCCGCCGCGGCGTCTCCGCAGGGATAGTCAGGGGGCCAAAGGGGCGGCCGACGCGAATTCTCACCCGCGTCCGGCGCAACCGCCTCAAGTTGACCAGAATCTTCTCCGACCCAAGCACCGCCACCGGCAACAGCCGAGTCTGCGCTTGTGACGCCAGCAAGCCAATCCCTGCCTGCGCGGGGATCAGCTTGGCGCTGTGACGCGCCGTATGGCCGGCTATCTGCTCGATCCGCTCACCCCGCTCCCGCGCTTCCGCCATATCCGGATCGATACCGCCCTCCGGAAAGACGCCGACTGTGCTCCCCTCCTTCAGGGCCGCCAGAGCCGCTCGCATCGCCTTGCGGTCCACCTGGCCCCGCCAAATCGGTATCAGATTGAAAGTTCGGCTGAGGAAGCGGAAAAAGCAGACCCGCTCCGTCTCGATGGCAAGCAAAAAAATAACTCGCACCGGCATGAAAATCATCAACAGCGGGCCGTCAAACCAGCTGAAATGATTGGATACAAGAATCAGCGCCTCCCTGCGTGGAATATGCTCCAGGCCGCTGACTGATACGGACAGAAACAAACTGCCTATTGCCCTGCCCATGAATACAAGAATTGACTGGAGAACTGACTGGAGTGCAGCGTACATGGCAGCGCCATCCTTAAAGTCAAACTGGCAACGGAGCCTCGGCCTCGATCAAAGCGCGTTCACGCAACTCCTCCCACATTTCCGCAGGCGTTTCCACGTCCCAGACTGCCCGATTGTCATCCGCCTCCCCGGCCGAAACCGACCCAATGACCAAAGAGGCAATCGCGGGATGGGCCCCGGCAAAATGCAGCGCAGCAACGTGCAGAGGCACACCGTGTCTCTCCGTCACTTCCTGAAGACGCCCCGCCTTGGTCAGAATCTCCGCCGGCGCGTCTTCGTAATTGTACTTGGCGCCCGCAGCGGGTCCTGTCACCAAAATGCCGCTGTTGTAAACACCGCCCAAAAAAATACTTACGTCGTTCTCCGTACACCAGTCCAGAAAGGCCAGCGAAGTCTGTTCCAGCAGAGTGTAGCGGCCCGCCAACAAAAAGCAGTTTACGTCGATATTCCTGGCAAACGCCCACTCCATTTCCCACTGGTTCATGCCCGCCCCCACCGCGCTGATCACCCCTTGCTCACGTAGCTCAATCAACGTTGGGAATGCCTCGTCCAGCGCCTGGCGGTAATGCGTCTCCTCATTCTCGAAATCAGGATCATGGACGAGCAGGATATCAACACGATCCATCCCCAATCGCTCAAGACTGTCCTCAAAGCTCTTCATTACGCCGTCCCGGCTGTAATCAAAATAGATCGAACCGTCGGGACGTACAATGCGGCCGACCTTTGTCTGGATGACAAGCTCGTCGCGCGGCGTGCCCCGCAACGCCTCGCCCAGCCGCTTCTCCGACCCGCCGGCTCCGTAGAGGGGGGCAGTGTCAAAAAACCGAACCCCGTTCTCGTAGGAACGCCGGACCGTCTCATGAGCCTCCGCATCACTGACCGGATTATACAGGTTTCCGATCGGGGCGGTGCCCATGCCCAAACGAGTTACCTGCAACTTTGTATTCCCAACTTGCGCCTTGGGGAGTGTGCTTGCTGTCATCTGCTTTCTCCGTGAAGCGGCCGCGGCCTGTGCCTGCAAGGTATCGCGAATCGAACAATGTGCCCTTCGGTAAGCGGCCCTCTCAATCACGCCCAGGCAAATTCGTTTCGCCCTATTTGTAAACTCTCACGCAGGAGGGCGGAATGGCCAAAGGAAGAGTCGGAACGGCCAGCGCCCCTCGCCTTGCCTCTGAATCGGACTCGCCGTCCTCGCTTGAGAAGCCATTGTACATCATTGCAGGCCGTTGTGCTATCGGATCCAGGCCATCTCAAGTAGATCCATAACCCTTCTAATCGGCCACCCTGAACGACCCCGGCAAATAGCCTTCGTGCCCTTGATCCCACTCCCCTAGGCCCGGCTGACAAGCGGTATGCAGCGAGCGGCGCCTTTCTGCCGAGAGCGTCGTCCGCGGCAAGGCTTCGCCGGCGGATTCACTCTGGCCGACACCGCCCACCCCGGAATCCGTAAACGTCGACATCGTGTCCCTCGCGGCGTCATAGCGCAGGCTGTCCCCGCCGCAAAGTGCCATGTCGCGGGCGCCTAAGGCTGACTTTACTGAAAGATGAAGGCATACAGAACGACACGTCCCGTTGGGGGAGCGGGGAGACCTGTGTCGTCGGACTTCCTGCTCTTTGTGGACGGCAAATTGTCTTCCCAGGCTGTTCGTGTACTGCTGCCTGAAGGTCCTTGCAATCTTGACACCGAGAATCAACAACCCCCCAACGAGTTGCGGAAACGAACGGGGATTCTGACCTCCTAGTCGATCAGGCTTGCTTCTCAATTGAACCGATGCGGACCCTGCATTCGATTTCGACCTAGACCAGCCGCGAATGAAACGCGTCCAGTTGGGGCAGTATCGACGCCCACGTAAAACGTTCTTCGACCAGGGCGCGGCCCGCTGTGCCCAGCGCGCGACTCAACTTCCCATCGCCTGCCTGGTCGCGCAAAAGCTGAACGACGGCGTCTGCGAAAGATTGCGCGCTATTTGCCATCAACACATGCTCCCCATCCTGGACCGGGATCCCTTCAACGGCCAGCTCTGTCCCGACCACGGGCCGCGCGCACGCCAGCGCCTCCAGGATCTTGAAGCGCGTCCCTCCTCCCACACGCATCGGCGTTACGTACACCGATGCGCCGTGAATGTAGGGAACGACATCCTCAACCGCGCCGGTCAACTCGACGTCCGGCATCGCCCGCAGCCTGTCCAACCTGGGATGGGGGTCCATGCCGACAATCTGCAACCTGGCGTTAAATTGGCGGCGAATAAGGGGCAGAACCCTCAACCCGAACCAGAGCATGGCATCTACATTTGGGCGGTAGTCCATCTTTCCCGTGAAGACCAGCAACGGCGGCGTATTCTCCGGCAGCGGCTCAGGGTGATAACGGGAAATCTCGATGCCGTTTGGCACGTTCACGGTCGGGCGCCCCGGCGCAAGCGAAGCAAGAACCCGTCTGTCCGGTTCGCTGACAGCAACGACCCCATCTACCGCTCGACAAAAGTCCCGCTCATAGCGCTGCAGCTTCCGCCACTGCAGCCAGCTGTAAAATGCGGCAGGCCAGCGGCCCGGGTCACGGCTGTCCATCAACGCGGCCCGCTTTTGCAGCAGAAATTCAGCATTGTGACTGTCGAGGACAACCGTGGGCCGTTGCCGGGACATTTGCAGCGCGGCATACCCATATGGGGCCATCTCAAGGCCCTCTACCTGCACAAGGTCATACGTCTTCTCTGCCAGCATTCGCTGCAGCTGAATCAGGGCGCCATCCTCTGCGATGCGCAGCCCCATATCCGGCTCTCCCGACAAAAAGGAGTCGAGAATACGCCGGCGCAGCGGTCTCTCCGGCTGCCGAAAACACGCAACCTTCCCACACAACTCTTCGAGGATGGGATCGGGCCAGCCCGCCGCCCCTTGACCAATGCAGGTGAACAGGTCCACTTCGTGTTGAGAAGCAAGGTGGCGTAACAGATAGTAGTTGCGAAGCGTCGTGCCCTGGCGGGGAGGATATGGGGATTGAGGGGTGAGCAGCAGGAGTTTCATCTCCGCCCGTCACGCTGAACGATGATGGGCAGGCGCAGCCGATACCTCTGTCCGGTCGCAAACCATTCGATAGACTGCCAGCGTTTCTTCAGCGGCCCGGTTCCAACTGAAAACGGAGGCGCGTTGCAACCCTTTCTGACTGAGCTCCTGGTGCAGCTCCTCCTCAGTCAGAAGCCGGTGCATGGCAACCGCAATTTCCTCGCAGTTGGCCGGATCGACGATCAGGCCCGCATCGCCAACGACTTCCGGCATGCTGCTCGTATTGCTGACAATTGTTGGCGTGCCCGAAGCCATTGCCTCCAGCGGTGACAGCCCAAATCCTTCGTAAAATGCCGGATGTACATGACAACGGGCCCCAACAAACAGCTGATGCAGATCTTCATCCGGAACCCGGCCAATAAAGAATGTGCTCGAACCAAGACCCAACTGCTCGACAGACCGATGGACCTCTTCATACAGCCATCCCGGTTTCCCAGCCAGAACCAGCCCGGTGTCGTCCACATTGTAGTACTTCTGAAGATGATAGAATGCGGTCAGAAGCCCGCTGAGATTCTTGCGAGGCTCAATCGTGCTGACGAAAAATATGTAGCTCTCAGGAATGCCGTACTTGTCCTGCATGGCCTTACGACAGACCTCCTTCGGCAATGGGCAATACATCGACGCCGCTGCCTCGTAAATTACGCTGATCTTTTTCGGCGAAGCGCCCAGGTGGCCGACCACGTCGTTCTTCGTGCTCTCGCTGGGAACGATTATGTGCTGGGCGTGGCTAACCGCCCTGTCGATCTGACTATAGTACGCTGCGTGGGACTCGGTCAGAAAATGGGGCCACTGTAGAAACGCCAGGTCGTGAATGGTGATGACCGAAGGAATACTGCTGTGGAACGGAGGGATAAAATCTATGCTGTGCAGCAGGTCCAGAGAGAGGAGCGATAACTCTGCCGCCAGCATCGGCTGTTCAACACGCGTGTGCACCGGGGCGAACAGGGTGCGACGCCTGAAATTCGGCGCGTCCGATAACGGCTCCCGCTGTTTACGGTGCTGGAAAACTGTATACGTTGTATCCCGATCCAGCTGCGAAAGCTCTTCAATTAAATGTTTCGTATAGCGGCCTATCCCAGCTTGCTGATGGTAAGACAGCCGCGCGTCAATCCCTACTCGCATGGTCTATACATGTATGGCGCCGTAAGTGTCCGGACGGCGGGCTCCCCTGCATTCTTGCTTCAGCACACTCGCCATCTGGCCCTGATTTCGCAGGATTGGCTGGGCGAACCGGCTAAGGACAATTGATCGCCTGACATTGTATCATTTGTCTGAAATGTGGCCAAAGCACCCCGAAACTGGGCACAGTCCAAAACTTGGTTTTCCAGGAGAATCGGGTCCCGGGATTCAGTGGATTTCTTGCTTTTCCCCACCCTTCCCCCCGCAGCTCCCCATGCCCCTTGCCTGGCTCCCTCCTCCCGCGCCTGAGGCCCCGCCCCACCACTGCGTGCAACTCGGATTCCGGGGTACGAACACGCAGGACTCGGCCTACCGCTCAGTTTTGAGTTCGATGATCGAACCCAGTATCGCCTCGGTATCCAGATAGGCCCAGATGGCGCCCGGGTCAAGAGCCGAACCGCCGCTCTGCAGAATCTCCACGTTCAGTTCCTCCGCCACACCCTCCGGATCGGGAACGCGAAACAGCAGATGGTGCAATCCTTCTCCCTTTTCTTCCAGGAATTCCGAGTAGATGTTGTCCCCTTCAAGCGGTTCGATGAATTCGATCTGCACGGCGCCCGTCTCAATGAAGGCCAACCTCATGCGAAAGTTCCCCCGCTGGCCGCGGTACGTGGACTGTGCATCCAGATCGCTGCCCTCAGGCGGCCAATCCACCACCTGCGCCTCCCCCAATGCAAACCGCTCCGTCCACGCGCTTGCAGCCGCCCGTGCATCGCGCACCACAATGCCCACCTGCACGACTGATCCCAGTTCTATCTTGCTCATCAGTTTACTTGGCGGCCCCATCCCCTGTCGCGTTGAATAACGCCTGCTCCAGCAAGACAGCCTCCAAACATGGCGAACCCAAAACAGGCTGCCAGGTCACGGCTTGCAGGTCAATGAGGAGTTCGGGCCGGCGCCCCTTTCTGGTATGAATTGCCTGAATGTAATCGATTCCCAGCCCCTTTTGGCTGATTGTGTGGGATAATAGCAACTGCCGGCTCGAATGCCAAACAACCATTCAGGAGCGCTCCAATGATAATACAGGATATCAAGACAACTGTTTTGTCCCTGCCCCATCTGCCCGGATTTCAAGACGCCACAATTCGACACGTAGCCAAAGGGCGCAGCCAGTGTTTCGTCCATGTCCGCTCCGATCAGGGCCTGATCGGTCTGGGTCTGGGCGGCGGAACAACCGCCGCGCGCGAGGTCATCGAAGGGACGCTGAAACCCATTCTGATCGGCCAGAACGCCCTCCACATCGAAAAACTGTGGGACGATATGTTCTGGGCGATTCGCGGCGTCGGCCGCAAAGGGCTTGCCTTCAGCGCGCTCTCGGCGGTGGATATCGCTCTTTGGGATCTGAAAGCCAAATACTACGAAACTCCCCTCTATCGGCTGCTGGGACCATACACAGAAACCGTGCCCGTCTATGGCAGCGGCGGCTGGACCCACTTTTCTCAGGATGAACTGGTGGCCGAACAGTGCAGTTACGTCGATCGCGGGATGAAGGCTGTCAAAATGAAGGTCGGCAAGAACTTCGGCCAGAGTGAGGGGGAAGACGTGACTCGGCTTGCCGCAGTGCGAGAGGCCGTAGGCCCCAATGTGGAAATCTACATTGACGCCAATAACGGGTACTATGCCAAACAAGCCATCCGCATGGCGCGTACCTTTGAGCAATACCGAGTGGGCTGGTTTGAGGAGCCTGTCCTGGCCGATGACATAGAAGGGTTGGCCGCCGTGGCCAGGGCCATCGACATCCCCGTCGCAACCGGCGAGCACGAGTACACCAAGTACGGCTTTCGCGACCTCATCGCCCGCGGCGGGGCCGACATTGTTCAACCCGACGTCGGCCGTGTCGGCGGCATAAGCGAGTGGATGAAAGTGGCCCACCTGGCGCACGCCTTCAACCTGCCGGTCGTGCCCCATGCCTATCAGCTGGTCCACCTCCATCTCGCCTGCGCGACGCCAAATCTGAAAGTCGTCGAATACCTCGGCACAGTCGAGGCTGCCGACCGCATCTATTACACGACCTTCGACGAACCAGAGAACGGCCTCTGGTCCCCCGATCCCAACAAACATGGCCTCGGCCTGGAGCTTGACCCGGACGCGGTCAAACACTACGCCGAGGACTGAGCTTTGATTCACACGCAATAAACGGGGGACATCACAGGGACGCTCCACACAACTCAACCAGTCCTGCTATCCCCTGTTTGGGCGCCCCTTGTGGGCGTCCAAGCCCCTCCGCCCAGAAACATGCCACCAACCTGAGACGCCAACACGGCCCTCGCGCCCTACCCCCGCAGTTCCTCTGCCCTTTTCCGTGCCCCCCGCGGCCCTCCGACGATCAAATAAGGTGTCCGATGCAGCCCTGACGGGGGTTGATTGCAAGAAGCGAACTGCAGGAATCAGTGCTACTTGCCAGAGGGAGCTGCAGACTCGTCGCCAATTCTGGACTGCGCCCACCTGGTCCGTCCCGTTTTCTCTGCCCTGCTCCAAATGGTATAATTGAGGCCCCCGAAGCGGCCCTGGCAGCCGGCAGATAGAGGTAAAGCATTCCGACTTTGTGCCGGAGTCAAAAGGCTGCAGAGTTCAGAAATACCGGTATGCCTGTTTCGTTTGTCTACCTGAGCGCATCGGTCTGTGCCGGGTGCGCTGAAAGCAAGAAAAATGGACAATGACCAACTAGCCCAGATGGTTACATGGCTCGACGAGGAGCACCGGCGCGACCGGGCTGAAATCTCGCGTCTGCAACAACAGCTCGAAAGCCAGGCCGGTGACATTGTCGAACAAGCCCGCCGTATACAAGAGCTGGAAGGACGTTTGGCTTCGACAATCGCGCAATTGGGGCGGTTTGCCCAGCTTGAGCAACAGATCGAAAGCGTCAAGCAGGAGTTCGGCCTGATGATCGACCGCAGCGACGAAGGTCAAGCCCAATTCGCGCGCGAAAACGAACGCGCACGGCTCGCCGACAGGGAGGCGCTTACCCGCGAGATCAGTGAGGTCCGCCGCGAACTACCCCGCATCGGCCGCATTGAAGAAGCGATTGGAGCCCGCAAAGGCGAAGAAGAACGTCTGGTCGATATGATCATGGAGGGCCGGAACCAGGTCAACCTGCTTGTCAAAGACCTCGAAGAACGGACTCGACAGATTCCCTTCCTGGCCGACCAGCGCACCGGCGACGCCAAACGCATCACCCAACTTCAGCAAGAGACTGTTGAGCTCTTCAAACGAACCGAAGCCTTCAGCGGGCGATTCTCCATTCTTGAAGACGCTGACCGTCGTATGAGCGCCGAGATCGAACGCTGGCGCCCGGTCTTTTCCGAAATCCGGGAAGAGCAGCAACACTTCATGGAGCGGCTGCGCGTCGAGGTCGTCGAGCGGCTGCAGGTTCTCACCCGCTGGCAGGAGACGATTGATGACCAGAAAACACTTGTCTCCAAGAATGAAGAGCGTCTGCAATCCTTCGCCCAGACTGTAGAAACGGCCCGCAGGACGGCCAACACAATTCCTGAATTCCAGGAGAGCATTCGTCGCGATCAGGTCCAGGTGCAGGAACTCCAGCGCCTCGCTGAAGAACGAATGCGCCGCGAGATGGAGGAATTTCAAGAAGAGTACGAAAAGAGGAGCCGCCGCGACAGTCTCCGACAAGAACACTTGTGGAGGGAGCAGGAAAAGAGCAATAAGGAGCTCCTCGAACATGTCCCCCCCATCCTGCACGATCTGCGCGTGCACGAGGAGATGCTGCGCCTCCTGTGGAAATTGCAGGAACAGTATGGCGGCCGTTACATCAATGCCGCCCAGCTCTGGCTCGACGGTCTGCAGTCTGCTCTCGAAGAGAGAGACGATACCATGAAAGACCTGGAAGAAGAGTGGCAAAAGCAGCGACGCACCGCCGAGCTGTACGCCCGCCAGAACAACAGCGCCCCCCGCACGGCCGGCATCGTCTCTGGTGAGCAATCCCATAGCCGCAACGAATGAGGGTCATCGCCACCGCCGGCCATGTCGACCACGGCAAGTCGACGTTAGTCCAGGCTCTGACAGGAAGCCACCCCGACCGCCTGGAAGAAGAAAAGCGGCGCGGCCTCACCATCGTGCTCGGATTCGCCTGGATGGATCTGGCGCTGCCCGACGGCGCGCAGGAGTCCGTCAGTATCGTCGACGTGCCCGGCCACATTGACTTCATCAAGAACATGCTGGCCGGCGTCGGCAGCGTCGATGCCGCCGTTCTCGTGATCGCCGCCGACGAGGGGGTCATGCCCCAGACCCGCGAGCACCTCGCCATTCTGGACCTGCTCGCGATTCCCAACGGCCTTGTTGCCCTCACGAAATCCGACCTGATCGATGAGCCCGAGTGGCTCGAACTGATCGAGTTGGATATCCAGGAAATACTGGACGGCACCAGCCTGGAAGGCGCGCCCATCGTCCGCGTCAGCGCTGAAACCGGCGACGGCCTGCAAAATCTGCGATCCGCGCTGGCAAACGCGCTTACGGAGCTGCCCCCCCGCCGCGATCGCGGCCGGCCCCGGCTTCCCATCGACCGAATCTTCAGCCTGCCCGGTTTCGGTACGATCGTGACCGGTACCCTGAGCGATGGCCATCTCTCAGTCGGAGAGCCGGTTGAGATTCTCCCCGACGGGCCCTCCGCCCGCGTCCGCGCCCTCCAAACGCACAATCAAAGCATCGAACGCGCCCTGCCCGGCAGCCGCGTCGCCGCCAACCTCAGCGGCATCGCCACCGACCAGATCCGCCGCGGACAAGTCGCAGTGACTCCGGGAACCCTGCGGGCGACGCGGCTGATCGATGTCTCCTTCAGGCTGCTGCCAGACATACCCAAACCACTGCGCCACAACTTGGCCGTAGATCTGTTCAGCGGCGCCTCAGAAACGCCCGCGAACGTGCGGCTCCTGGCAGCCGAGGAACTGCTGCCAGGGAACGAAGGTTGGCTGCAGCTGCGTCTGGAACGTCCCATCCTCGTCGCAGCCGGAGATCGGTTCATTCTCCGCCAACCCTCGCCCAGCGTCACGCTTGGGGGCGGGGAAATCCTCGACCCGCACCCCCGCCGCCGCTATCGAAGATTCGATCCCGCGGTCATCGAAAAACTGGACACTCTCGCCAAAGGCAGCCCGGATGAGATCATTCTGCAGAGCCTGGAGCGGGACCCGCTCCTTTCGCAGCAGGAACTGGTCGCCGCCAGCGGTCTCGACCAGGCGATCGCCGGGGAGGCAATCAGCCAACTCCTCGACGTCGGGCTCATTCAAGGTTTGGACAGCCGCCGGCTCATGATAAGCGCTTCGGCCTACCAGCAAGTCGTCGCCGACATGCAACAGGTCCTAGGCGATTTCCACCGCCGCTATCCCCTCCGCCAGGGAATGCCCCATAGCGAAGCGCGCAGCCGCCTGAGAGTGGTCGGAGCTGGCCGCGTCAGGAAGGAGCTGCCCCAACGAGCTTTCAACGATCTGGCCGCCCAAGCCGAAACCGATGGCCTGTTGGCAAACGACCAGGGCATGGTCCGCCTGCCTTCCCATACTGTCCGCTATACGGCCGGCCAGGAGCAGGCGGTAGACCGCGTCCTGCGTTCCTTCTCCAATGCGCCGTTCAGCCCCCCCAACGCCATCGAAACACTGAAGTTGCTGGACGGTGATACCGACCTGCTGGAGTCGCTTGTCGAGCGGAAGACGATCCTGCGCCTACCCGGGTCGGTCCTCTTCCGCCAAGAGGATTTCGATGACGCTACGCAAAAAATCATCGCTCTTGCCCAGGCAAATGGGTCAATTACCCTTGCCGACGTGCGCGACCTCCTTGACACCAGCCGCAAGTACGCGCAGGCGCTCCTGGAGGAGCTGGACGCCCGCCGCGTGACCCGCCGCACCGGGGATGAGAGAATGCTCACAGGAGTTGACCAATGAGCTTGAGAAAATATCGGCGCCTCGGCCGCACCGGGCTGAAAGTATCGCCGCTCTGTCTGGGATCGATGCAGTTCGGATGGACCGCCGACGAAAAGACCAGTTTCGCGGTGATGGATGCCTTTGCTGAGGAAGGCGGCAATTTCATCGACACCGCCGACATCTACAGCCGCTGGGTAGAAGGCAACGCCGGCGGCGTCAGCGAGGAACTGATCGGCCGTTGGATGCAGGCACGAGCCAACCGCAGCCAGATGATCGTGGCCACCAAAGTACGCGGCCCCATGGGGCCGGGCCCAAACGATCAGGGCCTGAGCCGCAAGCACATTTTCGAAGCCTGCGAGGCCTCGCTCCGCCGTCTGCAGAGCGATACCATCGACCTCTATCAGACCCACTTCTTCGACGCCGAAACGCCCATCGACGAAACACTGGAAGCGCTGGATCGTCTGGTGCAACAAGGCAAAGTGCGGTACATCGGCTGCAGCAACTATCCGGCCTGGCGCTTGATGGAGGCGCTTTGGACCAGCGACAAGTCAGGTCTGGCGCGCTTCAACTCGATCCAACCCCATTACAACCTGGTCCACAGGGCCGAGTTTGAGCGGGAACTTGCCGACGCCAGCCGGGCCCACGGCCTGGGAATCATACCGTACAGCCCGCTCGCCGGCGGCTTTCTGACAGGCAAATACGGCAGCGCCCGCGATACGGACAGCGTTCGCGCAGAAAGCGTCCGCGGTCGCTACTTCAACGACGCCGGTTGGAAAGCCCTGGACGCTGTGCGGGCCGTAGCCGGAGCACTGGGCGCCGCGCCGCTGGCCGTCTCGCTCGCTTGGCTTCTGGCCAAACCAGGAATCACCGCGCCCATCATCGGCGCCAATTCGGTTGAACAGCTGAAGGGAAGTCTGGCGGCCTTGGAGCTGGTCCTGACTGACGAGCAGATGGAGACACTCGACGAGGCGTCGGCCTGGGAACACCCGTAAGAAAACTGGTGAAGGCAGGACCACAGAGGAAGGGGACGCGGTGTGGGCGGAGGTTGACTCGAGCCCCGTCGCGACTCATATCAACCGCAGCTGCCGGTCTTTGGCTCTCCCGCGCGCCTTGCGCGGCTCGGCCTGCTGTACCTCCTGCAGCGCCGCCTCAATGTCGCTGACAAAGTCCGAAAGCCTGTTTTCCATCGCCTGCCCGTGCAGAAAGCGGCGGCCCGCATGTGTCAGAACCAACCGCCGCCGCGCCCGCGTCATGCCCACGTAAAACAGCCGCCTTTCCTCCTCTATGTCGACCACGCGGTTTCCGGGCAGATAGGGGAGCAGACCCGCTTCACATCCGACTATGAAAACCACCGCAAACTCCAGCCCTTTTGAGGCGTGGAGACTCATGAGCGTCACCCTGTCCCCCCGCCGTTCGTACTGATCCCCCTCGCTCTGCAGCGCCATCATCGTCAGGAAATCATGCAAACGATCGCGAAAAGGCGCCGCCCTCCGAACCAACCGGGCGACCAGCTCCTTTTCTGAGCCGCTGAATTCTGTGCCCCGCAGCCGCTCCCAACCCGCGGCGGCATCCCGGATCCGTTCAGATACGGGCGCGGTGAAGGCCCCAGCCAGAACGTCCAGAAGCTGTCCGGTCTCTGCCAACCGTGCCCGCTGCCTCTTATTCTGTACGCCCAACTTGGCTGTTCCGTCAATGAACCTGCGCCAGCCTGCCTCTTGCCCCGTTTCTCTGGCATCTGTGTCCATCCGGCTGAGCAGCGCCTCCAGCTCGCCTTCCCCGAACGCGCCTCGGCCCTCCGTCAGAATCCGCCTCCAATGGACGGCGTTCCCCGGCGCCTGGGTCAGCCAGAGAAGCGCCAGGATCTCCCGAACCGGCTTCTGTTCCGCCAGCGTCTTTCCGCCGACCGTCTCGTACGGGATCCCCGACCGGTCGAAAGCCTCTTCCAGCAGCCTGGCCTGCGCGTTGAGGCGGTACAGGACCGCGAAATCGCCAAAGGAATACGCCTCCGGCAAACCGTCCTCGCCGACGCGCCCCGAATCCAGCGAGAAATAGCTGACTCCGCCCACCATCTGCTCGACCTGGTGTACCACGTGCTCGGCTTCGGCCCGATCGGTGGGGGCACGGTATACGTCCAGCTTGATCCGCTCTGAAAAGTCCGCGATCAGTTCGGTCGCCTGGTGATCGGCGTTCCGGGAGATCACCTGCATCGCTGCGTCCAGAATCGTCTGCGCCGACCGGTAGTTGCGCTCCAGGTACAGACGTTTGCCCCCTGGAAAATCGTCTTCAAAAGAAAGGAAATATCTGTGATCCGCCCCTCGAAAGCCGTATATCGCCTGGTCCGGGTCGCCGATCACGCAGAGATCGGCGCCTGCCCCCGCAAGCAAGCGCAACAGCCGGTGCTGCGCCGCGTTTACATCCTGGAATTCGTCCACCGAGATCCAGCGAAAGCGGGCCTGGACCGTTCGCAGGACGGCTGCGTCCGACTGCAGCAGCTGGACCGCGCGCAGGATCAGATCGTCAAAATCCAGCGCGCCGGTCTCTGTCAGCGCGGCCTGATAGCGGTCCCCTATCTCTTCGCCAGCCTCTGGACCGCGACCCTCTGCCGGCGCCGCAAGACCATTCTTGCGCGCCGAAATCCCCGCCAACGCCAACCGCAGCTCCCTGGCAGACAGCTCAGGGCAGGCCCCCTTCAACAACGCTTGCCGGTCCGCCTCCGCGAGAATCGTGAAGTTTCGGGGCACGCCGACCGCCTCCCCGAACTCCCTGAGGAGACGGGCCCCCAACTGGTGAAATGTGCCGACAGTGATCTTCTGCACTCTTTCGCTGCCCAACAGCGCGGCCAGCCGCTCTCGCATCTCCTCCGCCGCCCTGTTCGTAAACGTGATCGCAAGAATGGATGACGGCACCGCGGACAGGTTCTCGATCAGATGGGCAATCCGGACGGTCAAGGTGCGCGTCTTGCCCGTGCCCGGCCCGGCCACAATGGCCAGTGGGGACCCGGTGTGAGTGGCCGCGGCCCGTTGCGCCGGATTGAGCTCTTCAAACCAACCGGCCTGCATTTGTCCGTCTGCGGCCTCAGCCCCCTGCTTCTTGGCGCGGCTATCCCTTTCAGACAAGGCATCCAGGGGCAAACTGTACTGCGCTTCAGCAGTCCCGCCGTCTACCCCGCGACCTTCCCGAACACCGTTCTCTCCGCCCGTCTCTGCCTGCCCTTCCTCCAAGGCCGGCGCCTCTTTCCCAGGAGCTTCCCGACTCTCTGCTGCCGCGCCTCCGACCTCCTTCACCGGGGCCGGTTTGCTCGCAAACATCCCTAGCTGAAATGATGAAAGCTGGTCCGCCTCCCCATCGAACATGCGTATGACACCGTATTCGCCGTCGTAGCCGCTCTGTGTAACGACATTGCCTTCCCGCATCCGGCGAATGCCCTCCGCAAGCACAGGACCCCCCGCGGCCGATATGTCCTCCAATGGCAGCGCCCGCAATATCTCCAGCTCTGGCCCCAACCGCCCCAGCAAACGCAGATACTCGGTCTGTACCCGTTTGGAGTTCGGCCCGACGCCGATGACCTCGCTCAGCGCTTCCGGCAACGGGATTAGACTGGTGAAGGGAGCCGCTGAGGGAGGCCGCGCCCCCGGCGCGCGGTCGGCCAGCTCCTCAACCCGGTGATAGACCCCGACCGTCACGGGCTTGCCGCACTCCGGGCACCGCCCTTCATTCGCGACTGTCGTCACCGGTTCCCAGCAGACCCCGCACTTGCGATGGCCGTCCAGGTGATACTTGCCTTCCTCCGGAAAGAACTCGACGGTCCCCAGGAACTGCGCCGGATCACCGCTCTTCAGCGCGTCAAACATTGCGTCATAGCTCAACTCGGTGTCGAAAAGCGTGGCTTCGCGGGCCAGCTTCTGTGGTGAGTGGGCGTCTGAATTGGAGACGAGCGTGTAGCTGTCCAGCCACGAGACGCGCCAGTTCATCGGTGGATCAGAGGAGAGACCCGTCTCAACCGCGAAGATGTGGGGCGTCAGATCGGCGAAACACGCCTCCAGGGAATCGAAACCGGACTTGGAGCCGAGGATGGAGAACCACGGAGTCCAGATATGCGCGGGGATGAGATGGCAGCGGTCATCAACCTCCAGCACAATCTCCAGCAGGTCGCGGCTGTCCAATCCCAGGATCGGCCGGCCGTCCGACCGAATGTTTCCGATCTTCTCCAGTTCGGCCTGCAGAACGGTCGTCGCCTCCACCGAAGGCGCAAAGACAATGTTGTGTACTTTGCGCGTCTGTTCATCTCGCTTGTAGATATTGCTGATCTCACCCCCAATCAGGAATCGGACCGGCCCCCTGCAGGAGGGAGGCACTTCGTCCGCGACCGCGGCGGCGTATTCTGGCTTCAGCTGAAACAGGCCCTCTTCCGCCGGCGCCAATTTCGTCTGCAGCTCCTCCAGCCAGCCCGGATGGGCGATGTCGCCCGAAGCGACCACCTGAACGCCCTTGAGCTGCGCCCATTTCCAAAGGTGCTCAAAGGTCAGGTTTTTGCTCGTTGCGCGCGAGAAGTGTGAGTGGAGATGTATGTCAGCGACCAGTTTCATTCTGTCTGCCAGCCGTTCCAATAGGTTCGATCCCGCATCGGCTTCCTCCTGGCCGGTCGAAAGTCGTCGCCCTTGAAGTAGGCGACAGGAAGCAGCGCGGCCTGGGAAACATTGTCTGGGATGCCAAGCGTCTCGGCAATCTCCTGCTCATACTGCAGGTGAAGCGTCGTCCAGGCAGACCCCAGACCCCTGGCGCGCAATGCCAGCATCAGCGACCACGCGGCCGGAAGAATCGAGCCGTACACGCCCGCTTGTGACGCCGGCGCGGCATCTTCCGGCCGGCCTTCGATGCACGGAATCACGAGAACAGGCACGTCCTGCAAATTGTCGGCCAGATACTGGGCGGAGCTGATCACGCGCAGCATCTGCTTCTCATCCGCAGTCAGGTTCGGCCCTTCTCCCGCACTGCGCGTCGCGTTATAGCCGTACCAGGCCTTCCGGTACCGATCTGCGATGAACCGCTTCTTCTCGCCGTCGGTTACCACCACGAAGTGCCAGCCCTGCCGGTTGCTGCCGCTGGGGGCCTGGGCTGCAATCTCCAGACATGCCTCGATGACTTCACGCTCTACAGGACGACTCAGGTCCAGCCGTTTGCGCACCGAACGCGTGGTCGTCAGCAAATGGTCGACGACTTCCAGGTTTTCCGGAATTGCGAGATTCATTTGGCCTCCTCAATGCGCCGCGCGAGCGCGGCTTGAAATTCCTTGTGTTCAGACGTCGCCAGCCCCTTCTGCAGCGTTTCCAACACGCGGGCCAGATCGCCGGAAAGGAGCGCATCCGGCAGCAGCCAGAGTCCCGGAAAGCGTTCGCTCTTGAGAACGCCATCCGCATCGGCCTCCTGCTCCTCATATACGCCGTCGCGCAGAAAGTGCCAGATTACCCGTTTCTCATAGGCCAGGTACACGATGTACTCCGGCGCCCCGTTGCGGGCATAGGCCCGTTTTTTCTGGTTCAAATCATAGCTGGCGCTGCTCGCGGACACCTCGACAATCAGCTCCGGCGTGCCTTCCAGATAGCCGTCCTCCCCCACCCAGGCTGTTCCGCCCCATTCCCGCGGCAGAAACAGGAGCGCGTCGGGCTGCGGTTCGTTTTCGAAGTCAAGTCGCAGCGTAGCGTTGTCACTGCCTTCAACGCCGGGCGTTGCCGCGTTGTAGACGCTTAACCACCCGATCAGGTGGAAATGCGGTTTTCCATGTTCGCGATGGCGTGCCGGGGATGGCATATAGACGACTCCTTCAATGAGTTCCGCCTTCTTAATTTCTGGATGGGCCTCGTAGATGCGTTCGAACTCGGCGCGCGTAAGGCGGTCTCCGTTGTTCAAAGGCGGAACTGGCGTCACATCCTCTGTCGGAGGAGCCGTCGTTGAGCGTTCAGCTGACGTTACAACCATTGCGATTCACCCTTCCAATTCGCCCTTCTGATTCGCCATAGCCTTTGGCTGCCCGCATTATACCCGATCCAAATGACCAGATTCAATCCGCCCACTGCCGGTCCATAATCGAATAACCGCCGTCCACAACCAGGGTGGTGCCCGTAACAAACTCGGCCGCATCCGATGCCAGGAATATCGCCGCGCCAGCCAGGTCATCGGCCGTTCCCAGACGCCGCGCCGGTGTCTTGTGCCGGATCTCTTCACCCAGCGGACCATCCAGCAGGTCCCTGTTCAGGTCGGTTTTGTGCCAGCCGGGGAGCAGCGCGTTGACCTGGATCCTGTGGACGGCCAGCTCCACCGCGAGCCCGCGCGTTAGGCCGAGGATTCCGGTCTTGGCCGCTGCGTAGTTTGTGACATTGGGCGGCCCAAGCAGCGAGTACATCGACCCGATGTTGATAATCTTGCCGCCGTTCCCGGCGCCAACCATCGCTTTGGCCGCAGCCTTGGCGCAGTAGAAGCCGCCGTTCAGATGCGTGTCGATCACCGCGTGCCAGTCCTCGGTGTCCATGTCCAGCGTATTGATGCGGCGGGCGATGCCCGCATTGTTGACAAGAATGTCGAATCTGCCGTGCTTCTCCGCAACGGACGCTACGGCCTGATTGACCGCCTCTTCGTCCCGCACGTCCAGCGAAATTACCTCGTGGCCTTCTCCCAGCTCTGCCGCCATCGCCTCGTTTTTCTTCGGATTGCGCCCGCTGGCAACCACCGTCGCGCCCATCGCCTTGTACCCCAACGCGATCGAGCGGCCAATCCCGCCGTTCGCGCCCGTCACCAGCGCGACTCTGCCCTGCAATGAAAATGAACCCTGCATGGATTTCCTCCCGGAAAGGTGAGCGGTCCGCACCCCTGCATGGCGCGCGCACCGCGCAGACATACACAGGGGCCCGAATGAGAGCCCCCTGTCCAACTGGCAAAAAAGGGTTTTGCTTCTCAACCATTGTCAGGGAACAGATTCCGATACGCAAGACCGGCGCATGGGCCGTTCCCCATTCACCGGACCCCCCAATTGCGGCAGCTAATCCCTAACCCCTTACCCCTCGCCCCTACCCCCTGCCGTTCCGGGCCTCCCCCAACCCCCACCCAGCCACTTTGTCGCCTTGCCATGTGTCGCCTTGCCATGTGTCGGCGGCCCCTCCGCGCCCCGCCCTTCTCGCGTTCCACCGCTCGCCAATGCCATCATTCGCCGCCTGCCCCCTGGTCTCCCTTCCACGGGGCGGGGCAGTGCCAGGACCGGGTGGCCTTGCGGCTATCCGCGGCGGCGCCTGTTTGCCGGCCGGCGGGGCCCCGAACTCCCGCCCCCCCACCCGCTCTCCCCTGGCCCTCAACCCCGTCCGCGTCCTTTACGTTGGCGCACAGGCCCCAATCACACTGTCGTTGGTAACGCCTGCCTGCGTGTCGCCATGCATTCCCGACGCTTCCAGATAGGCATCCTTTGGGCGAAGTCTTTCCCCGCCCCCCTCCTGGCCCTCAAAGAAACCTCCGAAAAGCGCCGATCTGGCGCGCCAGTCCTGCGCTGGCCCACACACCCACAAAGCCCAACGACGCGCCGCGCCTCTCGACGGCCGCAAACTGTGATTCTGGTTTCGGCAAAATTGACAACCCGTTTTCGATGTGATAGCCTTGCCTTCAATGTGCGAAACAGATGCGCAATCGCTCGCCAACGAGGAAGATTCGACAGAGTGAAAACTGAAAGACGCGAAGCGCCGGTAACAATCGCTGACCTGATTCGTAACGAAGACGATTCCCTTCTGCCGATCAACCTGTTGGACGGTCCGACCGCCGCGGAGATGCTGCTGACCAACAACCTGCGCCACGAGTGGCGCGGGTTTTCTTTTGGCAACTTCTGGTTTGGCTATTATTTTGGCGTGAGCCAACCGTCTCCGCTGGTTGAGGAGCGTTGGGCTGTGTAAGGGCAGTCGACGTAAGCACTCTCAAAGCGTGGAGACGAACTCCACGCTTTTTTTGTTGGAGAAAGGGAAGTTGTGCAACCGATATTTGCTCAATGCAAAAGTGCTAATTGGGAGAAACGTCGATAACGCCGTGGACTGCTTCCGACACCCCGAAGCAGCCGCGCCGGCCATACTGGGAGAGTCCCGTGATCTGTCGAGGAGTGCGTGGCGCAACAACAATCGAAGATGATACGCCTGAAGAAATCCTGCGTGCGACCCGCGAACTGTTGGCCTTTATGATTCGTCTCAACAATATCGATCCGGGTGACGTTGCCAGCGCAATCTTTACCACAACATTCGACGTGGTCAGTCAATATCCCGCGCTCGCCGCTCGCCAGTTGGGTTGGATGGATGTGCCGCTCCTGTGCGGACATGAAATGGGCGTGCCCGACAGTGTGCCAAACTGTATTCGCGTGCTGGTCCATTGGAACACTGCCACGCCCCAGAAAGAGATCCAGCACGTCTATCTGAAAGAAGCCCAGGTTCTGCGACCGGACAAGAGCCTGGCAACCGAAATCGATCTGGACGAACTGAATCAGTGGATCGATGAACAGCTGCAGAACTGGTCTTGACGGCGCCGGTTGCGTGACTTGGAGCAGGCAAAACGGTCTTTTTCGACGCCAATCTACTATGGAGTAATCTGATGACAGTTGCCGCCTTTCAAGGAGAGCAGGGCGCATACTCCGAAGAAGCCATCCGCCAAAAGCTTGGCGCCGATGTCGATACACTGCCATGCAGGACGTTCGAAGATATCTTCTCCTCGTTGGATGACGAAAGCGCAAGCGTGGGCGTAGTCCCGGTGGAAAACTCCCTCGCCGGCAGTATCAACAAAGTCTACGATCTCTTGCTCGACCATGACTTTCGCGTGCAGGGCGAAATCCTGTTACGCGTGCAACACAATCTGCTGACCTTGCCGGGCAACAGTGACAAAATTGAACAAGTGCGCAGCCATCCACAGGCCCTGGCGCAGTGCGAAGGGTTTCTCAACCGAAACGGATTTACGGCCATCCCCTGGTATGACACCGCAGGCAGCGCCAAGGAACTGGCCGAACATCCGGAGCCAAACGTGGGCGTGATCGCCAGCGCGCTCGCCGCTGAAATCTATGATCTTGAAATCGTCCAAAAGGGCATTGAGGACCTGCACTTCAACTTCACCCGCTTCTTTCTCATCGGAAAAGAAGACGCCCCGCAGACGGAGGGCGCGAAAACCTCCCTTGTTTTTGCAACCCCCCACAGCCCAGGCGCCCTTTACGCCTGCCTTGGGGAGTTCGCCGAGCGCAGAATCAATCTCGTCAAACTGGAAAGCCGGCCCCGGCGCAACCGGCCCTGGCAATATGTGTTCTACCTGGATTTCGAAGGGCATTGGAAGGAATCGGACTGCAGCGCCGCTGTACTGGGTCTGCTCAACCGCGCCGCGTTTGTCAAGATGCTGGGAAGCTACCCTGCCGCTGTGCAACCCACAGCAACTGAATACGCCCAGGAAGCCACTTTGCAGATCTGATGCCCATGCAGCCTTCGAGCTCACGCCATTATAGTTGGCCCTATCGCCATTTTCGACCAATAAAGTCTGTTCTTAAGCAGAAAATGCCAACATCAACTTGGAGTATAGAATGGTTATCGTAATGAAACCTCAGGCGACCGCAGCCGAGATCGAACACGTACTCCGCCGCGCAGCCTCCATGGGCGCTCAAACGCAACCAATCCATGGCGAAAACCATACCGTCATCGCCCTCATCGGAGACCTGACGCAGGTTCGGCGCCAGACGTTTGATGCCATGGCCGGTGTGCTCAAAACGGTCCGCATTCAGGATCCCTTCAAGCTGGCCAGCCGCACCACCAACCCTGACGGCACCACGATCGACGTGGGAGGCGTCCGCTTCGGCGGCGACCAGGTCGTCGTTATGGCAGGCCCCTGCAGCGTGGAGAGCCGGGAACAGATCATCCAGTCGGCCATCGCCGTCAAAGAGGCCGGGGCGTCAGTCCTGCGCGGCGGCGCCTTCAAGCCCCGGACGAGCCCCTACAGCTTCCAGGGGCTTGGCGAAGAAGGGCTCAGATACCTGGCCGAAGCTCGTGAAATCACCGGACTGCCCGTCATCTCCGAAGTGATGACCGTCGAGACCATCGACCTGGTGGCCGAATACGTGGATATTTTGCAAATCGGCGCCCGCAATATGCAGAATTACGGCCTTCTCAAAGAGGTAGGCAAAACGAACCGCCCGGTAATGCTCAAACGCGGCATCAGCGGCGAAATCCAGGAGCTCTTAATGTGCGCCGAATACATTTTGAGCAACGGCAACATGCAGGTGATGCTGTGCGAGCGCGGCATCCGTACCTACGAGACTGCGACCCGCAATACCTTCGATCTCAATGCCATCCCTGTTCTGAAACGGGCATCCCACCTGCCTGTCGTGGCCGATCCCGCCCATGGCACAGGTGATTGGGAGCTCGTGCCCCCAATGTCTCTCGCAGCCGTCGCGGCCGGAGCCGATGCGCTCATCCTCGAGGTCCACCCCGATCCCGAGTCAGCGTTGAGCGACGGCGACCAAAGCCTTAAACCAGAACGGTTTGCGGACCTGATGAAGGGTCTGCGCAAAGTTGCCAAGGCCATCGGCCGCTCCATCGCCTCCCCTGCCGATGAAACTGCCGCCGCCGACGACGCGAAAGAAGCGGATGGAGCGGAAAGAGAAAAGGGGGTCGTATTGGCCTGAGAGTTCCTGCCCGCTTCGGGCATGAAAGAGAAGGGGGTTATATACGCTAGTGCCACCGAGGAGAGTCGTTGAACGCGCATAAGACGTATCAGGAGCGTGCATATTGTTCGAGGGCTGGATATGCTCGTATTCGCGAGGTGTTGGGCGGATGTCGGTGGCTGTACAACCGGTCTCTCGAAGAAAGACGCAACACGTACAGGGCGTGCGGGAAGGGCATGTCCAAGTTTGCACAGATGAAACATCTGACTCGTCTGCGACAAGAGTCGCAATGGTGGCGAGACTTGAGTTTGCAGGTTGCGCGCGGGGTCTTGGTTAGAATGGATCGGGCGTTTCGGGATTTCTTTCGGCGCGTCAAAGCAGGCGATGCGCCTGGGTATCCTAGGTTTCAGGTTCCGGGCCGTTATCAGTGCATAGAACTTGCGGAGGTTACGCCCGGAATGGTCAAAGGAGGTGAAATTCGTGTCAAGGGGTTGCCCCGAATACAGATTCGTCCGACCCGCGAGTTGCCTGACAGCCATGATCTCAAGTCCTTGCGCCTCGTGGCGCGCGGTCGTCAGTTGTGGGTGGATTTGGTTTACAAGGTTGGCGTGGAGCCGCTGCCGCCGTCGGATCAGGTGGTGGGCATCGACATGGGCGTCAATGAGCGCATGACGCTTAGTGATGGCAACACTATTGAGAGGCGAATCGAGAACCGAGATCGAGAACGCGTGTTGCATCGCACCATTAGTAGACGCCAAAAAGGTAGTGCGGGAAGAAGGAAGGCGGTTGCGGCATTAGGGAGAGAAATGCGTCGCAATGTTGTGCATAACCGTAACGAGTGCCACGGCATCACCACTGAATTGGTACGTCGTTATGGAGTAATCGTCATGGAGGATTTGAAAGTGAAGGGCATTACGGCTGCGGGTGGAGCGCGAAAACGAGGATTAAACCGAGAAATTTTGGCGCAGACGTGGGGCGTGATCAGGCAGCAATTGGCGTACAAGGCAGAATGGGCCGGTCGTCTATTTGTCGAAGTCAACCCTGCGTACACGTCTCGCACTTGTTCAGTGTGTGGACACGTGAACGCTAAATCTCGGATTTACAGGGTGTTTGAATGTTCACGATGTGGTCATGTTGCCGACAGGGACGTGAATGCAGCGTTGAACATCAAGGCGCGTGGGGCGTTCGCGCCGGTAGCGTAACGGTGGGCGCAGTGAGGCCGAGCCGTGCTGCCAGAAACATATATCGTGGCACTAAGGTATATAAGCCCCAAAGAGAACCATGTTGAAACAGAAATCATATTTTTCGTCGACAATTGAGATGCGCAGCGAAACCAGGAAGGAACAGAACCATGATCGTCGTAATGAAACAGCACGCTTCACAAGAACAGGTTGAATCCGTCGTCCAACGAGTGGAAGAGCTCGGCTACAAAGTGCACCTTAGCCGCGGAGAAGCCCGCACAATTGTGGGCATCATCGGCGCCGACGACTATCTAATCCAGCAGGACACCTTCGAGGTCCTCGACGGGGTGGAAAAGACGGTCCGTATCATGCAGCCATACAAGTACGCCAGCCGTGACTTTGTTCAGTCTTCGACGGCCATCCCTGTCAACGGCATCAGTGTCGGCGGTGAAAAAGTCGTTGTCATGGCCGGACCCTGCAGTGTGGAAAGCCGGGAGCAAATCCTGGAAACCGCCCACGCCGTCAAGGAAGCCGGCGGTTCCGTTCTGCGGGGCGGCGCTTTCAAGCCGCGCAGCAGCCCGTACAGCTTCCAGGGGTTGGGCGAAGAGGGCCTCAAATATCTGGCGGAGGCCAGAGAGCAGACCGGCCTGCCAATTATCACCGAAGTCATGAGTTCGGAGGATATCGAGCTGGTCGGCGACTATACAGATATTTTCCAGATTGGCGCCCGCAACAACCAGAATTACCCGCTCCTGAAGGCCGTAGGCAAAACCAGCAAACCCGTATTCCTGAAACGCGGCATCAGCGGCACGATTCAAGAGCTGCTGATGGGCGCCGAGTACATTCTCAGCAATGGGAACATGCAGGTTATGGTCTGTGAACGCGGAATCAGAACCTACGAAACCGCCACCCGCAACACTTTCGACATCAATGCGATCCCGGTCTTGAAGCAACTCACCCACCTCCCCGTGGTGGCTGACCCGGCGCACGGCACAGGCCAGTGGGAATACGTGGCGCCGGTTGCAAAGGCCGCGGTCGCCGCGGGGGCCGATGCTCTCATGATCGAAGTGCATCCAAACCCGTCCAAAGCCTGGAGCGATGGCGCCCAAAGTCTGACTTTCGAGCGCTTCGGCAGCCTGATGAAGGAGTTGAAGGACGTCGCGAATGCCGTCGGACGGAATCTCTGAGTCTCTGTTTTCGCTCATGGCGCGGCCCCTCAGCGAATCTGACGGGCCTGCCCATGAACAGGACGCCCACACAGGCGCCACTGAACACGAATGAAATCTCTTTCTGAATGCAGTGTCGCGGTCATTGGGCTCGGTCTGATGGGGACGAGCCTCTGCCTCGACCTGAAACAGCGCAATCTCTGTCGTGAAGTGCGAGGAGTCACCCGCAACTTCACGACCATCCTGCGCGCCTTCCACGAAAACGCTGTCGACCTGGCGACAACCGATCTCAGCTCCGGTGTCGCCGGCGCCGATATCGTCATCCTGTCCACCCCCGTGCGCGCAGTCGTACGGATGTTGGAAACGCTCGGTCCAATCCTGTGGCCGGGCACTGTCGTCATGGACATGGGCAGCACGAAAGCCGAAATCTGCGCCGCAATGGACAAGCTTCCCTCCACCGTGCAGCCCATCGGCGGCCATCCAATGACCGGCAAAGAAACGGCAGGTTACGCCGCCGCCGAAAGTGGACTGTACGAGGGCGCGCCCTGGGTCCTCACGCCCCTGCCTCGCACGACCGCGGAAACGGTCTCTCTGGCCACCGAACTCGCGCTGGCCATCGGCGCCATCCCCATCACGATGCAGCCCGCCCGCCATGACCGGCTGGTTGCCGCCATCAGCCACCTGCCCTTTCTACTGGCGAGCGCCCTTGTCCACACTGTCAACGACAGCGGGAAAACTGATGACGCCGTCTGGGAACTGGCCGCCGGCGGCTTTCGCGATACCAGCAGGGTGGCCGCAAGCGATACACAAATGTTCCTGGATATTCTTGTGACCAACCGCGATGCCGTTCTGTCGCAGCTGGATACGCTTAACGGCCATCTATTGGAGCTGCGAACGCTTCTGGCGCAGAACGATGAAGACGCCCTGCAAAACAAGCTCTCCTGCTCCCAGGAAGCCCGCGCCGCCTGGAAACCTTCAAAACGGGGAACTGCCTCACAGGCCAGGAACTGAGCCGGCCTGCTGCAAGAATTCACAGACGGCAAACGCGGTCACATGAGGCAAGCAGGCGCGCCAAACGAAACTTCTGAACGTCCAACCAACCATTAACAATCTGGGAATCAAATGGCAGACATCCTCAAGATCAGAAGCAATGGTCCTCTCATCGGCCGTTGCAGCGTGCCCGGCGATAAGTCCATCAGCCATCGGGCCGTGATCTTCGGTTCGATCGCCGAGGGCTCCTCTCACATCCGCAACTTCCTGGATGGCCATGACTGTCGGGCCACCATGAACATCATGCGGGCTATGGGTGTGCGCATCGACGAAATCAACAGAACCCGCCTGGAGGTCCATGGCGTCGGCCTCGATGGCCTGCAAGAGCCCGGCGACGTGCTGGACTGCGATAACAGCGGCACGACCATGCGTCTGCTCGCAGGGCTGCTGGCCGGTCAGGAGTTCGTTAGCGTTCTCAGTGGAACGTCCCAAATCCGCGGCCGTCCCATGGCCCGGATCGTCGACCCGCTGCACACCATGGGCGCGCAGATCTTCGGACGCCAGGGCGGCCGTTACGCGCCCCTTACGCTCGTGCCGTCACGCCTCTCCGCCATTGAATACGAGATGCCGGTCGCCAGCGCCCAGGTCAAAAGCTGCATCCTCCTGGCAGGCCTGTACGCCCATGGGCTGACCGTCGTGCACCAGCCGGGCCCCGCCCGCGACCACACCGAACGCATGCTGAACTCGATGGGCGCGCCGGTCTCCGCTCTGGGCAATACGACCCATAGCGAGCGACCTCAATCTCCGCTGGAACCACTGAACATTCTGATCCCCGGCGATATCTCCTCGGCCGCATTTCTCCTGGTTGGCGCTTCCGCCTTGCCGGACAGCAAATTGACGATTGTTGACGTGGGCGTCAACGCAACCCGCACCGGCATCGTAGACGCTCTATCAGAGATGGGCGCCAATATTCGGCGCAGAGCGCGGCCCCTGCAGGGCGGTGAGCCCGTGGCCGATCTGATCGTCAGCGGCGGCGGTCTGAAAGGCCTCGATTTCGGGGGCGAGCAGCTCGTAACCATGATAGACGAGCTGCCGGTCCTGGCCGTGGCGGCCACCCAGGCCGAGGGCCGCACCGTTGTGCGAGATGCCCAGGAGCTACGCGTAAAAGAGACCGATCGCATCGCCACCACCGTCTCCGAGCTCAAAAAGATGGGGGCGCAGATTCAGGAAACCGCCGACGGGTTCATCGTGGACGGGCCCACCCGGCTCACCGGCGCGGCCGTCGACAGTCACGGCGACCATCGGTTGGCGATGGCACTGGCCGTGGCCGGGGTGATCGCGGAAGGCGAAACGACCATTCATAACGCGCACGTTACCGCCGACAGCTTTCCCGGCTTCGAATCGACGCTGCGCGCGCTCAACGTTGACGTGCAAGAGATCGATTGGGCAGACGAAAATGCGTGATCCCCAGCAGCCCAAAGCAGTCGCGCCGCCGACCCCGGCGGCTGATTCAGAGCTGTTCCCCACCGACATCAACGCGGCGACAACGCTCGTCGGCCTCTTTGGGTGGCCGGTCACCCATTCGATCAGCCCGCAAATGCACAACGCCGCCTTCGTCGCCCGCCAGATGAACTGGCGCTACCTGGCCTTCCCGGTGCCCCCGGATCGCGTGCCGGCAGCGGTCGCCTCGTTGCCGGCCCTCGGGCTTAGAGGCGTAAACGTGACCGTCCCCCATAAGCAGGCTGTCATGCCGCATCTGCAAAACTGGACCGCCGCGGCCGAAGCGATAGGCGCTGTCAATACGATCGTGGTCGAAGAGGATGGCCAGCTGACCGGCGACAATACGGACGGCGCCGGCTTCATCGCCGATCTGAATGCGCACGCTGTCGACGCAGCCCGGAAACGCGCGCTCGTGATCGGCGCCGGCGGCTCCGCCCGGGCCGTCGTCTACGGGCTCGCCGAGGCTGGCGTGCACAGCATCGCCATTCTCAACCGTACCGTCGCGAAGGCTGTCGATCTGGCGGCGACCATGCAGGCCTACTTCCCGCAAATCAGGATCAGCGGCGCCGCCTTCCCCGACGATGTAACCCGCAGCGCCCAGGACGCCGACCTGATCGTAAACTGTACGTCTCTGGGCATGGAGCCCCGCATCGAAGGGCTTCCCTGGGAGGAAAACGTCGAGTTTCGTGCGGATCAGATCGTCTATGACCTGGTCTACAATCCGGCCATGACGCGACTGCTGCAACTGGCATCCACCGATGGCGCGACATCCATCGGGGGCCTCGGAATGCTCGTATACCAGGGCGCCATCGCCTGGGAAAAATGGACCGGCGAAGCCGCGCCGGTCTCTGTCATGCAGCAGGCTACAAATATCATCTTCGAGCGTAGATGACGGACGGTTGCGCCTCCGTCGCCAGACCCACTGCGAGGAACTCATGACTCTCTCCACCACATCTTCACCAGTCAACTATGGCGCCGTGCCGGACGAGACAGGGCGGTTCGGTCCTTACGGCGGCAAATATGTGCCTGAAACGCTCATGCCGGCGCTGGAGGAGCTGGAAGAGGCCTATCTGAATGCCCGCGTCGATCAGGCGTTCATGCAGGAGCTGGCCCATCTGCAGCACACCTACGTCGGCCGGCCGACACCGCTTACCTACGCCCGCCGCCTTAGTGAAGAGCTGGGCGGCGCGCAAATCTATCTGAAACGGGAGGACCTTGCCCACTCCGGCGCACACAAAATCAACAACGCCCTGGGCCAGGCCCTGCTGATGAAACGCAAAATGGGCAAGTCCCGTATTGTGGCCGAAACCGGCGCCGGCCAGCACGGTGTCGCAACAGCCACTGCTTGCGCGCTCCTGGGCATCGGGTGCATCGTCTATATGGGTACGGTGGATATGGAACGCCAGAAGCCCAACGTCTTCCGCATGCAGCTGCTCGGCGCCGAAGTGAGGTCGGTCGACAGCGGGTCGCGAACGCTTAAAGACGCCATCAACGAGGCCATCCGCGATTGGGTCACAAACGTAGAAACGACACACTACCTCCTCGGCAGCGCGCTGGGTCCCCATCCCTACCCTGCCATGGTAAGGGATTTTCAGTCGGTCATCGGGCGTGAGGCCCACGGCCAGATGCAGGATCCAGCCGAAGGCGGCCCCGGCCGCCTGCCTGACGCGATCGTGGCCTGCGTCGGCGGCGGCAGCAACGCCATCGGCATCTTCCACCCCTTCCTGGAAGAAGAAAGTGTGCGCCTGATAGGTGTCGAAGCAGGCGGCCACGGGATCGAAGACGGCGCCCACGCCGCACGTTTCGCCGACCCGGAACGGGGCCGGTTGGGTGTCCTGCAGGGCACCAAAAGCTACGTCCTTCAGGACGCCGACGGCCAGATCGCCCTCACCCATTCGATCTCCGCGGGGCTGGACTACGCCAGCGTCGGCCCGGAGCATGCCTGGCTTCGCGATGTGGGCCGTTCCGAGTATACCTACTGTACAGATACCCAGACCCTGGCGGGGTTCAAAGCGCTATGCGAGCTGGAGGGTATCATCCCGGCATTGGAGAGCGCCCACGCAGTCGGCTATGTGCTTGAACTGGCCCCGCAGATGGCGAAAGATCAGGTGATCCTGATCAATCTCAGCGGAAGAGGTGACAAAGACTTGGGTACCGTAATGCAAACTATCGGAGGAGTCAGTTAAATGGGCCAGCTCTGGGCGCGAGGTGAGAGATGAACGGAGTAGATCGCATTGATCAGGTCTTTCGAGACCTGAAAAAGAGCGGCGGCGCCGCGTTTATGCCCTATCATGCCATGGGCTACCCGACCCGCGAGGAATCTCTCGAGGTCGTCGCCGCCCTGGCGGAAGCCGGCGCGGACATTATCGAATTCGGCATCCCCCACAGTGATCCGCTTGCCGACGGCCCGACGATCCAAACCGCCACATACTCTGCCCTCGTTGGCGGCACGACCGTGGCCGACTGCCTGCAGATGTCGCGTGAGCTGCGAGATCGGGGCGTTTCAACCCCCTTCTGCGCAATGAGTTACTACAACCCGGTTCTGGCCTTCGGCGAAGAACAGTTTGTCGAGGCCGCGGCCGACGCCGGCATCGATGGCCTGATCGTCCCCGATCTGCCGCCAGGAGAGTCCGAAATGCTGGAGCCTGCCTGCCGCGAGGCCGGTCTGGCAACAGTTTATATGCTGGCCCCCACCAGCACCGAAGAACGCATCAAATCTGTGGCCCGCCATGCCACAGGGTTCATCTATCTCGTCAGCGTTACCGGTATCACCGGGGCGCGTGATGAACTGCCGCCAGGCCTGCCAGCTTTTGTCGAACGGGTCCGTCGCCACACCGACCTGCCCCTCGCAGTCGGCTTCGGGATCAGCACCGGTAAACAGGCCGCAAGAGTGGCCGATATCGCGGAAGGGGTAATCGTCGGTTCCGCCCTGGTGAAGGCCGCCGGATCCGAGGAAGGGCTCGACGCCGTGCGCAGCCTGGCCGAGCGGCTTGCAACCGGCAGCCACCGAACACAGGACGAGCCCGACTGAAAACAGGCGGAGTGACGGCCTTCGCCTATACCATCCGGTTCTTCAACACAGGGCGCAGTTTGAGGCCAAGTTGGAGGGAAAAACGCGAGTCGGCGTCGTCCAGGTCCATTTGCGTGATGGCGGAGATACGTTGCAGGCGGTACGTAAGCGTATTGCGGTGGATATGCAGAGCGGCCGCGGTCTGACTGAGATTTCCGTGGCAAGCAAAAAAAGCCTCCAGCGTCTCGACCAGTTCAGCGTTGTGTTCCAGGTCATGCGAGATCAGGGGTTCCACCGTTTTGCGGAAGAATCGGCCCGCTTCCCCGCTCCCGCCCAACCCTGTCAGCAGCTGATAGAGCCCCAAATCGCCAAAATACGTCACCGGCGAGGCCTGCCATGAGCTGCCCATTCGCCAGCTTTCACGCGCCTGCTCCAAGCTGCGCAGCCATTCCCGGACCGTGGAGGCCGGCCGGCCGATCCCAATGTTGAGTTTAGCCATGCGATAGGACGAAGTGAAATGATCGACGATCCCATTCGCCACTGTTTTGAATTCCCGCCCGCTCTTGGGATTGTCGCTGGGCCAGAAAAGCAGCGCAACTTCAACGCGCACAGAGAGCAGGACCGGCTCTTGCCGCGTGGCCAAATACTGCCTGAGCGCATTCGGCCAGTCCTGAATGCCCTCTGCCTGGATCAGCCAGGCGGTGTGGGGCCTGGCCAGATCGAAGCCCAATGTATTTCCCCGCTGAATCCATGCCTCCTCGTCGGCAATTTCCGTTGCCAGCAGTTCGTCCAAAAAGACGGCCCGCATCTTTTCCTCGACCGCCCCGACCGCCTGTTCTCGGCTCCAGGCCAGGGCTGCCGCGCCCGCCCCCTGCAGCGCTGCCAGCCGCTCGACCGTTGAGATCTCATCCGACATACCGGAATTCAACCGCAACAGAAGACAGTATCCCTCAACTCGCTCCGCTACGATGACGGGGCTCACCACCATTTCGCGAAAACGTTGCTTGCCTTCAAATGGAAGGATGCCGGTCAGGTCCTCGTTTTCGGTCGGGACGGGGCCCATCCTGGCGGCCAGCCAGCTTCTCAACGTCGTCCGGCTGGGCAGTGACGCCAATACGCGCCGCTTGTGGTTCTCCGGTAACTCCTCAAGGCCGGCAAACGCGATCGGCTTCCCTTCATCCTTCAAGAATAGGACCGGCTGTTCGGAGAACCGCGCCAGGAGCTCCGCCATCATGCCCAGGCCGCCCCCGTCCAATTCGATCTGGGTCAACTCCCGTTGCAGATCAGCGGCCTTCGCGGCAAGGTATCCCCCCCTGTCTACAATCAGGCGGATTACAGTCCTTTCAACTGTCAGAAGGTGTTCGGACGCGGGGAGGGCAATGATTGGGACTTGATTCTCTTCCGCGGCCTTCACCGCGGCCTGCGGCGCCTCGCCAATCACGCCAATCGCAGAAATGCCCGCTTGATGCAAACTATTGACAACACGGTCCAGCCGCATTAGCGGGTCAAACTGGCGCAGGTCCTCGATATCGATCAGGGCCAGCTCTTCCCCTTCAAGATTGGGGAAGGCCGGTGGACTAGGACGCATGCTGCACGCCCAACTGACCGGCCGGCCTAGCAACTCCTTGCCGAACAGCACCCTTGAGCCTGGCGGCAACGCCAGCCGGTAAATCTCTTCAAGCGTCGTTGCATCCCGATACATTGGCCAAGCCGGTCCCGGTCCTCGGTGCTGCGCTCAGCGCCGCAGAGGGAGAATGCTGCCCAACTCTCTCCGTCCAGAATTGAATCAGCGGGCGCTTAAACTCGCCCGCTGAGCCCGTGCTATTTCAAATTGCCTGCGGCACAGGAACGTGCCCTGTTTCGTTGTTTACTTGCTCCAGGCGCTCAACGCCGCGCCAACCGTTCCGCCCCATACAGCCCAAAAGAGGATTGCCGCAATGCCAGGCCAACTGGTTGGATTCTGGCCCGCGGCGATGAACGCCACGATATACCCAAGAATGAGTCCGATTATGCTTGCCAGCAAGAGCCGCCCAATCGACTGATTCGCGCTCATCGCCCCAACAACAATCGGCCAGATGATCGTGGTAAGGAGACTGATGACCAGACCCGTGACAACGAACCCGAAATCCGTCGTAAAGACGCCAGGCAGAGCAACCCCAATGACGAACAATACGTTCCCGATCAGCCCGCCGATCACCGGCTTCCAGTTCTCGCCAAAGGCCCCCCGCGCGTAGTCGTAACCCACAATCGGGGCAGCGCCGATCACGATTCCCAATAGGGCGCCGATAACGGGCACACCCTTAAGCAACACCATCAGCAGCGCCACGACTGCCGCTGCCAGCGCCGCGTAAAGTGAAGCTTTCCAGCGTTCCGTGTTTGTCTGAGCGACGCTCGTGGCAGTCAGAATTGTCATCTTGAACCTCCCCAAATCGGGTCGTTACGGCTGTTTCCCTCTAACGTATTTTCTCTGAGCGGGAT
The DNA here is from genome assembly GCA_022824025.1 of Caldilineaceae bacterium. Taxonomy (GTDB): domain Bacteria; phylum Chloroflexota; class Anaerolineae; order Caldilineales; family Caldilineaceae; genus Bin5. The sequence goes on from JAJEBF010000042.1 coordinate 129,714, forward strand.
GCGGCGCGTCGCCGCGGCCCCCTTGGCTTCACTCTAAGTGAAGCCGACCTCCGTATGTTCACGACTGGCTGCCCTCAGACTGCGGTCACTGCTCGCCGGGCAGAGATTCCCATTCCTCAACAGTCCAGCCACTCACGTTAAAATACAACTGCGGCCGGTGATTGCGACTCAGAATCAGGACCAGCTCCTCCTCCTCGGTCGTCGCGATCTCATCTAGCCAGATCCCTTCCCTTATCTGAGCCTGCACTATTCTACCAGCCTGTTGCCAGCCGCGCAAGGGATCGCTTTCAGGATCAGGATAAATTGACGTTCCGTACAGAGCCAGCAACACACTGTTTTCCAGATAGAGGTCGAGGTCGAACAGCGCTCTCGTTTCCGGCGACGGTCTTTCGCCCAAATCGTCACTGATCGACTCCTCCCACAGGGCGAGCCCCACCGCCCTCTCGCCGACGACAGTATCGACCAATATCTCGTACTGTTCGTCGTCCAGATGATACTGGAGAACGGCATCGCCTGGGCCGTTCCCGTTGGCTGGCATTTCGGTCATCTTGCTTTTTGGCCCTGAAGGTTTGTGAACGATGAACAGTTGAAGAGTCTATGCCTGGTGGCGCTACGCGTCATGTCCGCTCCGGCCCGACGACAATCATGCGGGTCGGAATTGTAATCGGTTCAGCAAACTGCTGTCCGCCGGCCTCAAAGTGACTGAACCGGACCGGCAGCCCCTGATCGATAAAAAGATTGGGTCCATTCATCACATGGAAGTGCAGATGCGGACCCGGCGAATTGCCGCTGTTGCCGACGCGTCCCAGGAGCGCTCCCCTTCGCACCACCTCACCATCGTTTACCTGCAAACTCGCCTGCTGCAGATGGGCATAGTAGCTGAATTCGCCGTTGGCGTGGCTGACGGCAACGGCATTTCCCAGCAGGCGGCGCATATCGCCCCGCATGATGGCCTGGTCGGGAATGGCGCCGGGCGCCATGTCCGGCATATCGAAACAGAGATAGGCCACTTTGCCCCCTGCCGCGGCATAGACAGGTTGATTCCAACTGTGGTGGTCAGAAAGGGCGCGCCCATTGCCCAAAAATGTGCGCCCGTCGGGTCCCAGTTTCACGAAATCCAAGGCGAAGGGCTGGCTGTAAACCTCCGTCTTGTGAAAGTCGCTCCAGTCTCCGGCTTGCGCCGCCCACCATGTCCCAGCCAGCGGAAAGTAATAGTCGGTCTGCTGTTCGTGGTACGCGACCGGGGCCTGGCAGTGAGCCTGAATCCTTGCCCCGCCTTCGGCCCCCCCCTCAGCCTCCCCTGCTCTGCCCACAACAGTTATCTCGATATGGGAAAGACATTCGTACCCGTGCAGGAGAAACTGAAGACTTCGGACGGCTAATCCGGTTCCGGCTGAAATCGTCAGGTCTTCTTCACCGGTGCGTTGACGAATGATGTGCGCCGACCAGCGTTGCTCAAACAACATCTGGTGCCCGCTATAGCCCTGTATCACCATTCCCTGCAACAGAACGTCGCCATCGTAAGCGGTGATGCCGAGATCAAAGGCAATCTCCTGCGTCGGCCCAATGTTTGGGAACGGCAGACGGTCGTAGAGTCCGGCGACTATACCTTGGGGACGGGTCTCCAGAGAAAGTCGGGGCGTCACGTTCTATTTATCTCCATCTGCCATTTGCGATCCGATTGTCCTCTGTCCCCTGTTGGGCGCGAACACAGTCCACCGAGGGCCGGTTTCTTCAATCCAACCGATTCAGCAACCAGTGTGGGGCCACCCAGGATTCCCCGCTCAAAGCCTACTTGCCGTTTGCCTCATTGATGAGCGTTGCCGCTTCGAAAATGGCCTCCTCCGGCGTCGCAGAGCCGCCAAGAACCTGCGAGACCATGTGAGTTGCGTAGACCCACACTTCGTCCAGCTCCGCATTATGGGGTTGAGGAACCGCATCGATCGCCTGCATGGCGAAACCGGCCAGCAGGGAATCCTCTCCCAGGTCCGCGCCCTTGTGCGCGGGCAGCCGTCCGGCAGTCCGTGCCAGAATCGAGGCGCTTTCCGCGTTGGTAATGCGCAGGGCGGCCGCCAGCGCAAGCGCCTGCTGGTCCGCCGTCGCGGCCGGGTTCAGAAACACGCCATCCGCGCTTAGCCAGGGGCGGGCGGGCCCATGAGGTCCTGCCGGCAGCGTTGCTACACCCAGATCTTCCCCGAAATGTTCTCGCAACTCGTCGATGCTCCACGGTCCGTCGACGAACAGCGCAAACTCTTCTTTCTTGAAGCGGTCCATCAGCATGCCGTAGTCGAGAGCCGCATGGATCCCAGGGGTGTCACCCGCCCGTTTCAGCCATGCCAGAAACCCTGCCGCGCCGGGCGACTGCTCAAGAATGACGCGTCCATCTTCGTCAAAAAGGCTGCCTCCATAGGCAGTGACTCCCCAGAAAAGGTGATAAAAGTTGGTGTAAATGCCGGCCCCCTGTTTAGGAGAATTCACAGCCAGAGCGACCATGTCTTCCGTCGTGCCGGGCAGGTTCCCTTCTTCCAGCAGCCTCCGGTTGTAGTACAAAGCGACAAGCTCGAAGTCGGTAGGCAGGCCATACAGCATGCCTTTCCATACGAGGTTTTCGATGGCTGCGGCGAAAAACTGCTCCCTTTCCTGTCCGGAAATATGAATGTCGATCGGCAATAAAACGTCCGCGGCAACCAGGTCCGGAATCCACCAGTTGGGCGCCAAAATCAAGTCCGGCCCTTCCCCGGCCTTGACCGCAGCGACGTACGCCTGCGCCAGATCACCGTACTCAACAAACTGTGCCTCCACCCGAATATTGGGGTTTGTCTGGTGAAAGCGTTCCAGGATCGCCGCCAGCGCGTCCCCGTCTCTGCCTGTCCAGCTATGCCACAATTCGACCGCGCCGATAGTCGCTTCAGCAGGTTTCGGCAGGTCGACCAAGGCTGAACTGGAGGACACAACGGGCGGCGATGCCGCCGGCAATTTCTCAACAGCTGGATCAAGCGCCGGGCGACTCACCGACAAAGACAGGACCGATCCTGCTGCCGGCTGCTCTGTGGCCATGAGCAGGACAGCCATCAGCATAAGAACACATAATATGGTGAGCGTCCAGAACAGGCGCCAGCGAAATAGGGTCATCTGCTGCGAAAGAGGCTGTCTGCGTTAGATGCGCAGGCAATGTGTCAGGAACGGTCTGAGCATTCTCGTAGCCGCGTCATGTTTTCGCCCAGGAGCGAGACCGAAAAGTTCAGTCGGTCCGATTTTCGGAAATATACGTCAAAAGCCCCTCCAGACCGAGTAGATAGCTGCGCCAGCCAAAACCGCTAATCTGTCCGATACAGACGGGCGCAATGACCGACCGGTGGCGAAACGCCTCGCGGCTGTGGACGTTGCTCAGGTGAACTTCCACCGTGGGTATGGCGACGCCGGCCACCGCGTCGCGAATGGCGTAGGAGTAGTGCGTGAATGCTCCGGGGTTCATCAAGAGGCCGTCTGCCCATGTGCGCCCGTGGTGGATCTCATCGATTAACGCGCCTTCATGATTGCTTTGAACGGTCCGGACTTCCACGTCCTCGCCAGCCGCGGCAACCAGCTCGCGGTCGATGGCCTCCAGCGAGACATGGCCGTAAATCGACCGTTCGCGCGTGCCCAGCAGATTGAGATTGGGTCCATGAAGAACCAGGATTTTGGTCATGAGTTCCTTACCGCTCAGTCAATGGCAGGCTTGCGTTGTCGTGTTCATTCAGTGGCCAACGGCTACGCCAGCACAGAAGCCAGCGCGTCGATCACGATCTCCCGGCCCGGATCGTCTATGATGACCACGTCACCTATCCCCTGGGGAATGATGAAGCGCAGCATGCGTCCACTCCGTTTCTTGTCTCGAAACATCATGGCGTAGACCTCTTCCAGGTCAAGGCCGCTGGCCGACGTGGGCAGATCCAGCCTCTCCAGGCATCTCTCGATGCGGCTCGCAGTCACGGAATCGCATCGCTCCAGCGCGACAGCCATCCGGGCAGCGGCTACAGTGCCGATCGCGACCGCCTCACCGTGCCGTAAGGAGTAGCCGCTAACCTGCTCGATTGCGTGGCCGAATGTGTGTCCCAGGTTAAGCGTCGCCCGCCGCCCTCTCTCAAACGGATCCTCAATCACGACGTCGACCTTCACCCGGACGGCGTCGGCAATCATCTGGGTCAAGTCGGTCGGTCCTTCCTCCTCCATCTGTCGGAAGAGATCCGGCGCGCCCAATATTCCGTGCTTCACGATTTCGGCCAGCCCCGATCGAAACTCGGCCGCCGGGAGTTCAGCGAGGGACTCAGGGTCGATGATCACAACCTCAGGCTGCTTGAACGCGCCCACCAGGTTCTTGCCCTGGGGCAAATCCACCCCCGTCTTTCCCCCGACCGAGGCGTCGACCATGGCAAGCAGAGATGTCGGGATCTGTACAAAGGGCGCGCCCCGCAGATAGGTGGCCGCCGCGAATCCCGCCATATCCCCGATCACGCCGCCGCCCAGCCCGATAATGGGGCTTCTCCTGTCCAACTCGGCGGCAACGAACTGATCATACAGGCCGCCCACGGTTTCCAGCGTCTTATGCGCTTCCCCTTCCGGAACAATGCACAGGACCGGCTTGTAGCCCTCATTCCTCAGGCTCGCGCTCACTGTTTCAGCGAAATGTTTTGCGATTTCTTCGTTGCTGACGATGGCCGCCTGACCCTTTGCCATGCCGCGATTCGCGAGCAGACGCCCTGCGCTTGACAGGATGCCTTCACCAATGCAGATGTGATATTGCCCATCCGGCGTAGGCACCGTAATGCGGGTCATCCCTTCAACCTCGTTGCTCCCTTCCAGGGCGTCGAGCACTCGCTCCGCGACTGTTTCCGGCGCGACGTCGTCGGTCGGCACGCGCAATGGAATGCGCCCGTACGCGCCGCGACGGCTCAGCAACAATCTTTCGATGTTGCGCCTCTTCTCCTCCCTGTCCCCAGGCAGCAAGGGACGGTCTTCAAATGTTTCGACGCGGGCCAGTATCGTGTCAACGCCCGCTGTCAGGCAAACAACAGGCCCGCCGGCCGCCATCGTCTGCAGGTTCTCATCGTTCACCAGCGCGCCTCCGCCGGTCGCGATGACCAGGTTGGACTCGCCAGCCAGCGTCTGACACAGCCGCGCCTCCGCCTGCCGAAACAATGGCTCGCCTTCGTCCGCGAATACCTCCGCGATCGTCTTCCCAAACTCGGCCTCAATCCGCTCATCCATATCGACGAGCTTGCGGCCCATGCGCTCTGCCAGGATCTGACCAACCGTCGTCTTGCCCGTGCCCATGAAGCCGGTTATCGTCAGGTTTCTGCCGTCGGCCAGCAGCTCTTCAAGCGAATGAGCCGCTCCGGATGTCTGCTTGTAGTCCAATCTATCGACTCCGAGTCAGAATAATTTGAAGTCGGCCGTGCTTACCCGGCCGGACTGATGCATCAGCGCAGCATTCATCAACTCGATCGCCAGGCGAGATTCAAGCGTCACGCCGGCGCGCACGCCGACACAGGGATCGTGGCGGCCTCGCCCCAGGGCAAATTCGATCTCCTCCAGATTCTTGCGCACCGACTCCTGTGTCTTGAGAATCGTCGAGGTCGGCTTGAAGCCCACCCGGCAGACCAACGGCGAACCGGTGGTGACGCCGCCGATCAGCCCGCCGTGACTATTTGTCTGATAGCCAGAGCTGCGAATGGGATCATTATTCTCGCTGCCCTTGCGAGAGATGACCTCCACCCCGTCGCCCACCTCACAGGACTGCACGGCATTCAATCCCCCCAGCGCGCCCATCAACCGAACTTTGAGACTCTGGTAGAGAGGTTCGCCCACCAGCGAAGGCGGGTTCACGGCAACAACCTCAACCGCCGCGCCCAGTGAATCACCCTCTATCCGCGTTCGCTTGATCAGCTCGCCGGCCTCCTGCGCAAACTCTGCGTCCAGCGAGCGAATCTCTGCCCTGTCCAGTCTCGTCTCCACCGCGGCGATCTGCTCCGAAGTCACCGTCTGGGCGCCCTGCTGCTGCGCAACGCTGGCAAAGTGTTGTGCCAGACTCAGGTCAGTCCTAAGTGGGCCAACCTGCGAAATCGAAGACAGGATCACCGTTCCGAAATGTTCCTTCAGGAAGATGCGTGCGATCGATCCGCCGATGACATCCGAAATGGTCGAACGGTAGCTGGAGCGGCCGCCCCCGCGTATATCGACGAAGCCCTGCGACTTGTGATACTTGACCAGGTCCGTGTGCCCGGGCCGAACCTCGCCGCGGGGTCCTGCAAACTGATCGTAGTGTCGCGACCGCTGCGAAGTGGAGAGAACCAGGGCCGCGATTGGTTCGCCCGTCGAGAATCCCTCTTCATAGCTCTCAGTTACAGAACCGGATTCGCCGCCTACCGATACGGCAGGACCCGAGAGCAAACGATCAATCTCGCCCTCCGCGTACAGGCCCGAAAGCATGACCACCCTGTCCGCCTCCTGCCTGGGCGTGCCGTGGCGGTTGCTGCCGGGACGCCGCCGGTCCAGGTACTGCTGAACCTCTCCTCGTCGAATGCGAAGGCCGGCGGGGCATCCGAAGACAATCGTCGTAACGCCTGGCCCGTGAGATTCTCCGGCCCCGGCAACCGCAAACAGTGGTCCACCCAAGATTTCCATGCTTCTATCTCTTGAACCTGTCTAAACTGGCTCTCAACCTGAATGCGAACTCGCGGCCTGCGTCCCCCAGCCTTTGGCTGCGGCAACAAAGGCGCGCACCTTTTCCGGGTCCTTGCGCCCGGGTCCATTCTCCACGCCGCTGCTCACGTCAACACCCCAAGGCCGGACTGCCTCCACGGCCGCGGCCACGTTCAGCGGGGTCAGGCCGCCGGCGAGCATCAGGCGAGGGTATGCTTTCCGCACTTCTGCGGCGGCATTCCAGTCGGCCTTCTTTCCCGTTCCCCCGTACTCACTGGGATCGTAGGCGTCGACCAGAAGTTGGGGCCCGTCGCCGGGCCCCAGATCTGCGTACCACTCTGCCTCGATACCCGCTTCGACGGCGCTGGTCGGGCGCAGTGCCTTAAAGCCGCGTCCGTCAAGAGCATCGAGCATCGCCGGCGGCTCATCCCCATGCAACTGCGCGTAATCCAGATTGGCCCGGCGCATCGTTTCCTCAACGACAGCCAGAGTTTCGTTGACGAAGACGCCGACGAACCGGGGCGTTGGAGACGACCCGGTACCGCGATCTGAAAGCGGCCCCGATGCTGCCGCGTGCGCCCTGAGTCTGGCTGTTATCGCCCCCGCGCCATCCGGCGTGACAAAACGGGGCGACTTGCCGAAAAAGATGAATCCCAAAAAATCCGCGCCGGCTTTCGCCGCGCATAGCCCGTCTTCGAAGCTGGTGACGCCGCAGATCTTCACGCGTGTCATCGGTCGCCTTTCCCGTTCTGGCCGACGTTTATGCAGATTTCTGCTTCCCGCTGACTGTCAATATCCAATGCCTGTCACACCAAGCAACCAGACCAGAAAAGGCGCGATTGCGATACTTGGCAGCAGACTTGCGACCCTGATCCTCTTCAGTTCCAACAGTGTCAGACCGATTCCCAGAATCATGACACCGCCCGTCGCCGTCAGTTCGACGACCCACGGCGTTGCCCGGCTGACCTCTTCCAGCCCCAAACCGAGCCCCCCTGCCAGCGCGGACAACCCGCCCTGGACCACTGCGACCGTTCCAACGCTCAGCAACACCCCAGGGCCCAGGCTTGCCGCAAATGGAATGGCGGCAAACCCATCCAGAGCGCTCTTGATCGCAAGCAGCTCATAGTCGCCGAGCAACCCGTCCTGAATGCTGCCCAGGATCGTCATCGGCCCTACACAGAAGATCAGGCTGGAGGTGACAAATGCTCGCGTAACGCTCCAACCGGCATTTCCGCTCTGTCCCAATGCGCTGCCCCAGCGGGCCTCGGCCTGCGCGCCCAGCCAGTTCAGCCCATCGTCTATGCGCATCAGTTCGCCAACGATGCCGCCCGCAACAACGCTGAAAAGAGGAATCAGAAGATGATTCGTCCCGCTTGCCATGACCACCCCAATGACCAGGACCATCAGGCCCAATCCGTGCATCACAGTCTCTTGAATTCTCGTTGGCAGCCGGTTTCCCAAAAGCGTGCCAACGGTCCCGCCCACCAGGACGGCGACCACATTGAGAACTGTGCCGGTCATGAGGAATGCCATCCGGGCATACCGTGAATGTCCTCACTGAGTCCTGTCTTGAAGCTTCCCCGCAAGCGCGAATTCGCGCACCAGCGCGGCGCGTTCCGCCTGGGGCAGCTTACAGAAACTTTCGCCTACCAGGATAGCGTCGCAGCCCATGTCGGTCATGCGCTTCACATCATCGGCGTTGCGAATCCCGCTCTCGCCCACGAGAACATTGTCGCCCGGTATCTGTTTTCGCAACCGGCCTGTGGTCTCGATATCCACGTCGAAGGTCCTCAAATCGCGGTTGTTGACGCCGATAATCCGGGCGCCTACGGACAACGCCCGCGCCAACTCCTCCTCGTCATGCACCTCCACCAGCGCGTCCATCCCAAGGCCATCTGTCAGTTGCAGCAACTCTTTCAGGTCGGCGTTTCCAAGCACGCCCACGATCAGAAGCAGGGCATCCGCTCCCGCTGCGCGGGCTTCGTATACCTGGTACGGATGGTAAATGAACTCTTTGCGCAGCAGCGGCGTGGACAAGTTCCTGGCGCGCAGGTGGTCGCCGATTTCGGCAAGGTAGCCGAGTTGTCCCTGGAAGAATCTTGAATCGGTCAGGCAGGAAATCGCGGCCGCGCCGCTGGCGGCATAGGTTTCGGCAATTGCGGTCGGCGACCAGTCCCGGGCGATCAAACCCTGGGAGGGGCTGGCCCGCTTGACTTCCGCGATCAGGCTGGCGCCGGTTTCGGCGGTGAGCGCGCCCGCAAAATCCATCGGCGGCTCGGTCACCGCGGCAAGCGCCTTGAGTTGGGCCAGGGGGACCGCCTCCATCTGGCGGGTCACCTCCTGGCGTTTCCAGGACATGATCCGATCGAGGACATGACCCTTGTGTTTCGCAATATCCAACTGAGAAAATTTCGCCATTTTCTACTGCTCACCGCCGAAGCTCTGCGTCTTGGCGACAAACCTGCCAAGTACGTCCTGCGCCGCGCCGCTATCGATCGACTGCGCGGCCGCGGTCAGGCCTGCCTCCCAGTCACGGCTTTCGGTGGTCAGGGCGGCTGCCGCATTCAATAGTACCACATCTCGCATGGGGCCGCGCAGATCGCCACTCAGTATGCCCCTTGTGATGGCGGCGTTTTCGCTGGCGTCTCCACCGCGAAGGTCGTCCATCGTAGCGGGCGCCAGGCCAAGATCAGCCGCATCAAGTTTACTTTCCCAAACCTCCCCATTGCGCAGATGACTGATCCAGTTGACCCCGGTGGTCGTAAATTCGTCTACGCCGCGCCCTTCTTCAGTTGTCCCGTTAACCACAATTGCAGCTCTTGTTCCCATCTGTTCCAGCACGCTAGCCATCTGATTCGTCAGTTCGGAGTTGGGTACGCCGATTACCTGGTGTGTTGCATTCGCCGGGTTTGTAAGGGGGCCCAGCAAGTTGAAGACGGTCCGCGTCGCCAGTTCACGGCGCGGGCCGATCGCGAACCTCATCGCCGGATGGTAGAGCGGCGCAAACAGAAACCCGATGCTTACCTCCTCTATGCACTCTGCAACCTGGTCCGGTCCCAGGTCCAGTTGGACGCCCAGCTCTTCCAGTACGTCGGCGCTGCCGCACTGGCTGCTGGCGGACCGGTTGCCGTGCTTTGCCACCTTTTCGCCGGCCCCGGCCACCACGAATGCAGCCGTTGTGCTTATATTGAACGTGCCGGTCTGGTCGCCGCCTGTGCCGCAGGTGTCCAACAGGCGCTGCCCATCGAGATTGGGCCGGACCGGGACCGCGACGCGTTTCATCGCAAGGGCGCAACCGGTGATTTCTGCGGTGCTCTCTCCTTTCTGGCGCAGCGCTGCCAGGAATGCGCCGATCTGCGCATCTGTTGCCTCGCCGTTCATGATCTGTGTCATCGCCGCGTCGGCTGCCTCAACGCCGAGATCATGCCCATCGAAAATTGATTCCAGAGCTTCAAGTATGGGTGACGCCATGTGAGTTTCTCCTGTCATGTCGAGCGGTTCACGCCAAAGGATTCAGTTATGCCGCGCCGATCAATTGGCGGAAGCTGCCGATGTTTATTTGCCGGGCGCCTGAATGTTCATCAGGTTTTCAATCTCGTCTGACAGCAGTCTGTTCTCTGCAATGCCCAGGGGAGGCAGTTCCCACAGCGCCAGAGAGCGGCCCAACGCAACCGCCAAAGTTTCAGCGAGGAAAGCCCTGTACTGGGTCCGGATCGCCTCTGAATCGGTATCCGAGACTTCCGGTTCCGTTCTCTGTCGAATGCCATCCAGCAAATAGGTCACAGCCTGGAAGTTGAGCAACCGAAAGTAGAGATCGACCCGTTCAGTAAAGCCTGGCGACGAATGACCATGTCCATAGTGTTCCCGCCACTTGGCTTTGCATCCATCCGACAAACCGCCGTCTTCATAGAACAAGAAACGGGCGACTTCCTGGGCGGGGTCCCCCAGCCCAAAATACTCCCAGTCCACCAGCAGCCCCAGACCCCTGTGGAACAGGGAATTCTCCGCCGCCGGATCCCCGTGAACCGGCGCGGGAACGGTCTCCCCAAGCAGCGGCAGCGCCGCTTCCATCTCGCGGTGGACGGCCGCCCACAGCATGGCGACGTACTCCAACAGCAGCGGCGCCGCAGCCGAAATCCACTCGCGCAACGGGACTTCACTCGCCTGCCATATCTGCCAGAATGTGAGCAGATTGAACGGGTGCGGGCTGAATCGCTGCGCTTCGTCTCGCTCTGCGCTGTGGATCCGGGCCAGTGCATCGGCGTGAGCGATGCACTGCTGTTGGTCCGTAAGCCTCAATGCTTCGCCCTCAGCCCAACGGTACACCAGAATCTGGCAGGGCAGTCCGTGGGGATAGCGATCATACCAGAGCGGCTCCGGGGCAAGACCAGCGGCGGCAAACTGCGCCTGGCCGTTGAACTGGCGGCGGCAGCGCGCCTGACCGGCATCAATAAACATTTTGACGACGACATCGGCGCCGTCGCCGCAGCGCGCCCGCCACAGCAGATTATCGCGGCCCTGCCAGTGATCCGATACGGTCGCCTCCTGTCCGCGAAACCGGCTGGAAACGGACCCGGTCAGATAATCGTGAACGGCCTGCGTCCATACGCCGCTTCTTCTGTCACCGACAGTCATACCTTCAGGAAGTTTCGCAACAAATCGTGGCCGTACTCGGTCAGGATGCTCTCCGGATGAAACTGCACGCCGAATATGGGCTTGGTACGGTGCTGCACACCCATCAGCTCGCCTTCAACCGTGTGCGCCGTCGCTTCCAACGCCTCGGGCAAGGGCTCCTCCACGATCAGACTATGGTAACGGGTGGCGGTGAATGGGCTGGGAATTCCCTGAAACAGAACTGTCCCCCTGTGGTGGATCGGACTAACTTTTCCATGCATCAGCCGCGGGGCGCGCTCAACCCTTCCCCCGTGGACGTGCCCGATGCACTGTTGACCGAGACAGACGCCCAGGACCGGAACGCGATCGCCCAAATGGCGAATCACATCATTGCTGATGCCGCTATCCTGTTCCGGCGTGCCCGGCCCGGGGCTGATGATCACGTGATTCGGTCTTCTCTCGATGACCTCCTCAACATCGATTGCGTCATTGCGCCAGACCTGAATCTGATTGGCTTCCTCTCCGCCGGGTAGAGGGGTCTCTCTAATGATCTCGCCCAAAAACTGTACCAGATTGTACGTAAAACTGTCGTAATTGTCGATGACGGCGATCACGTCCCCGCTCCTTTTCTCTGACCTTCGGCCTATGCCTTTGCAAGCCGCTTTTGGCGGCGCTCGTTCGAGCGGCGAATCCGATTCCACACACCGGTCAACCCCATCGCCTTTTTCATTTCCATGAGAGTCAGCCGGGCCTCCTGCTGCGCCCGCTGGGTGCCCTCATAGATCAGCTCGTCTGTGAATCCGGTCTGATCAGCGTAGTATGCCCGCCGTTCGCGAATCGGCTCGAGGAAACCCTCCAACGCGTTGTAGAGCTTTGTCTTTACCTCTACGTCGCCTACAGACCCCTTTCGGTAGCGTGTCTTCAGGTCTTCCACCTCCGCCTTGTCTGGATTGAACATGTCGTGATAACTGAAAACCGGGTTGCCTTCCACCGTCCCCGGAATGTCTGCGCGGATACGGTTCGGGTCAGTGTACATACTCATGACCCGCTTCTTGACCGTGGCCGCGTCGTCACTGAGCAGAATCGCATTGCCCAGACTCTTGCTCATCTTGGCCTGTCCGTCGGTTCCGACGAGGGTGCCGCCGACGATGTAGGAATCCGGCAACGGAAAGACCTCAGAATAGGCATTGTTGAAGCGCCGCGCGATCTGGCGGCTGATCTCAATGTGGGACTCGTTGTCCTTGCCCACCGGCACCAAATGCGCGCGCGGCATCAGAATATCCGCCGCCTGCAGCACTGGGTAGCCCAGCAGGTTATAGGGCATCTGCTCCAGCTCGGCCGCCGCCGCCATATCCTTGATCGTTGGCAGCTGCTGCAACCGTTCCACCGTCACCATTCCGCTGAGAATCAGGTGCATTTCATAGATCTCGTGCACAGCCGATTGCAGATAGAACGACGTCTTGCTCGGATCGATGCCGATCGCCAGATGGTCGAGAACAATCTCGCGGGCATTATGCCCAATCTGCGAAATGTCCTCCTTGGTCGGCTTCGTCGTCAGCATATGGAGGTCCGCAATAATAAAGAAGCACTCATACTCCTCCTGGAATGCCAGCCGGTACTGCAGACTGCCCACGTAATGGCCGAGGTGCAACTTGCCCGTTGGCCTGTCGCCGGTGAGGATTCGTCTCTTCTGTGTCATGTCTAGCTCCCGTATGCTTTGGAAGGGGATGGGACTCGAGTCTCCACCGTCGCCTCAACCGTCCAACCCCTCTTCGGCCCGCCGTACCGCGGCGGACAGGGCTCTCGCTTTGTTCAGCGTCTCTTCCCACTCATAGGTGGGGTCGCTATCGGCGACAATGCCGCCCCCTGCCTGCAAGTGGCAGGTCTTCCCTTGCATCACAATCGTACGAATTGCGATGCAGGTGTCCATCGTGCCATCGTAATCAATGTAGCCGACCGCGCCGGCATACAAGCCGCGCCGCAACCCCTCCAATTCCTCGATTATCTCCATCGCCCGTACCTTCGGCGCGCCGCTGACCGTGCCCGCCGGAAAGGTCGCCCTCAGCAGACTGATGGCATCGTGTTCAGGCGCCAATTTGCCCTGAACATCACTGACAATGTGCATGACGTGGCTGTAGCGCTCGATGACCATCATCTCCGGCACGTTGACTGTGCCGTACTCGCAAACACGGCCCAGGTCATTGCGGCCCAGGTCAACCAACATCACATGCTCCGCACGTTCCTTCGGGTCGTTTAGCAGCCCTTCTGCCAAGGCATCGTCCTCGGCCGCGCTTTTGCCCCGCCATCGCGTTCCCGCGATGGGGTGCAGATACGCCTGACCGTCTTCGAGCCTGACGTGCATCTCCGGGCTCGAGCCGATAATCCACAGCGGTTCATCGGCGCCGGCCGTTTCCGCCAGCCCTGCCACGCCGCCAAACTCAAGAAAGTACATGTAGGGAGACGGATTCAACATACGCAGCGCGCGGTAGATCGCGAACGGTTCAGCGTTCGTCTCCCGGCTGAGCCGCTGGCTGGGCACCACCTGAAAAATATCGCCCGCCGCGATGTACTCCTTGGCGCTGCGCACAATCTCTTCGTACTGCTCCTGCTCAAAATTGCTTCGCCATTCGGCGCCCCCGTCCACGGGCCTGTTTTCTGGCGGCGAGAGCGGTTGGCGCAGGTCACTGACAATCGCGTCAATGCGATCGACGGCATCGGCGTAGGCCGTCCGTATCTGTTCGCCGTCGCCGCGGCCTTGCCCTTGAATCTGCATATTGGCGATGACCAGCAATTTGTGCTGCACGTGGTCAAAGACAACAAGATTGTCGCTGAATAGCAGCAGCATATCCGGAATGGCCAGTTTTCTGCGGGCCGTGGTCGGCAATCGCTCGATAAAGCGCACCGTGTCGTACCCGAAATAGCCGACCGCGCCGCCCGAGAAGCGAGGCAAACCCGGCACCTCGACCGGGCAGCGTTCAGCCAGAATTTCGCGCACAGCCGCAAACGGGTCGCCTTCCCGTCTTTCCAGCACCGAGCCGTCCGCCCCGCCCAGCGCCAGCTGATCCCCCAGGGCACACAGGGTCAACGGTGGACGTACGCCAAGAAAACTGTACCGGCCCACCTGCTCGCCCTTCTCAACCGACTCCAGCAAAAACGAAGGCCCGCCGTTCCGCAACTTCAGGTACACCGAGACCGGTGTCTCCAAATCGGCAGGCAATTCCCGAAAGACTGGAATCGTATTGCCGGAGGACGCCAACTCCTTAACTTCCTCTAGTGAAGGACGATAGGTTGCCACGGTCACTCTCCTCTTCCATCCGTTGGTCGTTCAGTTGCCAGCCAATCAGAAAGACCCCGTCTCCGATCGCAGGAATTCTCTCTGCTTTCGGGGACGAGGTCTGTTGAGACGCCCGCGGTGCCACCCTCATTAGACCGGCATGCGACAGAAAACAAAAAAACCCTTGCATGAAACGCAAGGGCTGCCTGCACCAGTCTCACTCATCGCGGACAACTGACTCCCCTTCAAAGGGGTTCAGATTGAGCCGCAGCGCCCTGGTAACGGTGGCGTCTCCGTGACCCGCTACTAAGTGGTGTATTGATCCTTCGGCTGGCAGACCAACCCGGGAATCACCAACAGTCCACTGTTCGCTGTCCAACTCCCCGGTCCATTCACGCTCCGCGCCGCTATCCCGTTTCCACCAGCCCGAGACTCTCTGGAGCCCGCTTTGCGCGCTACTATTCCGGTTCAAAGTCTTTCATGTTCAGATGTTGGCATCGACTATACGCCAGCCGGGACGATCTGTCAATTCTCTGAACAGACTTTCGCGCAAGAACGCATCCCGCGGTCATTGCGTCGGCATATGAATCAGCGCGACACCCGCTTCCCGCAAAAAGCGGCGGCTGTTCTCATCCGGGTAAGGGCCCGCGTAGACTACCTTTTGAATGCCGGCATTGATGATCATCTTGGCGCAGGTGATGCACGGCTGGTGGGTTACATAGATCACACTGCCCCCCGTGCCGACGCCGTGGAGCGCGGCCTGGATGATGGCGTTCTGCTCGGCGTGGAGCGGTCGCACACAGTGCCCGTCTACCATCAGGTGCCCGACATCGTCACAGTGTGGCAGGCCGGTCGGCGCGCCGTTGTAGCCCGTCGTCAGAATGCGTTTGTCGCGAACGATCACCGCGCCGACGTGGGCGCGGTCGCATGTGCTGCGCGCGGCGACTGTGAATGCGATGTGGAGAAAATACTCGTCCCACGAGGGCCGGCCGGTCTTCACTGAGGTCATGCGCGGCGCCAAACCTCCCTACCCGTTCCGCTCAGTCCAGGCGGCGGGTCGCGCCCATCGGAATCTTCACGTGTCCGTTGCGGGCCGGATGGGCGGATGCTTTGGGGGACTGTCGCGGCCGCTTTTCTTCCTCTGTTTCACGCGTGTCATGGAGAAGATCCGCCAGGATTCGACGCGTATCCTCCTCTGTTGGCGAAGCAAGAAAGACAGTCTCCAGAACCGTGCGGTCCCGGCTGAAGCGGCCCCGCTTGGGGATGTGGATTTCGTGTTCAATCGCCAGGCAAGGCTGGGTTTTGCGTCCGTAACTGACCGTGCCGTAGCGTATGTCGCGGACCGACTTGGGGAAAAAGAAAACGTACCACATCCCAACATCCCTTTCGGGCCACTCAGCCAACAGAAACCGTTTCGGTTGCACGAGGCAGATTACTGCGTGTTCCCGCGTCGCGAATGTGCGGAAGTAACCTTGCAGCCAGGTGAAACGCTCGCTTTTCTCCTCGACCGAAAAGTAACCGCTGGCCCGAATCGGTACGCTATCCGAAGGCTCTAGCGCCAGGGGCGCGACATCGGGGGCAGTCTCCTCGTGAAACTGTACATAGTCCCGGCTGCGCCACCGGCGGCGAATCCAGATGAAAGAGATGAGGAGGATCAGGCACAGCCCTGCCGTGAAATAGCCGCCCGGTAGGAGCCCCAACGCGCCCAGGGCCCCAATGAGCAGGAGAAGGCCGTCCATCCAGCGGACAGTCGGCGCCCCGGCCAGCAACATGCGGTCTAGGTGATAGATGAGTTGGGACACGATTGAGTCAGGACGTGCGTCTGATTGGAATGAGAGTGAGGATCATGTGAGAAGACCCCGCCCTGCGGACGAGGCCAGTCAATAGCGGAAGTGCGCCGGTTCGATTACAGGCGGGACGCGCCATTCAGGCGGGAGCCGGCAACGTCTCTCCGCTCAAATCCAACCCCTGATCACGGCTATCTTCTTCACGGGACCGCTCGTTGCCGTCCTGCTCCGAAGTTGGCGTGCCGCTGGTTTGCCTGGTTTCCAAGTCACCAACGGATTGGAACGGATCTTCACCGCGCATGATCGCCTGAAACTCCGAGGCATGCAGAGTCTCCTGCTCAAGCAGCGCCGCCGCGACGGCATCCAGGCGGTCCTCATAGGAGGTCAGAATCTCGTGGCAGCGCTGGTAGGCCTCATCAACCAGGTTTCGCACTTCCTCATCGATCTCCTGCGCAACCTTGTCGCTGTAATTTCTGGTTTCGGCGATGCCCCGGCCCAAAAACACCATTTCCTCGCGTTCACCGTATTGAACAGGGCCCAGCGTGTCGCTCATGCCCCACTGCGTTATCATCATGCGGGCCATGTTCGTCACGCGTTCGAGATCATTGCTCGCCCCGGTGGTAACATCCTCAAAGCGGATCTCTTCTGCGACCCGACCGCCCAATAGGGCGGCAAGCTCATCCCGGTATTTGTCCCTTGTGCTCAAATTGGACTCTTCTTCCGGTAAGGGCATTGTGTAACCGCCCGCCATCCCACGCGGCACGATCGTCACTTTGTGTACAGGGTCATGGCGGGGAAGCACGTGCATCGCCACCGCGTGACCGGCCTCATGGTAGGCAACGATCTCCTTTTCCTTCGGAGACATGATGCGGCTGCGCCGTTCCGGGCCGGCAATGACCCGTTCGATCGCCTCCTGGAATTCAGCCAGTCCGATTGAGCGGCGATTGCGCCGCGCGGCAAGAATCGCCGCTTCATTCACCAGGTTCTCGATGTCAGCGCCGACAAATCCCGGCGTCTGCTTGGCAACGACTTCCAGATCGATGTCGGTTGCCAGCGGCTTGCCTTTCACATGGACATCCAGAATCTGCCGCCGTCCCTTCACGTCCGGCGAATCCATTGTCACGCGGCGGTCGAAGCGCCCCGGCCGCAACAGGGCGGGATCCAGAATGTCCGGCCTGTTGGTGGCGGCGATGATGATAATATTGACATCCGTATCAAAACCGTCCATTTCGACCAGGATCTGATTGAGCGTCTGCTCGCGTTCATCGTGAGAGCCGCCCAGACCCGCGCCCCGGTGCCGGCCCACCGCATCGATCTCGTCGATAAAGATGATACAGGGCGAATTCTTCTTGGCCTGCTCGAACAGGTCTCGAACGCGGCTCGCGCCAACCCCGACAAACATTTCAACGAACTCAGAGCCGCTGATATTGAAGAACGGCACACCCGCCTCGCCGGACACAGCCTTCGCCATCAGAGTCTTGCCGGTGCCGGGCGGCCCAATCAAGAGCACGCCTTTGGGAATCCGCGCGCCAAGTGACGCGAACTTCTGCGGTTCCTTCAGGAATTCAACGACTTCCTCCAGATCCTGCCTTGCCTCTTCATTACCCGCCACATCGCCGAAATTGACGGTCGGCTTGTCGCCGGTAAACATGCGCGCCCGGCTCTTGCTGAAGCTGAACGCCTGGTTGCCGGCGCCTTGAGCCTGCCGCAAAATGAAGATGAAAAAGACTGCAATCAGCAAAATGGGCAACAGGGCCAGCAGAATGCTGCCGTACACCTCAAACCCGCTGGGCGCCTCAATCTCCACATTGACTGCAGAGAGCTGATCCGCAGTAACGCCGAGGTTTTCAAGCGTCTCAATGAGGCCAATACCCGTCTCTTTACGCGAACCGATCAGCTTGCCGCCGGAATAGGCGGTTACTTCGTCACCGTCGACATGAAGCTCCTGAACGTTGCCGCCGCGGACGAGCGACGCGATTTCAGCAATGGAAACGGTCGCCGAAACATTGTTGCCCTGCCTGCTCAGAACGATATAGAGAAACGCGCCAAGAGCCACAACCAGCAGGAAGTAGATCATGCCGTTGCGAATTCGTTTTGAATCCATAGATCCTCTCTAGGTACACAGCGACAGGTGCGTCAGCGCAGCAAAATTACCGAACCGCCCCTTTTGGCAACTTGGACGCCACGCTAACCACGCGGGAAGTCTAGCATAGGCAATACCCCGCGTCAAATGGTACGCAATCCAGCTATGCCTCTCATTTGAGCGTGGTCCTTCAGTCTGTACATAAAAATATCTTGACAGTTGATCCGCTCCGATGCCGTAAGATTGCACACAACTCTCAGGCTTCCTGAAGGGTCAAAATGGTTATCTCCGGCCGGCAATTGAAACGGAAAGGAAGGGGCCAGACGCCTAGCCCGCGATTCGTGTATAGTTGGCGCCTCCCGAGCTGATAATGGCCGATTGGATACCTGGTCGCCATGTGCGGCAACACCGGCGCGCGGGTCGCCAAACCGCTGCCGTCGGGCCGGGTGGAAGGCAGCCGCACCTGCCCGCCGTGGCTGTGTCCGCTAAGCTGCAGCGCGACCGGCGCTTCCGCGCTGAGGATGCTGTCAAAGTAGTCCGGCTCGTGACAGAGCAGAAGATTCGTGGAGTCGGAAGGAGCCCCGGCCAGTGCAAGCTGCGGACGCGGGTACCCGGACCAGGCGTCGTCCAGCCCCGCGACGAATAGTCCTGGCGCGGCCTCGACGCCCTGGTTGACCAGAAGAGTCACTGGTGTCTCGGCCAGGGCCGCGCCCACGGCTTCGCGATCAGTCCACAGATCGTGATTGCCAAACACGGCGTATGCCGGCGGTTCCAGCATGCGCAACGGCTCGATCAAATCGGCGGCAAAGGCTGCCTGATGCCCCACGAAGTCGCCGGTCAGCGCCACGATGTCGGGCTGCAGCTGGTTTATGCGGCCTATGGCTGCCGCCAGCTGGTCTTTCGTCGTGAAACGGCTGAGATGGATGTCGGAGATCTGCGCAACGCGCAGGCCGGCCAGTCTTTCGGCCAGGCCGTGCGCCTTTACCGTTACCCATTGAACCTCGACCCAGGTCCGCTCCAACAGACCCCCATAGCCAAGACCGGCCGCGCCAGCCAGCGCGGCAGAGCCGAACAGCTTGAGAAACCTGCGCCGGGACTCTGAATGCGTAGCCATTTCCTGAAAAAAGTTCTGCCCGTTGCTGACCACCTGGAATCTGTTCCAGGCCGCGGCGGTACGACCCTATCTGCGTAGAGTCGTCGACGGGAGATTGTTCTTCAAGTTGAGTCTGAGACTATTCCAAATCGATGCGGTAGAGCGGTTCCAGGCCGGCTGCAATGCGGTCAACATTGTCGGACGCGCACTGCGCGCGCTTGCGCGAGGTGCCATCGGTTACGCCGGCCGTATGTGGCGTGGCAATGACGTTTGGGAGGCCGAAAAAGGGCGAGCTGACGTCCGGCGGTTCCTGGCTATAGGCATCGATGCCCGCGCCGCCCAGTTTGCCTTCAAGCAGCGCCTCTGTCAGCGCATCTTCATCAATCAGCGCGCCGCGGGCGACGTTGATAATGTAGGCGGTCGGTTTCATCAGGTTCAACATGCGCGCGTCAATAATGTGGTGGGTCTCGCTGTTCAAGTGCAGGTGGAGCGACAGAACGTCCGATTCGGCAACCACCTTCTCGAGGTCATCCGGAGCGCCAACGAAAGACAGACCGAACGCCTCCTGTTCCGCGCCGCTGACCTCCCGTATATCGATCGCAGCGATCTCCATGCCAAATGGCCGCGCCCGGCGCGCCAATTCGATGCCGCTCGCGCCGAAGCCGACGATGCCCAGCTGCATCCCCTCCAATTCAAAACCGACCGGCTCGTATAGCTGCCCCTCGTCCAGCCGCGACCGCGCCTCCGGATAGCGGCGCGTCAGCATCAAAATGAACATCATGGCGGTCTCGGCCAGCGCCACTGCGCTGAAAGCGCCGGGGCAGTTGGCCACCGGCATCCCTTTGGACTTCCAATAGTCAAGATCGAAGTGGTCGAACCCGGTGCCCAGTATTTGCCACAACTGAGCGTCAACAGCCGCGTCGACCATCTCGCGCGTCCCAGCCGAGCCGCCGTGGTCTATCACCGCGTCCATCCCCTTGAACTGGGGCGCAAGCGCCTGATCGTAATCCAGAATATGCACATTGTGGTTGCGGCTGACAGCCTTAACCACGTCCATCCCCCATGGATCAAACATGGAAACCTTCACCGGATGGGGTAAGAATAGAACGTTCAACTGCTTCGTCATGGAGTCACCTGGCTCTGATGGCGGGCCGCAATTTCTGCCCTGGCTGGACTGCAACACGTCGGAGAATCAAATCGTCGTAAATCCGCCGTCGGCCACAAGCACCGAGCCGGTTACGAATGAGGCTTCATCACTCGCCAGAAAGAGTATGGCAGGGGCGACCTCGCCCGGCTCGGCGAAACGCTTCAAGAGATTCGCCTCCCGGTACGGCGCCAGCTTTTCTTCCGGTATCGTCTCGGTCAGCGGCGTGTTCATCGAGCCGGGACAGACCGCATTGACCCGGATCTTGTCAGCCGCATGGTCCACCGCCATCGAACGAACGAGCCCGATCACGCCGTGCTTGCTCGCGTTGTAGGATGCCTGTAAACCGTTGCCCACCAGGCCCGATAACGACGAAATGCAAATGATGTTGCCGCCGCCTTGAGATCGCATCTGCGCAACTGCATATTTCGAACACAAAAACATGCTCTTCAGGTTCGTATCGACGACGAAGTCCCACTCCTCCTCACTGGTTTCGACCACGTCCTTGTTGACCTGCACGCCCACGTTGTTGACCAATACATCAAGCCGACCGAATGATTCCACCGCGACGCGTGTCAACCGTTCGGCATCCTGCGGCAGCCGCACATCCATCGGAACGAGCGCAGCCTCTCCGCCCCGCGCCGCGATGCGGTCGACCGTCTCCTGGCCTTTCTCCTCGTCAATCTCACCGACAACGACCCGGGCCCCCTCGCTCGCGAACAGCGTGGCAACAGCCTGTCCCAATCCCATGCCCGCGCCCGTGATCGCCGTCACCTTGCCATGAAGACGATTCGCCATCCTTATAGCATCCTGTTCAATATGGTAGCAGCCCGCCGCTCACATTGTACGTCTGGCCTGTCATGTACGAGGCGTCCTCCGAAGCCAGAAACGCCACCACATTGGCCACGTCATCCGGTGTCTGGATGCGTCCCAGCGGCACCCCATCCACTGCCTGCGCTTTGATCGAGCCCACGGGGGCGCCCTGGCGGGCCGCCGTCTCTCGATCGATCAGATCCCACATCGGCGTGTCAACGATTCCCGCGCAGACACAGTTGACCAGAATGCCGTGGTCCGACAGTTCCAGGCCCATCTGTTTGGTAAGCGCCACCACCGCGTGTTTGCTGGCGGCATAGGCCCCCAGTGGCAGATTCTTTCCTGGCGCCACCTTCCCCGCTCCAGATGCGTTGTTGATAATGCGTCCCCCTTCCCCCTGCGCAATCATCTGTCGCGCCGCGGCCTGGGAACAGAACAGAACGCCTTTGGCGTTCACGTTCATCATCGCGTCCCACGTCCCTTCGTCAGTTTCCAGCAAGGGGGCGATCGCGCCGATGCCCGCGTTGTTCACCAGGATGCGCAGGCTTCCGAACTGTTCAATGGTCTGCTGCACCATGCCCTGGGCCTCTGGCTGCTGCGTCACATCGACCTGCAACGAAAATGCGTGGCCGCCTTCCTCGCGGATTTCCGCAACAACTTGGGCGGCAGTTTCAGGATTCAAGTCGGCAACCGTCACCTTGCAGCCCTCTTGCGCAAAGCGATGGGCTATGGCCCTACCGATTCCTCGCCCCGCGCCGGTGACAATGGCGACCTGGCCGTCAAGTTCGTAACGGGGCACTGGCTACCTCCTGGGTGAAAGGCCAGAACGAAAGTGCCTCAGTTGTCATCATCTTTCGTCTCGTACGGAACCTGCATCAGTTCCAGAATGTAGCCGTCCGGGTCCTCAAAAAACACCACGTGGACGATCGCCCAACCGAGATCAAAACTGACCGGTTCCGATACAAATGTGACGCCCTCCTCTTTGAGCTCCCGGTACGCCTCAGCTAAATTGGGCACGCCAAAGCAGATATGAGAGTGGCCCACATCTCCCAGTTTCCCATCTGAAACTTTCCCTTTGGGCTGTACATACTCCTGCAGGTCGAGCAACATGCCAGGCGTTTCCGGAGCCTCTAAACGAACAACCTGCATGACGACATCATCCTTCCCCGCCATTTTCGAGATCGTCTTGCCTTCAAGTAAGTGTCGTTCGATCTCCTCCATGCCCAGCAGATCTCTGTAGAAGGCGAGCGAACGGTCCATGTCGCTCACGGTTACAGAAACATGGTCCATCACGTTCACAGAACTGATCACAGTTCGTCCCTCCTCATTCAGTGTGTTTCCAATGAATCTAATTCCGCCAGTCTTCGAAGCCAGCGCTGATGGCGGACATCGTCGACCGAACGCCAATATGGGCCATACATGGATCGGCCCTTCTGCGCGAATGCACGGTGATTGCCGCGCATTTGCTCCTGAATGGCAGCTGTGGCCTCTGGAGTGTCGGGGTCCTCATAGTAGACCACAACTCCTTGCCGCCGGCTGTTGTTGCCGCCGAACGCCGCGTGCCACAGGGCAACATTGAATACCAGGACATCGCCCGGACGCGATTCGAAAATGTAAGATGGAACCTCGGCCTGGGCAAGGTTGTACGAAGTCTCGGAATCTCGACTAATCTGGCTGTGAAAGGGATCTCGATGTGAACCGGGAATGACTCGCAAGGCGCCGTTGCTGCCGTTCAACGGATCCGGATAAATGCAAAACTTAACTGCAGTGTAGTCCAGGGAACCGGTGTCCGGGTGCCAGAGAGTGTCGCTGACATGGTAGTTTCCGTCTACTGCAATGGCAAGCACATCTTTCCCCAGTAGCTGTTCGGCTACGTCCGCGAAACGGTGGTCATCGGCCAGACTGGAAATGAAAGGAGAATGTTCTTCCATTAAAGAGGCGTAGTGGCGGCTCTTGCCGTCGTGTTTTCCGCCATCTATCCAGGAATCCAGTCCGGCATTGAACTCATGGCTGTACACTTCCATTTCTTCAGGTGAGAGTAACTGACGAAAAACCAGAAATCCGAAATCGGAAAAAAGATTAAGCTGCTGCTGCGAAAGTTTCATCGTCCACCTTTCCCTTTCCCTGAGTCAGTCATAGACCTGCCGCGTTTGGGAACCATCATGGATTTCGGAGTTTCACCGTCTAAAGGCTCTGCTTGCCGACCTCGCCTCACAATAGCGATTAATCATAGGGCGCCGCTTTCTACGCGCCGCAAGAATTTTGCCGCGCCTTCCTTCAGTTGCCGGCCCGAAGGCTGGATCCCTGTCGCCCCGCCATCCACCATTAGCACCGCCGCCGTGATGTAAGATGCCTCATCACTGGCAAGAAACAGGATCGCGCTTGCCACTTCCTCGGGCTCTGCAAATCGGGAAAACATCGTCATGGCCGCATAGGGAGCGACATTTGCTGCAGGCGTTCGAGCCATCATCGGCGAGTTCATACCAGTGGGGCAAACGACATTTGCGCGAATGCCGTACTCCCCGCAGTCTTGCGCCATACAGCGGGCCAGACCAATGAGACCATGTTTTAAAGTGTTGTAATCAGCCTGCCGTTCGTTCGCCACCACCCCGGACATTGAAGATACAAAGACGATGCTGCCGCCGCCCTGGGCCCGCATCGGGGAAACGACGGCTTTCGAACACAGGAACGGACCCTTGAGGTTCACCCGCATCACCTGGTCCCACTCGTCCTCTTCAATCTCGGCGATATGTTTGCCGCTGCCAAACATGGCGGCATTATTCACAAGGATGTCGACGCGGCCATAGTCGGCCAGAGTTACTGCCACCGTCTTTTCGACATCGTCGGAAACGCTTACATCGGCGATCACTGCAACTGCGTCGCCGCCCGCCGACTTGATGTCTGTTACCGTATCATGAGCAGTTTCACTGTTGACGTCGGCCACGACGACTCTGGCGCCCTCGGCCGCGAACCGCAGGGCAGTTGACCGGCCCAGGCCTTGCCCGGCGCCGGTAACTATCGCGACTTTGCCTGGCAAGCGCTCCATCTGTCAGTCCCCCAGAGGCGAAACCGTTAGACTACAGGCTCCGGATATCTCTCTAGGCGCAGAGTTGGAGCGAGTCTCCCACGAGCAAAATGCGTAGGTCGAAGTCCGGTTTCCGCCGGTAGTAGTGCTGGAAAAGCTCGCCAATGTCACCGGTGTGGTTACGCCAGAATTCCCAATGAAATGGCAGCAAAGTCTTTGGGCCAAGCTTTTGCGCAACGTCGAAAAACTCCTCCACACCCATATACCAGGTGCGGCCAAAGGCCAACAATGCCAAGTCCAGGTCGTGCTCCTTTCCGACATCTGACAGCGCCTGTCCGTCCCAAGTGTCTCCGGAGACAAAGAGCTTTGTCCCGCCTGATGAAAGTACGAAAGTGACAGCGTGAGGCTCGTTCGGGTCGTAGGAAGGATAGACCTGCATTTCGACGTCACGGAACTGAATGGAGTCCCCTGGCGCTACCTCGCGAATCCGGTCATCAGAGATGCCAAACTCCCGCATAAGTTTCGCCGAGGATTTGGGGGCGACGCAGAAGGCATCCGTGTTGTCGACGATGGGCACAAGGGTACCGTCATGACAGTGGTCGACGTGATCATGGGTCGATATTACGATATCGGCTACCCGGACTTCATCCGGCTTGACCGGTATTGCCGTTGCCCGATAGGCGCCTGGTACGGCATCGTCCGGCGTCCCATAGGAGTATGGATCGATCCATATCGTCGTCTCGGGCGTTCGGTAGACGAAACTCGGCCCCCCGAGCGACCAGAACTTGATGCCGTTGTCAACCGTTTCTTCCTCCACCTCATCGAGAAAAGTCTTTGGCCAGTATGCTACATCTCGCATTGTCTATCCTTTGTAGGAGAGTACCCGGCCGCCGCCATTGCCGCACGGATACGCGGACACTTCGAAGGGCCTGACGCCCGTTTGCTCGCTCCGCGACCGATCAGGCCGAACTCCAACTGAAATCATGGGGAACTTGCTCGCCAGTTCCAATTTCGTTCAGCTCGAGCAGATTGCCGTCCGGATCGTAGAAAAAGAGGACATGCCAGTCGCCTTCTCCGGCGAAACGCACTGGCGGGGATACCATCTCCACGCCGGCTGCCTTGAGCCGTTCATACGTCGCCGGCACATCTTCGACCCCAAAACAGAAGTGCGCGCTGGGCACATGATGGATCGGATGCCTTCCTTTCGGGCTCTCGGGATGAATCCACTCGATCAGATCGAAAGTGAAGCCCTGTTCGGAAGTGCGCGTGTGACCGTTGACGCCTCCAGGGGGCCGCAGTCGGTACTCGCGCATGTGTACGTTCGACATGGCGGTCATCTCATCGATCGGGCCGCCATCATGCTCCTCCGGCGAAACAACCTCCATGCCCAGGATGTCCCGGTAAAACGCCAGCGATCTCTCCAGATCGCTCACCATGATTGCCACGTGATCAACTGTGATTCTGCTCACTCTCATCTTCCTTCGCAGGCAGTGTGGTCCGGAATGCGATTCAAAGGGCCGCGGGGCCTCAGAGATCGCGCAGCAAACGCTTCAGGTTCCTGAAATTGATCTCCATCGCCTCGACACGAGATCCGCTCCGCGGCAAAAAGTGCGTCGCCACCGACAGTACCGCGTCGCTGCCGCGCGCCCGCAGGCTTCGCAGAATGGTGGGATAGTCCACGTCGCCTTCGCCCAGCGGGCAGTAGCGGAAGTCCAACCGCAGACCGTCCTTTACTGTCAGGTCCTTCAAGTGCAGCCCGTGCAAATAGGGATGGATATTCAGAAATCCGGCCGTCGCCACATCTGCCTCACCACTGTTCAAGTTGTCAGAAGGCCCCCACATCACCTTGATGCGCGGCGAGTTGAGTGCCTCGGCCAGCCGCCGGAAGTTACCTGTCGTATTCGTGTAGTTCCAGGGCATCATCGAAAGCGCAAGGTCGACATCGTACTTCTCGGCCTCTTCAAGCGCCAGCGAAAAGGCCTTCACCAGCTTGTCCATCTCTGCATCCGAAATGTAGCCGCCCCTCGTAAGCCATCGCATTGGCCAGGTCGGCTTTCCCGCCGTATATTCCCCCGGCCAGGCAAATGTGAATAAGCCAACGGCTCCCACCCCCAACCGAGACGCGATCTGCATCGAGCGCACGAGATCCGCCATGTCGCGGCGAAATTCCGGATGCTCAGCCATACTATCCAATTCGATATCTGTAAGGTGTATCTGTTTGAATGGGTTGCCAATATTGATCAGAAAGATCTCGAGTCCATGGGCTTCCACCTGCTTGCCCAGGGCGTCCACGCCGCTGTCATCCAGCGCCCCCATGGGCGGCCCATCGGGGCCCAATCGATTGAACCAGACGCAATCCGCCCCAATCTCCTTGGCCTTTGCAAGCGACTCGTCAAATGGCAGATCCAGTTCCGGGAGGTACATGCCCAGCTTGAACACATGCTCGGCCATCGCCTGGCCTCCTTTGCTCTCAGTTCTGCAGCGGAAGACCCCACCGATCAAGACCCGCGGCGGCCAGGTTTTGTATCCAATCATGGTGCGAGCGGGCAACACGTTCGGGATCCTTCCGGCTGCGCGCCACAAAGCCCGGCACCTTGGAACGGCCTGTCGGCAGCCCGATTCGGCTATACCGTGTGTCAACACTCCAGCGCACAGTATCCGACCGGTTGGGAATCGAACGGTGCACAAGCCGTTCCATCGTGACCAGAACATCGCCCGGCTCCACTTCGCAGGTGACGACGCTGCTGGCAGGCAGATCCGAGTCCGCTATTCCTCTGGCGCCCTTATGACCAGGCGTCTCGATCCATAGGCCGTGCTCGATCAGCCCAAGAAGGTGGGAACCCGGAATCACCTGCATGCACCCGTTCCGCTCGGTGGCGCTGACAAGCGGAATCCAGAAGTTGACGACCAGGGTCTCTCCGGCTTCGTCCGGAATGAGATAGGCGAGGTCCTGGTGCCAGGGAATATCCATGAGATCAAGGTCGGGCATCTTGGGTCGCAACGCAAACTGGGGATGCGCCAGGATTTCAGGCCCGATCAGTGACTCGGTCGCGTCCAGGAGCGCGGGCGCCGTGCGGAGGGCATACATGCCTGCCGAAATCGGCTTGCCGCGCGAAAAGTGATGCTGCCAGAGCCAGTTTCTGTCTGCGCACGATGCGGAGGCCAGCGCCAACCGCTTGGCGAACGGCGCATCGGCGTACCTGTCCTTGTCATTGAGCTGTCCCTGCCGCACAGCCGCTTCAATCGAGTCGTCCACTTTCTGATTGAGCTCGTCAATCAGGGGTTGCAACGCTTCAAGGGGCAGCATCTGACGCACAATCAGAAAGCCCTCCTCCTTAAACTGTTCGACCTGCGCCGGCGTCAATCCCTTCTCTGCCGAACGCGAGCCGCCAGCCTGCCGTTTCCGGGCTGCCGTTCCCTCTGCCATGCTATCCTCCTGGGACTTGCGCCTCATCTGCGTTGCTCGAGCGCCCGGCATCTGAAGGTTGGAACTGGTTGGCTCCAGTATATTCCAAATTTTGGGGCGGCGCTACCTCACCGATTTCGCAAGGCGCAGTCCATTCTTGGGGCAATCAAGCAAGAATGCTCCCAGGATTCAGCGATATTTCCCAGCGATAGCCCGAACCTCGCCCCAGCCATGCCTGCCCCCGGCGTCAACCTGTCTGTCTCTCTCACTCCTCACTTCTCTCTCCTCGCTCCTTCTATGGGGCGGTCATCCGCAAGCGGCTTCCCTTGTGCGGGGGGACACCCCCCGCAAAAACGTGCCCCGGCGGCAATGTGTGTTCATTGGCAAAGGCTGTCCAGCCCAACTCGTTTCGCCATCCCCCGAATTGGGGCGTCCAACGACCGCCCCTCGCCGGCGCCCGCCACGTCGATCCCTCGCATGCCAGCCCTGCCACTCATTGACCACTGACCTCCGACCACTGCAGTTCAACCAATTCAGTCTTTCGTGTACAATACTGCAAAGGTTGGCTGGCTGGCCCGAATGGGGGCGCAACCGTCCACCCCGGACAAGGACTAACTGATCTGATTTCCTTCCCACTGATGTTCCTCCACATCGACCGGCGCATTGGCCGCAATCCCAGCCATTCTTGAGGGAGAGTGAAGATGACGAAAAGCGCGACCGCGGAAAAAACATTGGGATGGGCGCTCATCGGCTGCGGCGGCGCCGGTCGGGCACACGCTGGCTGGGCCGCGGACACCGAGGGCGTCGAAGTGCGCGGCTTTTGCGACATTGACGCGGGCATCGCCGAACAGCTGCGATCCAAGCACCGGGCGGAATATGCCACAACCGACGCTGAGCGAATCTTTGCCGATCCTGACGTGAACATCGTATCGATCGCCACCTCGCACAGCTCCCATGCCGACCTCGCCGTCGCCGCCTGCCAGGCCGGCAAACACCTTTTCCTCGAAAAGCCGATGGCCATGACAACGGCCGACTGCCTGCGCATCCACAAAGCCATGCAGGCCGCCGGCGTCAAACTGATGCTCAACTTCTCGATCCGCTTTTCAGGCGCCGCACGCGCCATCCGCCGCCGCATCACCGCGCCCATGGTCAGCCACAGCCAGTGCATGATGAGCCGGGCCGACCTCAACCGCTGGCGCTGGCATCCAGTTGAAGGCGGCGGCCCTCTCTGGGATGTCGGCGTTCACATGGCCGATTATCTCTGCTGGATCCACAACAGCGCGCCCGTGGAAGTGAGCGCTGCCGGCGGCCAGGTCACCCACCCCGGCGAGCTCGGCAGCCCCGATATGATCGACACGGCCGCGGCCACTATACGCTTCGCCAACAACTCCGTCGCCACCTTCCTCATGAGCGATGCCGGCAGCAGCTCAGTCGTCTCCAAATGGTTCTTCGAGTTCTTTGACGGCCATCGTTCGGCTGTCCTCTATGAACACTTCCGCAAGGTCACGTTTACGACCGACGACCCCCAGGAAGGGCAGCAAACCGAGACGCTGACCCCGCCGCCAATTGATCGCCTTTCGCTCCTGGTCGATGCCATCCACAATGGCACGGAGCCCTATGTGCCTCCCCAGGCCGGCATTCTGTCCACCCTGTTGGTCGAAACAATTGCCGCGTCCATCCACTCTGGCCGGCCGCAGAAAGTGGACCTGTCCGCGCTCCCCGCTCCTCTCCCGCATTGATCGAGACCGCACGACCGGGAGACAATCACCTGCGTATGCCTTCCGGCAGCGCAGCGACCGGAGAAACGCCGGTGAACGGCATCGAAGCCATTGCAGCGATCCTCAAAGCCGAAGGAGTCGAGTGGCTGGCCTGTTATCCGTCCAACCCCTTGATTGAGGCAGCCGCCAAGGTCGGCATCAGGCCCATCAACTTCCGCCATGAACGCGGCGCGGTCATGGCTGCAGACGGCTACAGCCGAACAAGCGGCCGCCGGCGTTTCGGTGTCGTTGCCGTGCAGTCCCAGGCCGGGGCCGAAAACGCAATGGGAGGGCTCGCCCAGGCATACGCCGACAACATCCCCATTCTGGTCCTTCCCGGCGGCGTCCGGCTGGACCAACTGGCAGTGCGGCCCAACTTCTCGGCCGCAAGAAACTACCAGGGCCTTGTCAAGCGTGTAGAATCGATCTACCGTCCCGATCAGGTCGCCGCCGTGATGAGGCGTGCGTTCCATGCGCTGCGCAATGGACCGCCCGGTCCGGTCGTTGTCGAGATGCTGGAGGATGTCTGCAATCAGGCGGTCCCCGAAGCGGCAATGGACTACCGGCCGCCCCACATGATGAGGCAGGTTCCCGCCACGGTCGATATTGACGAAGCGGTCCGGAAGCTCCTGCAGGCCGAAAAGCCCGTAATCTGGGCGGGCGGCGGCGTCCTGCTTGCCGGCGCCAGCGCAGCCCTGCGCGAGCTGGCCGAACACACCGGCGCGCCCGTGTTTTGTACGATGCCGGGCAAATCGGCCTTTGACGAACGCAACCCTCTCTCCCTCGGCGCCGGCAGCCGCGCAACCACGCTGCCCGCGCACCGCTGGCTGCAGGAGTGCGACCTCATATTCGCCGTCGGCTCCAGCCTCACCCGCGGTCCCTACTGCCAGCCCATACTGCCCGGCAAGGTCATCATCCAAAACACCGTCAACCCGGACGATATAAACAAGGATGAATCGGTCGACATTGGCCTGCTTGGCGATGCCAGACTGACCCTGGAAGCCATGGTCGAATCGGTTAAGCGCCAGAATAACAGTGACCGCGCCGCCCGCGGCCGCCACACCGCCGCCGCAATCGCCGCCTGCAGGAAACAGTGGCTAGAGGAGTGGATGCCCCTTCTGACCTCCGACGAAGAACCGCTCAACACCTATAGGATCATCCATGCCATCGACACAGCGCTCGACTGGGAAAACAGCATCGTCACCCACGACGCCGGCGCGCCGCGCGACTCCATCGTCCCTTTCTACACCGCCACCGTTCCCAACAGCTACATCGGCTGGGGCAAGACGACGCATCTCGGCTTCGGCCTGCCCCTCATGATCGGGGCCAAACTGGCTCATCCCGACAAATTCTGCCTCAACCTCATGGGCGACGGCGCCTTTGGCATGTCCGGCCTCGACCTTGAAACCGCCGTACGCGCCCCTGCCCCAATCACCACCGTGCTGCTCAATAACGGCGGCATGGCGACCTACGCGCCGGGTAGCTTTCCGACCGCCCGCGAACAGTTCCGTGTCAGCCATATGGTCGGGGACTACGCCAAAATCGCGGAAGGGCTCGGCGCTGTCGGCCTTACCGTCACGAAAACAGCCGAAATGGTTCCCGCCCTCCAACGCGCCCAAAAGCTTAACGCCGACGGTCAGACCGTCCTCATCGACGTTCACTCCAATCTCGAAGCCCGCCGTTCCCGCTGGGATCGCTGACGATGACCGGCGCTTTCCACGCAAAAACCAAGGAGACCAACCAATGAGTGTGTTGATTCACGTAGGCATACGAGCATCCGACCTGTCCAAGTCGATCCGCTTTTGGCGCGACGGCCTTGGCCTGCACGTCGCCGGCAAGCGGGACATCCGCTACGACCTGACCGACGGCTACCACAACTTCGCCGTCTTCCAGCACCAGGGCGACGACCGCCCTGAACATGTGTCCGGCATGCTCGACTACATACATATCGGCGTTGGCGTGCCGGATGTCGGCGCCGCCGCCCGCCGCCTGCGAGACATGGGCTTCACCATCTACTCCGACGGGCTGGGAGGCAAAACCCCCCTCGACCCCGACAACCTGGAACAGCCCGCCTTCAAGGTCGAAGATCCCGACGGCATCACCGTCGACGTCAGCGAAGTCACCACGATGTGGCCCGGAACGACCATCCATCCAAATCAGACGGCGCAACCGGAGGCATAAGACGCGGCCCGCTGCCGGCCCTCTTCTGCATGGCAGGCTGGGAAGAGGGCAGTAGCCCTGCGCCAAGAAGCCGCCCGCGCGGCGTCAGGGCCCCGAGCCGGCCCCCTTACGTGGGAGGGTCTCACTCTTGCTGTGCCAGTAGGTAGTTTGAGGGCGTGTTTCCGGCGCCAGCCCCGGAGGGGACCGTCAAGCGGGGCCAACAGTCTGTCGTGTAGAGCATGATTCACGCCAATTGGAGGCGAAGTGCGAACTGGTCAGAGCGACGATTGGAAACTGAGGGATGACCTTCAGATCAAGAGGCAGGGGAGAGGCGTCGGAGATGATTTTCCTCTGTTTTGATCTCCTGCGTACTGCGCCAACCCAGCGGTGACACAGACACAGTCCATCGCCGAATCACCCGGAAATGGCGGCGCAAAAACGACACCCGGCAACCATGCGCGCGGAAGGGCCTTCTGAGAGCCTATGGCTGGTGGAAAGTCCCCGTCAACTTTTCTCCGCCAGCTGTCGCAATTCATAGAGCCGGTTTAGCGCATCCAGCGGCGAAAGCGCGTCCACGTCAAGCGCCCGCAGCGTTTCCACTGCCGGATGCTCGGTGGCGAACAGGCCTACCTGCATGGCGGCTCTCTTATCCCGGCCCGGCGTCTGATCCAACAGCGTTGACGGTCCCGCCGCGCCGGATGCCTCCAGCTCAAGAAGTATCTCACCGGCCCGGCGCACAACCCCGCGCGGCAGCCCAGCCATCTGCGCCACGTGCACACCATAGGACCGATCGGCCGGGCCGGGCAGAATCCGCCGCAAAAAGACAACCTCGTCCCCGCTGTCGTCCACGGCCACACTGTAGTTGACCACCTGGGGCAGCCGCTCAGCCAGATCCGTCAGTTCATGGTAGTGCGTTGCGAAGAGCGTCTTGGCGCGCAAAGAAGGATAGTTGTGGAGATGCTCCACCACGGCCCAGGCGATGGCCAGTCCATCGTATGTGCTCGTCCCGCGGCCAATCTCATCCAGTATGAGCAGGCTGCGCCCCGTGGCGTGGTTCAATATGTTGGCGGTCTCGATCATCTCCACCATAAAGGTTGACTGTCCGCGATGAAGTTCGTCGCTGGCGCCGATTCGGGTAAATATGCGGTCAACGACACCGATGCGGGCGGAATCAGCCGGCACAAAGGAGCCGATCTGCGCCAGCAGGATGATGAGGGCCGTCTGCCGCAAGTAAGTCGACTTGCCGGACATGTTGGGTCCGGTCAATATGTGAATGAGCTCGCCGGAGGAGAGGTGGGCGTCATTCGGCACAAAGGGCTCATCGCTTGTTTGCTCGACCACAGGATGGCGCCCGCCGGTGATGGTGATCTCGCAGCTGTCGTCGATCGAGGGCCTGCAGTAACGGCGCTTGAGGGCGACCTCTGCCAGTGCTGTGTATACGTCCAACAGGGCCAGCCCCGCCGCCAGCCGCCTGATCTCGTCTGAATGCTCCGTCAGCTCGCCGCAGACGCGACGGAAAAGCTGCTGCTCCAGTGCCAGGCGTCGTTCGTCTGCGTTGAGGATCTGCGATTCATACTCCTTCAGCTCCGGCGTAATATACCGCTCCGCGCTGGTCAGAGTCTGCTTGCGGATGTAATCCTCCGGCACCTTCTCCGCATGGGTGTGCCGCACTTCGATGTAGTAACCGAATACCTTGTTATAGCCGACCTTCAGGCTCTGGATGTCGAGGCGCTTGCGTTCCACCTGTTCAAGCGCGGCAACCCACTCCTTGGCATGGCGGCTGTTTTCGACGATGGCATCCAGTTCTTGACTGAAGCCGGGCCTGATGATGCCCGGATTCGACAGAGTTGCTGAAGGCTCCTCGTCAAGCGCTCGCCCCAGCAACTCGAATGAAGGCCCACAATCCGGCAGCGCGTCCAACAATCGCTCGTAGACGCCGCCGACCCCGACGCCTGGCTCGTCCTGGCCATCCGCCCCCATCGACACGCCCTGCTCTGCCGTCATGATCGACTCGCGCAAACCCGGCGCCCGGCTCAGGACCTCACGCACGCCAAGCAGGTCGCGCGGCAAAGCCCTGCCCTGGGAGATGCGGTTGATCCAGCGCTCCAGATCGCCCAGACCTCGCAGCGTCTCCCGAATCTGCGCACGCAAGTCTCCCTTTTCCGCCAGCGCCTGAACGCTATCGAGCCGTTGGTTGATTTGCGCGATGTCGAGCAATGGGCGCCCCAGCCAGCGCCGCAGCAGGCGGCCCCCCATCGGCGTCAACGTCTCGTCCACAACGCCAAGGAGGCTGCCCCGCACGTCGGCGCCCCGGATCGTTTCGGTCAGCTCCAGGTTGCGCCGCGTGGATTCGTCCAGCACCATGAACTCGCCCACAGCGTAACTGTGCAGACGGTCCATCTGCGGGAGAGCGCTGGGCTGCATCTCCTGCAAATAAGCAAGAATTGCGGCGGCCGCGCGTATGGCCTGCGGCTTTTCCTGCAAGCCGAACCCGTCCAGGCTGTGGACTCGAAGATGCCGCTGCAACGCGTCGCGGGCCGTCTCCAGTTCCACCTGCCACGCCTCCACATGGGAGACGAGCGCCTGCAGGCCGCTGACCATCGCGGCGAGGCCGCTTTCCTCTGGTTTCCATCCGCAGGTGATCAGCTCGCTGGGCTGCAGACGGGCCAGTTCCTCTCCCAGACGCTGCTCCGTTTCAGCCGAATCGTTGCCCTCAAACTGTGTTGCGGCAAACTCCCCGGTGGAAATGTCGCAGTAGGCGATACCGGCCTCCCTGCCCAGGTCGTTGAACAGTACCGCCACCAGGTAGTTGTTGCGGCCGTCGTCCAGCATCGAAGGTTCGGAAACGGTGCCCTTGGTGATAACCTGCTGGATCTCACGCTCCACCAGCCCCGCGCCCGGTTCGCTGACCTGTTCGGCCACCGCCACCTTATGGCCAGCCCCCACCAGCAGGGCGAGATAGCTCTCGACGCTGTGATAGGGAACGCCCGCCAGGGGAACCCGCACATTGTTGCCGACCGGCCTGCTGGTCAATGCCACATCGCAGACCTCCGCCACAATCTCGGCATCGCGATCGAAGGCTTCGTAGAAGTCGCCCAGACGGAAGAAAAGAATGCAGTCCGGGTGCTGGCTCTTCAGTTGCAGGTACTGACGGCGCATCGGCGTGGTCATGACCAGGTTTTTGTTGGTGGTGTTCAGCGGCTTGAAGCGCGCGCGTGCCCCTCTTCGTGCCAGAAGACGCGGCTATTGGGGTCACCGTAAAGTGTATACGCGAGCCAGGTGGGATTTGCCCTCTGCGCGGCGCGAATCTGCTGCCGCGCCGCATAGAAGGCTTCGCCCAGCGTTTTCCCTGCCCAAAGTTCGTCGTAAAAGTGTTGCGCGAAGCTCGAGGCCAACTCGTCGCTTACCTCCCAAAGGGCGCCGACAAACGCGGTGACGCCCAAATGGTCCACCAGGCGCTGCGCCCAGCCGCCCAGTCCGGTAAGATTGTAGCCAACGCGGGCGCCGTGACAGGTGTTGAGAAAGATGAGCGGACGCTCCCGCCGCAGCCCCTTGGCGCGGCGGCGGGTCAGGTCACTGGGAAAGAGCGGTTCGCCTTCCAGCACGATTGGCGACTCGTCCACGAACTCCTGGTTGTAGTTGCCGTGGGTCGCAAAGTGGAAGAGCTGGGCGCCCCCTTGCTCCGCCAGCTCCAGGAACTGGGCGCGGGTCGTAATCGGTGTCGCGGTTTCAATTTTGCGGGCAGCGAGACTTTTGAAATACTGAATCTCCCTGGACACAAAATCCAGCGACAGCATCGGCGCGACCAGCCGGGCGGCCCGAATGTGAAGATCGGCCGGCACCGCCGTGCCAGCCACCCAGCGGCTCATACGCCATGCCCCGGCCAAGTGGTCGTCTTCTACATCCTGGCCGTCTATCACATCGTAGGGCTTGACCAGCTCCCAGGGAATCCAGGGCTCATCGCTAACGATCAGCAGATTGCTGACCTCGCCGGCGTCGCGCCGCGCCTTGATCTCCCAGTACAGCTGCCGCAGGGGCGCGGGGAAGAGCTGTTCATACAGATCAATCCCAAGATCGGCCACCTCATTTTCAATGCGAACCGCCTCCTCGCCAGGCAGATCCGCGCCGGCCCGGGCCGCGAATCCGCTCAGCCGCTCCGCCAGCCTTTCAAAAAAGAGATCGGGCCTCGAGAGTTCATTGAAAACGATCGAACCGGCGCCGCGGCCATCCAGGTCCGGCAGCTTTTCCGATTGGAGATGAAAATGGAGCGTGCGCCCGTCGGCATCGCGCGTGATGCGCAGCTCGACATCGGCCGCCGGCGGCGCCGCGCCCGGCCGGATCGTTACGCCATCCACTGCCCGCGCCACCGCGGCCCCGCCCAGCGTCAGTGGCCCCCCTCCCTCTTCAACGCCGGGCCCCCCAGCCCGCCTCGCGCCGCCCCGCAACAACGAAAATCCGCGTACGGCAACCTCCAAAGTCAGCGAGCCGGCGTTCCGGCCACGATGGTAGAAATCCACCGCAACCCACTTGGGGCCGCTGCTGTCATCAACAAGCTGCATGAGAAAAACAGCCGGCTGGGAGTCTCCCTCCCGGGGTACCGTGATCGTGCGGCGAAGGGCAGGGCCGTCGCGCGCGCCGGCTCCGTAGCCGCTGACCTCCTCAAAGCCGGGCGCACGCACAACCACGTCTACGTGCTCGACTTCGTCCTGGAAACTGATGTCGACCTCTGCATCGCCGCGGCTGTCCCGCGGCCGGTCGCGCACCAACTGTACGACCAGCGGGTATTTGACATCATTGCGGTTCGAGATGGTCGGCGGGAAGTCGACATATGTGTGGAATTGGATGACCGGACCGCTGTCCGCGATCTCCGCGGCGTCCGGGACAGGTGCGGCAGTGGGCCCAGCGCGGCTGTCGGGCGGCTCCACTCCT
The DNA here is from genome assembly GCA_022824025.1 of Caldilineaceae bacterium. Lineage (GTDB taxonomy): Bacteria > Chloroflexota > Anaerolineae > Caldilineales > Caldilineaceae > Bin5. The sequence goes on from JAJEBF010000042.1 coordinate 166,480, forward strand.
CCGGCATCGCGCGCAGGCTGGCGCGGCCCCTGCGAAGACGCCGAGGACGGCGCCTGGTACGAGCGAGGCACATAGTGGGCCGGGTCATCCCGCATCAGCCGCAACAGATTGAGCGCTTGCAGGTAGCTGATGCCTCTCGGCGCGGCATAGGTAGGGCCAACCCTCCCTTGCGTGTTCCGCACTGTCTCCTCGATCAACGGGCGCACCGCGTCAAAAGCGGCGAGATCGTCGAGCAATCGGATCAGCGTAGCGCGTCGCTCGGGCGCGCTGAGTCTGCTGTCGCCTGCGGCCGCAGCCGCGGCCATGCGCAGGTGGTCCACCTGGCCGCGTGTCGGCGCGTCAAGTTCCCAGTAGCTGCGAAATAGCCGGCGCAGAACCGTTTCCACGCCGTTCAGGAGCTGTCGATCATCCCAACCGTGAAACGACATTTCCCCTTGTCGTCTCTCAAACCCTTCCATCTGTACACTTCCGTGTCATGCGGTGAACGCAAACCGAACTGTCGAGCCATCCGGAGTCTGCGCGTGCGCCTGGCTGGATCGTATCATAGCGGACTGCGTTTTTCAATTCCATCCCAATTTGGTCTATGCGCCTACGCATCCAACGGCGTCACGATGCGTTGACGCGTGAACCGGGTCCCGCGCTCCCAATTTGGGATCTTCGAAAGGATCAGATGTAGAATTCCTGGACGCCTCGAATGGCCGCGATCCGTGACTGCCGCCATCCCACACAGGAGCCCTCTATGTCTACTGTCCAACTGGCCCGCTCCGTCTATGACGGAATCGTCGCCCATGCTCGCGAAGGCAAACCGGAAGAGATCTGCGGGATCCTGCGCGGCCGCGCAGGCCGGGCGACCGATCTCTACCGCGCTCGAAACCTGGCTGAAGACAGAATTGACAACTACGATGTCGACCCGCAAACGTTACTCAAACAGTTTGAATTCGAAGAGGCGGGCGATGAGATGGTGGCGATCTACCACTCCCATCCGGTTTCGGTCGCCTACCCCTCGGCCACCGACGCCTGGAACGCCCACTACCCGGAAACATACTATCTCATCTGCTCGCTTGAATTCGATGACGCGCCGGCGCTGCGAGCCTTTCGCATGGAACCGCACTGGCCTGACGCGGATTTCGAGGCCGCCCGCGCGGCCGTCCCCTTCGACGAAGTGCGGCCGGGTCTCTTTGGTTTTTTCCAAGCCGCGGGCGCGCCCCTGCCAGAAGCGCTTGTAGACCTCGCCGCGGGCGCGTCCCCGCCCTTCTACCTTGTCTACGCCACGGCAGAATCGGGCGCAATCGAAGATCTGCGGGTTGTCAGTGTACGAGAATATCCAGTGCAGGTGCTGGAAGGCGCATAGGCGGCTCTCCGGCCGCAGCCTGATCTGTGCCAGGCTCGCCATCAACGCGAACACCTGAGTTTCTTGCGCGCGGTCCGCCTCGCAACGGAGCCCGGAAACTATCCCTGGCCCCCGCGCCCGCCCAGGCCATGCCTCGCGACGGGTGGAAATTCCGCTCGACGGCAGTTTGACTTTTTTCGCTATGAGAACTATAGTGTCGTTCAGTTAAAGAAATTCAGGCACTCTTATCCTGATGCGTGAACAGAGACAGGCGACATACCTGAAAACTTGCTCGTGTCCTTAGCGGGCGCCGCCAGCACGGTGCTGGTGGTTTCCCGCTGTCCAGAACAGGAGCGATGAGGGCGTTCGCTTGGCTTTTGGCCCGCACTCGACGGACGTTTCCACGGCCGGGGTGGCGCCAGCCCGTTACAGTTGGCGTAAAGATCTTCCGGCAACCGCATGGAACCGGGATGTCGTGCCAAAGTTGAATTCAAACGCCGGAACCATCGCCCTGATGGCTCCGGCGTTTTCTTTCGGGGCCGTAGCGGGCCGCGGCGCATGAGCGCTGAGACGACCAAAAAAGGAGAGCCGAAGAATGGCAACTGTGTTTGTTCCAACCGCACTGCGCCGCTTCACCGCCGGACAGTCAAAAGTGGAGGCCTCGGGAGCGACTGTTGGCGAAGTGATCGGTCAGTTGGAAGGAAGCTACCCTGGCATTGGCGAGAGACTGTTGGACGAAAACGGAAACGTAAAACGGTTTATCAATGTGTTCCGCAACGACGACGAGATTCGTACCCTCGACGGGCTCGCGACAACCGTCGGCGAAAGCGACAGGATTTCAATTGTGCCGGCGATGGCCGGCGGGAGCAAGTGAACGATGGCGCGACTCAATCGGGATCAACTGCTGGAATTGGCAAGAAGCGAAGTCCGGGAGATCACCGTCAGCGAAGTGAAGAACCGGATTGACGGCGGCGACGACATTACCGTCATCGACATTCGCGAGCGGGATGAATGGGTCCAGGGGCACATTCCCGATGCCTCATTCCTGCCGCGTGGTCACCTGGAGTTGCAGATCGAGCAACGCCAGCCCGACCGCTCGCAGCCTCTTGTGATCTACTGCGCCGGGGGCGTGCGCTCGCTGCTGGCCGCACGCAATGTACAGGAGATGGGGTATACCGACGTCTACTCACTCAACGGTGGGTTCGGCGGCTGGAAAGACGCCGGTCTGCCCTTCAAGATACCGACAGTTCTGAACGACGAACAGGGCATTCGCTACAGCCGCCACACGATCCTGGACGAAATCGGCGAAGAGGGGCAGATCAAGCTCCTCGACAGCAAAGTCCTGCTGATCGGAGCGGGCGGGCTGGGCAGCCCGGCCGCTATCTATCTGGCCGCGGCCGGCGTCGGCCAGTTAGGGATCATCGACTTCGACAATGTAGACGTCTCCAACCTGCAGCGTCAGGTGCTGCACGGCGCCAGCGACGTGGGCCGCCCTAAGGTCGAATCGGCGCGCGACCGCATCGCGGAGATCAACCCCGACGTGGAGGTTGTAGGCTATCGCGAGCCGATCACGAGCCATAACGCCTTCGACATCATGAAAGGCTACGACGTCGTCTTAAACGGCTCGGACAACTTCCCAACCCGCTATCTGGTCAACGACGCCTGCCAGATGCTCGGCATTCCCCTCGTAGACGCCAGCATCTTCATGTTCGAAGGCCAGGTGACCGTCTATCTGCCAAAACATATAGACCCCGACAGCCCCTGCTACCGCTGCCTTTACCCGGACCCGCCGCCTCCCGGCGAGGTGCCAAGCTGCGCGGAAGCGGGCGTCCTGGGCGTGCTGCCCGGCATCGTCGGCTCTATCCAGGCTATCGAGGCCATCAAACTGATCGTAGGCATCGGCGAACCGCTCTCCGGTAAGCTGCTCATGATCGATACTCTCGACATGACCTTCCGTACACTTACCGTAAACCGATCCCCCGATTGCCCGGTCTGCGGCGATGATCCAACCGTGACCGAACTTATCGATTACGAGCAGTTCTGCGGCATGCCCAGCTTTGACGAGCATGCCACCGAGAACGTCGCTGAGTCCTTTGCCGAGACGGTCGCGGCCAATGGCGCCGGCCAGCCGGAACTGGTAAGAGCGTAGAACAATCAAGAGGACAGTGGGTGGCGCTGTGCGCCATCCACTGTAATTTGATAACCGCATGATCGCCCCAACACTTGTGCCAGGTCCTGCCGATATCCGCGCTGGAGACGCCGCAATCTCCGTTCTGGACGACATCGGCAATACGCCTCTGCTGGATCTTTCAGCGTTTGCCCACAGCTGCGGCGCGCCGGCGACTGTGCAACTGTACGCCAAAGCGGAGTGGGCTAACCCTGGCGGGTCAGTCAAGGCGCGGGCGGCCCTGAAGATTGTCGAAGAGGCTGAAGCAGACGGCAGACTCGGCAAAGGGAAGACCCTCATCGACAGCAGCAGCGGCAATACCGCCATCGCCTACGCGCTGGTGGGAACCGTCAAAGGGTTTCCCGTTCATCTCGTGATGCCCAAAAATGTCAGCCGCGAACGCAAAGCCCTGGTCAAGGCCTACGGCGCAAAGTTAATCGAATCAGACCCGTTTGAAGGGTCGGACGGGGCGATCCGCCTGGTCAGAGAGATCGTCGCGGCGGAACCAGACCGATACTTCTACGCAGACCAGTACAGCAACGACGCCAACTGGCGCGCCCACTACGAGGGCACAGGCCCCGAAATCTGGCGGCAGACCCAAGGGCGCGTGACGCACTTCGTTGCCGGGCTGGGCACCACCGGTACATTTGTGGGGACGGGCCGCTTCTTAAGAGAACAAAATGCAGCCGCGCATCTGGTGGCGGTTCAGCCCGAAGACGAACTCTCGGTGATCGAAGGGCTGAAGTATCTTCCAACCGCGATAACGCCGGAGATATACCAGCCGTCGCTGGTTGACCGCCACATGGCCGTGTCCGCCGAAGAAGCGTGGGAGGCCACACGGTCACTGGCGCGAGCGGCTGGGTTGTTTGTCGGTTTCAGCAGCGGCGCGGCGGCCGCGGCCGCGGTGCAGGTCGCCAAGGAACTGCCTCGCAACTCTGAAGGTGTCGTCGTCACCATCCTGCCGGATGACGGCAGCAAATACGTGAGTCTGGGCCTCTTTGATTGAGGCCCGCAGAACCTGCCTCACGCGGCCGGTCGCCTTCCCCGGCCCCGCCACTCCCTCACTCCATACGCAGCGCCTCCGCCGGGTCGGTCGCGCCCGTGCGCCACGCCGGATATATGCCGGCCAGCAGCGCGGCCGCCAGCGCAACCGCGAACGCCTGCGCAAACTCCCAGGACTGTAGCTGCATCGTCAGCGTCCAACCGAATGAGCGCAGGTTGATGATGTAGATGAGGATCAGCGCCAGGATGAAACCTGTCGGGATCGCCGCCAACCCTGCGCTGATTCCCAGCAGGCCGGTCTCGAACAGCGTCAGCGCCCACACCTGCCGCCGCGTCATGCCGTTGGCGCGCAATACGCCGACCTCTCTCGCCCGCTCCAGTTGCAGGCTCATCAGCGTACTGAGAATGCCGACGAATGCGACAAAAGTCGCCAGCAGGCGCAGCGCGACAGTGATGGCAAATGTGCGATCAAATACCTCCAGCGCATTGTCCCGCACGCCTCGATTGGAGCGGATCACCAGCTCCGCCCTGCCAGCGAACCTTCGGCGCAGGGCGTTCACAGTTTCGTCGACGTCAACGCCGGGCTCAACAATGAGGGCGATCGTCGAGAGCGTATCATCGTCCCAATGCCTGCGGTATACGCTGTCAGCCATCAGCGCAGTGGGATGCACGTCGAAGTTATAGGTGACGCCAACGACAGTGAACTCCTTTTCCCCCGTATCGGTCAGCAGCCGCAGCGCCTGGCCAACGCCCAGCCTGTACCGGTTCGCCATGGTCTCGTTGATCACCACGCCGCCCGCCTCAACGGCTTCCCAGGTGACGGCTGTGCCGCCAACTGATTCCCGGTAGCGGCGGTCTGGCCCGGCCAGGTCGCGCAACAGGGCAGCCAGCTGTAGATTGATTTCAGTCCCGTCCGGCAGGGTTGCGGCGGCCTCCACCTCGCGGCTGGTCGAGAAGCCGGAAACGGCGGGAAAGTCGCTCAGTTCATGCAGCAGATCCGGCGCCAGGAATACGTTATTGCGGTTCGGACCCAGGGCAGGCGCCGATACGAAAATGTCGGCCTGCAGGATCTCGTCCAGCCACTGTTCAACGGTGAGCCGGAAGGAAACAATCATCACCCCCACCCCTATGATCACGCTGACGGCAACCATGAGGGCGGCAATCGCGGCCCCAGTACGCGAGAGCGAGCGCGCAATGTTGCGAGGAGCCATGCGGGAGAGGATGCCAAGACGGCGGCTGAGCATCCGTTGGACCGCGCCCATCAGCAGAAGCGTCAGCGCGGGCGTGACCAGCGCTGCGCCCAGAATGACCGCGAACAGGCCCGCGAAGGCGACGACGAGGTTCCATTCGGGGATCAGCAAGGCCGCGCCGAGCGCGCCGAAAATAAGGCCGGCCGCGGTGAGCCGCGGCAGCGCGGCGCGTGCCTTGCCCTCTATGCTGGAGCGCTGGATCGCCCCGGCGGGGGGGACCGCCGCCGCCTCGTAGGCCGGCAGCGCCGCCGCAGCCAGCGCCGCGCCAATGCCGCTGAGGGCGCCTTTGGCCAGTGTCCCCGCTGGTACGTCGGTGCTGCGCACGGCCACCACAAAGAACAGGTCATTGATGGTCTGGGTAACGGCTTGAACCGCGCCCCGCCCCAGGAGAACCCCCAATCCCAACCCCAGCGCCGTGCCAATCAGACTGAGCGTAGCCGCCTCGGCCAATATCATCGCGAACAGCTCGCGCCGGGTCATGCCGAGCGACCGCAAGATGCCGAGAACCGGACGTCGCTGGACGACACTGAACGAAACTGTGTTATAGATGAGAAACATGCCCACAACCAGGGCAAGCAGGCTCAACGCAGTCAGGTTGAGCCGGAACGCGGCCGTCATTTCCGCCACAGTGCCCGTACGCGCCGCAGGCCGGACGACGCGCGTCCCAGGCGGCAGGATCTGCCTGATGTCTGCCAGCCGGGCATCCCCTTCCGGGCCGGGTGGCAGAATCAGGTCAATGCGGTCAAGCCGGCCCACCTTGCCCAGTATCTCCTGCGCAGTGCTGATGTCAGCGATGAGCAGGCCATCCAACGCCCGTCGGCTCAACTCGTCCGCAGGGACGAGCAGTCCGATTATCCTGAGCCTTTCCTCGCGCGCGCCGACCCGTATCGGAAGTGACTGCCCTGGCCCCAAGCCATAGCGCGCAGCCACCGACTGCCCGATCAAGACCGTTTTTGGCTCCACCAAAAGGGGCGTAAGGAATTGGCTGAATTCGTCGGCTGACGCTGCCTCGGATGAATCGAATTGACCTCCCAGATAGCTGCGAAAGGGGGTCTCGGCAAAGGGATCAATCCCAAGCAGGCGCATGGGCTGGGCGTCCAACTGCGGGACGCTGACATAACTCTCGACCACGGGGGCGCTGAGTCGGAAGCCAAGCTCCCGGCGCAAACGGGTGTACACCTCCGGATCAACGCCGGTCGGCCCGCCGACGACCTGGTGCGTTGCACTGCCGGTGATCTGCTCTGTTCCAAGCGCAAAGGCGCGGTTGGCCGAGCCATTGGCAAGGTCGATCGCGACGATCATGGCCACGCCGATGGCAACGCCCACGATCAGAAAAACGGACTGGAGCGGGCGCCGCTGCGCGTGGCGCCAGGCCATGCGCAGCAGAATGGAACGCGGAAAAACGGTATTCATCACTCGCCGGCTGCCGTATCTGCCCTGTTCCCGCCTGTCCCGTTCGAGAGCCCCGTGGGTTGAGAAACGAGCTTTCCTCGTTCGAGAACGTACACTGCGTCTGCGAGGCCGGCGATGTCCTGATCATGGGTCGCCATGATCAGGGTCTTTCCGGCGCCGCGGCTTAACTCCAGCAAGAGATTCAGAATGTCCTCGCCGGTTCCTTCATCCAGGTTGCCGGTCGGCTCGTCGGCCAAAAGCAGAACCGGATCGTGGACAAGGGCGCGCGCGATTGCCACGCGCTGCTGCTCCCCTCCGCTGAGTCGGTCGGGAAAGGAATCGAGACGGTTCCCAAGCCCGACCCGTTCCAGCAGTTCCGCGGCGCGGCCATGTCCTATCCTGTCCGTCCCCGCCAGCTCAACTGGCAGGGCCACGTTTTCCAGGACTGTGAGAGTGGGGATCAAATTGAAGAATTGGAAGATGATGCCGATGTTGCGGCGGCGGAACAGGGTGCGCTGGCGCTCGCGCAAAGCAGTCAGTTCGACCTGGCGGCCGTTCTCGCGAATAATGACCCGCCCCTCGGAGGGGCGGTCAATCCCCGAGATGAGATTCAGTAGCGTGCTCTTGCCGCTGCCCGATTTGCCCAACAGACAGATGAACTGTCCGACCTGAAAAGAGCAGTCGACCGCTTCCAGGACACACTTCTCCTGTCCTGCCTCGGAGTAGGACTTGCTCAAAGCGTCCAGCTGCACGAGAAGCGGCCCACTCTCCGCTGCCAGTCCGTCGTCTCCTGTCCTCAAGTTCATCGCCAATTCACTCTGTCAGTCAAGACCGCTACCGCCGGTACATTCTTCAGGCCTATTCTATCAGTGTAGAGTAACGGCGCAGAAAATGGCTGTGACCAGGATACCAGAATTCTTGCGTGATTCTGCCCGCAGCCCTGACCTGCAGCCGCCGGAGCATACTGTTTGGATTCTCAACGACCAGATGTTAGCCTTCACTGTAAATACCGGACCAACGAAACCATCGGCAAAGCATACGCTCCCCAAGCAGGACAGAGAGGAAGGCAATGAAGAGAGACCTGGATCGATTGATGGAAGAACGTGAACTGGACGGCTTTCTCGTGCTGGGAGAAGGCCATGGCTCGGTCATGAGATACCTGACCAGCGGCGGATTTTTTGAAGGCGCGTTGCTGCTAAAGCCGCGCGGCGAGGAGGTCACGCTTGTCCACGGCATGATGGAAAGGGACACAGCGGCAGACACCGGTCTGCGTTTGGTCAACCGCGAGGATCATTTCAACGGCTATGAGCTGCTCAAGGAGTTCAAGGGAGACCGCTTGGCCGCGAACGCTGCCTATATTGCGCGGGCCATGGAGATGGTTGGGCTGCGCGGCCGGATAGGCGTTTACGGCCAACAGGACGCGGGCGCGTCGCTGGCGCTGATCGCAAAGGTCGAAGAGCAGATCGAGGGGATTGAAATTGTCGGTGAATATGGCGAAACGCTCTTCAGCCAGGCTTTCATCACCAAAGACGACGCCGAGCTCGAAATCCTGAAGCGCGCCGGAAAACGCACCTGTGACGTGGTGGGTGACGTGCAGGCCTTCATTCAGAGTCACACAGTAGGCCGCGACGAGACGCTGTTGAAGACGGACGGGGAGCCGCTGACGATCGGCGACGTCAAGTCATTCATGCGCGGCCGGCTGCACGCCAACGGACTGCAGGAAGACCACGGCACGATCTTCTCGCAGGGCCGGGATGCCGGTGTCCCCCATAACGCCGGGAATCCCGACATGCCGCTGCAACTGGGGCGGTCCATCATCTTCGACATCTTCCCGACTACCGAAGAGGGCTATTTCCACGACATGACCCGCACCTGGAGCCTGGGCTATGCAACCGACGATGTCCAGGAGGCATACGACCAGACCAAGGAGATCTTCGACCGGGTCATGGGGGAGCTGGAGCTGGGCAGGCCCATGCGAGAGTATCAGCTCATGACCTGCGACTACTACGAGAGCAAGGGTCACAAGACGGTGCGCAGCCATCCGGGGACGGAAGAAGGTTACGTCCACAGCCTGGGCCACGGCATCGGCCTGGAGATTCACGAAGGGCCGAATTTCAGCCATGCCGCGGGCGAGGATAAGGTTCTGTTGCCCGGCCACGTCGTAACGATCGAGCCGGGGCTGTACTACCCCAGTCGCGGCTACGGCGTGCGCGTCGAGGACGCGGTCGCCTACAATGAAGCCGGCGAACTGATCTGGCTCACCGAATACCCCTACGACCTGGTCATTCCGATGAATGGATAGAGAAGCGAGGGCAAAGCGAGGGCGCCCCTTGTGGGCGCCCAAGCCCTTCCGGACAGAAACACCGCCTCCAATCTGAGACGCAACCACCTTCTTCGCGCACCTCCCCCGCCGTTTCCTTTCCCTACTCACCGCCGCTCGCCCACAAATCAGGGCCCATCCTCATATCTCTCCCGACCTCCCAATCCCCGTTCAGACAACCGACCACTGTTGTTATCCGCAGGTCGCCTGAATCTCGCGCCCAATGTGGACTGTGCCCAAAAAAAGAGTGAGAGGGGCAATTCCCCTCTCACTCTCCAAAACCTCTCTTGCCAGGCCAACCAACGTTATCCGTCGTCGGAGCCGTTCTCTTCCTCCGAAGAAGCGTCGACCACTTCCAGCGTAAAGGCCCCCGCTTCATCACCAAGCGCTGAGCTGACTTCCACGATCAGTTGCAGGTCGCTTGGCACTTCCAACTCCTCCAGCGCGGCATCCGAATCGTATGAATCGTCATCTGTCATGATTGGCGAGTCGCCGCTCAGATACAAAGCGAGATAGGTATCGAACTCCTCGCTGCGGGCGAAGATGCTGATTACGTCACCCGCCGAGAGCGGGAGCGTATACTGCACCACCGTCTGGGCCGCAAGCGTTCCCTCGATCACATCTCCGATCGCGATCTCGCCGCCATCGATTGTTTCGACCGACAACAGCGAATCGAGATGGGCCACGGCCGCATCCAGCAGGAAGTCGTCATCCTCGTCCGCCAAAAGAATCTCATCTGTAATCGGCACCAGCACTGTAGGCGCAACGCCCTTGCCCTCGATGTGAATTTCGCCGTCGGAATCTACAGCGCGACCGATGGTGAAAGTGAAGTACTCGTCGTCGGGCATCATGATGCTCTTGATACTCCCGCCGAGCCCGCCGGTGGGGTAGTGGCCGACGATGTGGGCGCGGTCGTCAATGGTCATGTCATAGGAGAAAAACTCGCAGGCGCTCAGACAGAATGGGCCAACAATAATGGCCACTTCGCCGTCATAGCGCAGGTCTTCGGCCGGCAGGTAGTAGCGGTCCTCCCCGTCCGGGTTGAAGTAGAATTCGCCGCGGTCCTCGTCATAGTATCCGGCATTGCCGAGGGTATGGGGCTCCTGGAAAAAGTAGGCAGCCATCTGGTCCGCGAGGAAGCCGCTGCCGCCCCCATTTTGGCGCATGTCAATAATCAGCCCATTCACAGCATATCGCTTCAACGTGCGGATCATCCGCTCCCACAACTGGATGGTCAGCACACTGTTGTCGGAGAAGCTGTCGATCTTGACGTAACCGTAGTCGTTCTCGCCGTGATCGCCCGCTTCCAGCAGCTCGTAATCGACCGGGATTTCAAATCCGGTGGTTCCTCTCGCAAAGGAGGAAAAGCTGAAGCTCTCAAATTCGCTGACCACCTTCATCGTTTCCGTTACTTCCTCGCCTTCCGCGTCCTTCCAGGTCAGTTCGACTTCTGTCTCGATCGGGAAGCGGGTGGCGTAGCGCATTTGCTGCAATCGCTGGAAATGGTCCGTGCTGAAGGGGGCGGAGTGGGCGACCGCGTTGCTGATCGCATCGGCAATGGGGACACCGTCAATGGAGACGATCTCGGTCCCGAGCGTGATGCCGGCTGCTTCAGCCGGGCTGCCTTCCGTGACGAAGTTGACGATTACCGGGCCCTCTTCTGTCTCCCGTATCGCAATGCCCAGGCCGCCAGCAATGTCTCGCTGGAAATCCTCGCTGATGAAAGGCCCGCTCACATGGCCGTCCGGGATCGACCAGCTGAAGTCGCGCAGCGCCCGCTGGTACTCGCGAGAGTCCTCGTCCGCGTCCGCGGCCTCGAAGCGGGGCAGGAACTCAGCCCGCTTTTCCTCCCAGTCGATTCCCTTATACTCCGTGAACGCATACTCCTTGATCATCAGGTCTATCAGAGAGTTGAACGCCTCCGTGTAGGTCTGGTCGGAGTAGTCTACGAGGGCAATGCCCTCCGGTTCGATCAAGTCGACAACTGGGTTGCGAGACCGGTCGAAACTGAATGGTTCGGCGTCCATGTTTACCAGCGTGTAACCCTGCGGCAAGGTCACGATCGGATCGTCTTCCGTGAAGAGCAATCCATCTTCACCAAAGCCGGAAGGGAAGCCCTGCTGATCATCCGCCGCGTATACAAGGAAGGAGCCGCCAACAATCTCGCGTTCCGTCTCAATCTCGTCACTGATTCGGGTCGAAGCATAGGCCGTTGACCACCCACCGCCGTAGAGATCCCTCTCCTCAAGGAAGGGGTCGCCAAAGGTATTGTCCCAGTAAGCGATGGCGAAAACCTGCACCCCCTGGTCCTCCGAGTCATCATTGTCGACATCGCGGTAACTGCCCTGGGGTTCGATTGGGAGGGCAAGCGAATACTGGAAAGGTGACGTAAAAAAGTCCGAGGTGATTTGCCCGATCGTCTGCGATTCGACCGGCATCAGAAAATGCTCGTTGCGGTCAACAAAACCGGCCTGGTCCTCAAGGATAACCAACGGCTGTGCGACACCCAGCGTGAAATAAGGTGACGTGTAGTTGACTTCTCCCGTAATCCTGACGGCCCCGCCTTCATCATTTACAATTTCAGCATTTGGGGGCGATTCGTCGCTTTCCTGAGCGAGGGCATGGGAAGGGAAGAACGCTCCCAAGAGCAACGCTGCAGCAACGATTGCATAAAACCTTCCAACCAAACGTGCTTTCATTCCTGTCTCCTTAGAATAGCTTCTCTGTCCCGACACAGGCTCTGCCGGCAGAATTCTTTGGAATAACCAAGCCTCAAGTCATTCGAGTCCTCTCAAAGTCAATCATATCATCCAGGATTTTCGGCAACAAATGGGTAGGTGTCCATCCGATCTCGGCGGCGATCTTCGAAATGTCAGGCACCCGCCGCCGCAAATCCTCGAATCCCTCGGCATAGGCCTCCTCATAAGGAAGGTAGCGGATCGCGGAACTGGAATCGGCGCGTTCAATGATCTGTTCAGCCAGCTCGCTAATGGCCACCTCATGGTCGCTGCCGACATTGAAGATCTGTGCTTGCGACATGGGCTGGTCCAGCAGGATGACAATCGCCCGCACAATATCAGTTACATGGCAGAAGCACCGCGTCTGGCTGCCGTCCCCGTAGACAGTCAGTGGCTGACCGCGCAGCGCCTGTCTGACAAAGCGGGGCAGAACCATACCGAAACGGCCTGTCTGCCGCGGGCCAACAACATTGAATAACCGCATGATCGTGAGCGGCAGCCCATGCTCATGGTGAGCCGCCAGCGCCAGGAACTCGTCGAGCAGCTTGGTAACGCCGTAGACCCACCGTGTTCGGTTCGGAGGACCGAAGACCAGGTCGGCATCCTCGGAAAACGGCACTGCCTTGCTCTTTCCATATACTTCGCTGGTGCTCGCGATGAGCGTCCTGCAACCGTAGCGCCGTGCCGCGTCCAGCAAGGCGTGGGCGCCGAGAACGTTTGTCTCGATCGCCTGCGTGGGCCTTTCCAGAATCAGGTGAACGCCGACCGCAGCCGCCAAATGCACAATGGCGTCGGCGCGGCTGGCAAGCCGGTCCAGGACGGAAACGTCGTCAAGCGCAGCGTGGGTGAAGGAGAAGCCCGGCCGCCCGTCCAAAGCCCGGATGTTTTCCTCCGATCCGGTGCTCAGATTGTCGAGTACCGCCACAGAGTCGCCGCGACGCGACAGCGCGTCGGCAAGGTGGCTGCCGATGAAACCGGCCCCGCCTGTAATCAGAACGTTCATGGCCGCCCCGGTTCAGAATGCGTTGCCCCGACTTCGGGGTTCAAACGGCAGCGAATTCCACTGGTGTTCCTGTACTTGAACATGCGTTGTATCTGTTCCCCTAATGCCGGAAATGCCGCGTGCCTGTCAAGGCCATCACGAGTCCAAGACGGTCACAAGCCGCGATCACCTCTTCATCGCGGATGGAGCCCCCTGGCTGGACCACAGCCTCGATCCCGTGTTCCGCGGCGGCTTCGATGCCATCGGGGAAAGGAAAGAAGGCATCGGACGCCATGACCGCGCCGTGTGCCCTTTCACCTGCCTTATGACCGGCGAGCATGACCGAATCCACCCGGCTCATCTGGCCGGCGCCCACGCCAACAGTTGCTCGGCCCTGAACGTATACGATGGCGTTGCTCTTGACGTGGCGGCAGACGCGCCAGGCGAAGGCCAGATCGGCAAGCTGCGAGGCGTCAGGTCTTTCCTGCGTTACGACCTTCCAGTTGGCCGGGTCGAGATCGTCCTGACTCCTGTCCAGTTCCTGTACGAGAGCCCCGCCATGGACCGTACGAATGCTGAGTGGCTGACCTTCCCCTGGATTTGCCCGCAGGATTCGCAGATTCTTTCGGCGTCGCAGCAGGGCAAGAGCCTCCTCTTCATAGTCTGGCGCGGCGACGATCTCTACAAACAGTTTCGCCATCTTCTCGGCGGTGGCCCTGTCCAGAATCTGATTCACCGAAATGATGCTGCCAAACGCGCTCACCGGGTCAGATGCGAGAGCGCTGTCATAGGCAGCGTCCAGAGAGTCCGCCGAGGCGAGGCCGCAGGGGTTGCTGTGCTTGATGATCGCGACGGTTGGTTCGTCAAAGTCCTGCGCGGCCTGCCAGCTCCCGTCCAGGTCGAGCCAGTTATTGTAGCTCATCTCCCGCCCGTGAAGCTGCTCGAAAGCGGGTGAGGCGTCGTGAAAGCGGTAGAGGGCCCCCTCCTGGTGGGGGTTCTCGCCGTAGCGCATCACCTGCACGCGTTCAAGATCCAAACGAATCTGCGCGGGCAGTTTCGGCGCCTCCTGTGCCTTGGGCCGCCCCTCGCGCTGGCTCCTGGCGAGGTAGTTCGATATCGCTGCGTCATAAGCGGCCGTATGGCGAAATGCCTTCAACGCCAGCGCCTGGCGCGCCGCCGCCTCCACGCCGCCGTCAGATGCCGCCCGCGCCACCTCCCCGTAGTCGCCCGGGTCGCAGACGACTGTCACAGACTCGAAATTCTTCGCCGCGGCGCGCAGCAGGGCGACCCCGCCAATGTCGATCTGTTCGACTGCTTCTGCCAGCGATACGTCATTCCCGGCCACCGTCTGCTCAAAAGGATAGAGATTGACGATCACCAGGTCAATCGGAAGTAGACCATGCTCAGCAAGCTCCGCGAGATGGTCCTGAGTGCGGCGGGCCAGAATGCCGCCGTGAACGGCTGGGTGCAATGTTTTGACGCGGCCGTCCAGAAGTTCCGGATACCCTGTCAAAGCCTCGACCGGCGTGACGGGAAAGCCGGCGTCTGCGAGTTGCGCGGCTGTTCCGCCGCTGGCGACCAACTCAATGCCGGCGCCGTGCAGCTTCTTCGCGAAGTCCATGAGACCTGTCTTGTCGGAGACGGAAATCAAAGCGCGCTGGTTTGGCATGGCGATCCTCCTGTTTGAACGCAAATGATGTGGCAAACAAAAAAGCAGTCGGGATGACCCAACTGCCCCAGCCCAGGCGATCGACTGTGCAAAACGGGAAATGGTTCCCCGCAACTCCTCTCCCCCGTGGTTTCTCTCCACCAATTCGAAAGGCTAGTCTGGCCGCCGGTTCGCCGGCCGCTTTGCCCTCCGGTCCGCCAGTCGAGGAGTGCGTCTCTATCAGGCCATTATGCTAACACAGTGGCAGGCCCGAGGCAAAGGTCTGCGCGCTGCGCGCGCCTCCCAAAACTGCCGCGCCAGGAACAACAATCAAGGCGCCTGCCATCCCGAAAACGAATGACATCAGGCGCCGTCCAAATCTGGGGCGGTCAGGAGAAACTCGTTCCAGGATTCAATAGAGTCACCCTGTGGCAGCCTGAACCTGGCTCCATTCATGCCTGCTCTTCGTGTAGACCCTCCCCCCTCCTCACTTCTCTCCCCTTTCTCCTCGCCTTTGGGGCGGTCAGCCGCAAGCGGCTTCCCTTGTGCGGGGGGACACCCCCCGCAACGCCCCCCGCAAAAACGTGCCCCGCCGGCGAAGAGTGTCCATTGGCCAAGGCCGCCCAGCCTAACGCGTTCCGCCAATCCCCGAACGGCGAAACCCTGCAACCGCCCGCCGCCGCCCCCGCCGCCACCCCAATCCCCCGCCTGCCCTTCCGATCCCCCACATACCCGCCCCGCGGCGCATCTCCGCCCTGTACTGACCACTGACCACTGACCACTGACCACTAACCACTGCACTTCCGACCACTTTCCTCAGGACTCAACCGATCCGGTAAGGCGAAAAAATGAACCGATCTCACTGCGGTCTGCTATACTGTCCTGGAATCGGCGTAGTCAGAAGGCGCACCGTCAAAAGGAGAAAACCAATGCCTGATGCCACTGCCCCGCGCGGGGACATTGCCGTCTCCGGTCTTGCCGTGATGGGACAAAACCTGGTGCTGAACCTGGAGCGCAATGGCTTCAATGTCGTCGTGCACAATCGCACCACCTCCAAAATGACCGACTTCGCAGCAGAACATGTCGGCAAGAATCTGATCCCCGCGGTGACGCTGGAGGAGATGGTTGCGAATCTGTCGCGGCCCCGGCGCGTGCTCCTGATGGTGCAGGCGGGGCGGCCCGTCGACGCAGTGCTGGACGCGCTCGTCCCCCTGCTCGACGAGGGCGATATTGTAATGGACGGCGGCAACAGTTACTTCCCGGACACCGAAAGGCGCAGCCGGGAGCTGACGGCCAAAGGCCTCGTCTATATGGGGGTCGGCGTCAGCGGCGGCGAGGAGGGCGCTCTCTGGGGTCCCTCGATCATGCCCGGCGGCGCCGCCGACGGTTGGAAAGCGGTCGGCCCAATGTTGCGGGCAATCTCTGCCAAGGCGGAAGAAGATGGCCAACCATGTGTCAGCTACATCGGACGCGGCGGCGCGGGCCACTACGTCAAAATGGTGCATAACGGCATCGAATATGGCGACATGCAGCTCATCGCTGAGGCCTATGACATCCTCCAGCAGGTCCTTGGAATGGGCGCAATTGAGCTCGCCGATGTGTTCGCCGAGTGGAACCAGGGCGAACTGGACAGCTTCCTGATCGAAATCACCAGCAAGATCTTTCGCAGAATTGACGATGAGAGCGGCGGCGCCCTGGTGAATATGGTGCTGGACAAGGCGCAGCAAAAGGGCACCGGCAAATGGACAAGCCAGAACGCAATGGACGTCGGCGCGCCAATCCCGACCATAAACAGCGCGGTCACCGGCCGGATTATCTCCTCGTTGAAAGAGGAGCGAATCAAGGCATCCGACCAACTGCCCGGCCCTGAAGCGCAACCCTATGAGGACGACCGGCAGGAGCTGATCGACGCGACCCGCGACGCTCTCTATGCCAGCAAGATCAGCGCCTATGCACAGGGCATGGCGCTGTTGCGGCAGGCAAGCGAAGAGTATGACTACGGACTGAATCTCGGCGAGATTGCGGCGATCTGGCGCGCCGGCTGCATCATTCGAGCCCGCTTTCTCAACCGGATTACCGATGCCTACAACCGCAACCCCGCACTGACCAATCTGCTGCTCGACGATGAGTTTCGCGCCGCCGTGACGCAGAGACTGCCGGCCTGGCGCAAAGTGATTCAGCTGGCGGTCGCCCGCGGTATCCCAACGCCCGCGTTCAGCGCAAGCCTGGCCTACTATGACAGCTATCGCAGCGCCCGGTTGCCCGCCAACCTGATTCAGGCCCAGCGGGACTTCTTCGGCGCGCACACTTACGAGCGCACTGATCGCGAAGGCATCTTTCACAGTGAGTGGGAGTGAGACAACAGTTGTTTAACCGCTGGCACGCGGCGATCCCTATCATTCTTCTGTGCGGCGCCGCGTGGACGTGGATCAGCCGCCCAGCTGTCAATGAAAACGCGTTCCTCGATCCTCAACCGGCCCTGCGCCACCCTGCCCCGGACTTCGCCTTGCCGTTGTTCAGCGCGACGGCCGACGAGGGAGAGTCCTTCACGCTTTCGTCTGCCCGGGGCCAGCCGGTTGTTTTGAATTTCTGGGCAACCTGGTGTGGACCCTGTCGACGCGAATTTCCCGCCTTGGAGGCTGCCGCCGCCCGGCACGGCCAGTGCCTGGCGCAGTCTGCAACGGCCGGAGCCGGCGCTGAAAACGGGAGTAACGCACCGTCTGACCCGGAGTGCGTTCTGTTTATAGGCGTCAATCAGGGAGAGCGTCCGGACGATGTTGCCCGTTTCCTGGCAGAAATCCAGCAAGACGCGGATCTGTCTGAGAGTTCGACAGGCGAGCGGACAGCCGAATCCGATTTCGCGATCGTGATGGACAGCTCTCTTGAAGTGGGACTGCACTACAACGTGCAGGGGCTGCCGCTGACCTTCTTTATCGACGCCGACGGCATCATACGCAGCATATGGTCCGGCGAAATGAACAGCGTAATCCTGGAAGAACGGATCGCTGAAATACAACCATGATGACCGAGCGCAAGAGGCTGGAAGAGGTACTCCGCCATCTGAAAATCCAGACCGCCTCCTTCGTCGGGCGGGGCATGACCTCCTCTCTGTACGACATCGGCGGCGGGCGCGTCCTCAAAGTCCATAACGAACCCCAGCCTCAAGAGTATCTTCCTCGCCTGCGGCGTTTCTCCGAACAGCTTCAGAGTTTCTCTCTTCCCTTCGCCGTACCTCACATCTACGAATACGGCGAAGTAGGGGAGATACACTATCATGTCGAAAAGAGACTTCCGGGCCAGGACTTTGCGGAACTATTTCCCCGCCTGACCGCCGTCGAACGGCGCAGGGCCATCGCATCCTACCTGGATGGCCTCCCTCATCTGCACGCCGTCCAGTTGCCCCAGCTGCCCTTTGGCGAACCCTTGAACCCACAGGAAGACATAACCTCACAGACCTGGCCCGGCTATCTGCAGGCGCGGGTCGAAGCAACCTTGACGCGCTCCTACGCCGATTTGAAAGAGGACCTGCCCGGCGTGGACCGGATCGTGGATGGCTTCTTCCGGGAACTCAACACTCTGCCCCCGCGGCCGCCAAAGTGCCTCGTCCACGGGGATTACTTTCCCGGCAATGTCCTGTCTGACGAGCGAGGAAACCTGACGGCAGTCGTGGATTTTAGCGCGCTGACAATGATCGGCGACCCGCTGATGGACCTGGCCGGCGCCTACTACTTTTGCCGCATCTTCGACTTCGTGACCGAGGCCGATTACGATTTCCTGCGAAGCCGGATCACCGCACGATACGGAGCCCACAGCTGGCAACGAATCGACCTCTATTACACCTTCTACGCCTTTCGTTTCAGCGAATGCAAAATCCCCGACAACCACACCTATCTCTGGAGCCTGAGCCGGCTGCGCGAGCTGTGAATCTGCCCACCTAGCCCTCCGCGTTCAGGTGCGTACCCGGATCTGGCGGTGACGCCTCCAGACTCTCTTTAGCCATATCCGCTGTCCCCGGCGCAAAGAGATGCAGCAGAAAGACCCACACGAGCAGCAGGTCAGGCAGAGCATACGAGGCATCAATCAACCCGTGCCCCAACGCTGCCGCGACCGCGGCCAGCGCGCCGACGGCCAGGGCAT
Organism: Caldilineaceae bacterium; assembly: GCA_022824025.1. Lineage (GTDB taxonomy): Bacteria > Chloroflexota > Anaerolineae > Caldilineales > Caldilineaceae > Bin5. The sequence continues at coordinate 185,446 of JAJEBF010000042.1, forward strand.
CCCTCTTCGCCGCCTTCCAGAGCGACCGTGCCCCCAGGGCCAGCCACGCCGTCGCCAGCGCGAGGCCCGGCAAGCCAAGCCGCGTCCACCAGTCGAGGATAACGTTATGGGGGTGGTTGAGGCTGGGATCGCGCCAGGCGGAGGGCAGAATGTAGCCGCTTCGGTACCTGTAGAGGAAATTGTCCGGTCCCACCCCCAGCCACAGATGATCCAGCGCCATCTCGACGCTGCTGCGCCAAAGGCTGAGGCGTATACCGGCGGTGCTCTCAGGCCGGAAGTCGAACAGGTTGCGGAATCGCTCGGTCCCCAGAAAGGGCGACAACCCCAGAACCATGACCGCGGCCACAGCCGCCAGACCCCATCCCCAACGTGCCGAAAACCGCCGGCCCGGCGCGGCGAGCAGGCGCCGCCCAGCCACCCCCAGCGCCAGCAACATGGCTGGCAGGCCCAAGAGGAGCGCGCCCTTGCTGAAGGTCAGAAGCAGCGCGATCAACTGCGGGACTGCAAAAAGAATCCCGGTTCGAGCCGCCACAGGCGCTCTCTTCCAGGCCCCAAACGATAAGGCCCTCTCTCCTTCTGTCGAACATCCCCCGATCTCCGCGCGCCCCCTCGAGCCCCGAGCGAAAAATGCCAGTGCCAGAGCGACGGCCGCAGTCCGTTCCAGGTAAAGTCCAAGATTGTTGGGAGAGCCGTAAAAGGCCCGCACCCTGTTTACGCCTTCGGCCTGGATGATGTTCTGTTCCGTGACGTATTGAAAGAGGCCCGCCAAGGCAACGACCGCGCCCCCCGCCAGCCAGGCGAGGACGAGCGCTGTGCGGGCCGAATTGCGGTCGTCAGAACGGTTCAACGTCTCATGCAGCAGCAGCGCGAAGAGGGCGGCGCTCAGGAAAACCGTTCGCCACTCGCGCAGCGCGACAGCGCTTTCCGCCGCCGCGAACGCGGCAACCAGCGCTAGGGAGACAAGGATGAAGAAGAGCCGGTGGCGCGTGTCCAGGGCCGGGTGGGCTTTCCCACACGATCGCGGCGCAATAGACGGGACGATGCGCCTTGCCGCGATCAGCGCCATCCCTCCGTAAACTCCAATCTCAATCAGATTGAGTGCCCGTCCCGGCAGGATTGGCAACGGGTGGAGGTAGAAGGGCAGGCCAAAAAGGAGTGCCCCTGTCCAAAGAACGGGGTGCTGTAAACCGGCAACACCCAGCAATACGAGTCCCGCGTCAGTGAGCGGCCAGCTTCCGAACAGCGCGCCCGCTCCAACCATTCCCACCCCTGCAAGGGCCGAACCGACGGCGACCGGCCAGGGCAGGAAGAACAGGAAAACCGGCTTTAGGCGTGCGACAGCTCGCGACACGCCTGAAACCAATCTGTCGAGTGGCGAGAGCAAGCTGTAAAGGGTGCCAGAACGGGGCTGGCCTCCCACCGAAACAGTGCCAGCGAGTGCGCTGAAACCTGCGATGGCGAGCCGGCCTCCGGCAAGGGCAAGCAACACCGCGGGCCAGATCGGTCGAGGACCGTCCGGCAAGCCATCAACCGCCACCCCCCGCAAGACCGTCTGTCCCCACCCCCGCCACACCTCGACAGAGACCTGGTGCGGCCCCCCGCTTGAGGCCCTGTGCACGACGACCCACTCAGAAGCCGGCCCTTCGGAGGTATGTTTTTCAGGGGCGAGCAGAGGGCGATAGCCGCTTAACCGCCCTTGGCTGTCGAGAATGCCGCGCAACACGGGCAACCGGTTGGCGGGCCGGCCATCGACCGAAACGAAAATATAGCCCCAGTAGTCTCCCAGCGCCAACCGCAAGGCGAGCTCATGACCGCTGTACCGGAACTCGAGGCGCCCGGAAGGCTGCGACCACGGTTGGTCCGGTTCGGACGTATCCGCGCCTTGGGCCGAAACGTGCCAGCCTCCGTCAAAAGCAAACACCGAACTCGCCATCGACGCCACTGTGCCGCTGACGAGCCTGTCGACAATCTCCACGTCGGCCTCAGGCGCGGCCTTGTCCGTCAGTGAGACCATCCAGGCCGCTCCCGCCGCGAAAGAAAGCAACGCCAATGAAAGAAGGATGCCGGGAGATTTCGCAAGTCGTACGGGCATGATGGTGATGATCCTATCACACGCCAGAAAAACGGGATAAGGCAGTCTGCCAATGATCAAAGTTCGGAAAAATGAAACTCTTTCGATAGTCATGTCGTCATAAACAATGTGCAGAGATCGACACAGTCGGCAATGTCGCTGAACTTGAAAAGGGAGAACCGCCCAATGAACGGCAGATTTTCGGCAAATGCAACGATCGGCCTGGTCGCGACCATTTCAGTGCTCCTGATTGCCTTATTCATCGCGAATACCGCGTCACCCGCGCCGGCAGCGATGGCCCGCGAGGCATCGCTCACCGCGACAAACGTCCACTCGGTGACTGTGGTCGGAGAAGGGACCGTGAGCATCCAACCCGATGTAGCCACGGCGTCGATTGGCGTGGAGGTCGTGCGGCCAACTGTGCGAGAGGCCAGCGCGGCCGCACAATCCATCATGGAAGAGGTCCAGGCCGCGCTGCTGGCACAGAGCCTGGATGAGATTGACATTCAGACCAGGCATTTCAGCATCTTCGCTGAACGGTTTGGCCCAGGCGGCCTGCTCGACGAAGACGATGTTCGCTATCGAGTCAGCAATACGGTCTTTATCACGATTCGGGATCTGGAGAGCATCGGCGATGTCCTGGACGCAGCTATCGACGCCGGCGCCAACAACATCTACGGTGTCGACTTCAGTCTCGCCGACCCAGCCTCGGTTGAATCGGAGGCGCGTGCCCAAGCCGTCGCAGATGCCTACGCCAAGGCGGGCGAACTGGCGAAACTCATAAACGTAAGCGTCGGCGACGTGATGGGGATCAGCGAAATTATTGGCCAGGGCGGGGGCTTCTTCGGCGGCAACTTTTCCAGGATGGCGGCCGCTGAAATGGGCGGAGGCGCCGGCCCCATCAGCCCCGGCGAGCTGAATCTGACAATGCAGCTGCAGATCACTTACGAGCTTCGATAAGAACTGTTCCGCCAGCTTAACGGATGGCAGCCGGGTCCCGCTCCCTGTACCCGCGCCGCCGCCCCCATAGAATGAGGCGTTCCTGTGCATACACGCGCCCCTGCGCCTACGAGCCCCACAAACCGCAGCCGTGCTCCCTTGCCATTCAGCAAGCCGCTACTTTTTGACAGAGCGCCTGCCGCAGTCTATAATGGGGGCTCTGCGCTCTGCTGGTTGGGAAGATGCCAACAATGGAGACCGTCATGGCTGAGAATGAGTCGGACACCAACCCTTTGGAAGATGCCGCTGCCAATCTGAGCGCCGGTCTGGATGGGGAGCGTGTAAATGTGAGCGACACCGCTGTCGGGGGCGTTCACGGCGGGCATGTCTCCATGACTGAATCCGCGGCGCGCTCGGTCCGGGCGCAGGCGTTAAACATGTCCGAAGCCGCCGCAGGTTTCGTGACAACGAAATCCTTGGACATGCGGGACTCCGCCATCGGCTTTGCAGCCAGCGAACAGACCACCGTGCAATCGGGCAGCATCGGTTTCCTGGCCTCCGGGCGGGTAAAGGCCCAGGAGGTTTGCTCGTGGGTGGTAATTGCCGGCAAGGTGGAGGGCAATGTAAAGACAACCCTGTCGCCATTGTCGGCGCTGGCCGCAGGCGCAGGATTCGGCTTGGTTGTACTCCTGTTGCGCGGCCTGTTCAGGCGCAAAAGAGACCCTCTGCCAGAAGATGGGCAATAGCCTGTTTTGGAATTCGTTGGCGGCCCCAGGCGAGCGGATGTGACAATCTGAAGACTTAGGACAATTGCAGAAAAAGAGAGTTGATGAGATATGTCAGTACTCAAACTGAGTGCCAGCCCCCGCACCATAACCGGGCGCAAGGTGCGCCGAATCCGACCCAAAGGGCTCGTCCCCGTCGTGATCTACGGCGGAGGTGATGCGCCAAGAAACGCCCAGGTCGAAGTCGCCGAATTTGAAAAAGTGCTGAGCGAAGGCGGCAATTCCCAGCTTGTGGAAGTCGATCTGGCAGGGGACGACTACAATGTGCTAGTAAGGGAAGTACAACGCCATCCCGTGCGCCACAATTTGCTGCACGCCGACCTCTACACTGTCAACATGTCGGAAACGCAACAGGTAAGCGTACCACTGGTGGCGATCGGTATCAGAGACTTTGGCGCCGACCTCGTCATGGTTCAGTCAATGGATAGCGTGGAGATCGAGGCCTTGCCGGCCGATATTCCCGCCCAGATCGAGGTCGATGTCGCTCGCCTGGAGACCCCGGAAAGCCCCCCGATTTCAGTCTCAGACCTTCCCGATATTCCTGGCGTCATCTATATTTCAGACGCCGAAGAACCAATCTGTAGCCTCATCCTGTCCCGTGCTGCCGTCAGCGAAGAGGAAATGGAGGAGGAGGCAGAACTGGTGGACCCCGACGTCGAGCCGGAGGTCATTGGCCGAGGACGAGAGGACGAGGAAGCGGAAGAGGAATAGAGCCTCACGCACATCCCTTGCCAGAACGCCGACCCACGGTTGGCGTTCTTTTCTTTTTCGGCCAAATCCTTTTGGAACAACGCCTCCGGCGCCTCATCCGAACGACTGGGGCCTCCCCATCCCCCCGCCAATCCCCAGTAAGCTCCTGATTTCGAGTCCCTGGCAAAGTCGGCGTCACCGACCTGTCTGGTCTTCCTCTTCGCGCGCGGACAATGGCGGCAATAGGGGCTGCGTCAGGTACGGCATCGGGTCCACGGCAATGCCGTACATGCGAAGCTCCCAGTGAAGATGCGCTCCGGTGCTGCGCCCCGTTGTGCCGACCAGGCCGATCGGATCCCCTGCCTGCACCGCTTCGCCCGACGCGACCATCGCCTCCTGCAAGTGCCAGTACCCTGTGAACAGACCCGCGCCGTGGTCGAGAATCACGCTGATGCCCCGTACCGTCAACGGTTCGGCAAGAGCGACAATGCCGTCAGCCGGGGCGAGCACCACCGTGCCGCCCGGCGCGGCGAAATCCTGTCCTGTGTGAAACGCGAAGTACTGGCCCGCATTGTAATTGCGGCGAACGCCGAACGGGCTGGTCGTGGGCGCCTCAGACGGCAGCGGCAGCAAGAAGGGCTTGCGCCACTGAATCGTCGTTGACATGCGAGACCAGACTGGCGACAAAAACGCTTCCTCCTCCAGCGAAATCTCCTGCTCTACCAACGCGTTCTTGTCCGGCGGCAAATTGATATTCTGAACGGGAAAAGCGCGGCCCTGCACATATACGGGTAGGGATCGAGTGACGGTGACCCCTGTCGTCGCCTGATAGCTCAGCGTTAATGGATACACGCCGGGCTCCAATGTCACTGGGGCAGGAACATAGCCGCCCCATACAGTCACCACATCGTCCGCCTCGTCCAATTCCCTGATTTCAAGTGGCCGGATGCCTAAGGGCGCCCCATTCCAGACAGCCTCCAGCGAAAGAGGGCGGTCAACCTCGGCATGAAGCCAGCCGGCCTGGCCCTGGACGACCGCTGCAGGTATGCTGACCACCTCTACCGCACCGAAGGGTACAGGCCGCGGCTCAGCGTTTCGCAGCAGGCGTATCGGCTGACCTGGGAACAGGCGGGCGGTCGGGGTCGTGTGATTGAGTATGGCCAGACGCAGAGCCGAAAGGCCCTGGCGCCGGGCGATAGCCTGGACTGTGTCCCCAGGCCTCGCGATGACAGTGCGCCGGCCAAAGCCTGGGGGCAACAGAAGGATTTGGCCGACATCCAGAGAATTTATGTCCGAAAGCTGATTGGCGGCCGCCAAGACCTCAAACGGGATGCCAAGATCCGCGGCTATCGAAGCAAGTGTGTCACCGGACTGTACAACATAGGTTTCGTCTGGCGACTGCGCGGCCGCTCTCTCTGAATACAAGATACCCAGAACGAACGCCAGGAAAACACACGCCGGCAGCACGCGGAACAAGGCCTTCTGCCGCGCAGGCAACACACCAGGCCTGGTCCTGAATTCTCTGAGAACAAGCGCCATAATGTCCTCTAGGGCATTGGGTACCGTGCAACCAGCCTCTCTTGCAATCTCCCGGCCATTGCAAGAGAGGTTTCATCTGCTTGGAGGGCCCCCATGCGTACCGTTTTCTCCGATGTCGGCCATTGCGCATATCGCCATGTTCAAGATGCCGCCGGCTATCGACAAAGCCCGATCGGAGTCCTGCTCTATTCGGATGGCAACTGGTAGACTTCAGGCTTGAGAACGCCGATGTAGGGGAGATTGCGGTATTTCTGGTTGTAGTCGAGCCCGTAGCCGACCACAAACTCATTGGGAACTGAGAAACCGGTCCAGAAGAGGTCAATGCCCACTTCCCGCCGTGAAGGTTTGTCCAAAAGGGTAACGACCTCAAGGCTGGCTGGATTTCGGTGCCTGAAAAGCCGCGTCAGATAGGCAAGAGTGTGACCGCTGTCGATGATGTCTTCGACCAGGATGACATGGCGGCCTTCTATCGGTTCGTTCAGGTCCTTCAGGATGCGGACCACGCCGGAACTGTTTGTGGACGCGCCGTAACTGCTTGTCGCCAGGAAATCGACCTCGTGCGGGATCGAGATCGCGCGCATGAGGTCGGCCAGGAAGAGGACGCTGCCCTTGAGGACAGAAATCAACAACAGGTCCTTTCCCACATAATGTTCATCGATCTGTTGTCCCAGCCCGCGTATACGGTCCTGAATCGCGTCCTCAGGCACCAGTATGCGCTCCACGTCTTGACCCAGGGAGTTCTGTTCGCAAAGGGCGGTTATCTCTTCTGTCGCATTCGTTGCGACTGATCGGCATTTGGCCATTGGCAATCCTCCTGAGTCGTAATTCCAAGTGATGGACGATAACAAAGGGGAAGTCTCGGCAACCAAATGCAGAAGCCGAAACCTGGGCTGCAATTGGCATTGGATCGTATCACCCGCAGCTAGCGCGACCCAAATTCGACGGCCTCCGGCGGGCACATCCGTATCACCGCGAGCAGCTCGCTGAGTATCATCGCTGTCGCCCCCCAAACAGCCTGCTTCTGTATCGCGAAAAACGGCACCAGGGCTGACCGGTCGGCAAGTTGCCACTCCTCCCGCCGCCGAAGGGCTGGATCCAGGAAATCCGCCAAAGGCACTTCCAGGAGCTGGGCAACCTCTTCGGGGTCAGGTCGAAAAGCGGGCTTGACGTTGAGCCGCCCCACGGTCGGGTAAACCTCGTAGTTGCTGGGCCGAATGTAAAGTTCGGTCAGCTTTCCGAGAATCTGCACATCTCCCGGCAAGATGCCCAACTCCTCGTGCGTCTCGCGCAGCGCCGTCTCAGTCAGGTCCGCATCATTGTGTTCCATGCCGCCGCCAGGAAAGCCGACCTGGCCGCTGTGCGCGCCGTCATAGGTAGGACGCAATATCAGCGGCACGTGCAATCGGTCGCGAAGACAGTATATCAGGACGAGAACGCCGCTCTGGCGCGCCGGCTCTTCCGCCCTGTCGTCAGGATCCCAGCCGGGTCGGGGGAGCGGCGCCATACGGGCCTGGGCCGGACGGCCTGGCAGCGGGCCGGCAAGTTTCTCCTGTAAACAGTCGAAAAAGCGGTTAAATGTAGCGTCCAAAACGGCCTGGTCCTCTTTGGCATGCAACCTGGCGTAACCCTAATCTGATCGGCGGGATTGAAATACAATCCGCCCCTGTTCATCCACTTCCCAACCGTACTCGTCCAGATAAATTGCGCGATCCGGCAAGTGTAAGCGCCGGGCGCGCCGATCATAGGAAAACTGAACCGTGCCGTTCGGGTCTTTCAGAACACCTTCGGCCAACTCAGCCTCGCGCCGCGTGAATCGCATGGCCATTCCTTCCTGGCGCGTCACCCACAGCACCAGTGGACGCACACTCATCGGTTGGATACCTCCCAGTAGAAGTGATAGACCCTGCGGCTGCGATCCGTGATGCGCGCAAAGTGCGCGATCTGATGCCCTCCCACCCACACCACGCGGTCTCCATCGAGAAGAAGGGGCCAGCCGGCCCGCAAGAAACGGGGGACCTTGCGATCAGTGAAGTAGTCCCCCAGGGCTTTGCCATGCCCGCCCAGACCAAGTGGCTCAAACCGCTGGCCCGCGCGCGGCGCGCTCAGACTGAGCTCCCGCGCCGCGTCGGCGTCTATGTAGGCCTCCCACGGTGATATTTGCCCGCCCAATCCCTGACCTGAAACCGGGCTGCCGGTCGATCGAGCGGCTAACACGCCTGGAAGGTCCCCTCTTTCAACCTCAGCGCTGCGCAAAACCCAGCCGCCTGTCTCGAGCTCTCCCGGCACGGACACGCTTCGAACCGGGAACTTTCGGCGCGAAACGCAATCCAGGAATGGATGGTTCGGGACAAAAGGCAGCGCCTCCCGTCGATGCAAACTGAAGGCGTTTCGAATCCTTGTCACCATCACGTCGTGGACCCATGTGTAGGGGCCGCCGGTCTGGTCATCGTTGCAGAGTGATTCACGCAACCTTTCCACCGAATCGAAACCGATTCCCATCAGCGGTCTCCCCAACCCGCGCAGGGCTGCGCGAAGAACGCTTCTCTGGTCGGACTCCCTCAGGCTGCGAAAGGCAATCAGGTCAAAGATCTGTCGGTCCGCCTGACCGAACGGCTGCCCTGCTTCTGCTGGCGTCGGGACGCGCTCTGTACTGGCTGGCCGCCCCCCTTCCCCGCTCTTCCGTGTCGCGGCCAGCGCCTGCTGAGTGGCGTGATCCGACCGCTTCAATTCGTCTCCCAGCAAGGTGGCGGTCCGGCAAATAGAGGCAACGATCTGCGGGTTGATCTCTTGCAGGCCGGGTAAAATATCGTGTCGAATTCGATTGCGCACAAAGGTCCGGTCCTGGTTGGTCGGGTCTTCACGCCAGGGGATGTCGTGAATTCTGAGGTATTCCAGGACCTCAGAGCGGGAAACTGCCAGCAAGGGCCGAACCACGCGCACCCCGGGAACAACCCGCCCCTGCAGTGTCAACGGCCGTACAGGCCGCATTCCGGCCAGGCCGCGCAGCCCGCTGCCGCGAACCAGGTTCATCAATACTGTTTCAGCCTGGTCATTCGCCGTGTGCGCCACCGCCACATCCACAGGCTGCCCATCCACCTGCCGGTCGATCGCTACTTGGGCCAAAAAACTGTAGCGCCACTGTCGGGCGGCCGCTTCCAGGTTCCCCTCCTCCTTCAGCGCGGCGGCCGGCAATCTGTCCGTCTCAAACGGCAGGTTCCAGCGGCAGGCCATCTCGCCTACGAAAGTGGCATCCTCAGCCGACTCCCGGCGAAGTCCGTGATCGAGATGAGCGGCCACCACCTTGAGCGACCATTCGTCGCGCATGAGGCTGAGCAGATGCAGGAGGGCCATGCTGTCCGCCCCTCCGCTGACAGCGACGACCACCGTTGCCGGCGCGCCATCGTCCTGTTGCGGCGCAGCAAACAGCCGGTCACGCGCCCGCGATTGCCGCAGCAGTTCTGTCAATCGCTGGACAACGTCAGACCGTGCCGGCGGGCGGGGGGGAACCGGGTCCGCGCCCGAATCACCTTCGTCTTGCCGCAACGGGCGTCGGGCCCCGGGTCGAAAAGCAGTTTGGGCTTCCTGTTTCGGCATGGCTTGGCTCTGTTATCCGTATAACCAAAAACAAGCGCATCCGACGCGACATTGCTGTCACTGCGCGCTTCTCCACGCCATTAGAATAGCGGAGGGCAATGCTCTTGCGCAAAATGGGGCGCAGTGACAAAGGCAAAGCGCAAGTTACCTTAACCGGGTTGGCCGCGCGGTCATTTCGGGTGCAGGCCATATTGGGGGTTGCCAGGAGAAGCGGGCCCTGGATTCAGTGGATTACCCGCGTTCCCCCGCCCCGCTCCCGCAGTTCCCCGTGCCCCTTGCCTGCCCCCCTTCTTCCGCGCCTGAGGCCCCGCCCAACCACTTACCACCGCTCCCCAAATGGGTGCTCTTGTTCGCACCATGCACGCTTCACCCCTCCCATACACCGCAAACCTCCCGTAGGGGCGTCCCTTGTGGGCGCCCACTCCCCTCCGTACAGAAGCCAGCCTCCAATCATTACCGCCACCACGTCCCTCGCGCCCTTCCCTGAGAATGGTCGCATCCCTCGAGCGGCGTTTTGAAGTGATAGGTCAGATGCGATAGCGGATCTGGACGCCCTCTAATCAATAATGACGCGTGAAATGAAGGTGGAGAGGGAGGAACGCCTTCGCTTGCCCTGTTCGGGAAGTCGTCCTCGGCTTAGTCATAAGGTATTTTGTGTCAAATCCCCCTATGGTATACTTGATTCGTTAAAGGTAGCTGGAAAGCAGTGGGTGGCGCGGCCCCCCACCGTTTGTCTGTCCCTGCATGAAATGGAGATGTCCCCGGAGTGGCGAACCCGTTAGATTGGCTGTTGGGGCTTTTTTCGCTCGACATTGGCATAGACCTGGGCACTGCGAATACCTTGGTTCATGTGAAAGGGCGAGGGGTCATCATTGACGAACCGTCGGTGGTGGCGATCGATAAATCGTCGAAGCGGCGCAGTTCGGTCAAGGCAATTGGGCAGGAGGCAAAGGAGATGGTTGGCAGGACGCCCTCCCATATCGTTGCCGTACGCCCGTTGCAGGACGGAGTCATCTCTGATTTCAAGATGACGGAGGAGATGATCCATGCGTTCATCGGCAAGGTTCACGGCAACAGGGCCTTTGGAACGGCCCGCCCTCGAGTCGTAATCGGTATCCCCTCCGGCGTCACAGAGGTCGAAAAGCGGGCCGTGCGGGATGCAACCGTCAGCGCCGGCGCAAGGGAGGCGGGCCTGGTCGAAGAGCCGATGGCCGCGGCCATCGGCGCAGGACTGCCGGTCACCGAGTCGGTGGGCTCGATGATCGTGGACATTGGAGGTGGCACGACCGAGGTTGCGGTAATCTCCATGGGCGGGATCGTGGTTTCACGCTCGATCCGCGTCGCCGGAGACGAAATGAATGAGGACATAATCAACTATAGCCGCCAGAAATACAATCTCCTGATCGGCGAAAGAATGGCCGAGCGCGTAAAAATTGATATCGGCTCCGCTTACCCTCTCGAAAATGAACGGACCATGATCATTAGAGGACGCAATCTGATCACAGGTCTGCCAGAGGCAATCGAAATCAGCTCGGTAGAGATCAGAGAAGCCCTGACAGGTTCAGTCGAGGTAATCGTTGACGCAGTCAAAGATACTCTGGATGAGACGCCGCCGGAACTCGTAGCCGACTTGATGGAGCACGGCATCGTTCTGGCCGGCGGGGGCGCCCTATTGCAGGGACTGGCTCAGCGAGTTCAGGACGAAAACCGGATGCACGTCTACGTTGCCGACAATCCGCTCTCATCCGTTGTGCTGGGTACGGGCATGATCTTGGAAAAGCCGGAGCACTATGCCGAAACTCTGACAACGATGCAACGTAAGAGTACCATTCGATAGGTCCCGGTTCGAGTAGGCACTTTCTGTGCGGCCCCCTATAGACGAGCATCGAGACGCCTATGCGTAACAGCGATCAACGAGGCTGGGGCGGTGTCAACTTCGGGCTCAAAATCATCATCCTCTCTCTGACGGCCGTGCTCCTGTTGGCGTTACAACAGACGGGCCGTTTGGGGACCGTGGAAGGCTTGGTCACACTGGTTACAGCGCCGGGTCAGTCCGGGCTGTCGACCCTGACCAACCGCCTTTCCAGTTCCCTGACCAATCTGCGGAACTATCGATCCCTCCAGCGCCGGCTAACCGAACTGGAACGCGTTACCCAGAGCTTGAGCGTTGAAAACTTGCGCCTGCAGGAGGTAGAGCGCGAGAATCAGCGTCTGCGCGAACTGCTGGCATTCGCCGAAACCAGGCCCAGCTTTGAACTGCAGGGCGGGCAGATCATCGCCCGCGTGATCGGCCAGAACGCAACAAATTTCCTGAATTTCGCGATGATCGACCTGGGTTCCCGCCATGGCATCAGAGTTGGCATGCCCGTCGTAAATGAGCAGGGCCTGGTTGGCAGAATCAACGAGGTGACGGAAACAACCGCCAAGGTCCTGTTACTCACCGACCCGTCCAGCACGGTCAACGCAATTCTGCAGTCCAGCCGGTTGACAGGGGTCATAAGCGGCCGGCCCGGCGCCGATCCGGTGATCGGCTTCCTGCCCCAGGGCACGAAGATCGGCGTTGGCGAAGTGGTGCTCACCTCCGGCATGGGCGGTAAATTCCCCAAGGGAATTCATATCGGACAGGTGGTTGAGGTCTGGCAACGGGACGTCAACGTTTTCCAAGAGGCGGTCGTACGCCCAACCGTGAATTTCGGCCGCCTGGAACTGGTCATGGTCGTCACCAATTTCGACCCTTCTGAGTTCGTCCCGCTGCTGGATTCCTTGCCGCCGCCTGAGGAGGAGACCAGTGGCGAATGAAGGACACAGCCTGGGCCCAGGAGGACTGTCCGGCGTCAGGTGGGGTAGAGGGTCCCTTCTCAAATCCTCGGGGGCTGCCGAGGGCAGCGTTCGACAGACCGGCGAAAGGTCCGTCTTTACCCCTTCGTTCTCCCCCTCCGGCCCGGGCGCTTCCTGGCTGATCGTTCCCATTCTTGGCGCGGCAGCCATTTTTCAAGTCGTCGTTGTCCCGAACCTTGCGGTGCGCGGCGTTTACCCGGATGTGATCCTCCTGCTCGTCGTCGCCAGATCGCTGATCGCAGGCAGGCGCGGCGCCGTCATGTGGGGATTCGTCGGTGGTCTGTGGATGGATGTCCTCAGCGGCGGCGCGATGGGCGCATCCAGCCTGGCGCTGATGGCAACGGCCCTCCTGACCGGCGTCGGGCACAACGCGATATTCCGCCGCAATTCCTATGTGCCGCTGATCGCAGCGCTGTCGGGCACTCTTTTCTTTTCATCGATCTACTTGGCCATTCTGGTCGCTGTGGGATACAGGTTCCCGCCTGTCCCGCTGGTAGCCAATCTGATTGTCCCAGCGACCGTGTACAATGGCGCTCTTATGTTTCTCGCGACTCCGATTCTGAATCGTTTGCCCGAGCAGGCCGGCTTTCGATAGGGTCGGACTCCTACCAGCCCAGGCCTGCGCCTGCTTGAACGGGCATTGGCGCAACAAAGGCGCCGCGGGTCTTTTCACAGAACAAGAAGAACGGGACGCAGTCCTGCTCCTCTCTATCCCGGCTGAAATTGCGGCGGCATGGTCAATGCGGCAACAGGCTTCGGGGCTTTCCGGGGCATTGCAGTCAGTGTACTGAGTGAAGAAGCAACAAATGGACGAACGCGCAATCCGCACTGCGACGGCAACCTCGATAATTGTCCGGCTCACGCTGGCGGCGACATTCGTTGTCTTCTGTGTGCGCCTTTACACCCTGCAAATCGTTCGCGGCGCGTCGTATCAGGAGCAGGCAGCCGTCAACCGACTGAGGGAGATCGATTCCTACGCGCCGCGCGGCGTGATCTACGACCGCAACGGCGAAATTCTTGCCCGCAACCGTCCCAGCTTTGTCATCGCCATCATTCCGGCGGACCTGCCGCCGGACGATCTTAACACAGAGATCGATGAGCAGCGTATCGCCCTTGAAAGGCTGTTGGCAGTCCTGGAAGCGAATTCTGATCCGGAAGTGGCGATACGCATCGCCGAAGTCATGTTCTTGCACCTGGGCCGCGAAGACTTCAGCAATACCGTCGAGTCGACAGGAATCGAAGTGTCCTTCCGCCTCATCGACCTCGAAGTGCTGCGTCAGGACGAAGACGGAAATGAAATCCTCGAGGAAGTTCCAACACTGATTCCTGACCTTTCCAAACCACTTCCAATCCGTGGGCTGCTGGCGCTTCTCGAGCGCGCGACGGCCCTCGGCGCGCAGGGCAGCTCCTACAAGCCGATTTCAGTCCTGGAACTGGTGGACCGCGAGCGCGCATTCCAGGTCGCGGAGGAGACTTACCAGCTGCGCGGCGTCCATGTCCTTCAGAAACCGGTTCGCGAATACCCCTACCGGGACCTGGCTGGGCACGTCCTCGGCTTCCTGGGGCCGATCCCCAAGCTGGCGGCTGAAAATTACAAGGCCAGGGGCTATGAGGACCCGAACGAACCGGTCGGCCTGAACGGACTGGAGTATACCTACCAGGACGCGCTGCGGGGCACGCCTGGCAGAAGGCTCGTCGAAGTCGATATTCTTGGCCGCGAAAGTCGCACTGTCAACGTCGTCCGCGAGCCGGAGCCAGGACTCAACCTGAACCTGAGTCTTGATATTCGCCTGCAACAGGTCATGCACGATGCCCTCGCCCGCCAGCTGGAAGAGACGGGCGCGCCCCATGGCGTCGCCGTCGCGATGGACCCGCGTGACGGCGCAATGCTGGGCATGGTCAGCCTGCCCAGTTACGACAACAATATCTTCTCCGAAGGGCTGGGAGAAGAATATCAGGCGCTGGAAGTGGAAGACGATACGCAGCGTCCACTCTACAACTATGCCATCGGCGGGCTCTACCCGCCCGGCTCAACCTTCAAGCTGGTCTCCGCCACGGCCGCCCTCGCCGAAAATGTGATCACCCCATATACCACGCTCGTGGACAGGGGCCCAATCTTCCTCCCAAACTTCTTCTTCCCCGATGACCCCACCCAGGCCCAGGAGTTCGTCAGCTGGAACCATAAACTGAACATACTGCACGGCGTCATGACGATCGTCGAGGGACTCGGCCTTTCCAATGACATTTTCTTCTACTACCTCGGCGGCGGCTACCCCGACTTCATGGTAGGCCTGGGCAGCGAACGTATGGCAAAGTGGATGCGTCTGTTCGGTTTCGGGGAGCTCACTGGCGTCGATCTGCCCGGCGAGGTGAGAGCGTTTGTCCCGGACGAACAGTGGAAGAGGCTGACCAAGGCCGAGGCTTGGACAACTGGTGACAGCTACAACATGTCGATCGGCCAGGGTGATGTGTTGGGGACGCCCATGCAGGTGATGGTCAGCACGGCCGCAGTTGCCAATGGAGGCTATGTCGTCAAACCCCAATTTGTCCAGGAGCAAGTGGACACAAACAATCGCGTGCGCTGGCAATTCGAACCAGTCAGGCAGGAGCGGCTGCCCGTGGATCCAGGCCTGCTTGCCTTCGTGCAAAAGGGCATGTGGCACGCTGTCAATGGAACCGCCGGGACGGCCCCCAACAGTCGTGTGGAGGGAGTTACAGTCGCCGGTAAAACGGGAACGGCAGAGTTCTGCGCCTACGACCCGGAAATCCAGGACTGCAGTGATCGGGACGATGAAGGCAATCTGCCATTCCACGCCTGGTATACAGCCTACGCCCCCTATGATAATCCTGAAATCGTCGTAACGGTCTTTGTCTATTCCGGTGGCGAAGGCTCGGCTGTTGCCATCCCGGTCGCCCAGGAGATTCTGCAGGCTTGGTTCCATGATCTGCGCCCATAGCACTGCCGTTAGCCGCCGCGCGAGCAGCGAATTCCTTCGCTTTCCGTCTCAGTTCTGGGATTCCGTCTATCTTGCCCTGTTGTTTCCCACGACTGTTTTGCACGCAATGTCTACAAGGAAAGTATGAGTACAAACAGGTTCTCCCTTTCGCGGGGTAGGTCGACTGCCAGACCTGATGTCCGCATCAAGGGCCGTGGGGGCTATACCGTCGTCGAAGTCGCCGACGATCGAGGCGACTGGCCGCAAGTCGTGGACTATCTTGCCCGCCATATCTCGCAGGCTGACGGGTTTTTCCGAGACGAGCGCCTGGCCCTCGCAATCGGCGCCAGAGCGGTCACCGCAGACGACCTTCAAGCCGTCAACGAGGTATTGGAAGAACAAAATATCGTTCTTGTTTCTCTGCATACAAGCAATCGCGACGCCTTCCTGGTCGCGCATCAACTGGGACTGGACGTCGTGTGGGAGGGAGACGCGCCGCAGCCCGCGGTCAGAGTGGACCGGGCCGCCCAACGCAATGGGGATCGGCTGCATTCCTCATCATCGCGCGGCCTATACCTGGACCTTCCTCTGGGAGAAGGCGGCATGAAGCCCGCCAGCGGCCTCGAAGCCGCCCCGTCCCGCCCGCATTCAGAGGACCCCGCCTTTAAGGGTGCGGCCAGCGATTCGGCGGCGGTCACACCTTGGGCAGATGAACCCGGCGAAGATGTGTCGCCGCCGCCCTACATACATCGCGGCACCCTGCGCTCCGGCCACTCCATTCGCCACGCCGGGGCCGTCGTCATCCTGGGCGACGTCAACCCCGGCGCGCAGGTGATTAGCGCCGGCGACATTCTGATCTGGGGCCGTTTGCGCGGCACCGTGCACGCAGGCGCTATGGGCGACGCACGCGCCATCGTCGCCGCGCTGGATTTCGAACCGGTTCAGATGCGGATCGCCCAACACATCGCCATGTCGCCGAAGGGCGCGTCCAGCAATCCCGGGTACTGGTTCTGGAAGCGAGAGAGCGGCGGCAGGCCCGAAGTGGCCAGAGTCATCGACAATCGAATCTACGTGGATCCGTGGGATGCAAACAGGTGAACCTATGACGGGCGGCGCTCCGCCCCCCGATGGCCGAAAATCTGGGGAGGACGGCGGCCTCGTTTTAACGTTGACGTCTGGCAAGGGAGGCGTGGGCAAGACAACAACAACCGCGAACTTGGGCACCGCCCTGGCAATGGCCGGTCAACGCGTCATCGTCTTGGATGCCGACATCGGCCTGCGTAATCTCGATATCATCATGGGCTTGGAAAGCCAGGTCGTCCATAACCTGGTTGACGTCATCGAAGGCCGCTGTTCGCTCCACGAAGCCCTCGTGCGCGACAAACGCGCCAAGGAGTTGTACCTCCTGCCCAGTTCACAGACACGCGACAAGACCGCAGTCGCGCCCGACCAGATGATGACGCTCTGCGAGGAGCTGCGCGCCATCGCGGACTTTGTGCTTGTGGACTCGCCAGCCGGCATCGAGTTGGGTTTCCAGAACGCGATCGCAGCGGCTTCTGAAGTGATCATCGTTACCACGCCCGAAGTCAGCGCGCTGCGCGACGCCGACAAGGTTATCTACCTGCTGGAACGGGACCTGAACACCGAAGCGCGGCTGATTATCAATCGGTACAACCCCCGCCTGGTCCGCCGCAAGGAGATGATCACGCGAAACGACATCATGAGCATCCTCGGTATCGACCTCCTTGGCATCGTGCCTGACGACGACCAGATCACAGTTTCGGCCAACAAAGGTTGGCCTGTCGCCCTCGACCGAAAGAAGTATGTCAGCCGCGCCTATCACAACATCGCGCAACGTTTGCTGGGTTACAACGTCCCCCTGATCCACTTTCAGGAGGTCAGCTGGCCGGAACGGCTCCGCCGTCTGATTGGTCTCTAGTTGAGGGCATTTGATTTGAACCATGATCAGACACTTTGACAAACCCCTCTTCTTTGCCGTGATGCTCCTCTGCTTAATCGGCATTGCCATGACCTACAGCGCCACCATAACAACCGTCGCGCTGGCAGACTACTGGCAGAGGCAACTCCTGTTCACAGCGCTGGGCGCGATCGCCCTCATAACCGCCGCGCTCTTCGACTACAGGCATCTGGAGCTGCTGGCCCAGCCAAGTTACTTCCTTTTATTGGCTTCGCTGGTGGCGGTCTACTTTGTCGGTGAGGTCAAGAGCGGGGCCCAGCGCTGGCTGGATCTGGGCGTAACCGATGTCCAACCTACCGAGGCCGGCAAGTTTCTTCTCATTGTCTTTCTCGCCTGGTATCTCAGCCGCTTTCAAGACCGTATCCGTAGGATCCCCTATCTGTTGGGCGTCATTCTCCTCCTGCTGATTCCGCTGGGTCTCGTCTACGTCCAACCGGACCTGGGTATGACGGTCACACTCGCCTTCATCAGCGGGACACTGATTCTCATCAACGGCGTTCGATTGAGCCACATCATGCTTGGCGTCGCCGGCGCGGCCGCGCTTTGGCCGGTTCTGCAAGGCACCCTTCAGGACTACATGATTGAACGAATCGAGATCTTCCTCGATCCGGGCTCAAACCCCGACGCATCGTTCAACGTCCAACAGGCCCTGATCAGTATCGGCAATGGAGGTTGGATAGGGTTGGGATGGGGCGAGGGAACACAGAATCAACTGCACTTCCTGCGGGTCCGGCATACAGACTTCATTTTCAGCGTTATCGCCGAAGAGCTGGGCTTCATGGGAACGATTCTGGTCCTGCTGATATTGTTCTTCGTAATCTGGCGGCTGGTCCGCATCGCAGACCTGGCCCAGGACCAGTTTGGCCGCCTCATTACGCTGGGCGTTGCCGCATTGATCTTCTTTCAGACATTCGTCAATGTGGGCATGAACCTGGCGATTCTGCCCGTCACTGGCATGACGTTGCCCTTCTTGAGCTACGGAGGCAGCAGTCTCGTCTCGATGATGGCGGCAGTGGGGCTGGCGCAGAGCGTCGTCATGCGCCATCGCAAGATGGATTTCTCCTGACAGTGGTTTGAATGCGGGGTTACAGCGTGCAAAACAGACGGCAGAGGCTCGTTAACTGCCGCTTGCGGACCTTGGCAGGCCCTCCGTCACTGGCCAAGCCCTCTCATCAGGTCCACCCAAAGCCCTGGTTGTAAGCCGATGACAACCACCGCGACCGCAGCGACGGTGACAACAAAGTGTGGGGATCGCGAATCAGGTAGCGCGTCAAGCTCTTTAGCCTCCCCGCCTTCTTCAGCCTGTTGGAAGTACATCGCCACCACAACTCGCAGATAGTAGTACGCGCTCACCGCGCTGTTCAGTACGCCGATCACAACAAGCCAGGCCCAGCCAGCCTCCACGGCCGCCTTGAAAACCATAAACTTGCCAAAGAATCCGGCCAGCGGCGGAATCCCGCTCAGGCTGAGCATAAAAACCGCCATCGCCGCGGCCAGCGCCGGCGACCTGTCAGCGATGCCGGCCAGGTCGCTCTGTTCCACATCATTCTCATTCCCGACCCGCTTCTCAAAGGCGATTATCACTGCAAACGCGCCCACATTCATGAAGGCATACGTAAAGAGATAGAACAGAGCGGCTGACGATGCTGAAGCTGTTCCCGCGACCAGAGCAATCAGGATGTAGCCGGCATGGGCGACACTCGAATAGGCCAGCATCCGCTTCACGCTGCTCTGGCGCAAGGCTGTCAGATTGCCAACCGTCATCGTCAGGACGGCCAGAATGGCCAGGGGCAGGGCCCACTGACTCTGATAGGAAGGCAGCGCAGTCATCATCAACCTGAAGAAGCCGGCAAATGCCGCCGCTTTCGTGCCCACGCTCATGAATGCCGTCACCGGCGTCGGCGCGCCCTGGTATACGTCGGGTGTCCACATGTGGAACGGGACCAGACTCACCTTAAAGCCGAAGCCCACCAGCAGGAGCGCAATGCCGGGCATCACGAGCGACGGATTGCCTGCGCCCGCTGAGAGCGTTTCATGGATGCGCGCGTAGTGTGCGCTTCCCCCGGCGCCGTAAAGCAGAGCCGCCCCGTAAACAAAGAAGGTGCTGGCAAACGCGCCCAGCAGAAAATACTTCATCGCCGCTTCAATGCTGCGGGGGCTTTCCCGGTAGAAGCCGCTGAGAATGTAGAGCGCCAGCGAGAAAATCTCCAGGGCGATGAACAGGACGATCAGGTTCGTCGCCGTCCCCATCAACATCATCCCAATCACCGCCAACAGCTGCAGAGAGTAAAAGGCCCCCCCTTGCCGCTCTATCGCAGGCAGATAGTTGCGGCTCAGCAGAACGCCCAGTACGCCGGCAATCAGGACCACCAGCCGCACGCTCAGCGCAAAACCGTCAGAGACGGCTCCCTCCATATACTCGGCCGGCGGTCTGCCCCAGATGAATAGTGATGCGCCAATGCCCAGCAACAGGATGGCAATCGAAAGACCGGCAAGCGACGACGCGCCATTCTGTTCGCGGCGCAAAATGTCAAAGATCATCAGGACCATCACGCCTGCCGACAGAACAATCTCCGGCAGCAGTGCAACAGCGTTTTCGGTAAGTAGAGCGGTGTCCATGGCTGTCAGTCGACTGTTGTCAATGGATTGATGTCAAAGATAAACGTAGGTTGGCTGCTGTGATCGGCATAGCGCTCTTCAACAACCACTGGCCTCTGAACGACCTCCAGCGCCGCCACCGAAGGATTGATCTTGTCCAGGAGGAAGTTCGGGGCCAGACCTATCACAAAGAAGAGCACGACCAGCGGCAGGAGTTGGCCGATCTCCCCCCAATTCAGGTCCGGCAGCTTGTCCTTGAAATTGGCGGGATTCGTCAGCTTGCCCTGCGCCACCTGCCTGAATGCGTGCAGCAGATACCACGCGGCCAGGATCACCCCCGCGGTGCCCAGGACGGCGAAAAACGGGGAGCTCTTGTAAGTCCCAAGCAGTATCGTAAACTCGCCAACAAAACCGTTCAGCCCGGGCAGGCCGGCGCTGCTCATCGCCACCACCAGAAAGAAGAAACAGAAAACAGGCACGCTGGCCCAAAGGCCGCCGTAGTCTTCCATCAACCTGGTATGCCGGCGCTCATACAGCATTCCCACCATCAGAAATAGCGCGCCCGTACTGAGACCATGATTGACCATCTGCAGTACGGCGCCGCTGATGCCCTGCTCATTCAGAGCAAAGATGCCCAACACGATAAATCCCATATGGGCCACCGAAGAGTACGCAACCAGCGATTTCAGATCCCGCTGCGCCAGCGCCACCAGCGCTCCGTACAGGATGCCCACAATCGCGAGCACGGAGATGAGCGAAGCGTAGTTGGAGACTGCAACCGGAAACAGGGGCAGCGCGAAGCGCAGAAAGCCGTATGTTCCCAACTTCAGAAGCACACCCGCCAGAATGACGGAGCCGGCGGTCGGGGCTTCCACATGCGCATCGGGAAGCCAGGTGTGGAACGGAAACAGGGGTACCTTGATCGCGAAAGCCAGGGCAAATGCCAGAAAAGCCAGTTGTTGCAATCCCGGAGGCAGACCCGCCTCCTGCAGCGCAAGCAGGTCAAATGTGCCCCCATGGAAATAGAGCGCCAGAATCGCCACCAGCATCAGCGCGGAACCCGCCAACGTGTACAGGAAAAACTTGATCGCCGCGTAAACCCGGTTTTCGCTCCCCCATTTTCCAATCAGAAATGCCATGGGAATCAGGCTGAACTCCCAGAACACATAGAAGAGCACAAGATCCAGCGCCAGAAAGACGCCCAGCACGGCTGTCTCCATCATCAACATCAGCGCCAGGTAGCCGCCAAGATTCTGCTTGACGTGCTGGTTGCTGAACGCCACCGCGATCGGCATCAACAGCGTCGTCAACAGGACAAGCCACAGGCTGATCCCATCCACGCCCAGATGATAGTGGATGTTCGCCCCCGGCATCCACTCGTAACGCTCAACGAACTGCATGTCCGGGATCTCTTGCCATCCGGGCAGAAGCAGCAGGCTCACGACGAAGGTTGCAACGGTCGCGCCGAAAGCCAACCATCGCTTTAGGCTGTCGCTCGGCGCAAGTAGAACAACCACCGCGCCGACCAAAGGCAAGAATGTGAGAACTGATAGCATGGCGACTACACCAATCTATAGACGTTTATCGAGACCAACCCGAGTCAAAGCCGATCAGTCAAGGAATACCCTTAACCGCCAATCACAAACCACAAAAGCAGCGCCACAACGCCGCAGAAAAGGCTCAGCGCGTACGTCGGCACCAGCCCATTGTGAACTTTGCGCAATGCGCCGCCCACGGCCAGATTCGCCTGCCCCACAAGATTGACCGCGCCGTCAACAACACCCTGGTCCACGACCCGGCTGAACCAGCCGGAAAGCTCGAGCAGCGGCCCGACGATAAGCGCCGCGTAGAGTTCGTCCACCAGCCACTTCTTGCCGGCGATAGGCTCAAGCGGGCGCGCCAGCCTCGTTATCCCCGCGGACAACCTCCCCACGCCCGTATCCGCGCCTTTGACGTAGCGCCCGTAGGCCAGCCCAATTCCGGCCAAAGCCACAAGCGCGCTGACCGCAAGCAGCACCAACTCCATCGGAACGCTGGGATGGAACGAAGGGACCCCTACCGACGCCTCCAGGTAATGTTCCATCGTGAGCAGGAATGGTAGATTGAGCAGCCCGCCGACCACGGCCAGAAATGCGAGGATCCAGAGGGGTCTCGTCATCACCGCAGGGCTTTCGTGCGCATGCTCGTGGACGTGCTGATCACGCGCCTCGCCCCAGAAGGCCATGAAAACGGCCCGAAAACTGTAGAACGCGGTGAGCAGTGCCGTGAACAGGCCAATCAAATACAGAAGAATGTTGTCGTTGGCGGCGTGCAGCAGAATGCCATCCTTGGAGAAAAAGCCGGAAAGAAATGGAAAGCCGGCCAGGGCTGCCGCGCCAACCAGAAACAGCGCATAGGTCGTTGGCATCTTGGCGCGCAGATTGCCCATCTTGCGAATGTCCAACTCGCCGTCCGGAAGGCCGTGCATGACATTGCCGGCCGCCAGGAACAGAAGGGCCTTGAAGAAGGCGTGCGTCACCAGGTGGAAAATGGCAAACGCGTATGCGCCCACGCCAACCCCCAACATCATAAAGCCGAGCTGCGAAACGGTTGAGTAAGCGAGAATCTTCTTCAGGTCCACCTGGGTCAGCGCGATCGTCGCCGCCATCAGCGCCGTAAGACCGCCAACCCAGGCGGCGAGTCCGCCGGCCACTGGAGCCATCTCCCACAGCACGTGTGTACGCGCCACCATGTAGATGCCCGCCGTCACCATCGTCGCCGCGTGAATCAACGCCGAAACCGGAGTCGGCCCCGCCATGGCGTCCGGCAACCAGACGAATAGAGGCAGCTGCGCGCTCTTGCCGGTGGCGGCCAGCAGGAGCAACAAGCAGATCGCCGTCGCCGTCCCTGTGGCCAGCGCGTCTGCTCCCGCGAATACCTCCTTGAATACGACTGAGCCGACACCGGTCCAAATCAGGAAAACGGCCAGCATCATGCCAAAGTCGCCGATCCGGTTGACCAGGAAGGCCTTCTTGCCCGCGTCAGCATAGTGGCCGTAGGACTCGTCATGCCGGTCAAAGTAGAAACCGATCAGCAGATAGGAGGCCAGCCCCACACCCTCCCAGCCGACAAACATCCCCACAAAGTTGTTGCTCAGAATCAGCACCAGCATCGCGAGGATGAAAAAATTCAGATAGACGAAAAAACGCTGAAAGTTCTGTTCGCCGTGCATATAGCCGCCGGCGTACACGTGAATCAGCGCGCCGACACCTGTCACGACCAGGGCCATCGTCACACTGAGCGGATCAATCAACAGAGCCGCAGGCGCCGAAAAACTTCCGATTGTTATCCAATCCCAGAGATGAACTGTCTCATAGCGGTGGTGTGGGTCCAGGCCCGACAGGCCAAAAAAGAGCCCGATGCTGACGAAAAAGGAGAGGACCACCGCGCCTGCCGCAACGATATGGATACCCCGCTCGCCCAGTCGGTCTCCCACAAAAAGGTTGACCAGAGCGCCCAGGGCAGGAAAGACAAAAATCAGCCAAGCTATTTCCAGCATAGGTTCCTCAGCATAGGTTCCTTATTACGCCGCTAAGTCGGTTGTCCAGATGTCCTGGCTGCGTGTGGCTTCGTCATGAATTCCGGGAGGGAGGACTGTCCTGCCCGCAAGCCGGTGTTCACCATCTCAGCAAATTGATTTCGTCGATGTTGATGCTCTGCCGGTGACGGACATTGGCGATCAGAATCGCCAGCCCCACGGCAACTTCGGCAGCGGCAACGGCCATGATCATGAAGACGAAGATCTGCCCTTCCAGATTGCCCCACTGGCGGGCGAGCGCGATCAAAGTCAGGTTTACGCTGTTCAGCATCATTTCGATGCACATGAAAATAATCAATGCGTTTCGCCGCAGCAATACACCGGTTGCGCCGATAGAAAAGATGATCGCAGCCAGAATCAGGTAGTAGCTTGTCTCAACCATCACTCATTCGCCTTCACAGACGGGATGCCTTCGCCGGCGCCTTCCTGCTGGCGTCCCAGCACCAGCGCGCCAATCAGCGCGACCAGAAGCAGAAGCGCAATCAGTTCAAAGGGCAGCACATATTTTGAGAACAGTTCCAGTCCGACGGCCTTCGGTGAGCCGCCCTGCAACAGCGCGGCAGTTTCCTCCGACGGAGCCATCGTGCGCGACAGCGCGCTGTATGAAATGACCAGCAGCAGGATGACGCCCAGCGCGATGCCGACCGTACGACTCCACGCCCGTTGCGCGGCGCTGAAGTCGTTGGTTTCGCCGCCAATCAACATGATCACGAACAGGATCAGGATGACGATGCCGCCGGCGTATACGATGACCTGCGCCGCCGCCAGAAACTGCGCGTCAAGCGTGATGTAAAGCACCGCCAGGGTGGCAAAGTTGGTGAGCAGAAAGAGCGCGCTGTGAACGGGCTGGCGGCTGGTTACCACGCCAAACGCCGCCGCCAGACTGACGGCCCCGACTAGCAGGAAAAACAGAAGCGACCAACTCATGAAATGTTACTCCGGTCGGATGATGACCTTTGGCATACCGGGATTGAGCAACTGCTCTTTCGTTAGCACGAAATCCTTGCGCTCGTAGTTGGCCATGGCAAAGTCGTGTCCAAGAACAATCGCCTCGGTCGGGCAAGCCTCTTCGCAGTCGCCGCAGAATACGCAGCGCAACAGATTTACCTCGTATACCTTGGCGTGCCGTTCCCCCGGCGAAAGCGGCGCATCCGGATCGTTCTCGGCCGCCTCCACATAGATTGCCTCCGTGGGGCAGGCCGCTTCACACAGGCAGCAACCGATGCAGCGCTCCAGTCCGTTGGCATAGCGCCGCAGTTCGTGGCGGCCGCGAAAACGCGGGTAAATCGGAATGTCCTCGTGAGGAAACTCCACAGTCACCGGCCTCTGGCGAAGGTGTTTGAGCGTCACGCCCATCGCCTTCCCGATTTCGGATGCGCCTTTCAGAAAGTCGCCAAACTCCATCGAATCCCTCTTTTCCTTGCTGCGCCTACTTCAGGAACACGGCCAACACAGCTGAAACACTCACGTAAACAAGGCTCAGCGGCAACATGAACTGCCAGCAGAATTTCATCAACTGATCGTAGCGGGGCCGGCCAATGCTTGCCCGCACCCAGATAAACAGGAAAAGCAAAATCACGACCTTGATCAGCAGATAGATCGGACCCAGCCAGATGTATTGATCAGCAAATGGGCCCTTCCACCCGCCAAAGAACAGGGTCGCCATGATCGCGCTGGTGGAGATCATGTTGACGTATTCAGCGATGAAAAACAGCGCGAACTTCATCCCGCCGTACTCGGTCTGAAAACCGGCCACCAACTCGTTTTCCGTCTCCGGCAGGTCAAACGGGCTGCGGTTTGTCTCGGCCAGAATGCAGATAAAGAAAAAGGGAAAGGCCAGCCACAGCCAGATCCACTCCCACCAGGGGCGGAATCCCTCAACCAGCTCCACCAGGCTGAAGCTGCCGGCCAGAATCAGTATGCTGACCAGAAACAGGCCCAGCGGCAGCTCGTAAGAGACCATCTGGGCAGAAGAGCGCAGCGCGCCCAGCAGCGAGTAGTTGTTGTTGCTGCTCCAGCCCGCCAGAATGATGCCGTAGCTCTCGATCCCCGCCACCGCCAGAATCCACAGAAAGCCGATCCCCACGTCAGCAATGGCGGGAGTCCCTTTGGCAATGGGAATCACCGCCCAAATGATCAACGCCGGTACGAGGGCCAGCGCCGGCGCTAGCAGATAAACCGGCTTGTCGACGTGATTGGGAATGATCTCTTCCTTGAAAAACGCCTTCACCGCGTCGGCCGCCGGTTGCAGAAGGCCGAATTTACCCGCCCGGTTCGGGCCGTACCGAACCTGAAAGCGGGCCAGCAACTTGCGCTCATACCAGGTCAGGTAGGCGAATCCCGTCAGCAGAACAAAGATCAGTATCAGTGCGCGGACGGCCGGGAAGACCAAGAGCTGTAACCAGTCCATTTAACGCCTTTCCACCCTGACGCGCTGGGTATAGCTGCCGTTGAGAAGCGCCCCCACCGGCGCGCCGGGCAGACTCTCCGGAATCCAGGCCGTGCCTTGCTGCACCTGTGCATCAACCGCCGCAGTCACCTCAAGTTGCCCCTGATCACTTTGTACCGTGACCGGACTGCCCGCCTCCACGCCGAATGTGGCCGCGTCAGCGGGATTGAGCGTAACGGTGGCGCCATGCGCCATTCCGTGCATCTGCTCGGTCAGACCGAATAGCGTGCCACTGTCGTAAAGGACGGTGCCGGTAACCAGACTGAGGGGATAGTCTGCCTCTTCAGAGGCTCCTGCGGGTACGCCCGCTGCGGCCCGCCCTGTGGATTCCGGCGCCGGCGCCGCCTCTGCCGCCCACTGACGGCCCTGATCGCCCAGCGCCTCCCAGTTCAGGCCGGCATACGCGGGTACGGCCCATGTCATCTCTTCAGTGACGCTGCGGACGTCGGTAAACGGCCACGCCGCGCCCATTTGCCTGGCCAAGTGTGTGAAGATCATCCAATCCGGCGCGGCGCGTGACTTGGGGTCGGCCACGGCTTTCGGCGCCCTTTGCACCCGCCTTTCCAGGTTGGTGTAGGTGCCGTCGCTCTCGGCCCATCCCTGAGCCGGCAACACAACGTCCGCTTTCTCCGCCGTTTCCGTGGGCAGCAAATCGGTGACCACCAGCAGGTCCAGGTCGTCAAGGCTGGCGGCCCAATCCGGCGATTCCGCGGCCGGGTTCGCCCCGTTCACAAAGAGGGCTCTCATCTCCTGGCTGTCCAGCATCTGCTTATAGGTATACCCGGGCGAACCGGATAGCGTGCAGCCCCACAGCCTTTCCAGCCTGGCCTTTGCCTCCGCATCGTCCAGCGGAAACTGGCCGGGCAGCCGGTCGGGAAGAACGCCCATGTCGCGGCAGCCCTGGGCGTTTCCGTCCAGCCCGACGTAGGCGACGCGTGTGCCTTCGCCGGCGGCCTGGGCGAGCTGTTCCAGGCCCAATCGGACAACGGGCCCGCCCTCACCGCGCGCGGCCATCGGCCCATAGATGATCAACGCTTTCTCGCTCTCCGAGAGCAGTCCGGCGGCTGCTCGCGCCGCTGAATCCCCCTCGGTTTCAGCCGTTCCCTGTACAGCCTGCGTCAGGCTGTCAATCAACTGCGTCTCCTCGCCCGGTTTGTAGGCCAGATACGGACCCTCGTAACGGGTCAACTCGATCTTGCGCGCGTGGGCAATGATCAGCTTGACGCCGCCCCGCAGTATGGCTCGCTTCAGATGCAGGTCCAGCACCGGCAACTCTTCGCTCGGGTCCACGCCAAAGAGCAGGACCGTATCCACCTGCGGGTCCGGCCCGTACTGCGGTTTCATCAGCTCTGCCAGGGCCGGCAGGCCCGTGGGCAGTGCCGCGACATCACCGCCATCGCGGTGATCGATGTTGTTGGTGCCGATCACGCCGCGCATGAAACGCTGCAGCGCGTAGTTGCCCTCATTGCTGATCTTGCCGCTGCCGATGGCGCCGATGGCATCAGCGCCGTACTTCTCCTTGATGCCGGCCGCCTTGCCCGCAATGTAGGCCAGCGCCTCGCTCCACTGCACCTGCGTCAGCTTACCGTTCTTGCGCAGCAGCGGCGCCGCCAGCCGCTTCTCGTCATTGACCCAACCGTGCGCGAAACGCCCTTTGTCGCAGATCCACTGATCATTGACCTGCATGTTTTCACGCCCGACGATGCGCCTCAACTGGTGCGTACGGCTGTCCAGCCGCACATTGCAGCCCACCGAACAGTGCATGCAAATGCTGGGCGTGCGTTCAATCTCCCAGGGCCGGTATGCAAAGCGGGAGACGCGATTCGTCAGCGCGCCCACAGGGCACAGGTCGATGATGTTGCCGCTCGTCTTGGCGTCGACCGGCCGGCCTTCCTGAATGTCAACGATCGTGTCGTTGCCCCGCTCGAATAGGCCGAGCTGCGGCTTGTCCTCCCACTCTTCCAGATAACGGATGCAGCGCCAGCAAAGAACGCACCGTTCCTGGTCCAGTACGATCGTATCCGAAATGTCGTAATGCTTCTTGGCCAGCCGCTTCGGTTCGATCAACTGGCTGATGCCCTGGCCAAAGCGCATCGTCTGGTCCTGCAGCGGGCACTCTCCGCCCTTATCGCAGATCGGGCAGTCGAGCGGATGATTCAGCAGGATAAACCCCAGATTGGCCTCCTGCACCTTCCGCACCTGCTCGGTGTCGGTTCGCACAACCATGCCGTCGCCCACCGGCATCGTGCACGAGGCCATCATCGCCGTCCCGCGCGGCCCATCCACCTCCACCAGGCACATGCGGCAACAGCCGACCGGATCCAATTTGGGATGCGAACAAAAGACAGGAATCTCGACGCCAGCCAAGCGCGCCGCGTCAACCAGCAGCGTCCTGGCAGGGACCGACACTTCCTTCTCGTTAATGGTGAGCGTTACGTGTTCAGCCATGGACAGTTAAGTCTCCCAATCAGAAGAGATTTCATTCAGGAGCGGCGGAATCAGGCCGCGTCTTTGTCTGGCGGCAAAATGTCGTCAACCTTCACCTCGAATCCAGGCAAAGCAAGAGGAGTGGCGGAATCCCCTTCCCGCATTGGAACGCGCTCGCTCCCGTCCTCTGCGCTCGCGACCAGCGCAACAGTACGCGCTACAGAAACCATCGAACGCTCTCTCAGTCGTCCCCGGGAACCAGGTCATCATGCAGCACGATATTCCCGCCGACCGGCGCAAATGTGCTGTCGCGCAAACCGCTCTCCTCGTGCGTATTCGGGCGATAATCTGGGCGAATCGGCAGCACCGGCCCAATTTCGTCCGGATTGGTGCTCTCGATCTGGGTGGCAAACTCGCCGCGGAACTTGAGCAGGTTGCTCTGCAAGCCCCACACCGAAGCCTCGCCAAAGGGGCAGAAACTCTTGCCGGCGATATTGTCCGCGATGTACTCCATCAGTTCCAGATCTTTGCCCAGGCCCTGCCCTTCCTCAATGCGCAGCAGGATCTTCTCCAACCAGGCCGTGCCCTCGCGGCAAGGCGTGCACTTGCCGCAACTCTCCTCGCGATAGAAGCTGAGCGTGCGCCTCGCCACCTCAACCATCGAGGTGCGGTCGTCAATTGCGATCACGCCGGCCGAGCCGAGCAATGACCCCGCCTCCGCCACGCTCTCATAGTCCAGCGGCGTATCAAACTGGTCCGGAGTCAGCAGCTTCATCGAAAGGCCGCCGGGCACGATCGCCTTGATGGGATGGTTCTCGTCCTCCGGCCCGCCGCCGTACCTGTTCACCAGTTCGCTCAGAGGCGTGGCGTGGGGAAGTTCGTATAGTCCAGGCCGCTTCACATTGCCGCTCAAGCAGAAGATCCGCATGCCTGGGCTGCGCTCGGTCCCATATGCCTTGTACCAGTCGACACCGTGCCGCATGACGTGGGTCACGTTGCAGATCGACTCGACATTGTTCACAATGGTCGGCTTGGCGTAAAGCCCTTCCACGGCAGGGAACGGCGGCTTGAGGCGCGGCTCGCCCCGGTAGCCCTCCAGGCTCGTAAGCTGGGCCGTCTCTTCCCCGCACTCGTACGCGCCCGCGCCCCGGTGCAGCACAATGTCCAGGTTCTTGCCGCTGCCAAAAATGTTCTCGCCCACGTATCCCCTGGCCGCCGCTTCCGCGAGAGCCTCCTCCAATCGCATATAAGCAAAGTAATACTCGCCGCGAATATAGATGAAGGCCTTCTCCGACTCGATCGCGTGGCAGCTCAGAATGATGCCTTCGATCAACTGGTGCGGGTCGTACTCCATGATGATGCGGTCTTTGAACGTGCCCGGCTCCGACTCGTCGGCATTCACAACCATGTACCTGGGCCGCGTCTCCGGCGGCAGAAAGCCCCACTTGACGCCGGTGGGGAAACCGGCCCCGCCCCGCCCGCGAATGCCGCTCTCTTTGATCTGATCGACCATATCGGCCGGCTCAATCTCTTCCAGCGTCCGCCGCGCGGTGGCATAGCCGCCGTCGGCCTCGTATGTCGCGATCTTGTGGCTGTCCGGCTTGTTCAGACGGTCCATCAGGTAGCGGGGCTCCATACCGCCCGTCAGGTAGGGCCCGTCTGCCGCGCCTTTGTTGTCAGGATCGGCCTCAGGCGTCCAGCGCTCCAGGCTGCTGAATCCGTTGCCGGATTTCAACACATCGACCGCCTTTTCCACATCCGCAGCCGATTTGAGATTCTCAAAATACCGGATCTGACCGCTCTTCTGGTCGGTGACGATCGCCATCGGCGCCGTGCCGCAAGAACCCAGGCACTCCATATGATCAAGCGCGAACTGGCCGTCCTCGGTTCTTTCGCCGTGATGGATGCCGAGCGTCGTCTCGAAGTTGTGGAGGCACCGGTTGCCGCCCCGCAACATGCAGGGCACATTGGTGCATACTTCGATATGATATTCGCCCTTCGGCTCCTCATGCAGCATGTTGTAGAAACCGACCACCGCGCCCACCTCCGCCGGCGCGATGCCCAGAATCTCAGCCAGCTCGTCCTGCGCGTCCACCGGGCAGTAGCCGTGCTCCCGCTGGATCACATAGAGCGCCGGCAGAATGCCCGAACGTTCCCGACCCGCGGGATAACGTGCCAGTATTTCGTCGATCTCCTGCCGCATCTGTTCCGTGATCATTGCATACCCCAGTTGGCGCTGTACAATTCGGGATGACCTGTGCGCAGCCTTCCCAGCGCTATCTGTCAACCTCGCCTAAGACAATGTCGATCGACCCGATGTTGGTGACAACGTCGGACAGCATCTCGCCCCGACTGAGATGGTCGATGGCATAAAGATTATTGAAGCTGGGCCCGTGAACGTGCAGGCGGTACGGCTTGGCCGAGCCGTCACTGTAGATGAAGAAGCCCAGCTCACCCTTGCTGCTCTCAATGCCGTGGTAGAAGAAGCCGGGCTCGACGTGGAACCCTTCCGTCATCAGCTTGAAGTGATGAATCAACGCTTCCATACTCACGTCCAGCTCGGCGCGCGGCGGCAGAGCCACCTTGCGATTGTTCGATTTGTACAGGCCGGTGGGCAGATTGTCCACCGCCTGCTCCAAAATCCGCACGCTCTGACGCATCTCCTCCAACCGCAGGGTAAAGCGCCCGTAACAGTCGCCGCTGTCACGGGTCGGCACCTCGAACGTATACCCCTCGTAGCCGCTGTACGGCCGATCCCGGCGCAGATCCCAGTCCACGCCGCTGCCGCGCAGCATCGGCCCCGTCAGTCCCATGGCCAGCGCGTCCTCAGCGCTGACATGACCGACGCCCTTCAGGCGCTCCTGCCACAGCGGCGCCTCCGTCACCATTGCTTCGTACTCGCTGATCTTCTGCGGAATCAGGCGCAGAAAATCCTTCAATTCGGTCACAAAGGCGTCCGGCAGATCCTGCCATACCCCGCCAATGCGAATATAGCTGACCGTCAACCGGGCGCCGCAAGCCATCTCAAACAGGTCCAGAATCCGCTCCCTCTCGCGGGTGGCGTACATCAGGAGGCTCATGCCCGTGCCCGAAACGTCCAACACGTGGGTGGCCAGCCAAAAGAGATGGGAAGCGATTCGCTGCAACTCCGCCATGATGACCCGGATCACCTGCGCCCGCTCTGGAATCTCCAACCCCAACATGCTCTCGACCGTCAGACAGTAGCCCAGGTTGTTCGACATCGAGGACAGATAGTCCATGCGGTCGGTGTAATAGACAAAGTCTTTGTAACGCTTGTTCTCTCCCGTCTTTTCAAACCCGGAATGGAGAAAGCCCAGGTCCGGATCGATGCTCACAACGCGCTCGCCGTCCAGCTCCACCACCAAACGCAAAACACCGTGTGTGCTCGGGTGGTGGGGCCCCATGTTGATCACCATGTTCTGGCGGCTCATCCCGGGCGGCAGGTCCGGCGCGGCGCTCTCCGCCGCCAAAATTTGCGTGCCGAGCGTTTCAAACTCCGGGTCGTCCCACGTAAAGGTAAACGGGACCTCCTCGCCGCCTAGAGGCGCCTGCTTCTGCAGCGGATGGTTGGGCCAGTTCTTGGGCATCAGGATCCGGCGAGGGTCGGGGTGCCCGTCGAACCGGATCCCCATCAGGTCGAAAACTTCCCGTTCGGGCCATTCCGCGCCCCGGTATATCGATGTCAGGCTGTCGACGTGCGGGATCGTCCCGTTGCCTTCCGTCCCGCTCAGACAGTCCGTGACGACAGTCAAGTGCTGGTTGCGCGAGTAGGAGCGAAACTGGTAAATCGTCTGAAAACGGGCCTCCCCGTCCAACGGCAATTCGGATCGGTCCACGCTCGTGACGTCGATCAGCGTCTCGTATTGGAGTTGGGGATCGTCGCGCAGAAACGTCGCCAGCGCTTTCAGCTGCCCCGGCCGCGCATACACGACCTGGTTGCCGTGATGCAGACCGGCCGCCAGGATATCATCCCCGAACCGTCCGGCAATTCGTTGTAAATCCTCCGTTTCTCCCTCCGGCGGAGGCGCCAAAGCAGGGATGCCCGGCGGGTTCAACGTGCGCTGGGTCTCGTATGAACGAAATACTGGTGCAACATCAAGAGGCATCTCTAAACTCGCTCTCTCTCTTTCATGCCTGCCAGGACCAACACAAGATTACGTCTTATTACGCCGGCGGGACGGCCTGTCGCTCACTGGCAGACCCGTTCTTCTCAGCGCCCGTTCAAACCCCCAAGGGCGTGATTTCTTCAACCGCCAGCGGCTCCTCTACCTTGCGGCCGGCCCCAATCGTCTCGCGGCGCTGCTTCGCGCGCAGCATGTCCATCGCATAAAGTAGCGACTCAGGTCGAGGAGGGCATCCGGGCACGTATACATCGACGGGGATGATCTTGTCGACCCCTTGAATAATGGCGTAATTGTTGAATGGCCCCCCGGCGCTGGCGCAGATTCCCATCGCGATTACCCATTTTGGGGCCAGCATCTGATCGTAGATCCGCTTGATGACCGGGGCCATCTTGTTGCTGACGCGCCCGGAAACGATCATCAGATCCGCCTGCCGCGGGCTGGCCCGAAACAGCTCCGAACCGTAACGGGCAATGTCATGTCGCGCCGTTCCCGTGGCGATCATCTCCATCGCGCAACAGGCCAGCCCAAAGAGTAACGGCCATGTGCTATTGGCCCTTCCCCAGTTGATGACGCTGTCCAGCGAAGTGGTCAAAATGCCTTCAGGAACCTTTTCTTCTATGCCCATTTCCGTTCCTTTGCATCTGCATTTCAGCCGCGTTGCCGGCGGCAGGCCGGGGGGGCGGCGACTGGCTCTCGGCTTTCAATGGCCTGCAGTGGGTCGCCCAAAACTATTTCTTGTTCGTTGCTTGAAAAAAGAACGTGCGCGGCCAGCAACTTCTCCAGCCTCTAGTCCCAGTCGAGAGCGCCCTTCTTCCATTCATAGAGGAAACCTACCACGAGTACAATGAAAAAGGGAACCATCGCCAATAGCGCAAACAGGCGAAGGTCTCGCAAGACTGCCGCCCACGGGAAGAGGAAAATTACTTCGATGTCGAAAATCAGGAAGAGCATCGCAACAAGGTAGTATTTCACCGGGAACCGCCGACGGGCGTCGGCAAAAGGGATGATCCCCGACTCATATGGCTCCAACTTCTGTTTGTTGCGCTCTCGCGGCCCGAGCAAGGCTGGCAGCCCTATGGCGATTGCGCCAAATCCGGCCGCCAACAGGATCAAAATGAGAAGTGGCAGATAATCGCTTGCCATCCCGGTATTCCTTTTCCGCGCTCCTGAAAGGCCTGGGGAACTGTTCGTGCAATTTTCCACGAACGATTTCATTCTAGCACGAACCGAAATCGACTGTCAAAGCCCATCCGCGCCAAATGCTCTCAGTTCCGCCGACCAATCCCCGACTTCCCTTCGCCCCTAACCCCTCACTCCCGCCTTCCCGCCTTTTGCGTTTACAAAGGGTCCTGACTTTCGCTTTCAGAAATCGCTATGCTATACTTTCGCGGGAGTTTGTTAAATTCCACACAAACGGATTCTCGGCAATGCTCAGTCAATATTTCTTCATTCTCATTATGTCCGGCTTGGCGGTCGTCCTGCCCCTTGCAGCCATCGTTATGGGCCACTTCCTTGGTCCCCGTCGGCCCGATGAAATTAAAAACGACATCTATGAGAGCGGCGTAGAAACGATTGGCGAAACATGGGTCCAATTTCGCGCCCAATACTATCTGATAGGACTGGTCTTCGTCGTCTTTGATGTGGAAGCGCTGTTTCTCTTTCCAATCGCGGTGGCATATCAGCAATTGGAAATGTTTGCCGTTCTCGCCACAATCTTCTTTGTCTTGCTCCTTGTGATCGGTCTTCTGTACGACTGGCGCAAGGGCGCCTTGGAGTGGCAATAGTCCTCGCCTTTGTACGGCGTACATTGAACCATCGCGCGGCCCCAGAGGGCCGCTTTTCCACAGCGTCTCGTTTGGAGGCACCGTTATGCAGGTAACCCAATGGAGCGAAGCGCTCTCCGGCTGGCTCATGGGGCTGGGACTTCCTGGCTGGGCGGCCATCTTTCTCGTATACGCCGTCGGCTCCTTTATCCTGATCAACTACGGCATGTTGTCTGTGCTGCTATTGATCTGGATCACCCGCAAAGCGATCAGCCGCATCCAGGACAGGATAGGGCCCAACCGCGTCGGCAAGTTCGGACTCCTCCAAACCGTTGCTGACGCCGCAAAACTGCTCTCCAAAGAGGACATCACGCCCTACGAAGCCGACAAAATCGCCTACAACCTTTCGCCCATCCTCGCTGTTTTCGGTGTGCTGATGCTGCTGGCGGTCATCCCATTCGCGCCGGGGCTGACCGGCGTCGATCTGAACGTCGCGGCCCTCTACGTTGTGGCGCTTGGATCCATCGGCATTATGGCTGCCCTGATGGCCGGGTGGGGCAGCAACAACAAATATGCGCTCTTGGCCGGTTTTCGCGTCGTAGCCCAGCTCCTGAGCTATGAAATTCCCCTGGTACTGGCCATCCTCACGGTTGTGCTGCTCACCGGTTCGATGCGCTTCGGCCAGATCGTCGAAATGCAGTCGTTGCACGTGGCCGGCTTTAATCTCGGATTAGGCTGGCTTGGTATCGTCATGCCCGGCGCGCTGATCGTCTTCTTCGTCAGCTCGCTTGCCGAAGCCGAGCTCACCCCCTTTGACCTGCTCGAAGCCGAATCCGAATTGATCGCGGGATTCCACATCGAGTATTCCGGCATGAAGTTCGCCATGTTCTTCCTGGCCCAGTTCCTGAATGCCTGGATCCTTGGCGCCGTGGCCGTCACGCTCTTCCTCGGCGGCTGGCAGGGCCCCGGCGTCGGTTTGCCCGTCATCGGGCCCATCCTGGGCCTCGGCTACTTTATGATCAAAGTGTTCGGGGTCTATGTGCTGCAGCAGTGGATCCGCGGCACCTTCCCCCGCATCCGCATCGATCAGATGATGTACTTTGCCTGGAAGGTCCTGGTGCCGCTGATGATCGGCCTGATCGTCGCCCAGGCCATCATCCAAAAGCTGCCCACACCGGTCGCAATCCAATATGTGCTGATCTTTATCGCCAATGTCGGCGTCATGGCCGTCGTTGCCTATGTTCTGCAGAAATACTTCCGCGAAGAACAGATTCGGACAAAACGCTCTTTCGAACCGACCTCGCTCATCGGCGGGATGCAGGTGTCCGAAAAAGGCACAATGTATTAAACAGCGCATGGCAAGACGTTTCTTGGGCCTGCGCCGGCTTACTTCTCATTAGGAAGGGCAGGGACTCTCATGCAGTTACCGCTGGGTATCGAGGTACCGATTCCAACATTCGAACAGTTCGTGTTCATCCAGGTGGCGCTGCTGACCGCGGTCGCCGCCCTGGCGGTGGTGATCAGCCGCAACCTCTTTCACAGCGCCCTCGCCCTGACGTTGACATTCTTCGGCGTCGCCGGCGTCTATATCTTCCTGGAGGCCGAATTCCTCGCCGTAAGCCAGGTCCTTGTATATGTCGGCGCGATCGCCATGCTGATCGCTTTCGCCATCATGCTCACGCGCAGCATGATGTTCGGGCGCACCTCTCCGCTGAACAACCAGTGGGGCAAGTCGTCTCTGTTCGCGTTTCTCTTTTTCAGCGCTCTGCTGGCCTTTGCCAGGGCAACACCCTGGCCCGCCGCCAGCGAAGAGATCATTGCTGACGAAGCCCTGATCGGCCAGTTGGGAAGAGAGTTCGTCACGACGTACGTTATCGCATTTGAAGTATTGGGCCTGCTGCTGCTGGTGGCTCTGGTCGGGGCAGTGATGCTGGCACGCGATCGGTAATGGCAGCGTCTGCATCCTGGTTCGCTGCCGCCATGAAAGGCCGCTGATCAACGGCCTTCGCATTTCTCTTGAGGTTGATCCTATGGTTCCGCTCAGTTGGTATCTGATGCTCGCCGCCTTCCTGTTCTCGTGCGGCCTGTACGGCGCGCTCGCAAGGCGCAATGCCATCGCCATGCTGATGGGCATCGAGTTGATGCTCAACGCAGCCAATATCAACCTGGTGGCCTTCTGGCGCCACGGCGTCGGGCCCATGGAAGACCTGACCGGCCAGGCCTTTGCCGTTCTTATCATCGGCCTTGCGGCTGCCGAGGCCGCTGTCGGCCTGGCCCTGATTATCGCTGTCTACCGCGAACGTCGAACCATCGATGTCGACGAGCTGGACGTTCTTGCGGGCTGATCCCGCGCGAACGGCTTGGCTGCCGCCACAATCGGCGGCGGCTGCCAGGAGGTCAACGAAAACAGTGGCCAAAAGGCAGTTGACGGGCACACTGGAAGAACAGTGCGACTTTCTCTACCAACTCGCGCAGGAAAAGATCGCCAGCGGCAACTACACCGGCGCCGTCTATGCGCTGAAAGAAATCGTAAAGCACAAGCCCGACTATGGTGACGCAGCGCAACTCTTGGAAGACGCGCGAAAGCGCAAGAAAGCGCAATCATTTCGCCTGGTCATCTCTCTTGCCGGCGCAGCCCTGTTTCTGGCCGCCGGCTCTTTCGCCGGGCTTCAGAACGATCTGTGGCTCTTTGCCCTGGCATTTGCCGGCCTGCTCGCAGGGTATGTCGTTGCCAATTTGGTACGAAGTCCTGCTACGTCTTAGGCAACTCGCCTGGATTCTGAACTGACTACGTAAGACCGTCACGTTTTCACCTAAACCCTGAGGCTTCTCTATGGAAGGACTATTCAGCGTCACCTGGGTTGTGCCAATCCCTCCCTTCCTGGCATTCCTGGCGATCGTGCTCTTTCTGAACAGGAATAAACGGGGCAGCGCCCTGACCGCGATCGGCGCCGCCCTCCTCAGTTGCATCCTCGGTTGGGGCATCGCCTTTGCCTCCTTCTTCCGTGATCACTTCGGCGACCACCCGATCGACGAGGCAATCTACACGATTCCCACGGGCGCAACCGAATTCGTCATCGGCTATGCCGTGGATCCCTCCAATGCCCTGATGCTCTTCATGGTGCCCTTCCTGGTGCTGATGATCTTCATCTACTCCAGCGGCTACATGACCTACCCCCACCACCTCCAGGCTGCCCAATATCCAACCGCCTACGCTCAGGGCAAAGATCCTCGCTACAGCCGTTTCATGGCCTACATCTGTCTGTTCGCAACGGGCATGTTGGGCCTGGTCGTCGCAAATAACCTGCTCCAGTTCTTTATCTTCTGGGAAGTGATGGGGCTCTGCAGCTACCTGCTGATCGGCTTCTGGTATGAGAAGGCGTCGGCAAGGGCCGCAGCCGTTAAGGCCTTCATCACCACGCGCATCGGCGACGCCCTTCTCATGATCGGCCTGATCCTGCTTTACGTCCGCAGCGAGCCCAGCAGCCTCCGCTTCAGCGAACTGTTCACCGAAGCCAACCTGGATCAGCTCGCCCACTCGCTCGTGAACATTCCGGTTTTCGGTGAAGTCCACTGGATTTCGCTTATCGGGGTGCTCATCTTCTGCGGCGCTATCGGCAAGAGCGCCCAGTTCCCGCTGCACATCTGGCTGCCCGACGCCATGGAAGGGCCCACTCCGGTCAGCGCCATGATTCACGCGGCCACCATGGTGTCAGCCGGCGTATTCCTGCTCGTGCGCATGTTCCCCATCTACGAATTCTCCGGCCAGGTCTCCACCGGCACACTGCAGTTCGTCGCCTTCATCGGCGCGTTTACAGCCCTGTTCGCGGCGACCATCGCACTGGCCCAATGGGACATCAAACGTGTGCTGGCCTATTCCACGATTTCACAACTCGGATACATGGTGGCTGCCATCGGCATGGGGGCCTACGTAGCCGCGCTCTTCCACCTTCTGACCCACGCCTTCTTCAAGGCGCTCCTGTTCCTCGGTTCAGGCAGCGTGATCCACGGTGTTGAGCATGGCTACCATCATGCCCACGAGCACGCGCACGACAACCACGACCACGACGAAAACCACGGCGAACAACGGATCGTTCGCCGCGCCGACGGCATTCTCAACACCGAAGACGCCCAGGACATGCGCAACATGGGCGGCCTCCTGTCCCGTATGCCCAGGACCGGCTGGACCTTTATCATCGGCGGCCTTGCCCTCTCAGGCTTCCCCCTGGTCACCGCCGGCTTCTGGTCCAAAGATGAAATACTTGCATTCGCCTGGTATGGCAACCATCAGTGGCTTTTCTGGACGCTGGCCCTGTCCGCTTTCCTCACCGCCTTCTACACCATGCGCCAAATTGGGCTGACCTTCCTGGGCAAGGCCCGCACCGAGGGCGCCTCACACGCCCCCGAAAGCGTCGCCAGCATGACGACCCCGCTGATCCTGATCAGCTTCTTCGCCATCGCGGCCGGGTGGGTCGGGATCCCCGAAACCTTCCCTGTCCTGGGCGGCATCGTTCCCAACTGGCTGGCGCACTTCGTTGAACCCTATATGAAGTATATGCATCTCTATCCGGTTCACCCTGATTTTCATATCCTGCCGCTGGCCGTTTCGCTGCTGGTGGCTTTGGGCGGGCTCGGCGCAGGCTACCTTGTTTATGGCCAGGGGCTGAAAGAAGGCCAGACCGATCCCGTCGCGCGCGTGCTCGGCCCTATCTGGTGGATGTGGCACCGCAAATATTGGATCGACGAACTGTATAACGGCACCATCGTTCTGTTCACGATGTGGCTGAGCCGCTTCCTGGCGCTGTTCGACCGGGAGTGGATCATAGACTGGTTCGTCAATGGGGTTGGCCGGACTACCCTCCGCCTCGGCGATCTCGCTTCTGCCTTCGACAGATTCGTGGTCGATGGCTTTGTAGACGGCGTCGGCTGGATCTCTGACCAGGCCGGCTACATTGCCCGCCTGTTGCAGGATGGACGCGTGCAGACATACCTGCTGTTCGGTATGTTGATCCTGGCCGTGTGGCTGTTCCTGAACGTCTTGCCCATGATACTGACGCTGGTGTAAAGAGTCGCAAGGACGCGAGTCCCTGTCGTCCCGGGGAATCGCATCCGGCTCTCACATTCTGACTTGCTTTTTGACTTACCTAAACCCTGCGTGGAGATGGCTTCATGGAATCACTCGATTCAATCGTCCTGACAGTACTGCTCTTCTGGCCGCTGGTCGCGGCGCTGCTGGTGATCCTGCTTGGCAGGAGCGACAGCCAGATCAAGAAAGGCTCGATCTGGGCAAGCCTGCTCCCACTTGGCCTCAGCATCTACCTGCTCTTTGCCTACGACTCCTCCGCGGGCGGCATGCAGTTTGAGCAGTTCGCCGAGTGGATTCCTCAACTCAACGCCGGTTACCACATCGGCGTAGACGGGCTGAGCATTCCATTGCTCTTCCTCACTGCCCTGCTCAGCACCCTAAGCCTCTACTATAGCGCGGGCGTGATCAACGAGCGCGTCAAGGAATACTTCTTCCTGATGCACCTGCTGGAATTCAGTATGCTGGGCGTCTTTCTGGCCCTGGACTATGTCCTGTTCTATGTCTTCTGGGAAATCAGCCTCGTCCCGATGTACTTCCTCATCGGCATTTGGGGCGGCGAAAACCGCGGCTACGCGGCCACCAAGTTCTTTATCTACACCTTGGTCGGCTCGGTTGCGATGTTGCTCGCAATCCTGGGGGTCTACTTCGCCACCGGCACCTTCGACATCGTCGAAGCGGCCGCGGCCCAGCCCTTCGCCGGCAACCTGACACTGGCAAGTCTCGCCTTCTGGGGGTTCTTCCTGGGTTTCGCGTTCAAAGTGCCCAGCTTCCCCTTCCACACCTGGCTTCCCGACGCCCATACCGAGGCGCCTACCGCCGGGTCGGTCATTCTGGCCGGCGTTCTGCTGAAGCTGGGCGCCTACGGCATGCTGCGCATCATGTTGCCCAGCTTCCCTGAGGCCTCAGTCTATTGGGCTACCTGGCTGGTCGGCCTCGGCGCAATCGCCATCGTCTACGGCGCATTCGTCTGTGTTGCCCAGACCGATCTCAAGAGGCTGATCGCATACAGCTCAGTCAGTCATATGGGCTATGTCATGCTCGGCATCGGCGCGGCGGCCGCGGTCATGACACCTGAGGGCCTGGCCAGCGCGGTCAACCGCTTCGGCCTCACCCCCCAGGCCATCCAGGACAGCGCGGCCATGGCGCTCAACGGCGCCGCCCTGCAGATGTTCAACCATGGCATCATTACCGGGGCGCTGTTCTTCCTTGTCGGGATTATCTATGAACGCGCGCACACGCGCGATCTGTCTCGCTTTGGCGGCCTGGCGACCAAAACGCCGCACTTCTACGGCCTGATGTTGACGGCTGCTTTCGCCAGCCTGGGGCTGCCGGGCCTTGCCGGCTTCTGGGCAGAGCTCTTCACGTTCCGCGGGGCCTTTGCCATCATGCCCTACTGGGCCGCCTTCGGCACCATCGGCATCGTCATCACCGCCGTCTACATTCTCTATCGCATCATTCAGAATGTGTTCCTGGGCGAATATGACCCCACCAAACTCACCCACTGGACAACCGTCCAGGGGGAACACGCCGATGGGCCCACCGACATGGTCGGCTTCGAAAAAGTCACAATGTGGCCGCTGATCGCAGCGATGTTCCTGATCGGCATCTATCCGACGCCTCTGGTGAGCTACTTCAACAAGTCAGCCCAGGAGCTCCTGGCCTTTGTCCAGAATCTCATCTGAACACGCGCATCTGAATCACTGCAGTGATCAGATGCGCGCCACTTGACACGACTCGACCCGCCGTCGGCAGCCGAAGGAAAACCCGGCGCCTCTGAATGGAGAACAATCTGTGGGCGACCTAGGATATATCGCACCCGAAATCATACTTCTGATCGGGGCCCTCTTTATCTTCTGTCTGGATGTAGCCTACGACCCCGGCGTGGGCAAAAAGTCGGGGCTGAGTTACATGGCGTTGTCGGCCCTGTTCCTGACAGCCGCGCTGGTTGCCGCCGTGCTGCAGTTGAACATCTCCGACCCCGAGGCCGGGCCGAAAGTGGCCTTCTCGATGATGACCATCGACAACTTCGGCAGCTTCATCAAGTTGACCATCTTTTCCGGCATGATTCTGACCACCATCGCCGGCGGCCGTTATATGAACCGCCGCTCCGGCAACCAGGGCGAATTCTGGACCTTCTTCCTGATGGTCAGCCTAGCAATGAGCATCGCCGTCAGCGCCAATAACCTTGTCCTCATCTATCTCGCCATCGAGTTCTTGTCAATTACCAGCTATATGCTGGCCGGTTTCCTGCGCGAGAATCGGCGCAGCAATGAGGCTGGGCTCAAATACTTTCTCTACGGCTCCATCGCTTCGGCCGTCATGCTATACGGCATCAGCCTGCTCTACGGCGCAACCGGCTCACTCTACCTGCATGAAATCGCCGCCGCGTTTACCGAAATCATCGGTGACTCGCGCGAAATCAGCGGGCTGGCTTTCGCCGGCCTGCCCGCCATGCTCCTGATCCTGGCTGGCCTGGGCTTCAAGGCAAGCCTTGCTCCATTCTATCAGTGGGCGCCCGACACCTACGACGGCTCCCCCACGCCCGTGGCAACCTATCTTTCCACCGCCTCAAAGGCCGCCGCCTTTGCCGTGCTGGCCCGTTTCTTCATCGTGGCCATGGCCTCCTTCGAGGTCAACTGGGTGCCGGTGCTGGCCGCCTTCAGTATTATCACCATGTCAATGGGCAATCTGGCCGCGCTGCGGCAGAGCAGCGTTAAGCGCATGATCGCATACAGCTCGGTTGCCCAGGCCGGCTACATCCTGATGGGGCTGGTCGCTGTCACTTCCTCTTCGCCGAGCGCCATGGACGGCCTCAACGGCGTCCTCCTCTATCTCTTCGCCTACCTGTTCACCAACGTCGGCGCCTTCCTGGTCGTGATGGCGCTGGAAGAAACAGTCGACAGCACGCATATCAGCGCCTACCGCGGTCTGATCAAGCGCGCGCCCTGGCTGGCCGTCATGTTCACCATCTTCCTGCTCAGCCTCACCGGCATCCCGCTTACAGGCGGCTTCTTCGGCAAATTCTACGTCTTCGGCGCCGCCATCCAGCGCCAGTACTTCTGGCTCGCCGGCATTGGCATGATCAATGCCGGCATCGCAGCCTTTTACTATTTGCGTGTCGTGCGGGAAATGTTCTTCACCCACGAGGGCGAAGGCGAAACCCTCGATGTACCCATGGCGTTGCAGACCAGTCTCCTGATTTGCACTGTCGCCACGGTCTGGATCGGCGTCTATCCCAGCGCAGTGCTCGACTGGGTCAGCAACGCCTCGGTCCAACTGCTTTCAGTGGTTCCGTAACCGGTCAGGGCGTCGGCGCATCCTCGCGCAGCAGTCCCTCCGCCCTGAGCGCACCCCACAACTCAGCCGGAACTGGATGCTGTAGCATCTCGAAGTTCCCCTGAACATGGGCTGCTTCGATCGCGCCCGGTATGATGGCCGAAACGACCGGGTTCGCCAAAAGGAACTGCAGCGCAGCGCAGGCTAATGACGTCCCATGGCGGCTGCATATCCGCTCGATGCGCTCGGTCCTGTCCAGAATCTCCTCCGATGCGGGCGCGTAAAAGTAGCGTGCGCCGGGCACGGCGCCTGTGGCCAGAATCCCCGACGCAAACACCGCGCCGATGACGACGCTGATTCCCCTCTCCTCACACAGCGGAAACTCCTCTTCCAGCATCTCCTGGGTCAACAGGTTGTAACCGTAGGCGACCAGAAAGAAGTCCAGGTCCACCAAATCGAGAAAACGCGGGATCATCCCCAGCTCATTGATGCCCGCGCCCACGCCCTTCACCAAACCATGCCGGCGCAGTTCATCCAGCGCGCGCCAGCCGCTCGTGAACAGCTGGTTCAGATAGGCGTTGACCCGCGCCTCGGTCTCGTAAAAGTAGAAATCGAGATCGTGGATGACAAGCAGGTCCACCGAGGGCAGGCTGAGCCGCTGCAGGCTGTCCTCGTATGAGCGCATAATTCCGTCATAGCTGTAATCGACCGTGAACTCGAACGGCAGCGCGCCCGTGAAGGGGCCAGGGTCGAAAGCCGCCAGATCATGGACCGGGCGAAAGACCCGCCCAACTTTGGTCGAGATGACAAACTCGTCACGCGGTTTCTGGCGTAGAAAGTGCCCCAGGCGGTGCTCGCTCTTGCCGCTGCCATAGAACGGAGACGTATCGTAGAAGCGCACGCCTACATCCCAGGCGGCCTTCAACACGCCCTGCGCCGTATCTTCTTCCAGCGTCTCAAACAGATCGCCCAACGGCGCCGTTCCCAACCCAAACTCGGTAACAGAGACCCCTGTTCCGCCCACCTCTCTCCGTGGTATCTTGTTCATCGCTTTCCCTCCGGACAAGAAATTCTCCAATTTTTGTTGCCGCCGCCTGACAGATGCTTTGCGCTGCCTGATCCGAACGCGTCCTTTCCAAATCGATGCGGCCCAACATCTGCCTGCATACAGTGGGCCTGTCCTCGTTTCTGCCGGAAGCGGGCAGGAAATGA
Organism: Caldilineaceae bacterium; assembly: GCA_022824025.1. GTDB lineage: Bacteria > Chloroflexota > Anaerolineae > Caldilineales > Caldilineaceae > Bin5. The sequence continues at coordinate 229,349 of JAJEBF010000042.1, forward strand.
ACTGAATGGGAACGAAATTTTGCTGGCCCCACATTGTAGTCCAGTCCTTTCCGGTACGCCTGCATATCCATCTTTGATCCTGTTTCGGCATCCGTTTGAGACCAGCTATGCCTGTATGTTACTATGAAACTGTCTCCTGATACCATTCCGTACACGCAGAGGGAAACCTGCACAACCAAACCAGAAGCGGTGCGACACCCTTGCACCGGGGCCCGCTAAGCAACGGAGACCTGTGACCATGACGAATTCGCAAAGCCAGCCGCGTCGGCGCCTGAAAGACACCAGTAAGACTGCCGTTCTGGTTGCAACCATCCGCGCCGTCCACCTTCGCTGGCACGACCCTCCCCACATTTTCGAAGACACCTATGCCCTCCAGATGCTGACGCCTTTCTGGCATGCAGTGGCCAAGTACAGGTTTCTGAGGTGGCTGGTCGGCGATGTCATCCTGGGCGTCTACAGACCGGTTTACCCTGCAGTTGTCCTGCGCTCCCGCTATACTGAAGACGAGCTGGTTAAAGCAATCGAAGAAGGGACCCGCCAGTATGTGGTCCTTGGCGCCGGGCATGATACCTTCGCACTGCGGCGCCAGGATCTGGCCGGCAAAGTGCGCGTCTTTGAGGTGGATACACCGGCCACGCAGGAAGTAAAGCAGCAACGCGTTCTGAAAGCGAACGGAAGCGTTCCCGATAACCTGACATTTGTGCCGGTCAATTTTGAAGTGGACCGGCTCGACGAAGAATTGGCGAAAGCGGGCTTCGATTCTCAACAACCCGCTTTCTTCTCCTGGCTCGGCGTAACATACTATCTTACCCAGGAGGCCATCCGCGACACGCTCGAACGAATCGCCGACATGTCAGCGTCGGGGAGCCGGATCGTCTTTGATTTCAAGATCGCCAAGCACATGATCGATGACGAATGGCGAACGCTCTGCGAAAAGATGGAAGGTTTTGTCGAGCGAAGGGGCGAACCGATGCTGACCGACTTCACGCCCCAGCTGTTGAGAGACCTGATGACAAGGCATGGTTACACTGAAGTTGAAATGATGACGCCCGAAGAGCAAAGACATCGCTACCTGGGCGACCGCACCGACATCGTGCCGACCGAATTCTTCCATTTCGCCCAGTTTTCGCTCGAACCGCCGTCCCAAGAGGAATCTGCTTGACGAGCCAGATCAATTGTAAGCGCCATTTGAGGCTGCGGCCGGATAGTTGCCCAAGTGAACTGATCGGTTTCTTTCCGACCTGATGATATTGTGCCGCTACGTTGAAGAAGCAAAAGACCATGCAAGGCAATAGCATGGTGGGCAAATTTCATAGGAACGGGCGGTCTTGCCCTGTTGGCCGGCGTTTTCGTTTACAGCAGGAAAGACCCTTCTTCTTCACAATTGCTGTCTCCTGTACAACCGTCATCGCAGCCTCCCGAAAGCGCGCATGGGTTATGAACCAAATGACGACTCTTAAGCGTGTTGTTTCGTTGTGTCACCTTGCAGGCAGCCAACACTGTCCGTTCCTATTGGACCGTTGTTAGAGGAGAAATACGTATGACCCAATTGACCTCCCCTCCAGGGGGCCGCGGCGATGAATGGCTGCTCGACAATCCCCAAATGCGGCGCTTCATCGAAACCGTGAACGCCGTTCGCGCCCGGGAAGCAGACCCCCGAAAAATCGTGGCCACGATCCGCCCGAACTTTGAAGAACTGCTGGCTGACCCGGACTGGCTGCCACAAAAGTTCAAGCAGCCCTCTGAGGAGAGCGGCATGGGAGGCGGCATCGGCATGTGGCTGCTCTACCGCGCGGGCGACGGCGGCTTGGCGTTCTCAGCTCTGGTCGTGCCCCCCGGGGCGCAGACCCCCGTACATGATCATCTGGCCTGGGGTCTCGTAGGTCTGTACAGCGGCGAACAGGAGGAGGACGTCTTCACCCGCATGGACGACGCCAGCGATGAGTCCCATGCCGAGCTGACCCTCTCCGTGCAGCAAATGCTACGGCCGGGAGACCTCTATGAGTTGCTTCCCGAAAATGACATCCATCGCGTCCGCACAACCAGCCCCGAAACCTCAGTCTCGCTCCATCTGCTGGGCAACGACAACGGCTGTATCTGGCGGCACCGCTTTGACCCGGAGACCGACTCGTCCCAGCCCTTTCGCTCCGGCTGGCTCAATGTCGAGTGCCGGGAGTATGATCACGAGCACAACGGCGCATGACAACAGGGCCCATCGCAGACTGAGAGCAGCTCCGCCAGCCCATGCACAGCCGGAGAACACGAATCTGCCTTCCGCCGCATCCTGCGGGCACACATCTGAAATCCACCGGATCGAACCGCGTGCGGCTCGCGCCAACGCAACGCTGACAGGCAACCTTTTACAGGAGAATATCAATGGGAAACCGCGTAAACCGGGCGATTGAGTTACTGGACCAGGGCCAGCCAATCTACTACAGCGGCGGGCATACAGGCCACGTGCTCACCCGCGAACAGGGCCGCAAAGATGCCTCCATCTGGTCCGACTACATCAACGTTGGCATGGAGCATGGCTCATTCGACATGGGTGGGCTGGAGCGATACATGCAGGGCCTGGTGGAAGGCGGCCCCGCGCCCAGCGGGCATCGGACGCCCACAGTGATCGTTGAGGCGCCGGTTGAGGGCGCAACGCCCGAAATCGTGCGCGCCAACGGCTGGCAATTCCGGCAGATCTTGGCGCGCGGCGTCCACGGCATCCTCCTCTGCCAGGCCGAAACACCTGAAGCCGTCGCTGCCTTTGTCGAAGGCTGCCGCTATCCCATCAATCGTCTGGGCGTGGGCGATGGACTCCAGCAGGGTCGCCGCGGCGTCGGCTCCGAGCCGACCGCCGCCGAGATCTGGGGCATCGACAACGCCGCCTACATTGACAGGGCCGACCCCTGGCCTCTCAACCCCGATGGCGAGCTGCTGCTTGGCCTCAAGGTCGAGTCGGCCGCAGCCCTGCCCCGCATTGAGGAGATCCTGGCCGTTCCCGGCATTGGATTCGCGGAAATGGGACCGGGCGACCTGAGCATCTCCCTTGGCTACCGTCGGCGTCCGCCCACATTCCCGCCAGAAATGCAGGAAGCAAGCGATCGCGTGAAAGCCGCCTGTGAGGCCAACGGCGTCGCCTTCTTGCAGCCCGCCAACCCCGACAATGTGATCGAACGCATCGACGCCGGCGTCCGTGTGATCGGCGGCCACAACCCGGAGACGGCTCGCATCGGCCGCGCCCACACCAACCGCCGGATGCCTGTCTGACAAAGCAATCTGAATTCGGAAACGCCTAACCCGCATGCAAGTCCTAAGGATGAAGCACGCGAACGGAGGACCCATGAAGAGATCAACGGCGACTGGATTTCCGCCACTGCTCATACTGGCGCTGTTTGCGCTGGCCCTCGCGGCCTGTGTCCCGGCAGCGCCCTCCCCGGCATCAGAAGCCGGCGCGCCGGCCCCTGATGCCGGCGCCGGTGATTCCACCGGCATGAAAAACGTCGTCTACCGCGCGCTGCCCGACATGGGCGGCGCCGAAATCGTCGCGGTGACGGGCAACGACTACATCCCGCTCAACTTCATCGATCCGGCCAGCGGCGAGGCTGTTGGCTGGGAATACGACGCGGTCAACGAAATCTGCCGCCGCATCAACTGTGTCGTCGACTGGCAGGTCACCTCCTGGGAGGCGATGATCCAAGCGGTGGCCGACGGGCAGTTCGACGTTGGCATGGACGGCATCACAATCACCGCCGAGCGCGCCGAGGTCGTAGACTTCTCTGACGCGTACATGACCAGCCAGCAGTTCATGCTGGTGCGCGCTGAAGAGCAGCGATTCGACTCAGCCGAAGCCTTCGCCTCGGATGCCGCCCTTCTGGTTGGCGCGCAAGCGGGCACAACCGGCTTCTATACGGCCGTCTACGACATTTTGGACGGCGATGAGTCCAATCCCCGCATCCAGCTGCTGGACAACTTCGGCGCGTCGGTGCAGGCGCTGATCGCCGGAGACGTCGACATGGTGCTGGTGGACGCCGCCTCTGGCCGCGGCTACATCGGCGCAAACCCGGAGAAGCTCAAGATAGTCGGCGGCGCGCTGGCGACCGAGGAGTTCGGCTTCATCTTCACGCCCGGCAGCGAATGGACCGCGCCCTTCAATGCCGCCATCCGGACCATGAAGGATGACGGCTACCTGGACTATCTGAACACGCGCTGGTTCTTTCTGACCGACCCCAACGCCGCAGACATCTACGACATGCTGCCCGACATGGGCGGCGCCGAAATCGTCGCTGTGACCGGCAACGACTACATCCCGCTCAACTTCATCGATCCGCCCAGCGGAGAGGCTGTCGGCTGGGAATACGACGCGGTCAACGAAATCTGCCGCCGCATCAACTGTGTCGTCGACTGGCAGGTCACCTCCTGGGAGGCGATGATCCAGGCGGTGGCCGACGGTCAGTTCGACGTTGGCATGGACGGCATCACAATCACAGCCGAACGCGCAGAGGTCGTGGACTTCTCTGCCGCCTACATGACCAGCCAGCAGTTCATGCTGGTACGCGCTGAAGAGGAGCGGTTCGACTCAGCCGAAGCCTTCGCGGCCGACGCTTCTTTGCTGATCGGCGCGCAGGCGGGCACCACCGGTTTCTATACGGCCGTTTACGACATTCTGGACGGCGATGAGTCCAATCCCCGCATCCAGCTGCTGGACAACTTCGGCGCGTCGGTGCAGGCGCTCATCGCCGGAGACGTCGACATGGTGCTGGTCGACGCCGCCTCAGGCCGCGGCTACATCGGCGCAAACCCGGAGAAACTCAAGATTGTCGGCGGCGCGCTGGCGACCGAAGAGTTCGGCTTCATCTTCACGCCCGGCAGCGAATGGACCGCGCCCTTCAATGCTGCCATCCAGACCATGAAGGACGATGGCTACAACGAATACCTGAACGTAAAGTGGTTCTTCTTGTACAAGTCAAACTGATTCGGCTTCGGACGCAGGGAGCGCGACTGAGCATCCCGCCCGCTCCCTGCATCCACGATCCCGCTGCATCCCGCGCCCGTGTCCCCAGTTGACGCCACCCGGGGCCGCCCCCGGAATTCGCCCGCCGACTACTTCGCGCGCCTGCCGTACTGGCTGCTGGCAGCGCTCCTCCTGGGCGTTCTCCTCCTCTGGACGCTGCTGGCCGACGCCGACTACAATCTAATCTTCAACGCCGTCGCCAAGGGCGTTGGCGTGACCCTCTATGTCTGCCTGATATCGTTTGGCTTGGCCCTGCTGGCGGGTCTGGTCTTCGGTCTGGCGCGCGTCTCCCGCAGTCGACTGATCTATGAACTGGCTTCTTTCTACGTGGAGATCATCCGCGGGGTGCCGATGCTGGTGATCCTGTTCTACATCGCCTTTGTCGGCGCGCCGGGGCTGGTGGATCTGTTCAACTGGGCTGGCGGGGCAATGCAGGGTCTGGGCCTTGGAGCGATTGGCAGGCCGCTGGCCGAATTCAGCATCCGCCAGCTATCCTTCACCAGTCGGGCAATCCTGGCATTGGTCATCGGCTATAGCGCGTTTATCGCTGAGATCTTTCGGGCGGGGATCGAGAGCGTGGAGCGGGGTCAGTTGGAGGCGGCGCTCAGTCTCGGTATGAGCCGGGCCCAGGCCATGCGCCACGTCATCCTGCCCCAGGCCGTCCGCCGCGTGCTTCCGCCCCTGGGCAATGATTTCATCGCCATGCTCAAAGACTCCGCGCTGGTTTCAGTTCTCGGCGTTCAGGACATCACGCAACTGGGCAGGCTCTATGCAACCAGCACCTTTCACTTTTTTGAAACCTACAATGTCGTCGCTTTCCTCTACCTTGTGATGACGATCGGTCTGTCGCTGGTCGTACGCTATTGGGAAAGCCGCAACCCGGCAAGCGCGCCTTAGCGGTCGGCCAGGCGCGAGGCTTCGTGGGCCCTCAGAAAAGAAAAGTCAGCGCGCCCTTGCGACCTCAACTGCCAAATTGAACGAAAACGGTCCTCTCCGGAATCCGCGAGACTGAATCAGCTGCCTCGATTGACCTGGTGTTCGGCGATATCAATCTCGCCCTCATAGGTCAGCGCGTCATCTCCTTCTTCCCCTGTGCTGATTCGAATCAAGTTCTCCACCGGGCAAATGAAGATGGCGCCGTCACCTTGGTTGCCCGTGGCAGCCGTCTTCAGTATGACGTCAACGACCTGTTCCACGTCCTCGTCGCTGACCACGAAGCTCATCTGAATGCGCGGCAGTGTATCCACAACGTATGTGCTGTGACGTCCCGCCAGCTTGATGCCGCTCTGACGACCATGTCCTTGCACTTCGACGGTATCGACAGCAGGGACACCAATTTCAATTAGAGCCATCCTGACAGCGTCCAGTTTCTCACTTCGAATGTACGCTTCTATCTTTTTTAGCACCGCCATCCCTCCTGTGTGCTGACCGCGGCTCGAGTCGTTGGGGGAGACCGCGAGCCCCCCTCATTCATCGATTCTGTACTTCCTTTCCAGGTAGAATGCAAAGAAGTCGCTCAGATCAGGGGGAGACGAACGAATGCCCTGAATGTCGATGTCTCCCTCATAAACGAGCGCGTCGGCGCCCTCTTCTCCCGTACTGACGCGTATGAGAGTCTCCACCGGGCAAATGTAGATGGCGCCATCGCCCTGCCTTCCGGTCGCCGCTCTCTCTCGAATCGTCTCGACAATCTGTGAGACCTCGTCTTCACCGACAACCATAGTCAGCCGGGTCCGGGGCAATGTATCGACAGTGTAACTGCTGTGACGCCCGGCCAACCTGATGCCTGTCTGCCTACCGTGTCCCTGCACCTCCACAGTATCAATCGCCGGGACTCCGATCTCGACCAATGCCGACCTGACATCAGCCAGCTTTTCGTTTCGAATGTAGGCTTCCACCTTCTTGAAAGTCACTCCGCTCCCCTTCGCCGCAAGAGGAGAATTGCCCAGTTTCGGTCTGGGTCGTGCGCATGCGCGCACGACCCAGAACCCAGTAGGCGTCTACGACCGTTCGCCCTCTTCACTCTCGTTTTCCGTAACGACGTCTACCCCACTCTCGCTTTCCGGAGGTTCATCATCCATGCTTTCACTTCCTTGCCTCGCTAGTCACGCGTACGCCCGCTCGCCGTGCTCGCTGATGTCCAGACCGATCTCCTCTTCCTGCTCGGTGACCGCAAGACCCCAGACCGCATCCAGGACTTTGGTCAGAATGAAAGTGATAATCACCGAGTAGGCGATGGTTACCACTACGGTCATCAACTGAATGCCAAACTGCGTGGGGTTGCCGTAGAAGAGGCCGTCGGTCCCGCCGACTGAGGCGGTGGCGAAGAGGCCGGTTGCCAGCGCCCCCCACGCGCCCGCCATGCCGTGGCACGCCCAAACGTCCAGACTTTCGTCCAGGCCCCGTTTCTCGCGTAGGTCGATGCTGTAATAGCTGACAGGCGCTGCAATCGCGCCGATCAGGAGCGCCGACATCGGCGTGACAAAGCCGGCCGCAGGCGTTATCGCAACCAGACCCACAACAGCGCCCGTCACGATTCCCAGCACGCTTGGCTTGTTGTCTCGCCACGACAGAAACATCCATGTCACCGCCGCCGCCGCAGCCGCCGTATTCGTGTTCACAAGGGCTTGCACTGCCAGACCGTCGGCTGCCAGCGCGCTGCCGCCGTTAAAGCCAAACCAACCGACCCAGAGGAGACCTGCTCCCAATACCGTAAACGCGATATTGTGCGGCTCGATCGCGACCTGGCCGAAACCCTTGCGTTTGCGGATCGCCATGGCGAACGCAAGCGCCGAGAAACCGGCCGTAATGTGGACGACCGTCCCGCCGGCAAAGTCCAGCGCGCCCCAGCGGGCAAAGATGCCGCCGCCCCAAGCCCAATGGCACACCGGGTCGTAAACCAGCGTGGCCCACAACACAGCAAATACCAGGTACACCTTAAAGCGAATCCGCTCAACAAATGTCCCCGATATCAGCGCCGGCGTGATGATCGCAAACGTCATCTGGAATGCGGCGAAGAGCAAGTGCGGAATCGACAGCCCTTCCAGTGCCTCCACGCCAACATTGGACAACCCTATGTAGTCAAGGCCGCCAACCAGACCGGCTACACTCGTGCCAAAGGCCAGAGTGTATCCGATCACGACCCACTGTATGCTGATGAGGCCAATCGTGATGAAACTTAGGTTGAGTGTGGAGAGAATGTTCTTCCGGCGAACCATTCCACCGTAGAAGAACCCCAGCGCAGGCGTCATCATCAGTACCAGGGCGGTAGCGACGATGATCCAGGCAGTGTCTCCAGAGTTGATGCCTTCCATAAACGCGTCTCCTCCTGTTGCAGGCATAACCTGCCTTCTGAAAAGCTCGTGTGGGGATAAGTGGATGAAGAGGACCCCCAAAGTGGGGACCTTCTCAACTACGAAATAATCATCGCCGACAATATGCCCAAAATCCTATAGGCACACTGCACAATAGAACGCGATGCCCAGTTGTAAACGTTGCCCAATATCTGCCCTGCCCGCGCAAGCGCCGGGCGTACCCGCGGCGATGACGCCTCGGCATCATTTGCGCATAAAGTGAAGTTGGAAAATCAGGGGGCTTTTGACTACAATAGCAGAAATAACTTTGCGGTGCAAGGGTTTGAACAGTACCTCAATCTGGTAACTGTCCCTCTCCGCGCACCGGGAGACGATTCTGCCGCGTTGTGACAGCCAAGGAGGCGAGAGTCCCATGAGTACAAAAAACGGTCAGCAAAGTGATGGACAAGTGGAACGAGGAACATTCGGCGTTAAGGCCGGGCTGGCGCAGATGCTTAAGGGCGGCGTCATCATGGACGTGGTTACCGCCGAACAGGCCCGCATCGCAGAAGAGGCCGGCGCCTGCGCCGTCATGGCCTTGGAACGCGTTCCCGCCGACATTCGCAAAGATGGCGGCGTGGCGCGTATGAGTGACCCGCGTCTCATCAAAGAAATCATGGCGGCGGTCACGATTCCAGTGATGGCGAAGGTGCGCATCGGGCATTTTGTCGAAGCGCAGATTCTGGAAGCGCTCGGCGTTGACTACATCGACGAGAGCGAAGTCCTTACACCCGCTGACGAAAGCCATCACATCAACAAGCACAGCTTCACCATTCCTTTTGTGTGCGGCTGTCGGAATCTTGGAGAGGCGCTGCGCCGTATCGCTGAGGGCGCGGCCATGATTCGCACCAAGGGTGAGGCCGGCACCGGCGATGTTGTCGAGGCCGTGCGCCACGCGCGCAATGTCAACGGCGCCATCCGCCGTATCAACCGCATGGACGAGGACGAGCTGTTCACCTTCGCGAAGGACATCCAGGCCCCCTACGAACTGGTCAAAGAGACGGCCGAGCTCAACCGTCTCCCTGTCGTGAACTTCGCCGCCGGCGGCGTCGCCACCCCCGCCGACGCGGCGCTGATGATGCAGTTGGGTGTCGACGGCGTTTTTGTCGGCTCCGGAATCTTCAAGAGCGACGATCCCGCCAAACGCGCCCACGCCATCGTCCAGGCGGTGACACACTTCAATGATCCCCACATCCTGGCGGAAGTGAGCGAAAACCTGGGCGCGCCTATGGTCGGCATCAACGTCACCGATCTCTCCGAGGACGAGAAAATGGCGGAACGCGGCTGGTAGCGGGCGCAGAGCCTGCCCCTGAATTCGTTTCCTGGCGGCGGCAGAGGATACGTTTTGCTTCTGCCGCCGCACGATGCTCTCCCCCAGACACGAGGATTGACCGGCGGCGAATGGCTAAATTGAAGAGTGTGTTCCGCGATCGGGTGGTCGCACGCCCGCACCGTCTAGCGGCGTCCGGCGGGCAGAGAGTTACTTCCGTGTTTACGAATCACAGGCCAGCCCCGGGCGTAGTGTCGTATCACCACCATCTGAAAAGAAGGAACGCCGGGGTTGACCCCCATCACCCGGCGATGACTCGAACTGACCGCCAGCCTGCGAAAAAACCACAGGTCGGAGATCCGCCCACGCGGCATCCCAGGGACTTCGCGGCACGCGCTGCGATTCCCTCTCAAACACACATCGATGTCCTCGCCCAACGAGAAGGCAGCAGATGAGCGAAATCCGTCTGGGAGTCCTCGCGCTTCAAGGCGCCTTTCGCGAACACATCGCCATGCTGAAGCGGCTCAACGTCGAGGCCGTGGAAGTGCGGCTGGCCCAAGAGCTGGCCGACCTTGACGGCCTGATCATCCCCGGCGGCGAAAGCACCAGCATGGGGCTCGTCGCCGAACGTTGGGGCCTGGTCGAACCCCTGCGGCGCTGGGTTCACGGCGGCAAACCTACCTGGGGCACCTGCGCCGGCATGATTCTGCTGGCCGAGCGCGCCACCGGGCAGAAGTTGGGCGGCCAGGCCCTGATTGGCGGCCTGGACGTCACCGTAAACCGCAATTACTTCGGCCGCCAGGTCCATAGTTTCGAGGCCGATCTCGACGTGCCCGCGCTGGGCGACAGACCGTTCCATGCCGTCTTCATCCGCGCTCCCGCCATCACCTCCGTCGCCGAAGACGTGGAAACCCTTTCGACCGTCGCAGCCCTCCAAGACGACGACAATTCCGTCATCGCGGCGGTTCGGAAAGGGCCAATTCTCGCCACCGCCTTCCACCCCGAGCTGACTGACGACCTGCGCTGGCACCGTTATTTCGTGCAAATGGTACAGGATGCAAAATCCTGCGCCCGCTGACAGGCCAAAAAGGTTCGCCTGCGTCGGGTAGCCTGAGCCGGAAAGTCTGCGGCGATATTTTGGTATCGCCCCATCGCTGCCGGTCCGGCGCCTGCCCGTGTACACCGAACAAAAAGCCCGTGCGAATATAGACGGTTTCGCACGGGCTCTCTTCCACTTTTTGCGCTCTGCTCTGCCCCGGGAAACTCGTCCCTACTTGCTCTTGGTCTCCGAAGAAGCCTCATCCTCGTTGGGCTCAATGCCTTCCCCGGATTGGTCATCCTCCTCCGGCTGAGTATTCTCCTCCGCCTGACCGCCCTCCTCTCGTCCGACAGAATCCCTTTGAGGCTCCCCCTCGTCTGGCATCTCAATTCCAACCGTCGCTTCGGGATTCGCTGGGGGCTCCGGCTCGGCCTGAGGGTCAAACACAGCCGGCGGGACCACTTCGGCTGAGAGCTCCGATTCTTCGGCTGGTTCAGCAGTCCATTCGAACTCCGGACCGGGGGCCGGAACAGGACCCGGTCCGCTCCCTGCCCCGTCTTCCCCGGCCAGTCGCGCCAGTTGGCCGTACAGGTGGCTCTGGAAATAGTAAATGACCAGTTGCGAAAGCGGCACCGTAACCACCGCGCCGATTACGCAAAGAATAAGGCCCACGATGCTGCCGACCGTCGTTATGATCATGCTGGCAATTACCGTGAGAATCGCGACAATCGCGACATTGCCTATATGGTCGCGAGTCCAATCCCAGATCTCTGAAACCTGAAGCCCTTCGCTGATTGTCTCGTTCCTGGCAAAAGCAACTGTGAAACCGGGTTGAAAGACGAGGAAGGCGATTCCAACCAGAAACTGCAGGCACAGGGAGCACAAGATGAACACCGCGCCAATATCGTCGTCTATGTATCGGAAATTCTCCGACACAACTACGCCGATGATGAACATCGGTACTGAAACCAGGATGATCGGCAGCGCCCACACGAGGTAAACACAGATCAGCTTCACGCCCCGTATCAAATCGTCTCCCCATCGGTCCCACTCCGGCAGGACAGGATGAACGTCGTCGCGCACGTTCTGGATCAGACGCACCAGGTAACCGAACAGGATGAAGTAGCCCAGAACGCCAATCAGCGCCACCAGCAGCAATGAACTGATCAGAAGCAGCCCCGTGCCGATGGCCGTCTTCTCGACCCAGCGTTCGTCCTCTGAAAAGTAAGTCAGCGCTCGTCCGATATCCATAGGTGCTCTCCTTATGTCGAAGACACTGCGTGGCAAGCAAGCTCAGTGTCCTTCAATCCGGCTGTAATCTTCTCTACGCCCACTTGCCCCTAAAGTTTCATTCCCGCGCCCGAGCGCCGCGCCAATCTCCTCACGCACCCACTCGTCCCCCTCTTCGTCAAGCAGGGATTCCAGACAGGCCGCGGCCCGACAGTCGTTATGTCGGCGCAGCAGTTCCCCCAGCCCCCATGCCGCGTGTCCTCGCGCCAGCGCCGTTTCGTCGGCTGCAGCCGCCTCCAATCCCGCAAAGGCCGCCGGATCACCCCAATTCCCGAGCGCAACGCAAACATTACGCAGCATTCCAGCCCGCTTCGCCCGCTTCAACGGCGACCGCCGCCAGCGTTTCGCAAAGGCGTCCGGCTCCAACCAGTAGGGATAACGCGACTCAAACCCTTCCAGCAGCGGGGGGGCAACCCGGTCATGCTGCGCCATCAGCCCTTCCAGCAACGGCGAACGCTCAGCCAGCCGCTGATTCCACGGGCAGACCTCCTGGCAGATGTCGCATCCGAAGACCCGGTTGCCGAACAGCGGCCGCAGTGCCAAGGGAATCGGTTCGCGCGACTCAATCGTCCAGTAGGAAATACAGCGCTGCGGGTCGAGATGAAACGGTCCGACAAAGGCATCACTCGGGCAGGCATCCAGGCAACGGGTGCAGTGGCCGCATGTGGCCAGCGCGCCCGTGGAAGACGCCGCCTCGATCTTCAGCGCGCCGCCTATCGACTCCATCGAAGACTCGCTCCAACCATCCTGCAGCTGCCAGGCCCCATAGTCTCCATCTGGTGGCAAGCCGGCAAGAATCTCCTCCGTCCCAGGCGCCCCGCCGCGAAGCGCTGCCGCTGGCGGGTCCTCCGCCAAGAGCTCCGGCACGAGCAGCGTTGCCAGAAAGAGCCAGCTGCCTCTCTGCGGGTGGATCGTACAGCAGTTCTTCCCGGTAAAACCCATGCCTGCCCGCTGCGCCCAGTCCCGTTCCAGTACAGGACCCGTATCCACCAGGCCCTTTCCCATCGTCAACCGGCCGGTCTGGCCTCGAATCCAGCCGTCCAGCTCATACAGCAGAGGACGGATGATCTCGTGGTAGTCATCCCCCCAGGCATAGCGGGCGATGATCCCCCGCGAAGGATCATCCAGAATCTCCGCCGCCAGGTCGAAGCGATGATAGTCAACGCCCAGAACGATCAGAGATCGGAACGCCGGACCATCTTCGGCCAGCAGGGCAGGATTGCGCCTCTTCTCCAGGTGGCGGGTCAGATAGCCCATCTCGCCCGCCCGCCCCAATGCGACCCAGCCGGCAAAAAACGCCGCGTGCGGCGCCTCCTCCACCTTGATGATGCGGCAAAAGTCAAAGCCCAGCTGGCGGGCCTTCACTTTGAGCGAGCTGGACAATGCACGATCAGACACACAATACTCCCACGCGAGGACGGATACACAGCCGCCGCGCCTATCACGACCCGGTTCTGGAACCCGGAGTTCTTTGCCAGCCCCGCCCCGTCCTACTCCGCAACCCGACGGGCAACATGGCTGGGCCTGGAATTGACTGGACTTCGAACGCTGGTACCCAACGCGCCGGCTTTAATCCATTCTGCAGAGGAAACGCCCTTCAAGGCAGGCACATTATACTTGCAGCCTGTCTCTGCATCAAGAGGGTGCCGCCACATGTGCGTCCATGCCATGCTGTTGTGCCTCCGCGCTCCACCCCGCGCCCCCCACTCACCCCCCCTTGCCAACACTTTGTATTTCATAAGAGAGGTGTTCTTCGCGCCCCTTCGCGTCCCTTCGCGGACAAAGACTGTATTCCCGTGGCTCTCCGGAGACATTGCGTTGAAACTCCCCCCTGGCCGATGGACAAGTATATATTATATTTCAACTCGCGAAGACCCGCTTACCCTGTCTGCCATGCTTTCGCCAGCCGGGCCCCCAGCGCATGACAGCGAAATGACCTCTGCTCCTGTTCCGCAGACTGTCCGCCGCCGCAGAAACACTCAAAATTCCCTCGTAAACGCTCGTAAACACTCGTAAACACTCGTAAACGCTCATGCATCGCGCTCCCGCGCCCATCTGCCAGTCGCTGCGTCCCGTGCCGCAGAAGGCCATGCACGCTGTCGCTACCCACCTGACCCTGTCCTTCCCAATCAGCGCCGCGCCCTCACTACGGCGCAACCGTCCTCCTTCTTCGCTCCTTTCCCACCGCGCCAACAAGCCCGGCATCCCCATCCCGCCGCCTTCTATCGCCTCCTCGCCGACCCTCGCTTCCCCCTCTCCGAACCCCTCCCTTCCCGGCTATTTGACCGGCGATGAAACTCACTCCGCCGCCGCCGCCGCGACCCTATCCATAGGCCCTGCGTATAGTGGCATAACCTTGAAAGTTTGGGTGTCGCGCCAACCTGTGCTAAACTGATTCAGTAGTGGCTGGGTCATGCGCCGTGGTATTCCAGCGATGATTCGGCTCGCGAAAGGCAAAGAGATGCCCTGCCAGAGATTGGGCGCAGGAAGATCGCAGGGGTGGCTCTCTCTGGTCCTAAAGGAAAGGAGTTCAGGAGTACCACATGAGTATTTCCACGGAAGAAAAGACCAGGATCATTGAAGAATATCGAACCTTCGATCAGGATACAGGTTCGCCGGAAGTTCAGGTCGCGCTCCTGACCACGCGCATCAATGCGCTGACCGAACACCTGAAGATCCACAAACATGACGCAGGATCGCGCAGAGGGTTGTTGAAGCTCGTCGGCCAGCGCCGCCGCCATCTGGCCTATCTGGCCAGGAAGGACGTAAACCGCTATCGCCAGTTGATCCAAAGGCTGGGACTGCGTCGATAACCGGTATAAAAGGGGCGATTTGCATGGCTTTTCGTCCCTTCTTATATTGCCACGCTTATATTGTCACACCGGAAAAACCTCGGCCCATTCACAGATGGAAACTGACTGACGAAACTGAGGCAACCTCCGGAAAGTAGAGTGCCGCATCCGCGCCTGACCGCGCGACGATAAAAGAGATCAACTGCCACCAGCCGCTCGCAATGGCACTTTGTGCTCAATGTATTGTGCCGGGCAGACTACTGCCTCCGAGGTCCGGCATTGGAGAATGGACCGAAGCCAGAATCCAGTGAACTGCTTGCGCTCTTGCGCGCGCTTCGATCCGTTCTCCAGTTCCGCACCTCGAAACA
Source organism: Caldilineaceae bacterium (assembly GCA_022824025.1). GTDB lineage: Bacteria > Chloroflexota > Anaerolineae > Caldilineales > Caldilineaceae > Bin5. Next base: position 244,463 of record JAJEBF010000042.1, read on the forward strand.
ATGCGCTGAGGCTTCGTAGAGGCGATGAAGACCAAACTGAATGGTCCTCATTCTGAACCTGCGAACCCGGTTGCCGGTGGCGGCAACGCCGGATGCGTTGCAGGTTCAGTCAGGTTCCGAGCCGGTGGCGTCACCTGCACGCACGACCCATTTGGGCGCGCGTCGCAAAGTTCACTTCGAGGTGAAAAAATGGAGCAACTAAGATTGTTCGAAGGCGCCCGGGTCTACAATACGACCTTGGGCGACAAAGAGCTCAGCATTGAGACAGGCATCCTTGCCCAACAGGCAGGCGGCGCCGTAACCGTCCGTTGCGGAGACACTGTGATCCTCGCAACGGCCACGATGGACAGAGGAGTGCGGCCGGGAATCAACTTCTTTCCTCTGACCGTTGACTTTGAAGAAAAACTCTACGCCGCGGGCCGCATTCCCGGCAACCTCTTCCGGCGTGAAGGCAGGCCCAGCGAACAGGCCATCCTCCTCTGCCGGCTCGTAGACCGGCCCCTCCGCCCTCTCTTCCCCAAGGGCATGCGCAACGAGGTGCAGGTCATCCTCACCGCCCTCAGTTCCGACAACGAGCACCTGATCGACCCGCTGGCCATCATTGGCGCGTCTGCCGCTCTCGCGATCAGCGACATTCCCTGGAGCGGGCCCGTAGGCGCAGCCTCCGTCGCCTATGTTGACGGCGAAATGATCGTCAACCCAACAGCCTCAGATATGGAACTGAGTACGCTCGGCCTGCAAGTCGCCGGCACTGCCGACAACATTCTGATGGTCGAAGCAGGCGCCGACGAGCTGCCGGAAGAAATCATGCTGGACGGACTGCGGCTCGCCTATGAGGCGATGCAGCCTGCCATCCAGACGATTGAGCAAATGCAGGCAGATGTCGGCAAAGAGAAGTTCACCGACTACCCCGTCTTTGAAGCCGCCGAAAATACCGTCGAAATCGTCAGCCGGACGGCGCGCGACAAGGTGAACGCGGCCGTGTTCGAAACGACCGATCGCACCGAGCGCAAGACCCGCCTCGCCGAGATTAAAACCGAAACCATGGCGTCCCTGACCGAGCAGATCGCCGCCGGGGAGATCGAAGCCGCTGACGTTGATGACACGCTGGACAGTCTCTACAAAGATGCCGTCCGCAGGCAAATCCTCGACCAAAGCGTCCGCCCCGACGGTCGCGATCCCCAAACCGTGCGCCCTATCCAGGTACAAGTGGGCAATATCCCTCGCGTCCACGGCAGCGGCCTCTTCATGCGCGGCGAAACGCACGTCCTGACGATCGCCACGCTCGGTACGCCTGGCGACGCCCAACGGCTCTACACTCTGCAACCTGAAGACGAAAAACGCTACATACATCACTACAACTTCCCGCCCTACTCAACCGGCGAAGCCTACCCCATGAGAGGCCCCAAACGCCGCGAAATCGGCCACGGGGCACTTGCCGAAAGGGCCTTGCAGCCGGTCATTCCAGACGAGTTCCCCTACACCTTGCGCCTTGTCAGCGAAGCTGTCAGCAGCAACGGTTCTACCAGTATGGGCTCCGTCTGTGGCAGCACCCTGGCGCTGATGGACGCCGGCGTCCCAATCGACGCGCCCGTGTCCGGCATCGCGATGGGTCTGGTGCAGGACCAGGAAACCGGCGATTACGTTGTCCTGTCAGACATCCAGGGCGTCGAGGATCACCTCGGCGACATGGACTTCAAAGTGGCAGGCAGCAGCCATGGCATCACCGCCCTGCAAATGGACCTCAAGGTCAAGGGGTTGGACTTCGAGATTCTGCGGATTGCGCTGGAGCAGGCACGGCAAGGGCGGCTCCACATCATGGAAAAGATGCTGGATGTTCTCCCCGAATCCCGCGAAGAACTCAGCCCCCACGCGCCCCGCATCCTCACAGTCACCGTTGACCCCGAAAAGATCGGCAAAATCATCGGCCCAGGCGGCAAGACCGTCCGTGCTCTGCAGGAGCGCTACGAGGTCAAAATCGATATCGATGATGACGGCTCCGTGTTCATCTCCGGTCTCAACGGCCTCGCCGCCGAAGAGGCCCGCCGCGAAATCGAATCTCTGACCGAAGAGGTCGAAATCGGCAAAATCTACACGGGACAGGTGGTAAGGGTCGAAGCCTACGGCGCCTTTGTCAACCTGTTGCCGGGCGTCGATGGGTTGGTGCACATCAGCCAGCTGGCCGACTACCGCGTCAACAACGTAGAGGAAATCGCAAACGTCGGCGACGAACTCACGACCATGGTGATCGACATCGACCCGGCCGGTAAAATCCGGCTGAGCAGGCAAGCCGTGTTGGAAGGTTGGAGCGCCGAAGAAGCTCGCGAACGGGACCGGGGCGGCCGGCGAGGCGGCGGCGGCGGCGGCCGCGACCGGGGCGGCCGCGGTGGCCGCGATCGCGGCAGAGAGCGCGACCGCAGCATGAGAAACGGCGGTCGGCCCCGTAGGTAGAACGGCAGGGGCGGCTACCGCTTCACCTGGCAGGCTCACAGGACCATGACCCCGACTCGAAACCATGGGGAACCGATAGATCCTCGCGAGCCGTTGCCTGCAGATGGCGCAAACGACGACGGGACGCCAACAGCCGGCCCGGCCCTGCTAGCGTCAGAGAAGAGCGAGCCCGGCGCCGGCGGCTACATCCCGGCCCCGCCCGAATCAACCGTCGAGCTTGAATCAGAAACGACGTCACTCGGCGCGGCCGTGGTCGCCACCCTGAAAGAAATCGTGCAAGTCGTGCTGCCAGCGGTCGCGCTGGCAGCATTTATTCACCTGTTCCTGGCCCAGGCCACCATCGTGCGCGGGCAGAGCATGCAACCCAATCTCCGGCCCAACGAACGCCTCATCATGGAGAAGATGAGCTACTATTTCCAAACTCCGACTTACGATGAAATCGTCGTGCTGGATCTGCCTGAATCCCGCGCGCTGATGATCAAAAGGGTCGTCGGCCTTCCCGGCGATACCGTCGAGCTTGACGACGGCCTCGTCTATGTGAACGGAACAGTCGTCGCGAATCCCATCTTCCTGGAAAATAAGCAAACTTCCTCCGATCAGGATTCTTACACTGCTTTCGGGCCTGTCACCTTGGAGAAAGACAGGTACTATGTCCTCGGCGACAACCGCGAAAACAGCAATGACAGCCGGGTTTTCGGCGCCGTTCACCGAGACCAAATCAAGGGCCGCATCTGGGTACGATACTGGCCGTTGACCCGGTTTGCCGTTTTCAGGTAGTCTGACCTGTGAACCAATTGGCAACCTGTGCAGTTGACCATCCCTGCCGGAAACACGGGCGGATTGGTGGTCATTCCCTCACGCTTCACGCAATGCCATGAGCACGAAACGCTGGAGCACAACCACAAAGATAGTGGTGTCGGCAAGCCTCGGCCTTCTGGCCGTTCTGCTCCTTTACGCATTCCGCGTGATGATCCAGCCAACGATCATTGCGCTTCTCCTCACCTTTGTCCTCTATCAACCAGTCAGCTGGGTTCAGCAGCGCACCGGCTGGAGTCGCGCTACCTCCATCGTAGCCGTCTACCTGTTGGTGATTCTCCTGTTGATCATTGCGCCAATCATCTTCGTCCCGCGCGTCGTTTCTTCGGTGGAATCATTGCTCATCCTGCTTGAGACCATGGTGGCGGACCTTGAGGAAGCCGGTACCGGAACGCTTCCGGCAATCTTCGGATTCGATCTAAACGTCAACATAATTCTCCAGCAATTCGGCGCCGTCATTCAAAACGTACTCTCCCAGGCAGGGACAGGCGCGCTCGGCCTGGCCGCTACCCTCACCACCGGCGTACTCACCACCATCTATGTGCTGGTATTGGGCTTCTGGCTGCTCAAAGACGTCATCAAGCTGCAACGCATGGTGATGAACGCGCTGCCGACCGAGTATCGGGACGATGTCCAACGTCTTACCCAGGAACTGGGCGAAATCTGGATGGCCTTCCTGCGCGGCCAGCTCGTGCTGGGCCTCGTGGTTGGATTCATTACCTGGATCATCATGTCTATCGTCGGCCTGCCCAATGCCGCCGGCCTGGCACTGCTCGCCGGCGTGCTCGAGTTCCTGCCTACCGTAGGGCCCGGAATCAGCGGCGCAGTGGGAACGTTGGTGGCCCTGCTCCAGGGCTCGACCTGGCTGCCCCTGGGCCGTCTGCCTTTCGCCATCATCGTTCTGATTCTGTACGTCCTGATTACCCAGGTCGAAAGCGTCTACCTCATCCCGCGGCTGGTCGGACGCCGCGTCCGGCTCCATCCCGCCGTTACCTTCACCGGCATAATCAGCGCCGCCCTTGTATTCGGCGTGCTCGGCATCCTCCTTATCACGCCGACCATTGCCAGTGTCCGCGCCCTGCTCGGCTACGTCTTCCGCAAGCTGCGAGACCTTGAACCCTTTGAATCTTCACAACAGCAGAATGAGATTCAGATACCTGGCCTGATCGGCGGCCACTGGATCGAAGGTGTCGTGTTCGACCTGGATGGCACATTGACATATCTCGACTGGTCGCTCGCCAGCGATCTGGCCAAACGATTTGACCGGCTTGAACGAATCTGGCCCCATGACAAGCGAGAGCAGTTTTTCCGCCGCTTCATGGCATGGATGGAAGGACCCTCCCTGGCCGCGGTCAGCCTGCTCACCTGGCTCAGGCTTCACGATGACGCTCGCCGGCTTACATCCCGGCTCCAACGCCTGCGCGCCTTTCCACCTCCAGCATCTCAAAAGCTGCGAGAAGGGGTTCCCGATCTGCTGTTGGAACTGCGGCAACAGTACAAAGTGGCGCTGCTGACAAATCGCTCGAAACAGGAGCTGGACACCTTCCTCCAGGGCGCCGAACTGCCGGAGAACCTGTTCGACGCAATCGTCACCCGCGACGATCTGCGCAAACCTTCTCCCAACAGTGAAGGGCTAATCAGCGTGCTTGAAGTCCTGAATCTGCCCGCAGATGCCTGTCTCGTTGTCGGCGATACCGAACTGCACCTGCGCGTCGGCGAAGCCGTCGGCGCCGTGCAGGTTGGACTCCTCTGCGGCATGGGATCGACCCAGAATTTCAGCAACGCCGACCTGGTCCTGGACGAGCCGGTAGACCTGATCGCCTACCTCAACCGCCCCCAGGTTGTTGAGAAGTTGTGGTCGTAAACGCGCTGCCGCATGTCCGGTTCCCCTTCCCCAAACCATTTCGCCTGGCTCGCCAGGGTCCGCCTTCAGCTTTCGCAGAGGGTCTGCCCAGGTGGGCAATCCTGACTTGGCGCCGGCAGGAGAATCCGTCAGCGGGTTACAGTGAAAACTCCCAGAGCCAGTCTGTTGCGAGCCCCCATTCTGCCTTGCCCCACCATTGGATCGCCCAGCCTCCATTGTCCCCTCCCTCCCGGACAATCGTTGCTCCCCGTGTCCACCCGCGGTTCAATAAAGTGCGTTCTTCGCGCCTCTCCAAACTGCCGCGTACAAGCCTCACCCCTCCGCCAAAAGGCTCGAAAATCTCTCCTGCACGCTCGTAAACGCTCGTAAACGCTCGTAAACGCTCGTAAACGCTCATGCAGAGCTCGCCCGAGCGTGTGCTCGATTCTCTTCAGTTGCCGGAGGCATTCAAGCCCCGTTCTGGTACCCAACTGACAATCTCCGTCCACACATAGATCTGCACGCTCCGCGTGCGGCTGAAGCATAATTCTTGTCAGCAACGGGCCGGCCAGCGCCTACTGCATTAACGAATGTTCAGCGACCCCGCTTGCCCCCGGTCAGTCCGTTCAACTCCCCCCGGCCACAGTCTGACGAATCCCTGGACTGAATTGTTACCAGTTGCGCCACGGCGCCCCTCCAGCAGTCCGGCTCCATCCCTCTCTTCGGTCGAAATCCACATACTCCGTCCATCGCTTCGGATGGACACCCTTCCATCCCTGTCATTGCGAAGAACCAGCCGCCCATCCAGAATCTCCAAGACCTCCGGGTCAGGGTGACCGTAGCGGTTCCCTTCCCCGACCTGGATCACAGCGACGCCCGGGGCGACAGATGCGATGAATGCCGGGCTGCTGCTTTGCCCGCTGCCATGGTGCCCGACCTTGAGCACGTGCGCGGCGAGCGGCTGGCCCCCCAGCAGCAAGGCTTCCTCGCTGCGGTGGCCAATATCGCCTGTCAACAGCGCCGTGAATTCACCGTATACAAGCTTCAACACCAGCGAGCGCTCGTTCTTGTCATCCTCTTCGAGTCCGCTTAGTTCCTCTTCCCGCGGCGGCCACAGCGCCCAAAGCGCTACGCCGTCGCCCAGGTCCATCCAGGCCCCCTGCTGCATGCCCGACACCGGCACATTTTCCACATCCAAAGCGGTTTCCCAGAGCTGTGAATCGTCGCTGCCCAGAGAATTCCCGCTGACAAAGGCCTGCCCGACCTGGAACCGACCCGGCAGATCAACCTGGCCGCCAATGTGGTCCCAGTCAGGGTGCGTTACGATGGCGTAGTCGATGTGCCTGTCCCAGAACGGCATCACCGCGCCCAGTTCGGCAAACATCTGCTGGCTGTCGTCGCCGCCGTCGATCAGCACCTGCCGGCCGCTTGGCGTCTGGATAAAGATGCCGTCCCCCTGGCCCACGTCCAGAAAATGCAGATGAAGCTGACCGTCTGGCTGCGTAAGCGCAAACCACCAAAGCAGCCCCGCCGCCACAGCCAGAATGCCATACGACCACTTCGGAACTGCTTGCAGCCGCAGGGTTCCCTGCAGGCCGGCCAGGTCCTCATCGTCTCTTGAATCCGAAAAGGTGACAATACCGCGCCAGAGCCCCTTGAGTACGTCCGCTATCGATCTTCGCCAATGCAGTCCCAGAATGGCAACGTATGTCAGGGCCATGGCGCCGCCGCCGAACCAGGCGACCTCGACACTGCCGCCTTCGAAAGCAGCGTTCCAATTCACGATCATCGTTGTCCACCACAGGCTGGCGTAAGGGATATAGAGAAAGTACTGCGCAATCAGTTCCAGCCCCGACAACCCCGCGATCAACCCCAGACCGCCAAAGATCATGATCCAGGGCTGGACAGGAGCGATCAGAAAATTCGTAAGCAGACTGACCAGGCTTAAACGTCCAAAATAGTAAACAATCATTGGAAATGTGGTTGCGCTGGCCGCGACCGTCATCAGCAGACCGTCCCGCACCAGGTCGCTGACCGATCTGGGCATCAGAAACTCCGCCCGCGGCCCCTCGGGCCCCGCTTTTCTTCGCCGCAGGGCCCCCATCGTCTTCCTCATGAATGCGTTGAAGCCGTCGGTCATGGCAGGGCCGAGCAGAATCAGGCCGACTGTGGCCGCGCTGCTGAGTTGGAATCCAACGTCCCAGAGCATGAGAGGATTCCACAGGGTCATCGCCCAGCAGGCCGCGGCCAGGCTCACCAGCGCCGTGCTCTGACGGCCCAGCACCGTCGCCCCCGCGTACAAGCCGCCCATCAGTGCGGCGCGCATGACTGCGGCATCTCCGCCGACCAGCAGAGTGTACAGAGCCAGCCCCCCAACCGCGGGAAAGAAAGCCCCGCGCCTGCCAAACAACCTGACACCCAGCGCCATCAGGACACCCGTCACCAGCGCGACATTGCTGCCGCTGATCACGATCACGTGACTGGCGCCAGTCAGGTTGAACTTCTCGTAGAGCTCCTGTGGAATGCCGGCTTCAATGCCCAGAACCATCCCGTTGGCCAGCGCGGCATACGGTTCAGGAAGAAGTCGATTCAGCAGATTCGCTCCCCTCTGGCGCAGTCCATAGACGAACTGAAGCAGAAATCCCCCGCGCAGCATGCCAGGCAGCGGTTCGACGCGCGGGCGCAGCATCAAGCTGTGAATCTGTTTGCGCGCCAGGTAGGCCCGGTAATCAAATCCCTCGAAGACGGGCGGTTCCATTAACTGGCCTCGAACGCGAACGCTTTCGCCGAAGCCAAACCGGTAGACGCTGCCCGTCTGCAGGCGCAGGCGCCCATCGACCCTTTCCCTGCCTCCGTCTATCTCCAGCGACTCCACTTCAATGTCCAGCCGCTGACTGCCCTCCTTAACGATTGGATAGCTCGCGACGTACCCATCCACAATCATCTGTGAGGCGCCTCTGCCTTCCTCCTGGTTGTAAAATGCAAGGTCGGACGGTAGGTGACATGGCTGGGGAGGCTGGGACCCGAGGCGAAGAACGCCGCACAGGACGGCCAGTGCGGCGCATCCAACCAGCCAGCTCGAAGGGGTCGAACGCGGGGGGATAAACCCGGCCTCCGCCGGCCACCGCATTGGCCCAGGGGCGTCCCCCGTCATTCTGGCATCCATCCACAGACCTACCGGGATCAGAGCCAGCGCGGTCAGCCAGAATATGTCGCCGATTCCGCAGCCAAACCATCCCTGGAGCCAGAGGAGCTGGCCGGCAGCGATTCCCGCTAGATAGGCTATCGTGAGAGTGAGAAGCTTCATCCGGTCCAGCCAGTGCGATGGGTGGGGCCAGACCCGGTCGCTGGTGTCCAGGCCGTCACTATCATACCCCACACGGGCCACAGGACCGATCCCGCATCCAAACCAAAAATAGGCCCTGCCGTTTTCGTCTCGCCTGATCTTATGGTATAACTTAACCGGAGTAGGCTCCCTGTGGATCTGTCATTGTGATTAGCGCGAAGCCCTCATAACCCTACGCGGAATACAATAGACATTTTGCGAACAGAATTATCAACAAGCGAACCCATCGAGGAGGCAGTTCTTTGCAAGCAATCGATTTTGTAGCACCAACAAGTGTGGACGAGGCAATCTCGGCACTCGCTGCCGGGAGCGGCATGGCCCGGCCGCTTAGCGGCGGCACGGACCTGATCGCACAGCTTCAGGAAGGGCGTCTTGCACTGGACACGGTCGTCGATTTGAAGCGAATCCCCGAACTGATGGCGATTTCGATCAACAGCGACGGCCTGACCTTGGGCGCTTCCGTTTCATGCCATTCAATCAATAACAACCAGGCGATTCGCGACGCTTATCCAGCCCTGATCGATTCGACGCATCTGATCGGGGGCACCCAGATTCAGGGCCGCGCCAGTCTTGGCGGCAACCTGTGTAACTCTTCTCCCGCCGCCGATTCCATTCCCAATCTGATCGCCCACAGCGTCACCTGCCACATTGCCGGCCCCAACGGCCGCCGCACTGTCCCGGTCGAAGAGTTCTGCACGGCGCCGGGCCGCAATGTACTCGAAAACGGCGAGTTCCTCGTCGCGTTGGAGTTCCCCGCCCCGCCCGCGAATTTCGGCGCCGCCTACCTGCGCTTCATCCCGCGCAACGAAATGGACATCGCCGTCGTCGGCGCCGGCGCCTCCGTTGTCTTGAGCGATGACGGCGGCACAATTCAATCCGCTCGCGTATCCATTGGCGCTGTCGCGCCAACACCTCTGTTTGTGCAGGAAGCGGGTGACGCGCTGGCCGGTCAGCCCGTCTCAGAAGAGACACTGGCCAAGGCCGCTGACCTGGCAAGAGACGCGGCGCGACCAATCAGCGACATGCGGGGAACGATCCCCCAGCGCAAACACCTGTCAGGCGTTCTGACACAGCGCGCCCTGCGCATCGCGATCGACCGGGCACGAGGCACCAAAACCGTTGACGAACTTGGGAGACTGAATGGACATGGCTAAAAAGATTGCTGTAACGACAACTCTGAATGGCGAAGAATCGATCTTCCTCTGCGAACCACGGCAGACGTTGCTGGAAGCGCTGCGGGACAATCTTGGGCTGATTGGCAGCAAGGAAGGTTGCGGCAACGGCAACTGCGGCGCCTGCAACGTGCTTCTGGATGGCGTGCTCGTCAACTCCTGCCTCGTGCTCGCGCCCGAAGTCGAAGGCCGGGATGTCGTCACCATCGAAGGGATCGCCCAAGACGGCGAACTGCATCCTCTTCAGCAGAAGTTTCTTGAGCATGCCTCGCTGCAATGCGGTATCTGTACGCCGGGCTTTATCGTGTCCGCCAAAGCCCTCTTGGATGACAATCCCGCTCCCAGCGAGCACGACGTCCGCCTCTGGCTGGCAGGCAATCTCTGCCGCTGCACAGGCTATGACAAAATCGTGCGCGCCGTATTGGATGTTGCCGAGGGCGACTCCTAGCGCCGAGGAGAATTTCATATGGCCAGCACAAAACAGAATGGAACCGCGAATCTGGCAGCAAACGGCCAAAACGGCTATAGGGTCATCGGCACACGACCTGTGAGGCCGGACGGCGTGGACAAAGTAACCGGGCGCGCCGTCTATGCCGCCGATGTGCAGATGACCGGGCTGCTGCACGGACACGTCCTACGCAGTCCTCACGCGCACGCCCGCATCCGGTCCATCGACACCAGCAAAGCCGAGGCCCTTCCCGGCGTGCGCGCCGTCGTCACCGCCGCCGACCTTCCGGTCGCCGAGGACAAAATCGAGGACCTGGGTGAAGGCGCCATCAACCTGAAATACCTGAGCGACAACATCCTGGCCCACGAAAAGGCTCTCTACCACGGCCATGCCGTGGCCGGCGTGGCTGCAATCAACCCGCATATCGCCGAAGAAGCCGCCGCACTGATTGAAGTCGACTACGAGCCGCTCCCTCCCGTGATGACAGTAGACGACGCCCTGGCTGACGACGCGCCAATCCTGCTGGAAACGCTGCGCACCGACTCCATGGGCGAAATCGGCTCTGAACAGACCAATCTGGCCTCCTTCTTCCGCCATCAACGCGGCGACCTCGAAGCCGGCTTTACCGACGCCGATCTCGTCGTCGACCGCACTTTCCGCACCGAAACGGTCCACCAGGGCTATATCGAACCCCACGCCGCCACCGCCCTGTACAGCGCCGACGGCCAGATCACCATCTGGACCAGCACGCAGGGTTCCTTCGCTGTGCGCGACCAGGTCTGCGAAATCCTGCAAATCCCCGTCTCCCGTCTCAAGGTCGTCCCCACCGAAATTGGCGGCGGCTTCGGCGGCAAGATCAACGTCTATGTCGAGCCGGTCGCCGTTTTGCTCTCGCAAAAGGCAGGCCATGAACCGGTTAAAATCGTGATGAGCAGGGCCGACGTCCTGGCCGCGACCGGACCCACGTCCGGCTCCAATATCAGAGTCAAGATTGGTGTCGACAGCAACGGCAAAATCTCTGCTGCCCTCGCCGAGCTCTACTACGAGGCCGGCGCCTATCCCGGTTCACCGGTCGGCGCCGCCGCCAACGTGAGCCTCGCACCCTACGCCATCGACAACCTTCAAGTGGACGGCTATGACATCATCGTCAACCGCCCTCGCAGCGCGGCTTACCGTGCGCCAGGCGGCACAAATGTTGCCTTTGCTGTCGAAAGCGTCGTCGATGAACTCGCCGAAAAACTCGGCATGGACCCGGCCGAGTTCCGTATCCTCAACGGGGCCAGGGAGAACGATCGCCGGCCGGACGGGGTGCAGTACGCCCGCATCGGCCAGATCGAAACAGTCGAAGCCATCAAGGAATCCGAGCATTACCAGTCGCCGCTCGAAGGCAACTATCGCGGCCGCGGCATCGCTTCCGGATACTGGAACAACTGGGGCGGCCAGTCCAGCGCCACCGCCGTCCTTAACCCCGATGGCACTGTCAATCTCAACGAGGCCTCTACCGATATCGGCGGTACCCGCGCCTCCATCGCCATGCAGCTGGCCGAAGCGATGGACATCGATTACGAGCAGGTGAAGGCACGCGTCGTCGACACCGATACCGTCTCCTACAACGACGTGACCGGCGGCAGCCGCACCACATTCGCCACCGGACTGGCCGCATACAATCTTGGCCAGCAGCTCAAGAAAGAAATGAAGCGCCGTCTCGCCGAACACTGGGATGTTGAACCCAGCGGCGTCAGCTACGAAGATGGCGTTTTCAGCGCCGGCGGCGAGAGTTTGCCCTTCGTTGAAGCCGCTGACCTGGTGCAGGAGGAAGAGCCGCTGATGGCCAGTTCAACCGTCCATCCGCAGGACTTTGGCCCCGGCTTCTCCACCCAGTGCGTCGACGTTGAAGTTGACCCCGAAACAGGCAAGATCACGATCCTCCGCTATACCATCGCCCAGGACGTTGGCAAGGCCATTCACCCCTCCTATGTGGAAGGACAGATGCAAGGCGGCGTCGCCCAGGGCATCGGCTGGGCCATCAACGAAGAATACATCTACGATGACGAGGGCCATCTCCTCAACGCCAGCCTGCTCGACTACCGGATGCCGACCGCGCTCGACCTGCCCATGATCGAAACAATCATGGTGGAGGTTCCTCACCCCGCACACCCCTACGGCGTGCGAGGCGTGGGCGAAGTGAACATTGTGCCGCCCGCCGGCGCCGTCGCCAATGCCGTCTACCAGGCCACCGGCGTGCGCATGGATAAACTGCCGATCTCGCCCGCGAATCTGCTTGAGGCCATGTGGGCCAAGCAAGCTGAGGGCGCGGCTGAACTGGTTCCCGGAGACGACTGAACGTGGCCAAAGTCTGGATTCCGCCCCTGATGCGCTCGCTCACAGACGGCCAGCAGATTGTCGAAGTGGAGGGCGAATCGGTGCGAGAGCTTGTCGCAGCCCTGGATGAGCGTTTCCCAGGGGTAGCCGACCGCATCATCGATGAAGGACGCATCCGGCCCGGCTGGACGGTCGCGGTTGATGGCGCAGTGCAGAATCGCGGGCTGCGCGCTGCCGTCGGGTCCGACAGCGAAGTGCATTTCGTTCCCGCGATGACCGGCGGCAACCAACCGCGATCCTGACCCAGTTCCCTAGCAATTCCCGAGCGCTGGTTACCGCGCAACGGGGCAGCGGCTGAGAACTCCGATTCGACCAAGCGGACCGTCGTCAGAGCTTGTATACGTAGGAACGCCATGTTCCTGTCAAAAGAAAATCGGAATGAGGGACCCGGCAGCAAACAAGCGCGCTGCCGGGTCTTTCAATTGGCCCCGAACCTGTGCCCTCGGTTAGAGTTCCAGGCGCCCGAATACCCTTCGCTACCTTGCGACTCGCGCAAAACATGATATCTCGGACCCAGAAGCCTGCCCGCGCCGAAGATAGGATTTCCCTCCAGTGGCCGCGCAAGCGGCTGCGCATGGAACCCTCTCTGCCAGCTGCGCAGCAGTTGGAGTGCTTCTCGTCGCAACGCGCTGGCGCCAGCGACAGAGGGCTGCTCCTCTACGGCGACAATTTCGATGCCATTTCCTGGCTGCTCGTCAACGGCTATGCCGGCAGCGTCCGCCTGATCTATATGGACCCTCCCTACAATTCGAACCGCGCCTATGCCAGCCGTATTCGCCTGCGCGGAAAAGGGCAACCCACGCTGGGGGAAACAACCGCGTACGAAGATATCTGGCAGACCGGCGTTTACCTCCAATTTCTGGCCGACCGCCTGCTCCTTCTGCGCCGGCTGCTCCACCCTGACGGCACTCTCTGGCTGCACTGCGATCACCGCATGCAAGCGCATCTGCTCTTGCTGCTGTCTGAAATATTCGGCCCCGAATCCCACCTCAACACAGTGTTCTGGCGCAGCCAGACCATGCGCGGGGCAAAGGTCCGCGCCCGCTTCTTCCCAAACAGCGCCCAGGCCATCCATATCTTCCGCGCCTCCCATCGGGGCAAGCCCGTCTGGAACGCGCCCAAGCGCGAAATCGTTCTCTCCGAGAAGGCCGCCGCCGAGCAGTACATGCGCGACGAGCGCGGCTTCTTCCGCACTTCAGATCCCGGCGCTTACAGCTTTGAGAGCCTGAAGGCCCTCTTCGATGACGGACGCCTGTACGCCCCCTACGGCGGCAGCGTCATCGTCGACGAAGACAGCCGGAAAGTATCCGCCTCGAATGGCGGAAATATCGGCGTAAAATACTACCTCACCCAACAAGGCCGCAACCGCTACATCCTGAGCAAGCCTGTGGACAACCTCTGGGACGACATCGCCGGGCTTGGCACCGTTCCGGGAGAAGACGAAAACTACCCCACCCAGAAGACGGAAAGGCTGCTCCGGCGCGTCATAGAATCAGCCAGCCAACCTGGCGACCTCGTCCTCGACCCGTTTGTCGGCTCCGGCACAACACTGATGGTGGCGCAGCAGCTGGGCCGCAACTGGATTGGCTGTGACAGCACCTGGCGCGCATTGCGCACCACTGCCTGCCGCCTGAGCCGCTGCTGGCCCCCCCGGAATCCAGGCCCTTCTGCAACGGAAGAAGGCGCCAGTACCTCAAAACCCCGCGCTGACAACGGCAGTCTGGAGGCGGACGGGTACCGCATCCTTCGCCTCTCGACCGAAGAGTTCCTCCACCCCGGCGCCCACTGGCAGGAGCGGCAGACCAACGCCAAGGCCGACATCCGACTGGTGCGAGCCACCGACCTCCTGACTGTCCGGATTGAGGGCTTTCGAAGTCCTCAACTTCACCGCTTGGCTTCCGGCGCGCAAATATCGCTGCCGCGCGACTGGCGCCGCCAGGTCCGAGCCGTCCTTCTCGACTTTGACTTCGACGGCGAAACCTTCCGCCCATCTCAAATCGACGCGCCCGCCGGCAGGAGCGACCTGGTCGCCGGCGCTTATTCCTCACCGCTGTCTAAGCGCCCCCCTGTCCCGGAGGGCGAGCCCGCAGACCAGACCGTCGCAATTCTGATCGTCGACGTTGCCGGCGAGGAGCATCTCTTCGTCCATCCGCTCCCGCTCCGGCAGTCCACCACCCAGGAGGATCTCTGACCTCTCCTCCACCCCGGCGCCCACGGTCCCCTGACCACTGACCACTGACCACCGACCACTGTAAACAAACGCTCAGCGCCCCGCTGCCAACGCCCGCGCCGACGATTTCGGGCGAAAATGGTATACTTTAGGAACTATGGCCATTCAGCTTCTTCCTCAGGATATTGCCGCCAAAATTGCCGCCGGCGAGGTGGTCGAACGCCCGGCGAATGTAGCCAAAGAGCTGATCGAGAACAGCCTCGACGCCGGCGCAACCAACATTGAGGTCGAAATCAGGGAAGGCGGCAGGCGCCTGCTTCAGGTTTCTGACGACGGCCATGGCATTCCCGCCGCTGAACTGCCGCTGGCAACGCAGCGCCATGCCACCAGCAAACTCCAAAAGGCCGCCGACCTGGATTGCATCACCTCGTTCGGTTTCCGCGGCGAGGCCCTCTACAGCATCGCCGCAGTGAGCCGCACGACTCTCAAGAGCCGTCACGCAGACTCTGATGTAGGCGCCGAGCTCTGCATCGAAGGTAGTGCGCTGGTCCGCAATCAACCCGTCGGCTTGCCCGTTGGCACTGTCGTCACTGTCGAAAACATATTCTTCAACACGCCTGCCCGCCGAAAATTTCTGCGCCGTCCGACAACGGAGGCGGGCCACATTGCCGCCATCGTGCAGCGCTATGCCCTGGCCTACCCTTCCTGCCGATTCAAATTCGTCAGCGAGGGGAAACTCTCCTTCTACTCCGAGGGCACCGGTCAAGTTGATAGCGTACTGGCCAGCATTTACGGGCGCGAGAACGCTCGCCAGATGATCGCTGTCGGCCGCCCGGGCGCAGGGAGCGCCGGTCGCCGCGCGCCCGGTCAAGCAACCAGGCAGCCCAGTGAAGCCGGCCAATCCGAACGGCAGCCGGTTGAGGATGAGATCAGCTTCATGTCCGACGCGGCCGATACGCTCGAGCCCGAGTCCTTGCAAGCCTCAACCCGCCCCGCCCCTGCCAACCAGAATGTCGGCGTCCTTGTCAGCGGCTATGTCAGCGCTCTTTCTCTTACCCGTCCCACCCGCGCCCAGATCAATCTGTTTATCAACCGGCGCTACGTCCAGGACCGCAGCCTCACCCACGCGGTTGTTCAGGCCTATCACACCTTGCTGCCGGTTGGACGCTTTCCGGTTGCCGTCATTTTCGTCGAACTGAATCCAACTGAAGTCGACGTTAACGTTCACCCGCGTAAGACCGAGGTCCGTTTCGTCAATGCCAACAGAGTCTACAGCGCAGTCCAACGTACTGTGCGCCAGGCGGTGATCGAGAGCATTGGCGTGCCCGCGGTGCAGCTGGGCGCGGAGAACGAACCGCCGACTAGCGGCCGAGCGGCCGAGCCGCCCGTGCGATCACACGCGGTCGAAACGAATCAGCAGCCTCTGTCCGGGTGGCTAGCTCGACGCAACGTCATCCTCGGCGCAGGGGGGAACCGCCAGCCCGCCACGCCTCTCGGACGGCCCCAAAGTGAAAAGTCCGAAGCAGAAACGCCCCGGGAAAAGCCCATTTCGCCGCCTGGCGCACCGGTAGCGCCCCCGCCTGCCGCCGGAACGGACGAAACGCCCCGAGACGACGCCCAATCGCTCCCTCCGCTGCGGGTCGTTGGCCAGGCCGGCGCCATGTATGTTGTCGCTGAAGGCCCAGAGGGGCTCTACCTGATAGATCAGCACGCCGCCCATGAACGAATTCTCTACGAGAAATTCATGACCCAGCTCGATAGCCGCGGCGGCGGAAGCGGGATCCCCCGCCAGGGCCTGCTGACCCCGATTTCACTGCACGTGGGCGACGCACGCGCTGGCCTCATCGCACAACACCTGAACAAACTGAACGAAGTAGGCTTTGTCATCGAGCACTTCGGCGGCGATACCTTCCTTGTGCGCGCAGTGCCCAATGTACTTTCCAATCAGGACGCCGAGCGGGCGCTCGATGACATCGTTCAAGGTCTGGCTGACAACCGTGACCTGGTCGGCGAGGAGCTGGAGTCCCGACTTGTGAAGATGGTCTGCAAGCGGGCCTCGATCAAGGCCGGTCAGATCCTCAGTGACATCGAAATGAAGGAGCTTGTGCGCCAGTTGGAGCGCTGCGGCGCCCCGCGTACATGCCCCCACGGCCGCCCCACGATGCTGCAACTGAGCGCGGGCGAATTGGAGCGAGCCTTCAAACGAACGTAGCCCCTTCGGCGGCATTCCCTCGACAAGCCCGGCGCGCCCACTTGCTTCGTTAACACCCACAAAAAACGTATTCGTTTTTGGGAACTGTTTTCTCTGGTGTGCTATACTGAACGGTGGCGCTCCAAAAAACAGCGGATCCTTGTGCCTGGCGTCTGAACCGTCGCGCACGTGGAAATCTGACGCCAGCTCAAAAACCAGGATTGACCCCTTGCTGGAATTCATCGACCAAGCCTTGCTGACATCGACGATTGGCATCGCCTGCTTCGCCATCGGAGCCTGGCTGGGTAGCCAGTACCCCGACATCGACAGATGGGCCCTCCTCCGCCTCCGCCACAGGTCGGGGGTGACGCACAGCTTTCTGCTGCCCTCCCTCCTCTGGCTGGGATGGTTTCTGTCCGGGATTCAGTGGGCAGACTGGTTCGTTGCCGGTTTTTCAGGAGGCGTAGGGCTCCACCTGGCCTTTGATCTCTTCCCTGAGAAGTGGCGCGGTTTCGCACTGATTGACGTGCCTAAATGGGGCCGCTGCACGAGAACGGTTTCCACCGCCTGGCTTTTTGCCAACCTGTTCCTGTGCGTCTTCATTTCAGTCTCAATTGTCCCCGTTCTAGGCCCGGCGGGCATTTTGGCCTACATTGCGACCTTGGCTGCCCTTTACTTGTACGGCATTATGGCGAAGAAGGAGCACTTCGCCGCCGGTCCTCTTCTGACCATCCTTACCTTGGGGGGCGACGCTCTCTGAATTCCCAATTCTTTGAAATAATGAGAGGCAAAGTACGATGACCTTGACCGTGACGACAGAACCAATCGAAAGCCGGCAACTCGCCATGACGATCGAGGTCGCTGACGAGCGCATCGATCAAGAGATGCGCAAAGCGGCCCGGAAAATCGCCCGGCAAGTGCGCATTCCCGGCTTCCGAAAGGGGCGCGCGCCCTTTCACATTCTTCTCCAATATGTGGGCCGAGAAGCGATAATCAGCGAGTTTGTCGATGACCTGGGGCAAGAGGTCTATAAGGAGGCCCTGGAGCAGGAAGGCCTGGAGCCGTTTTACATGGGGAGCCTCGACAACGTCGACATGGAGCAAGCGGTCCGCTTTCACCTGACGATTCCGCTGCCGCCTGAGGTCGAGTTAGGCGACTACCGCGGACTGCGCGTTGAAGAGGAAGAGGTCGAAGTCGATGAAGATCAGCTCCAGGAGCGCATCCGGACCATCCTTGAACAGAACGCCGAATACGTGGAGGCAGACCGCCCCAGCCAGTACGGCGATCTGATGACCATCGATCTGAGAGGCGTCGTCCTTGATAACGAAGGCAACGAGACCGAGACCGTCGTATTCGATGAAGAGGATTGGGACGTAACCCCCGATCAGGAAAACCCCATGGAGCCGGCTGGCCTGGATGAAGCGCTCTTGGATCTGTCGCCCAATGAGGAAAAGAGTTTCGAGATCGCATGGCCGGAAGACAGCCCCAGCATGCACGCCGGCAATACTGTGCGCTTCGCCGCAAAGGTGCATAGCATACAGTCTTTCGAGACGCCCACCGAGATGACCGATATGATCGCGCAGAACTTCGGCCCCGATTTCGAGACCGCCGCCGACCTGCTCGACGACCTCCGCCAAAACGCCCTGCAAGATGCGAAAGAACAGGCCGAAGTCGAACACACACAGAAAGTCTTGCAGGAACTGGTCGACATGAGCGAACTTGCGTACCCGCCCATAGCCGTGGAAATGGAAATCGACAGAATTGTGCGCAATTCCGATATGCGTCTCCGCCAAATGGGGATTCAGGGACTGGAACAATACCTGGAGATTTCAGGCCAATCAGTTGAGGAATATCGCGAATCCATGCGCGAGAATGCCGAAAGTTCGCTGCAAATCGAACTCACGCTGATAGAGCTTGCCCAGAGCGAGAACATGACAGTAAGCGACGAAGAGTTTGAAGAGCACATTAGCGGTGTGGCCGGTCCCTTGCCCGATGATCCGGATGAAGAGACGGCTAAAGCGCATACCGATATGCTCGAAATGATGCGCGCTGACCACAGTCGACCACAAATCGACAGCGAAATCCTTAGGGATAAGGCGATTCAGATGCTGCTGGCGATCGCCCGCGGCGAGGATGTCCCCCCACCGAATGCCGAAGCCGTCGAATCTGAAGAGGCCGACGCCCCCGATTCAGATGAATCCAGCCCAGCCGTCGCTTTTGACGACCCTAATCAGGTTGAGGAAGAGTCCACATCAGCAGAAGAAGCCGAGTAAGAACACGAATCCCGGCGCCTGACACTAACAGTTCTCTAACACAGAATAGAGCGGCCCCTACATTGCGCAACGCCGGCAAGACTTACACTTGGGACTGTTTCCACCCATCAGGCCTCTGGGCCGCAGACCGACGGAGTTATCAGTCTGCCGCGAGTTCATCAGTCAAATAAGGGAGATCCAGATGTTTAATCCGTTTGAAGGAAAGTTCTCGGCTCAGCCGCCGGAAACTGAGCACAAATCCGAGCCGCCAGCTTGGTCGGGCCTTCCCGGCGATCAGTTCCAGAACAGCGGCTTGACGCCTTCAAATATCGTGCCGATGGTGATCGAGAGTACGGGCCGCGGCGAGCGCGCCTATGACATTTACAGCCTACTGCTGAAAGAGCGCATCATCTTCCTTGGCATGCCGCTTTCCGATCAGGTGGCCAACCTGATGGTTGCTCAGCTCCTCTATCTGAACTCCGAGGATCCGAACCAGCCGATCCAGATGTTCATCAACTGCCCCGGCGGCCTCATCTACGCCGGACTCGCCATCTATGACACGATGAAGATGATCAGTACCCCCATTCACACCTTCGCTGTTGGCGTAACCGCCAGCATGGGCACTGTCCTTCTCTGCTCAGGCACCAAGGGCAAACGCTATGCCCTGCCCCACGCGACGATTCACATGCACCCGGCTGGCGGCGGCGCCCAAGGTTACACCGAAGACGTTCGCATCGCGCTGCGAGAGCAGGAGCGGCTCCAAACGCAGCTCTTCCATATCGTAGCCCAGCAGACCGGGCACGTCTGGCAGGAGATCGAGGAGATCTTCCAGCGCGACCGATGGATGAACGCGATTGAGGCGCGCGACTTCGGCATCGTTGACGAGGTGCTTGGCGACAGCAGCGACATCGTTTCCGTCGTGGACGGGCAGGTCAATGTCCCCAACGAAAACGGCGCCAAACCTGCTGCCGCAGAGGCAACCGAAGGCAAAGGCGATTCCTAACCCTACCCGGTTGGCGCCAAAGGGTATCGGGAATTGCCCCGTTTCTTTCGTACCGCTAGACCCAGGCCGGGGTCAGAAAAGTAACTGGTGACGCGATGATCGCATGTTCCTTCTGCGGCAGAGAAGAATCCAAGACCCAGCGATTGATCGCCGGCGATGGCGGTGTCCACATCTGTGATGAATGCGTTCGACTCAGCGTCGAAATACTCGATGAGGAAGGTGTGGAAAAGGTTGGCGGACCGGCTAGTTCCGCCAACCTTTCCGCCAAGCGCGTGCCCAGTCCCCGCGAAATCGTCCACAATCTGAACCAGTACATCATCGGTCAGAATCGGGCGAAAAAGGTACTGTCGGTCGCGGTCTACAATCATTACAAGCGCATCTTCGGCAGCAGCGGAGCCGGGGCCCAGCGGTGGCGGCAGAGCCAGCTTGCCCAAGACGGCCAGAGCGCCTTATCCGAACCCTCCGACGAAACTGATATAGGGTCAATGTCCGGCGTACCGGCCGCCGAAGAGGACATGGTGGAGCTTGCCAAGAGCAACGTTCTCCTCATCGGCCCTACCGGCAGCGGCAAGACGCTCATGGCCCAGATGCTTGCCAAGCTCCTCGACGTCCCATTCACCATCGCCGATGCGACCAGCCTTACAGAGGCCGGTTACGTGGGGGAAGATGTTGAGAGTCTGCTCGTTGGCCTGCTGCAGGCGGCAGACTGGGACGCGGACCGGGCCGCCTGCGGCATCGTCTACATTGACGAAATCGACAAGATTGCCCGCAAAGCAGGTGACAATCCCAGCATCACTCGCGACGTAAGCGGGGAGGGCGTCCAGCAGGCATTGCTGAAAATTGTTGAAGGCACGACTGTAAACGTGCCCCCCAGCACGGGCCGCAAACACCCCCAGCAGGAATTCATCCCACTCGATACCCGCAATATCCTGTTCATTCTGGGCGGGGCATTTGTCGGCTTGGCGGAGATGGTGCGCAGAAGAATGCGACGCCGGGCCGGCCTTGGCTTCGTTGACAACGAAGCCGAACTTGACCCGATCAGTTGGACTGCGGATGAGGAGGATATCGACGAGCAACCGCTTCCGGAAGAGCTCACCGAGCGCCAGCGCGAACTGAGAATCCGCCGCCTCGAAAAAGAAGGGAGGGACGAAAGCCGCCTCCTCCAGCAGGCGATGCCGGACGACCTGCTCCATTACGGCCTGATCCCGGAGTTTGTCGGCCGCGTCCCGGTCGTCGTCAGTCTCGACGCGCTCGACCGCGAGACCCTCGTCGAAATCCTCACCAGGCCTAAGAACAGTATCGTGCGCCAGTTCCAGCAGCTCTTCGCCATGGACGAAGTGCTCCTGGAGTTTGAGCCAGACTCCCTGGCAGCCGCCGCGACCCAGGCCTATATGCGCCGCACCGGGGCTCGGGGCTTGCGCTCAATCGTCGAAGAAGCGCTGCTCGACGTTATGTACGAGATACCCGGTCGCGACGAGGTCGCCCGATGTGTCGTGCGCCGCGAAGTCTTCGAAGTCGGCGCATTGCCGCGGCTGTACGGCGTTCAGGGCCAGCAGCTCCTCTTGAACGATGAGCAGGAACTGGACGCCGCGGCGTGACCCCGGTCCCGGGTCCTCGCGCGCATCGCTGAAGACCCGCAGGGCGAGAAGCCGCCCAAGAGAAAAACTACGTTACCATCGCCTACACGCCGCTCCGGATACCGAAGCGACAGCGCTTTCTGATTCCTGAACGCGCCCCGAAGAGCTCAGTCAAGCTGTCGTGCAACCCGATTCCTCCCCTGCAAGGTCGCGCAGGACGCCGGCGATCTTGCGATCAGGAACAGGGCAAGGGAGTTCCTCAATGTCCTCCAATGTCGTCCAGCGCCAATCCGCGGCGTCCGCGGCGTCCGCGGCCTGGGGCGACCCCGCAAGAATTCGGGCGTGAAATGCCGTCAAGGTCATGCTGAAATGGGTGAACGCGTGCTCCACAATCGCTACCTTGTCCCCAACTGACACCGCGACGTCAAACTCCTTCCGGACCGTTCGCCGTACACAGGCAGAGAGGTCCTCGTCCCCTTCCTCCATGATGCCGTTGGGAAAGGACCAAAGGCCCCCCAGCAGACCTTTCTCTGGCCGCCGGCTGATCAGGAAACGCGAGCGGTTGCGCTCCCCTTCCCAGATGACCGCGGCCGCCGCCTCTACATGCGGGATCTTCTGGCGGGGACTCCGGACGGGCCGCCGGTCTTGAACACCGCGCTCGCGCGCCAGGCAACTGTGCTGCACTGGACATTCCGCGCAGTGCGGGTTGCGGGGCCTGCACAGGAGCGCGCCCAGCTCCATCAAACCTTCATTCAACTCGCCGGGCCGTGCCGCCGCTTCCACCAGGCCCCGCGACAGACTCCACAGCCTCTTCTGGGTTGACCGCTGTTCAATCGGGTCCCCGATATCCCACAGGCGGCTGATCACTCGCATGGCATTGCCGTCGAGTATCGGCTCCGGCAGCCCAAAGGCCAAACTGAGTATGGCCCCGGCCGTGTACGCCCCGATTCCGGGCAAGGACAGAAGTTCGCGACGCGTGCGCGGCAGTGTGCCGCCGAATTCGACGTCCACGATCTGCGCTGCCCTGTGAAGATTCCTCGCGCGGCTGTAGTATCCCAAGCCCTCCCACAACTTCAGAATCTCTTGCTGGTCGGCCCGGGCCAGTTGCTCGACGGTGGGAAACCGCGCCATCCACCGGTTGAAGTAGTCGACGACAACCGAAACGCGGGTCTGCTGGGCCATCACTTCGCTTACCCAGACTGCGTAGGGGTCGCGGGCGCCGGCCGGCCCTTCTCGCCAGGGCAGGGCCCGCGACTGCCCCGCGTGCCAGACTGTCAGGCGACCGGCAATCTGGGCGTACATGTCTGCCGGCGTCCGGGGTCCGTGTATTTAGTTTCAAATCCTCTGGGATTCACTGTCCGTCTGCTATGCAAACTCTTCGCCAAGCGCATGCGCCAGCAGCGACACTGCCTGACGCGCGTCGTCGAGGTCTGCGACCTGCGAGGGCGTATGGATATAGCGGCAAGGGATTGACACTGTGCCGGCGGGGACGCCGGCGCGGCTTACCTGGACGGCGGAGGCGTCGGTCGTGCCAAATTCCAGGACCTCCAGCTGGTAAGGAATATCGTTTGCCTTGGCCGCGTTCTCCAGCCAGCCGCGCACCTTTGGATGCACGATCATGCGTCTGTCCATGATTTTGATAGCCGGCCCTTTGCCCAGCGCCACCTCCATCGGCGTCGCTTCCGGAAAGTCACCGGTAGCCGTCACGTCGATCGCTACAACGACCTCCGGCTCCAGGCCGTACCCGGCTGTCGAGGCGCCCCGCGTCCCCACCTCCTCCTGCACGGTGAAGACGGCCAGTATTTCGTGTGGGGAGCTTTCGAGCTCGCGCAGTGTCTGAATCAGGACGGCACAGCCAATCCGATCATCAAGATTGGCGGCAAACAGCCGGTCGCCGACCGCGCCAAAGCCGCTGCGAAAGACCGCGGTGTCTCCAATCTGCACGGCCGCGTCTTCCCTGGAGTTTGCGCCCACGTCCATAAACAGCTTCTGCGGCGTCGGGCGCTCGCGTGAGAGCGGCGAGCCTTCCATGCCAAACGCCCCTTCTACGCCGTTGGCAAACTGAACGCGGCTGCCGATCAGTGTGTTGGTCAACACGCCGCCTATGGTCGTGAAACGACAGAAGCCCTGGGCGTCCACATGTGTAACCATCACGCCGATCTCGTCCATGTGCGCGGCCAGCATGATTCGCTTGCCCTCTACATTCCCGGCCGTTGGACGTCTCACCGCGATCAGGTTTCCAAGCCTGTCGGTCCGAATCTCGTCAACCAGACCCGCCAGATGCTGGCCGATCAACTCGCGCATCAGCGCCTCTTCTCCGCTGGGGCCGAAAACACCGCACAATTCCTCGATCAAGGCTCTCATTCTTCGCTCCACTCGGCCGGCAACGGCCGTCCTAACGGACCGGACAACGCATTGCTCATCAGCCGGATCGTATTCTTCACATCTGCCGGGTCCATTAGCGCCGCAGGGGTGTGAATGTAGCGGCACGGCACGGCCACCGCTACAGCGGGCACGCCGCCGCGCGCCAGATGGATCGTGCCCACGTCAGTTCCGCCTACTCCCGGCTGCTTGAACTGCCACGGGATGTCGTGCGCCGCCGCGGTCTCGGCCAGAATGCGCACCAGGCGGCGGTCCGCATGCGCGCTGCGGTCCATCACCGAGATCGATGGCCCTTTGCCCAGCTCGGTCGTAGAGCTGATGTCCTGTTGCCGCGGCAGATCGTCGGCAACGGTGCCTTCGAGGGCCACCGCTGCATCCGGTTCGACTGCGTAGGCGGCCACACCCGCGCCGCGCAGCCCAATCTCCTCCTGCACGGTGAAGACCCCGACCAGTTCGCAGGGATACGCGCCTTTCAACAGTTCGACAAGCATGTAGCATCCAACACGGTCGTCAAAAGACTTGCCCTTCAGGAGCGCCCCGTACTCCTCATAGCTGCTCTCGAAGGTGATCATGTCGCCCGGTTCGACCCCTCTTGCGCCGCCCGTGTCGATCAGGAGATCGGAAATCGGCATCACCCGCCTGCCCGAACGGGCCGCATGGGGCGCCCGCATGATCACCCCTGGCGTCTCCTCCTTGCCAATCCTCACCCGTTTGCCCGGCAAAATACGCGGGTCCAGGCCGCCGACACTGCGAAACTTGAGTGTGCCGTCAGAGTTGGCGCGCATAACAATCCCGCCCACTTCGTCCATATGCGCGGCCAGCATCACACGATGGTTTCTTTCAGTATCCGACCCTTTCTTGCGGGCAATCAAGTTGCCGATTGAGTCGACCGAAAGTTCATCCACATGCCCGGAAAGCGCCTCCCGCAGGATGGCCCGCACTTCGCCTTCTTGCCCCGCGACCCCGCGGGCGTTTGACAGTTTTTCGAGCAGTTCATCCATGGCAACAGACCCGTCTTTGCGGCGCCAGTCCGATACCTTTAGCAGGCTCGGGGCCGTCAAACTCTAACCATTTCTGTCGAGCGCCAGCGCGGACATGTCGTCTGGCAGAGCGCAGATCGTCTCGGCCAGCAGGCGCGTGCTCCGTTCGATGTCTTTGAGCGCGACCGTTTCAGCCGGCGTGTGCATGTTGCGCACCGGCACGGAAATCAGCGCGGTCGGGACACCCGACTGGGAAACCTGCATCGCCCAGGCGTCGGTCCCGGAGTTTCCAGGCAACACCTCATTTGTATAGGGGATCTCAGTGCGTTCGGCCGCGTCGACCAGCAGTTCCCTCAGCACGGGATGCAGATTCGGCCCCAGGCCGATGGCCGGCCCGCCGCCCATCGGCATCGCCTCCTCCGCGGACGCGCCCGGCTGCTCTGCATACGTTACATCCAGCGCAATGCCCAGATCCGGCGCCGTCTGGAACGCGGCGGTCATCGCCCCGCGCAGGCCAATTTCCTCCTGGACCGTGACGACGGCGTAAATGTCCCAGGCGTGGCTCCGTTGCTGAAGCAGGCGCAACGCCTGTAGCAAGACTACAACCGATACCCGGTTGTCCAGCGCCTTTCCCGTCGCCTGCCCGTTCCCCAACTCGGCCGCGCTTTGGCGAACTGATATGAAATCCCCCACCGATACGGACTCGGCCAGCGCGTCCGCAGACAGCCCAACGTCGATGAACAGTTCCGCTTTGGTGAAGGGCTTTTCCCGTTCCTGCGGCGTGAGAACGTGGGGAGGCCTGCTTGCGATCAGGCCCGGCAAATCCGTCCGTCCGTGAACCGTGACCTCCTGCGCTGGCAGCGCGCCCAGGTCAACGCCTCCAACCGGGGCGAAGCGCAGAAACCCCTGCTCCAACCGGGTGACGACCAGGCCAATCTCGTCCATGTGCGCGGCCAGCATCACCTTGTTTCCGCACGGGTTTATGCCGCGTTTATGGCCGGTCAGATTTCCTAGTGTGTCGGTGCGAAGGTCATCGACGAGAGGAGCCATGTGGACACTGACGCAGGCGCGAATCCTCTCTTCCTGGCCGCTCACGCCGGGTGTCTCGCTCAACTCTTTGAGCAGCGAAAAGCTGTCGGTTTCCGGAGGCAGGCGGTCGCGAGTCACTATCCGGCGGGAACTCCAAGCTGCGCGCACTGCCCGAAGAGAGGAAGGACGAAGATCAACCCGACCACGATCCAGACCCAGACCGGCATGCCGAGTATGATCAGCCGGCGCCTCGGCTTCTTTTCCACCGGTTTCGGCAATACGGCCTGGCAGCGCCAGCAAACTTCCTTATCGTCGGGATTCCAGGTTCCGCAACTGGTGCAATCGGGCATACGACTTTCCCATGTCAGTTTTGTCGACTGTGGCACGCGTTATGCTAACACATAAAACAGGCGCGGGCAAACGTTTGGCCCACGGGCCCTCACCAGTAAAAAGGCCTCGCCCCACCCCGTCAGGCAATCTCCGACCGGTCCTATGACTGATCAGTACATTGGCCCGGTCCCCGTCTCAAGGCTCGATATGTGTCGCGTCCGGCCTACGTCCGTACCTGAATAGCGCTGCCGCTTTCGTACCGGCGCAGGCCGCGATAAAAGACGAATGTGGCCAGGAAGAGAAAGATCGCGCTGCCCGCACAAATCTGCGCCAACTGCGCCAGGTCGAACCTGCGCACGAACTCCGCCGGCAGGGCGCCGATAAAGGCTGCGGGAATCAATGTGAACAACAGCAACTTGGCCGTTCCATCGAAAAGTGTAATCGGGTAGAGCGAAAAGGTGACGATCGCATTGAACGCGTTGGAGGTCAGCAGATTTGTATTTCCAATCCAGAAGGTAAGGCTTTGCACCAGCACGAGAAAGGAAATGAGCACGGTCACTGCCGCCAGGCAGCCCAGCCCAAAGCGCAGCAGCATCAGAATGTCGAACGCGCCGGCGAAATAGACGGCGGCGCCGAAGCTGAGCAGGCCGTAGGCGCAGTCTCCCGCCGAAGACGCATTGCTGCGGCTGGCCAGCGCATGCAGCAGTACGGGGCGCGGCAGCGACAGGTAGTAGTCCATCTGCCCGCTGGCAATCAGTAACGACAGCCGCACCGCATTGCCGAAAAGATATGTGCCGACGCCGAATCCCGTCGCCACAACCCCAAACAGGAAGAGCATGTCCACCAGATCCCATCCGTTGACCTCTTCAAAGCGGGCAAAGAAAATAATCCAGAAGACGAAGTAGATCGCATTGTTGAGCATCATGCCCGCCATCTGCGTCAGAAAGGAGACCCGGTACTCCATCGCGCTCAGCAGATTCGTTTTCCATAGGGCCAGAACGAAAGCGATTTGGCGGCCCATCGTTCAACCTCCGTTGATCGCCAGCCGCGCTGCCGCCCGGCGGTATAGGATCCAGACAGTGCCCCCGATTAGCGCAAGCCAGAAGCCCTGCTGCAAGAGCACCTGACCCAATCGCGCCAGGCTGGGCTCGACGAAGAGGCGGGCCGGGCCATAGATGACCCACGCGAAGGGAAGGTTGAGCGAGAAGGTCTGCAACCAAGCCGGGAAGAAGTCAAGCGGGATCAGCACGCCCCCCAATAGCAGGAGGAACTTCTGGTAGATCCAGCGAAAAGCGGCGGTCTCTTCGACAACAAATGCGCTCAGGCCAATCAACGCTGAGAAGCAGAAATCCAGCAGCCAGGCAAGTATAACGGCCGCGCCGGCAAAGAGCCACCCGGCGATTCCAGGGGGAGGGCCGACCATCAGCCAGACAACTGCGGCGCCGATGACGAGATTGCCGCCAAAGGCCAGCACGCTGTGGCCCAGCCCGGCCGCGAAATGGTACAGGATGAAATTGAACGGCTTGTTGAGCAGATAGGCCACGCTCCCGTCCTTCACCTGCTCCGTCATCTCCTCGGAAAGATCCCGCTTGCTCAGCATCACCGCCTCGGCCATCATCAGGTACCACATCGTATCCGCAAGGGTAAGACCGGCGATCGTGTGCGCGCCGCTTGCTCCGTACGTCACCCTCCACAAGTTCATGAAGATCCACATGAAGAGGACGATCAGCAGACTGCGCCCCAGCAAGTCGATCGGGTAGGCCAGGCTGTTCACAAGCTGTGTGCGAAAGATCGCCCAATACTTGCCCAAGGCAGCCTTCAAGGAGGGTGAACGAACGCCGCTCCCAGGCGCGGCCTGCCTTCTTCCACCGCTAGCCAT
Source organism: Caldilineaceae bacterium (assembly GCA_022824025.1). Taxonomy (GTDB): domain Bacteria; phylum Chloroflexota; class Anaerolineae; order Caldilineales; family Caldilineaceae; genus Bin5. Next base: position 272,714 of record JAJEBF010000042.1, read on the forward strand.
CTTTACTCTCCGCCTGCCCGTAAATCGCTCCGATCACCTCCTCCAGCGAAGGTTCCGAAACGGTTACGTCTGCCAGACTGCCCGCCGCCGCCAGGCCCCCGATCACCGGTCCCACCGGGGTCACACGCGTGTCAAAGCGCATCTTGGCGCCATACCGCCCCACCTTCACCATCTCCACGCCCGGAAGAGCGAAATCAGGCGGCAGCTGCTCGTTGTAGCGCACGTCGACCGTCTTTACCGTCAGGTAGCGCCGCCTGAGCGCAGACACCTTGTCCCGATAAACAATCTCGCCGTCGTTAATGATGATCACCCGCCTGCACAGCGCTTCAATGTCGCCGGCATCGTGGCTCGTCAACAGCACGCCCACGCCTTCCAAGTCGTTCATTCTCTGGATCGTCATGCGCAGGCGCTGCTTGGCGACAACGTCAAGACCAATCGAAGGCTCGTCCAGCAAGAGGACGCGTGGTCTGTGCAGCAGCGAGGCCGCGACCTCGCAGCGCATCCGCTGGCCGAGAGACAGCTTGCGCACCGGCGTTTCCAGAAGCTCTTCGATCTCGAAAGCCTCCGCCAGAAAGGCGATGCGGCCCTTCAGCTTTCTGTCATCCAGTTCATAGATCTTGCCGAACAGGTAGAACGTGTCCACCGCCGGGAGGTGATACCATAGCTGCGGACGTTGTCCGAATACCGACCCGATTTGAAATGCCAGCTCCTGGCGCTGACGCCAGGGCACGCGGCCGAGCACCTCTGCTTCCCCGCTGCTGGGGTGTAGAATGCCTGTCAGGATCTTGATGGTGGTCGACTTGCCCGCTCCATTGGGTCCGATGAACCCCAGCAGTTCCCCTTCGTCCATATTGAAGGAGATGCCGCGGACCGCGTCCAGCTCTTGAAAAGAGGGCCGCCACAGCGCCCGCAAACTGCCGCGCAGCCCGGCAGCTTTCTGTTTCAATTGAAATGTTTTGCGCAGATCGCGCACTGAAACCGCTGGCATGGTCTACTGTCCTGTTCCACCTGAATCTATCCGATCCGGGTCCATTCCCCCTGCCAGGATTGATAGCTCACCCCGGCATTGGATGGCCTGCGTGCCATTATCAGCGCGGTTCGGTTTCAATTCCAAGAAATCGGTGAAGTGAACTGTGAGCCGGGGGCCGCGAAGTTTCCCAGATCGGCCTCGAATTTGCTACAATCGGCACCAGTTCGTGTGCTCTGCGCAGCAGGCGCGACGGCTGTCCTGCGATCCGGTCAGACGGCAGTCAGCAACCAAGCGAGGCGTCCGATGAAAAGGCTTTCAACATTCGAAATTCGCAAGCTGTTCCTCGAGTATTTCCAGGAGAGGAACCACCAGATTGTCGATAGCAGCAACATTGTGCCCGCAGAAGATCCGACCCTGCTTTTTGTCAACGCCGGCATGGTACAGTTCAAAGACGTCTTTCTCGGGCTTGACAAGCGCAGCTACAATCGCGCCACCACCTCCCAGAAATGCCTGCGAGTAAGCGGAAAGCACAATGACCTGGAGAATGTTGGGCCGAGCCCGCGCCACCACACTTTCTTCGAGATGCTGGGCAACTTTTCGTTCGGCGACTACTTCAAGCGCGACGCCATCCAATTTGCCTGGGACCTACTCGTAAACGAGCTCGGACTCCCGCTGGACAGGCTCTGGTTCTCCGTCTATACCGACGATGACGAGGCCGTAGAACTGTGGCGCAAAGTGGGCGCGCCCGCGGACCGCATTCTCCGTTTTGGCAAGAAGGACAACTGGTGGGAGATGGGCGAGATCGGTCCCTGCGGCCCCTGCACTGAAATCCACTACTACTGGGGGGATCTCGCAGATCAGACCCCCGATGGAGTCAATGTGGATGACGAATATCTCGAGTTCTGGAACCTTGTCTTCATGCAGTACGAGCAGCGCGAGCCCGGCGGAGAACTGATCCCCCTGCCCAAGCCCAGCGTGGATACAGGCGCCGGCCTGGAACGGGTGGCCTCGATTCTCCAGGGCACGGACAACAACTATGATACCGACGCCTTTACGCCAATTATGGATCGCATCCAGGAGCTGCTCGGCCACACCGATGCCCAGCGCCAGCAGCATCTGGTCGGCTACCGTGTCATCGCGGACCACGGCCGGTCCGTAACCTTCCTGATCAACGACGGCGTCATGCCCGGAAACGAAGGGCGAGACTACGTCGTCCGCATGATCCTCCGCCGCGCCGCCCGCTTCGGCAAACAGATCGGCTTCAGTGAGCCCTTCCTGGCCGAGATCTGCCGCGCCGTTATTGCTGAATTCGGTCCCCACTACACCGAGTTGCAGGCCAACGAAGACTTCATCGTGCAGACGGTGACCGCCGAGGAAGAGCGTTTCCAGCGCGCCTTGATCACCGGGCTCTCTCTCCTGGACGGCCTGATCGAGCGGCTGCGCGCCGGCGGCGAAAGCGTGATCCCCGGCGAAGACGCATTCCGCCTCTGGGACACCTACGGTTTTCCACTCGACATCACCCGCGACGTTGCCCAGGAAAACGGACTCAGCGTAGACGAGGAAGGGTATCAGGCCGCGCTCGAACAGCAGCGCAAACAGTCCGGCAGTGATCAAATGGGCGTCCCCGCAGACCTTTCGGTCTACGTCTCTCTGCTGGCGGATCTGCGTCGTCGCGGCCTTCTCGCAGACGAGGGCGTGCGCCAACTCATTTATGAAGAGGCCGAAGATGCCAATACGACCGTCATCGGCCTGGTGAGAGACGGCCAATCGGTCGAGCAGGTCCATGCCGGTGAAGAAGTGGAGGTCATTCTGCCGGAGACGCCCTTTTACGTCGAAAGCGGCGGGCAGCTCAGCGACACGGGTGAAATCGAGTTCTTCCCCGACGACATGCAGAAACCTGCCTGGACGGTACAGGTGCATTCTATGCGGCGTCCGATTCCCGGGCTGATTGTTCATGCCGGCGTCGTCTCCAGCGGAACTGTCAGAGTCGAAGACCCCGCCTATGCCGTCATCGACACCGAACGCCGCTGGGATATCATGCGCAACCATACCGCCACCCATCTGCTTCATGCCGGATTACGCAGCCAGTTGGGGGAGCATGTCCGCCAGCGCGGCTCCCTGGTTGCCCCGGACCGGCTCCGTTTCGACTTTTCCCATCCCCAGCCGGTCAGCGCGGATCAGCTGCGCGCCATCGAGCAGGCGGCCAATCAGGCGGTGCTCGCCAACTACGCGGTCAAGGATCGCTGGACTGGATTCGACCGCGCCGTGGCCGAGGGCGCGCTCGCCTTCTTTGAAGAGAAATACGATGACACGGTGCGGGTAATCTCCATTGGCGGCGAAGGCGACACCGTTTCACAGGAGCTGTGCGGCGGAACGCACGTGGGAACCACAGGCGAGATCGGCCCGTTTCTGATCACAACCGAAGGCAGCAGCGCCGCTGGCGTGCGCCGCATCGAAGCGCTGACAGGACGCGCCGCCCAGGAGGAGCTGGCCAATCGCCTGGCCGCTCTCGACACGATCGCCGCCCAGTTGCGCGTCCAGCCGGATCAGACTGCCGAAGCTGTTCAACGCCTGCAAGAGCAGGCCCGCCAGCTTGAAAGGCAGCTTGAGCAGACGCGCACGCAACTCAGCCGCCAGCAAAGCGAGTCTCTCCTCGGCCACGCCGTCCGCCTCAATGGGCTTGCCGTCCTTGCCGAGCAGGTTGACGCCTCAGACGTGGACGCCCTGCGCCAGATGACCGACTGGTTCCGCGACAAGCTCGGAAGCAGTGTCATTGTGCTCGGCTCAGTGATCAACGAAAAGCCGATGCTGGTGGCCGCCGCCACCGATGACGCGATCGAAAAGGGTATCCACGCCGGCAATCTCGTCCGCGACGCGGCAAAAATCGTTGGCGGGGGCGGCGGAGGACGGCCGAATATGGCCCAGGCCGGTGGACGCCACGCGGACAAATTGCCCGAGGCTCTCGGCCAGGTGACAAGCTGGGTCGAAGAAAAACTTGGTTAGAACCTGGTTGGATTCTCCCACCCTTTCAGGCCAGGCTGTTCCCGAGGATAGATTAACCCTTTGGCAGAGCTCCTGAACGTCGAATACGACACCCGAATCGAGGCGCTGCGCCAGCATCTGGCAAGGACAGGGCGCGGCGCGGTCGCGCTCGTTCTTCCCGAAGGCTGCAAACAGTTGGAGAGCATGCCGAGGCTGCGTATGCTCCACCGTCAGTGTCAGGTCAGGGGCCAGCAACTGGCCCTGGTGACGAAGGATTCTGCCATACGCAAGAACGCGAAACGGCTGGGCATCCGTGTTTTTGGCAGTGAAGCGGCCTTGCGCTGGCGACGCTGGGGCAAAGGCGGCGGCCCCGATTCTGCCCACTCCCACACCCCGGTCACCAGCCTCCCCGAACCGCCCCACTGGCGCAAAGGGGACGGCTCGATCGATCCAAGGCTTTCCGGCCGTCCCCGCATCGACCGCATCCGGAGACAGCGGATTCGCGCCGCTCGACGCTACCGGCGCCCAACCCCTCTATGGCTTCAGTTGTTTGGCTATATTCTCGTTGGCCTTTTCCTGGTCACATTCCTGGGTGGATTCGTTTACTATGTGCTCCCCGCGGCGACGATCACGCTCGTACCCGGCCAGCGCGCGCTGGAAACGACCGTTGTTCTAACTGCGAACCCGCAAGTCGAAGAAGCGGATCTGGAGCAGGGGTTGCTTTCCGCGCGCTTGATTGAGGAAACGGTGGAGGCAACAGGCTCCATCGCCACCACCGGAAGCGGCTGGTCCGAAGTGGACGTGGCCGAGGGAACCGTTGTCTTCACCAACCAGACCAACCGGACTGTGCGCGTGCCCGCCGGAACCATCGTCTCGACCAGCACGGGCGAAGCCGTGGATTTCCGTATCCTGGAGGAGTTGGAGATCAACGGGCCGGTCGGTACGCAGGCCGAGGTCGAAGTCGAAGCGGTTGAGCCCGGAATCGTAGGCAACGTGCCCAGCAACCGCATCACGACCGTGGCAGGCGCGCTCCGCACTCGAGTTCGGGTGACAAACCCTGAGGCCACTTCCGGGGGCGCAAATGCTCGCGTAGGCCTGGTCACGCAACAGGACAGAGACAGGTTGCTGGATCAGGTCTACTCCGCCATTCAGGAAACCGCCCATGAAAGGTTGCAGCCGCAACTCGGCCCTGATGAGTGGCTGCCGCAAGAACTGGTCCTGTCCTACATCACTGCTCAGTTTTTCGACCACTTCAACGATGAACCGGCCGACGAGCTCAACCTCACACTGCGCGTTCTGATCCAGGGAAGCGCGATTAACCGCGCCGACTCGGAGGAGGCGGCCATGATTGCGCTGCGCGGCGCCGTGCCCGAACGCGGCCAACTCGTCGCCGAATCAATCAATTTCTCTGTCGAGCCAAACACAGTCGTGACCGGGCGCACGCTGCGCTACTCGATGACCGCACGCGGCAACTATGTGATTCCCATCAATGTACGGGCCGTCAGCCGCGCCGCGACCGGTCTGAACATTGAGGAGGCCGCCCGCAGGCTGCAGGAAGACTGGTTGCTGGCCAGAGAGCCTGAATTTTATCAGGACCCAGACTGGTTCGGGACTCTCCCCCAGATCGCCAGCCGCATTCAGGTCCGGGTCGAGTTGAGCGAGGCCGCTCGCAGCGGGCAGTAGCTTCACCGATGCGATGAACCCCCAATTCAACGTCGGACCGACACAGCCGCCCGGCAAGATCATCGCCCTCGACGTGGGCAACGCCCGCATCGGCGTCGCCACCTGCGACCCTCTCCGGCTCACGGTGCGTCCGCTGCGCACCCTGCGCCGCCACAGCCGCCGCCGCGACTTCGATACCCTCGCCCAAATCTACGCCGACGAAGAGGCCGTGCTGATCGTGTGCGGTCTACCCTATAATATGGACGGCAGCGAAGGGCCCCAAGCGCGGAGGACGCGCAACTGGGGCGCACGCTTCACGCGGGCGCTGCGCGCCATCCGCGGCGAAGATGTCCCCTTCATCTACTGGGACGAACGCCTAAGTAGTTTCGCCGCCGACGAGTGGATAGCCGAGTGGGGGGCGGACCCGGCCGGGCAGGATGCAGTCGCCGCCGCGGTGATTCTGCGCAGCTATCTTGACGGCCAAGCGGGCAGCAATTAGCGCCGGTCTGCGTTTTCGCGGCATCTCCTGGCCCTGTCGCGGCCCTGTTCAGTCGGGTATCTGAAGCAGTTCCGTGTGAGGCTGAAAGTCCTTTGCACGAGATCAATCGTAAACAGGGGAATCGCATGTCCGTTAGGACTGAGCGCATCCGGCGCTGCCTTCTGACGTTAGGAACCGCCTGGCACGGTCTTCAGGCGTACGAAGCCGGTGAGGCGCTGTATGAGATCTACTGCGCTGCCTGCGTCAAAGAGTTCGAACTCGTGCTGGAGCAGAGCGGGCGACTGCTCAAAAGAAGGCTCCGGCCCTACTTTGCCAGTAACCGACAGGCGGACCAACTCACTTTCAATGACATCTTCCGCCATGCCGCCAAGCACTGCCTGATCAGCGCCGGCGCCTGTGAACGCTGGCTCGAGTATCGTGCAATACGCAATGAGACCGCGGACGAATATGGCGAACACTTCGCTGAGCGGACACTCCAGGTGATGCCCCAGTTTCTCGCCGACGCGGAAGAGCTGGTTGCCGTAATCGAGGCGGGCCGCGATGACTGACCACCTGAACCTGAAACAGAGGCATCGCCAGATGCTGGAGGAGATTCTGCGCGCCCGCATGCCCTATGTCGAAGTGTGGGCTTACGGCAGCCGCGTCAGCGGGCGCAGTCATGACGGCAGCGACCTGGACTTGGTTCTGCGCGGCCCCGCATTGCAAGAGATCCCAATCAGCCAGCTGGTCGATCTGGAAGAGGCCCTGCGCGAGTCTACGATCCCGTTCTTGATTGAGGCCAGGGACTGGGCGCGCCTGCCAGAAAGTTTCCATCTTGAAATCCGTCGTGACTATGTTGTGCTTCAGGACCCTACTTGACCGCCAATCTTGGAATCAGGACCCAAGTGTTCGAAGGCTGTAGGGCAAAGTCTCTTGGACTGCGAAATCCAGCAAGTGCTCCGTTCCCCTCTGGGGCTTGGCCCAATTTGCGTTCAGCTTCTGCATTCGACCTTGGCGCGTCTGGGCTGGGTCGTTCGGGGGCCTGATCCTTGGCGCAGACAACACACCACTTCTGCGCATAGCCCCATACGGGCTACGGATAGATGCCCCGCAACTTAACTGCGTCCACAATTCGCTGAATCGCGATCGTGTAGGCTGCCGTCCTCAGGTCCTGGTCTGTCTGCACCGTAATCGCCAGTACGTCATCCAGATTGTCGAGCAGCTTGCGCTTCATCTGATGCCGAATCTCGCTCTCGTCCCATGAGAATGCCTGCAAGTCCTGCACCCATTCAAAGTAGCTGACGACAACACCGCTCGCATTGCACAGAATGTCCGGAATGATCAGGATCCCCTTGTCTTCCAGAATTCGGTCCGCTTCGGGCGTGGTTGGCCCATTGGCTCCCTCCGCGATGACCCGGGCCTTTACCCTGTCCGCGTTCTCCTTGTTGATTTGTCCCTCCAGAGCTGCCGGGATCAGCACATCGACCTTCAGCTCCAGCAACTCTTCATTGGTCATTGAGTCCGACCGCGGATAGCCGCGGACACTGCCCGCTTCTTCGGCGTAGTGCTTCAGATGGCGCGGGTCCAGCCCCCGCTCGTCATAGACCGCGCCGCCCACATCGCTGACCGCTACGACCCGAGCGCCCCTTTCATGCATCATGCGCGCGGCCCAGCTTCCAACATTGCCAAACCCCTGTATCGCCACCGTTGCATCCTCCAGATGAAGGCCCAGACGGCGGCGCAGCATCGCCCTGGTAACATACGTGATGCCAAGGCCGGTGGCGTACTCCCGGCCGGCCGAGCCTCCCACAGCCAGCGGTTTGCCGGTCGTCACAGCCGGCACCGAATAGCCTCGATGCATCGAATAGGTGTCCATGATCCAGGCCATCACCCTCGCATCCGTGCCCACGTCGGGCGCGGGAATGTCCATCTCCGGCCCGATGAAAAGACTGATTTCCGTGGTGTAGCGCCGGGTCATCGCCTCCAATTCTCTTACCGAGAGCGCTTTTGGGTCCACGATGACACCCCCTTTGGCCCCGCCATAGGGAAGGTTCATCAGCGCGCATTTCCACGTCATCCACATCGCCAGCGCCCGCGACTCGTCCAGGCTCACTTCCGGATGGTAGCGGATGCCGCCTTTCGTCGGCCCTAAAGCAGTGTTGTGATGCACCCGAAATCCGGTGAAGATTCGAATCGAGTCATCATCCATCACCACGGGAAAGTGGACGACCAATTCGCGGCGCGGCATGGTCAGATGTTCCCGCATATCGTCGTCAAGGCCCATGATGGCGGCCACGCGATTCAGCTGCTCCTGGGCCACCGAGTAAGCGCTGGCGCGCTGAACAGGATGCGCCAGACCCGTCTCTGACGCCAAGCCTCTTAGATCGGAGCTCGCTGAAACCCGCTGTTGCGGATCGGAAGCATTGCCGGGAGAGCGTGAATCTAGCGCGTTGGGCGCCGAAGCTTCTGCGCCCAACGCAACAGATGCGCCGCGTGCGCCGGACCGTCCAGTTGACCCTCCCGCCCCAGGCTCCACAACTTCCGCGCCGGAACGTTTCTTTGTCATTGAAAACCCCTCTTCTGTTTCAAGCCCAGACTAAAGGGTCTGAATTAAAGCACTCTACTGACAGAGACTAAGTCATCTCTCTCGCCCTGTCAGTAATCTTTCAGACCATTCAGAAAGGCACGGCCCCAATTGGTGTCAAGGAGACCAGGGTTTCGGCGCCGGCGCGCTGAGTTGACGGCCTACCGATGGTGAAGACGGGGCTTGCAGAGGAGACGGCGTGGCGCCAGAGCCCGCGCTGGGAAGAGGAAACGGTTTGACTCTTTGAAAACGTGGAGAAATCAGGCTTTAGGGTGGAGTAAAAAGCGGGTGCGCACGACCCACTCAGTCTCGCTATGGGGAACTGACTCTAAGGGCATTCCATGGAGAAAGGGGCTTGCAGCGCAGTATCCGCACACTGGAAACTGCAGGCAAGGCTACTCGATCAACCCTCCCAGGAAGGTTGCCGTCCGCCTTGTCGCCTCCGCCGGCGTCATGTTGCCGCCAAAGGCCTGGTGCATGGTGACAAAGCCTTTGTAGCCAATCGCGCGCAGGCCTTTGAAGACAGCCGCAAAGTCGATGCCGCCGGGCGCGTCCAGCGGGCGCAATGTGGACATTACCCGCCCTTGGGTCCATGTATCCATCGGCTGCTGGCCGTCCGGCTCCGGCGTGTGGTTCTGCACGTAGACGTTGAACAGCCAGGGCGCAAACGCGCGCAGCGTCGCCTCGTCGTACGCCTGCCCGCACAGAGCCAGGTTGGCCGGCTCGTAGATGATGCCGAAATTGGGCCGGCCAACCGCTTTGAGAACCGCCACTGAACCTTCCACCGTCTCGAACAGACTGCGCGTGTGGCTCTGATGCGCCAGGCGGATGCCCCGTTCGCGAGCCTCGTCCGCAGCCCGCTGGGCGTGGACAATGTCCTCTTCTTTTTTCATGCAGATGCGGATCAGGTCCGCATTCAGCGCCTCTGCCAGGTCGAGCGAAGGCGTGATCTTGCGCAAACTTTCCGGGCCCTCCGCGCTGTTTTCCGGCACCGCGAAATCCGCCGTCACCATCGACACCGTCAGACCGTGCGCGGCCACCGTGGCTTGCGTCCGAACGGCTTCGCCGCTCCCGCTGTGGACGCCGACAACCGACGCGCGCATACACAAGGCCTCGTAGCCCGCGTCTGCCGCAAGGCGCGCCAGTTCATCCAGTGGCAAAACGCTTTCGCGCTTGTTGCTGAAGCTCTCCGCGACCCGCACCGAAAGTGACAGTTTCATAGGCTCAAGTATACCGGAACAGGGGATTAAATGATAGGATTGGTTCTGTGTTATCCTTCTACGGTTAGCGGCAGGGTTGCCAAGTGGAGACCCGCCGCAATCACTCACCAGTGAGCCGCCTGCGATGCGCGTGTTTCTCGACCAGCTGGGCTGCCGGCTAAATTTCAGCGAAAATAACACACTGGCGGGCCAGCTCAACGCCGCCGGTCATCACATCGTCGGCCGCGCGGAGGATGCGCATGTCATCGTGCTCAACACCTGCGCGGTCACGACACAGGCTGCGCGCAAGAGCCGGCAGGCCGCTCGGCGCCTGCACAAACGCAACCCCGACGCCCGCATCGCAGTGACCGGCTGCTACGCAACCCTGGCGCCGAAAGAGACCGCCCAGCTTCCAGGCGTTCAGCTCGTGTCCGACAATCAGTCCAAGGAGATGCTGCATACGCTGCTCGAGCCCTGGAGCGCAGACTTCTCCGATCCCGAGGACCTGGTAAGGGTTCAACCCCACGGCACTCCATTCCCGCCGGCTTTGGCGGACGAAACCGGCAGCCGCACGCGCGCCTTTGTCAAGGTGCAGGACGGCTGCCAGAACCGGTGCACCTTCTGCATCGTAACCACCCTGCGCGGAGAGAGCCGCAGCCGGACAACGGCCAACGTCGTGCAGGAGATCCAGGCTCTGGCCGCGAGCGGCTACCGCGAAGCAGTCTTAACCGGAGTCCATCTGGGCGCCTACGGCCGCGACCTGGCGGGCTCCCGCCGCACTGACCTCAAGGAACTGGCGGCCTCCATTCTCGCCCAGACCGACATCGCCCGCCTGCGGCTCAGCAGCCTCGAACCCTGGGAGCTGGCCGACGGCTTCTTCGACCTGTGGCAGCGCTGGCCCGATCGCCTGTGCCCGCACCTGCACCTCCCGCTGCAGGCCGGCACGGACAACCAGCTGCGCCGTATGGCCCGGCGTTGCACTGTCGCCAGCTTTCGCAGGTTGGTGGCCGATGCCCGCGCCGCCATCCCCGACCTGACCATCACGACCGATCTGATCGTCGGCTTTCCGGGCGAGTCTGAGTCCGATTTTGAGGAAGGCCTGCGCTTCGTCGAGGAGATGCGTTTCGCCCACGCGCACATATTCCCCTTCAGCGCACGCGCCGGCACAGCCGCGGCCGCCTTCAACGGCCGCGTGCCCAAGGCGATCAAGCAGGAACGTTCGCGGCAATTGCACAAGCTCGTGTCCCGCACGGGGCAGAGCGAGCGGGCGCGATTCCTTGGGGCCATCCGCCCCGTCCTGTGGGAGGGCGCCGGCAAGGAGCTCACAGACCAGGCCGACACTCTTCTCTGGACCGGACTGACCGATAACTACCTGCGCGTCATGGCCCATGCTCCGGCCTGCGTTAACCTTGGCAACCAAATCACCCCCGTCTGTCTCGTCGAACTCCACGGCGATACCATGTTCGGCGTACCCCAGCTGCCAGAGTCTCCCTCCGCAGACAGCTAAGGGGCCCCTTCGCGCAGCGTCACCGGCCGCGTCAGCCAAAAAAGGAGCATCCAGTGCCCACGGAGTCTACATCTGAGCCCAAACAGACCGCCGCGCCCCAGCTGAAGCCGGGCAATCGAAAGGAGCAGTTCGGCTGGTACTTCTATGACTGGGCCAATTCCGCCTTCTCGACAACAGTTGGCTCCGTCTTCCTTGGCCCCTATGTCTCCAATCTGGCCGGGCTGGCCGCGGGGGCAGATGGAATGGTCCGTATTCTGGGCATTCCAATGGATCCCTTCTCATTTGTATCCTACTGCATCTCGATTTCCGTGATCCTGCAGGTGTTGTTCCTGCCGGTTCTGGGCGCAATTGCCGATTTTTCCAGCCTGCGAAAGAGGCTGATGCAGATCTTTGCCGTTGCCGGCTCCTGGGCCACGATGTTCATGTTCTTTGTCACGGAACCGACCTGGTGGCTGGGCGGTCTCCTCTTCATCATCGCCAACCTGTGTTTTGGGGCGGCCATCGTCTTCTATAACGCCTACCTGCCCGAAATCGCCGAGCCCGAAGACCGCGACCGCGTTTCGTCTGTGGGCTGGGCGCTGGGCTATCTGGGGGGCGGCATTCTGCTCACACTCAACCTGGTTTTCTACCTGATGCGCGAAACGCTCGGTGTCGACACCAACCTGGCAGTCCGCATCAACCTGTTCTCCGGCGGGCTGTGGTGGTTCTGCTGGTCCTTCGTAACATGGAAGCTGCTGCGTTCGCGCGACACCGCCAAGGAGCTGCCGCCCGGCGAGACCTATCTGTCGACCGGCCTCAAACAGCTGTGGGAGACCTATCAAGAGACCGCCAGGTATCCCCATACGATCCGCTTCCTGATCGCCTACCTGCTCTACAACGACGGCATTCAGACTGTGTTCGCCGTGGCCGCCATCTTTGCCGCCGCCCCCCTCGTTCAGGGAGGGTTGGGCATCGAACAGGAAACGCTCACCATGGTGATACTCATGATCCAGTTTGTCGCCTTTGGCGGCGCGCTCCTTTTCGGCAGGTTGGCGATCCGCTTTGGAGCCAAAAAGGCCCTGATCGTCGGTCTGATCGTCTGGACAGTGGTGGTAATCTACGCCTATCTGGGTCTGAGAGGGGAGAACCGCGTCCTGGAGTTCTGGATCCTGGGCGCATTGATCGCCCTGGTGATGGGCGGCACACAGGCGGTCAGCCGGGGCCTTTTCGCCAACATGATTCCGCCGGGCAAAGAGGCGGAATTCTTCTCCATCTATGAAGTCAGCGAGCGGGGCACCTCCTGGCTCGGCCCGCTGGCCTTCGGCCTGGTCAACCAGATTACAGGCAGTCTGAGACCGGCCATCGTTTCCATTATCGCCTTCTTTGTCGTGGGACTGTTCCTGCTGCTTCGTGTTGACGTACGTCGGGCCATCGCCGAATCGGGAAACAGGCCCCCCGCGGTTGTCTGAGACGAATCAGACCTGGCGCGCGGTGAGTGCCCGGACCTAGCCGCAAATCGCAGCCCACCGCAGTTCCCCGGCCGCCAGAAAGAGGCGCCAAACAAAAGACCGCTCCATGCGAGCGGTCGCGCGGCTAGCTGTCAAGGTGATAGGGAAGACGAAGAGCTGCCCTCCTCCATCTCGCGGGCAGAGAACCTCCAAGAAACTGTCGAGCTAACTACAGATCCCACTCATAGACATTCCCTGTGCGGGCATCAATGACGATGGTCTGGCCGTCCGCCAGTTCGTCCCAGTCGCCCGTCGCCTGCAGAATCGCGGGGATGCCCAGCTCAACCGCGGCCAGCGCTGCGACGCTGTCCGGCGCAGACTCCGCCGTAATCAGGCCGCCCGCATGGTATACCAGCTCCATGCTGACCTGGTTCAACTCCTCGGCCACCAGAATATCCTGCGTGGTCATCATTCTGTGCTGCAACTGTTTGTCCGTCGGATCCTGCTCCGGCTTCAAGCGCACGACGCGTCCGCTCATGCGGCGGTTGCCCACGCCCTGGCCATGCATGAGCACGCGGGCAATTCGGCGAACCGTCATCAGATTGGTTTCGCCTGGCACACCCCCAACCACGCCGCCCGTTACAACCGTAACATCTCCCTGCTTCACGAACCCGGCCCGCAACGCAATCCGCACAGCGTCTTCCAACATTTCGTCAATCGTGTTCATCCGCTGGCCCATCAAGGGATAGACGCCCCAGAACAGGGCCAGCTGGCGGTATACGAGATGGCTCGGGGTGACCGCGATGATGGGAACCGATGGCCGGAAACGGGCCAGCTTCTTGGCGGTCGCGCCGCGGGCCGTGGGCGCGATGATGGCCGCGGCCCCCACATTCTGGGCCGTATCCACGGTGGCCTCACTCACCGCCTCTGCCACCGAAGGGGCCTCGCCAACACGCTTCCCAGGCTCCTGTGCGGAGCCCGTCCCAGAGGCCCCAAGGTAGTCGTCTACCTCCTGGCGCGAAAGACGGTAATGCGGCTGCGTGATTCTGCGCACGCGCTCCGCCTCCTTGGCGATATTCACCATCGTCTGCACCGACTCCACCGGATAGACGCCGGCCGCCGTCTCACCGGAGAGCATGATTGCGTCGCTTCCGTCCAGGACTGCATTCGCCACATCGCTGGCCTCGGCGCGGGTCGGACGCGGGTTGCGAATCATGGAGTCGAGCATCTGCGTAGCCGTGATCACGGGTTTGTCGGTGGCGATGCAGCGCGAGATGATCATTTTCTGTATCATCGGCACCGCTTCAGGGCTGGTCTCGATGCCCAAGTCCCCGCGCGCCACCATCAGCCCGTCCGATGCCTCGATAATCTCCTCAATGTTATCGACGGCCTCCGGCTTTTCTATCTTCGAGATGATCGGGGTTGCCCGACCCAAGGGCGCGCGTCCCTGCACCACCTTGCGCAAGGCGTGAATATCGGCCGCCGTCCGGACGAAGCTGAGCGCGATCCAGTCGGCCTGATGTTCCAACGCGAAGTCGACGTCTACCCGGTCCTTTTCCGTCATCGACGGAACGGTCAGCTTCGTCTGCGGCAGATTCATCCCCTTGCGATCTTCCAAGATGCCGCCAACGATCACCCGTGTTCGCACTGTCGTTTCAGTCGCGTCGAGCACCTCCAACTCAAGCAGGCCGTCATCCAGCAGGATCCTTTCCGGGAAATTCGCGGCATCACCGGACGCAGACCCCTGCCGTCCCTTCCGGACGCTGGCGGGAACCTCCTTATTCTGGATGGGCACTCTGCCCGGTTCCCCGATCACCTCCTCGGTTGTCAGGAGCAACTCCTCACCGGCGGCCAGCCGCACACCCCCCGGCTGCATCTCACCGACCCGAAGCTTCGGCCCCTGCAAATCGACCAGTATCGCCACCGGCCTGTTTCGCTCCTGCGCAATCTCACGAATTGTGTGGATATTGCGGGCGTGGAACTCATGGTTTCCATGGCTCATATTGATACGAGCCACATTCATGCCCGCATCGATCATACGGGTGAGGATTTCAGGATCTGTACTGGATGGTCCAATCGTGCAGACAACCTTGACCCGCAACATTCGCGAACTCCAGTGGCTGGTGGCCGGAAGCCGAATTACACACTATCCAGGGTACGGTTGTTGACTATCTTCAATTGCCTTCTCCACATCCCAAAGCGCAAGGGAGGATGGCAGCAGAATGAGTGCATGTCGCCTGGGAGACCTCTGACGTCTACTGATAGCTGATTCTGTCGCTGGTGCGCACGACCTGAATCCAGGTACGGCCCGGCTTCAGTGTGATCGGCTGCTCGCCGGGGCCGAGCCAGCGGGGCGGGCTCTGATCATTGGCGCGCCAGGTGCCCTCGTAAACTTTGCCGTTGCGAAAGACGCGCAGGTCGCCAAACCCGTACAGATTGATCTTCACGCTTAGCGTTCCCAGGCTGTCTTCAACGATGTTGGTCAGCTCGTGCTCGGCAAAGACGACAATTACATTCTCGCTGCTGATCTGCTGGCCCGCGGCCTGGTCCATGTGAACCGCGCCGCTCTGATAGCGCAGATACTTTCCGCTCGCCGGGTCGTAGCGCCATTCAACGCCGTTGTTCTCCGGATAGGGAATCCGAATCGTGGTTGCCTCGCCGGCCCAAAACTCCTTCGGCGCTTCACTGAACGTGAAGCTGGCCCGATCCACCGGCCTGGGGTTGTTCTTCTGCCCTTCCAGCCAGGGGCTGAAAATCTCAAGGCAGTAGGGCAACAGCGGCGACACATCGCACGTGTTCGCCATGTCGACCATCCACCGGCGCACCCGGTCTACGCTCGTGCGCAGACGGGTTCGATAGTTGTCGCCAACGCTGTAAAAGTAGGTGACGCTCTCCGGGTCCTCCGAATCGGCGTCGAGATAGGGGAAGCCCACCTCGTTCTTGAGCAGATAGCGGATGCCGTCGCTGCCCCCGGAGCAGGCCAGAATGCCGTCGAACATGTAGGTTGTATGAATGTTCGGCCAGCGCGCGCTGCGCACGGGCCCGATCTCTTTGGCCGGTATACTCTGGTACAGACTGGTCAGACGGGTCAGATGGTATCCGTCGACAATGAACTCGTACGTTACATCCGCTTCATTCAGTCCGTAATGGGCAGAGCGGCTCGTAACATCATTGTTAATGCAGACCAGAATCGGATTTTCGCGCGCTAGCGAAGGATCGGCCAGCGGCAATCCGGTATAAGGCGCAACGCTTCCCGGGACCGGCGTCGCGATCGCCTGTCCCTCCCCCGCAGAGGCAGCGGCGCCTCCCCCGGTATCGCTGTTTCCCTCAGCATTTGCAGCAGGCGGAGTTTCCGTGCTAGCCGCTTCCTGTTGCGCCGCAGACTCTGGCGTCTTGGTGGGTGTCGCGGTCGCCGACCCATCGGGACCTGCGCATCCGGCGAGGATGAAAATTAGCGCAAAAACGAACGCCCCTGCGTGCGATCGCATTGAGGTCGCCGCAGGGGCTTGGCTAAGGCCATCAGCAGGACCCCCTGGCCCTTCAGCTGCACGAGGGCGGGAGCCGCGCCGGCTCTTCAGAGAGAGAATTGACCTGTGTTTCAATGGAATCCTTCTGTTCAAGTGAATGAAATTGGCTGGGCCAAATGATACCTGAAAGGCGACTGCTTCCGATGCGCCTAGTATACTACAATCCTACCCTACCATGCTTATTTCAACGTCATGTACTTGGAGAAGAGGCCGCCCCATGCGTTGCTTTGGCCTCCATCGTGCCACTGTTTCCGGCGGATGGGCCATCGCCGACGCAGCGGCGGGCAGCCGGACATTCAGAGTAAACCGGCCAGCAGTGAAACGGGTGAATGGGACCGCAAGCCCGCGAAATGTTTGATCTGTTGCCGGCAGGAGAAACCTGGACTGACCAGCGCCTCATTCTCCTTCAAATCGCGCGCAGCCGGTAGCAGGCGCCGCTCGCCGATCAGCCTGGAAACGTCGTAATGCTCATAGCCGAAAAGCCCGGCCAGCCCGCAACAGCCGCTGTCCAAAACCGTCAGTTCACAATCCGGCACCGCGGAAAGAAGCTGCTGCAACGGTTGCATGCCCACCAGCGCTTTCTGGTGGCAATGACCGTGAATCAACACTCTGGCCGGCCCCGGCTTCGTGCGCGGCAAGCGCGGTCCTGCCCACTCCTCAATCAGCTGGCAGGCTGCGGCCACCTTGCCTGCCTCCGCCTGGGCTGTTCCCCGCAGCAGGCGCGGATGGTCGTCCTGCACGGCCGAGTAGCAGCTGGGTTCACAGAAAAGAATCGGCAGGCCCGCTTCGGCCAGGGGCAGGAGCGCGGACGTCACGGCCGCGGCCTGCCGCGCCGCGTCATCAAGAAAACCCTTTGAGATCAGCGGCCGTCCGCAGCAGACCTGGGGCGCTACGGTCACTTTTGCGCCGCAGCTTTCCAGAACGGTGACGGCATCCGCCAACTGATCGGGTTCATAGTAGTTGTTGAACGTGTCTGCGAAGAGCGCGACATCTGCCACCAAGGAGGAGCCGCCCTCTCCTGCTTCGCGCATGATCCGAGTGAAGGGCCGCCCGCTAAATGCGGGCAAAGGGCGGCGCCGATCCAGCCCAAACAGCATCTCGTTCAGCCGTCGCACAGGGCCGGCCGCGGCCAGCCAGTTCGAAACGGGGGCCAACCGGCTGCCCCAGCGCGCAATCCGGTCGGCCTGCGCCAGCGCCCGGTCGCGCAAGGGGGCCCCCTGGCGCGCATGGTACTGGTGGAGAAACTCGCTTTTCAGCCGCGCCATGTCCACACCGGTGGGACATTCCCTCTTGCAGGCCTTGCACTCCAGGCACAGGTCAAGGACCGGCAGCAGTTCCTCGTCGCCGAATCCGGTCGCCTCCAGGCCCCCTGTCAGCGCCAGGCGCAGCGCATTGGCGCGCCCGCGCGTACTGTCAATTTCATTGCGCGTCGCCATATAGGACGGGCACATCGTGCCGGTGAGCGTCTTCCGGCACGCGCCCACCCCGCTGCACTGTTCCGCGGCCCGGAGCAGCCCCCCGAAGTCCGAGAAATCAAACGCCGTCGCGTGCTCTTCCTCCTTGCTGGCTGTTCCTCCCAGGTCCGATTCGGTCTGTCCTGCACCGTGAGCGGGTTGCTTCAATTCTTCTCTCGTATCGTCGGGCGCCCCGTATCGCAGATTTGCGGTCAAGGCGGGCGCATGCACGATCTTGCCCGGATTCAGCAGGTTTTCCGGGTCGAAGGCCGCTTTCACCTCGCAGAACGCGCGATAGAGCGCCGAACCGAATATCCTTTCCTGAAACGGCGCCCTCACCAGGCCATCGCCGTGCTCGCCTGAAAGCGCGCCGCCGTATTCCAGCACGAGGTCCGCCACCTCGTCGGCGATGGCCTCGAAACGCCTTACGCCCTCCACACGCTTCAAGTTGATGACCGGGCGTATGTGCAACAGCCCGACGGACGCGTGCGCATAGAACCCGGCCTCTGTGTCGTGCTTCGCGAGGATTTTCTGAAAGTTTCCGATGTAGTCGTGCAGATGCTGCGGCGGCACCGCAGTGTCTTCGACAAACGAGATTGCCTTCGCGTCTCCGGTCTGCGACATCGTGAGCCCCAGCGCGGCCCGGCGCAGTTCCCAGATGCGAGCCTGCTCCTCAGCCTCCAGCGCCCGGTAGAGGTAGCTGCCTAACCCGCGGCCTGCCAAGTCCCGTTCGATGCTGTCGATCCTGTCTCTCAGCTCCCCTTCTGATTCTCCGATGAACTCCACCAAAAGCACTGCGCCGGGATCGCCGTGAATGAATGCGCGCAGCGGCGCGAACTCGATCCGGCCTCGGGTCTTGTCCAGCATGAAGCGATCGACCAGCTCGACCGCGGACGGACCGTGCTCGAGGATTGCCGGCGTCGCGGCCATCGCCTCCAGAACGTCGTCGAACTGCAGGCTGCAAAGGACGCGTGAACCGGGCAGCGGCGCCAGCCGCATCGTGGCCGCCACGGTCAGCCCAAGCGTTCCTTCGGAGCCAACCAGGATGCGGGACAGGTTGAACGCCACTCCATTGCCGGGAACAAACTCGTCCAGGTTGTACCCCCCGACCCGCCGCTGAATGCGGGGATACCGCCGCCTGATTTCGTCTTTCAGCTCACGGCCCAGACGGTGCACTGTGCGATAGGCCCCGCCCTCCAGGTCTTGCCGCGCCAGCTTGTCCTGCAGACTATCCTCTGTCAGCGCGTCAAACAGGGCGCTGCTGCCGTCAGCGAGCACCACCTTGAGCGACTCGACGTAATCGATCGTTTTGCCGTAGATGATCGAACGCGTGCCCGCGGAGTTGTTGGCGATCATTCCGCCAATCGTGGCCCTGTTGGATGTGGAGAGGTCAAGGGGAAGATGCAGGCCGTGCGGCTTGAGCTGCGCGTTCAGCTCATCGAGGACGAGCCCCGGTTCGACCGTGACCCTCGCCGCCGCAACGTCGAGGTCGAGCACGCGATTCATGTAGCGCGAAAAGTCAAGCGACAGACCTGCGCCAATCGCCTGCCCGGCCTGCGAAGTCCCGCCCCCGCGCGCGGTGATCGGGACGCCGTACCGGCGGCAGTGCCGCACCACCTGCGCAACATCATCGCGACTGCGCGGCCTGACGACGCCCAGGGGGATGATCTGGTAGACGCTGGCGTCGGTTGCGTGCATCGCCCGGCTGGCGCCGTCGAAACGTGCGTCGCCAGCCAGCGTCTCCCGCAAATCGCGGGCTAGCCCCTGAACGTCAACTTCGCTCGCGATAGCTATCTCCTGACGGGCTTTGGTTCAGCGGCGGATGTGTCACCGGTCCTTTGCCAGGAAGGCCAGGGCTTCGCTGACCCCCCCGCTCACATGGGGCACTTCGCAGGCGGCCAGCCCCATTTCGACGCCGCACAGCGTGCCGGCCAGCATCAGATCGTTCAGATCACCCAGATGCCCGATCCGGAAGACCTTTCCCTTTATCTGGCCGAGACCGGTTCCCAGCGACATGTCGAACCGTTCCAGGATAACCTGCCGCAGCACGTCGGCATTGTAGCCTGCCGGCATCGTCACTGCGGTCAGCGCCTGCGAGTAGGCTTTGGGGTCGCGGCAGTACACCTCCAGACCCCAACCGCGCACAGCGCGCCTTGTCGCCTCGGCCAGCCGCTCATGGCGAGCGAAAACATTGTCCAACCCTTCTTCGTGCAACAGCGACAGCGCCTCGTCCAAGCCGGAGAGCAGGTTGGTGGCGGGGGTGTAGGGAAAGAAGCCGCTCCGGTTGAATTCAAGGATCTGGGTCCAATCCCAGTAGGAGCAGGGCAGCCCCGCGGTCTCCTTCGCGGCCAGCGCTTTGGGGCTGGCAGCGTTGAAACCGAGGCCGGGCGGCGTCATCAGACCTTTCTGCGAACCGGCGATGGTGACATCCACGCCCCACGCTTCATGCCGGTATTCCATCGCGCCCAGTGAGGAGATCACGTCTACCATCAGCAGCGCGTCGTGACCGGTACGGTCGAGCGCCGCCCGCGCGCCCTCTATGTCATTGACAACGCCGGTCGATGTCTCATTGTGAACGATGGCCAGCGCCCGAATCTCCCTGCCCCGGTCCTCCGCCAGCCGGTTCTCCAGCGCGGACAGGTCGACCGGGCAGCGCCAATCGCCCTGCAACTCCTCCACAGTCAGTCCCACGCCGGCAGCCACTCTCTGCCAGTTTGTGGAAAACTGCCCATTTGAACCGAACAGCACGCGGTCGCCAGGTGAAAGCGTGTTCACCAGCGCCGCCTCCCATGCACCGCTGCCAGACGAGGGATATATGATCACCGGGCCCCCGGTCTGGAAGACCGGGTGGAGCCGTTCCAGGATACGGTGGGCCAGCTTTGCGCTGTCAGGACCCCGGTGGTCCATCGCGGGGCGGGAGAGGGCCTGTCTGACGCGCTCGGGCAGGTTGGTCGGGCCGGGTATCTGCAGAAAATGACGGCCGGGTTTTGCTTTGGTCATGGCGCCTTTCCTTCTGTTCCGGCCTGTCAAGCCAGCTCTTCCCGCAGCCGCCGCAGCACGATTTCAGTTTCGCCTTCTCCCAGCGTATGGACGGCAAGGTGCAGGCTGCCAGTTTCTGACCGGCAGAAGATTGCCGGCGAACCGTTCTGCAGCGCCTCGCTGACCTCCGCAGCAGTCCGTCCCTTGGTCTTTTCATCCCAACTGACATCCAGCCGCATCCAGGGGCCCTCTCCGTCCTGCTCCCACATGTTCCTGGCGCTTACGTCGGGAATCCCTGCCAAGCCGTCGGCAATCTGCGCAATTCGCTCCGACTGAAGCTGCAGCCGCTGCTCGTGGTCAGTGTTCAACCAGTGGCGAAGCGCGATTGTCGTGCCAATCACTTCCTGGCGGTCGACCTTGTAGCCGCGGCCAATGCTGTTGTTGCCCGTCTCGAAGCCGGTAAACCCGTTGAGCCGCGCCTTACTCACATACTCGCCATTGCCGCAGAGGATGCCGGTCGAATTTCCTGAGCCAAGGTACTTGCCGCCAAAGCAGACCAGGTCGGCGCCGCTGGTCGCGACGCGCCGCATTCGCTCCAGCGGGTAAATCTCGGCGGCCGCGTCCACCAGTACGGGAAGGCCGGCCGCGTGCGCGATTTCGATGGCGTCGGGCAGTGAAACCGTATTCGGGAAACGTTCGCCTGCCGCGAAATACAGGATGCCCGCCGTTTGCGGCCCGATCGCGTCCCGCAGCTGCTGCGGCGTGCAGCTGTCTTTGTCTCCGACCTCAACCAGCTTGCCGCCCGGAACGGTGACGCTGCGATCATAGCGGTAACGGGTAGGTTTCTGAATGAGAAACTCGTCTCTCATTCCGGTCGTGTCGGGCAACTGACGAATGCGTTCCGGGTCATTGCCGGCCAGGATCCCCGCCGCCCCCTGCACCAGCGCAGCATAGCATCCCGACGTAACCAGCCCGCCTTCCGTCCCCAGCATGTCGGCGATGGCCTTTCCAGCGCCGTCAAACACGTCGTCCATCCGCGTATAGGCCGTGTTGGCCGACTCCATCGCCTCGCGCACCTCTGGCGAGAGCACAGATCCCCCCAGAATGGTCATGTGGCCCCCGGCATTGATGATCGGCTTGATGCCCAGGGTCTCATAGATGTCAGTAGTGGACATGAGTTGGCGCCTCCTTGGCTCAGTTAAAGAAATCCTTATCATCCGCCTCCAGGTATTTGCTGGCTGCGGTTTTGTTCAAGCTGACACCCAGACCTGGCCGGTCCCAGACGGTGATGTAGCTGTTCTCGACGATTGGGTCGGGCAGGCCGTCGACAATATCATACCACCATTCGGGGCGACCGACCGGGTACTCGAACGCGATGTAGTTGCGGGGCATCGCCGCGGCTGCCTGCACGAGCGCGGCCAGCCCGATCAGGCCGTCCCCCGTGCCATGGGGAGCCATCAGAATCCCGTGAAGATCGGCGTACTCGGCCACCCATTTCAGTTCCGCAATGCCCCCGATGTCGGCCGGGTCCGGCCCGATGATGTTGACGGCCTGCATTTCGAACAGCGGCTTGAAGTGCTGGCGCAGGTAGATCTGTTCCCCCGTATGGATTGGGGTCGACGTGCTGCGCGTCAGCTCGCGGTAGAGTTCCGCGAGCACATACGGCGTGTAGTCGCCGGTGATGGTATCCTCCAGCCACATGATGTGCAGCCCCTCCACCGCTTTCGCCAAACGGATGGCGTCCGGGACGGTCCACCCGGGTCCACAGTCAAGGGCCAGGCCGACGCTGTCCCCCAGGGCATCCTTCATCGCCTCGACGCAGGCGACGACATGGTTCAAGCCCTTCTCTGTGAGCAGGCCGCGCTCCGTCTGATGGTAGACGTCCAGACGCTCGCCGTAGAAAAAGTCCTCTACCTGGTTCGGCATGCGGCTGTGGAAGCCGATGCCCTGTTTTATAATGGCGAAGCCTTCGCTGGATTCCGCCATACGGGCCATATTCTCCGCATAGTGCTCGGGCTCCTGACCGGCCATGGGGAACCGCCGCGCGCCGTTGTAGACGAGTACCTTGTCGCGGACTTTTCCTCCAAGCAATTTGTAGACCGGCACGCCCGCGGCCTGCCCGGCGATGTCCCATAGGGCCATTTCGATCGCGCTGACCGCGCTGCCCCAGGGTTTGAAGCTCCCCAGCCGGCGAATGCGCAACATGACCCGTTCCACATCGGTCGGGTCCTGCCCCAAAATGAAGTCGCGGTAAAAGAGGACGTGGGGCTTGAGATACGATTTGAAGTGCTCGGCCTGACCGTAACCCTCGATACCGGCATCAGTGGTGATGCGAACGACAGGACTGCCCCCCAGAACCGCGCACTTGAGATCGGTGATCCGCATTGAGAGCCTCCGCGATGATTTGTGATTCCTGGAAACCGGGAGTGATGCCCCCAGCCTCAGATTGAGTCTTGATGGGACCGGTCTTCAGGTCGGTCCTGTCGCCCGCGCCGACTGTCGCCCCGGCCAATAGGAACGGCCGAAGTATGATGGGCAGACATCTCAAGATTGTACTGCGTTTTGATGATGAATGCCACAACGCGACCTTGATTTCGTCTGAACGGGGATTTGGGGAGATTTTTGGGATTAGGGGGATGGGGGAACTGCAGTGGTCAGTGGGTGGCGGGAAGGGGAGGCTAAGCGGGAGGGCATAGGGGGGATCGGTGGGCGTGGTAGGGGGCGAGGGGGAGGGTGAGGGGACGGGTTTTGGTTTCACGTTAATGGGCTGCGGGGCGCGTCACTGGTTTGCGCGGGCGGGGGCGCGGCGCGGTTACCGTGGGGGCGTTGCGGGGGGATTCCCCCCGCACAAGGGAAGCCGCTTGCGGCTGACCGCCCCAAAGATAGCAGTAAGGAGAGAGAAAGACAGGTTGAGCCGGGAAGCAGTCATGACTCTGGCGAGTTTCGGGCTGTCGCGGGGAAACTATGCTGATACCTGGAACGCGCTTCTCCTGACAACACCAAATCCGGACTGGGTCCGAGCCACTCGCATGTTGGCAATAGAACAGGTGATCTAGTATAATGCTATCACAGGGACCTGGCAGGCTGGCAGTTCGGCGCAGGGAGGGATTTTGCAGACATGATTCAGTTCCTGGCTTCCTTTGCAAGTCACCTGCCGGCCCTTCTCCTATCGGTCATCTTCAGGCCGGCGCGGCGGAGCATCATGCGTGTGCGCCATCCTCCCTCGAATGGCGCACACGCAGGCCCGGGAAGACGATAGAGACACTCACTGACTCGGTCTCTCTAGTCGGCTTGCAATGTCTTGCCCGCCTGAGACCAGACGAAACCGCAGTTCTCCAGCAAAGCCCATTCTGGTACAATAGGCCCGGCGCGACCTGGCGCGACAACACCTGCCGCCACGGCATCTTTGGGCAGACCACCGACTCAACGCAACTTTCCTGCCGGCTCTAAACTGTTGCCAACCCCGAGCCGGCGGGCGGCTCAAACAACCAACGGAATGATCAAAGAGGAAAACCACAATGCGACTTCTGCTTTTCGACGACTACAAACTGGGTGTTTGGCGCGGCGACCAGGTTCTGGACGTGTCCGCCGCCGTCGCAGACAGCGATCATCACACGCCGCAAGAGATGATGGAGATGCTGATCCGCGATTGGGCCGACGTCGAACCTCGCATCCAAGATGCGGCCGCATCAGCCACCGGCGTCCCTCTGGACGATGTTACGTGCCGGCCGCCCATCCCCAGGCCGGGGCAGCTGGTCTGTCTCGCCGGAAACTACCTGGAACCCGCTAAGCCGGAGCGGGGCCTGTTCAACGCTTTCCTCAAGTCGCCCAACGCCGCGCTAGGCCACGGCGGGACCGTCGTCCTGCCCGGGGCCGAGGCGACCGTCTTTCACTTCGAGCCGGAGCTGGCCATTGTAATCGGCAAAGAGGCCAGCTATCTCGCCGCCGAAGACGCGATGGACCATGTTTTCGGCTATACCCAGTTTATCGATGTCTCCGCCAGAGGGCTGCCGGGCGGATTCTTCCTGGGAAAGTCGTGGCATACTTTCGCGCCTCTGGGACCTGTCCTGGTCACTCGCGATGAAGTCTCGGACGCCAACGACCTCAACGTCCGCCTCTGGGTCAATGACGAAGAGCGCCACGACATTTCCACCAGCGACATGGACCGACACATTCCCGAACTGCTGGCTGAGGTCACCAACGTGCTGCCTCTGCAGCCCGGGGACGTGGTTGCCACCGGCACCCACCATTTCGGTCTGGAACCAGTCCAGGACGGGGATACTGTCAGGCTTGAGATCGAAGAGCTCGGTCCGCCGCTCGTCGTACACTGCTCCGACCCGTCAGGACGCTCCTGGGACCGATGACCCAGACGTGATCAGGGGATCCGCGGCTTCGATGCTCGGACCCGAACCCTACGCATACAAGGCCCCGGTCCATCAGAAGGGCGCCCCTCACGGGCGCCCTTTTTGTTGGAGTACCCACCATTCAGATCGCGGGGGCGACGAGGTGGTCGCGTGGTTCGGGCGCGGTCCTTTTTGGGGGGAGTGGCGGGGGAGAATTGCAGCGGTCAGTGGTTGGCGGGATCGGGGATGCGTCGGGGCGTTGTGGGGCGTGTCACCCGCACAAGGGAGGCCGCTTGCGGCTGACCGCCCAGGATGAGGAATGAGGGGAGAGAAGTGAGGCGTGAGAGTAACAGTTTTACGCGGGGTGCAGCTCTGCGTGCAGAGAGTTGACTGCTGTCGCGGGCCGATTCCACTGCATCCTCTAAGTTGTTTTTCCTGGCCGCCCCACCTCTGGCCTGTGCCTCTGAGATTTCGGCCCTTGTCGCGCCGACTTGACTGTGATACGATCAGGCACGAGGGATTGGGATCCATCCCGGTGCTGAAGCGCCGCCGGCGCCGACCGCACAGGGTGATGGATGGTAATCTGGTTGCCGCTCATCTTTCTCAACAGGAAGTTGGCGGCAACCAGGTCAGCTACCCCGGTCCGCAGATTCTTGATCTGACGCCTCTTCTTGCCGCTTCCTACCGCGTTCCCATGCCCCGCCGTGATCAGAAACTGCTAATCCGCCCATTGCGGAGTTGGGCCGGGCCAGCACTGATCTTTCGTCGTCCCAATCGTGTATAGCATACAGGGAACAAATATGATTTCGCCGCGACCGATAACCACAGGACCCAATTTCCACTGGTTCGGCTACTACGACAAGCTTCAGTTCGACCCCGCCGCGCGCTACGCGCTGGGTATGGCTGTCGACTTTGAGCATCGCGAGCCGACCCCCGCGGATGTGATCAGAATCGGCATGGTTGACCTGTCGGATGGAGACCGCTGGATCGATTTGGGGGAGAGCCGGGCCTGGGGCTGGCAGGCCGGCTGCATGCTGCAGTGGATTCCCCAATCCGCACAGAATGTCATCTGGAATGACAGGGAAGACGGCCGGTTCGTCAGTCACATCCTGAATGTCGATACCGGCCGCAAGCGGACGTTGCCCCACCCCGTCTTCACTCTCAGCCCGGACGGCCGCAGCGCCCTGTCCATCGACTTTCACCGTCTCGAAGACATGCGCCCCGGTTACGGCTACATGGGCATCCCCGACCCCTGGGAGAATGTGATGGCGCCGCAGGAAACCGGCATCTGGGACGTCGACCTCCGAACCGGCGAAAGCAGGCTGATCGTAAGCCTGGCTGAGGTGGCGGCCCTCCCCTATCCGCATGGCGACATCCGGAAGGCCAAGCACTATTTCAACGTCCTCATATTCAATCCCTGCGGGTCCCACTTTCTCTTCCTTCACCGCTGGCGTCTGGCCGGCGGCCCCTTCCACACGCGGATGTTGACCGCTAGAGCGGACGGCTCTGAACTGAAGGTCGTCGATCACTCCGGCCACACTTCTCACCTGATCTGGCGCGACGACTCCCATATTCTGGCCTGGTCCCGGCGCCCTTCTCACGGCGGCGCCTACTATCTGTTCCCCAATGCCGGCGACGGCGCGCATGGGCCCGATCAAGTGGTCGGCAAAGAGAAGATGCCTCTCAATGGGCATTGCACCTACCTGACGGACAACGACTGGATCCTGAACGACACCTACCCGCAAGGCGAACAGCGTCTTCAAGACCTCTACCTCTACCATGTCCCGACCGACCGCCGCATAGATTTGGGCCGGTTTCACTCGCCGCCTGCTTATACGAACTCCTTGCGCTGCGACCTCCATCCCCGCTCAAGCCCCGACGGCTCGAAAGTCGCAATCGATTCCGCCCACGCCGGAAACGGGCGTCAGATGTATCTCTTTGACGTGCGGGGGATTGTCGGGACGGAGATTTCGTCTGAACGGGGATTTGGAGGGATTTAGGGGATCGGAGGAAGGGTTTTGATTTGTGGGCGAGGGCGG
Organism: Caldilineaceae bacterium; assembly: GCA_022824025.1. GTDB lineage: Bacteria > Chloroflexota > Anaerolineae > Caldilineales > Caldilineaceae > Bin5. Next base: position 299,865 of record JAJEBF010000042.1, read on the forward strand.
GTCTAAGGCTTTCGTTGGGAACAGCGACTGGGTCCTGGCACGCGGTTCAGATGTCAATCCCAGATTTGGACCGAGTGCCCCACTTTTGCTGGCATTGACGAGCCTCTACTTTTCCTTTAGAATGACGCAATCTACGTGGCAACCAGTCCTGCTTTTTCGAGTGAAACGGCGAGCTCTTTTCTCCTTCGGTTGCTGCGGAATGTCCCATCTCGTTACGACCATGGCGAAGGATTCCACAGGCAAATAAGAGAGAGGCCCCCGTGACAAGCCCATTCCGCCTTGCCAATGAAATCGATACCACCGGGTTTGGTGACACTGGCATGCGCCTGGGGGATCTGGACGGTGACGGCGAACTGGAGGCCGTCTTCTTTCAGGCGCGCGATTGCCACATTCCCCGCATGTCCGCCGGCGGCTACCGCCATGAAAAACAGGTCCACTGCGTCACGGCTATGAAGCTCGATGGCGACGTCATGTGGCAGGAGGGGGCGCCCCTGGGAACCGGCCACTGGGCAATGCACGACGTTGCGGCGGCAGTCAGTGACATTGACGGCGATGGCAGGCAGGAGATCATCTACGTAACCGAGCGCGATGGCCGCAGCTATCTCAGGATCCTCGAAGGAGACCGCGGCTACTACCGCAAGGAGGTCGAGACCGGCCCCAACTGCGTGTTGCAGCTCTGCGACATTCGCGGTCTCGGCGCCCGGCGCGACATTCTCGTTTCCACTTTCGTGAATCCCATTTACATCTACGCCGACGACCTCACCTGTCTCTGGAACTGCCACTTTTACGGCGGGGCCGGGCACTCACACGACTTCTACGACATTGACGGGGACGGAAAAGAGGAGGCCTTCATCGGCTACTGTTGCGTTCGCGCCGACGGCCACAAAATCTGGTGGCGGCCGGACCTCGAACCCCATCTTGAGGAGATGACTCGCGCGCCGCATGTCGATCACCTGCATGTCCATGATATCGATGGAGACGGCAGGCCCGAACTCCTGATGGTCGCGGGCAAAGACCTGGTTGTCCTCGACGCGGCCACCGGCGAAGACCGCTGGATATTCGAAGGCACTCACATCCAGACCTGCGCGGTCGGCAATTTCCTGCCGGAGATGGACGGGCAGCAGCTCTTTGTTACCGAACGCCGCCTTCACGGCGACAGAGCCCACATCGGCTTCCGCGGCTATCTCGTAGACTGCAACGGAAACGAGATCTGGCGCATGGAGAAGGCCGGTTACGGTAAGACCATCCGGTTAGCGGGGGCGGAGGCCGATGTGATCTTTGCCGAATGTCAGGGGAAGAAGCCCAAGCTGATCGATGGTCAGGGAGATGTCATCCAGGAGTTGGACATGCCGCTCCACACCTATGCCGAGGACCGCTTCGACGACGGCGATACAGGCGTGCGCGCGCTGTTCACCATCGCGGACACGAATGGCGACGGCAAGCTGGAACTAATCGGCTACAACAGGACGCGCCTGTGGCATTGGGCGCAAACTTAGCGGCAAGGACATTGAAGGTTTTTGCCGCGCGTTTTCGACTGTCAGCACGAGTAGACGTCAGGCAGACTCTCACACAAGGAGAATACGAATGAAAAGCCTGAAGCACAGCAGCAACTGGATCTCCCGGCGCGAGTTCATGCGCATTTCGGGCGTGGCCACAGCCGGACTAGTCGCGGTCGCGTGCGGCGCCGGCGGCGAGCCGCAGGAAGAGATGGCCGCGGAGCCGGCCGCAGACGAGGCGCCCGCCGCGGAGGCGGCCGCGCCGGCCTCGGGCAGTATGTACAGGGAAGCCCCCATGCTGGCAGAGCTGGTCGCGGCTGGCGACCTGCCTCCCGTGGATGAGCGGCTGCCCGCCAGCCCCACGGTCCTGGAACCGGTCGAACAGGTCGGCAAGTATGGCGGCACGATTCGGCGCGGATTCAAAGGCGTCTCCGACCGCTGGGGGCCGACCAAGATGCAGAACGAGTCCCTCACCTGGTACAACATGGACTTGACCCTGCGCCCCAACATGGTCGAATCCTGGGAGTCCAACGATGACGCTACCGAGTGGACCTTCCACCTGCGCGAAGGCATGAAGTGGTCGGACGGCACACCCTTCGACAGTAACAGCTTCATGTGGTGGTACGACAACCATTTCTCCAACGAGGATTTGACCCCGGCTGTCTCGATCCGTTGGGGCACAGGGACGCCGCGCGTTCCGATGGTGGTGTCGGCCCCTGACAACAATACCGTGATGATGACTTTCGAGCATCCCAAGCCGCTCTTCGCCTTTGACGTCACGCGCTCGCAGTGCTTCTCGCCCGGCCACTATATGCAGCAATTCCACATTGAACTGACCGAGGACAGGGAAGGGTTGGAAGCGCAAATCGATGAAGCGGGAGTCGACTCCTGGGATCAGTACTACGTTGACCGAAACTGGTGGTACCTGAACCCCGACCGGCCCAACATTGGCCCGTGGCTGTCGATGAATGAGTTGTCCTCCGAGCTGTTCCTCATGGAGCGCAACCCCTACTTCTGGCAGGTGGATTCCGAAGGCCAGCAGCTGCCCTACATCGACAAGGTGACCCACCGCCTCTTCGACACCAACGACGTCTTCAACCTGCGGGTCATAAACGGGGATGTCGACTTCCAGGCGCGGCACATCCAGACAGGCAACTTCACCCTCTACAAGGAAAATGAAGAGGCCGGCGATTACCGAGTCATCATCGGCACCTCGACCCGGCACGAGGTCGTGACGCCGAACCAGGGCGCGCAGGATCCGCGGGTGCGCGAGCTTTTCCAGAACAGGGACGTTCGCATTGCCATGTCGCTCGCCGTCGACCGGGAGGCGTTGAACGAACTGGTCTGGGACGGCCTCCTCACCCCGCGTCAGTACAGCCCGCTCGACCAGTCGCCCCAATACTACGCCAAGCTGACCGAGGCCTACGCCGGATATGATCCGGACAGGGCCAACCAGCTGCTCGACGACGCCGGCTACGCGGAGCGGGATTCCGATGGATTCAGGCTCTGGAAGGACGGCAGCGGCGAAACGCTGAGCTTCATCATCGAGGGAACCTCCCAGTCGGGAACACCGGAGGAAGATTCCGTCCTCACGATCATCAAGTACTATGCCGACATCGGCCTCAAGGCGACGTACAAGGGCATGGAGCGGTCACTCTATACCGAGCACTGGTCGGCCAATACCCAGGACGCGGTGTACTGGGGCGGCTATCGCGACCTGCTGCCGATTCTTACGCCTTCACCCTGGATCGGCACGGAATTGGACCGGCCCTGGGCCGGCGCGTTTGGCCGCTGGAAGGTCGACGAAAACGACGCCAATGGCGAGCCGCCCCCGGACGGCCACTTCCTCTGGAAGATCTGGGAGATTTGGGATCAGGTCAGCGCCGAGCCCGACCCTGCCACACGAGACGAGCTGTTCTACCAGATTCTGGACATCTGGGCCGAAGAGATCCCCATCGTCGGCTACCTGGGACAGTCGCCTGCTCTGATCATCATGAAGAATCAGATGCACAACTACATTTCGGGCCAGCCGGTCAACGACGGCCTGGAAGATGAGCACTTCCTGAATCCGCAGCTGCTCTTCTGGGAAGATCCTGAGAATCACATGTAGAGTTTGCTGCCAAAAGGTGTCCGGAAGAAGCGGCAGCGCTTCCGTTCGATTCAGACCGAAACGATGAGTGCCAGGAGGACGGCGCAACAGCAGGAGTTTTTCCATAAATGACTGTTGCGCCGTCCGACAACGGTTAACGCTGCTTCCCAAAAGAGTCAGCGTGTCGCCGCCCAACCAATCGAAATCGAAAGACCCAATGACAACGACAAAGAATTCAGCCAGGCCGCGATTTACATCCGTAAAGTCGTACAAGCACGCGGCTGGCCGTCCCTCCTTCTGGTATCCCCCCGAGTGGCAGCTGCAGGAGACCGACACGCCCCACCCCGCGGTGAGCCTCTATCCCGATCCTTCCGACGAAGCCACTTTCATCTCAGTCACGGTGCAGGACATGGGCCAGCCGCTGGCGAAGGAAGAAGCCTCAATTCTGAAGGAGGGTATCGAGGAGGGGCTGAAGCAGCTTGACGAGTGCGAAGTTGAAAAGCTTGGCGTCGTCGAGGATGTCGGCGACTGGTGCCAGGAGTGGGTATGCACGTTCCTGCAGGACGGGATCACGCGCCGGCGCCGGGCTCGTCTCTTCTGCGCAGAGCAGTACCTGTATTCCGTCGTCGTCCAAGGCTCAACCGAAGAGCGATACGAATACTGGCGGGGCATGATGGAATGGGTTATGTTGACTGTTTTGAATACCACGGTCGAAATCGGCGCGTAGGTTGTACTTCCAGACGCTGAAACGCTGCACGCTGCCGGACTTGGCAGCTGACATCAAAGCGCTCTTGGAACGAACGCGCTGGCCCTCCCTGAAGTACCCAGCCCTTGTGACGAGTCCAATGCGAAGAAGACTGATGTAATCAATCAGAAATGAAAGGAATGTACCATCATGAAGGACGGAATGGATCGTAGAACTTTCTTGCGTATGAGCGGTCTCACGGCCGCAGCCGCAGTTGCCGCCGCGTGCGGCGCACCTGGCGGCGACGAACCTCAAGCTGCAGAGGAAGCGCCCGCCGCCGAAGCGCCCGCCGCCGATTCCGGGCCGCCATCCAAGTACAACGAGTCGCCGCTGCTGGCGGAGCGGGTTGCCGCCGGCGAGTTGCCACCCGTTGACGAGCGGTTGCCCGCCGACCCCGTCGTCATCGAACCGCTCGACGAGATCGGCCAGTACGGCGGCACCACTCGTGTCGCCATCGGCAATCCCAACGCGCTTTTCGGCGATCCCCAGGCTGTTATGGGTACCGAGCTGATCCTGCGCATCGCGCCTGACTTCTCCTCCATCACCAGCGGCTTGGCGGAGAGTTGGGAGTTCAACGATGACGCGACCGAACAGATTCTGCATCTGCGTCAGGGCCTCAAATGGTCGGACGGCGCGCCCTTCAGCGCTGACGACTTCATGTTTTCGTGGCATGAACTTTGGCTCAACGAAGAATACGCGCCCGGCGGCCCGCCAAGCGCATGGAAGGCCGGCGCATCTTCTGCCGCCGACCCGCTCGAGATGGAAAAGATCGACGACTATACCATCAAGCTCTCCTTCACCAAACCCTACCCTCTGATCGTCCTGCAGCAGACCTTCTACGCCGGGTCGCAGGGCGGCCTCTGGCAGCCGGCCCATTACCTGAAGCAGTTCCATCCTGACCACGGTGATGCCGACGAAATCGCGGCCATGACGGAAGAAGCCGGATTCGAAGAGTGGCATCAGCTTCTGCGCGACAAAGGCCGCGTGGGATCGACCATTCCCGCGCAGGTTGGCCTTCCCGGCATGACCGCCTTCATCCGCGTCGACGATGCCCCCGATCATCACACCTACGAACGCAACCCCTATTACTGGAAGGTGGACACGGCCGGCAACCAGCTGCCCTACATCGACAACACAATCGTCTTCGTCATCGACAATCGCGAAGTCGCCAATGCCAAGCTGATCGCAGGCGAACTGGAGTTTTCCGGCCGCCAGGCAGACCTGGCCAATATGGAGTTGTACCAGGCGAACCTGGAGTCCGCGGACCTGAAGATTAAGATGTGGAAGTCGACCTTTCCCGGCCGCACCATCATCGTACCCAACCATACGCACAAGGACCCACAGGTGCGGGCGTTCTTCAACAACAAGGACGTTCGCCACGCCATGTCGGTGGCGATCAACCGCGAAGAGATCAACGATGTGGTCTACTTCGGCTTGGGTGAACCCCGCCAGTGGGCGGCGTGGCCCGGCTCCAAGTACTACCAGGAGGGCGACGAATCGAACTGGGCCCAGTTCGACCCGGATATGGCGATGGAGTTGCTCGATCAGGCCGGTTACTCCGAAACCGACTCCGACGGATTCAGACTTTTCCCCGACGGCTCTCGCGTCAGCTGGATCATTCAGCTGGACACCGAGCAGGCCGACGTTCAGGACGTATTCGAACTGGTCGTGGAGCAATGGCGCGCCGTTGGTCTGGACCCGTCCATCCGGCCGATCAACCGGTCACATCTGAACGAGCTGGTTGCCGCCAACGACATGGGCATGTCCGGTTGGGAGGGCGACATCTCAGACATCACCTGGGTGTGGTGCTCGCGGCTGAACCATCCCGGGCATTGCAACGTGCCGTGGGGCAAAGGCTATGACATTTGGCTGGATGGCGACCCGGAGAACGAGATCGCCGTCGAACCGCCGGACGAAGTCGCCTGGGTTTACAACCGCTGGCAGGAGATGATCGACGCCGTCACCGAGGAGGAGCATGTCGCCATCGCCCGCGAGCTGTGGGAGTGGTTCTACGATTACCTGCCCGGTTTCGGAACGGTCGGCATCCCCAAACCGGTTGTGATGAAGAAGAACCTGACCAATTTCCCAGATGACGGTGTATGGGGTTTCTCGGTTATTCGCGCCGTGCCCGTCCATCCGGAGCAGTTCTTCTACAAGCAGGGCTAGGAAGTAGTGAGCTGTGGGTGGCGGCCGGCCTTTGCCGCCATCCACAGCCGTTCTTCAGCGCGGTGAACAGGAGCCATGCGAGAGTACATCCTGCGGCGGGTTTTGCAGCTTATCCCGACCCTGATCCTGATATCCATCGTCAGTTTCACAATCATCCAGCTTCCGCCGGGTGATTACGTCACGACCTACGTGGCCAACCTTGCCGCGGCCGGCGAGGAGCTCAGCGAGGAGGAGATCGCGGCCCTCGAAGAGCACTACGGTCTCAATCAGCCAGGTTACGTCCAGTACATCAAATGGATCACCAACTTTGTCCAGGGGGATATGGGTCTGTCCTTCTACTGGGACCGTCCCGTCAACCGGCTGATCGGCGAGCGCCTGATGCTGACGATGATCATGTCCTTTTTCACGCTCCTCTTTGTCTACGCCATGGCCATCCCCATCGGCATCTACTCTGCGGTGCGCCAATACAGCCTCGCCGACTACGTCTTTACCTTCATCGGCTTCATCGGACTGGCGACCCCTAATTTCCTCCTCGCGCTAATTTTCATGTACATCGGCATCAAATTCTTTGGCGCCAGCGCCGGCGGCCTCTTTTCCACCGAATATCTGGACGCCGACTGGAGCGTAGCCAGGGTCTGGGATATGCTCAAGCACATGTGGCTGCCAGTCGTGATAGTCGGGACCGCCGGCACCGCCGGCACGATCCGCGTGATGCGGGCCACAACACTGGATGAACTGGGCCGCCCTTACGTGGAAACCGCGCGGTCCAAAGGCCTGCGCGAAGGTCAACTCACAATGAAGTACCCCGTGCGCGTGGCCTTGAACCCAATTCTGAGCACCATCGGCTGGCGGCTTCCCGAGATCGTCTCCGGCACCGTTCTCGTTGCCCTCGTTTTGAATCTACCCACGACCGGGCCTCTGCTCTGGCGCGCCTTAATGTCTCAGGACCTCTACCTTGCCGCCAGCATGATCATGATTTTGAGCACTCTGACCTTGATCGGGACCCTGATCTCAGACATTCTCCTGGCATGGGTCGATCCGCGGATTCGCTACGGGGAGCGGGGAACAACATGACCAGCGCAGCCAATCCACGTGCGCCGGCCGCGCCCGACGCGACCGCATCGCCCTACGAGAGGGGCAGCCTCTCCGACCTCCTCGAAGCTGAAGGAACTCTCGCCGAATCCCGAACTCAGTTCCTTACGCCGCGTCAGTTGATGTTGCTTCGCTTCCGGCGCAACAAAATGGCTGTCTTTTCGTTGTGGTTCCTTGCCCTTCTGTACCTCTCCGCGCTGTTCGCGCCGATCATTTCGCCCTACGACAAGACGCATCGCTTCAACAAGCATCTCTATCTTCCGCCCAGAGACATTCATATTCGAGCAGACGACGGAAGCTGGCGCCGTCCATTCGTCTACGCGGTCACGATTGAAACAAACAGAGAGACCTTTACCCGCGACTTTGTCGAAGACCGCACCCAGCAATATCCCATCCAGTTCTTTGTAAAGGGTGACCCTTACAAGCTCTGGGGCCTCTTCAGGATGGACTGGCATCTTTACGGCGTTGAGAACGCTGAGGAGATAGGTCCGGTCTTTCTTATGGGCGGCGACAAGTTTGGACGTGATATCTTCGGTCGCGCGCTGTACGGCGCCCGCATCTCCTTAACCATCGGTCTGGTCGGCGTTTCAATTGCCCTGGTCATCGGTCTGGTGCTGGGAGGCCTTTCAGGACTTTACGGCGGACTGGTGGACAACCTGATTCAGAGACTGATCGAGTTTATCCGCTCCATCCCGACAATCCCGCTCTGGATGGGACTGGCCGCGGCCATGCCGGCAGACTGGCCGCAGCTTCGAGTCTATTTTGGCATCACTATCATCCTTTCGTTGCTCGCCTGGACGACTCTGGCGCGCGTTGTGCGGGGCAAGTTCCTTTCTCTGCGCAATGAGGACTTTGTTCTGGCTGCCCAATCGGCCGGCGCAAACCAGTGGTACCTGATTTGGCAGCACCTCGTTCCCTCCTTCATGAGTTACGTGCTGGTGGATATTACACTCGCCATTCCCGGGATGATTATCGGCGAAACCGCGCTGAGCTTTCTGGGGCTGGGACTGGTATCGCCGACTGTAAGTTGGGGGGTGATGCTGAAAGACGCCCAGCAGGTCGTGGAGATCGCTATCCACCCGTGGATTCTGTGGCCGGCTATGTTCGTTGTCGTGACAGTGCTGGCGCTTAACTTCATAGGTGACGGCCTGCGTGACGCGGCTGACCCCTATGCCGACATGTAGCCGGGTCTGTCCCTATTTCAGATTCAATCGCCTCATTTTGCGGGTGAACAGTCGACTTGTCTAAACCTATGGACACGCTGCTTGAAGTCAGAAACCTGCAGACACATTTTTTCATGGCCGAAGGGGTTGCCAAGGCTGTGGACAGCACCACCTTTTCAATTCGGCGCGGGCAGGTGCTGGGCGTCGTGGGAGAGAGCGGCTGCGGCAAGAGCGTCACCGCCCGCTCGATCATGCGCATGGTCCGGCCGCCAGGGCACACCGTGGACGGCGAGATTCTCTACTCTCGGCCCGAGCAAAACGGACAGAGCGCTTCCATAGATCTGCTGCAGCTTCCTGCAACCGGCACTGAAATGCGCGCCATCCGCGGCGGCGAGATCGCGATGATCTTTCAGGAGCCGCGCGCCTCGCTCAGCCCTGTACACAGAATCGGCGACCAAATCACCGAAAATATCCTGCTGCATCAGGATGTTTCTCGCGCAGAAGCGGAGGAGATCGCCGTTGACATGCTGCGGCAGGTGCATATTCCACTGGCGGAGCAACGATTGGACGCCTTTGCCCACCAGCTCAGCGGCGGCATGTGTCAACGCGTGATGATAGCCATGGCTCTCTCCTGCCATCCCAGCCTCCTCATCGCGGACGAACCGACCACCGCGCTGGACGTGACCACCGAAGCCCAGATTCTCGAGCTGATGCAAGGGCTGCAGGCCGATCTGGACATGGCCATCATGTTTATCACGCACGATCTCGGCGTTGTCGCCGACATGGCTGACGAAGTTGCCGTTATGTACCTGGGCAAGGTAGTCGAACAGGGCGCGGCCGCCGATATCTTCCGCGACCCCAAGCATCCTTATACCATCGCACTGCTTGAATCGCTGCCGCGCATGGACCAAGAGCGGGAGTGGCTGCAGACCATCCGCGGCGTCGTACCCGACCCATACAGCACGCTCAGCGGCTGCCCGTTCCATACCCGTTGCGCCAAATTCATCGAAGGCGTTTGCGACGAAATCGTGCCTGAGCCAATCACCCTGGAAGACAACCGCGAAGTGCGCTGTCTCCTGTATACCGAACACGCTCGCCAGGAAAGACCCCAAGTCGCAGAGGATTCCAGCCATTCATAGCAACGCTGATAACAGCTCCCCATTGCTTGAAGTCAATGGACTCAAAAAACACTTTCCCCTCACAGCCGGGTTGTTCTCCAAAGTCGTAAGCCACATTAAGGCTGTTGACGGAGTAGACTTTGCGCTGAAAAAGGGTGAAACACTGGGTCTGGTCGGCGAAAGCGGCTGCGGCAAGACGACCGTGGGCCGTCTCATTATGCGTCTCTACGAGCCAACGGCGGGAAGCATTCAGTTCCGTCCCCACGGCGAAGAGGGTGAGGACTATGACCTGGCCACGCTCGACAACGCCTCCCTCAGGCCTGTCCGCTCCCACCTGCAGATGATTTTTCAGGACCCCTATACCTCCCTGAACCCCCGCAAAACACTCCTGGACATCATTGGGGAGCCCTTGCGCCTGAACGGGATGAGCCGGGGGGCCGAACTGGAGGACCGTGTGGTTGAGATGCTGCGCCTGGTCGGACTCAGGCCGGAGTACATTACCCGCTATCCCCATGCGTTCAGCGGCGGACAGCGTCAACGCATCGGCATCGCCCGCGCCCTCATACTCAACCCCACTCTGGTCATCGCGGATGAACCGGTCTCGGCGCTTGACGTTTCGGTGCAGGCGCAGATCCTCAACCTGCTCAAATTTCTGCAGCGCGAACTCGATCTGACTTACCTGTTCATCGCCCACGATCTGGGCGTTGTCAAGCACATCAGCGATCGCGTGGCGGTGATGTATGTGGGCAAGCTGGTCGAGCTGGCCGACGCCGATGACCTCTATCGGAAGCCTCTGCATCCATACACTGAGGCCTTGCTCTCCGCCGTGCATGTCGCCGGGCCTGCGCAAAGCCACCGGGAACGCATCGTCCTCGAGGGAGAAGTGGCCGACCCTTCCAACCCGCCGTCCGGCTGTTACTTTCATCCTCGATGCCGCTACGCTCAGGACCGCTGCCGCCAGGAGACGCCTGAGCTACAAGGCGTTGCCGAAGGACGCTATGTCGCCTGCCATCTGGCGGACGAGCTGGACCTCGCAGGGGCAGCCAGCGGCTAGGCCCATTCGACCGCTGGCCTGACTTCCCAGACATAGACCAGGAGACATACCTGATGAGCGTGCGCCCAATCACGACCGGGCCGAAGCATCACTGGTTCGGCTACTACGACAAACTGCAGTTCGACCCTTCCAGCCGCTACGCGCTGGCGATGGAGGTCGACTTCGAACACCGTTCGCCCAATGCAGAGGACGTGATCGGGATCGGGATGATCGACCTGGCCGACGGCGACCGCTGGATTGAGCTGGGAACGACTTCTGCCTGGTGCTGGCAGCAGGGATGCATGCTCCAGTGGGTGCCCGGCTCCGAAAGCGAAATCATATGGAACGATCGAGAAGGGGATCACTTCGTCTGCCACATCCTGGATGTTCATACCGGGAATAAGCGCACCATCGGCTATCCCGTCTATACGCTTTCGCCCGACGGCCGCACTGCCATCGGCGCCGACTTTCGCCGGATCAACCACATGCGGCCCGGATACGGCTACGCCGGCATCTCCGACCCCAATTTCGATCAGCTGGCGCCGGACAGTTCCGGCATCTATACCGTTGACCTGAGGACCGGCCAGGCATCCCACATCGTCTCCATCGCCCAGGTGGCCGCCATCCCCTATCCCCACATGGACATCAGCGGCGCAAAGCACTATTTTAACCACTTGCTCTTCAATACCGACGGCTCGCGCTTTATCTTTTTGCACCGTTGGCGCTTTGGCGACGCAGGATTCCAAACGCGCATGATGACTGCCGCCAAGGACGGGTCCGAAGTCTACGCGGTAGACCAGTACGGTCATACATCCCACTTCATCTGGCGCGATCCTGAAACGATTCTTGCCTGGGCCAGGCATCCTTCACACGGAGACGCGTTTTATCTGTACCGGGACAGGACGCAGGAGGTCGAGGTGATCGGCAAGGGCGTGATGAAACTGAACGGTCACTGCACCTATCTTGCCGACAGGAACTGGATCCTGAATGACACCTACCCGGTCGCCAAAGCTGGGGGCAGGGTTCAGGAGCTGTATCTGTACAACGTGGAGAGCGGCCAGCGCTGCGAGCTGGGAGAATTTGCGGCGTTTCCGGAGTACGCCGGAGAGTGGCGGTGCGACCTGCATCCGCGGTCTAACGCCGATGGGTCGCTGATCACGGTCGATTCAGCCCACGGAGGGAACGGTCGGCAGGTCTATCTGATGGATATTGCCGCTGAAAGGGCGTCTTAGGGGAACCGAAGAAGGGGCGCCGGCGCCGGGCGCGAGAAGAGAACGGGGAGAGCTAGCTCCAGGTATAGGCTCCCTTTTCGTCCTGGGGCAATGAATCGAAACTCTGCATCGCCTGACCTCGCGCCGGCGACAAACCTGCCCGGTTGGCGATCTCTTCGGCCAGGCCGGAAATGTAGGGAAGGTCCTCACGAAACAGGACGGTCGAGTCTTCGGGTGTGTAGTGAACATGCAGATCTGCGTCACCCTCGCTCGCCTCTGTTCTGCGCACGATCACGTCCAGGCGGGTTATGTGCCCCCAATCCCACTTGCGGTTAAGCGCCCAGAATCGCAGCGGACTGTTGATCACCAGTCCGTCGTCGGACACTTCGTAGACTGTTCCCAGATCGATGACATGGCCATAGAGGAGCAGCGCCCCCCAGATCAGAAACGTCCACGCGATGGCCTCCACAAAGAAGAGGCGGTCGATTCCCATGGTGAAGGTTAGCGTTCCGGCAATCAACAAAGCGGCCGCCGAGACCATCGACTTTGGCCGGCCTTTGAATTTCAGCGATTCCCGGGTTTCGTCTGCCTGAAGCGTTTCGGCCATAGCGCTGTCCTACCTTGAATTCCTGGATGCGACCTGTTTCCCATCGCTTTGAAAGCAAATGCCCCACGGCCCCTGCCAGGGCCGCGATCGACGAACTGCTCATAGTATAGACCGAAGGACTGAACCGACAAAATTCATGCGTTGCTGGCGACTTCCGCCGCGTGCAGGTAGGTCCCCTGTTCGTTTACCGAAAGGCGTCGGAAAGGGCCCGGTCATTCCGTTACCAAGCGGTACCCGCGGCCCCGCGCGGTGACAATGTAAACCGGATTGGCGGGTTCCGGCTCCACTTTGTGGCGCAACCGGCTGATCAGTTTCTCAATGCGGGCATCGTCAACCTCCAGCAGATGCTCGTCCCCCCAAACACCATCGACGATTTCATACTTGTCCACAATTCTGTTTCTGTTTTCGTATAGCAGGCTAACAAGCCGGTATTCCAGCGCGGTAAGGCTGATCTGACGGCCGCCAATCGTTACGTCCCCGCTCACCCCGTCCACCGAGATTCCTTGATCAGTGAACGCCTTCGCCTGATGCGCCGAAACATATTCTGCGAAGAGGCGGCAGAAAAGGCGCAACTCTTCCCGTTCCTGAACAAGGATGTGATGTTTCAACAGTTGGGACACGATGGCGGAATCCGGTTCAAGTCCGGTGAAGAGAATACGCAGATTCTCTTGCTGGACGGTTGAGCAGCTATTCCAGATCTTCTCCCCCTCAATCTTTAGAGTCGAGTCCTGGCGGAACTGTTCTATCAGGCCGCGGTGAAAGACAAACCGCTCCTGCCCGCTCCCGACCTGGCGCCCCGCCGCCGCGGCTGCCTGGTCCATTATTCGTCTGACGCCCGCCAGATATCCGGGATGGCCGCCGGTCCACTGGTAAACGAAGTCGATATCCTCGGCGTGCGGGACGGTACCGCCTGAAGCGGCGAGAACACGCAAATAGCGTTCCACGTCATGGCGGGGTAGGGGGGCAAGATGCCAGGGATGATGGGTGAAGAGTTCGCCGAATTCGCCGCTGTGGTCGCCGGGCCGCAGCGCCGCAAGCGGCCTGACAGTTGCGGTCACAAAGACGAGCCGGCTGCCATGGCGGTCCTTCTTGGCGCGCAAATTGAGGAAGACCCGCGTGTCGATCCGCTGAAAAGGTTCGTCGAACTCGTCGAAGAGCAGGATCAAATTGTGCTCGGTCTCTTGCAGCGCGGCGGTTAACCCGTTGCTGAAGCTCAAAGGCACCTGAAAAACGTTTGCCGGGGCAACCAGGCCCTCGTATGCGCTCTGCAAGGCCTGGTTTCCCGCCAAAACCGGGCCACTCTCCTGCAAGCAACGCAGCACGAGCTCATAGAAGCCCTGCTCGGTCATCTCCAACATGCGGTTGCAGTCGATATACACAGGCAGATACGCGCTGCCCTCCTCTCCCAGCTGCTGCAACCAGACATCCGCACGGGAAAGGACCCGCATCAGGGAGGACTTGCCCACGTTGCTGAACCCGGTAACCTCTACGCAGTGAGAGCCCCTGAGCAATTGGATGAGTGGACCGACGTCGTTCTGTCTCACCGAGCTTCCATCCGATTGATGCAACGTCGCCAACATAGGACCTCCAGTTGACACCCATTCCTGGTCAGGAAGATACAACGAGAACGGGCCTCTACATTTTCAACAAACCGATTCGCTGCGTCAAGCAGCGGGAAACTCCTGATTGTTCTCTTCAAGTATATCTGCCGCCAACACCTGCAACGCCGCTTCCGGCGCGGACTGGCCGATTCCGGCCACAACAGGCACAAGCCCCAATGGGTCCCACCAATAGGGGGGCATCGTCGACGCGCGTGAGGAACCTGGGGCTTTGGCCGGCCGGGACGGGCGCGGCCAGCCCGGCGGCCACTTGCCGCTCACCAGGCGGATGGCGGGCCACTCCGATAAGGCATTGGGGCGTTCGCCGGGCCGCACACAACTGATGCACAGGCTGCCGCCTCCCTGCTCCGACGCCTCTTGCGCCCAGACGTGCAGCCATCGATCCCCGCCAGCATACAACCCGTGCAGCTCCGGCAGTCGTTGCCGCCGCATCCAAAGGCGGACCCCCTGGGCAAAGGCCCACTGCGTACTGGACAGGGTCAAGGGAGGGTCGAGCCACTCTGCCAGCCTCCGCATCGCCGGCAGGTCTACGGATTTCTGCCAGTGCAGCTGCGCCAACACACTGTGCAACGAGGCTGCGCCTCCGTTTCCGGGAGCAGCCAGCACGTTGTCCGCGGCCAGCGCAGCGCTTCCACCGGAGAGCTGCCGCCAATGAGCCAGCACCGGTTCGGCCGAGGCGCGATTGCCTGCATAGCAGAACAGCGGCCTGTCTTCAGCTGACAACAGGGACGCGGCCTCGATGACGCGGCGGCTCAGCGCCAGCACCTGTTCCTGAATGCGCCAGCCGATCTGTTCGTAACCCCCGACGACCAGGATGACCTCCGGGCGCAGGAGCCGCAGTTCCTTTGCCAGCGCGTTCGCGCTGTGATAGGGGCTGGGCAGATAGGTAGCGACGGGATTGCACAGCGCCCCGGCAAGCGCAGCCTCGGCGGCGGCGAGGCTGCCGCCTCCGGAAAGCCCGGTCAGCCACACCCGCAAAGGAGGCTGCAGATCAGCGACCACGACCGTCTGACCAACCCCTTCCCCTGCAGCAGGGCTGGATGCGTTTGCGTAGGGCCTGTCCTTTTGCCTATCCCAGAGCGTGATGCTGAACTGACTTTCCAGCCGGTTGACTGCCTGGACCAGTGCGTCGGCGCATCTTTCCGGGCCGGCCTGCTCAGAGAGCTCTACGGTCTGCCAGGCTACCATGCGGTAAATCCCTTCCACGGGCTCAATCAGGACGGCGACGGCGCGTTGCGGCTCGGCGGCCAGCGCCAGAATGGTCTGCGGCGCGAAATCGGCCAGGCGAGGCGAGTGGCTTGCCGGCGCCTGGAGTGGCCGCGGCTGACCGTGCAACCGGGTCACGAGCCCGCTCCTCGCACAGCCGCCCAGATGAGCTGCCAGAGTTCGCTGCGAGGTACCTCGAAGAGAAAGTAGTCCAGGCGCGCCAGCGCCAGCGAGAAGCGGGCCAACGCCAGGCGTGCGAACAGGATGCCCGCCGCGAGCCACAGAGCACGGCGGCCAATGCCTTCCCAAACACGAAGCGGGGAATAGAGAAGCATCCGGTAGCGAGGGGCTCGGCCCTGGCCGGAGACTTCCGATGTAGGTATGTCAGATGAGGGCTGCAGCGCGGGGGCATCACGGCTTCCGCCGACTTCGCGGCCAAACTGCAAATGTATCAGAACGCCCCCAGTAATCACCAGGGTAATCAATCTGACCAACCAAGTCGCCTGTGCCGCCGCAGGCAGCCCACCGCCAGCTGTTGAAACCTCTGCCTGCGGAGGCAGCGCGGCGGCGGTCAGTTGGGGCAAAAGCGTTCCCTGCACAGCGCCGCTTACCCCGACACCCAGCCCGACGCCAATCAGGATCGCGGCAGGAACCGCGGCCAGAATGCGCAGGATGTACCGGCCGCCAAGACCGCTTGGAGGCTGGCGGAGAAGCTCTGCCCCGCCGCCCCACATCAGGAGACCCAGGATAAGCGGCAACCAACGATGCAGCAGCGCCGACTCCGGTACCGAGAGCCATACCATCGGGTCCGCCAGAAGGGGCGCGAAAAGCCTGGGCCAGAGAACATTGCCCCAGACGAGAACGGCCGTATACCCCAGGCCCGCCCCGACCAGAATATACTGGCCCAAACGGGCAAGGAAATTATCACGGATCAAATAGCTGCCGATCGCCAGTGAAATGACGAGGCCGAGAACCAGTCCGGCATCCTGCATAAGACCGGGCAGGCCGCTGCTGAACGGATTCACGGCATCCTCCGTTCAGTCAGGCCGACCAGGTTGCCGAGCAGGATGGCGGCGATCAGAATGCCGATTCCCCAATTGAGGCCGCCGCGCAGCCGCGACGACCGGGCCTGTTCCGCAACGCTTCGGGTCCGTTCAGAACGCTGAATGTAGGCGCCGCCGCCGTCCCAGCCGCTCACGAGGCCGGCCAGTTGCCCGCTGTCCAAGTAGGGGCGCAAGGAAGGGTCGGCCACCGCGCTCGTTACCGCCACGACAGGGGCTCCGTGATATGGCTGAACCTGCTCCAGCCAGCGGCGCACATCCTCTGACGCGGCCGCAACGACCAGGGATAGCGCGGGTCCTGAGTCGGCCAGCCCGGCAATGTCGAAACGGTCGCGGAGGCCAACCCAGCGGGGATCGACCGGCAGGGCCTGGGCCGGCGCCGCGCCCAAGAGCGGCAGGGAGGCGGCGCCGCCGGGAAGAAAGCCTCCCTCAATTGCCTGGTTGGCGGAAATCTGGGCGCGCGACGGCCTGCGCAGGGTATCTTCTGCCCGGGCGATGACCCGCCTCGCCGCGGCCGGCCCGCCCGGTAGCTGGCTAATCACGATCAGCTTCGCCTCCTTGCGCAGGAGATGCTCGACCACAGGCTGCGCGACGAAATCCATTTCACCCGCCGTTGCAGGGTCGTAAGCCCAGTTCACCAGGACGAGACTGTTCGGGGCAAGCGACTCGAGTTGCTGGTGGGCCAGTTCCAGGCCTGGCAGGGCGTGCTGGCCTGGTCCGCGGCGGGTTGGCTCCGCGCCCCAAAGCAGCGCGCCGACCAGCCCGATGAATAGGACTGCTTCGAGCCAGGGCCGCCTTGGCAGGCGGCTTATCCCCTCTGTTTGGGCGCGGTCTTCGGGCGGCTCCTCCAGTCGGCCGGCGGCCTCCTGCGGCAGCTCCTCGGTGAAGAGCTGCCGCAGCTGCCTTCGCTCCTCTTCGTCGAGCGTCAGGTCGCCGGACAGCGTCGGCGGCCGGTTGGACACCGGGTCTGGATTCGCGGCGGAGGCGGGCGTAAATGCCTGTGTATCGGCAAGGTCGAGCAGGCCCGTCAGGCCGCCCAGCAGGGGTTCCGGCTCGTCGTTGTCGGCCTCGGTTTCCTGCACACCTGCTGCTTGGGGCTTCTCAGCCTCCTGGGCGTCCTCTTCTCCTACATCCTGGGGCCACGTACGTGCATTGATTGGCTCCCGCGGCCGGTTTGGCGGGCTTACGGCCCGCTTCTCTTCCTCTGGGCCGGGCGGTTTATCCACCTTGTCTTCCGCCGATACACTCGACCTGTCCGCTGGTAGGTCATCAGGCTCTTCCGGAGGTTGACGGCGCGCAAGGGCCGTTCCGCAATGGCCGCAGAACGCGGCGTCAAACGGGTTGCTATATCCACAGTGCGGGCAGTCGGACGTCGCCATCGGCGCGGCCTTCTCCAAATCAGATTTCTACGCGAGAACATCTCTGGCGGCCGCATATCTTCGCAGCCGCAGCCGTCCGTCAGCGCTTGCTTCGCTCTGGCCCATTCGCAAACCGCAGGTATTCGGGAATGCTCAATTCAGCTCCCGGCCCTGACTTCCCGGCCGCCTTCTCCTGCCCCGCTGTGGGCACAGCGGCAGGCGACTATTTCGCGCCGCTCATGATTAAACGGAGGCTGATGAACAGGACCCCCAGCGCGCCGCCGAGGAGCACACCCCGCATCGCGGCCATCACCGGCCAGTTGAGAAGCCAGTCGAGCAGCCCGACCAGCGCCGCGGGCACGAGCCGATAGAAGAATGGCGTCTGCACCAGAAGCATCAGCAGGGCGCCGGCCAGGATCCACAGCCCGCCGGGCCTGTTAAATCGCAGAAAGCGGTAGGCTGCGCCCAGAAGAAAGAAGCCGGTCAGGGCGTAGAGGGTTGCCTGCCCAGGGGCGATCACTGCGTCGAAGACCCACTCAGCCAGCGGGGCAGCTGAGCCTCCTGGCGAGGATACACCAGCGCCGAAGACAAGAGCGAATACGATCAGGAGAAGGAGACTGAATCCCCACTCCCGCTGGCCGCGCTGGACCCTGACAAAGTGGTGCCAAATTGCGTTGGCTATGCCCAGCAGGAGAGCGAAACCACCCAACAGAAGCGCCCAGCCATAGAGCGTAGCCGCAGCCGCGGGCGGCGCGAACGCCAGGCCGAATCGAACCGAGATAACCAGCAACGCGCACGCCGCGGCGACAAGAAGACCGATTCGATTCTGCCAGTTCGATCGAGAAGAAAACACCGTCGGTTATCCAAAGAATGCAGCGAGTAGGAGACCCAGGGCGAGCGCGATGCTTGCCCAGCGCTCTCCTCTTTGTATCCACGAGTTTGGCAGCGGGGGCAAATGCTCCGGTACAGGATCGGGCGCGACGGCTGCCGGCAACACCTCGAACTCGGCCCCCTCGACACCGGGCGATGAAGACGGGATTCGAGACCAATCCAGGCCCGCCGGCGCCGCGGCTCGGTCTCTGGGTTGTTCCGCCAGGTTCAAAGCGGCGGCATAGAGAGCGCTGTCGGCGCCAGCGTACAGGACCGTACGTTCGGCATTGTCGAAGACGAGGGTCTGGCCCTGCCACCCCTCAGAGTTGGTGACGGCGCCGGCGGAAAAGCCTTTCTCGCCTGCGGAGGGCCGCCAAACGAACATCGCGCACAGCCAGAGCCAGCTTTCGCCGCCGGCAACGACTACTGGGTGCCGCAAGCCCAGGTTTTGGCGGGCCATGCGGTCTAGCGCAAGCAAGTTCAGCAAGCCGCTTCGATAGAAGGAACCGAGGCCCAGGGCAAACACAGGCGTTTCCCCAATCTCGTTGGCCGTGTCGGTCATCCGTCGCCAGGCGTCTGCCAGCTGCGCCGGGTCCGCGTCGTAGGTCACGATTCAGACCTCCGTTCCGGACCTGTATGCTTCTCCTCGTCCATGAGTTCGGCCAGCCTGTCTCCGAGCGCGGCGGGCCCGGCCGGATGGGACAGAAGCCGCCCCCAGGCGCCGATTTCGGTCCCGCCGAGGAGCGCGGCCAGCGGCTGCAAAACAAGGAGCATCTGCCCGATTATAAAGGCCATCGGACGGTGCCCGGCCAGAAAGAGCGCCGCAGGCAAGACCATCCTCCGATGACGCAGCGCGGCGAGCGTTTCTTCGACTGCCCTGTCTGTCATATCCTGGCGCATTTTGGTTTGCGGTCCATTTTTCCTTCTGATCCTGCAAGCGGATTCAATTAAATATGCACAAAATTGTACCATAGTGCCTTGGCTCCGTCAGCAAAGCGGCGTAACGGCAATGCCCCGCCAACTTGCACGTCTGCGCCATTCCATTGTTTACTTGTTGCTTGAAACAATACAGCTTTCACACCGCGTATTCACCTGAGGAGACCACCAATGAGCCAGAACGTGCTTGCCGCACAACTTTTCACAGTGCGGGACTTTACCAAAACTGCTGAAGATTTCGCCGAAACAATTGCCAAGATCAGCGCCATCGGTTACACCGCGGTCCAAGTCTCGGCTACCGGACCCATCCCTCCAGCTGAAGTCAAGAAGATCTGTGATGATCACAATATTCGCATCGTGATTACACACATTCCCTGGCCACGACTGCAAGAGGACATCGGCGCCGTCATCGATGAACATAATCTCTGGGAATGCAAGCATGTGGCCGTGGGCAGCATGCCTTTCCACTTTATCGAGGCGGGAGAAGAGGGCCTCAGACAGTTCATCCCCCAGGCAACGGAGGTTGGGCGCACGCTGCACGAAGCCGGGTTGACTTTCAGCTACCATAATCACAGTTTCGAATTCATTCGCTACGGCGACAAGTGCGGCCTTGAGATTCTCTTTGAAGAGACCGATCCCCGCTATGTTAAGGCGGAGCTGGACACCTATTGGATCCAGTTCGGCGGGGGCGACGTGCGCGACTGGATTTTGCGGCTCAAAGACCGCTTGCCTGTCATTCATCTCAAGGACGTGGCGATGAAAGGCTGGCGCGATCACCTGATGATGGAAGTGGGCGAAGGCAATCTGAACTGGCCCGGAATCCTCGACGCGTGCCGGGAAGCGAATGTTGAGTGGTACGCGGTGGAACAGGACATCTGCCCTGGGGACCCCTTCGAGAGTCTGGCCACCAGCTACCGCAATCTGACAAAAATGGGGCTGTCCTGACAGGCCCAAAAGAGCCGTCGGCAACCAGGCGCCCGTCCACTCCCTCGCAACGGGCGTCTGATCACCAGGCTATCCATGGGCTTCCTGCCGTCAAAGGGACGTCGATGTGCCACGATGCTGGCAGTCATTGCGCCGAGCGCGACTCTGCCAGTACGGCCCATCGTCTTGTTGGCCCTATTGAGCCATGATAAAATCCTTTCGACCGTACCCATTTTCGGAAAGAGAAAGATGAGAGTGCTGATCACCGGCGCCAGCGGCAAGCTGGGCGCCTATGTTATCCGCTCGCTTGCGAAAGAGTATGAACTCGTGTTGATGTCTCGCAGCCGCCCTGGCGAGGAGTTCGCTATTCACCCTTGGATCCAGGGGGATCTGGCCAATTGGGAGGACTGCCAGCGGGCGGTAGCCGGCGTCGACGCCATTCAGCATATCGGCGCCCAACCGTGGCCGACTGATCATCCGGCGATGCGGGAGCGGGCGACCGGGGAGGGCCTGCCCTTTGACGCCACTTTGCGGAGCAACCTCCTCGGCACATATTACCTCATGCAGGCGGCTGTTGAAGCCGGTGTGAAGACCGTGGTCATGGCCGGCAGCAACTGCGCCCTGGGGCATGGTTTTCGCATCAGCGGCACGCCCTTCCCGATCGACTTTCTCCCCATCAACGAAACGCATCCCACCTATCCCGAGGACTCCTACAGTTTCACGAAGCGTGCGGCTGAAGATCTGCTGGCGTCATTCAGTCGAGCCTACGGGATTCGCACCTATGCGACCCGCATTGCCGGCGTCTCCCCGCAGGAGCGCCGCCAGCAGATGGCTGCCGAGGCCAGGCCCGCTACAGCCTGGAATCCGTGGCTCTACTGTTGGGTAGGAAGCGAAGATGTCGCGGACGCCCACCGCCTCCTGATGGAGGCCGCGCCCGATCTGCCCGTTCATGACGTCTATTTCCTCAATGCCGACGATACGACCGCGCTCGAACCGACAAGGGAGCTGGTGAACCGTTTTAACCCCGAGCTTTCCCATCTGGCTGCGAAGCTGGAGGGACATCAGTCGCTTCTTTCCTGCGACAAACTCAAACGGGCGGTTGGCTGGCGTCATCGCACGAGTTGGCGGCAGTAGCCAAACCGCAACGACTCCAATCACCTCTACCGTCCACCAGAACCCGCCGGATCACACAATTCAGAGAACATCACAATGACTGACAAAGTACGTTTGGGAATCATCGGCACCGGCAGTATTTCTATTCGCGGGCTCTTGCCGCACCTGACCATGGATGATGTGCAGGACCGGGTAAACGTCACTGCGGTCTGCGACCCGGTCCTGGAGAGGGCCGAGGCCGCCGCCGCCAGATTCGGCGTCCCCAACTTCTATGCCAGCGCGGAGGAGCTACTCGACTCAGGCGACGTGGACGCCGTCTCCATCGCCTCTCCCATCGGCTTTCACTTCGAGCAAGGGATGCAATGTGTGGACGCGGGCCTACACGTGCATTTCAACAAGTCGATGACGACGACCGTGGACGAAGCTGATCAGCTGATCGCCGCGGCCGCGGCCAAAGGCGTTAAGCTGGTCTCCTGTCCTGGCGAAATGCTGCGGCCGCGCCATCAGCGCATCAAGGAGATGATCGACGAAGGGGCGCTGGGCACCTTGACCTGGGCGGTCACCGGCGCCGCATTCGGGCGCTACCACGAAAATGAACGTGTGCGCGGCGGCGACGATCCGTTGACCAACGTCAACCCCGCATGGTACTTCCGCAAGCCCGGCGGGGGCCCGCTCTACGACATGACCGTTTACGGTCTCCACGCCATGACGGGCATCCTTGGCCCGGCAAAAGGCGTTACGGCCTTTTCCGGCGTGCGCGTAAAGGAGCGCGAGTTCTACGGCCAGATGTTGCCCACAGATATGGATGACAACACACTGATGGTCCTTGATTTCGGCGACAATCTGTTTGCTTTCGTTTACGGTGTCGCCGCGGGCGGCCTCCCCAATATGGGCCGGCCCCTCATCTTCGGCACTGAAGGCGTCATCAACGGGGGCATGCTCAACGGGGAGCCGTTCGACTACCCGGGCCGGGAGCTGGACGAACAGATTGACACCAACGCCACGTTGCCGCATGTTGTCGGCGCGCACCGGGGGCTGGAGGAAGCGCATGTCTACGAAGATGTGATGCAGCTGGTGGACTGGATTCGTGAGGACATCCCCACGACCTCAACCGCAGAGCATGCCCGCCACGTCATCGAAATCTTCGACGCCGCCTACCGCTCCGCCCAATCTGGCGCTGCCCAGAAGTTGAGGACGACTTTCTGATCTTCAGGAGGCTGCCTGTCCTGAAGCCTGCCCGCAGTGCAATCGCGCACCTTCCGCAATGCGCCGCCGTCTGGCCGGGGCGCACATCATGTTTCCTGCGCTGCATTCGTTTCGCGGAGGCGGCGCAATCGCATCCATCGGAACGCAGGTTGAAGCCCATCCACCGGAGACTCACAAATGTCGAAAACCTACCGAATCGGCGTCATCGGCTTTGCCCACATGCACGTCAACCATCTGGTCGAGCGTTTCGCCGCCCATCCCTACGCCGAGCTTGCGGCCTGCGCGGACACGCCGCCGCTCGTTCCCGAATTACGCACGGCCCACTATACGCGCGCCTGGAATCTGCGCCACGCCCTGGAGGATCTTGGTGTCCAGAAGGCGTATGACGGCTACCGGGAGATGCTGGCAGAGGAGAAGCTCGACATCGTCATCTGCTGCTCTGAAAATGCGCAGCACCCCGAAGTGGTGGAAGCGTGCGCGCAGGAGGGCGCGCATGTCATGATTGAGAAGCCGATGGCGGCTTCCTTGCACGACGGCCTGCGCATGGCACGCGCGGCACGCGCTGCCGGTATCGAACTGATCGTAAACTGGCCGACAGCCTGGCAACCCGCCTCCCACAAAGCCAAGGAGTTGGTCGACAGCGGCGCAATTGGACAGGTGTTGACAGTTAAGTTCCGGGGGGGCCACCTGGGTCCACTGGGAGCGGGCGTCTCCCATCCAGGCGGCGACGAAGGGGGGCAGGATCTCCCGCGCAAACTGACAGGCGTTGAACGCGGCGCCACCTGGTGGCATCAAAGCGCCGCCGGTGGTGGGGTGATGCTAGACTACTGCTGCTACGGCTCACTGGTGGCCCGCTGGCTGGTGGGCGAGCCTGCCACGGCCGTAATGGGCATGCGCGCCAATCTGAATAGCAAATGGGGCGACGCCGAAGACAATGCCGCCATGATCGTCCGCTTCCCACATGCGATGGCACTGTGCGAGGCATCCTGGACGACGCTGGATCACGGCGTTTCCCCCGGGCCGATCGTCTACGGGACGGAAGGCACTCTGGTGATCGACAAGGAGAAACCCGGCGAAGCCCCCAAAGTGCGGATAGAAAGGGGCGCAGGCCGAACCGAGTTACATGACTGCGACCCTCTGCCGGCCGACCGGTCGGATATAGCGCAGGAGTTCATCCACCGGCTGCAGACAGGCGACCCGCTGCACCAGACGCTGGACCTCGATTTCAATCTGGAAGTAATGGCGATACTCGACGCGGGCGTGCGCTCCGCCGTCAGCGGACAGCTCGAACAGGTCGATACAGACGCATGGCGGCTGGGCTAGGGTTATGAAAGAGGGAGGTAGGTGATGGACATTCAGACCGCTCTGAACGCGCTCGGCGTTCGCGAGCATACCTTAACCCGCGACGAGAAAAGGTCACTCGATCAGGATGGTTACGTTCCTCTACCTGGCATTCTGACGCCCGCGCAAGTTGAGGCGTTGCGAACGCGCCTGCAGGCGTTGGAAGGCGAGGAAGGAACGGAGGCGGGCAAAGAGGTCCACCAGGAGGAGGGCACGGCCAGGCTCGCCAACCTGGTGAACAAAGACCCGCTCTTTGACCTGGTCTGGACGCACCCGAAAGTCCTGGCAGCCATTTCCCATGTGCTGGACGGCGATCTCAGGCTGTCCTCGCTCAACGCCCGCGCGGCTCTGCCAGGACACGGGCTGCAGGCCTTGCACTGCGATGGCTCTCTGAGCCAACCGAGCCTCGCGCCTTCAGTCGTCGACGGCCGCCGGCGCTACAGCGTGTGCAATTCAATCTGGCTGCTAAGCGACTTTACCCCTGAAAACGGCGCGACGCGTCTTGTTCCAGGCTCGCACCTGTCCGGCACAGTGCCCCAGGAGGCGATGGTCAACCCGCAGGAGCCGCACCCGGACGAGGCGCTGGTCTTGGGCAAAGCCGGGGACGTCTACGTCTTCAACGCCTTCACCTGGCATGGCGGAACGGTCAACCGAACCGACAGCCCCCGTCGGGCGCTCCACTGCTACTTCTGCCGCCGGAGCACCCCGCAGCAGACAGATCAACGTTACTATCTGCGGCCTGAAACCGCGGCCCGGCTCACTGAAGCCCAGAAAGCCGTGCTGGACGTGTGATCTTGCGCCGGCAGTGAACAGGAAGGACTCCCTGTCAGGAGTTGATGACAAGAGAGGTCAAACAATGACAATAGACGCGCCAGCGGTCATTTACAAACAGAATGGCACAGACGCTGATGTCTTTGAGCGGGCATTGGATGAAGGCGTGGGAGTTGAGCACGAAGTTGAGGAGGTCATCGAAGCAAGTAAAGTCGAGCCTTTTGACCCGACTCTCATTCGAATCGAGCGAAGGCCTTTAACTGTTGACCTCATTCTCAGGCGAATAGAGGAAGACGAGATTGATCTGCAGCCTGATTTCCAGCGTCAAGCGGGAATCTGGGACGAAATAAGGAAGAGCCGTCTAATTGAGTCGATGCTGTTGCGGATTCCCTTGCCAGCCTTTTACATTGACGCATCAAACGAGGACAGGTGGCTCGTCATAGATGGGCTACAACGATTGACTACCATAAGTAACTTCATGGTATCGAAGGAACTGTCCTTGCGAAACCTCGAGTTCTGGCAAGATTACAATGGCGCACGCTTCGACGACTTGCCGCGTCCTTTGCAAAGACGGCTTGAAGAGACGCAGCTCATGCTCTATTTGATCCAAGAGGGGACTCCTCACAAAGTCAAGTTCAACATTTTCAGGCGTATCAACACAGGCGGCATGCCTCTCTCTGGCCAGGAAATTCGCCACGCACTCAATCAGGGAGCCTCTACTACATTGCTCGCCGAACTTGCCAATTCCGAGGAGTTTCAGATTGCAACTGATGGCAGCGTCAGTCCGAAACGAATGACCGACCGAGAATGCGTACTTAGATTCCTTGCATTCAAGTTACAAGGACCGGAAGAATACCAGTCCCGAGATGACCTGGATTCCTTTCTTAGTGACCGAATGCAACAGATCAACCGGGTGGGGAAGGCGGACCCAAGCAGTCTGGAAGCGCTCAAAAGAGAGTTCAAGAGGGCAATGAGAGCAGCAACGCGCGTCTTTGGCAACCAAGCCTTTCGCAAATACTATCCCTTCAGTGACCGACGTTCTCCTGTAAGCAAGGCGCTCTTTGAAGCTTGGGCTGTGAATCTGGACAAACTGTCTGATGCGCAGATTGAAGAACTGGTCCGCCGCAAGGAGATGCTCATGGAGAGCTATGCCCGTCTTATGGATGACAATGAGTTCATGAACTCGATTTCTTACGGCACAGGAGATTATAGACGCGTCAACCGTCGCTTTAAGATGATTGAGAAGATTATACGGATTTCGTTACGTGATTGATTTACTGATCCTTGAAAACTTCAAAGCCTTCAGATATCAGGACATCCCGCTCCGACCGTTGACTCTCTTGGCAGGTCTCAACGGAATGGGCAAATCTTCTGCGCTCCAGACATTGCTTCTGTTGCGGCAATCACATCAGCAGCGGGTTCTGGGTGAGTCCGAAGGGGCGGGCCTGGTTCTAAATGGGGACCTCGTTCAGCTTGGCACAGGCCGAGATGTTCTTTTTGACGGCGCAGAGGAAGATGAAATCGCGTTTGCCATAAGCATGGATGGCTCTGTCTCACGCTGGCGTTTCGAATACGATAAGCAGTCGGATGTTCTTCGCTTTATGCCCGAAAGTGAAGTATCTCAGGCCGTTTATTCCAGCAGTCTATTTTCTGAAAGTTTCCATTATCTGGAGGCGGAGCGGGTCGGTCCGCGAACGTCCTTCGAGATGGCAGATTTTTTTGTCCGTGAACAAAAACAGATGGGTACAAAGGGGCAGTTTGCAGTTCACTTTCTTGGCCAGTATCGCAGTCAGGAAGTTCAAGAGGCACTGCGACATCCCAACGGGCGATCACCCATACTGCGCGATCAGGTAATTGCCTGGATGGGAGATATCAGCCCTGGTGTGGTGATTCAGGTTGAAGGCTATGACGATATGGACCTGATGAGGCTGGCCTTCGGATTTGAGCGCGCCGATACAGCCGGTGATGTTCGATACTACCGGTCCACCAACGTCGGTTTTGGGATGACCTATGCTCTGCCAGTGCTAATTGCTCTACTTGCGAGTCCATCTGGCGCCTTGGTGCTCCTGGAAAACCCCGAAGCACATCTACACCCTCGCGGTCAGTCCCAGGTCGGTGAGTTGATCGCCCGCGCCGCTGACGCGGGGATTCAAGTAATTGTTGAGACGCACAGTGACCACATCTTGAATGGGATTCGAGTCGCCGTGAAACGCGGCCTCACCAGACCAGAGGATGTTGCTCTACATTTCTTCCAACGACCTGCGGATGACAGAGAGTCCAGTGGAATCGAACTGATTTCGCCCCAAATTGACAGCGACGGGCGGCTGGATGTGTGGCCTGAGGATTTCTTTGACGAGTACGGCAAGAGTCTTCGCACCCTGCTCTAGCCTCCAGAATTCTTCCCCCGATGACAGTTTCTCTTGTTTTCAACGAGTTGTCGTTGCGCAGCCCTGCGCCCGACTTGCATACTGCACGAACCTGGATGACCGAATTCGTCACGGCACTTAGAGCTGCTGTCGAACATGATGTTGTCGTGTTGAGAATGCGTCAGAGTTTTGGAAATCTCCTTCTTTCTCCCAACTATCCAGTGCACGCGTGGTTCCACGACAAAAGGGTATCCAGAGAGGAACAAGAATTCGTACTGACTTACCAGACTCGCTATCCGTACATTCGGCCATACGATGAAGATTTACTGGAAGACCAGGATTTCCAGTCGGGAAAACTGTTGTTTGAAGGGAGGTTTGAGGGCAAGAATGCGGAAGGACTCGGTTACGCCTTCCTGTTGAACGGCCTAGCTCTCAGTTTTGTGACTGAGTCCTGCTGGGATACGCCTTGGCTCAGTCTTGAATGTGAGACAATCGTTTCAGATTCAAATGAGATTGAGACTGCTCAGGAAGTATTGCATCATGTCTCACGAAGTCAGCATGTAGTGGAAGACCACTCAGAGTGGATTGAGGAGCGAATCAGAGACGGCGTTAGAACCGGATTCGATCTGCTTCGAGTGGCAGAACAACGTTATCCCAGAATGTTGTTTTGCAGCGGCGCCAGGAAACAGATTGAAAGGCTAAGCGAAAGTTCCACCAATCTGCCAAGGGTCAGGGATCGACTATTTGAACTGGGAAGAATAACTGAAGGTTGGGAACGTGGAGATTTCAATTATCGCCAGATACGAAACGCCAGCGATGAAAGCCAATCCACGATCAGTGAATATGGTGAACTGCGTACGTTTGTCTGTCCTGATGGCGAGCGGCGGCTATTCTCATGGCATTTGAAAGGGTTGCCTTTCATGTGGCGTATTCACATTTGCGCACACAATGAGGAAAGAAATGTGCTCATTGGATATGTGGGAAAGCACCTTCCCACAGTCCGCCATCCAACTTGAGATTGCTTCGGCAATCAAGAACAGATTACCAAGAGGGCTTGGCGAACGTCTTCAGTTCTTCCGGTCTACCCGCGAGGCATGGAGCCGCGGCGCAGGTAGCCCAGCGCGGTGAGGATCTCGGTCCCGCCGAGCAGCGCGTATACCCCGAAAAAGACAAAGCCGCCGCCCGCCGCGCTCGTCGCGATGAAGAGGGCCGCGGTCATCCCCAGCTGGCGAAGCGCCAGGACGAGTCCGCACATTGCCAGGCTGCTCACCAGCGCCCGGGCCAGAGTCGCCCCCAGCGCGCCTGCGTCCACACCGCCTACCCTGAGGTTGAGCGCAAACAGGGCCGATGCCAGGGCGGCTGCGGCGATCGACGCGGCCCACGCCAGGCCGCCGATTCCGAAAGGCCGAACGAGCGCAATGCTCAACCCGGCATTCAGAACCATCCAGCCCAGCGTCGCCCACATCGGCACACGGGTGTTGTGCCGGGCGAAAAAGGTCAGTGTGAGCACGTCGTAGGACGCCTCGCCCAATAGGCGCACAGAGAAGATTGCCATCAATAGATAGACCAGCGCAGTCGAGTCCGGTCCGAACTCCCCCCGCTCCAACAAGAATGACACCGCCGGCCTCCCCAGCACGATCAGGCCCACCGCAGCCGGCAGCAGGAGCAGCCAAGTCACCTTCAGTCCCTGCGTTACGGTCTGGCGCAGCAGCTGTCCGGACCCTTCGTTGTATTGTTCGGCCATCGTCGGGAAAATCACCTGGGATATTGCGGCGCCAAACAGGGACTTCGGCATCGACAACATGATCAACATGGCGTAGTGGAATGCGGCAATGCTGCCCGACGGCAGTGGAGATGCCAGGCGAATGAAGACAAGGTCCACCGCCTGAAAGGCGCCGAGGGTAACGATGCGGGGTCCCATCAGGCGCGCGACCTCCCGTACGCCCTGTAACCGCAAATCGACGCGCAGGCGCAGAACCAATTTGTGGCGCGCCAGCGCGGGAAGTTGGACCAGTATGGTCAGCGCGGCGCCCAACACGCTGCCCCACGCCATACCATAGATCCCCCAAATGGGGACGAGGGCGACCAACCCCGCGATCTGACCCAGGTCGATCAATACTCTCCCCAGTGCCGGCGTCAAAAAGTGCTGGTGCGAGTGAAGCAAGCTGCCAAACACGCCGGACACGCTGATCAGCGCCGCGGCGAGCAGGAAAATCCGCATCATCTGTGTCGTAAGCTGCTGTGTCTCTGCCGGGAAGTGGGGCGCCAGGACGACGCGCACAAGCCACGGCGCGGCAGCGATGGCCAGCAGACAGGCCGCGCCCATCACGATTACAGTCAGGGTCAATACGGTTCCGGCGAGGGATTCGGCTTCGCGGCGCCGGGCCTGCGTGAGGTAGCCGGAGTAGACGGGGATGAACGCGGCTGAAAGCGCGCCGGCCGCGAGCAGGGCCAGCAGGAGTTCCGGCAACTGGTTGGCTGTCGCAAAGGCATCGACCTCCGGGCCTGTTCCGAACAGCCTCGTCGTCAGCAGCAGCTTGACGAAACCGGTTATTTTGTCCAGCCCGAAGATGAAGAAGACGAGGAAGGAGGAGCGAATCAGGTGCGGGGTGCGGGACATCGAGAGCCTTGCGGGGCGGCCGGCAAGCTGCGGCCAGACTTCGTGACGGCGGGAGGGGGCGTCTTCTCGTCGGCCCCCTCCCGCCGGCGCGTAGCGCCTATCTGAGCGTCCAGGTCCCGTCGGTCAGCGCGCTCAAAGAATGGAGAGCGAAGTCGATCTCAGTTGCCTCATTGTCATGCCCTTCCCGACACGAGGCCGTTGAAGAGTCGCTTACCAGAAGATAGCCTTTTTCATACTGTTGGAAGAAAGCGCAGAAGCCTCTCTCCCCGGCTGTGGCCCAGCCCAAACCGTCATAGATGTCGTCTTCGTTTTCCCAGAGGTATCCAAAACCGCGTACCGGGGCCTGGAGGCCTTCCGGCGGCGTGCCGCGAACCGATGTATAGGTCTGATCATCCCAGTCGTCGTCATGCCGTTCCCATGTAGCGCCGTTCTCGTACACGAACACCGCGTCGTCGTCTTCCCGCCAGATCATGTGGCCCTGTTGGAAAGGCTGCCAGGATGCCCACAAGGTCCCGCCGGCAGATTGGGGACAGCCGTAGTCGGTGTGGTTCCACAGGTGGTCCAGCTCTCCGTGAACCTCGGTTTCACAGACGGGTTTCCACGTTCCCGCGTCCAATGTTTGCACGGTATTCGAGCCGAGGTAGGTGTCCGCGACCAGGTTTTCCGAGTCTTCGAAACAGGAGGCGACAGGGTCTCCGGCAAGCAGAGTTCCCTCCTCAAATGCCTGCGTCAGGACACACAGGCCCTTCTCCGCATCAGTCGCCCAACCCAAGTCCCCATACACATCGTCGTCCGTCACCCACAGGTAACCGAAGCCGCGCACCGGCGTGTGCATCCCCGTGGGCGCCGTGCCGCGCGTACTGGTATACACCTGGCTGTCCCAGTCATCCGAGTATCGGGCCCAGTCTCCGTCATCGTCGAACACAAAAACGGCATCGTCGTCCTGACGCCAGAGCATGTAGCCCTGCTGGAATGGCTGCCAGGCCGACCACAAAGTCGATCCCGACGCGACGGGACAGCCGAGTTCGGCCTGTTTCCAGAACGGTTGCAGTCGATCGTGAGTCTGCGTATTACAGATCATTTTCCAGGTCCCTGCTGTCAAGGCCTGAAGTACATCCGTGGCGAACATCGTGTCCGAGGCAAAGTTATGCGAGTTTTCCTTACAGGTCTGAACGGTATCGCCTGCGATCAAGAGGCCATTGTCGAACTGCTGGATGCGGGCGCAGAAGC
Source organism: Caldilineaceae bacterium (assembly GCA_022824025.1). Lineage (GTDB taxonomy): Bacteria > Chloroflexota > Anaerolineae > Caldilineales > Caldilineaceae > Bin5. Next base: position 331,206 of record JAJEBF010000042.1, read on the forward strand.
CCTTTTCGTCGTCCGTGGCCCATCCCAGATCGCTATAGACGTTGTCGTTTGTTTCCCAAAGATAGCCAAATCCGCGTACAGGAGACTTCAGGCCGGTTGGGGCCGCGCCCCGGTTGTTGCTCAGGCTCTGGTCGTCCCAGTTGTCCTCGTATCGGTTCCAGTTCCCATCGTCAGCGTAGACGAAAATGGCGCCTGCATTCTGCCGCCACACCATGTTGCCGCTCTCAAACGGCTGCCAGGCGGCCCAAACGGTCTCAGCAGCCGAGCTCGCGCAACCGAGGGTTGAATGGTCCCAGAACGATTTCAGACTGTCATGGGGCTGAATGCTGCAGTCGGGGGTCTCCTCAGCCAGCTTCTCCCAGGAAACAGTAATCGAAGCCATTCCTGTCGCCTCAAAGTATTCTACCCGCACCGTATGGCTGCCCGCTGTCAGCTCCTTGTCCCCCATGGTGGTGGTTGCGGGGTGTACGTTCCAGTCTTCCAGGAGAAGGACATCGTCGACGTAGATCTTCACACCGTCGTCGGCCACCGCGGTGAACCGGTAGTTGCCTTCTTCGAAGCTGATGGCGGCCGACCAGGAAGCGCTGAAACTGTCCGAGGCAACCGAAGTATCCGGACTGCCTGACTGCCAGTCAAAATCGATGGCAGCATCCTGTCTTGTGAGGACGGGGTCCCCGCTGAGGTTTTGGTTGCTGTAGTACTTTCCCGTCCAACTGGCGGCAGTCCCCGAACGCTGAACCGGCGTCGGCAGCGGTGACTGCGCCACCGGCGGCGGAGAATGATCCACCGGAGATGCCGCGCCAATGGTCTGCGGGATACACAGCTCCTGTCCGATGAGCACCTGGTCTGTGACGGAAAGATTGTTGTGTTGCGCCAGAGCGGATAGTGAAACGCCGACGCTCAACGCGATGCCGGTTAGCGTTTCTCCCGCCGTCACGGTATGCGTGCCGGCGCAATGCGTGCCGGGGCCGGAATGTTCAACCGTAATCGATGTGCCAGCCACTGCTACATGGGACGCCGGGGCCAGAATCAGAGCAACCATGACGGCCGCTCCTCGCCAGAACCGGATGAGTGGGGAAGTTCCTGAATTCATATCAGAGTCCTGTTTGATAATTTGAGATCGCTTACGCGCGAACACCTTTCAGTCTTAACTAAAAATTCTGCACTGTTTCAGACTGGAAGTCAAGAGATTGCCCAAATGACGAAGGCGACTGGCTTGCCCTGCCCTTCAGGTGGATTTCGGGCATTCTCTCTGGAAATCGACAGGCCCCCGAGCAGGTTGGCCCATTTAAGGCAGGGCAGGGCAAATTGATAATATGCCTACGATTCAGCTACGAGTCCGATCGGGGCGCTGGATCAAGGCTTGTTTTCTCGGTTCTCCCAACGGGCGCCCAGATGTCTTCAGATGGAAAAGCCTTGTTTGAGTGTGCCGCGAACGCCGTTCCCTGGAATGCTGTTCCGCGGCGCCTTCTGCTATAATCACGTCATCTGACTCCGAACGTCCCTGCTCTGGTCGCGCCGAGGCGGAAGGCCGATGGCAAAGTGGTTTATCATTCTGGGAGCAATCCTTCTGCTGATTGGGGCCGCGCTCCAATTCGCTCCCTGGCTGCTTGGCTGGTTTGGCAAGTTGCCTGGCGATATCAGGATCAGGTCGGAGTCGATGAACGTCTTTATACCGATTACTTCGATGATTCTTGTTAGCCTCGTCTTGACGTTGCTGCTGAATCTCCTGAACAGGTGAAATCTATGCAGACATCACCGCGCAACCGGGCAGAACTGACGAAAATCTGGCAGGCCGAGGAAGAAGCGCCCTTTGTCGGATGGGACTTCTCATACCTGGACGGGCGGATGCTTCTGGAAGAACCGTCCAGGTCCTACACGACACGCGCCCGCCAGCTCATGCGCGAGGCGACTTCCGTCCTGGATATTGCCACCGGTGGAGGCGAGCGCCTGCTCTCAATGCGAGACAGCTGGCCGGACTCTGTCGCGGTGACGGAGGGCTATCCCCCAAATTTCAAGCTGGCGCGCGAGCGGCTGGGGCCACTGGGCGTTCGGGTTGTCGAAGCCGAAAACGACGAGTATACCCCGATTCCATTCGAAGATGGCGCGTTTGATCTCGTGCTGAACCGTCATGGGGCCCTCTTTGTCGATGAGATCGCGCGTATGCTCGTTCCCGGCGGCCGCCTGCTCACACGGCAGGTGCATGGGCTTTGGGCGCAGGATCTGCTCGCGGCGTTTGACGCCCGGCCGCAGTGGCCGGACGCCGCGCCCGAGAAATATGTGCCATGGCTGCAAAGGGCCGGATTCGATGTCGTCGACTTGAAGGAATGGTCGGGCAAGCTGGTTTTCACCGATGTGGGGGCGGTCGTCTACTACCTGAAGGCAGTTCCCTGGCATGTGCCCGGCTTCTCGGTTGCATCACACACAGAGAATCTTCTGGCGCTGCAACGGCAGCTGGAGGAACAGGGGCGGCTTGCTTTTCAGGCAAGCAATTATCTGATCGAAGCTGTGAAGCCGGGTCGGGACGAGAATTCTGCCGACGGATAACGCACCGCAGGCAGCGGCCTTTCGCCTTTCATCCCCGTTACTGGTACCTCTGCAAAATGCGCCTTGCGACGCTCATTTTGTGGACTTCATCCGGCCCGTCGTAGATGCGCGAAGCCCTTTCGTGGCGGTACCAGAACGCAATCGGCGTGTCGTCGCTCATGCCGAGTCCGCCCAGCGTTTGAAGCGCCCGGTCCAGGACTTGCATCAGCACGTCGGCGACGTAGAACTTGATCAGGGAGATTTCGTCCCGGGCTGCGTAGACGCCTTCCGCGTCGATTTTTCGGGCGGTATCCAGTACCATAAGCCGTGAGGCGTTGATGGCCGCCCGGCACTCCGCGATCCATGCCTGCACCATCCCCTGCGCGCCCAACTGGCGGCCTGGGGCCACCTCCCTCTGTGCGGCGCGGCTGCACATGATATCGAAGGCCCGCTCACAGATGCCGATCCAGCGCATACAGTGGTGGATGCGGCCGGGCCCCAACCGCAACTGCGCCAAAGCGAATCCGTTTCCGTCCTCCCCGATCAGGTTTTCCGCCGGCACGCGCACATTTTCAAACCACACCTCGGCGTGGCTGTTCCAACCGCCGTGCGCCTCGCCCATCACCGAGATATTGCGTTCCAGGTGAAAGCCCGGCGCGTCCAAGGGCACGATAATCTGGCTGGCGCGCTGGTGTCGGCTTGACGCGTCCGGCTTCGTAACCGCCATCAGGATCGCGAAAGAGGCCCCGTCCGCCGCGGTGGTGAACCACTTGTGGCCATTGATGACGAACTCGTCTCCGTCGCGGACCGCCGTCGCGCTCATCCAGGTGGGGTTGGAGCCGGCGTGTTCCGGTTCGGTCATGGCAAAGCAGGAACGGATTTCGCCGCGTGTCAATGGCAGCAGGAACCGCTCCTGCTGGGCTTCAGTGCCGGCGTGCATGAGCAGCTCCATATTGCCCATGTCGGGCGCCTGGCAACCAAAGACGTAGTGCCCTCCCGGCGTGCGGCCCAACACCTCGCTCACTCGCCCGAATTCCGCCAGCGTCAACCCCTGGCCGCCGTACTCGACCGGGAGGGCAAGCCCCCACAGGCCGGCATCCTTCACGACCTCACGCTTCTGGTTGAGCAACGGCTCAACCTCGGCCCAGGGACGGCTGATCAGCAGTTTTTCCAAGGAAACGACCTCCTCGTCGACAAACTGACGAACGCGGATAAGAAGGTCGGAGAGTATTTCGGTCGTCATGGAGAATCCTCTATCGCAAACTGATGCGGGATCGCGTAATGCCCCGCGCCATGGTACCTGGCCGCACGTTCAGACTGGCATATCGATCAGATGCCCAGTCCCGAGTCGACCCACTGCCCCCCGTCGACCAGAAAAGTGCCCCCGGTCGTAAATCGACTGGCGTCCGATGCCAGGTAAAGCGCAAGCCCAGTCATTTCACTGGTCTCCGCGATTCGTCGCTGCGGAATCGCCTTGAGCACGGTCTGGTTGAGGTCCGGGTCCTGCCAGATGGCGCGGCTGAAGGCGGTCCTGACAAAGCCGGGCGCGATCGCGTTGACCTGGATCCCGTCCGGGGCCAGCTCCGCGGCGAGCACCTCCGTCAGCATCAGCACACCGGCCTTGCTGACACAGTAGACGCCCATCCCTGGTTGGGGGCGTTTGCCTGCGATCGAAGCCATGTTGATGATCTTGCCGCCCCCTCTTTTCACCATCTCCGCCCGGCACGCCTTCGCCATCCGAAAGTAGCCGACCACGTTTACATCGAGGATTTTGTGCCAGTGGCTTTCCTCGGCGGTCAGTACGGGCCCGAAGTGGGGGTTGGTCGCGGCATTGTTTACGAGGATGTCGATTCCGCCGAACGCGTCCACGGCCTGCTGAACGAGCGCAGCCGCGGCTTGCATGTCTCCGGTGTGCGCGGCCACGCCCAGCGCGCGGCCGCCTTCCGCCTGAATGGATTCGGCGACCGCGTCCAACGCCTCCTGTTTGCGGCTGCTCAGGACGACCGCTGCCCCCATCGCGGCATAGCAGCGGCTGATCGCTTCCCCAATGCCTCGCGAGGCGCCGGTAATCACCGCGACTTTGCCGCTAAGATCGAAATCCGGGACGTGCGCCAACGGTATCCTCCTGTTGCGGACAGTCATATGCTTGAAGTGCGCGGGCAAAAAGTGTTTTCAGTATAGCACCGGCACAGTACGCAGACAATCCATCCCGAGCTGCGGGTGCAGTCCAAAATGGGGTCGAGTTTCAGGCTACCTCTGGGAAATTACACTGAAACCTGCCACCTGCTTCTCCTGATAACCCCAAATCCGGACTGCACCCGGGAACGGCAAAGGACGGCGGGCAAAGGCCGGGAACTGCTGAGGAACCGCGTGTGGATACTTTCGTGTGCGTTTGACGAGAGTTTGCGTGAGAATGTCTGAACTGAACCAGGATTAGGTGGATTATCGGATTTTCGGGATGCGGGCGCTGGGCTGCATGGACGAGAGATGGGTGAGCGTTTACGAGTGTTGTATGAGCGTTCGTGAGAGATTGACGAGAGTTTGCGTGAGAATGTCTGACTTGCTGTGTGTGATTCAGGTGATGGGCTGTGATGAGGGTTGGCCGATATTGGTGTGCCTTCATGAGCGTTGCATGAGCGTTCGTGAGCGTTTGACGAGAGTTTGGGTGAGAATGTCTGACTTGCTGTGTGTGATTTGGGTGATGGGCTGTGATGAGGGTTGGCCGATATTGGTGTGCCTTCATGAGCGTTGTATGAGCGTTCGTGAGAGATTGACGAGAGTTTGGGTGAGATTGGGTGAACTGTAGTTGGCGTGATTCGGGTGATGGGCTGTGGTGAGGGATGGCCGACATGGGTGTGTGTTTATGAGCGTTGTATGAGCGTTCGTGAGCGTTTGACGAGAGTTTGCGTGAGAATGTCCGACTTGCTGTGTGTGATTTGGGTGATGGGCTGTGATGAGGGCTGGCCGACATGGGTGTGCCTTCATGAGCGTTGCATGAGCGTTTGACGAGAGTTTGCGTGAGAATGTTTGACTTGCTGTGTGTGATTTGGGTGATGGGCTGTGATGAGGGCTGGCCGATATTGGTGTGTGTTCATGAGCGTTGCATGAGCGTCTGTGAGCGTTTGACGAGAGTTTGCGTGGTCAAGGGCAGGTGCACGGCGGGGAAAGCACGGGAAAGGCATGAAGGGGCGAGGAAAGGCGGTTGCGGGGGTGCGGGGATGGGCGGCGGCTGGATTGGGGGCGGGAGTCGGCGCGGGTTTGGGTCTGGGAGGCGGGTGATGGGTAGGGGGTTACGACTGCGGCAGTGCAGGCCTGTGAATCCATTATATTTTATTTTGTTTGGTGCCGTTCTCTAGTTCCGGGCGGCGGGAACCAGAGAGTGGTCGATGGTCGGCGGCGGGGGTTTTTTCGTGATGGTTACGGTGTCAAGGTCTTCGCCTTGCTTGTAGAGGTCTCTCTTCGTGCTGTAGTGTTCGTCCCGTTTCAGCTCTTCGACTTCGCGGTAGAGGGCCTGGAGCTGGTTGCGCTGGTCCGTCAGGATCTCCGGGGTGCGGTCGTCGTGAAGTGGCGTGCGGTCGTCGTGAAGGGGCGGGAGGCCGGACAGTTCGTCGCGGTGCACGCCGGGGGGCGGCTCACTGAGGGGTTGGCCGGTGAAGGGGTCCCTGGGCAGATCGGGCTGCTGGGCAAGACCGGCGAGCGTTTCGTCGAATGATTCGGTCATGGA
>JAJEBF010000034.1 GCA_022824025.1 Caldilineaceae bacterium
AACCCCGCCTTCGACATCACGCCGCACCGCTACATCACAGGCATCGTAACCGAAGAGGGCATCTGCTACCCCCCCTTCGACCAGAGCCTGCGGACCGCCGTACAAAGTGGACGGGCCGCCATTGAAGCGGAGCGATCTGAAAGAAAGTAAAGAACAATGAGCCAACTGCGCCGTTTCGATCGCATCTGCGTCTTTTGCGGCTCCAGCGACGGAATCGACCAGCGCTATTCACGGCAGGCCGCAGCCCTGGGAACTGAAATCGCCCGCCGAGGCTTTGGCCTCGTCTACGGCGGCGGTAACCTGGGCCTCATGGGCGCCGTCAGCAGGGCGGCCCATGATGGCGGCGCAAGAGTCTATGGAATCATCCCGGAGCCCCTCGCTGCCAAAGAGATCGCCGGTGAAACAATCGGCCATATTGAGGTGGTCGAGACCATGCACCAACGTAAGGCTCGCATGACCCAACTCGCCGACGCCTTTGTCACTTTGCCAGGCGGAATCGGCACGCTTGAAGAGTTGTTCGAAACAATCTCCTGGATACAACTGGGCATTCACAACAAGCCGATGGGCCTGCTCAATGTAAACGGCTTCTTCGATCCCCTCCGCCAGATGCTCGCCCACCAGATCGACCAGGGCTTCATTGCGGAAAGGTATAGCCGGCTGCTCGTCGTTAACGATGAGCCGTCCGCGCTTATCGATGAGCTTCTCCGCCATGAAACGCCCGAAAGCTCAGTCCAGTGGATCACCTCGGCACAGGCCTGAAATTCCTACCTATCTCCGGTCAGCCGCGCGCGTTAGCCGCGCGCAAGTCCTTCCAGCACGTTGACGCGTGAGTCTGCCAGGCCTATGACTTCAAATACGAATGGACTCCAGCAGATCATCGCCATCGGCGGCCACGGACTCACGTCCAGCGCCGAAGACGTGACCCTTAGCCGCTACATCCTCGACCAGGTTTCCGTCCCGCACCCACGCATCTGCTTCCTTTCCCAGGCAGGCGGCGAGGATGCGTTCTACATCGCCAGCTTCTACCGACACTTTCTGGCCCTCGACGCCATTCCGTCAGACCTCTCCCTCTTCAGGCCGCACACCGCCAACATCGCCGATTTCCTCCTCCAGCAGGACGCAATCTACGTGGGCGGCGGCAATACAAGGTCCATGCTGGCTCTATGGCGCGAGTGGCGTCTCGACCGGATCCTGCGCCAGGCGTGGCAAAACGGGACCCTCCTGTCAGGTGTAAGCGCAGGGGCAATCTGCTGGTTCGAACAAGGCCTTACCGACTCCATCCCGGGCAAACTCACCCCCCTACCCTGCCTCGGAATCCTCCCCGGCAGCTGTTCGCCCCACTTCGACGGAGAGTCGCAACGGCGCCCCAGCTACCATCGCCTGATCGCCGACCGCGAAATGATGCCCGGCTTTGGCATCGACGACTATGCGGCCCTTCATTTCATCGGAGTCGATTCCATGAGAGCAGTTGCCTCCCGCGGCGGCGCAAATGCCTATCGCGTCGAAAGTTCAATGTCCAAGGCCGAAGAGAGCCGGCTTGAGGCCACGGTCCTCACCGCGCCAAACATTCGCTGCTAAAGTCAATCTCCCGACAACCCCACACGAACGGACGCCCAATGAAAATCGTCGTTTCCGGCTCCATCGCCTATGACTACCTCATGACCTTCCCCGGTCGGTTCACCGACCAGATCATCCCCGAAAAACTGACCCGCCTGAGCGTGAGCTTTTTGGTAGAAGAAATGGTCCGACAGCGTGGCGGAACCGCCGCCAACATCGCCTACTCGCTTAAACTCCTCGGTGGTGAGCCCATCCTCCTCGGCACCGTAGGCCAGGACTTCGGCGACTACAGGACCTGGCTCAACGAGCACGCCATTCGCACCGATCACATCGTTGAAATCCCACACAAATTCACCGCCAGCTTCTTTGTCAGCACCGACGAAGAGCAGAACCAGATAGCCAACTTCTACGCCGGCGCAATGAGCGACTGCCGCTCGGTCTCTTTGGCCGACCGGGGCCTGACCGACGCCGACGTCGTCATCATCAGCCCCAATGACCCCCAGGCCATGCTCAACTACGCCGCAGAGTGCCGCGACCTGGATATCCCCTTCGCCTACGACCCCAGCCAGCAGACAGCGCGCCTCAGCGGCGAGGACCTGCGTAACAGTATTCCCGGCTCAAGCTGGATGATGGTCAACGACTATGAGATGGCCGTCATCGAGGGCAAAACCGGCTGGTCGAGAGAAAAGATTCTGCAGGAAGTCGGCACGCTCATCGTCACCGAAGGCCGGGCCGGTAGCCGCATAGTCCACCAGGGCGAAGAGTTCCACATTCCGGTTGCCCCGCCTCAGAATGTCGCCGAGCCCACCGGCGTCGGCGACGCATACCGGGGCGCTTTCTTCGCCGCCCACAGCGCCGGACTTCCCGTTGACGTGTGCGGACGCGTCGGCGCGCTGTGCGCGACCTATGTGCTCGAACAGGTGGGCACCACCAACCACACGTTCACGCCCCAGGAATTCGCGCGCCGCTATCAGCAGGCGTTCGGCGAAGAGCTGCTCTGGGGAGAACCGGTTTGAAGCCCGGCATGAACTGTCTCACCCCAGACGGCAGGGCTATCCTGGCTGCAGATCCCGTCTGGGCCGCCTACGCCATCGCTGACCTGCGTCCCGATCTTGCCCGCCACTGCCGCTGGCATGTCGCGCCCGATGGCGGTGGACTTGCACTCATCTTCTCCGGTCTGGAGCCGCCAATCCTTCTGGCGGCCGGGACGACCGAAGGGGTCCACGCCGCCCTGAGCGACGCCGAACTGCCTGATGAAGTTTTCCTCAGCGTACTCCCTTCCCACCTGCCCGCAGTCAAGCAGCGATTCCAGCGCATCGCGCTGTATGAAATGGTACGCATGGTATTCCCGCCCAGGAAAAAGCTACCTCGACTCGCAAAATCGGCCCGTCGCCTTTCCCAAGTCGACGGCAAGCGGCTGACCGCTCTATACCAATGCGGAGGGGAATTCGCCCCCGACGCCTTCGACCCCTCACAACTCAACGACGGATACTTTTTTGGCATCGAAGACGATAACGGCGCCCTTGCCGCGGCAGGAGGCACGCATGTCGCCTTCCGTAGGCAGCGTCCCCTTCTGACCAACGCGAACCTGAATCCCTCCAGCGGCTCTAGTTCGATAGACAATATCATTTCGCGGGGCGTAGCGGCCATAGGCAACATCTATACTAGGCCCGACCGACGCAACCTGGGCTACGCGAAAGCCGTCTCAAGCAGCATCACTCGCGCACTCCAAAGAGATGGATTCAACGTGATTGTGCTCAACGTAGACAAACACAATTTGGTTGCCAGATCCTTGTATGAGAAGCTAGGATTTGAATTACATTGCCTATTCTTCGAAGGTCTGGCGGAAAAAGTCTGTGGAACCGACGACGGGCAAAGTATTTTGAAGAAGATTCCCAAGGAAAAAGCGTGACTACAGAATTCAAGTCTGGACCAGTCAGCCTTAGACTTACCAACTTTGGGCCGGTCAGCGACGGCGAGATCGAACTGCGTCCGATGACTGTATTCGTCGGCCCAAGCAATTCAGGCAAGTCATTTGCGGCTGCCTTAGTTTACGCTTTGCACAACTTTTTCAATGATGACTCAAGAGAAATCCCTTACATGCACTCACGTGGAGTGGGGTCCTACGACTCTATTCTGACCCCAATTCAAGAGTCACAATTGTCCGAACGCAACTGCAACTATCTTTTCGACTGGTTTATTGACGTGTTCCCAGGCCTTATAGCCGACGACGCTTTAGCACGAGGCAGGCTAGAGAACCGTCTACTGGAATTGCCCCAGGCTGTAGCAGACTTAGTGCGCCCTTATCTCCAAAATGTATCAAGCTGGGCCGAAGACCTTGATTTAGAGCTGGCAAGATGCCTCGGAGTTGACAACACAAGCCGACTGATTCAATACCCAGGAACAGGTACAGCCTCAATTTCCTTGCAAAGGAGCAATAGGGCTCAACAGAATGAGTACTTTGGATATGAAATTACCTTGACGCCAAATGGACTGGCAGTAGACTCCTCAGTTCCTGAGGAAGTTCCTTTCCATTTCGGAAGCAATACGGTTGTGAGGCGTCTACCCGCGCGCTGGCGGATGAACCCCTTTCTCCTGCGGGACGACTCCAAGAGGGAAGTCGCGATTAGCCTTTTGGTCGTGCTTGCTGACGAAATAGCGTATCGACTCTTAGATCCTGTTAGTACGACCGCTCTCTTCCTTCCTTCCGATCGCGCTGGAATCATGCACGCGAGCCAGGTCGTGGTCCAATCCCTCATTGCTAGCGCCTCACGCAAGGTACAGAGACCAGGCAATCCAAGGTCATCGATGTCGGGACTGCTTGGAGATTACCTTGAAAAACTAATTGAGCTTGTTGGCGCCTCTCAGGCGAAAAAAGGCATCTTTGCTGAACTCGCAGCAGATATGGAAGATAGAATCCTAGGTGGAAATGTGGGAGTTGAACGGAAGGAAATTGACTTTCCTTCCTTTGTGTTTCGACCTCGAGGATGGGACCGGGACCTCCCTCTGATCAACTCGTCTTCAATGGTCTCGGAATTATTGCCCATCGTAATGTATCTGAGACATGTCGTACAGACAGGTGACCTCCTTATCATTGAAGGGCCAGAGGCTCATTTGCACCCTGAATTGCAGGCAAGACTTACCCGCCTACTCGTTGCTGCCGTCAATTCTGGTATCCGAATCCTCATTACAACGCACAGCGAGTGGATCCTTGAGGAACTCGCAAACCTGGTCCGGCTGTCTGAACTTCCTTTCGAAAACCGAGATGGGATTGAAGACCCGGAGATAGCGCTTAACCCCGAACAGTTGGGCGCATGGTTCTTCGAGCCGAACAAAGACGCAGGAGGTTCAGTCATCCGGGAAATCTCGCTTGACGAAGAGTCTGCTACCTTTCCGGCCGGTTTCGGGCTCGTAACCGAGTCCCTGTACAATCGTTGGGTGGAGATTTCTAACCGCATCCAAGAAGGATAACCCATTTGTCCGCAGTGAAAGCAATCATGGAAGGGACTGACCCCCGTTGCCATACGACGACATGTCGCGATGGACGGTGCTCTCTGTCTCTGGAAAACGCGCCGAGACCAATGGTCGTCGTTGATCTGGAACACGAGACGGCGCCCGTAAACCCTGGTGCGCCTCGTCCAGATTTTCTCTTCGTTGGCGGCCCCACGCCCGATGTCGAATGGGTTGTCCCAATTGAACTAACGGCAAGCTCAGCCCGAGTAAGCAAATTCCTGCCACAATTGCGGGCAGGCGCTGAAATCGCCGGCAGACTAATTCCCCGGCAACAACGTGTCAGATTTCGGCCCGTGGCAGCTTACGGCGGCGAACTTCGCCGTAGTGAAAGGGACAACTTCCTCAAGAAGGCCAACTACGTTACGTTTCGAAACAAGCCGACGCAGGTCAAGTTGGTTCGATGCCGATCGCCTCTGGTGAAGGCGCTACCAGGATAGACGGCATATTAATCCGCGAGATCGACGATTTCTTTCGACTGACAACCTGTTTCTGTTTGAATCTAACCTCGCAAGGAGTTTCCAGACAGATGACCACCGCAGTTCATCCCAAAAACTACGACATTGCCGACATCGGCCTCGCCGAACGCGGCCGCTTCCGCATGCAGTGGGCCGCAAAAGAAATGCCCGTCCTCGACCTGCTGGAAGAACGCTACCGCCGCGAACGCCCCTTCGAAGGCATCCGCATGGCCGCCGCCATGCACGTCACCAGCGAAACCGCCAACCTCATGCGCATCCTCATCGCCGGCGGCGCCGAAATCGCCCTCTGCGCCAGCAACCCTCTCAGCACCCAGGATGACATCGCCGCCGCGCTCGTCTCCCACTACGAAATGCCCGTGTTCGCAATCAAGGGCGAATCCACCACACAGTATAACCAGCATATCAACCACGTTCTCGACACAGAACCCCATCTCACCATGGACGACGGCATGGACCTCGTCGCCATGCTGCATACCCAGCGCAACAGCCTCCTCGACGGCATCATTGGCGGCACCGAAGAGACCACCACCGGCGTCATCCGCCTCAGAGCCATGGCCGCGCAGGGCAAGCTCGCCTTCCCCGTCATCGCCGTCAACGACGCCATGACCAAACACTTCTTTGACAACCGCTACGGCACCGGCCAGAGCACACTGGACGGAATCATCCGCGCCACAAACGTCCTCATGGCCGGCAAAACCTTCGTCGTCGGCGGCTATGGCTGGTGCAGCAAGGGAATCGCCATGCGCGCCAAGGGCATGGGTTCGCACGTCATCGTCACCGAAGTAGACCCGCTCCGCGCGCTTGAGGCAGTCATGGACGGATTCCAGGTCATGCCCATGGCCGAAGCCGCCAAAGTCGGCCAGATATTCTGCTCCGCCACCGGCGACATAAATGTAATCGACCGCCGCCACATCGAAGTCATGCGCGACGGCGCAATCCTCGCCAACAGCGGCCACTTTGACGTTGAAATCAACCTCAAAGCCCTCGAAGACATGACAACCAAGATCACCCGCGTCCGCGATTTTCTGGACGAATACTCGCTTGCCGATGGCCGCCGCATCTACGTCGCAGGTGAAGGCCGCCTCGTCAACCTCGCCGCCGCCGAAGGCCATCCCAGCGCAGTCATGGACATGAGTTTCGCCAATCAGGCCTTGGCCGCCGAATACCTGCTCAAACACAGCGAGGAAATGACCGGCAATGTCTACGACATGCCCGAATCCTTGGACCGCGAGATCGCGGCCCTCAAACTCAAGGCCATGGGCGTGGACATCGATACCCTCACCGAGGAACAGGAAGCCTATCTCAACGAGTGGACGCTTGGCACCTCCGAATAGGAACCGCGCCCGCGGCCACCGCCGCTGCAGTCAGGAGACGAACCAATGAGCAGTACCTTCATGACCGCCCCTTCCCTTCTATTTACGAGCGAGTCGGTAACCGAGGGGCACCCCGATAAGATGTGCGATCAGATCAGCGACGCCGTCGTAGACGCCATCATGTGCGAGGACCCGAATGCCCGCATCGCCTGCGAAACCGCAGTCAAAACCGGCTTCGTCATGCTTCTCGGTGAAATCACCACCACTGCGAAACTGAACTTCGATGCGCTCGTTAGGTCCGTCGTCAAAGATATCGGCTTTGACAGCAGCGACAAGGGCTTCGACGGCGACACCTGCGGTGTGCAAGTCGCAATCGCGTCTCAATCTCCCGATATCGCCCTTGGCGTCGATCGCGCCCAGGAATTCAAGACGAACCAGATGGATAGCGAAGAGGACGAAATCGAGTCTGTCGGCGCCGGAGATCAGGGCATGATGTTCGGTTTCGCCTGCAACGAGACCGATACGCTTATGCCTCTGCCCATCTTCCTCGCCCACACACTCAGTCGACGCCTCGCCGAACTGCGCAAGACAGGAGACCTGCCCTGGCTGGGTCCCGATGGCAAGTCTCAGGTGACGGTCGAGTACAGCTTCGGAAAGCCAAAGCGCATCCACACTGTACTCATCAGCACGCAGCACAGTCCAGACATCAGCCAGGATGAAATCAGAAACCAGATTGTCGAGCGCTGCATCATCCCCTCTCTTCCGCCCGAAATGGTCGATGATGGACTGCGTATCTTCGTAAACCCCACCGGGCGGTTCGTCGTTGGCGGCCCTATGGGCGACGCCGGCCTGACCGGCCGCAAAATCATCGTCGATACCTACGGCGGCATGGGCCGCCACGGGGGCGGCGCATTTAGCGGAAAAGACTGCACCAAGGTCGACCGCAGCGGCGCCTACGCAGCCCGTTGGGTCGCCAAGAACATCGTCGCCGCCGGCCTGGCCGACCGCTGCGAGATCCAACTCGCCTACGCCATCGGCGTTGCCCGGCCTCTCAGCGTCAACGTCGAAACCTTCGGCACCGGCGCCGCCAGCGACGCGACCATTGAAAAACTGATCGAAGCCAACTTCGACCTGCGTCCCGGCGCCATCATCCGCGATCTGAAACTGCGCCGCCCAATCTACCGCCAGACCGCCGCATATGGTCACTTCGGCCGAGAAGACATCGACCTCCCCTGGGAAGACACGACCATCGCCGACAAATTGCGGCAGTCCATTGGCTGAATCCAAACATGACCATGGAGACCCGTCAGCAAAGTCGCGCCGCGCATTTCTCCTTGAGCGCCCTGCCGCCCGCCTTCTGGTACATCGTCGCGGCATCGCTCGCGCTCGCTCTGCTAACCATCCTCTTCATGGTCGTGCAGGGCTACCGCGACGGGCTCGCACGCGGCGAGGCCCAGAGACGTCAGCAGGCCGCCATCCTTCTCCAACGCGGCTCGGACATGCTTGACGCCGGTTTGCACGATGAAGCCTTGGCCGTCTACGAAAGAATCCTGGAATTCGACCCCGAAAACGAGGCCGCGCGCAGCGCGATCCTCACCGTCCACGCTTCACCGACCCCCGAACCCGTCACCGTCGTAGAGACCCAGCCAACAGCCGTCGACCTAGAGTGGGCCGCAGCCGTTTCGCTGTACGAAGAGGGGCGCTGGCAAGAAGCGATACAGCAATTCTCCCGCGTGCAGTCGTTGCAGAAAGACTACAAAGGCGAGGAGCTGGAACAGAGGCTCTTCTCCGCCTATGTAGAGCTGGCCAGGGCTGTCGTCGCCGAGGGAAACCTTGAAGAGGCCGTTCAGCTCTTCGACAAGGCACTGGAAATTGAGCCCAATGACACCCAGGTCCGTCACGATCGCCTTATGATCGCCCACTACGTCGACGTCAAAACATATTGGGCGGCCGACTGGACCCGCGTCATCCGCCTCCTTGAAATCCTCTATACGATCGATCCGGACTACAGAGACGTACGCTACCTTCTGCAAAGGGCGCACGTCGAACAGGGCGAAAGTCTCGCCTACGAGGAGAAGTGGTGCGACGCCGCCGCCGAATACACCAGCGCCATCGCTGTTCTCGACTGGCTCGACCTCCGCCGAAGGCGAGACTACCTCGCCGCCCAATGCCGCAACGCCGCCAGCGGCTGAACGTCCGCCACCCCATCCTTACCCTCATTCTCCTGTAAGGGCGCCCCTTGTGGGTGCCCTAACCACGCCGCTCCCCCCTATGCCCGTCCGGGCCCCTCCGTGGATCAGTGCCCTTGCCGTTTTCCTTGCCCCTCCGTAATTCTCCGTGGATCACAGACCTTTCCGCTCTCCCCAACTCTCTCCCATCATCCTGAAATTGTCCTTTCCCCCGAATCCAGATATAATGGTCCTGCACAAATCCGGGGAGTAGCGCAGCCTGGTAGCGCACAGCGTTTGGGACGCTGGGGTCGGAGGTTCAAATCCTCTCTCCCCGACCTGCGGGTATAGCTCAATGGTAGAGCGCCGGCCTTCCAAGCCGACGATGCGGGTTCGATCCCCGCTACCCGCTCCTTCCCGCGGCGCCCCGCGACGGATCGGTAGCTCAATGGCAGAGCAAGGAGCTCATAACTCCTGGGTTACAGGTTCGAGTCCTGTCCGATCCACTCACGGCTTCACCACGCCTTCCCCTCCGCCCGAAACCCTGTAGTCGCATACCGCCCCAATCCTGATCCCACGCTCTGCTTGTGCTATAATTCGCTGGCGACTGCACCTCCATCTCCATGCGCGCGCCTGTAAGGATTCTGCGGCAGCAAAGACAGGGAAAAATGGCCGACGAACAAACACATAGCAAGAGCGAGGACCTCACCTACCCGCAGCGCAGCGGCTTCATCGCCGTCATCGGACGCCCCAATGTCGGCAAATCAACGCTCCTCAACCTGCTTCTTGGCCAGAAGATCGCCATCACAAGCCACAAACCCCAGACCACCCGCGATCAGATCCTCGGAATCCGCACTGACGACGACGCACAGTTTATCTTCCTCGACACACCCGGAATCCACCAGCCCCGCACCAGGCTGGGAAAACACATGGTCAACGTGGCCGAACAGGCGATCGCCAGCGATGCCGATGTCCTCCTCTGGCTTGTCGACATCAATGCGCCCCCTTCCGATGAAGACCGTTACATCGCTGACCGCCTTCAGGAAATCCAGGAGGCGGCCGGCGAACTGCCCTTCCTCATCCTCGGCGCAAACAAAGTCGACCGCGCGCAGGACATCAACCTCGAAGACCGAAAACTTGAGTATAAAGCCCTCCTACGTCCTCTTTCAAAGGGGAAGATCGGCCAGAGCCCCTACCCCGTAATGGCTCTCAGCGCAACGACCGGGGAAGGCGTCGAAGAGTTGCTGGGCGCCCTTACAGAGCTGCTTCCTAAAGGCCCCCTATACTACCCCAGCGAACAGGTCACCGACCTTTCCATGCGCTTCATCGCCGCCGAAATCGTTCGCGAAAAGGCGCTCCTCCTACTGCGCCAGGAGATTCCCCATAGCGTCGCAGTCGTCGTTACCGAATGGAATGAACGCAGCCCGCAAATGACCCACATCGCCGCAACCCTCTACGTTGAGCGGCACAGCCAGAAGGGTATCGTCCTCGGCGGCGGCGGCTCCATGATCAAGAAAATCGGGCAGGCCGCCAGACCCGATATCGAAGAGATGGTCGGGACACGCGTCTACCTGGAGCTCTGGGTAAAGGTGCTGCCAAAATGGCGCCGCAAGGACAACCTGCTCCGCCGTCTGGGTTACGAATACTGACAGGTTGCCGCTTTCCCTCCGCCTTCAACCGCTTCCCGTCACGAAGACCTCCCCAAATTGCCTCCTCCGTTTGCTTTGGATTCACAGCGCGCGCTGTGATATGATCTGCCCAAGTTTTTGCCTCCGGCAGACAAGGGATTTCAATGAATCCACATACCATCCGCGTTCTTGAATACGATAAAATCCTGAAGACGCTCGCCACATACTGCGCTTTCGACGGCGGCTCCGAGCTGGCAACCTCTTTGCTTCCCAGCGACGATCTGCGCACCATCAGCGACTGGATGGAGCAGACGAGCGAGGCCTGCCGTTTACTCGATCAGAAAACCGACATCTACTTCGGCGGCGTCCACGACGTCCGTGCGCTCATCGCCAAGTCCGAACGCGGCAGCATTCTCATCCCCACCGAACTTGTCGAAATCCGTACCACTCTGATGCGCGCCCGCACACTTCGCAACACCCTGACCCGCCTCAACCGCCAGTTTCCCCGCCTCGCAGACATCGCCTTCTCGATCGAGCCCTGTGAACACGTCATCGGCGAATTCAGCCGTTGCATAAACGACCGCTCCGAAGTGGTCGATAGCGCCTCCAATGAGTTAGGCCGAATCCGCGCCCAGCTCCGCGTGGCCCAGGACAGGCTCCTCAGCACGCTTGACCGGCTCGTCCAGAATACCGATGTTACCCCTTACCTGCAGGAGTCGATAGTCACGCAGCGACAGGGGCGCTACGTCATACCCGTGCGTTCGGAATACAAGGCGCAGGTTCAGGGCATCGTTCACGACCAGTCGGCCAGCGGCGCAACCTTCTTCATCGAACCCCTGACCGTCGTCGAACAGAACAACGCGGTACGTGAACTGGAGTTGGAAGAAGAGAAGGAAGTGCGGCGCATCCTGTCCGAACTCTCGGACCTGGTCGCGGACGAGGGCCCTTACATCAACCGAAATGTTCAGATCCTCGCCCAGCTTGACTTCACCTTTGCCAAAGCAAAATATGCCCTCGACCTGGAGGCGGCCGCCCCCGCGATCGTCCCCTTTCAACAGAACCGCGCCCAAATCTTCGCCGGCTTCCACGATGAGACCAATGAAGAGCGCTCCATCCAACACCCTGGCTCCGTCCTCAACTTCCGCCAGGCCCGTCACCCCCTGCTCGACCCCGATTCCGTCGTCCCAATCGATGTCTATTTCGACAACGACTGCTACCTTCTCGTTGTCACCGGACCCAACACCGGCGGCAAAACCGTCACGCTCAAAACCGTCGGCCTTCTCACTCTCATGGCCCAGTCCGGCCTGATGATTCCCGTCGACGAAGGCAGCGAGCTCTCCGTCTTCGAAGGCGTCTACGCCGACATCGGTGACGAGCAGTCCATCGAACAGAACTTGAGCACCTTTTCAAGTCATATGACCAACATCATCAGCATCCTCGAAGAGGCCGACCCTCAGAGCCTCGTCCTCCTCGATGAACTGGGCGCCGGCACCGATCCCGATGAAGGATCCGCACTGGCCGCCGCCCTGCTCGAAAACCTGCGCGACCGCGGCATCACAACGCTCGCCACGACCCACTACAGCGACCTGAAACTCTATGCCCACAACACGCCCGGAGTGCGCAACGCATCCGTTGAATTCGACGTCGAAAACCTGAGCCCGACCTTCGAGCTCAGCATCGGCCTGCCTGGCCGCTCCAACGCGCTTACCATCGCCCGCCGCCTTGGCCTGAACCCCGTCATCGTTGATGATGCCGAAAAAATGTCCCGCCCGGAATCCCTCGAAGTTGAGGCCATGCTCGAAGATGTCCGCCGCGCCCGCCAGGAAGCCAACCGAGTCCTGGATCAGGCCAAGGAAAGAGAGAGGCGCGCCAACGTAATCGAGGAAGACCTCCGCTACCAGCTGGCCCGAATCGAAGAGGCCCGCCGCCAGGTCGTGGCCGATACCCGCTCGACAATGCAGAACGAGCTGGCGGCTATCCGTCAGGAGATCGATGGCTACCGCCGGCGTATGGCAAAAGGAGGCGTCGACGGCAAAGACGCCCATTCGCTTTTCCTCCAGCAGGCGTCCAAAACAGTCGGTCGCCGCCAGTCCGACACCGAAGGCCGGGTCGAAAAGGATGTCGCAACACCAGGATCCCCTGACACCAGGCTTCGAGGACCCATCGAAAAGGGAGATCGGGTCTTCGTGCCCAACCTGCACGCCACAGGAGAGGTGATCGGCATCGAATTGCGCAACGGTGTCCCCCACGAAGCCGACGTGCAGGTCGGGAACTTCCGCCTCAAACTGCCCGTCCGCCGCCTGGAGCTGCGCAGCAAAGCCCAGCCAGAGCCGCAGCAGACCGCACAACCCGCGATTAGACTACAGTCAAAGCCGAAACCATCCGGCGCCGGCGCTGAATCCATGACCGAAATCGATCTGCGCGGCGAAAGAGTGGACGCAGGACTCCAACGCCTGGAGGGCTACCTGGACGACGCATATCTCGAGAACCTTCCCTGGGTGCGTATCATTCACGGCAAGGGGACCGGAGCATTGCGCGACGCGGTGCGCGCCGCGCTCAAAGGCCATCCTCTCGTCAGTAAGTTCCGCCCCGGTGAGCTCGGCGAAGGCGATGACGGCGTCACCGTCGCCAACCTGATGACCGACGAAGAGTAGGCATCCGGCCATGGAACTGCGTGCGTACTGGGCAATTCTGAAGAGGCGCTGGGTTGCGCCCCTGCTTCTGCCCGTTCTGGTCGCGCTGTTCAGCGCAGTGCAGCTGCGTCCGTGGGAAACGCCGCCCCCAACTTACACAGCTACCATGCGCCTGCTCGTCGGGGTCCTCCCTCTGGAAGGAGCCGATGCCGCGCAGTACGACCCGCGCTACTACGCTTGGATGACCAGCGAATACCTTGTGGATGACTTTACCGAAGTGCTCGCCGCCGAACTCTTCGCCAGCGCCGTCAATCTTCGCCTCGCCGAACGCGGCATCGCCATCCCGGCCGGCCTGATTCGGGCCCAGGCCAATACCGGTCGACAGCATCGAATCATCCGTCTCACGTTTAATTGGCACGACCCAGTTGGCCTGCAGGCCATCGCAGACGCCGCCGTGGACGAACTGGAGCAAAACGCTTCTTCCTACTTCGCCCAGCTGGGAACGCAGGGAGCAGGTGTCCAACTGATGGATTCGCCCACCGCCGTCCCAGTAGGCCGGAGCGCCCGCGAACGGGTAGAATGGCCTCTGAGAATCTTGCTCGCCTTGGTCGCAGGCATCGGCGTCGCCTTTTTGCAGGAGTACATGGACGACACCGTACGCCGCCGCGAAGAACTGGAGGCTATGGGCCTGCCCTTTCTGGTCGCAGTGCCCAGACAACGAACCGGACCACGCGCTCGACTTTAGGCATCCGCACGGCGTTCGCCGCGCAGCTGTCAGCCCTTTATGGAGGCATTCGTGATACAGGAATATGGAGGCGTCCTGCGCCGATTCGGCTGGATTGCTATCGTCGCGATTCTGCTCACCTCTCTGCTCTCTTACGGAGTCAGCTTCCTGCAGGAGGAAATGTACCGGGCGACGGTTCAGGTCAGCACGGTGCCCGCCCGGCCCGATTGGGGCCTGGGCAACTCAGCCAAAGAGCTGATGCGCAACTTTGTCCTCAATCTGCGCACCCATGAAGTCGCCGGCGAAGTCATCGCACGCGCCCAGTTGGACATGCACCCAAGCGAATTCCTGCGCCTGACCAACGTCGCGTCGGATTCGTCCACCTTTACCATCGAAATCGAGGCGAGGTCCAGAGACAAGATCGTTGCCGAAATCATGGCCCTGACCTTGGCCGACTGGTTCGTTGATGAACGTACTGCCTACTACG
Source organism: Caldilineaceae bacterium (assembly GCA_022824025.1). Taxonomy (GTDB): domain Bacteria; phylum Chloroflexota; class Anaerolineae; order Caldilineales; family Caldilineaceae; genus Bin5. Next base: position 14,500 of record JAJEBF010000034.1, read on the forward strand.
CACAGCAGGACAAACGCGATCGCATCGAAGTCAAAATCGTGAGCAGGGTGATCGAAGGGGCTCGCTACCAGCCTCAGCCTGTCATCAATGCCCTCGCAGGCGCCGTTCTCGGCTTTCTGCTGGGCGTGGGCCTGATACTCCTGATCGTCTGGGTCGAGAGCGGCTTTCTGCGCACACCCGATTCTGTGGAACGAACGCTTGGACTCCCCGTCCTCGGCGTGATCCCCGTCTCCGCCGAAAACGCAAAGGCCAGCCAGGAAGTCCGCAAAGGCCTCCCGGCGCCCGCAGTGAGCCGGGGATAGCCCATTGCCGCGTCTCTATTTGTACACCAGGCCGCCCTGGCACGTTGCTCCATAAAAGGAAGACTTGATGTCCCTGTCACTCGTCACATTGACCTCGCCCCGCAGCGCAGCCGCCGAAGCCTACCAGAGCCTGCGGACAAATATAGAGTTTTCCAGCCTCGGCAATAACCTGCAGTCGCTCCTGGTAACCTCTCCCGATTCCGCGACCAATCGCAGCGACGCCCTCGCCAACCTGGCCGTTGTAATGGCCGACGCGGGAGACCGCGTAATCGTCGTTGACGGCGACCTGCGCCGCCCCCGCCAACATGAGATCTTCAATGTCAGCACCGCCGCCGGACTGACCGATTGGCTCCAAAATGGCGGCGATCCAGTCCTGGCCGGGACCGAACTCCCGAACCTGCGCGTCTTGGCCGCAGGGCCTTTGCCGCCCAACCCTGTCGCGCTCCTCAGCTACAAACGGCTCGCGGAGCTTCTCCAGACCTTGGCGTCCGATTCAGACTTCGTTCTCGTCGACGCGCCGCCCGTTCTCGCCGTGACCGACGCCGCCCTCTGGGCCAGCCAGGTCGACGGCACGCTCCTCGCCGTAACCGCAGGCCGCACCAAACGCGAACAGGCTGACCTTGCCAAAGGAGTGCTCGACAAGGTCCAGTCAAACATCGTCGGCGCCGTGCTTCTGGATGCCGAAGATTCAGTCGTAGTCACCGGCTATGGACAATAGACGGCCCAGACCCCCGGAAAGAGGATGGTACGTGTCACGATTGACTCCTTGCCGCCCGCGGTTTCGCCAGGAACATAGAGCATGAAAGGCATACTCCTCGCCGGCGGACACGGCACCCGGCTCTACCCTCTGACCACGAGCCTGAGCAAGCAGATCCTGCCTGTCTACGACAAGCCGATGGTCTACTATCCCCTGTCCATGCTGATGCTCGCCGGCATCCGCGATATCCTCGTGGTAAGCACGCCATCTGCCCTCCCTCTCTACCGGGAACTCCTTCAGGACGGCGCGCAATGGGGCATTCGCTTCTCCTATATCGAGCAGAGCAAGCCCCGCGGCATCGCCGATGCCTTCATCGTTGGCCGGGATTTCGTCGGCGATTCCCCCGTCTGCCTCGTCCTCGGCGACAACATCTTTTACGGTCACGGTCTTCCCGACATTCTTCAGAAGGCGGCCAAATTGCGCCACGGCGCACTGGTCTTCGCCTACCCGGTCGCAGATCCCACCCGCTACGGAGTCGTCGAGTTCGACGACGACGGCAAGGCCTTGAGTATCGAGGAGAAACCGTCCAAACCCCGCTCCAACTTCGCCGTGCCCGGCGTCTACTTCTACGACCGCCGCGTCCTCGACCTCGCCCGTGCTCTGACACCATCCGCCCGCGGCGAGTTGGAAATTACCGACATCAATAACCACTACCTGGCACGCGGCGAACTGCAGGTCGAACCCCTCGGAAGGGGATTCGCCTGGCTCGATGCCGGAACACACGAATCTCTCCTCCAGGCCGCCAATTTTGTTCACGCCCTTCAGGAAAGACAGGGCATGATGATCTCCTGCCCAGAGGAAATCGCCTTTCGGCGAGGTTTCATCGACCGCAATCAGTTTCGCGCTCTGGCCGAAGCCCTGCAGACCAACCGTTACGGCCACTATCTGTTGCAGCTCCTGCGCGATGAGTTTTCGGAGCCATCGGACCTATGACCGACGGGCCGAATCCTCTGCAAAGTCGCGACGGCTCCCGGCCTGAACGTCACATCGCCGCCCGGAGTGTGCCGGCCCTCGCCGCCTGCCTGCGCCAGATCGACCGGTGCGCGCTCCCCGCATCCTATACCAGTGTCTTCAGAAAACGTGATCTTCCACCTGCCTACTTCGTCCAGAACCATGTCCCCGACAAGGAAGCGCAGACAGCTGTTACCACCATCGCCCAAGTGGCCGACAGACTGCGCCGTATGGCGAAAGCCTACGGTGAATGGAACGAATTCGACATCCCTGCTTTCTTCGATCTGTGGCCCGAGCATGTCCCCCGTCTCGTGGAGGTGGAGGAGCGCATAAGCACCGTTAACGTTACCTTCTTCGCCGACCTGCTTCTGCCGTCCTTCCGCCGCGCCGAACAGTATTGGGCGCAGGAGTTCTTCCCCGCCTACCAGACGGCGCAGCCCCCCGCAACACGTGGCGAGGAGTGTTCCAGCTTCACCGTACACTTCTTCGATTACGAGCAACCAAAGATGCGCGCCTATTGGGACAAACTGCTGGCCGTCATCGGGTCCGCCAGACTCGCTCTCTGGAATGATATCAGCTTCCTGGCTGCCACGGCGGGCGGCGAAGAGAAAGCCCATTGGCAGTGGGCCTGGCGCACGCAGTCCCCGCGCGGCCTCGACCGGCGCCTCCTGCCGCCCTTGCGCCAACTCCCAACCTTAACCCTGGGCGTAGAGTTTCCCCTGCCCGCAAACCGCCAGCCCGGAAGAGTCAGGCGTTTGCGGCGCACCTGGGAAAGCACTCGCCGCCCGCGAGAGTAGCGGCATCACCTTGAACGGAAAGGCGCCTATGCAGAACATCCTGGTGACCGGCGGCGCAGGTTTCATCGGCTGCAATTTCGTCCGCCACGTCCTTCAACACGACTCCGCCGCCAATGTCATCGTCTACGACAAACTCACCTACGCCGGCCGCCTCGAAAACCTTGCCGGCGTCAGTGAACGCTTCGGCCGCCGATACAACTTCGTCCGCGGCGACATTTGTGACGCAGACACTGTCGAGCGCGCCATTACCGATTTCAAAATCGACACCATCGTTAACTTTGCCGCCGAAACCCACGTTGACCGCTCGATTCTTGATCCCGGCGCCTTTGTCCAGACCGATGTGTTGGGTACCTACGTGCTCTTGGAAGCGGCCCGTAACTTCGGAAATCTCCGCTTCCACCAAATTAGTACAGATGAAGTGTACGGCCATATCGAAGGCCGCCGCCGTTCCGTCGAAAACGACGCCCTTCTTCCCCGCAGCCCCTATTCCGCCAGCAAAGCGAGCGCTGACCTCTTCGTTAACGCCTACCACACGACCTACAACCTGCCGGTGACAATAAGCCGCGGCGCCAACAACATCGGACCGTTCCAATACCCCGAAAAGGTCGTTCCGCTCTTCATTACAAACGCGCTCTCCTCCATGTCTCTGCCCGTCTACGGTGACGGACAACAGATGCGAGACTACCAGTACGTCGACGACCACTGCGCCGCCATCCACCTCATCCTTAAGCATGGAAGCGTCGGCGAATCCTATAACATCGGGACCGGCAGCGAGATGACCAACCTGAACATGGTTGAAATCCTTCTGGACGAGCTCGAAAAACCCCGCAGCCTGATCCAGCATGTCGAAGATCGACAAGGACACGACCGTCGTTACAGCCTCGATGTCAGCAAGATGCTCGCTCTGGGATGGGAACCGGACTTCACGCCTGAAGACGCGATAAGGGCCACCGCCCGCTGGTACCGCGACAACCGGGCGTGGTGGCAGCCAATTCGGGATGGTGAATTCAAGGACTATTACAAGGCCGTATATGGGGCGCGCAAGATCTACAATGAAACCAGATGAATCTCCCATCAATTCGCCCAGGCTGTAATCAGGACCTGCCAGCGCTGAGCCACTTGTTTGCCGCCAGCCCGCGCAGCTACTTCTACGATGAACTGGGCGACGCCTCCGAACAGGACCTGCTCGATGGTCCCAACGCCATCCTCATAGACCAGCGCGCCAATAGGCTCAGGGGCTTCATCTCTCTTCGACTTCCGCAGCGCTCTTCCGCCCTGCCCCCTTCCGCCCCAACCAAAGTCTCGCTGCGCGCCGCCGCGATGACGGCGGCCGGCCGCGCCGCTCGTCCACAGTTCCGATCCCTCTTTTGCTACGCGCAACAGCTGTTGCCTGCGTGTCCCCAAGGCTATCTCCTCTACGCTCTCACCGAGCAACGCTGGCTCCAGGCCAGCCTGAAAGAAACAGGATTCGAAATCGCCGATGCCGTCCGGTTTTACGAACGCAAGGATCTAGACGTCCAACCAGTGCCGCAACCGGCAAACCTACGCCCGGCCCAAAAAACAGACTTCGGGTGCCTGGCCACTGTAGACGCCGCTGCCTTCGAGCCCCTTTGGCATATGGGAGAGTCCGATCTGCTCGCCCTGCATCGCGACTGTCGCTTCGAAGTCGCCGAGACCGACCGGACGCCGATCGGATACACAGCCCTTCGCCTGCACCAGGACGGCTCCGCCCGCGGCTTCTCTTCAGCCCAGGTCGTGCGGCTCGCCGTCCATCCCAATGCCCAGAACCAGGGCGTCGGACGCCAGCTGCTGGTCTCCTGCCTCGCCTTTGCCAGAAGCCTGGACATCCGTCGAGTCTATCTCAACACCCAGGAAAGCAATGGCCGTTCAAGGAAACTCTACGAATCCCTCCAGTTTCGAAAACTCGGCCGTCCTGTGCCCGTGTTCACCAAGAAAGATTCAGAACGCCAAACTCGGTCCGCAGCTCTTGAAACCTCGTATGAAAGGCCTTCGCCGTGATCCTGGTTTGCCGCAGATCCAGCATGAATCTCTTTTCCGCAACACCGTTTGCTCACACATGCCCTTCGCGTTGTTGCCCAAGGCTCTTCCCCTGCCAGACCAGAGCAGCCCATTTTTCATGCGTTCGGCCCTGCTACGCGGCAATCGGCAAGCGAACTTGCTGCAAACAATGAGAGGCTCGAGAATTTGACTGCCCAAGGCCGAAGGTTTTACCGTCACATCATCGTCGTCGTGGGGCTCTATGCCCTCTTGCTCGCCGTCGGGTGGGTAGGGTACGTCCTCATCGAAGGCTGGTCCTGGACAGACAGCGTCTACATGACCGTCATCACCATTAGCACCGTAGGCTTCGGCGAAATCCGGCCGCTTTCGCCAGCCGGGCGCGTCTTTACCGGGGCTATGATAATCATGGGGGTCAGCACAACTGCCTACGCGTTCAGCACATTGGCAGACGTGATTGTTGCCGGAGAGTTTCGCAACCTTATCGGGAGAAGGCGCATGCAGAATCGAATCGACAAACTCAGAGGACACTTTATCGTCTGCGGCTACGGCCGCGTTGGCGAGGCTGTGGTTCAAGACCTCCTGGCCCACAACGAAGAACTGGTCCTGATAGAGATGCTGGCCTCGCTCCGCTCTCATTTCGAAAACACGAAGGTGATAATGGTGGAAGGCAACGCCACCGACGACAGCGCCCTTATCCAGGCCGGTATCGAACATGCCGCCGGCATCTGCTGCTGCCTCCCCAACGACTCTGACAATGTATACGTAGCCCTGACCGCCCGCGCCCTTAACCCGGACTTGACCGTCATCTCTCGCGCCAACAGCCCCGAGAGCGAACGCAAACTCCTGATCGCAGGGGTCGACCATGTCATTAACCCCTATGTCACCAGCGGCCGCCGCATGGTTCGCCAGTTGGTCCACCCCAACATCCTCGAGTTCATGGACGTCGTGATGCATCGGGATGAAGTTGACATTCTTATCGAAGAAATCGTAATCAGCGAACGCTCCCACCTGCGCGACCACACCATTTCCGCAACTGAAGTTCGCAAAAGACTGGGCGCCAACATCCTGGCCGTAAGACGACCGGACGGCGAAACCTTCGTCAACCCAGGCGTTGACTTTCCCTTACGGGCCAGCGACACACTCATTGCTCTCGGAACGCCGGAGCAACTGCATCTCTTGGCAACCGAAGCCGAAGACCCGAAGAGTTGAGAAAACTAAAGACCATCTGACCAGGACATTCGAACCGAAGAAAGCAGAACGCCTGTCCCAGGGCCTTCCACCGCCATCACCGCCCGGCCGCCAGGCTTCACGGGCTGCTTCCGCCGGGGCCCCAGGCAGGCGCCGACAGATTTCAGAAGAGCCAAAGAGGGACCGCCAATTGGCCGAGAGAAGCCACTCCTACCGAACCAGGGCCGTAATTCTGCGGCGCAGAAACTACAGAGACGCCGACCGGATTCTGACCGTCTTCACCCCGCGCCTGGGCAAACGCTTGCTCATCGCCAAGGGAATCCGCAAGACCACCAGCCGCAAGGCCGGCCACCTGGAACTCTTCAGCCACACCAATCTCCTCCTGGCAAAGGCACGTACCTGGGACATCATCACCGAAAGTGTGACCGTCGAGAGCTTTCTCCAGCTGCGCGCCGACCTCGACTGCATCAGCCAGGCGGCCTACATCTGCGAGCTCATCGATGCCTTCTCCGCGGAGGACGATGAAAATGAAACGGTGTGGGAGCTGCTTCTGCTTTGCCTGAGAGAACTGAATGAGAGCGCGACAAATGCCGCGAGGAGGGATCTTCTCCTACGCTGGTTCGAGGTCCAGCTCTTGACGCAGGTTGGCTTTCAACCGGAACTGTTCTCCTGCCTGGGCTGCGCCGAAGAGCTGCGCCCCGGAGATAATTTCCTCCACCTGCTCGCGGGCGGAGTGTTCTGCCCAAAGTGCGGCGGCAAGGCGAAAGGCGCGCAGCCAATCGCGTCAAACGTTCTCAAAGTGCTGCGCCATCTTTCTCGTACGCCTTGGGGCTCCCTGAGAGAACTCCAAATCGGGTTACCCACTGCCCTCGCAGCTGAAAACGTCCTGCAAAGATATCTGGTCACCGTACTAGAACGCCGCCTGAAGTCGACCGACTTCATCCATCGCCTCCGGCAGGCCTCGCAAATACGCCCGCCAGCGCCGAAACAGGCCCAACAGCCTGCAAACGGCATCATTGAACCATCCGACCCCTGAACACAGTCACCCGAGGCTGACCCATGAAGCTGATTCACGCGGCAAGATTCACAGGCAGTACCGCCTTCGCCGCTGGAATCTACTCTTTCGTACTGATTAGACCCCTATTCAGCCACTATGGCCAGGCCTCAGGGCAGCAGACGGCGGCCGAGGAGTCTCACATCTACTGGGAGTTAGGCGGGTGGCTCTTGCTATTGGCCGTCTTTGCCTGGATGGTCTTTCTGGTAACCATGATGCACACCTACTCCCCAGTCCACCGCATCAGCACAAACCTCCAAAAAGGTTTGCTTCCCATTTCGGCAACCCTGCTGATTGTCTCTGTTCTTGTGGGAGTGGCGCGATTCAGGCTGTCGTTGCCGTCGTTGACCGGCAGTACCGCCGCGGATGTTGCTCTCTTGCCAGACTTGCTAAATCAAATCGCCTTGACGACGCTCGGCGCAGGACTCTTCATGGGCGGCGGCCTCACGGCTTGGATCTGCATAGACCTCGTTCTACTGGATAAGCTCCCCGCAAAGTGGATGGTACCCGGCGCGTTTGCCGGCATCTTGTCGCTGCTCTCGCCCCTGTTGCTTCCAAATATGCTGCACCTTCTCGCCGCACTCGTCGCCTACCTCGCTTGGTGCCTCGTATTCGGCCTCAGACGCGCCCTGCCGCCCGCCTATCCGGACCTCAACTGACCGCCGAGGGCCCGGCCGCCTCACGCGCCAACCTCTTCCCTGGCAGATTTCAGAGTCAGAATACGGAGCCCGTTCAGCACCACGATCAGCGTGCTTCCCTCGTGGCCGAGCACGCCAACCGGCAATGGCAGCCTGAAGTCCGCTACCGCCAACGGCGCAATGATGGTCAACGCGACCAGTATCAGGATTACCGCGACTGAAAAATAGAGATTCTGCCGCACGATGTCGGTAGCACGCCGGCTGAGGGCGACCATAAAGGGAAGTTTGCTCAGATCATCTGACATCAACACAACGTCGGCCGTCTCCATCGCGACATCGGTGCCCGCCCCGCCCATCGCGATGCCCAAATCAGACGTCGCCATCGCCGGCGCGTCATTGACGCCGTCTCCCACCATCCCCACTGAACCCTCCTCAACCAGACTGCCCACAATCTCAACCTTCTCCTCCGGCAACAGCTCCGCGTAGACCTCCTGCACCCCAATCTGGTCGGCGACCGCCGCTGCCACGTCCCGGTTGTCTCCCGTCAACATCGCAATCCGCCCTATGCCCAGCTTCTTCAACGCCAGAATCGTGTCCGCGGCCCGGACGCGGACAGTGTCCGCCACAGCCAGAAATCCAATCGCCTCCCAATCGCCAGCCGAGGCATCAAACGGGAAACTGTCATCTGAGCCCTCATCAGTGCCATGGCCCAGTAACGCGGTACGACCCTCTGCGGAGACCACGCGACGCACCACCAGAACCGCTGTCTGGCCCTTCTCCTGCAGCTGCCTGCCAACGGTCCGAATAACCGGAGGCAGGTCCATCGCCTCGCTCATGAACAGTTTGTCATTGCCAATGTAAACGATCTCTCTGCTCTCGCCGCGGTTGTAGACCGCCTGAACACCGTGCCCGGCCACCCCGCGAAACTCCTGCGGCGATTCAAATCCCAGATTCATCCTCTGCGCCCGTGCCACGATGGCCTTTGCAATGTGATGTTCGCTAAGACTCTCCGCCCCCGCCGCAACACCCAGCAGCTCTTCCCAGGTAAATCCGTTTAACGGAACAATGTCGGTCACCTCCAGGTTGCCCCTGGTCAACGTCCCCGTCTTATCGAAGGCAACGACGTCAAGTTTGGCCGCCTTCTCAAGGTATGCGCCGCCCTTGAACAGAATGCCTTCACGCGCCCCTGCCGCAATCGCGCTCAATATCGAAGCAGGCGTACTGATGATCAGCGCGCAAGGGCTTGCCACCACAAGGAGTGTCATCGCCCTGTAAATCGTCTCATTCACCGGCTCGTCGGCAAACACGAGCGGCACAACCACAGCCAGAACCGTCGCGCCGATCACAGCCAGCGTATAGGGCTGGCTGAACCTGTCTATAATCCGCTGTGTCGGCGCCGCGTTCTTCTGCGCCTCCTGCACAAGCCCGATAATCTTGCTGATCGTACTCTCCGACGCAAGCTTCGTTACCTGAAGATCCAGCGCGCCGCTCCCATTGATCGTGCCCGAAAAGACACTGTCACCTGCGCCCTTGTACACCGGCGCGCTCTCCCCCGTGATAGGACTCTGGTCTACCGTCGAACTACCTCCCACCACAGACCCGTCGACCGGCATTCGCTCGCCAGGCCGGACGACCACGACATCGCCCAACGCTAGCTCCTCAACCCCAATCTCGACAACCTCCCCCTCTCGCCGGACCCTTGCAGTCTCAGGTCGCAATTCCGCCAGCCCGGCAATCGCCTGCCGCGTTCGGTCCGACGCAAACGACTCCAGCGCGCCGCTCAAGGTAAACAGAAAGAGAAGCAGAGCCCCTTCCTCCCATTCACCGATGAGCGCCGCGCCCAGCGCCGCTGCAACCATCAGCAGATCAATATTGAATATCCCGCCAAACGCATTGACCAGCGCTACCTTCGCCCCGGAATAACCCCCTGCTACATACGCCGCTATGGCAAAGACCGCCACCGCCCAAGCCGGAAGCAGACCGCTGACAGATCCGCCAAGCCAGCCAATCAACAAGAACACGAGCGTAGCCAGCGCAAGGATGAGTTCAGGGTTCGCTCGCCAGAGCTCCGCCGAAAGCAGAGCCTTCGGCCGAATTTCCAGCAAGGACCGGCTGTTTCTATCCATCAGCGTCGCTTGGTCAGCTGCGTTCGCAGTCATTCCATCCACCTTTCTACTCATGTCCCACCGTCTGTCGGGCCGCGCCCCGTTCTCGAACCAGAATGGGCCCCCCGCGCCCAACTACCCTGGGCGTGCAGCCTTCTTCCAATTTCCTTCCGTTTCGCCTCCTGACACCCGGCGCAAAAACCTGTAACCTGCACCTGAAGTGTCGTCGCCCTGAATCCATTGTTCTGAAAAATGTTATCCATCAGCAAGTCTGGCGCAAGGCAATCCTGCAAATCCGAGACCTCGTTACAGCGCAGGCAGACCAGATTGATGTGCGGCGACGGGTCCGGCTCGTATCGCGTATGCTCAGTGCCCGCGCTGATCTCAACGATCGCGCCCAGATCTCGCAGCGTATTGAGTGTGTTGTAAACCGTTGCCTGGCTAATTTCCGGGTGCTCCTTCCGTACAGCCTCGAAAACTTGCAAGGTCGTCGGATGAATCTCCGTCTCGCCAAGAAATTCACACACCGCCACCCGCTGGCTTGTCACCCGCATCCCGGCGCTCCGCAGCGCCGCAATAAGTCGTGCCCCCATAGTTTGAATCCCCACCCTTATTTAGAACCAATCCAAAAAAGCCTGACCCTAGCTTACACGCATATCCGCTGCCTGTCAAGCCCAATTTAGAATTATTCCAAATTGGCATCGGATCCCTCCGCCTTGCATAAACAACAACGGACGCCTGAAATGAAACGCTAATGTTCCTCTATGATAGAATTGACGCAAAAGTGGTTTACTATATGTATATGAATCTGCAGCTTGGGTAGCACGTTCTCCGCTGGCGTCTTCCCAGGGGGTTCCGCCCCTGGCCGCGCCGCATTTTTCGCCGTCCAATCTGCCTGCCGTTGAAAAACGCCTGAACCAGACGTCAGACCTGTGTCCTTCGCAGACTCTTGCATATCCCAGGAAGACCACTCATGATGCCATTTGACCGCTTCACCCAGAGGGCCCAGAATGCGGCCACCCGTTCGCTCGAAATCCTGCAAAAGTACAAACACTCGCAGATCGATACTGAACACTTCTTCCTTGCCCTTGTCGAACAGCCAGATGGCACTGTGCCCCAGCTCCTCGAGGCCCTCGGCGCCTCCGTGGACGTCACCGCCCGCAAGTTGGAAGCCGTCCTCGAAGCAGCCCCCAAGACCGGCAATACACCGCACAGCGGCATGCCCACCGTTCAGGTATTTATCACACCCCGCCTGAATCGCGTGATGGGCGTCGCCAACGATGAAGCAAACAGACTCCAGGACGAATACATCAGCACCGAACACATTCTGCTCGCCATCGCCAGCGAACGTAACACCCAGAGCGCCAACATCCTCCTCGACGCCGGTGTCTCCAAAGATCGCATTTACGGTGCAATCGAAGAGCTCAGAGGCGGCCAGAAAGTCAACGAACCCGACGCCGAAAGCAAATTCCAGGTCCTCGAAAAGTATGGCCGCGACCTCACTATGGCCGCTGCCGACGGAAAACTCGACCCCGTCGTCGGCCGCCTCGACGAGATCACGCGCGTGATGCAGGTCCTCTGCCGCCGCACCAAGAACAATCCCGTCCTGATCGGCGAGGCCGGCGTCGGCAAGACCGCCATCATCGAAGGCCTGGCCCAACAGATTACCGCCAACGATGTGCCCGAAATCCTCGCCGGCAAACGCCTGGTTTCCCTGGATCTCGGCGCCATGATCGCCGGTACGCGCTTCCGCGGCGAATTTGAAGAACGGCTCAAGGCCGCCATGGATGAAATCCGCCGCAGCGAAGGCGAAATCATCCTCTTCGTCGATGAACTGCACACCGTCGTCGGCGCCGGCAATGCCGCCGGCGCGCTCGACGCCAGCAACATGCTCAAACCCGCGCTCTCGCGCGGCGAGCTCCAGTGCATCGGCGCAACCACCCTCGACGAATACCGCCAGCACATCGAGAAAGACTCCGCCCTGGAACGCCGCTTCGCGCCCGTTTACGTCGATGAACCCAGCATCGATGACGCCATCGACATCCTCCGCGGCCTGCGCCTCCGCTACGAGGAACACCACGCCATCACCTACACCGATGACTCCCTCGAACAAGCCGTCCGGCTGAGCCACCGCTACGTTCCCGATCGCAAGCTGCCCGATAAGGCCATCGACCTCATTGACGAGGCCGCCTCCCGGCTGCGCGTCGCCATGCACGCAATGCCGGAAGAGCTCAAACAGACCAAAGCCTCCATTCAGGAGCTGACCGACCTCGAAGAAAGCGCCTGGGCGGAACGCGACTACGAAAAAGCCGCCCAGACCAAGGCGGAACTGGCCCGCCGCAAGGAAGAATTCAAGACCGCCCTCAAAGCCTGGAAGGCCGAAACCAACCTTGACGACGTCGTCGACACCCCTGATGTCGCCGCCATCGTACACAGCTGGACGGGTATCCCCGTCATGAACCTGCTCGAAGAGGAAATGGAGAAACTCCTCCGCATGGAAGAGTTCCTCCGCCAGCGCATCATCGGCCAGGAACGGGCCATCGAAGCCGTCAGCGATGCCATCCGCAGAGCCCGCAGCGGCCTCAAAGACCCCCGCCGCCCCATCGGAACCTTCCTCTTCCTCGGCCCGACCGGCATCGGCAAGACTGAGCTGGCCAAAGTCCTGGCCGCCTTCCTCTTTGACAGCGAAGACGCGCTGCTGCGGGTCGATATGAGCGAATACCGCGAAGGCCACACCGTCAGCAAACTGTTTGGCGCCCCGCCCGGCTATATCGGGTACGAACAGGGTGGCCAGCTCACCGAACAGGTCCGCCGCCGCCCATACCAGGTGCTGCTCTTCGACGAAATTGAAAAAGCCCACCCCGAAGTCTGGAATACCCTCCTCCAGATCATGGAAGACGGCCACATGACAGACGGCCAGGGCCGCACTGTCAACTTCCGCAACACCGTCGTGATCATGACAAGCAACGTCGGCGCGGATTCGGTGAAACGCGGCCCGCTCGGCTTTGCCACCCCGGAGCTGGATGAAAGCGCCCTCGTCCAGGGCGAGTATAGTAAACAGATGAAACGGCTCTTCCGGCCTGAATTTCTCAACCGCATCGACGAAACCATCATCTTCGACACGCTCACCAGGGAAAATGTCCGCGACATCGTTTCCCTTCTCATGGAAGAAATCGCCCAGCGCTTAGACGAGATCGGAATCACCATTGAGATGACCGAAAAGGCCCGCAATCACCTCGCCGATACCGGCTACCACGCCGAATACGGCGCACGCCCGCTTCGCCGCCTGCTCCAGAAACAGGTGGAAAACGAACTGAGCAAACGGCTGCTGCGCGCCGAATACAGCACCGGCGACGACATCCTGATCGACTATCTCACCAAGGAAGAAGGCGGAGAGGATAGACTCACATTCGTGCGCAAAGATCCCGAACCCATCGCTGTAGAGTGGTCACCAGGGACCCAGGCCGAAGCCGACTCCGGTCGCGAGCGGCAGGGCTCAGAGGAATAGCGCCAGCATCCAGGTTCCCACCCGCAATGACGAGCGAAAAAAGCGCCAATTCGCCCCGATCAAAGCAATGCCCTGCCTATCGCATCGAAACGGAACGAATGGTGTTGCGCTGCTGGCAGCCATCCGACGCCAACGCCCTCCTCGACGCCATCTCCCATAGCCTCGAACACCTGCAGGAGTGGATGCCCTGGGCCGCCAGCGAACCTTCATCCCTGGAAGACAAAATCGCCCTGCTCCGCAGTTGGCGCGCCGCCTTCGACCAGGATGACGACTATGTGTTTGGTATCTTTTCGCCCGATGAGAAAGAGGTCTGGGGGGGTAAGGGGCTGCACAAACGTATCGGCGCAAACGCCCTCGAAATCGGGTACTGGATTCGCGCCGACCGCATCAACACAGGGCTGGCAACCGAATCCTCTGCCGCCCTCACCAAAATAGCCTTCGCCGTCAACAAGGTAGACAGAGTCGAAATCCACTGCGACCCTGCCAATGTCCGCAGCGCTTCAGTCCCACGCAAACTGGGCTTCGTACAGGAAGCGGTGCTCCGCCGGCGCGGCGCCGGCACAGACGGCGCGCCGGTCGACGCCATGATCTGGACTGTCTTCAGCGACCAGCTCGACGATACCCCCATCGCAAACGCCCGCGTCAAAGCCTATGACGTCGTCGGCTGCGAAATACCTCTCGTCTAACCCGCCAGTGGGCGCGGCGCATCCGGGGGCCGCCTGTCCCTGGCCCTTGCCGCACCGGCGATCGCAACCTTTTTCTATTGCCTGTCAATCGGGATTTCGTAGATTGCCGCCCAGTCGAAGAGACCTTCCGCCTGGCCCTGGCTGCGCGCGCCCGCGACAAGGCCAATATCACCCACTGGCAATCTTGGATCGGCCACCGTATAAACGACAACAGAGTTGATGGCAAATCGCAGCCGCCCGCCGTCGTCGAGAACCGCAAGGACCTTCCTGCCCCCCTCAGAAAGCGCAGCCGTCTGCGTCCACGGCTGTACCGTACGCCAGGCGCCCCGCTCTACAAGCTCTACCTTGTACTGGCCATCATTGTCCACTGCGAACAGATAGAAATTGTCGCCATTTCTGTAGCGTGCGATCAGGCCGCCGTATCCCAAGGCAAAATCGCCCCGCGAAGCCAAACGCAGGTCAGCCTCAAACCGGTATCCCCCAAGATTCAGCTGCCCCAAAGTTGCCCACGCCATCGCCCCGGCGCGTTCCACTCTGATCCTGTAGAGGTCTCCCACATAACCCAGATCCGCCTCTTCACCCGCGCCAACCGGAAGCGCAAATGAAGGATCGTCGAAGTCATCGCGCACGATCAGACTTCCCGCCTTAGGCGGGGCCACTGTTTGACCGCCGTCTGGCGCGCTGATTGGGAACCCTGTGAGCCACAAGACAGCGGCAGCCACCGCCGCAGCAGCCGCAACCAATCCCAGCGCCGCCCCAAAGAGATTCCTCCTCGCTTCAGGAGGACTGTGAACAACCGCCTTGGCCGTGGGCCGGCCCCGCGACAGGCCGATCGCCTCCCGTTTGCGCGCCCGCTCCTCCAACTCGACCGCAGAAATCTCTGAATCCCCCATCTCAACGTCCAAATGCTCCCTTGCCGCGCGATCGCAAAAACCGGCAAGCGCCAACAATCGCCTGCCCTGCCGCCCAACTCGCTCCGGTTAAATTTGTTCGCTTGGATTAGAACAATCTCAAAAGCTTCAGGGGCGCTGCCAAACAGCCAACGGGAGGACTGGGGCCGGGTGAAGGCGGCGACGGAACAGGCAGAGACGGTTTGTGCGGCGGAGGCTGTTGGCCCGACTCCGCGAACTGGACTGCGGTTAACGCATCGATACGGCCGTCGCCCTGGATGTTCTTGTCGGCTTCATTCTGCCCGTACCCGGCATTGTTGATGTCAACGCTCGTGGCCATCAGCATATTCTTGATCTCGGCCGGCCCAAGCCCCGAATTCGCTCGCAGCATCAGCGCCGCCAACCCTGCCACGTGCGGCGTCGACATACTCGTCCCGCTGGCTGTCGTGTAATTGTCATCAACGACCTGCCCGACCGAAGTTCCCGCCGCCCGCGCCGCCACAATCCTGCTCCCTGGCGCGACCACGTCCGGCTTGATCCGCCCATCCGCCGTAGGCCCCCGGCTGCTGAAACGCGCCACGCTGTCCTGGTCATTGGACGCGCCCACCGTAATCACCTTCTCAGCCGCGCCCGGGCTCCCGATCGTGCTCTGCCTCGGCCCGCTGTTTCCGGCCGCCACAATCATGATCTTTCCCATATCCACGATCGCATTGCACATCGTGCTCAGCGCATCAGAGCCGTCGCTGCTGCCTCGGCTGCCCAATGACAGATTCAGAATGTCCGCCCCGTTTTGCGCCGCCCACTCCAGCCCCGCCATCACGTTGCTCATGCGACCGCTTCCATTGTCCGCAAGCACCTTGGCCGCCATGATCGTGGCCCCCGGCGCAACCCCAATATACTTCCCCCCGCTGGCCGCGCCCGTCCCAGCCGCCGTCGACGCCACGTGCGTGCCATGGCCGTTACCATCCACCGGCGAGCCCTTCCCGCTGAAATCTGCCGTCAAACCCACTCGACCGGAAAAGTCTGCATGGGTAGCGTCAAGGCCCGTATCGACTATACATATCGTGACCCCCTCACCGTCATTGCGCAACTGCTCCCACACCTGCGGCGCCCTGATATGCGGAGTCGAAACATCCAACATGATATGCACGGCCTCATCCAGCCAGATCTCCGCCACATCGTCCGAATTCGCCAACTCGTCAATCGTTGTTGGATCAAGCGTGACCGCTGTGGCCGGAATGACTCGAAACTCCTGATTTACTCTGATTGCGCCGGCGCTCGCGGCCAATCGGCCAATGCTTCTCTGACCGCCGCTCGAGTGAAATCTGACAATCACCTCTACTTCATCATGGGCCTCTCGGGCCTGTTCTATCACATCCCGAACATGGGCAGAGTACTTCTCCACATACATCGGCCAAACTCCTCCTGGTCTCGTCCATTGCCCACGTCCAGCGCAATATCCCAAATTCGCCTAAACTGATAATGGGCGCGTCAGTGCCGCGTCAGTGCAACACTATTTCACTCCAGTGACGCGCTCGCCCTGGAGTCTATCAGCGTGAAACCACCCGCGGACTACCGTCTGCATACTTGCTGCTACGCATGGAAGAATCTACCTCCCCCCATCGTTACTTTGCCCGCGGTTACCAACTCTCCCTTCAATGCGCGCCCGCGGCCCCATCCGGACCAACACCCGGCGCTGCCATACACCTGCCTGCCTACCACGTCTGAACCGCGCCGTCCTCTTCAACCCGGTCCAGCCACGATTCACTCAGCAATGACCGAAGACATTGGCCGGGACCGCTGACAGCGAAACAAGGCACGATTGTCGTCTGATGCCGCACCGCGAAACCAGCCCGCTCGATCGCCGCCTCCTGCCCAGGGCCAATTGCACTGACGTGCAACAGCAGATAAACCGTTTCCGACGGCGCGTCTTCTATTCGTTTCTTCAATGAGTGGGGGATCTTTCCCTGCGCTTCTTTTGTCATCTCTCTTTCATTCTCGCCCCAAAACAATCGCCTTAAGTCTAACAGAATTGCCACCCCGAAACGAACAAGCCGAGCCCTGTTTTCGGTCCCGATTCAGGTCCAACATGCTTACGTCAGATAATCGTAGGCAATTAGTGTGAGGAATTCCTCAAATTCTTCTGTCAGAATCAGCCTGTCCAGAATCTCGCCCGCCTCTTCCAACCGGCCCGGACCGAACCTGCTCAGCCTTTTCAGCTCCTCGTCCCGAATCTGCTCGTACAGCCCACGTGTGACCGGGCGCCCATCCTCCAGCTTCGCCCCATGACGGATCCACTGCCAGATCTGCGAACGCGAAATCTCCGCCGTGGCCGCGTCCTCCATCAAATTGTAAATTGCCGCCGCGCCGTTGCCCAGCAGCCACGCGTTCAAATATTGCAGCGAAACGTCTATGTTCGTGCGCAACCCGCTCTCCGTTATCGTGCCCCCAGGTACGCCGACATCCACAATCTCGTCCGCTGTAACAGCCACATCCTCCCGCATTCGCTCCTTCTGGTGCGGTGCGCCGCCCGTCGCCTCCTCGAAAATCCCCCGCGCCAGCGGCACCAGATCCGGGTGCGCAACCCAGGTCCCGTCACACCCGTCGCCGGACTCCCGCTCCTTATCCGCCCGTACCTTTGACAGCGCTTCCTCGTTCACCGCAGGATCGCGCCGGCTTGGAATGAAGGCCGCCATCCCGCCAATCGCGTGTGCCCCGCGTTTGTGGCACGTGCGGACCAGTAGCTCGGTGTACGCCCGCATGAACGGTGTCGTCATCGTGACCTGCGCGCGCTCCGGCAAAACCGTGTCAGGACTGTTTCGGAACTTCTTGATCGCGCTGAAAATATAGTCCCACCGACCTGCATTCAAGCCCGCCGAATAGTCGCGCAGCTCATAGAGAATCTCCTCCATTTCCAGCGCCGCCAGGATCGTTTCAATCAGGACGGTCGCCCGGAACGAACCGTGGTCTATGCCCAATGCCTCCTCAGAATGCGCAAAAACATCGGCCCACAACCGCGCCTCCAGGTGGCTTTCCAGTTTGGGAAGATAGAAATAGCACGAACTGCCCCTTCGCTGCCGTTCCGCCGCATTGTGAAATACATACAGCCCCACGTCGAAAAGGCTCGCCGCAACGGGCTCCCCGTCCACCTGCACATTCTTCTCAACCAGATGCCATCCCCGCGGCCGCACCAGGAGCGTCGCAATCTCGTCATTCAACTCATAGATCCGCCCCCTCGCCTCATCCTCCAGCCGGATCTGCCGCCGCACCGCATCGTAAAGATTCAGCTGCCCTTCCACGCAATTCGCCCACGTCGGCGAATTCGCGTCCTCAAAATCCGCCATGAAAACGTCCGCGCCCGAATTCAGCGCATTGATCACCATCTTGCGGTCCACCGGCCCTGTAATCTCCGCCCAGCGCCGCTGCAGATCGCCCGGCGTCTCCGCCACCTGCCAGTCTCCGCTGCGCACTGACTCCGTCTCCGCCAGAAAACCCGGCGTCTCACCCGCGTCGATCCTGGCCTGCCTTTCCGCTCGGGCCGCCAGCAATTCCCTTCTCCTCGAATCAAACGCCCCGTGCAGCTCCGCCACAAACGCCAGCGCCTCATCCGTCAATATCTTCTCCGATGCGGCAAGACCCTCGCCCACAACTTTCACATCCAGCCTGTCTTGCCCGCGTTCATTCTCCCGTGACATTGCGCTCTCCTTACATGTAAGGGATGGGGTTAGAGGAACCGTCTAAGAATACTAAGATCCCACAGAGTCGTCAACACCCGCGTCCCGAAGGGTGCAGTCCTTATTTGGGGTTGTCAGAAAGAGCGCCTTCCAGGATGCAGGCGGATTTCGCTCCCGCAACTTGGACCTCGCCCTGGCCGAATTTTATGCCCGTGTAAACCTCTCCTTTCCACTCTTCGCCTCTTTCCCCTCGTCTGGGGGGGTAAGCCGCAAAAGCCTTCCTCTGTGCGGGGGCACTCCTCCCGCAAGCACCCCTCATTCACGATTCGCCCCAAATGGCGAGTCCCTTTCCAGTGCCTCAATCTCCCCATCGCACACCCAAACGCCTTCCTCTGATCCCCCTGCTCCCCTTCCTCCGTGTCCCTCCTTGGATCACCCGCAGTTCCCCCTCCCCCCGCTTGACACACCCAACTGCATCACCTACACTGACACCCAATCCTGACACCGTTCTCGGCCCTCCTGTTTCGACCGAGGGCCCCTAACAGTAACGTGAAAACCGCTCATAAAGACGGTCCTACATACCCCCTCTGCCTGCCCTTCGACACCCCCGACGACTCCCTGTCCAGCGTCGGCGGCAAAGGCCTCAACCTGACCATACTGACCAAGGCGGGATTCCCCGTCCCCAATGGCTTCATCATCGCCACCGAAGCCTACTCCTCCTTCATCGACCACGCAGGCCTCACTGGCTGGATGGCCGACCAAACCGCCGCTGTCGACACCGCCGACCCCCAGATCCTCGCATCTCTATCCGACAAACTGCGCGCCCGCATCCAAAACAGCGCAGTCCCTGCCGAGCTCTCCAGCCAGATCATCGCCGCCTACGCCCGAATGGGCCGCCCTGCCGTTGCCGTCCGCTCCTCTGCCACCGCCGAAGACCTTCCCGGCATGTCCTTCGCAGGCCAGCAGGACACCTTCCTCAACGTGCTTGAAGACGGCGCCCTCCTCCAGGCCGTCGTCAACTGCTGGAGCAGCCTGTGGACCGCTCGCGCCATCGCCTACCGGGCTCGCTACCACATCGACCAGTCCAGTGTCGCCCTTGCAGTCGTCGTACAGGAGATGGTCCAAAGCGAAGTATCCGGAGTCCTATTCACCGCCAACCCGCTTACAGGCAAGCGCAGTGAAACCGTGATTGATGCCGCCTTCGGACTTGGCGAAGCCCTCGTCAGCGGCCAGGTCGATCCCGACCACTTCGTACTCGATACCACTACCTGTCAGGTCATTCGCCAGCAACTCGGAGCCAAAGCGACTACGGTAACCGGCGCGCCAGCTGGCGGCATCGAATATTGCGCGTCGCCTCGCGCCGCAGAGCAGACACTCTCGCAAGAGCAACTCACCCAGCTCACAAAAATGGGCGCTGAAGTTGCCGACCTCTACGACGAACCCCAGGACATCGAATGGGCCATCGCCGCCGGCGAACTCTTCCTGCTCCAGGCCAGACCCATCACATCCCTCTTCCCGCTGCCCCCGTCCGCCGAAAACAATGAAACCCTGGCCTATATCTCACTCGGTTCCATCCAGGGCGTCCTGACTCCTTTCACCCCGCTCGGACTGGATGTGCTCCGCGGCCTCTTCGCCGGCATCGCCAACCTCGTCTCCTCGGGCGCAACCCTTGACAACCAGCGGCTCCTCTATTCCGTTGCCAGCCGCCCTTGGATCCACATCTCCCCCGCCCTCCGCAATCCCGTCGGGCGTCTCATCTTCAGAAAAGCCCTTCCAATGGTCGAGCCCGGCGGAGCCCAGGCGATCCGGGAGTTGGTTTCCGGGCCTTTATTCGTTTCTCGTCCCATTCGTCCCCACGTCTTCACTGGCGCGGCGCCGTTTATCTATCGTCTGCTCAAATCCTTCGTCAGAGCCTTCCTCCAACCGGACAAGCAGAACCAGGCCGTCCGGTCCGCCGCCGAAGCGCATATCGCCAGCGTAGAAACAAGAATCCGCAAAGCCGCTACCTTCGACCAGCGCATCGACCTCCTGGAGTGGCTCTGCTACAATGCCCAGTTTCCCTTGCTACTGCCCCTCTTCATGCCTGCAATCATGGCCGGCTATGTTTCGCTAAACATTCTGCACCAGCTCACCGCCTTTCTTGCACGCAGAAACGCCGAAATCGAGCCCTCCCTCGCCCTCGAACTGACCCGCAGTCTCCCCAACAACGAAACAACCGAAATGGACCTGGAGCTCTGGCAGGTTGCCCGGCGCATCCTGGAAGACACTGTAGAGGCAGCATCTTTCGCTGCCGCAGACCCGGACTACCTTGCCCGTCTGTACGCAAGCCAAGACTTGACCCCCGCGACCCAATCTGCGTTGGAAGGCTTTCTCGACCGATATGGCATGCGCGGTCTTGCCGAGCTCGACATCGGTCAGCCCCGTTGGGCCGACCAGCCCCTCCCCATCATCCGCTCTCTGCAGAGCTACCTCTCCCTCAACGACAGGGAAGCCCGTCCTGACCGCGTATTTCGTCGCGGCCAAGAAAGCGCCGCCCGCGCGAAGGACCGTCTTGCCTCAGCCGCTACCACCGCATTTCGCACACCAATTGCAGGCTGGATCGTGGGCCGGTTGGCCAGGCGCGTCCGCGCGCTGTCCGGCTTACGCGAGTCGCCCAAATTCACGATGATCCGAATCTCGGGCTTGATTCGCGCCGCCCTTCTCGAAAGTGGCCAGGAGTTCGCAGACAAAGGCGTCCTCAAAAGTGCCGACGACATCTTCTACCTCTCCATGCGCGAGCTCAAAACCCTTGCCATGAACGCGCCGGGAGACTGGAAGAAACTGGTACGCTCCCGCAGGGAGGAAGACCGCCGCGAACGCAGCCGGCACGCCATCCCCCGCATCATCCTCAGCGACGGAACCGCCTTCTACGCCGGCCTCGCCGCCGCCGCCGGCGCAGACGAAAAGACGCTCGTCGGCTCTGGCGTCTCCCCCGGTCTCATCGAAGGCGCAGTCCAGGTCGTTATCAACCCGCTCGACACCAAACTCAAGCCAGGAGACATCCTCGTCTGCCCGGGAACCGACCCCTCCTGGACGCCCCTCTTCCTCGCCGCCGGCGGCCTGATCACCGAAGTTGGCGGCATGATGACCCATGGCTCCGTCGTTGCCCGCGAATACGGCATCCCCGCTGTCGTCGGCGTTGACCGGGCAACCGAACACCTGCAGACCGGCCAGAAAGTGCGCGTCGACGGCGGCAGTGGAACCATCGAGCTTCTGGACTGATTCCGCTCAGAATACCCTCGGTTCACCCACCGTTTACAGAGTGCACCTTTCTGAAAATGCGCCGCAGGCGCGCCGTCACCTCTTCCGGCAGCGGCGGCCTCAGCAGGGATGCCGTGTTCTCTTCCAGGTGCTGTGCATTGCCCGTCCCCGTCAATATCACGTCAAGCCCGGGTTCATGGCGGCAGAACCGGTATGCCGCCTCCGGCAACGAGCGCGCGTCGCTCTCTTCTATCACCCAGTCCAGCGGCCTGAACAGGTCCAGCGCATCCTCCTCTATCTCGCCGCTGCGCCGCAATTCCACCAGAATCTCCCGCAAACGCGCCGGGTTGCTGAACGCCCTGCGCACCGCAAACATGCACTCCGTCGCGATCCCCTTCTCCTGCGTCGCACGCAACACACTTTCCCGCGCTGTCTGATTCAGAATGTTAAACCCGACCATCACAACATCCACGGCATCGTCTTCGATCACCTTCCGAAGCAGCGCATGGCTCAGGTCCGAACCAAACCGTTCGCTTACCGCCAGATGTCGGATCTTTCCTGATTCCTGCATCCTCCGCAATGCCGGAAAAATCTCATCCCGGGCATGCGCATACTCGTCAAGGGTCAGACCGTGAAGGTGGTATACATCGATCGTTTCCACCCCTATTCGCTTCAGACTAGCCTCCACGCCCGCGACGTACTCATCAACCGGCACAAGTTCGCCCCCGCGCCCCGCCCCCTTCTTGCTCGAGATGACCAGCTTGTCCCTGTCAAACCCCCGAATTCCCTTGCCAACTATCTCTTCCGTCCGGTACGCCTCGGCGGTGTCAATATAGTTAATCCCCAGATCCAGTGCTCGCCTCACCACCGCGATCGACTCCTCCTCGCTGCGGCCCGTGCCCTGGCCCAGCCGGCTCGGTCCCCCTGCGCCCAGCCCGACAACACTGACACGCAAGCCAGTCCGTCCAAATGTACAATATTCCATCTCCGCCTCCTGTCTCGTCTCAGTCGATGATGGCACTCAATGTTCCATTGTAGCGCGCCCCACCATCTACCTGAAATCGTGCAGACAGCCATTCTCGTGCTATAATCGCTTGCACCGCCCGCCGGTTCTCGGGTTGGTTGCGGCGATGGCGCCGAGCCGAATTCACTCGCTCCCTTCACCGCCGCGCCTTGACCAGGCGGCGCGCCTGGTGCCCTGCGCCGGCCCGAAAAAAACTTTTCATCCAGTTCTGACGGAGAGGGATTATGTCCGAGGAGAATGTTCAGGAAATCGAAACGCCGCAAGCCGAAGAAACTATCGTCTCGGAAGACCAAGCAACGGTTTCGCCTGCCGAGGGCCGCCCCAATGCCTATGCTTTCGCCAGCTACCTCTTTGGGGGCTGGGCTGCCCTGATGATCGTATTTACCCTCCTCGCCGTAGTCGCAATGGAAATCGTCGGCATGATGGCAGGCTAACCGCCGCTTTTTCGCCACCGGCCCGCACACGGGGGGCGCCCCTCTTCGGCGCTCTCTCCCATTCCCCCCTTCCAAACCGCTGTTCCCATCGGTGCCCCTCTCCACCTTTGCCCTCCGCACCAAGCCCCTCTTCGAGAATCAAGCTTTTCTGCGCGCCCATTCGCGTCCCTTTGAGGACAAGGAAGTTCCTGACTTTCCCCGTGCCCTTCCGTGGATCCACCGCCGTTCGACCAGCCCCCCCCCCCACGCCGCACAATGCGTCGTTTGCAGATTCAGTTTCTTTAATCTATAATTGCCCCGACCCGCCTTGAATTCAGTGTTTTTTGCAAAAAGAATTCGTTAAGGAAGCTCGGCTGCCAAAACCCTGACATACCATGGTTCCTGGTCAAGTCAACTGATTCCAATCCCGATGCCAGCAAACGCTACGAACCACTCACTTCGCCTGAGCGCATCAGTTCAAGGGAAAGTTTAAGCCTATACACGAATTCTGATTGTGACTCGCCGACACAACATCTGCACGCTCGGACTCACACAGCGCAGAGGAACGCGAGCCACCAAAGAACACCGCGAATGCCGTTGCATGACGACTGGGCACCCGCCTCGCCCAGATTCATGCGCTCTGTATGCACTGCCAACCCGCTTTCTCTGAGCAGGGAAATCCAAAGCAACTGGCAGCGACTAAAACAGCCTATCCTTACGATGGGACAACGCAGAGGGAGAGACCGGCCTGCAATGTCGAAGAAAATCTACGCTTATGGAATGGACGGATTCGTCACCCCAATGATGAAGTACTTCGCGGCAGAGGGCTGCCTGCCCAATTTCAGCCGCCTCCTCAGTGAGGGTACCGTCAACGAGACCTATCCATCCTTCCCCGTTTGGACGCCCACAAACTGGGCCACGCTCTCCACCGGCGCGCACACCGGCACGCACAGTGTCCCAACCTGGCAGACCGTGATCGAGCGCAAGTCCGCCACCAACGAAAAAGACGTGAGCGTCAGTAGCTTCGACGGCCGCGCCAACAACGCCGAACGCATCTGGAACGCGCTGGAGCGCGCCGGTCTCAAAGGCGTCGCCGTACACTACCCCGGCGCCCATCCATCTGGCGTGGAAATCGGCTATGTTGTCGACGGTTTCGGCGCCCCCGGTCACAACAGCACTGATTTCGAAGTGGCCGCTGCCCAGGCCTACACAACCGATGCCTCCAAGGCAAGCGATGTCGCCATGGCGCACGACGGCTCCGCGATTTCAGGCCCCCGAAGCGTCGAGCCTGTGCCCCCCTTGGCCGCCGCGGACGACTGGATCAACCTTCCCGCCAGCGCCTCGCCCCCCCTGGCAACCAGTTTCACGGTCACAGCCCGACTCGGCGGCGACGCCAACGACTTCCACCTGCTGGCTCTCGACAGCAGTGGCGCCGGCTACGACCGCGTCCTCATCTGCCGCACCCGAAACGGCAGCGACGTCGTCGCCGCTTGCGACACCTGCCAATGGAGTGACTGGGCCATCGAACAGTTCCAATTTGACGGTAGCGCGCAACAGGCGTCGGTCCGCTTCAAACTAATGGAGTTGAGCTCGGACGGCTCAGGTCTCAAGCTCTACCGTACACAGGTTACTTTTACAAACGGCTTTGCCTACGGCGACTCAGACCTTGAAGCCGAACTGATCGAACGCTTTGGGCCCTACCAGGAACATGCTTCCATGACTCCGTATACGTCTGGCATGATCGACTACGATACGGCGCTCGAGGAGTGTGAATACCAGGGCATCTGGTTCGCCAACGTCGCCAACTACATGCTCCACGAAAGAGACTGCGCCTACTTCACCTGCCACTGGCACCTGTATGACTATATCAATCACATTCATTTGGCCGACGTCGATCCCGTCTGTCCCGGCTTCAATCCCGAAACCAAAGAAAAGTACATGGACTACTTCCGCCGCGCCTACCAGGTCGGCGATCGAGTCCTCGGCCTCATGTACGCCGCCGCCGACGAGGCCAACAATAACGGCGGCGAAGTCTATGTTGGCATCATCTCCGACCACGGAGCCTACCCGGACGTTCGCATCGCCAACCTGCGCCAGTTCCTCTGCGACACGGGCTTCCTTGTCCTGAAGAACGGCGGCGAAGACGCCATCGCCCAGGACCTGGACCCCCCTTCCGAGCTAATCGACTGGGATCGCACCAAAGCCTACCTGGCCCGCCGCGGCTTCGACATTACAATCAATGCAGAACCAGGCCCGGAATTCGACCAGATCGAGCGCGAGCTTCTCACCGCCCTCCGAACCTGGGTTGACGAGGAAACCGGTAACACAGTTGTCGCCATCGCTCTGCCCAAACGAGACGCCTACCTGCTGGGCCAGTGGGGAGACGAGTGCGGCGACGTCATCTTCGCATGGGACCACGACTATGTCAGCGGTTACTACGTTCAGTGGCTTGGAATCGAAGGCGGAGGCAATGTCGGGGCGCCCCTCGTCTACGGCGCCCACCACGGTGGCTTCATCCCAACCGAGAACGGTTTCTCGTCCACGTTCGGGTCCCTCTTCCTTGATGGGCCCGGGCTGAAAAATGGCTACCAACGCCCCGTCGACCGGTTGGGCTACATCCACGCCGTAGACGCCGTGCCAACATTCTGCCACATCCTGGGCGTCGATCCGCCAGCACAAAGCCAGGGGACAGTCGCACGCGATCTGCTCGAAGGTCACGAAATGGTTAGAGAGAGGACGGTATGACCACAAAGGCGTTACCCAGTACCCGGATCCCCCTTCCCCGCTGGACCAAAAACCTCCGCGCCAAAGAAGCAATCGCCGGCTACATATTTCTCTCTCCCTGGCTGCTGGGAATCATTCTCTTCATCGTCGGACCCATGATGACCTCCGGCTTCCTCAGTTTCACCCGCTACGACATCGTTAACCCGCCCGAATTTGTCGGCCTCAAAAACTTCATTGAAATCTTTACGAAGGACAGGCTCTTCTGGCCCTCGATGATGCTGACCTTCCGCTACGCACTGATCGTCGTCCCGTTTTCACTAATTGGCGCTCTCGCTGCGGCAATGCTGCTGAACCAGGCCCTGTTGGGAACAACCTGGTTCCGCACATTCTTCTTCCTGCCCCATTTGACCCCTATTGTCGCTGCCGCCGTCCTTTGGGGATGGATCTTTAACGCCGACGTGGGCCCGATTAACCATTGGATTCGTACCATCACCGGCAGCGACAACGCCCCGGGTTGGTTCCGAGACCCGGACTGGGCGATGACGGGCCTGATCATAATGGCAATGTGGGGCGCCATCGGCGGCAATACCATGTTGATTTTCCTGGCCGGCCTCCAGGGTGTTCCCCAGGAACTGTACGATGCCGCTGTCGTGGACGGCGCCGGAATCTGGGCCAAATTCCGCAACGTGACCCTCCCGATGCTAACCCCGACAATCTTCTTCAATATGGTTCTCGGAATCATCGGCGCACTGAGAGTGTTTGCCGCCGCCTACGTCGCCACCCAAGGCGGACCTGCCTACTCTACATGGTTTTACGCTCTGCATATCTACACGCGGGCGTTCCAATACTTCGAAATGGGATATGCTTCGGCTTTGGCTTGGATCTTCTTCTTCGTCCTGTTCGTATTTACCTACGTTCAGTTCAGGCAGTCGCGGCGCTGGGTTTACTATGCAGGGGAGGTGGACTGATGGCAGGTGAAGTCATTACGCGCAACCGCAAACAGGCAGGAGGAGGATTCATTCCTGTTGGCGCATTTCAATCAGCCTCATTTCAGCGCGCCTTTGGCCGCGGCATTCTATACCTGATCGCGGTATCCAGCTCCGCCGTCTTCATGTTCCCCTTTGTTTGGACTGTGCTCTCCTCGCTGAAACGTGGAGGAGAGCTGTTCAGATTTCCACCCACTTGGCTTCCGGAAATCCCGCAATTCCACAACTATCCGGACGTTTTTGATATCGTACCTTGGGCCATGTGGACTTGGAATTCAACATTTGTGGCCGTCGTCTCAACCTTCGGCGCTGTCCTCACTGCCGCTCTCGTCGGCTATTCTTTCGCCCGTTTCCGGTACCCCGCGCGAGACGTGCTATTTATCCTTACTCTCAGCACCATGATGCTTCCTGTGGAAGTAACATTGATTCCCCTCTATCTGATGTTTGCTAAAATTGGATGGCTGGACTCTTACAGACCACTTATCGTCCCTTCTTTCTTCGGAGGCAGCGCCTTCCTGATCTTCCTCATGCGTCAGTTCTTCATGAGTATCCCAATCGACTTGGATGAAGCTGCCCGCATAGACGGTGCAAACTACCTCCGCATCTTCTGGCAGATTCTGATGCCGCTTTCCATCCCCGTTACCGCAACAGCGGCCGTTCTAACATTCATGGCGCAATGGAATGAATTTCTCCAACCCTTCATTTTCTTGAATACAAAGTCAAAGTACACTTTGGCAATCGGCATCCGCTACTTTCAGGCTGTCTCAGGTTTCGCCGATGACAGCGAACCCAAGTATCACCTGCTCATGGCAGCCAGCGTCATGATGACTGCACCAATCATCGCCCTCTTTTTCCTGGCGCAACGATATCTCGTCCAGGGAATCGTTATGTCAGGTATAAAGGGATAGCTTATTGTTCATGGTCCGGACCGTTCCACAATTCAACGGTATCCCAAAGGAGGAACCAACATGCTGGAAAAGAATGTGAGTCGCCGGAGTTTTCTGACAGGCTCGTTGGCAGCAACAGGAGCTCTAGTCCTCTCTGCCTGCGTGCCCGCCGCTGGCCCTGCAGGTGATGGAGACGATGCGATGGCCTCCGAAGAGCCCATCACGCTTCTCTTTCACACCCGATTGGGGACCCACGCCGACTGGCACGTCAGTCGCAAAGACCTTTTTGAGGAGCAGAACCCCGGCCTGATTATCGAGTTTGACGAGCTCCCTGGCAATGAGATGTACCCCAAGATCTACGCCCTGTCTGCTTCAGGCACAGTCGGTGACGTTGTTTGGACATACCTTAACAACCCGCCGGAACATAAAGCCAAGGGTGTCCTGATCCCATTGGATGACATTGTAGCAGCCAAAGACTTTGACCTATCCCCCTTCTGGGACTCTCTGCTTGCAGCACTCACCCTGAATGGCGAGTTGCATGCTATCCCCAATCATGGCCACTTCGGTACGACTGCTTACTACATCAACAAGACCTTGATTGAGGAATCCGGCGCCGAAGTACCCACGCCCGACTGGACGACCGACGACATGGTTACAATAGGTCAGGCCATCACCGCACCCCCTGAAGTCTGGGGCGTCCGCGCCATGGGGGTCGGGCAGGAGCACATCCCCTCTTACCTGCGCATCTTCGGTGGCGACGCGATCAACGAGGAAGGCACAAAGTCACTGCTTGACCAGGAAGAGTCCCTCGCAGGCCTCAAATGGCTCTATGACCTTCGTTTTACCCACGGAGTCGACCCCTGCCTCTGCAGCGACGAAACCTTTAACAACTACGTCGCCGGAACTGTCGGTGTCTACAACTGGACGACCGGCTTTGTAGGCCGCTGGAATAACCAGAAAGAGTCCGGTGACATCGCCTTTGACTGGGATGTCCTTGTCGGGCCTGTCGGCCCAACCGGACTCAGAGGTTCGCAGGTGTCTGCTGCCGCGTTTGGCATTACCGGCAACTCCCAGCACCCTGCTGAAGCATTCCAGATTCTCGACTTCTACTCCACCAAGGAGGACGGAATCGAGCATGTCCTGTTCGGCGCCGGCAGCCCAGGCGGACGCGGCGACGTTTGGGACAGCGACGAGCTCTTCGATGTCCACCCGATCTTCCGCCAGCACATCTCTATCTACCCCGATGGACCGAGCAACTGGCATCGACCGGCCAACGCCCGCACGCTGGAATTCGTTGACACACTCAACAACAATCTCCAGGCCATTTGGACAGAAATAGCCACCTTCGAAGAGGGCGCCGAGCAGACCCACTTGCTCGTTCAGGAAGTCCTCGACAAGGAGCCGCTGGCATAGGGTTGCTTGTTTTTTGATCCTACCCCCGACCCGGAACCCGACGGAATCCGGGTCGGGGATCTGAATCATCATCTACCATAACCGTCACACTCTTCGGAGGAAATAATGAAAGATCTCGTTTCACGACGTTCATTCCTGCAGGGCGCTGTAGCAGTCTCCGCC
>JAJEBF010000012.1 GCA_022824025.1 Caldilineaceae bacterium
CCGGTATCACACACCCCGCAGTTCAGACTTTCTCACGCAGACTCTCGTCAAACGCTCACAAACACTCATGCAACGCTCGGAAACGCACACGAAAATATCCACCCGCGGTTCCTCAGCAGTTCTCGGCCTTTGCCCGCCGTCCTTTGCCGTTCCCGGGTGCAGTCCGGATTTGGGGTTATCAGGAGAAGCAGGTGGCAGGTTTCAGTGTAATTTCCCAGAGGTAGCCTGAAACTCGCCCCCATTTTGGACTGCACCCGCCGTCGGGAATTTTGTGGCTGAAACTGCGTTGTGCTATAGTTGATTTTCAGTATCCGGGGGATTAGCTCAGTTGGCTAGAGCGCTACGTTGACATCGTAGAGGTCACTGGTTCAAGTCCAGTATCTCCCACCTTGGCCGTTGTCGAACAATGGGGTTCGGCAGACAGGCGCCGGCTGCAGCCCTTTGGAGAGTTCATCGTAAGGCTGGAAAGCATACGTTGTCACTTTTTTGCCGAACACACCGCACTTTATGGCTCGGTGCAGGTTTGTTCGGTATATTTCTATGACACTCTATACTTTCGACTGAAGTTATGCCGGCACGCATAGAAGAGCGTTACAGGAGGATGTTAATGCGCAATCATAGGTTCTTGTTCCGACTGGCAGCCATATTGGTGGCCGCCGCCGTGTTCGTTTCCGGCTGCTATCACTATATGCCGCCCCATTCACAGATGGATCGTGCCGTCACCAAGCCAAGCCGGCAGCTCTCTAAGGCCGATCGCCCCGGCTACACGGTCGCCATGGTTGAGAAGGCGATTCGGCTCCACAATGCCAAGGGGCGGGAAGCGACGCTCGACTATTATAATTCGTCGGAGAGCGTGGATGGCGAATGGTATGTATTCATCGCAGACGAGAACGATGAAATCGTCGCCCACCCCAATCCTGACGTGCTGGGAGAAAGTTTGCATGGCCCTACAGGCGTGGATATCACCGGCTATCGCCATGGCGAAGTAATAGCAAGCGCCACTGAAGAGGGAATGTGGGTCGATTATATCTTCCTCAACCCTGTCTCCGGCAACCAGGAGTACAAACATACCTGGGTGGTGCGCCACGGTGGGTTGACTTTTGCCTCCGGCTGGTATCAGATTTTGCCCGACCTGTCCCAGAGCGCCCCCACCAGAGCGGACCGGCCGGGCTACACGGCGGCTATGGTCGAGCAGGCCCTGCAGCGTTATGAGGCTGAAGGGCGAGAGGCGACGGTCGACTACTACAACACGCCCGAAAGCGTGGACGGCGAGTGGTATGTCTTTATCTTCGATGAGAGCGACCGGCTAATCGCCCACGCCAACCCGGATCTGTTGGGCATGGACCTGAAGGGTGACCTGGGGGTGGATGTCACCGGTTACCGCTTCGGCGACCTTATGCTCACCGCGACCGAAGAGGGGGTGTGGGTCGACTATCTCTTCCTCAACCTTGCCACCGGAAACCAGGAGTACAAGCATTCCTGGGTGGTCAGGCATGATGGACTGCTGTTCGGTTCCGGTTGGTACCAGGTTCAGCCCACGCTGAGTCCGGCCGCTACCAAGGCGGACCGGCCGGGCTACACGGTGGCTATGGTCGAGCAGGCTTTGCAGCGTTATGAGGCCGAAGGGCGAGAGGCGACGGTCGACTACTACAATACGCCGGAAAGCGTGGACGGCGAGTGGTATGTCTTTATCTTTGATGAGAGCGACCAGCTGATCGCCCACGCCAACCCGGATCTGTTGGGCATGGACCTGAAGGGTGACCTGGGGGTGGATGTCACCGGTTATCGCTTCGGCGACCTGATGCTCACTGCAACCGAAGAGGGGATATGGGTCGACTATCTCTTCCGCAACCTTGCCAGCGGCATCCAGGAGTACAAACATTCCTGGGTGGTCAGGCGTGAAGGGCTGCTGTTCGGCTCCGGCTGGTACCAGGCGATGCCCAGTCTGGCTACGGCCGTTACCAAGGCGCAACCGGCCGAATACACGGTCGCCGTGGTGGATAGGGCGCTTCGCTACTACAAGGCCTATGGCCGGGAAGAGGCGGTCGCCTATTACAACACGCCGGAAAGCGTGGACGGGGAGTGGTATGTTTACATCTTCGACGAGGATGATCAGCTGATCGCTCACGTCAACCCGGATCTGCTAGGTATGGATCTGAAGGAAGAGCTGGGCCTGGACTCCACCGGCTACCATTTCGGCAACGACATGGTGAATGCGACGGAGGCGGGGTTGTGGGTACACTATGTCTTCGTCAACCCTGCCACCGGCGAGGAGGAGACCAAGCATGCCTGGACCGTGCGCCACGACGGACTGCTCATCGGCTCGGGCTGGTATGAATAGACCTTCGTCGGGCGCCCTCTGGGTGCGTTGATAAGGCTGAAACGCAGGGGCGCTCGACCGGGCGCCCCTGTTTTTCTTGCGCGCCCTTTCAGAACAGATTTAGCCGCAACATATTTGCAGGTGTTTTATGCTGATTGACGGGCTACCCCAAGAGGACGCGGTGCAGGCCGCTGGCGCGGCCTACGCCGGCAAACTCGATCAACTTATCGACCTCTGCATCGCCATTCAGCAGATCCCCGCCCCCACCTGCGCCGAGACTGAACGGGCCGCGTGGGTGGAAAATCGTATGCGGGCCATCGGCCTGGCCGACGTGACGCGAGACCGGTTGGGCAACGTCTATGGACGGGTCCGCGGACAAGGCCCGCAGGCCCAACCCGCCCTGCTCGTGTCCGCCCATACCGATACCGTCTTTCCGCCTGACACCGACCTGCGCCTGCGCCGTCTGGACAATGGGATCATCCGCGGGCCGGGCATCGGCGACAACTCGACCGGCGTTGCCGGCCTGCTCACCCTGGCCGAAACCCTGACACAACTGGCTCCGCCGCCCGTCGACATCTGGCTGGCCGCAAACTCGATGGAAGAAGGGGTGGGCGATCTGCGCGGCATGCGCCAGGTCGTGGACCGGCTGGCCGCGGAACGGAAAGGAACCGGTCCTGAGGCGGATTCTTCCCGCAGCAACCGCGGCGCGTTGGGCGCCGTGATCGTGCTCGAAGGGATGGGCCTCGGCCGCATCGTGCACCAGGCGCTGGGCGCGCGGCGCTATCGTATATCCGCCGCCGCGCCGGGGGGGCACAGTTGGGGTGATTTCGGCGCGGCCAGCGCCGTTCACGGGCTGGTGCTGCTGGCAGAAGAGATCGTCAGATTGCAGGTCCCCCAGACACCGCGTACCACCTTCAATATCGGCCGCATCGGCGGCGGCGTCTCCGTCAATTCCATCGCCCAGGAGGCGTGGATGGAGCTGGACCTGCGCAGCGAATCGCCCGAAACCCTGGCCTGGCTGGACGAACGGATCGTGCAGATCGTAGAGCGCCGCGCGCATGCGCACCGCATCGATGATGACGGCCTGACGCTGCGCCGCGAACAGATCGGCAATCGGCCCGCCGGCGAACTCCCTTTTCAGCATCCACTCGTACAGGCCGCCTCCACGGTTCTGCAGGAGCTCGGTGTGAAGGAACGCAGTGATGGGCGCATCAGCAGCACCGATGCCAATGTGCCTCTCAGCCGCAACATTCCTGCCGTCTGTGTGGGCCTGACCGAAGGCGGCGACGCCCATCGTCTGAGTGAATGGATCGACCCATTGCCGTTGGTAAAGGGGATGCAGCAGTTGCTCTACCTTACATGGTGGAGCGCTGCGTGGTTGACCCGTCGCGGTTAACGGCAAACCCTGGTGGCCGGTGGTTTTGCTTTCCACGGGCCGCGATTCACTTCGCGTCAGCTTTGCGAAGTGGCAGCGCATTGCAGTACCACAACCACTGTAGTTCACAGGAGCAACGGAGATGGCTAGCAGTAAAATCGATGGTCTGTATAAAATTCGCCATAGCGCAGCCCACGTGATGGCGCAAGCGGTGTTGGAACTCTATCCCGAGGCCAAGTATGCGATCGGACCGCCGATCGACAACGGCTTCTATTACGACTTCGATCTCGGCGTCACCCAGGATGGTACGCCGCGCACCTTCCGACCGGATGATCTGAAAACGATCGAGAAGCGCATGCGCCAGATTATCGGCGGCAAACACCAGTTTGCCTATCGCGAGGTCAGCGCCGAAGAGGCCCGCCAGCTCTTCGCCGACCAGCCCTACAAACTGGAGCTGATCGACGGCCTGGCCCAGGGCGAAGTCGACGAATACGGCAACGAAGCGGCTGAAAATCCGGTCATCAGCACCTACAAGCATGATACCTTCGAAGACCTCTGCCGGGGCCCCCATGTGGAGCACACCGGCAGGATCGTCGCCGACGCCTTCAAGCTTCTCAGTGTGGCCGGCGCCTACTGGCGGGGCGACGAAAAAAACCCCATGCTGCAGCGCATCTACGGCACCGCCTGGGGCAATCGCAAAGAGCTGAGGAAGCACCTCGATCAGCTCGAAGAGGCCAAAAAGCGGGATCACCGCAAGCTGGGCCGCGAGCTGGAGCTCTTTATCTTCGAAGAGGAGGTCGGCCCGGGCCTGCCCCTCTGGCTGCCGCGCGGCGCCATCATCATCGATGAGCTCGAACGGCTGGCCAAAGAGACCGAAGAGGCCGCCGGCTACGAGCGCGTGCGCACGCCCCATCTCACCAAGGAGGACCTCTTCCTGCGCAGCGGACACCTCGACTTCTACAAAGACTCTATGTACCCACCCATGGAGATGGATGGCGTCACCTATTATGTGAAACCGATGAACTGCCCGATGCATCATAAGATCTTCGGCTCCAAACTGCGCAGCTACCGCGAAATGCCTGTGCGGTTGACTGAGTACGGCACCTGCTACCGCTATGAGCAGAGCGGGGAACTCTTCGGGCTGATGCGCGTCCGATCAATGCAGATGAATGACGCCCACATCTACTGCACCGAGGAGCAGTTTGCCGAGGAGTTCATGCGGGTCATCGATCTGTATAAACTATACTTCGATCTGTTCGAAATCGAGCGTTTTGTCATGCGCCTGAGCACGCATCACCCCAAAAAGCTGGGCGACAAGTACGTCGACAACCGCCCTCTCTGGGAGCAGACCGAGGAGATGGTGCGCCAGGCCATGACCGAGGGCAACGTGCCGTTTGAGGAGGAGCCGGACGAGGCCGCCTTCTACGGCCCCAAGATCGACGTGCAGATCTGGAGCGCGATCGGCCGCGAGTTCACCCTCGCCACCAACCAGGTCGACTTCGCTGTGCCGGAACGGTTTGGCCTCTCCTACATCAACGCCGCCGGCGAGGAGGAGACCCCGATGTGCATTCACCGGGCCCCGCTCAGCACGCACGAACGCCTGATCGGCTTTCTCATCGAGCATTACGGCGGCAATTTCCCGGTCTGGCTGTCGCCCGAACAGGCGCGGGTCATTCCTGTTACATCGGCGCACAACGCGTACGCAGAGCAGATAGAAAAACGCCTTGCCGATGCCGGCGCGCGCGTGTCCGCCGACCTGAGCAGCGACCGCATGAACAACAAGATCCGCCTGGCCCAGGGCATGAAGGTGCCCTATATGCTGATCGTCGGCGATCGCGAGGTTGCAGAGGAGACCGTCTCGTTGCGCCGTCGCGACGGCGCCCGCCAGAATGGAATGCCGGTGGAAGAGTTCGTCGCACTCGTCGCGGATCGCATCGCCAGCCGCGCCAAGACCCTGTAGACAAGACGGCCCCAGCCGCGTGACAGGATGCCGCCAGAAGTTTGGACACCTCTGGCGGCATCCTCTTCACCTGGCCGCGACCAGACACGAACACTGCGCGTCAGACAACGGCCCGCCGCCAACCCCGCCCAATCCGCATGCCCTGAACGCCCCAAACGAGACAACAACTGTTCAACGACCCGGGACAAAGTCACTCCTCACGTTTCTGGGGACATCCCCCAAACGCTCTCCCTCTGCAATCCGCTCCCTCATCCTGTACAACAGGATACCCCCCACCAGCCGGCCATCGTGCGCGCTCCATCCCGAAAATCCCTGGCAATCCTGCAAATCCTGCTCCAATATCCATTTCAATCCAGCGAATCCTGGATCAGACAGCGCCCACATAATCTGGCGCACACCCCTTTTTTCGTGTTTGACGTAACCCTTCTGCAATGCTATACTCGCGGATGTTTTACAGTCGATCGTTTTCCACCGTTTTATTCTGGCAGCAGCCCCTTTTTGAATCAGGTTGTTTAATGCGCTACCACGAGAACTTTCGAGCGCAAAGACTTTCCTACTCATAACGGGAGAGGGCTTCCGTAGCCATGCTGCCGCGGGCAACCAACCCAAAGGAGATCAGGAATTAGCAGAAACACCACACGAATCAATCACCGGATTCGTACGCGCGAGGTGCGGGTCATCGATGAAGTCGGGGCGCAACTCGGCATCATGGATGTTCAGGCCGCTCTGCGGGCCGCCGAGGACAGAGACTTGGATCTTGTAGAAGTTGCGCCGAATGCCAATCCGCCGGTCTGCCGGTTTATGGATTACGGCAAGTACCTTTACGAGAGGCAGAAACGAGAGCGGGAATCGCGCAGGGCCCAAAAGCAGATTGAGATCAAGGAAGTGCGTTTGCGGCCCAAAACAGGCGAACATGACATTCAGGTCGTTCTCAACAAGACGAGAAAGTTCCTGAAGGATGGCGCCAAAGTGCGGGTTCGCATTCGTTTCCGCGGACGCGAAATCGTCCACCGCGATATTGCTCTCGACCTGATGAAACGGGTGACCGAAGAGCTGGCAGACGAAGCGGTCGTAGAGTCTCGCCCGGGCTTCGAGGGCCGCAGCATGGTGATGCTTCTCGCCCCCGCCGCGTAGCCCAAACCTCTCAGCCGTCCGTGCCGCCGTCCGTCTGATTTGGCGCCCGGCGGCCGGTATGCTATTATCAAGGCTTGCATAGCGCTCTCCGTTGCGTATGCGCGGATGGGCGTTGTCATGTCTGGTGCGCTCTCTCCTGAAGAGGGCGCGATTTCAGTTAAGCCGCTGCATCGTAATGTGCAGTCTCAATGCGCCGCTTTGCTATCGGGCGCGGGAATGTCCGAGAAGACCTATGCCAAAGATGAAGAGCCATAAGGGCGCGCAGAAGCGCTTCCGCGTAACGAAGAACGGTAAGTTGCTGCGCCGGAAACAGGGCGGCAACCACCTGCGCCGCAAGAAGCGCAAGGTCAGCGACTACCGCCACAAAATTACAAGCCCGAACAAAGGTCAGGCCGTAGCGGTCAAAAAGCTGGTCTCCTAAGCCTGTCTCGACCGGATCGGTGCCCTGACAGAACGCAAAGCGCTCTTTCTTGCCCGGCCCGATTACAGATTTCATCGCCCATCCATGCAGGCGGGACAGACCCGGAAGAGGCTCACGCCCGGTCATCGCAATCGTTAGACACGAGGATTCAAATAATGGCACGTTCCAGACCAAAAGTGTACGCGCACAGGCGCCACAAAAAGGTGCTCAAGTTTACGAAGGGGCAGTTCGGTAGCCGCTCCAAGCTCTTCAAGCGCGCCAACGAGGCGATGATCAGGTCACTCGCCTTTGCCTATCGCGACCGCCGCAGCCGTAAACGTGATTTCCGCCGGCTGTGGATTACCCGCATCAATGCCGCGGCCCGGATCAATGGCCTCAACTACAGTCATCTGATCTACGGGCTCAAGAAGGCCGACGTACAGGTAGACCGCAAAGTGCTGGCCGATATCGCCGCAAACGACGCAGACGGTTTCAGCGCGCTGGCTGACCTGGCCAAAAGCCAGTTGAACTGATCTGTTGCGCTGCCTCTTCACCGGCTGAACCTCTTTTCGCAACGGCCGCCAGGCCGTCTGACAATTCCGAGGGCAGATTGCAGAGACATTCGTCTCTGCTTTTTTGTCCGATTTTCCCGGCGCCGGCAGCCGATTCACCCCAATCCCCCAGTGTCGACGCCGTCACTCACTTCGAAGAGCCTGCGCGCCAGATTGCTGAATGAAAGAGATTACCAGCGCCAGCAATCCACAGATCAAACTGGCGGCAAAGCTGCGCCGCCGCCGCCAGCGGCAAGCCCATCGCCTCTGCCTGCTGGAGGGAATGCGTCTCGTGCAGGACGCCCTCACCATCGGCGCAGACTTCCACAGCTGTTTCATCACCGCCGCCACAGCAGACGCGCAGCCGGGCCTGGCGGCGCAGCTCCAGCGAGCCTGTCCTCTCTACCTGGTTCCCCCAAAAATTCTCGACAAGATCAGCGAGACCGTTTCGCCGCAGAGCATTGTGGCCGTCACCGCCATGCCGGAGCTGCCCCTGCCTGCCCCGGCCGCGCTCTCCCTCATCCTGGACGGGGTCCAGGATCCCGGCAATGCCGGTTCGCTCCTGCGCACAGCCGCCGCGGCCGGCGTCGACCAGGTCCTGTTCGCGCCCGGCTGCGTCGACCCGTTCAACGGCAAAGTCCTGCGGGCAGCGATGGGCGCGCACTTTCGCGTTCCAATTCGCGCCCTGGAAGACTGGGACGCGGTCTGGGCCGCTCTGCCCGCGGGCCAGGCCCTCTATGTCGCCAGCGCCGAGGGCGCCATCCTCTACGATGAGGTCGATTGGGGCGAGCCGTCGGCGCTCGCGCTCGGCAGCGAGGCGCACGGCGCGAGTTCACAGATGCGGGAAAGAGCCGCGGCCGTAGCCGTTCCAATGGCCGCCGCGACCGAATCGCTCAATGTTGCCGCGGCCGGCGCAGTCATTCTCTTCGAGGCCGCGCGGCAGCGCCGGAACGCATGGCAGGGGCGCCCGCGCGGAGGCCCATAGCGGTCGATGCGAAGCGCCGTATGCAGACGCCTTTTCCCTGGGCGCAGTGAGCGCTTTGACAACCATCTGGCCGCGGGATACACTAAATCTTCTTCAGAGCGGCCTCTCTTCCTTGAGGGGTTCGGGAGGGATGAATGGAACTGACAAGTCTGCTCGGCTACATCCTGGTTGGCCTGCTGTTCGGCTGGGTCGGCTCGACCCTGGTTGAGTGGGTCTGGTATCGGGGACGGCGCAGGCGCGTCGATCTGTCGACCGCGTCGTCCGGCACGCGAGTCGCTTCGCCGCTGCCCGCCGGGCCTGCCGCGCACAGCTATGGCATGCCGGCCGCTGAGGCGGCCGCGCAGCCGGGACGCCGGCGCGTCCGCCAGGATGCGCGGACTGGCGCGCGCCCCGTGCAGGACCTTTCGAACCGGCCGGACAACCTCACCGCGATCCACGGCATCGGCGACCTCCATGAGCGCCGCCTCTATCAGGTCGGCATCTTCACCTGGGATCAGCTTTCCCGCGTCGATGCCGAAACGCTGCAACAGATTACCCACGCGCTGCCCGGCAGCGACACACGCGCCTGGACCGAGCAGGCCCGCAAGCTGGCCCAGGCCAACCATCGCATCGGCGCGATCTACGATGGCCCTCTTCCCGAAGACCTGACCCGCATCAACGGCGTTGATCAGGTGTACGAGGACGAGCTTTACGCCGCCGGCATCTTCACCTACCGGCAACTGGCCGAGTGCGCGCCGGACGAACTGGCCCGCATCATCCCGGCCCGCCTGGCAGGCGAAGAACTCGATTTCGCCAGCTGGGTCGCCCAGGCCGATTTTCTGCGCGATGAATATTACGCGGACGAGCCGCCCATCCTTTAGTTCCTGTCCGATAGCGCCAGCTGCGCGAAATGCTATCTGAAGGCAGGAAGAAGAAGCATCGCCAGGTCGTTGTCCAAGCGCATTACCGCGCTGGAGCGGCAGCCTTCTGAACCGGCCCAACCGGCTTCATATCGTTGCGATCGACACCATCCACACTTACTCCTGTCGGAATGCTGGCGCCACCGGTCAGCAGCAGGCTACGCGATGTGCCCGTCTTGCCTCTGTCCGCAGGGTCTGGGCCAGTCCCCTCACTCCCCGAACGGAGCTGTCGTCATGGCTCCGTTCACTGCCTGCCAATCCCACCGTATGCCGCGTAACTCGTGGAATATGGTCACCCCCTGCCGCCGCAGTCTCCCGAAGACTCCGCTTTTGAGCCAGCGCTGATGGCGGTCATGCACGGCGCGCCGTACGTTCGCGGTATATCCTTCCTCTATACAGAAATGGAGAACGCGGAAAGGATGCGCCAAACGATGACGCAAGGCCATTTGGCGCTATCGGACAGGCGCTGAATCTTGTCAGCGGCAGACGCGCCTTGACGCAGGAGATCTGTGGAGTGTCCGAAGATTTTCTGTCTCATTGGCAAGATGGTACAGTCAACAAGAGCAGTTTGGAAGCGGGAAAGCAAATTGACGGGAACCCGGTGTTGACACCGCCGGCGGCTGGTGTTACACTGTTTCTATTGCAAATTATTGCAACAGGAAAAATTACCATGACCTGCAATACCACAGAGATCAATCGACAGTTGCGCAAGTCTGGCTACCGGGTCACGCCCCAACGCCAGCTCATCCTGGAGGCTGTCTGTCAACTCGGTGAGCATGTCACGCCCGAAACGGTGTACGACCATGTACACCGCATCGCTCCCACACTGAGCCGGGCAACTGTTTACCGGGTTCTGCACTTTCTGACAGAACAGCGCATCCTGGCGATGGTGCTTATGGCCGAGGGCCGGCTTGCCTACGAAATGTCCGGCCCCGAACCCCATCACCACCTCGTCTGCCGCACCTGCGACAGCTTGCTTGAGTTGCCGCACAGCGTCTTGCAGTCGTTTCTCCGGACGATGGAGACCCAATACGACTTCGAAATCGACGTAAGTCATGTCTCATTCTTTGGGCACTGCGCCGACTGCCGCAGCTCTGACGGCGCCTGACGCCGATTGTGGGGCACACACCGCCAACCTGGCGAAAGGGTACACGTAAGATGTTTCACTCGCTTCGAATCTTGTCATCGGTTCTGGCAATTCTGCTCCTCCTGGCCGCTTGCACCCCAGTCGCGCCGTCAAGTGTCCAGACAACCGAGGAGGAGTCGCCCTCCGGGGCGCCGGTCCAGGTGGTGACAACCACCAACTTTGTGGCTGATTGGGCCCGGGTCGTAGGTGGAAGCAGGGTCGAGGTCTTCAGCCTGCTTCCAGTGGGCGGCGACCCGCACACGTTTCTTCCAGGCGCGCGCGACGTTGCCAGGGTAGCTGACGCGGATCTTGTGCTGACTGTCGGTCTCGGCCTGGAGGCCGATTGGCTGGAGGATCTGTTGCACAACGCCAGCGCAGACGAGTCCAAGATTGTCGCGCTTGGTGACAGCGTCGATCCTATCGAGTTTGCCATGGGCGATATGCATGACGATCACGAAGGGCACGGCCATGACGAGGACGAGCACGAGGATGAGCACGGCCATGCCGAGGACGAGCACGAGCACGGCCATGACGAGATGATCATGGGGCGTTTGCTCGTTGCGGATGCGGGAGAAGCGCACCTCTCCGTCATCGATCTATCCACCGGTGACGTTGACAGCGGAATCTTCGAGGTCGCCGCGCCCAGCGCGACCGTGCATCCCAGCCCCACTCACCGCTACGCCATTGTCCTCGCCCGCGGGCCGGAGGACGGCGACGACCGAATCCATATCTTCGACAGCGGCGTCTACCTCGTCGAGCACGGCGATCACTACGATCTCGTCACCCGGCCCGTCTCCCGTCATGCGTTGGAAATCGCTGACGAGCAGCCGATCCATTATGTCAACAGCTACGGCTGGACCGCGATCTTCGCAGACATCAGCGGGCACGCCATCCTGATCAACGAGGCGGACATGGCGAACTCACGCGGCGACTATGATCCGATCGTGCTTGAGGCCGGACCGCAGCATGGCGCCGCGCTTGTCATCTCGGACGAGCATGTCGTCGTTACCACGAAGAATCCCGACTACCCCGAGAATTCCAACGACAGCCTGCCTGTCGGCGTGGAAGTTCGCGACTTCAGTGATCAGGTCGTCTACGACGCCAGCAATCGCTCATGCCCGGGCATGCACGGTGAGTCCCACAATGGGCATGGCGTCGCCTTGGGATGCACCGGCGGCGTGCTCTTCCTCCACACACACGATGGCGACTACGAGTACGAGTTCATCGCCAATCCGCCGGAGATGCGCGAAGGTTCTCGGATCGGGTCGGTCTACGGTCACCACCACGTCGAGCATTTCTTCGGCAAGGCCTCTTACTACGACGGTCAGGGCTGGGCCGACGATGGCATTTGGCTGATCGACGTGGACCACAGCGAAATGCGCCAGGTGTTCAGCGAGCCGAGCGTTTCCACGAAGTTCTCCAGCGATGGCGAGTTGCTCTACGTGCTCGGCGCTGACGGCGTGCTGCACGCGCTGGACGCGCATGACGGCGAATTGCTCGAGACCATGGCGTTGGTCGGGCCTGGTGACGCCGGTCCTCCCGCGTTCATCGTTGTTGGCGAGTGGCTCTACGTCTCCGACCCCAACAGCGGCCACGTCCTGGCCGTCCACCTTGAAGAGATGGAGATCGAGGAGGAGTGGGAAGTCGGCGGCGCGCCGTCGAGCCTGGCGTTCATCGGAGTCGCCGACTCGGGCGGCGCGCCCCATGAAGGCCATGACGAGCACGAAGAGGACGAGCATGCCCATGACGAGCACGAAGAGGATGAGCATGCCCATGACGAGCACGAAGAGGACGAGCACGGCCATGGCCATGAAGGGCACGACCACGGCCCTCTGGATCCTCACTTCTGGTTCGATCCGATTCGGGTGAAGGTCGCAGTCAACGAAGTGGCCGCCCGGCTTTCAGCTATCGACCCTGAGGGCGCGGAGACCTACCTTCGAAACGCCGCAGAGTATGGGGAGCAGCTCGACGAGCTTCACGCCTGGGTCCAGGAGCAGGTCAGTGCGGTGGCGCCGGAGCGCAGGCTGCTGGTAACATCACACGACAGCTTCTCCTACCTGGCAGCGCTTTATGGGTTTGAGGTAGTTGGGCTGGTGATACCGTCTCTTGCAACGCACGTGGAGCCGTCCGCGGAACACATTGTGGACGTGGTCGAGGTGGTTCGGGAGCACGATATACCAGCAGTGTTTGGTGAGACGACAGTCAGCGAGAGGCTGGCCCAGACCATAGCAAACGAGACGGGAGCGGAGCTGGTCCGGCTCTATTCTGGTTCCCTCGGGCCGGAGGGCAGCGGCGCTGACACCTATCTTGGCATGGTGCGAACAAACGTAGAACGCATTGTTGAGGCATTGAGATGAACCCCGCCCCGTACCCGCATGCCGCGAGAATGTCGCTTCGCGACGTATCTGTAGAGTTCGATGGGCAGATGGCCCTGCGAAACGTCTCATTCGACGTAGATGCGGGGACGCTGATGGGCGTTGTAGGACCAAACGGAGCCGGCAAGAGCACCCTGTTCAATGCGATTGCCGGGCTCCTCCCGGTTCGCCGGGGGAAGGTGACCCTTCACCGTGTGGATCGGAGAAGTGGAGCGTTGGCTTACGTGCCTCAGCGAGAGAGCGTCAACTGGCGCTTCCCTGTGACCGCCATGGACGTTGTCATGATGGGCCGGTGCTGCAGACTGGGATGGTGCCGGCGACCCGGGAAGAGAGATCGCGAGCTTGTCGACGCCTGCCTGTACCGTGTGGGTCTGTGGGACCATCGCTCCGCTCTGATGACGGAGCTTTCGGGAGGGCAGAGGCAGCGGGTATTCGTAGCCAGGGCGCTCACCCAGGAGGCAACTGTGCTTCTTCTGGATGAGGCTTTCAGCGGCGTTGACGCGGGCGCCCAGGAAGGCCTCGTAGAGGTCCTCCAAACGGTGCGCAATGAAGGGCGCATCGTCCTGCTGGCAACCCACGACTTGACCAATCTGGCCGGTCGCTTCGACCAGGTACTGTGTCTGAACCGCCATGTGTGCGCCTGCGGCCCGCCCGACGAGGTGTTTACGTCCGAGGTCATGGAGCAGCTGTACGGCGCCCACGGTGTGCGCCTCGCGAACGACGGGGAGGGTGGCAAGAGGCGGTGATAGAGTTCTTTGTCGCCCCACTCCAGTACGGCTTCATGGTGAGGGCCCTTATCGGCTCGGTGCTTGTGGGCGTGATGTGTCCCCTGGTTGGCGCGTATGTCGTCACCAGGAACCTCGCCTTCATGGGGGACGCACTCGCTCACGCCGTGCTTCCGGGAATGGTGCTTGGGTTCATCGTGGGCATCAACCCGGCCATAGCCGCCGTTCCAACAGGCGTTGCCGTTGCCGTGCTGGTCAGGATTGTGAGCCGGCGTGCGGGCTTCAGCACCGATACTTCGATAGGCATCCTCTTTGCGGCCATGTTTGCGCTGGGACTTGCGATGCTGTCGCTCTCAACGACGATTCGGGTCGATATGGAGGACCTGCTCCTGGGGCAGCTCCTGGCCATATCTCCGACCGACATCTATGTATCCCTTGGGATAACCACAGTGGTCATCCTGGGGCTATTCGCCCTGCACCACTGGCTGCTGTTTGCGAGCTTTGACCCCGTAGGGTCGCAGGTTGTCGGCGCCCGTGCCAACATCGTCGATTACGTGCTGCTGGTAATGCTTGCCCTCGTAATTGTGATAGGAATTCAGGCGGCCGGGGTCATTCTGGTCATGGCGATGCTGGTGACACCTGCTGCCACGGCCTATCTGTTGGTGAGGCGATTTGTCTCGATGATGATGGCGGCCGCGGCGATAGGGACCGCGGCCGCCGTGACCGGCCTTTACATCTCCTACCACTTCAATCTGCCCCCCGGTCCGGCCATGACCCTGGTCGCAAGCGGGATATTCGCGCTGGCAATCTCATTCAGGCGAAGAGTGCCCGCCTGAGAATCCTCTTCCCGAAAGCCGCTCGTCCGAAGTCGTTGTG
Source organism: Caldilineaceae bacterium (assembly GCA_022824025.1). Taxonomy (GTDB): domain Bacteria; phylum Chloroflexota; class Anaerolineae; order Caldilineales; family Caldilineaceae; genus Bin5. Next base: position 14,727 of record JAJEBF010000012.1, read on the forward strand.
GGAGACCGCCCGGCGCCCCCACCGGAACAGCCTCAGGGGCTGTGTCTGGACGAAGGCTATGAGGACCTTATGCTTAGTTGGGGAAGGCAAGTTTCTTGAAGAGCAGGCAGTCATGTACGCCCATAACGAATACATGCACCGATAGACAACAGAAAACAGAGAGGACAAAGATGTTGAATTTGCCCGTTGATTGGGGAACGTTATGGCTAGGGGGCTTCTGCCCGGTAGAGGCGCTCGGTGGGTTGCCGGTGCGCGGCGCAGACTATGCCGCGCATCCACCGCTGGATGCGCGGCTGACCCTGCCTGCCAACGCAGCTTTACACGCCGAGGTGACGCTTGAAGAAGCAGAAGCGACATGGTCGGAACACCTGGGCGGCGCATGGGTTGTGCTGGTGCGCGATGCCTACCGCGCTCGCCGCTTACTGCATCAGGCGGCGGGGATTCGGCCAGGCGAATGGGTCGGTGTCCCAGCAAATGCCAGCCATGAGCTGGCGGAGTCGGTAAAGCACCATAAGGCGCTGCCGCGCTTTGTGGACTTTGACGCGCATCTGCAGCTCGCGCCGTCCAGTACGCGCTTCACCTGGACGCAGGTGGTGCGCGGGTTGTGGCAGCCGCAGAACGCTAAGTGGCTCGACTGCGCTGACACCCTGCCTACGCCCGGCGCGGCAGAACGCCCGGCGGTGACGCTGTACGGCTTACATCTGCCTGATGCTGATGACTGCCCCGGTGCGCTGCTGGTATTCAGTGATGAGGCACTCTATGCAGCGGTGAGAGCCTTGCGTCAACCCGCTGACTGCCCGAACGCAGCGCAGGCCTTGGCGCAGTGTGACCGGCTGCCGGAACTGGCAGCGCGGCAAAGCGAGAATCTGGCGGAGGTGCGGCGCGGGTTGCGTGAAGCCGCCGGGCTGGTGACACACGAGCCGAACAGGCTGGCGCTGGCAACCGCGGTCGCGGTGCAGATTCCGCCAGAGAGCGATGTCGCCACCTTTTACGCCTACGTTGTGCAGGAAAATACGCCCGTGCGCTGGCTGCCGCAGATTCGGCCTTTGCATTATGCCGCGCTGGGTACTGACGGCGCGCCCGATCACCAGGGAACGGCGGCGAACCTCGCCCGCTGGATGTGCGTCCCGGTGGGGCCAGATTACACCTTTGAGGAGATCAAACATGGCGTGCTGGGCATCGTCAAAGCGGCGGAATATCTCGGTGTGCGCTGGCGCATCAATCCCGCCTATGCTGCCGAGTACGCCTCCTTGATGGATCGAACCTATGGCGCAGGGCATGATGCCTACCGCCCCTTGTTCGCGCTGGATGAAGCCATCGCAGCGGGAAATTAGCCATGCAGCCACTCCCTGTCAACGGGATGCTGCATCAGTTCAAGACCGCGCCGACGCGGGCGCTCATAGAAGCGCTGTCCGCCGAAAACGATAAAAACAGTTGAAAAGAGGAGACAGGAGCATGATGAATACACTTGAAACACGAGTGCCCGTGACCGTTCTGACCGGCTTTCTGGGGGCAGGCAAAACCACGTTGCTCAACCGCGTCCTGACCGAAAATCACGGTAAGAGAATTGCGGTGATCGAAAATGAGTTCGGCGAGATCGGCATCGATAACGATCTGGTCATCGGCGCGGAAGAAGAGATCTTCGAGATGAACAACGGATGCATCTGCTGCACCGTTCGGGGTGATCTGATTCGCATTCTCAGTCATCTGATGAAGCGCCGCGATAAGTTCGATTACATCATGGTCGAAACCACCGGCATGGCGGATCCCGGTCCCGTCGCCCAGACTTTCTACGTGGATGATGATATGCAGGACAAGCTGTTGCTGGATGCGATTGTCACGGTGGTGGATGCCAAACACATCTGGGAACACATCGACGACAGCGATGAGGCAAAAGAACAGGTTGCCTTTGCTGATGTGATCCTGCTCAATAAGATCGATCTGGTTGCCCCGGAAGACCTCGACAGACTCGAAGCACGCATCAAAAGCATGAACAGCATGGCGAAAATCTGCCGCACCCGCGACGCGGTGGTCGAGATGGACAACATTCTCAATGTGGGCGGCTTCAACCTCGACCGGGCGCTGGAAATCGATCCGAAGTTCATGGAGCCGGAGTACCCGTTCGAATGGTCGGGTATCTATGAACTGAGCGCCGGGAGTTACGAATGGGTGATGGGTGAGGGCCCTGACCCGGCCATGGGGGCCGCACTGCTGCCGCTGTCAAATAATGGAATGCCGGCGAAGGAAGCGACGCTGATGGACGCCGTACTGACCTTTTCTGAAGATGAGCAGGCAGTGCATGCAGGCGAAGCGCTGCGCCTCGGCAATGGGCAGCACAACCAGCTCGTGCTGAACGGAAAAGGCGAGACCGTCTTCAACTTCGTGATTCAGCAGCCGGGCTGTTACATGCTGTTCACCGAACATCACCCTGATGAATTCGACGCGCACCTGTGCGGCACGGATGCCGTGCTTGTCCCGCTTGAAACCCGCGAGTACAAGCCCGACCATGAACACGACGAAGAAGTGACTTCTGTTGGGATCGCCCTCCCCGGTGATTTTCACCTGGAGAGGCTCAATGGCTGGTTAAGTCAACTTCTGCGCGTGCATGGACAGGACATCTTCCGTATGAAAGGCGTGTTGAGCGTGCGCGGCTGGAAAGAGCGCTTCGTATTTCAGGGGGTGCATATGCTCTTTGACGGCCGCCCGGATCGTCCGTGGGCGGATGAACCGCGTCATAACAAGATGGTCTTTATCGGGCGTAACCTGGATCGGGCTGCGCTGGAAGAAGGCTTTCGCGCCTGTCTCGTGTCATGATGCGGCGCATAGGCAGGCGCAAACCGCCGCAGCCATCGCTCAAGGCAATATGGCGTACCAACATTGACGATCATCCGATCGGGCTGGCATGGTCGCCGGATGGCAAACTGTTGGCAGTGGCGGGTGTGTCTGGACCAATCACGCTGTTTTATGGCGCAGACGGCGTTGTACAGCGCAAGCTACCCGGCCATCCCCTCGGCACGATGGCAATTTCGTGGCACAAAGACAGTCGTCTCCTCGCCAGCGTCGGGCAGGATGGCAAGGTACGGCTGTGGGATACCAAGATAGGAACGCAGACCGCTGAAATGGCAGGCGGCGCAAGCTGGGTGGAGCGTGTCGCTTTCAGCCCTGCGGGCGACTTTCTTGTGTCAGCCGCCGGGCGCAAACTGCGAATGTGGAACGCCGCCGGGGAATTGAACTGCGAATTTCCCGATGCGAACAGCACCATTACTGACATCAAGTGGCGCAATAATGGCAAACAGTTCGCAATCTCTGCCTACAATGGCGTCGTTCTGTATGCCCCCTCAGAAGCTGAGCCACTCAACCGTTTCGAATGGCAGGGTTCGACACTCACATTGGAATGGAGTCCCGATGGAAGGCACATTGCGACTGGCGACCAGGACTCGACAGTGCATTTCTGGCACGTCGAGTCCGGGCAGGACTTGCAGATGTGGGGCTACGAAACGAAGGTGCTGGAACTGGCATGGAGCTTCAATAGTCGCTATCTGGCGACCGGCGGCGGGACCCAGGCGGTGATCTGGGACTGTTCCGGCAAGGGGCCGGAAAACACTCGACCGATCATGCTGGAAGGGCATCAGCGCCTCATCAAGCATCTGAAGTTTCAGCGCCAGGGTATGCTGCTGGCTTCCGGTGGTAACGATGGTCTGCTGGCAATCTGGAACATCGAGAAGAAGAAGCCTGTTTTGCTGGCGGACGCGGTGTTCAAGAGCCCAATTGCCGGCTTGGCCTGGTCACCGGATGATCGCCGTATCGCGGTGTCAGATGAGAGTGGTTTCCTGTCGATAGCGGCAGCGCAGTGATACTGTGAAACGTGTTTCATATCAGATATTCCCCTCTGTTGGTGAGACGATTTGTCTCGATGATGTTGGCGGCCGCGGTCCCCATCGCCGCGGTCGCCGTGACCGGCCTCTACAACTTCACCCACTTCAAACTGCCCCCCGGTCCTGCCATGACCCTGGTCGCAAGCGGGATATTCGCGCTGGCAGTCACATTCAGGCGAAGAGTGCCCGCCTGAGAATCCTCTTCCCGGCGGAAGAGAAGCGCCAAACGATGACGCAAGGCCATTCAGGGCCATCAGATAGGCGCCCAGCCTGCTCCCTGCTTGTCGAATCGGCAGCCGCCTCGTTTGCATGCAGTCAAAGTTTGCCCTCATCCACCCCGTAGGCTAAAATTGAGAGCCGTTGCCGCGGGTCCCTAGCTCAATTGGTAGAGCAACGGCCTTTTAAGCCGTGGGTTCTGGGTTCGAGTCCCAGGGGGCTCATTGCGGAGAGTCTGGACTGCGTCTTTGCCTGCAACAGGCGCACCAAAAAGCAGAGCGCAAGCGCTCTGCTTTCTTGTTTTCTGCGTTGTTTTTTGTCGTCGGCTGCGAACGGACCCCGCCTCGATCCTGGTATCCGATTCGCTACCGGCTGGGTTTGGCCGCCCTGGCCAAACCGGACTGCCACTCTCTGCCCTTCCGGCCCGCGTAGAGCATGTAGTAGGCGTCCCCGGTTTCAAAGACCTGGGGCGTGAGGATACCGTCGCAGTCCCATGCCCCGCGGTCCGCGGCGGGCGTGAAGATCGGGTTGTGCGGGTTCGGTTCAAATTCGCGGAAATCTCTCGTGCGCACATGCCCGATCTGCCATATTTCATCATCCTGTGCGCGCCCGCCATACAGGATGTGGAAATAGCGCGGTCCCTTGAAGATCTCCGCCTCGCGCACGCCGCCGCTGTCCCAGGCCAGACCGCTGCCGCTGAATATGGGGTTGGCCGCGTCCTTGGTGACCGCCGCGGGGTCGGCGGTCGGCGCGGTCGCGTGGCAAATAACCGGATTCCCTTCCGACTCGCCGGTGTAGATGATGTGGATCGTGTCGCCGTCGACCACCGCAGAGGGGTGCGACGAGCCTGCGCTCTCGTAAGGCGTGTCCGCGGGAATCACCGGTGCCCGGAGCACGCGCGTCCATGCGCCAAAATCGCCGTCGCCTACCAGTAAGCCCGTCTGTTTGGGAGGTTTGAGCCGCCGGCCCAGATAGTAGACATAGAACCTGCCGTCGGCCGGATTTTGGAAGGGGTAGGGGTACTCGACGGTGAAATCGTCAAAGCCGGCCTGCGAGGGCATCAGGACAGGGTTCCTCGGGTCGTGGGTGACGGCCGCGGGGTCGCTTGCCGGCGCGGCGCTGTGCATCAGCATCCAGTAGTTGTCCTTTCTGCGTCTGCCCCAAAGGTAGTGGACTGTGTCGCCCACGACGATGGCGTGCGCGGCCGCAGCCCACTCGGGCGGTTCGCAGAAAAAGGTCGGGTTGCCTTCCTCGATACGTTCGAAACTGGCGAACAGGTCGAACGGAATCTCATCATGCGCTGATCTGTCCATTCTGTCTCCTGAAGTTGAATAAGCCGGTAACAGAGAACGGGAACCTACCCCAGAGCCCAGCCCACCAGGTTGCTGAAGAGCCGCTCCGCCACCGGATCTTTGCCCAGGTTCTCAACGAGCCGGTGCGTACACAGGATGTAACTGCCTTCACCGTGCGCGATCTGCGTCAGGTCGGCGCCGTGGAAGGCCGCGGTCACGCCGATGTAGTTCTGCTTGTGCTTCAGTCCGGCGTGCCAGTCGTAAGTGACGTTGCCGCTGATCCAGTCCGTTTCCGGCTTCACGATCGACCAGCGCGAAACCACATCCCGGTACTCCTGCCCCATCAGGCAGGCCGACGGCAGCCCGTCGTAGACCGGATGCTCGCGCACAACGTGGCTGCACGGCGTCCAAAGGCCCTTGCCGCTGAAATAGGTGACCGTGAAGGGCAGCAGAAGGTCCCTTTCCAGGAGTTTTTCCATGCGATACCTGGTTGTCAGCGTGTTCTCCGGCGGCATACCGAGGAAGACGGCCGTCCCCCCGCGGCTGACCCATTGCGCCAGGTCGGCGAAGACCGGCTGCTCCTCGCCGCCCCAGCCATTCAGGTTCACCAGTACGCGGGCGCTGCGCGGCGTCTCCGCCGAAAATGGCGCAGCACGCAGGTCGGAGCCGGCCACATAAGCGGCCAGCGCGCCGTCAAGGTCGATCAGCGCGACATCCTGTTGGGGGAGGGCCGATCCCGCCTGCTCCAGGGCATAGAAGCTGGTCCGGTTCTCCACGATCACCGCGTCGCCCACGCGGAAGGCGGCCTCCACCAGGCAGCGCCCCGTCAGGCCGCCGGTGGCGACGGCATACTCACCCAGATCGACAATGCCCGCCGGCAGTGTTGTCTCTTCGCTGTGGTCGAGCAGGCGCCGCCCGTCGCTGGCCGTGACCTGAAGCGAGAGCGTGCCCGCTACCGCTTCCTCGTCGTTGACCGACGTCAGCAGGATCTGCACCGCCTGCCCGGCGTAGACATTCTGCGCGCTGGGGCGAATCGCAATATAGCGGTCGGCAAAGGTCTCCTGAATCGCGTAATAGGCGCGCTTGGGGTTGCGGAAATTGTCGATCAGACCCGCGCCCACAATCCAGTCGCCGTCGTTGAGAGAGTGAATGCCAATACCGGCAATATCAGGGTTGATGCGGCAGGCCTCGGCCATCAGCTTGTTACCGGTGTAGTGGACCTCCTGGCAGGCGAGCATGAAGTCGTGGAAGGTCGGGAAGACTTCATCCAGCCCAGTCCTTTCATAGACCGCCAGGTAGGAGTCGTGCAGACGTTCATGGATGCGGTAGTCCGGCGTGATGGGGTTGCCTTCGCGCCGGTACTGGGCCATGTTGGCCTCCAGGTCGGGGATGCTGCCATAGCCCAGCTCGGAAATGTTGGTCAGCAGGCCGGGCTCGATGTGGCTGGCCGTATGCCGGCCCAGGCTGGAGCGGCCCATCGCCTTCAGCTCCTCTTCCGTCTTGCCCAGCAGCATCAGATTATCGTAGTTTTCCTGCGCGAAGGGCGTGCCCGGGTAGTCGTGGACATCGTTGATCAGCGTCGGCTCGTATGAGCCGGGCAGATAGACGCTGCACAGTCCGGCAAAGCCGCCGGCTTCGTCGATGATCAGCCGTGTGGCATCCAGTTCCCGCGCCTTCAGCGAAGTGGTGTGCCGCAGCCGTTTCAGCCCGTCGCGCAGGATCTCGTTGAACATCTCCCAGATGACGATAGAGGGATGATTGCGGTCGCGCAACACCATCTCCGTCACCTCGTTCTCGATGCGCTGCCGCGTGTAGGGCGTGATCTGCGGCCAGTTGTCCATGCACTCGACCGGCAGCGCGCCCACGTACAGAACGCCCATCTCGTCGGCCATGTCGTAGACGACCGGCGGCTGCGGCTTGCGCCAGGGCCGGACCATGTTGATGTTGCCCTCTTTGATCAGCCTGAACTCCTTCCGGAGCAGCTCCAGATCCCGCGGATAGGCCAGCGAATGGGGGTAGAAGGCCTCGTTGAAGGTCGTCTTCAGGACGATCTTCTTGCCATTCAGATAGAAGCTCTTGCCCTCGGCCGTGAACTCGCGAAAACCGAACCGCGTCTCCACCCGGTCCGAAAGCCCATCCGCCAGCTGCACGCTGGTCGCGGCCAGGTAGAGGAAGGGATCATCGAGCTGCCAGAGCCTGTGGCCAGCCACATTCAACGCCAGCGCCACATCGTTTCTGCCCGGCCGCAGGTTGTGTTCCGCGCTGGCCGCCGCCGCGGGGCTGCCGTCTGCCCAGGACGCGATCTCGCACTGTACCTCGGCTTTCTGGCTCTTGAGGCTGGTATTGCGCAACGCCAGCTCCACCTGCGCATCGCCGGAAGCGATGTCGCCCGTCACGAATACGTTTTCAATGTAGACGGCATCCGTGGCGATGAGCGAAACGGGCTGCCAGATCCCGCCGGCGATGGCGCCGCGCCAGTGCGGCATATCGTCCCGCCCCAGGCCGTCAATGACGACATCGCGGGTGATCAGCGGGGTGATGACGCGCACGGCGACGAAGTTTTCCTTGTCCGCGTGCAATAGATCACCGACCTCCAACTCGAAACCGGTATATCCGCCTTCATGCGCGCCGGCGGCCTCGCCGTTCACCCAGACCTCGGCCCGGTAGTTGACCGCCTCGAACCGCAGACGGATCGTCTTGTCCCCCAAATCCGACGGCAGATGGAAGCTCTTGCCATACCAGGCCGCGCCCTCGTAGTCCTGTCTGAACTCCTCCAGGCAGGCGGGAACTGTAACCTCCACGATGTCATGGTAGCTGTGGAACTGTTCGCGATGCTGCCAGTTGAGCGTACGGCCTCTGTTGTCGTGGTCAAAGATGACCTGCCAGTTGCCGTCAAGAGAGAGCGTGCGATTCATAGATGGTCTGTTCCCTATTGTTTTGGACTATCGGATCGGTGTCTTCAGCAACGGGTAGTCACCCCAAAGCATGGGGCCGCCAGAACGAACAACGAACCACTGAAAACTGGAACTGCCCTTACGGTCCCGCCTCGCCCGTCGCCATGATCGTGCCCGCGGGCGGGAGCTGGTCGGCCCGGCTGGGGAGACCGTCGCCGACTTCCGCCAGCCATGCCATCAGCTGAGCGCGGAGCTCGGCTTGAGTGGCCGCCTGGCCCGGCTCTGCTGTCAGGTTCTCCATCTCGTGCGGGTCGGCCTGCAGGTCGTAGAGCTCGTCGATGTCTTGCGGATTCCACACGTACTTGTAGCGTTCGTTGCGGATGGCGCGCACCGCGAAATTCATGCCGTTGTAGAGATTGTAGACACCGTACGCTGTCTGCGGCCAATCCGCGGGGCGCGTGTCCGCGCCCACCAGCGGCAGCAGGTCCCGCCCGGCGCGCGGCGCCTCTGGGGCAGCCGGGGCGTCAATGAGGCTGAAAAGCGTCTCGCCCACGTCGATCAGCGAAACGAAGGCATCCTGGGGAGCCGGCGCTCTTTCCGGCGCACGGATGATCAGCGGAATGCGCCACACCTCTTCATAGAAGTAGGGCCCCTTGTCGAAGCGGCTGTGCGCGCCCTCCATGTCGCCGTGGTCGGCGACGAAAACCACCGTCGTCGACTCCTGCAGCCCCAGCCGCTCCAGCGCGTCCAGCACCCGCCCGATCGCTTCGTCTACCATCATGATATGAGCGTGGGAGTAGGCGACGACCGTGCGCCACTCTTCCTCATCCAGCGGCGACGTGTCCATGCACGGCCACCAGGCCACGGGATGAAACCAGGGCCTGCCGGCGCAGTTGTCGCCCAGGTTGGCCGGTAGTTCGACCTTCTCTCTCAGCTCCTGCGCGATGCCGGTGTACGGCTCGGGCAGATGGTGCGGGAAGTGCGGTTCGGCGGAGGAGACGGTCAGAAAGAACGGTTTGCTGCGATCGCCCGCGGCCCACTCTTCGAGGAAGCGGACGCCGTTCTCCATCACCGGAAAGGGTGGGCATTCCTCTTTGGGCTGGGCAATATCGCCCCAGAAGGGCGCGCGGCCTCTGAGCAGCCCGTGAGTCTGCCGGTCGTAGTTGTTCTTGGCAAACTGGTAGGAGAAGTTGCTGGTCTCCGGGTCGTAGGGTCGACGCTGGGCCTCCGCGTCGGGGTCGAAGCGGTGGGCGCCGCGCGCTTCAGGGTTTACCGGCCCGAGATGCCACTTGCCGAAATAGCCGACGTGGTAGCCGAGCCGCGCGGCCTCGTCGATCCAGGTACGTTCCGTCAGCGGCGGCGAAAATTGCTGCGAGTATCCCACCGCGTAGTTGTCAGTGATGCCGGTTTCGTGCGGCCAGCGCCCCGTGAGCAGCGTTCCCCTGGCAGGCGTACACAACGGGCAGGTGGTGAAGGCGTTGCTGAAGACCGTCCCCGAAGCCGCCAAACGGTCGATATTGGGCGTCGCAATGGTCGATGCGCTACCGCTTCGCTGTTTGAGCGCTGGCGTATCCGCCCCGCAAAAGCTGAATGCCCTCGCAGGCCACTGGTCCGTCAGGATAAAAAGCACATTTTCCGCACGCATCGAACTACTCTCCAAAAAATGCCAAAATCAACCCGTCAGAGGCGAGTGAGGTTACTCGCTCGTCACTCCTCTTTCCTCACTCCTCGCCCTCACCCCTTCGCGCCCGTCGTAGCGATCCCCTGGATGAAGTAGCTCTGGAACATGAAGAAGATGATAATGACCGGCAGCGAGGCCACAAAGGAGGCCGCCATCAGATGGTTCCAGTCGGTGCCGTACTGGTCGCGAAAACCGTTCAGCCCCAGCGGAATCGTCCACTTGTCGATATCGTTCAGGACGATCAACGGCCACAGGAACTCGTTCCAGTTCCAGAGAAAGGAAAAGATGGCTACCGTTGTCAAGCCCGGTATCGCCAGCGGCAGCAGGATCTGCCACAGAATGCGAAACGGCCCGCAGCCGTCCAGCTTGGCCGCCTCATCCAGCTCCAGCGGCAGCGTCAGGAAGAACTGGCGCAGTAGAAAGATGAAGAAGGGGCTGCCGCCCAGGAAATTGGGCACGATGAGAGGATAGTAGGTGTTGATCCAGCCCAGATTGCGAAAGAGGATGAAGAGCGGGATCATCGTCACCTGCCAGGGCAGCATCATCGTTGCCAGCAGGATGATAAAGAGGATGTCCCGCCCAGGGAAGCGCAGACGGGCGAAGCCGTAGGCCACAACCGCGGAGGACAGGATCTGCCCGACCACGCTCAGAACAGTGACAAAGATCGAATTGCGGAAATAGAGGGCAAACGGCATCACTGTCAGCGCTTCGACGTAGTTGCGCCACAAAATCGGCTCGGGCATCCACTGCGGTGGATACTGAAAGATCTTCTCCATCGGCTTCAGCGAAGTGGAGATCATCCAGAGAAATGGGATCAGAAAGGCGGCGGCGCCTGCCACTGCCAGCAGATGAATCAGGGCCCTGTTGGACCAGTGCAGAAGCTGATATCGATTGGACGGCCAGCTGATCACTGTTTTCATGGCTCGCGACGAGAGACCGGCGCTAGGCGCCCCCCATCCTTCCTTCGTAGTGTACCCAACGCTCCGACGAGCGCAGCATGATGATCGAGATGATCAGAACAACCAGGAACAGGACCCACGCCAGCGCGGCTGCATAGCCCATGTGGAACCACTCAAACGCGTTGCGGTAGATATAAAGGACGAGAAAGAGCGTCGCGTTCCCGGGGCCGCCACCGGTCATGATGTAGGCCTGCGTAAAGATCTGAAAACTGCCGATCACGTTCATCACCAGGGCAAAGAGAACGACGGGCGAAAGCATCGGCAGCGTGATACTGAGAAATTTCTGCCATGTGTTGGCGCCGTCGATCGTTGCCGCCTCATAGAGATGGGCGGGGATGCCCTGCAGCCCGGCCAGAAAGATGACCATGCCGGTGCCGACCTGCCACAGACTCATGATAATCAGCGCCGGCAGCGCCCAGCGGGACGAATGAATCCACTGCGGCCCTTCGATGCCGAACACCCTGATGATCGAGTTCATCACCCCGTACTCCGGGTTGAAGATCCAGATCCACATCATGCTTACCGCCACCAGGGGGATCACGGCAGGCAGATAGTAGATTGTGCGGAAAAGGCGCCGACCGGCAAGCTGCTGATTCATCAGCAGCGCAAGCGCCAGCGAAAGCATCGCTGAGAACGGGACGCGGAAGATCACATAAATGACGGTGACTTTAATGCTCTGCCAGAAAAGGTCATCGTTGAACAGCAGCTTGTCGAAGTTGCGCAGGCCGATGAATTCCGGGACGGACAGAATGCGCCATTCGGTCGAACTGATATAGAGAGCCGCCAGGATCGGGACCAGCTGAAATATGAGGAAACCCAGCAGCCAGGGGGAAATGGCGATGTAGCCAGCGATGGCTTCCTTGCGCGCGATGCCGCTCATGCGCGGCCGTCTCCGGCCCGCGCGCCCGTTTCCAGCCAGATCGGCCTGCGCTTGACTGCTGCTCATCGCATCTCCCTTTCCCCCAAAAGCAGTGGACAGTTTCCTGCCCGCCGGCCCCGATGAAAGCGCCGAACGAAAAGAGGAGAGGAATCACTCCTCTCCTCTTCAAATGCGTGCTGGCAAAGGGGCGGCCCCCAAAGCCTCACTCAATTTCCCCAGAATCCGGCCAGAATCTCGTCAACCATGGGTCCTGCCGCAGCCACCGCGTCCTCAACCGACTTCTCCCCGACGAATGCCAGGTTCAACTCAGGAGTGACTGCCCTGTCCATGATCTCTGTTATCGGCGCAATCGTCGGCCAGACCTGCATGTGCGGCGCGCTGTCGATAAACACCTGGCGCGTGGGCGGCTTGGGCAGCCCGGCGAAGTGCTCGCTTTCAGCAACATGGCTCATCGCCGGCACGTCCCCGATCGTCTGCGCCACCGTGATGTTGCTTTCCTCGTCGCTGATGATCTTGAGGTACTCCCACGACCAATCCGCGCTCTGCGTGCCCTTGGGAATGCCGTGTCCATAGTACTGGGTATAGCCGACCGGAGGCTGGCCCGCGGCGCGCGGCAGCGGCCCGACGTCCCAGTCCAGCCCCTCAACCCGCGTCAGCGCGCCGATCCCCCAGGCGCCGGCCGTGAACATCGCCACCCGCCCGGCCGTAAAGAGGTCCTGTGCGCTTCCCAACCCCTCGATTTCAGCCGGCGTGGGGGAGACACTGTGCGTCAGCCGCAGGTCCGCCAGCCACTGAAGCGCAGCCAGCGCCTCTGGGCTGCCAAGACCGGAGGATTGCTGGTCGTCTGACAGAACATCTCCGCCGCCAAGCCGCAGGAATGGATACCAGTAAGGGAAGAACATGCCGTACACATCCGTCCTGCCGTCCCCGTCGCTATCGTTCGTAAGGGCCTGCGCCGTCTCCAGGAACGAGTCCCAGGTCCACGTATCAGTTTCCCACGAAGTCGGCAGGTCATCCAGGCCGGCCTCAGCGAAGAGCGCCCGGTTGTAGTAGATTACAAACGGGTTCCAGCCGCGCGGAACGGTAACCAGTTGGCCTTCGTTTGTGCCCAGCTCGATGATGCGCGGGTAGAAAACATCGAATGTAAACTCGCCGTCCGCGTCGGCGAAAGGGATCACATTCAGCAGCGCTTCCTGGCCGCGGAAAAACGGCTCCCACCTGTGGTTCAGCTGCATCGTATCGGGCGGCGTCCCGGCCGCGATCGCGGTCAGCACCTTTTCGCCGTACTGTCCGCCGGGCACCGAATTCTGGCTGGCGGTCACGTTCGGGAACTTCTCCGACATCCGCTGGGCCAATATTTCACGGTCTTCGATGAACTCCGGGCGCGTGCCCCAGTACTGGGCGACCAATTCGACCGGCTCTTCCGACATCGATTCGCCTTCGCCTGATTCAGCCGCGCCCGAGTCCCCTGCCACGGGCGCGCACGCCGCCACAAACGCTCCGCCTGCAACCAGCGCAGAGCCCTGCAGGAAACGCCTTCTGCTCAAGTTTTGATCTGTCACAGTTAATCTCCTTTGAATTGATGCTTTCTCACTTTGCGCTCCTAGCGTTTCCCACCTCGACGTGCGTTCAGGTAGGACCAGGAATCAGAATTGTAACGACTCAACCACAGCTAATTTCAGACCCTGAATGTGGCGGGCTAAGTCCGTTTCTCTACCCGCCCCCTGCAGGTCAGCGGCTTTCGGGGTCACTGACCACTGACCACTGCCCTACTGCTTCATCCCGCTCAAGGCGATGCTGGAGATGAACTGCTTCTGCAACATCAGGAAGATCACGATGACCGGGATACAGGCGATCACCGAACCGGCCATCTGAACATGGATCAGTGTCACAAACTGGCCTTGCGCCATGGCCAGGGCCAGGGGCAGCGTGAACAGCTCCTTGGAGTTGATCACCAGGACAGGCCAGAACAGCGTGTTCCAGATGCCCAGAAAGCTGAAGATACCCAGCGCGCCCAGACCGGCCCGGGAGAGCGGCATGATCACGAACAGGTAGATATGCCAGTGGTTGCCGCCGTCGATCAACGTCGCCTCATCCAAGCTGATGGGAATCTGGTTGAAGAACTGGCGCAGCAAAAAGGTGCCGAACGGGCTGAAAAGCCCGGGGAAAATGAGGGCGGTGTAGGTATCGATCAGCCCGGCAGACCAGACCATGGTGTACAGGGGGATGATGGTCACGTAATGGGGGATCATCATCGTCGCCAAAAAGAGCAGGAAGATAGTGTCGCGGCCGGGGAAGCGCAAGCGGGAAAAGGCATAAGCGCCCAGCGAACAGACGATCAACTGGCCAACCACCGATACCGTGGTGATGACGGCGCTGTTGATCAATGCGCGGCCGATGTTGTAGTTGAGTATCGCATCAACGTAGTTGGACCACTGCGGCTCAGCCGGAATCCAGATCGGCGGGAACGCCTCAACCTCCTGCAAGGTCTGCAGCGATGCTGAAATCATCCACAGGAAAGGGAACAGGAGCGCCGCGGCGCCCAGGGCAGTGATCAACTGCAGACTGATAGCCTCTCTGCGCCTAAGATTCATCAATATCCTCCACGCCTGTTCGCGTTGCCGCCCGCTGGCTCAGATTCTACATCGACTTCCTGCAGCATCGCGGCGGCGCCTACTGGTAGAAGACCCATCGTTTCTGCAAAATCCACTGGATGAGCGTAAAGAGCAGGATGATGACAAACAGTACCCAGGAGAGCGCCGCGGCGTACCCCATGCGCAGGTTTTGAAAGCCGCGCGTGTAGATGTAATAGCTCAGGGTTCGGGTCGAATCGGCCGGGCCGCCGTCAGTCATGATGAAGATGGGGTCGAAGATCTGGAGCGTGTTGATGATGCCGATGATCAGGGCAAAGAACATCGCCGGAGAGAGCAGCGGCAGCGTGATCTTCCAGAACTGTTGCCACCTCGAGGCGCCGTCGATGCTTGACGCCTCGTAAAACTCATTCGGTATCGATTGCAAACCGGCCAGGAGAATGATCGTCTTCCAGGAGAGAGTCTTCCACGTGATGGTGATGATGACGGCCGGCATGGCCCATTCAGGACGCGACAGCCACGGGATCGGGTCGATGCCTAACGGGCCGAGCATGGCGTTGATCGGACCATCCAGGCTGTACATGTAGCGCCAGGCGATCGCGACCGCAGCCCAGGTGGTGATCAGGGGCAGAAAGTAGATTGTGCGGTAGAGGTCGATGCCGCGCATCGCGTTCTTCAGAAGCAGCGCTGCACACAACCCCAGGAGCGTGTTGAGCACCTCCAAACCAACTGTAATATACAGCGTGTTCTCGAGTGTGTGGTAGAAGGTCGCGTCGGTGGCGACATCGACGAAATTCCTCAACCCGACGAATTTCATCGGGTCGATAATGTTCCACTCGGATACGCCCAACACCAGCGCGGTGCCGATGGGCAGCACCTGCAACAGAAAGAGGCCGATCAGACTGGGCGCCAGAAACAGGAGCGCGACATAGAGATCCTTGTAACGTCTTCCCTTGGGCCGCAAAATAGACCAGGGAGCGGAAACCGTTTGCGCCTTATGTCCGGTCGCCATCTTTCTTCTCCAAGACTGCGGTCGTGAAGAGAGAGAAGCAAGGATCGGGAACGAATCTTTCTCCCTGCTTCTCTCTTCAGAGTCCTGATTGCTTCCTTCTCGCGACTATGCCTCCAGCAGCGGCTCGGTCTCGGTTTTGATTTGGATGGCGGCGTCTTCGGCGGACTTTTCGCCGATTGCGACCAGGTCCATTTCGCGGTCCCAGATCTCCAGGAACTCCTGGTTGCGCCGGATGAAAGGCTGCGGATGCACCGTCTCCATCATGAACAGGAACGATTCGGGATGGACAGGCGGCTCGTACAGAAATGCGTCGGACTCCATCGCCGCCTTCACCGAACTGCCTGCATGGCCGTTGCGCAGCAGGAACTGCGCGCCTTCCAACGACGCCGTGTACTGGATCACATCCCAGCCTGCGTCCGGGCTGGCCGCGCCAACGGGAATGGTATACGAGAAGCCGCCGGTCCACGTGGCATACTGCACCGACTTCGGCTGCGGCACCGCGCCCCAGTTAATCTCCGAGTCTGCCATGCCCATGCGCGTCCACGTTCCGATGTCGCGCATCGCCAAGCGTCCCTGATCGAACAGGCCGCCGGCGCTGGCGTCCTGCGAACGCAGGTTGGCCGGTCCCAGCTCATGCTCCAGGTAGAGGTCAAACTTCCACTGGATCGCCTCGACTGCCGCCGGCTGGTCCAACAGCACCTCGGTCTTGTCCTCGTTGAACACATTGCCGCCGTTCTGCCAGATGCGGTTCGAGATGTTCCAGATGCGCACCGGGCCGTTTGTCCAACCCCAAATCTTCTCGTCGCCTTCGCCGCGCATCATCTCTTTGGCCGTCTCGAGGAAGGTATCCCACGTCCAGGTGTCGTTCTGCCAGTGTTCATACGGTGTGGTCACGCCGAACTCTTCGAACATGTCGATATTATAACCGATCCCCATCGGGTTCACTTCCGCCGGGATCGCGTACGGCTTGCCCTCGGACTTGAAGAAGTCGGTGATCACATCATAGAAGTGGTTATAGCCGGGCGCGTTGATGTCCCAGGTGGGATGCGCTTCGACATAGTTGGTCAGGTCGTTGAGGAAGCCCCGATTCTGGAAGCGGGCGAAGTCGAAATCGACGATCATGGCGACATCGGGCAGATCGCCCGACGCGAAGCGGGTCAACAGACGGTCGTGGTACTGGGCAAAGGGCGCGGACGTGATCGTGACCGCGGAGGCATCGGTCGTCATATGATACTGGTCCATCAGCAGGCTGTAGGTGGCGTCCCAGGAACCCCAAATTGTAAACTCAACCTCCGTCGCCTCTGCCATGGCGTCATCGGTCGACGCAGCCGGTTCGGAAGAAGCCGGCGCCGTTACGCCGGCGCACGCCGCCAGCAGCGCGCCCGAGGTCAGGAGGGCCGAATTCTGCAAGAAACGCCGTCTGCTCAACTTGTGTGACTGCATGTAGGTCTCCTTTTTGTGTAGGTAGGATGATTGGGCCGGTCGGTGGGATCAGACCGGGCCGCGCTCGCTGCGCCCTTGTCCAATCGGGACGCGAAGACAATTTACTAAAGACAGCCTCCTGTACTGGCGAAATCTGGTACGCTTGTAAATGATCTGGACCGGTAGGGGAGGTTCCGCCTGGCCGTTGCCGTCATCCGGTTACAAGCGGTCCAGATCCAGTCACTGGGGGAAGCTCTCTTCTTTACATCCGTTCGCCCAAAGTAGCGCCAAGGCTATCGACGCACATCTTGCCAGCCGCGCTATCTCCTGAGAATTGACTTGAATTGGGCTGAACGCGGTCGGGGGGCTGACGGACACAGCGTTCTTTACTTTTTTGTTAAACGCGGGCTGGTCTTTTATTGCCGGCTTGGCAACGCATCCAGTTGGCTCCGGCACTGCTGATTGGACCGAAAAAACGCGCTCCGTACCGTAACGAATAGAATTGTACGGAGACGAACCAAATGTGTCAAATTGTTTCAGCACGCGCGAGCGATGCCGGTTACGCCAATGGGTTGATAAGTTTGGGGCAAAACGACAGGGTGAAGACGCTCGCGCAACCTGCGCCGGGCAGGATGCGCTCTTCCGCCTGCTTCAGCTCCGGTAACAGGCCTATCCCTTCAGTCCGCTGAGAGCGACGCCGCGCACGATATGGCGCTGCAGCGCCAGGAAGAGAATGATGACCGGAATGATAGCCAGTGTTGAGCCGGCCATCTGCAGTTCATACTGGTTGCTCTCCTGCACGCGCAGGTTGGCGATCGCGATTGGGAGTGTCCACTTCAGGCGGTCGGTCAGAATCATGATGCCCCAGAGGAGGTCATCCCATGCCCAGTCGAAGACAAAGATGGCCAGAACCGCCATGATCGGTTTGCTCAGCGGGAGGATGATCCGCCAGTAGACTCCGAGCGCCGAACTGCCGTCTACGGTCGCGGCATCGATCAGCTCGTCGGGAATGCCCAGCATGAACTGCTTGGTGAGGAAGATGCCGAATGTGCCGGTGAGGAAGGGGATGATCATGCCGCTGTAGGAGTTGAGCATGCCCAGCTTTGCCACCAACACATAGCGGGGAATCAGCGTAAGAAAACCGGGGATCATCATGGTCGAGAGCAGGACCATGAACATAATGTCCCGGCCCGGCCAGCGCAGCTTGCCGAACGTATAACCACCCCACGTGCAGGTGAAGATGTTGGCGATCGTCACACAGGAAGTAATGATGAGGCTGTTGCCAAAAACGCGCCAGAACTTCATCACCTCGATCGTCTCGACATAGTTATTGACGCGCCACTGGGTGGGCCAGAACTGGAGCGGAATAGCCGAAATCTCGGCCTGGGTCTTGAAGCTGGCCAGCAGCATCCACACGCCCGGCGTAACCATGAAAACCAGGCCGAGCAGTATCACGCCCCACAAAAAAAACTGCCCGCCAATCCAGCGCAGCGCGCGCAGACGTCGGATTGCGGCGAGCTGACGGGCGCGTCCTGTGGGTTCCAGCGTCGAAACCGAAGTGTCTGTTGTCGTTGCAGACATTGCTTTCTTCCTTGTTCACACTTCGCCAAATACACTGCAGATGAGGTCGGTTCAGATTTGCGTTCGATAGCAGGCTCGGGATTGGGCCCGTTGCACGGGGCCCCGGCCGGTACACCGTACTGCGATCAATAATAGGACGTCAGGCCCCCCTCACGGAAGAGACGGAGCTGGATCACCGTGATCACGAGAATGACTGCGAACAGGTAAACGGCCTGCGTCGTGGCGTAGCCAAACCGCAAGAACTGGAACGCCGTCATGTAGACCCAATAAACGACCACATTGGTGGCGTTGGCCGGGCCGCCCTGTGTCATGATGAAAATCGGCGAGAAGACCTGCAGGCTTCCGATCACAGTGACAACGATCACAAAGAGCAGCGTCGGTTTCAGAAGCGGTAGGGTGATTTTCCAGAACCGCTGCCAGCCGGTCGCGCCGTCCACCCTGGCCGCCTCATAGTACTCCTCTGGGATCGCCTTCAGGCCGGCCAGAAAGATCACCATGTACCAGCCCAGCCCTTTCCAGACCACCATCAGCGAGATCGAGTAGAGCGCGATATCGGGGTTGATCAACCAGCGCACCGGGGGAATGTTCACGAAGCTCAGGATCTGGTTCAGGAAGCCGTAGCGCACCTGGAACATGAGACCCCAAAGCAACGCCATCGCGGTCATCGGCAGCATGACCGGCAGGTAGTAGGTGGAGCGGACAAAGCCGACGAATTTGGTGACCCCGTTCAGAACCAGCGCCAGCATCAGCCCCACGATGACGCCGCTGCCGACAACAACGATGGCGTAAACAAAAGTGTTGCGAAACGACCCGAGAAATTTCTCATCGCCCGCGACCTCGGTAACGTTGCCCAAGCCCACAAACTCGGCCTGGGTGAGTGGTCCAAAGCCGTTCCATTTGAAGAACATCATCGCCAGGGAGGCCAGAATCGGGCCGAACACAAAGATGGTGAAGTATATCAGGATGGGGGCCGCGAACAGCCACCCTGTGGCAGCCTGAATAAATGATCGGCGCCGCCAGAATGGCGTGGTATGCGTTTGGGCTGCTGATGCGACGGCCATACAGCTCCTCCTGCGAACAAGCTGGACCGAGACAGGGTCCGTGTAACGAGTTCAGTTCTGCGTAGTCTGGCAGTTGGCTGAAAAACGGACAACTTGCCGCGGACGCAGCGCCTTTATGCGCGCGCTGCGTCCGCGGAAGCGTTTGCGCTGTGATGTATCGTTTCCGCTGCGGGCGTTAGAACTCCCGGTCGCCCTCCGTCCGGTCCAGAATCTCCTGCAGCTGCGGCTCGAGATCGGCCAGGGCAGGCTCCACGTCCTTCTGCTGCAGCAGAACCGCCTGCACAGTTTCCTTGATCGCCTGGTTCAACTCGCCGTCGCCCAGCGCCTTCAGTCCGGGGTGCGGCCTGGTGATCGGGGTCGTCTCAATCGCGTATCCCTGGCTCATGGCGTCCGACCAGCCTTCGATCGGGGTCGGGTAGTCCAGCGGCGCGGGAAGCGAACCGATCGTCTCGACGATAAAGCGGGAGAATGGCATATCCGGCCCATGCATCATCCAGCGGATGAACTTGAAGGCCTCCTCCGGGTGTTCCGTGCTCCTGTCGGCCAGGATCTCCCAACCGCCCGACTGGATCGTCGGGTCAACGCCGCTGCGGCCGCGCACGTGGGTGACGCCCAGGTCTTCGAAGATCTCCTCGGCGCCGCCGTCGCGCAGCACGATCAGCGGGTACCACGGCTCGATCTCGGTCATGAAGGCCAGGCCGTTCTGCCAAGCCTCGTTGTAGGTGACCTCGCCGATCTGCGTGGAACCGTCGTCGACCATGCCCCGCCACCAGCCGAGACCGAAGGCTGCCTCCGGCGTATTCACCGTGACCGTGCGCGGGATATCGCCCTCAAACTCGTAGAGTTCGCCGCCGCTGCGCCAGACGATGCCGGGGAAATGGAAGTTGGGCTGATAACCGTCGTGATTGAAGGTGTAGCCGTAGAACTTGATGCCGTCTTCCTCACGCGTGAGGGCTTTGGCCAGGTCGCGCAACTCCTCCATCGTTTCGGGAATCTCGCTGATCCCCTCCTCTTCCAGGACAGAGCGCCGGTAGATCAGCGCTGCCGCCTGGTGTTCGGTCGGGTAGGCCCAGATTTTGCCCTGGAAGGTCATGCGGTCGACAGCCGCGCCGATATAGTTGTCGCTCACATAGGCCTGGTCCTCATCCGGCATCTCCAGCGCCACCTCGTTGGAGACCAGTTCCAGGATGGGGATGGCGGTGTGATAGGTGTCCGGCCCGGTGCCGGCCATGCGCGTGGCCGTCATCTTCTGGCGATATTCGCCGCCGGGTACGGTTTCGATCGTCACGTTAATGTTGTCGGCCGCGCCGCCGTCGGCGTTGTAGCTATCGATCATCTCCTGGGCTCGTTCGCCGGCCGCGCCGCCCCAGTGGAACCAGATCGTCAGCTCGGTGGCCGCCGCGCTGGGTTCCGCGGCGCCCCCGCCGTCAGCCGCAGGCGCTGCCGGGGCTGCACAGCCGACCAGGGCAAGGCCAAGGCTGCCTGCGCCCATGGTTTTCAGAAGTTGTCGTCTCGAGAGATTCATCGGGAGCTGCTCCTTTGATGTAGATGGGTAAGAAGGGTGATGTGACGGTTACATTTAGTAGATCAAGCCCAGGGCTCCAGCCCCAAAAGCTGTTTGCCCAGCCCGGTCAACTGGGCCGGTTGGCCGAACTTCTGCTCAAGCTGGCGCGGGTCGCCCGGAAAAGCTTTGCCGCGCGGCGGGAGCAGTTCCTGCCAGGCTCTGACGCGGTACTGTCGTTCTTCCTCGTCTCTGGGCGGGTACATGGTGATGTACTGGGCCAGCCGCGGTCGCGTGCTGTGGTTGCGGCTGTTGCCGTGGGGCAGCAGACTGTCCCAGATCAGAAAATCACCCGCCTTGCCCGGGATCGTCCTGATGTCCAGCCCTTCCGGGTCGGGCAGACGGGGGTTGCGGTCCGCGGGCTGTGTCTTGACCCAGTCATGGAACTGCCTGTGGAAGCCGGGCGCGCACTGGAAGCCGCCCTGGTCTGCGGTTGTGTCCGTCAGGTAGAGGACGCCCTGGACCATGCGCGGCAGGGGCCTCAAGGTTGTGTCGAGGTCCCAGTGGAACATGCCGTTATAGTCCCAGTCTGGCGAGCGCGCCGGCGGGTTCATGTTGGCGCGGTCGATGCTGACCCACAGCTCTTCCTGCTGCCACACATCGGCGAATGCCTGGTAGATTCTGGGGTGCTGGCGGTTGTCCCAAAGGGCCTGGTGGTGGTACATCTCCAGCATGCCGGCGCGGCTCACGGGAGCCTGGTACCAGGTTTCCGGGTCGTCGCGGTCGACCTGGAGGAACGCCCAGATCGCGTCGATCACCGCGTCCAGGTTTTCCTGCGGCACCGCGTTGGGGATGATGACATAACCGTTCTCTTCCCAGAACGTGCGCTGCGCGGGCGTGAGTAGACGGTCCTTTACCGGGTGTTCATGGCGTATGGCAACGGTCATGGCGCTCTCTCGGTGACGGGATATAATGAAGTTTTATTTCGGCGGCTGCGGCGAATTCTATCAGAAGTGAGCCTGACGGAGCAAGTTTGATGCTGTGCTGTTATGTGCCAGGGCCGGGACCACTGGGCGGGCTGTCAGGCGCCTGAAGCCGTGAGTTGATCCGCGATGCTTTTGAGACTGGCGACGACGGAGTCGAGTACCGCGTCGTAGCCTTTCTGATTCTGGTTGGACTTGGCGTAGGCTGGTGAAGTGTTCAAGGAATCCGGCAGTTCATCACAATCCAATGTGGCTGGCAACTCAATCGGAACGCAATATTTCCCGCCGATTTTATACGTAACGGCGGATACGTCGCCCAGTTTCCGATGATCAGGGTAGTCCAACGTAAGCCACAAGGGCGTATTGCTGTGCCGCGCCCAACCACCAAAGTGAACGCCGAACCACATCTTTACGCCGCCGATTCTGATAAACCGCCCATACCCTGTCCTCCTCGCTTGAATGATCAATTTCAACCCATCTATGTTTGCCCATTTTGTATTGTCCTCTTTCGCTTGATTGGTCGCGCGATTAGCCGCATCGTTGACAAGCCGCCTCATCCCCAGCATTCGCTCAGCAAACTCCGGTCCCAGATTTTTCAGTCGCCAAGATCGGAGGGCGTCCGACTCAATATGATCCGGCACGGGCCCAGCGCAACCAAATGCCGTTGCGATACGCGCCAGTTCACTGACCACGGAATTTAACGCTTCGTTATAGTGGTCTGCCGACCGCAACGGAATCGGGATGCAATATCTGTCGTCGCTTTCGAACTTTCTGGTTGCCAATCCAGCCTGCTCCAGTTGTTCTTGATAGCCTTTCCAAAATGAGAGCCACAAGGGCGTGTTGCTGTGCCGCCCCCAACCTCTAAAGTCAATGCCAAACCAAGTCACTACATCTCCAATACGAATGTACCGACCGTACCCTGTTTCCCTCGGTACAGCTTTAAATCCTTCCGTGTCTACCCAACCCATCTTTTTCGTATGGTCGGTTGCATCGTCAACAAGCTGCGCCAAATCCAGCATCTGCTGCGCGGACTCAGACACCAAATCATCGGAACCGAAAGGCAGGAACGCATCCCCGTCCATGTGGTCGGTCAGGCCGCGCAACTGTCTGATATCGGATTCGGCGTCATTGGCTATGCTAGCCATGCGCTCGAGCAGAGTTGCCCAACTGGTTAACTGCATGTGATGACTGTCGTTCTTGACTGTGGCGCTACGTACTGGCCCCGACTTCGACTTGACGGTTAATTCGAACTTTTTCTCCGCCCGCTGGCACAGTTTAGGCCACAGCGTTTCCAGCCGTGCCCTAGGCGCGACAAACAGAAGCGCTCCAGATTTTCCATTTCTATCTTCCAGCAGTTGCTGGAGATACTGGTTCGGCTGGTTCTTGGTCAGGGGAGCCCAGAACTTCGCCTCGATCAGTACTTGCTTAACCCCGTTCCTATCAAAACAGACGAGATCCGGTATCTCCCCTTCAGCGCCGATTTCCCAGGTCTCTACTCTGTCAATGGTGCCAACTTCTATGCCTCCATCCCTCAGAATTCCCGCCAGCGCACTCCGCGCCGTCGCTGAAGTGGAAAGGATGTACCTCAAAGCCTCAACGGCCACATCCTCGACATTGTCGGTCAACCAAGGGGCGATGTGAGCAAAAAGGGTCGTGTCAGTAGGCATGGTCAATGACCTTTCGTGTGTTGCGGGCTTCTTACCCGCCGTTTCAATCTGCAACGTCGGAACGTTAGGGCCTGGAAGCGTCCCCGTCCAGCCGGTCTAGCACCCTGCGCAATTGCCCGATGCCAGCTTTCGCTTCCCTGTCCCCGGCACCACTGACCACCCTCTCATAAACTCCAGCAGCGCGTCCCAACTGGTCAGCATCAGCCGCCGTTCCCCGCCGGACACCGTCGCGGCGCGCAAATCTCCCGGCGTCGTGGCTCCGATGATCGTGAACTGCTCATCCGCCCGCCGGCACAGCTCCGGCCACAGCGCGGCCAGCCGCGACGCCGGCGCAACGAACAGCAGCGCCGCCGGCCGGTCCAAAGGCAGCCGCTTGAAATACGCGTTCGGCTGGTTTGGGGTCAGGTCGGTCCAGCACATGGCTTGAATCAACACCCGCACGGCGCCGTCGTTGTCATTACCGGCCAGGCCCGGGCGCTCTTCTTCCATGCCAATATCCAGGCTGCGCACACTGGCAAGATTGCCGACCGCCGTGCCGCCCTCCCGCAGCGTAGTCGCCAGGGCACTGCGCGCCGCCTCCGAGCGGAAGAGAATTCGCCCCAAAGCATCAACGACCGCGTCTTCAGATTGACCGGACCGAGTCGCATTAGTGGGCACGGTGAAGGATCTTTCCTATCTCTCGTGCGTCAAGCTGTTTCGCCGGAAATGAGGATTGCAGAAACGAGCGGCAGGGCCGGCAGGCAACCGCACAGCCAACGAGGATCCTCTGGGATGCATTCTTCTTTGAACGGTTTGTGTGGGAGGAGGTTGTTGCTATGTGTGCTCAGGAGGACTGCCGGCGCAGACGGGCCGGCTCTGCCTTCATCTTTCGGAGCCGCTCTTCAGCTTCTCTGCGGGCTGCAGCTTCCTTTTCCGCTCGTTGTACTATCATTGCGAGCCGATGTTCTGCCGCTTGGCGCGCCGCAGTTGCAGCTTCAGCCCTTTTGACAGCGACCTGATAGCCGGGCAATACATACCCGGAATAGACATCATCCAGAGCCAGCTCTTCCAAATCCGGCTGGCGCTGCATATCCTCCAACCGAAACTGTAACCCCGGCAATACCTCCGAGCCGACGATACCCACGGCATCCGGCTGAATCTCCTCGTAGCTTCCCCCCGCGATGAGGCGGTAGAAGCGCATGTGCTCGCCGCCGGGGTCGAGAATGAAGTACTCCTTCACCCCGGCCAGCGCATAGTCCCGCCTCTTCTCTTCCGTATCCCTGAACACCTCCGCCGGCGCGGAGTCGGAGACCGACTCCACAACCATGTCGCAGACGCCTGCGAAGTGACGCCGGTCGACGCCGCC
>JAJEBF010000053.1 GCA_022824025.1 Caldilineaceae bacterium
TGGCCCTGAACCTCCTACGCAAAGAGAAAAGCGCCAAAGTCGGTATTGCCGCCAAACGGAAACGAGCTGGCTGGAAAACTGACTATCTGCTGAAAGTTCTCTCCCAATAAGATGCGATTGCCCTGGGATATCTTGCAATTCATAGGCGTGATCGCCTACACTTGGCAAGCCCAAAAGGCCAATTCCACATCGCCCTCACAAAAATGTGGCTCTGCTGCCGGCATTTGTCTATCCGGGAGTCTGGAGAGACCGGCGACAATGGAAAAGAGATCACAGGAACAAGAACATAATGGGAAGGCATGCGAAGACATGGCTGGAATCAGATCGTAACTGTTCAGAGCGGATCTCAACGGGAGGCGAACCGGGATACTCCAACACGGCGCTCCACGCGGTGAAGCGCTCCGAATGTTATTTGGTGACTTGATGAAAGTTCCAGGGGCCGAACATGCCGTCGTGGACATTCGAAAACTGCGTGATTACTGCCTGGATGCGACGCATGCCCTTGGGAGACACAAGGCTCGCCTATTTGTTGCAATGCTTGGCATAACCGCTGATGATGCGGAAGAGTTACGCAGCGTCTTGTTGGAAGCGGTCAAGACATGCGACGCGCAATTGGGACGACGTGACGCGTATGGCCAACGATACAATTTAGAGTTCGAGCTTATCTGGTATGGCAGACGGGCGGCAGTGCGAACTGCCTGGATTATCGAGCATATTTCGGACACGCCGAGAATGACATCTTGCTTTCCGCTGTCGAATGTAGGAGGTGAGAGCACATGAATTTCAAACTACTCGATGTCGTTGCTTTGACAGGCGATCTCCCCGAATACAATCTCCGGCGTGGGCAGATCGGTACAGTCGTAGAGATTCTTGCAAACGGCAAAGCGTTTGAAGTTGAGTTCAGCGACCTTGACGGATGCACCTACGAATCGGTTGGACTGTCTTCGGATCAGATTGCGCTCGAGGGAAGTGACCGCCCCGTTAAGATCGAAGAACATTCCCCTGAATTTTCACCAGGCCAGATTGTGACATTGAAGTCCGATCCCTCCATGAAAGGCGCGGTGGTCGAAGTGTTGCCGGGCCAGCCTGAGAACCGCGTCAAGGTATTTGTAGGGGGGACCATCGAGTCGTATTACACCTCTCAGTTAGAGATTGAAGCGTAAGGTGATGAAGCTAAGCTTCTCTCGTTTGATCAGTTTCACGCCTATCTGACTGCTCTCCAGATTCAGCATTCCAGCCTGTTGACGTTGAATTCGCTCAACGCGCGCCGCGTTGAGCGAATACTGTGCTTGGTCCCATGAACCGGACCACGGAACTCGAAAAAAGGGGCATTTCGGTGAATAGAACCGGCTGTCCATTCAGACGGGCTGGCGAGATTCTTGTCGTGAAGGATTCCTCAGGGGCTGAAGCCGCCAGTAGCTGAGCGAACGCCACATCCATTCGAAGGGCCCAAAGCGGTAATGGTGCAGCCACAGCGGCGACACCACCAGCTGGACCACCCAGATCGCGACGACGATGCCGATCTGCCCCACCCGTTCGACGGAGCCGAACAGACCGAGACCGTGGCCGTAGAAGATGGCCGTGGCCAGGATCGTTTGCAGAAGGTAGTTGGTCAGCGCGGTCCGTCCTACAGCGGCCAGCGCGGTCTGCAGCCAGGGCAGGGCGCGCGAGCGGGCAAACAGCATCAGCAGGCCGATGTAGGCGGCGCTGACGAAGAGGCTGCCCCAGTAGTTCGGCTGCGCGCCGAGGCCGAACTTGGAAAACTCCAGCATCCAGTCGTTGGCGAAGTTCTGGGCCGCCCCCCAGCTCACGACAGGCAGACCGATGACGAGTCCGAGGATAACCATACCGAAGTAGAAGCTGCGCGAGCGGCTGCCTGTGAGAACGCCCCAGCGGTAGAGCGCCATCCCCATCAACATCAGACCCCCGGCGCGCCAGAGCCCCCAGAACAGCAGCCCGACCGTCTGGAATTCGGCGGACCGGGGCACGCGGGCATCCATCTGCTGAAGCCAGCCGCCCCGGTAGGAGGCGACTTCAGCGGCAATCGTCTCAGAAGCCGGCTGCCAGTCGGCCCGTAGCTCGTGCAGCGTTTCAGGCGGAGTAAACTGCATGGTGAGGCTTGTGGCCAGCAGGATCAGAGCGGGGATCGAGACGATGAAGATTCCCAGCGCCAGCTGCCAGGCTGGGCGCAGCCGGCGCAGCCAGTAGACCCAGAAGCCGCACAGCGCGTAGGCGACCAGGATGTCGCCGGACCAGAGCAGGTAGGCGTGGGCCAGGCCGAAGAGCAGCAACCAGAAGTTGCGGCGGTAATGCAGGGTCCAGGCGCGCTGCCCGCGCGCGTCCAGTTTCTCGGTCATGAGCAGGATGCCGGCGCCGAAGAGCAGGGAGAAGATGGTCATGAACTTCTGGTCGGCGAAGATGTGGCTCAGCATCCAGACCAAGCGGTTTACCCCGGTCAGATCACCGTAGACGGTCGGGTTGGAATAGGCGGCTGCGGGCATGGAGAAGCCCTGGATATTCATGATGAGAATGCCCAGCAGGGCGAAGCCGCGCAGGATGTCGATGGCGACGATTCGTTCCGTCGGGCGGGTGGGGACCGGCGTGGGCTTGGCTGACACAGAGGGCATACAGGTTCCTTCAAGGAGAGAGAAGAGAGAGGCGCGCGCGACACTGACTCTCTTCTTTGCGCTCCTCCACATTGGTGGAAGCGAAAGGGCTGTCTTCCCTTTATACGCAGGCGTGCGTGTTGTGTTGCAGAATCGCGGAACTGTCTACGGTGAGGGCGTAATATGGATTGCGGCTGTGGGGTTCAGACGGTCCGCAGATCAGCTTTGATCGAGGTCAACACGTCGTCGAACATGGCGGTGGTGAGGCGGCCGGTGTTGGTGTTCTGGCGGCTGACGTGGTAGGAGGCGTAGAAGCGGGGGAGAGGGGCGGGAAGGGTGTGCGCGGCGCCGTGGGAGAAGGAGAGGCGGGGGAGTTGATGGCCGAGTTCGCGCAGGGCGCGCAGGTAGCCGTCGAAGGCGATCTTGCCGAGCGCGAGTACGGCCTGCAGGCGCGGCAGCAGCGCGAGCTCCTGCAGGAGCCAGCTGCGGCAGTTGTTGAGCTCGGCGGCGTTGGGCCGGTTTTTGGGCGGCACGCAGTAGGCCACGCCGGTCATGTAGCAGTCGATCAGCTCGAGGCCGTCGTCGCGGTGGGTACTGGTCGGTCCGCTGGCGAAGCCGGCGCGGTGGAGGGCGGGGTAGAGGAAGCTGCCGGAGCCGTCGCCGGTGAATGGGCGGCCGGTGCGGTTGGCCCCGTGGGCTCCTGGGGCGAGGCCCAGAACGAGCAGGCGGGCCCGCGGATCGCCCCAGCCTGGCACCGGTTTGCCCCAGTAAGTCCAGTCGCGGAATGCCTGGCGTTTGGTTACGGCCACCTCTTCGCGCCAGGCGACCAGGCGGGGGCAGGCGCGGCAGGCGACCGCGGCGGCGCGATGTTCATCGAGGGAGTCGTAGGCGGGGGTGTTGGTCATGGGATCGTTGGGTGCATTTGATATGTCGCGGCGGGGCGAACGCCTTCATGTAGTTGGAAACCAGACACCTACAGCGTCCGGATTTCCACCAGCTGCTCGGCTTCCGGCGTGTCCTGGAGCTGGTTGCGCAGGGGGCGGCCGAAACCGGGCGCGCTGATTTCGAAGACGTCGCCCGGCTGGGTCTGGATGCCGGCGGCGAAGCTGAGGGTGGCGGTGCCGTAGAAGTGCAGATGCACGTCGCCGGGCGTGCGGAAGGGCTGGTACTTGAAGTGATGATGCTGGATGTTGGCGAGGCTGTGGGTCATGTTGTCCTCGCCGGTGAGGAAGGGGGCGGACCACAGCTCGCGGTCGTCGCGCAGGATGCGGGAGGTTCCCTCGATGTGCGCGGGCGGGTCGCCGAGCAGCAGCTCCGGCCCGCAGGCGCACTGGCGGAGCTTGGAGTGGGCGAGGTAGAGGTAGTTCTTTTTCTCCAGGACATGGTCGGAGAACTCGTTGCCGAGGGCGAAGCCGACGCGCAGGACAGAGCCGTCGTCGCCGATCACGTAGCAGCCGACGAGTTCGGGCTCTTCGCTGCCCTCGAGGGCAAAGGAGGGCATGGTGAGCGGCTGTCCTGGCGGCACGAGCCAGCGGCCATCGCCTTTATAGAACCATTCGGGCGCGACGCCCACCTGTCCGGGTGGGGGTTTGCCGCCTTCGAGGCCCATACGGAACATGCGCATCGAGTCGGTCAGCGTCTCTTCTTCCTCGGTTTGGAGATTCTGATGCATGGCATCGCGCGCCTGGGCGCTGCCGAGGTGATCGAGGCCGGTGCCGCTGATGACCAGGCGGGTGGGATCGGGGTGATCGAGCGGCGGGAGGAGACGGCCGCCGGCCGCGATGGGGCCATATTCGGCCCGCTGGCCGCGCAGCCGCTCTTCGACGAGCTCGGTCAGGGGGCGTCCGCTGCGTCCCGCTTCCAGCGCCAGGTGATAGATTCGCTCGGTCCCGTTGAGAACGTGCAGGGTCTCTTCGCTTTCGACCATCGCCACGCAACGGTCGCCGTCCTCTGTGCGGTACTGCACCAGTCGCATCTTGTTTTCTCCTCAACTGTTCTGCAGATTGAAATGCTCTCGGTAGGGGGATGCAGGGTTGTCATGAGCCGATAACTATTGCCGCCTTTCCCACTTCACCGCATCCCAGGCAACCTTGCGGGAAAGGTATGTTTCGTAGGTCACATCGGAGAGAGAGATGTAGTCCTCGTTTGTGCCGCTGAAAGTGTAGGTCCCGAGGGAGACCCACTGGTCGGCATGCTGGGATTGATCCACTTCGCGCAGGGTGAAGCCGCCTGAATGGGAGATCCAATAGCGGGCGTTGGCGGTGGTGGCGTGGTTTGCCGGGATGAAGACGAAAACCTCGTAGCTGACCGCCTCCAGGTCGGGAGACCATCTGCCCCAGTTGTACCCGGTGCGGGTTTTGTCATTGTTATTGGTCCAGTAGAGGTGGTCGGAGTGGCCTTCGGATTCTTCCTGCCAGGTGGTGGTGAGGCCGCCTCGCTGGAAGGCATCGTCCTGGTCGTCGACCACGACGGTGATGGGCGTTGGGGTTGGCTGCGGCGTGGGGGAGGCTTCCGGGGTAACGGCTGCGGCGGCGGCCCAGCTCAACTTCACCTGGGCCAGCTCCTCATGCTCGTAGTATTCGAGCACGAGGCTGAGGGAGCCGCCATCGTGTTGCAGCGTATATTGGTACGTTGTCGCGGGGTGATCGCTCCAGCCATCGATCCGTTTTTCGTTGTCGATGAAGAGGCGCACGCCGTCGTCGGACACGACGTCGAAGCGGTAGTAGCCCGGCTCGAGCGAGAGCTGCGCGCTCCAGCGGGCGGAAAAATTGTCGGCGTTTATGGTTGGCGACTCGGGCGACCCGGACCCCCAGTTGTGGTCGACAACGGACTCCTGGCGGGCAAGCGCGGGGCTGCCGGTCAGCGTGCGGTTGTTCCAGTAGAGGGCCTGCCAGACGATCACCGGGGTCGAGGTCGGTGTCGGCGTGGAGGTCGGAGTGGTCGGCGTTGCCGCGGTGGAGGTTGGGGCAGGGGTGAACGTGGCCGCCGGCGTGGTCGTCGCTGGGGGATTGGAAGTGGCTGCGGGTGTTGCGGCCGCCCCTGGGGTGGAGGCGGGATCCGGTGTGGCGGCGGGATCCGGTGTGGCGGTTGGTGTTGTTTCCAGTCTGTCCCAGGTCAGACGGGCTTCGGCCTGGCCCGTTGCTTCGTAATACTCCATGCGCACAGTGACGGCGCTGCCGTCGAGATAGATGATCTGGGAGTAGGTGGTGGCGGCTTGCACCTGCCAGTAATCGATCAGGGTTCGGTTTCCGATCAGGAGCCGTACACCGTCGTCCACGGTGGCTGTAAAGCGGTAATCACCTGCCGGAAGCTGGAGGGACCGGCTCCAGCGGACGGCGAATCCGTCCTGGTTGAGGCCGGTGAGCGGGCTTTCGTATGCCCAGTCGAAGTTGATGCGGGCGTCGCCGCGCGTCGTATGCGGCGTCCCTGTCAGCGTCGTATTGTTGTAATATTCGCCCCGCCAGTAGGTCGTGGGCAGATCGGCTTCCCGCTGCCAGCTCAGGGAGATGGAGGCCGCGCCGGTGGCCTCATAGTACTCGACTTTAATCTGGTGCTGTCCTGCTGACAGGGGCAGTCTGGCCTCGTAGGTGGTTTTGGGTTGTTCGATCCAGCTGTCGATCTGCAGTGATCCATCGACCCACAGGCGGACGCCGTCATCGACATCGACGGCAAAGATGTAGTTGCCGGCCTCTTCGTCGGAGATGGTGATGTTTCGCTCCCAGCGAGCTGAAAACCGGTCAACTGGGATCCCTGTACCCGGGGACTGGTCGCCCCAATCGAAATCGAGCGTGTCATCGTCACGCGAGACGACGGCGTCTCCGGTAAGGGAAGTGTTGGCCCAGTAGTGGGCGTCCCAGGCGGTATCTGATTCCTGGGCGAGAGCGTCTGCAGAGTTCAGCGCGATAACCGAGAGCGCGCAGAGGCCGAGCAGGACAGCGCAACAGACGATGCGCCCGTTCTTGCCTCTACACCTGTTAAGACAGGCGGATAGCCAGGATCGGCCAGCTCGGTTCCGGGTCACTCTCTGCATAGCTTTCTCCTTGTCGTGATCGGTGGCTGTGAGACAGAATGGCCGCCGATGTTTCCCGGTATTGGCAGGCGCCGCGAGCCCAGATGAATGGACAGGGAGCGGCAGCCTGACAACTGGGCGGCGGCCAAAGCGGAACAGGCGCCACGAACCACTAGCGATTGCCCGACTTTGTCAGTGCGCGGACTATTATACACCAAGCGCGGGGATCGATCTACAGTCTGCGCGTGCTTCTGGCGGTTGAAGAAGCTGCGGGCATTACGCATTACCCGTTCGCTGTGCTATTCTTACTGTCGCATTTTGCCCTTCCTGTACGTGCGGTTTTCAGTGTCCAATACGCGGCGCCCGGTTCCTGGCGATCGCTTGATTGGCGGCCTGGAAACCGGGCGCCGAACCAACTCCTGGCATGCACTTTGACGCGCTGACGCTGGCAGCGGTGGCCGACGAATTGAGAGAGACGGTGGCGGGCGGCCGGGTCCAGCAGATTGTTTTGCCGGACAGCCGCAGCGTTGCCCTGGAGATCTACGCGCACCGGGCGCGGCGCCATCTGCTGCTTTCGGCGCATCCCCAGGCCAGCCGCGTTCATCTGCTTGAACACAAGCCGCGTCGGGGCGTGGCGAAGGAGACGCCGCTGCTGCTGCTGTTGCGCAAATATGTGCGCGGGGCGCGGCTGGAATCTGTCGAGCTGCCGGTCCCGTTCGAGCGGGTGCTCTATCTGCGTTTCCACCATCCCGGGCATGATGCCACGACGCTGGCGGTTGAACCGATCGGGCAGCTGGGCAATCTGATTCTGATGAACGCGGACGGCCGCATTCTGGATGCGTTGGTGCGGGTGCCTGCGGGTGAGAAGGCCCAGCGCGTGCTGTTGCCGCGGCGGGTGTATCAGCTGCCGCCGCCGCAGGACAGGCTGCCGCCGCTGGAGGAGAGCGGCGAGCCGCATCGGGAGGCGGATCTGCCGCTGAGAGACAGCGGGGACGCCGACCAGAGCCGGCCCTCCCTGCTCTGGCGCAGTCTGCTCGGCTGTTTCGCGGGCGTCAGCCCGACTTTGGCGCGGGAAGCAGCCTGGCGGGCAACGGGTGACGCGGGCGCGGCATTTTCAGCGGAGGCGTTCGCGGAGGCGCGTCAAGCTCTGAGCGGCCTGTGGTCGGCGGCGGCCTCGGGCAGCTGGACGCCGGGCATTGCAGTGGATGGCGAAGAGGGCGTGACCGCGTTTGCGGCCTACGAGCTTCATTTTTGCGGCGAGTTCGTTGAGGCGGAATCGGTGAGCGCGGCGGCGGCCGCGTTTTACGCGGCGCAGGAGCGGGACGCTTCTTCGTCGCGGGACGAGTACGCGGGTGTACGCGGGGGCGTGGCCGCGCTGGTGCGACAGGCGCAGGCGCGTGTGCGCAGTCAGCTGCGCGCTTTGGACTCGGATGAGCCGGCGCCGGGAGAGCCGGAACGCGTGCGCAGGCAGGCCGAGTGGCTGCTGGCCCTTTCGAGCCAGATACCGCAGCGGAGGAAGGGATCCGGCGCGCAGGAAGGATACAGCCTGCAGGACGGCCTGGCCGCGGTGGAGCCGGGGTCGAACGGGCAGATGCAGCTGGTCGTCTTCGCGGCTGCTGACACCAGTTTCGGGCAGGCGGCGGAGGGCGACCAATCAGCAGGAGAGGGGGAAGACCTGATCGTTGCGCTGGATCCGAAACGTACGCCGGTGGAGCAGGCGGAGCGCATGTTCGACCGGGCGGCCAAGATGGAACGGGCCGCCCGCATCATCCCCCGGAGGCGGGCCCGGCTGGAGGCGGACCGGGGCTATCTGCAGCAGCTGGAGAGCGATCTGAGCATGGCGCAGGACCAGCCGGAGATCGCGGCTGTGCGGGAGGCGCTGCGGGAGGCGGGCTATCTGCGGCAGCGCCGGGGACGGCGGGAAAAGGCGCCGAGAGACCGCTCGCGGCCGTTGCGTTATCTTTCGCCCGAAGGATTTCCGATTCTGGTGGGGCGCAATGCACGCCAGAACGAGATCGTCACGTTCAACGAAGCGGGCCGGGATGACCTGTGGCTGCACGTGCGCGATGGGCCGGGCGCACACGTCGTGGTGCGCTGCGGAGGGCAGCCGGTCCCGGCGTTGACGCTGGACGTTGCCGCGCGGCTTGCGGCGTGGCATTCGGGGCAGCGGGGCAATGCCGGTGTCGGCGTTGTGATCACGCCGCGGCGTTTTGTCACGCGCATGGCGGGGGGACGGCCGGGGCAGGTGCATTACCGCGGCGAGGAGACGATCCATGTCGCGGCTGACCTGCCGGCGGAGAGTGAGCAGTGGCTGGCGGAGTCGAACTACAGTGGTTAGTGGTCAGTGAATTGCAGCCTGGCTACGGCGCTGGCAGGAATCGTCGGGGCGTTTCAGCAGATCCCCGGGACAGAGGGCTTTTTCGTTTAAGAAGACAGTTTCAGGACGGGAATATGGACTTGAGTCGACTTTGCATTCACACGATTACAACGAAACCCTGGCCGATTGAGACGGCGATCGAGCGGTTCAGCGCGCACGGCGCCGCGGGGATGACGGTCTGGCGGGACGCGCTGGAGGGGCGGGATATTGCGGGCGCGGGCAGGCGGATTCGCGACGCGGGGATGGAGGTTGTGTCGCTTTGCCGGGGGGGCTTTTTCCCGGCGGAGACGGCATCGGCGCGGCAGGAGGCGCTCGACGACAACCGCCGCGCCATCGACGAGGCGGAGGCGCTGGGCGCGCCGCTGGTGGTGCTTGTCTGCGGGGCGGTGCCCGGCCAGCCGCTGGATGCCGGTCGCGGCCAGATCCGGGACGGGATCGAAGCTGTCCTGCCGCATGCCGAGGCGGCGGGCGTCAAGCTGGGCGTGGAGCCGCTGCACCCGATGTACGCGGACAGTCGGTCGGCGGTCAACACGATGGGACAGGCCAACGACATCTGCGCGGGCATCGACTCGCCGTTTGTGGGTGTGGTTGTGGATGTCTATCACCTGTGGTGGGACCCGGAGCTGGAGCGGGAGATCGGCCGATGCGGGCAGATGGGCAAGCTGTTCGCCTTCCATGTGTGCGACTGGCGCACGCCGACGGAAGACCTGCTGCTTGACCGCGGGCTGATGGGCGAGGGCTGCATCGACATCCGTCAGATTCGCGGCTGGGTTGAGGAGGCCGGGTTTGACGGGTATAATGAGGTTGAAATCTTTTCAAACCGCTACTGGGAGACGGAGCAGGAGCAGTTCCTGGAGCGGATCGTAGAAGCCTACACAGATCACGTTTGAGCATCCCGGCTTTTGCAGGCGCCGGGCAGACGGCGCCGCACTGGCCTTCAATGGTCCTTGGGGCCGCGCATTTATGGGAGCAGTTCCTACTTATGGCTGAAATCGCAGTTGGCGTAATCCTGAACGGCGTGACCGGACGGATGGGCACGAATCAGCACCTGGCGCGTTCGATACTGGCGATCCGGGAGCAGGGCGGCACGGTTGCCGCGGACGGGGACCGGATCATGCCGGAGCCGGTGCTGGTGGGCCGCAATCCGGACAAGCTGCGGCATCTGTCGTCGGCGTACAATGTGAGCAAGTGGACGACCAATCTGGACGAGGCGCTGGCCGACGACCACAACAGCATCTACTTCGATGCCCTTGCGACCAACCTGCGGGTGCCGAATACATTGCAGGCAATCGAGGCCGGCAAGGCGGTCTACTGTGAAAAGCCGACCGCGGGCAACATCGAGGATGCGTTGCGGCTGGCGCGGGCGGCGACAGAGGCAGGCGTAAGCAACGGCGTTGTGCAGGACAAGCTGTTTCTGCCCGGTCTGCTGAAGCTCAAGTACCTGATCGACACCGGGTTCTTCGGCCGCATTCTGGCGGTGCGCGGCGAGTTCGGCTACTGGGTGTTTGACGGCAAGGACCAGCCGGCCCAGCGACCCTCGTGGAACTACAAGAAGTCGGAGAGCGGCGGCATCGTGCTGGACATGTTCGCGCACTGGCGCTATGTCATCGATAACCTGTTCGGGCCGATCAAGCGGCTCTCCTGTATCGCGGCCAACCATGTGCCGGAACGCATCGACGAGGAGGGCGCGCTTTACAACGCTGACGCGGATGACGGGGCCTACGCGATGTTCGAGCTGGAAAACGGAATTATCTGCAACTTCAACTCCTCGTGGTGTGTGCGCGTGCGACGCGATGACCTGCTGACGATCCAGGTGGACGGCACGCGCGGCAGCGCGGTGGCGGGCCTGCGGGAGTGCGCGATACAGGGCGACTCCTTCACGCCGAAGCCGGTGTGGAACCCGGACATTCCGCAGCCGGTCCCCTTCTACGATACGTGGCAGTGGATGCCGAACAACAACCCCTTTGAGAACGCCTTCAAGATCGAGTGGGAGCTGTTCCTGCGCCATGCGGTGAAGGGGGAGCCGTTCCCGTATACGCTGTTGGAAGGGGCGAAGGGCGTGCAGCTGGCGGCGTTGGGCTATCAGGCCTGGCAGGAGCGGCGCTGGGTGGATGTGCCAGCGTTGGACTGCAGTGGTCAGTAGTCAGTGGTCAGTTAAAGCGGCGGCTGATGGAAGATGGTGGTGAGGAGGGAGTAGAGAGAGGCCCCCGCACGCGCAACTTTCAGAGTCGCGAATGAAATATGGCTGAGTCGTAACAGGAGAGAGCATGTCGCAATCGATCGCATTGCTTGACTCGACGCCTGCAACGGATATTGCGCCGCCGCCTGCGTTTCACATCATGCTGAAGCCGCGGGGGGCGATATGCAATCTGGACTGCCATTACTGCTACTTTTTGAGCAAGGAGTTTATGTACCCGGACAGCGAGTTCCGCATGTCCGAGTCGAAGCTTGAGGAGTATACGCGTCAGTATATCGAGGCGCAGCAGGTCCCGGAGGTGACGTTTGCGTGGCAGGGCGGCGAGCCGACGCTGATGGGGCTGGATTTCTTCAAGAAGGCGGTCGAGTTCCAGCAGAAGCACAAAAAGCCGGGCATGCGGGTGGAGAACGCGCTGCAGACGAACGGCACGCTGCTGGACGACGAGTGGTGCGAGTTTCTGCACCGCAGCGATTTTCTGATCGGGTTGAGCATGGACGGTCCGCGCAAGCTGCATGACTTTTACCGCGTCGACAAGGGCGGCCAGCCGACGTGGGAAAAGGTGATGCGGGCGGCGCGGATGTTGCACAAGCACAAGGTGCGCTACAACATCCTGACGACGGTCCACGCGGCCAACGCGCCCCATCCGCTGGAGGTCTACCGTTTTCTGCGCGACGAGGTCAAGACGGAGTTCATGCAGTTCATCCCGATCGTGGAGCGGGACAACGAGACCGGCTACCAGGAAGGGGATACGGTCAAGGATCGTTCGGTCACGGCGGAGCAGTACGGCGACTTTCTGATCCAGATTTTCGAGGAGTGGGTGCGGCGCGACGTGGGGAAGGTTTTTGTGCAGATCTTCGACGTGGCGCTGGCCGGATACGCGGGACACCGGCCCGGCTTGTGCATCTTTGAGGAGACGTGCGGCTCGGCGCTGGCGATGGAGCACAACGGCGATCTGTTCTCCTGTGATCACTACGTGGAGCCGAACTATCTGCTGGGCAACATCGAGGAGATCCCGCTGATCGAGATGGTCGGCTCGGCGCGCCAGCGGGAGTTCGGCGCGCACAAACGAGACAGCCTGCCCAACTACTGCCTGGAGTGCGAGGTGCGCTTTGTCTGCAACGGCGGCTGTCCGAAGAACCGCTTCATCAAGACGCCCGACGGCGAAGAGGGGCTGAACTATCTGTGCGCCGGCTACCGGGCCTTTTTCAATCATGTGCGCCCGTACATGAACTTCATGTCCGATCAGCTGCGCCGGCAGCAGGCGCCCGCGAATATCATGCAGCACCTGGCGGAAGAGGATCGCAAGCTGAACGCCCGCTTCGCCGGGGCCGGGCGCAACGCTCCGTGCCCGTGCGGGAGCGGCAGGAAGTTCAAGCAGTGCCACGGCCGCGGGCGCACGGTGGAACGGGCGCAGATGCAATGGCCGATTTCGAGTAACTAGCGGGCGCTTTTTTCACCGCCCATTGGCCGGGGTCCCGGTCCGGTATTGCGTGTCCTTTTGCGCGCCCGATCTTTTGCGCGCATAGCGAGCTGTGCTATACTTTCGAATCGCGACGAGGGAGAGCTTGTCTGCTCCCTCGTTCTTTCTGTTCACAGCGCAATGCTGTGGGCCTTTGTCAGAACTGCGGTTTTTAGTCGTCAGTATTTGGTTTTTCGTGCTGGCTCTCACCTGAGTCCGGTGGAGTTACTGAAAACCAAGAACTGGAAACGAACGCAGGACATTGCTCATGGAAAGGAGTGAAAGGGTAGATGAACACGTATGAATTGGTGTACATCATCCAGCCCAATCTGGATGATGAGGGTGTCAAAGCCGTGGATGACCGGATTGGACGGGCCATCGACGGCGAAGATGGGACAA
This sequence comes from Caldilineaceae bacterium, assembly GCA_022824025.1. Classification (GTDB taxonomy): domain Bacteria; phylum Chloroflexota; class Anaerolineae; order Caldilineales; family Caldilineaceae; genus Bin5. The sequence goes on from JAJEBF010000053.1 coordinate 13,048, forward strand.
TCGAGAGCACCGATTATTGGGGCAAACGCCAGTTGGCCTATCCCATCAAAGGACATTTTGAAGGACACTACATTCTGCACAACCTCTCGATGCCTCCAACCGCGGTGCAGAACGTGGAACGACAGTTACGGTTATCCGAAGATGTATTGCGTTTCCTCGTTGTCCGCGTTGAGGACTAACCCACAAAGGAGCATCGAATGTCTGACGAAACCAAATTGGCCGAAGCCGAAGAGAACATAGAGGAACAGCCGGTTGACGAGACGCCAGCGGAAGAGGAAGCGCCTGTGCTGGAGGCAAGCGCGGCGGAGAGCGAACCGCAAGCGGTAGCCGAGCCGGAGGCTGAAGAAGTGGCAGAGCCGGTGGCCGAGGCGGCTGCAGAGCCCGTGGCGGCTTCTGAGCCGGAGGCCGAAGCAGTGGCAGAACCGGTGGCTGAGGCGGCTGCCGAGCCGGTTGCCGAGCCGGTGGTTGAAGCGGCTGTGGAGAGCGCAAGCGCCGAATCGGACGAAGGCGGCAGGCAGCGAGAGCAGGAGACGCCGGCGTTGAGCCGCGTTGAGGGGCCGGCCATCTTTAACCGCGCCAAGCAGGGGAATCAGCGCAGGAACCCCCGGCACGTTGGCAACGATGTGCGTATCGACGAGATCAACTACAAGAACGTGCAGGTTCTCAGCCGGTTCGTCGATAACTACGGGCGCATTCACAACCGCCGCAAGACCCGCGTCACCGCGAAGCTGCAGCGCAAAGTGACCAGGGCGATCAAACGGGCCCGGCATCTGGCCCTGATGCCCTACACAGGCGAACATATGCGTATAACAGGGCGGCGCGGTTAATCGATCCATGGCCAAGAAGCGCAGACGACGAAGGCAGGAAGAGGCGCCACAGGTCGAAAACAGACGCGAGGTCCGCCTGCGAGCCCGCGAACGGGAGCGCAACCTGCGGCTTACCGTGATCGTCGGCGGCGTAGTCGGCGTGTCGCTGCTCCTGGTTCTTTATGGTGTGGTCAATGAACTGGTCTTCAAGCCGAGCAGAGTGCTGGCGCAGGTAGAAGACAGGACGATTGTGACACGGGACTTCTGGCAGCAGGCGCGCCTGCGTCAGAGCGAGCTCGAGAATCAGCGGCTGCGCCTGCAGGTGTTTTCCCAGCAGTTTGGGGATTCCAGCCTGTTCGCCTCCCAGATCGCTTCGATCAATGCGACGCTGGCCAGCCCCTTGACGCTGGGAACGCAGGTTCTCAACGAAATGATCGAAGGGACTGTCCTGGCAATAAAGGCGCCGGAAGTGGGCGTGGCCGTGAGCGATGCAGAGGTGGAGGAGACGCTGCGGGATGAGGTGGCGCTGGGGGAGGGCGCGCTGACTGAGCCGCAAGCCACGGCCACCGCGGATGCCGCGATCGAAGCGACAGCCACTGCGGAAACGTTTACGCCGACTCCGCTGCCGTCGCCACCCCCGACGCCGGAAGAAGGCGGAGACAGCGGGGCGGAAGCGGCCGCGTCTCCTCCTGAGGGTGATCCTGAGGGCCCTGACACCGATCCCACGACGCCTGAGGCGCCCACCATCCTGACAGACGAGTTGTATCAGGAGGGGCTGCGCGCGCTGGAACAGAATTTGCGCGAGAACGCCGGGATGAGCCTGGACAGCTATCGCGAGGTGATCCGGGCGCGTCTGTTGCGCACGAAGATGTCGGAGACGATCAGCCAGGATCTGGTATCGACGACAGAGGAGCAGGTCCGGGCCCGCCATATTCTGATCTCTGTTGATCCTGAGCCGGAAGAGGCGGCTGGCGAGACGCCCGCTGTGGAGACCCCGGCGCCTGCGCCGGAGAACGGCGCGGACGCAACCGAGACGACGGAAGGGACTGCGGCGGTTGCGGAGGACAGCCCGCCCGCGCCGGAGATATGGAACCCGGACAGCAACGGCGATGGCCGCGTGGACGATGCCGAGGCGCTGGCCTTTGCGCAGATTCTGCATCAGCGAATTCTGGACGGCGAGGACTTTGCTGACCTGGCGCTGCGGTTCAGCAATGACCCGGGCAGTGGTTCACAGGGCGGCGACCTGGGCTGGGCGGGCCGGGGGCGCTACGTGCCTGAATTTGACGAAGCCGCGTTTTCGCTCGAAGTCGGCGAGCTCAGCGCGCCGATCAAGACGACTTTCGGCTATCATATTATCGAAGTGCTGGAGCGGGACGATGAACGGCCGAAAGAGGAAGCCAGCTTGCAGCAGGCGTATGCGGAGGCTTTCCAGGCGTGGCTGCAGGAGCAGGTCCTGTCGCTGAACATCGATCGCCCGGACAACCTGGCCGCGATGTTGCCGCGTAATCTTGGTGATGCGGACAACCAGTAGGGTCGGTCTGCCGCGTTAGCGGTTTTGCAGGCAGGCTGGAGGACAATCAGAGATTTCAGGACGCCGGGCGCGCTGTCCGGCGTCTTTCTATTGGCGCGCCGCTTGTTTCGCGCCCGTCGCGAGGCAGGCGCGGATTTGGCTGATGAGCGCGCCGGCCTGGGGCCTCGTCAGCATTTCCAGCGTGCGCGGGCGGGGCAGGTGGACGGGGATGATGCCCTGGAGGCTGCCGGGCTGCCCGCTGAGAACGAGCACGCGATCGGCAAGGAAGACGGCCTCCTGGATACTGTGTGTAATCATCAGGACGGTCTGCTTGCGGTCATGGCAGATGCGCAGGAGCTCCTGGTTGAGGCGTTCGCGTGTCAGGGCGTCGAGCGCGCCGAAGGGCTCGTCCATCAGGAGCAGGGCTGGGCTCTGAAGCAGGGCGCGCGTGAGCGTCACGCGCTGGGCCATGCCGCCGGAGAGTTGGGACGGGTATGCGTCGGCGAACTTGCCGAGCCCCATCAGGGCAAGCGCGGCGCGGGCCCGCTCGCGGTCTTGATCGGCGAGCGGCTTGCGCAGCTCCAGGGGGAGCAGGACGTTTTCGAGGGCTGTGCGCCAGGGCATCAGATTGGTGTTTTGGAAGACGAACCCGATCTGCGGCTGGGGTGCGCGCACGGTGTTGCCTTCAAACTGGACTTGGCCGGATGTGGGCGTCAGGAGGCCGCCGAGAATGCGCAGAAGAGTTGATTTGCCGCTGCCGCTGTCGCCGACGACACAGACAAACTCGTGCGCCTGCACGGAGAGGGAGACGCCGGCCAGCGCGGGCGTGACGCGGTTGCGGCGGCTATAGGTGTGGCTGACGTTGCGCGCCCGGAGTAGAGGTTCTGTCATAGGTGGTCAGAGGCGGTTGCGCGTGCGCCGCTGGCGGGCGGCGGCCGCGGGGCATGTCACTGAATGAACTCGTTGGTGTACATCTCTTCGGGCTGGACGAGCCGTTCGACAAAGCCGATGCGCAGAAGGAGCTCGGCCACCGTCTGCCACTCGGCATCGGTGGTGGCGCCGTGCGCGCCGTCCGGCCTCGGCTGCCAGAAAGGAAGGGAGGCGTCGAAGACCAGGCGGTTGGCGGCTTCGTTTTCCCCGCCCGCCTCCGGCACAAAGTTCAAGGCGATTGCGAAGGATTCGTCCGGATTGGCAAGCGTATAGGCGACCGACTCCTGCAGCGCGCGCACCATGGCCTCGACCAGCTGCGGCTCCTCCTGCAGCGTGCGTTGGTTGGTGACGAGCCCGTTGGCGGGGATCTGCAGGTATTGGTCGAGGGCGATCTGGACGGTCTCGATGCCGGCATTGCCGAGCACGACAGGGCCGTTGACGGCGTAGTCGACTGCAGCGTCGACCAGGTCTTCGCTCACGGCGGAGGCTTGGGTGAAGCCGATGCTCTCCATCTGAATGTCGGCTTCGGTCAGCCCGGCGGTATCGAGGAGCGCGCGCAGCGCGATGTAGGTGGCGCCGAAGGGGCCCGGCACGCCGACCGTGCGGCCGGCGAGGTCGGCTGGTTCATGAATGCCGGCGTCTGCCTTGGCAAAGACGGTGACGGGATAGCTGGTGTACCAGTTCATGACATACTTGACCGGCAGTTCCTGGGCGCGGCCAAGCACGAGCTGATCGCCGCTGGCGATCATGAACTGCAGTTCGTCGGTGGCGACCAGTTTGAGGTAGTCGTTTTCGAAGCCGTAATCCAACGACAGCTCGACGCCCCTGGCTGCGAAGAACCTTTTTTCGATGCCGACATAGAAGGGCGCGAACTGGACATTGGGGATGAAGCCAACGCCTAACGTGATCGGGCGGGGGGCTTGCGGTTCGGCGGGCGCGGCCGGCGCGGTTGCCGGCGCGATAGGGGCGCAGGCTGCCGCAACCGCAGCCAGGAAGGCCAGCAGAATCAGTGTCAGCAGGCGGGACAGGGCCGCGGGGCTCGCGGCTGCGGGGCCGGGCAGGGCGGAGCCGGTGCGGGCGGTTGAATGGCGGTCGGTGTAATGTTTCATTCGTTCCTCTGCATTTTTGCGGATAGGAGAGATTCTCCTGTGACAGATACGTTTGGCGGAAGAGGGCGCGCGGCTCAATCGCCGTCCTTCAAACCAAGCTGCTTCCAGCGCAGGAGGTAGCTTTCGAGCAGTGTGACACTCCAATACATCGCCTGGGCGAGCAGCACGATCATGAGCACGGCGACGAAGATCATCGGCGTGTCCAGCACGCCCCGGCCCAGGTTGATGAGGAAGCCCAGCCCCTGGTCGGCGCCGACGAACTCGCCGACGATGGCGCCGACGACAGCCAGGATGACGCTCAGTTTGAGGCCGCTGAAGATCACGGGCAGGGCGCCGGGCAGCTCCAGCTTCAGGAAGAGCTGGCGGCGGCTGGCGCGCAGCGAGCGCATCAGCTCGCGCAGGTCCGGATCGACGTTGCGGATGCCGACGACGGTGCTGACCAGGGTGGGGAAGAAGACCATGATGGTTGTCACGAGCACTTTGCTGAGCAGGCCGCTGCCGAACCAGATGACGAGGAGCGGGGCGATGGCGACGACCGGGATGGTCTGGCTCGCCACAAGGTAAGGGGAGAGGATGCGGTCGAGTGTGCGGCTGCGCCCGAGCCAGTAGCCGAGCAGGAAGGCCAGGGTGAGGCCGATCAGGAGACCGGCGCCGATTTCAATGACAGTTGCCTGGGCATGGCGCAGCAGCGAGCCGTCAACGGCCATCGCCAGCGCTTTGTGCAGGACGTTCCGCGGGCGGGGGAGGATAAAGACGGGATAGTCCTGCCAGCGGACAAGCGCCTCCCAGAGGAGCAGCGCTGCGCTGAGCACGAATGGGAAGGCGGCGAGGGCAGGATGGCGCGCGATCCAGTCGCGGACACGGCCGGCTTTGCGCCGGGTCTGGGCCGCGGGTTGTTCGATTGTTTGCGGCGGCGCCGGGTCTGTGCCGTCATCGGCCGGCGCGCCGGGGAAGAGAATTGAGCTGTCCTTCATCGTACGGCTTTGCCCCGAAAAACAAGGAACCCGAAGCGCAAGATTGCTTCGGGTTCTGTAAACAGCGCGGCGCTGGATTCCCGGCGTACGCCGGGAACGGCCGCAGGCAGCGGTTGGCGCGCGCGTCCTCAAAACAAAACGGCCCGGGATACATGTATCGTACCCCGGGCGTTGCGCGCAGCAGCCACTGCACATAGCCAAAGAAGGCGGGAACAGCACACACAGTGGCACTGCCCTCGCTCTTTGCACCTTCTCCCATCCGGACTATACCGTCGGCGTCGGAATCTCACCGAACTCAGCCTTGCGGCTCACGGGCTTACCAGGAGATTTCGCCGCTCAGGGCGCAATGCATCCGCCTGGCTCACCGCCGGTCGGGAATTGGGCCTGATCGGCCCTCACCCTGCCCCGAAGGTAGGTTATGCGGTTGTTGGGGTCATTATGGCAGAGTGTTGGGGCGCGCGTCAAACTGCAATGGACGGGGATGTTGTCTGGACGTGAATTTGGGGAATGGGGTCTGAAGTGCGGGGGAACTGGGGGGAACTTCGGGGAACCGCAGGAAAAGCGGGGGAGGGCGGAGGAGGGGGTTATGCGTCGGCGGTGGGGATGGGGGCGGCCTCTTGCGCGTCGGCGGTGTCGGGTTGGGCGGCGTCGTCGATTTCGCGGAGGTGGGGGAAGAGGATGACTTCGCGGATGGTGTCGCGGTCGGTGAGGAGCATGGTGAGGCGGTCGATGCCCATGCCGAAGCCGCCGGTGGGCGGCATGCCGTAGCTGAGCGCCTCGACGTAATCGATGTCGACGGGGTGGGCCTCTTCGTCGCCCTGCGTTGCGCGGTAGTTTTCGTCGAGGAAGCGCTGCAGCTGGTCGATGGGGTCGTTGAGCTCGGTGAAGGCGTTGCAGAGCTCCATGCCGGCGGCGAAGCCTTCGAAGCGCTCGACCAGGCGCTCACTGTCCGGCATCGCTTTGGCGAGCGGGCTGACTTCGCGCGGATAGTCGACGAGAAAGGTGGGCTGGATCAGATTTGGTTCGCAGAACTTGGAGAGCAGCTGGTCGACCAACTTGCCCCAGTTGTCGGAGGCGGCGGCGTCGATGCCGCGGCTGCGCATCTGTGCCCGCAGGCTGGCGGCATCGGGGAACTGCTCGTAGTCGATGCCGGATGCGTCGCGGATGGCCTGGCGGAGGGGGAGGCGCGGCCAGGGCGGCGTAAAGTCGATTGTGCGCTCCTGCCAGGTGACAACGGGGCTCCCGGTCACCTGGCAGGCGGTGAAGGCGACCATCTCCTCGGTGCGCCGCATGACGTCTTCGTAGTCGACGTAGGCCTCGTAGAATTCGAGCTGGGTGAATTCCGGATTGTGCTTGAAGCTGACGCCTTCGTTGCGGAAGTCGCGACCGATTTCGTAGACGGCGGGGAAGCCGCCGACGATGAGGCGTTTCAGGTAGAGTTCGAAGCTGATGCGCAGGTAGAGGTCCTGGTGGAGCTGGTTGTGGTGGGTGACGAAGGGTTGAGCGGCCGCGCCGCCGTAGATCGGTTGGAGGATGGGCGTCTCGACTTCGAGGAAGCCGGCGCCGTCGAGGTAGGCGCGGAGGGCGCGCACGACCGCGGCCCGGTCGCGGAACAGGGCGCGCGCCTCTTCGTTGGCGAGCAGGTCCACATAGCGGCGGCGGTAGCGGACTTCGGGGTCGCGCACGCCGTGCCATTTGTCCGGCATCGGTTTGAGGGCTTTGGCCAGGAAGGTGATCTCCTGGACGGCGATGCTCAACTCGCCGGTGCGGGTGACGGAGAGCGGGCCGCTGGCGCTGATGAAGTCGCCGAGATCGATGAGGCGTTTCCAGACTTCGTTGTACCAGCCGTCGGGCAGGTTGTCGCGCTGGATGAATAGCTGGATCTGGGCGCTGCCGTCGTCGAGGTCGGCGAAGCTGACTTTGCCCATGACGCGGATGCGTTTGAGGCGGCCGGCCACGGACACAACCGGCTGCTCGTCGGCGTCCTCGTCGTAGAGGTTGCGGGCGGCGGCGATGGTATGTGAGCGATTCACACGCGCCGGATAGGGGTCGATCCCGCGGGCGCGCAGGGCATCCAGTTTCTGCAGGCGGCTCTGTTCCTGGTCGGTCAGGTTTTCGGGCTCGAACAGCTCGCGGGCGTCTTTCACAGTTCCTGCTCCTGGCGGGGGGCCCGGGTTTGCCGCTGGCGCAAGGGCCAAGGGGCGGATGTCACTCGACGCGGACGATTTTGAATTCGATTTCGCCTGCCGGCGCCTCGACGCGCACGACTTCTCCTGCGATGCGGCCGAGAAGAGCCTTGCCGATTGGGCTCTCGTTGCTGATGCGCCCGTTGTTGGGGTCGGTTTCGGTTGAGCCTACGATGGTGTAGATCTCTTCGTCGTCGTAGCCGTTTTCTCTGACGACGACGCTGCGGCCGAGGGCGACCTGGTCGTCGGGCGTCTGGGAATCGTCGATAATCTGCGCGTTGTGGATCTTGACCTTGAGTTCCCGGATGCGCCCTTCGACAAAGGCTTGCGCGTTTTTGGCTTCGTCATAACCGGCGTTTTCTCTCAGGTCGCCTTCCGCTTTGGCTTCGGCGATCTGCTGGGCAATCTCCTGGCGGCGTTCACCGACGAGATACGCCAGCTCTTCCTGCAGGGCATCGAGGCCGCTTTGGGTCAGGTAAACAGGACTGTCACTCATAGTTCTTACTCTCTGAGGTTAGGGGGAGCTCTGGCACAAATAGAGAGGACGCGGTCAACGGCGCAAGAATTTTCCGCCGTCAGCAGCGACCCCTGGAAAGTAAACGCCGACCCGGATCGTCAGGTCGGCTCTTGATCTGTTAGCATTATAGCGGATATTCCGGTAAACGCAAATTTTGAGATACGTGGGGCACAGTCTGGAGCAGAATTGGGGCAGACCCGATTCAGGAGCGCTTTTACGGTATGGAACACCGGCCGCAGCTGTGAGTCGACCTAATGAATTTCGATGGATTCGCCCGTTTCTACGACGGGGATTACCGTGACTACAGGGATGACATTCCGCTCATCCTGAAGACGGCGCGCACAGCCGGCCGCGCCGCGTTGGAGCTTGGCTGCGGAACCGGCCGCGTGCTGCTTCCGCTGGCTGAAGCCGGCTGTCATGTTTTCGGCATCGACAGGAGCGCGGCGCTGCTGTCGATCGCACGGCGCAAGTTGGCGAAGCGCGGCTTTGCGTCGCCGGCCGCGCCGCCTGAGACGCCGGGATCGGAGACGGCGGCGGAAGGGCCTTGGCGGGTCAGGCTGGCGCAGGCGGATATGACCGGTTTTCGGCTTGCGCAGAGAGGGTTTGATCTTGCGTTTGTGGTCAGCAACACGTTGATGCACGTGACGACGCAGGCCGGGCAGTTGATGGCGCTGCGGCACGCGCGCCGCCATCTGCGCACGGGCGGTCTGCTGCTGATCGATCTGTTCAACCCGGACGTTGCTTACCTGGAGTCGATTGCGGGCATTCAGGAGCTGGCCGACCGGTGGGAGGACGAGGAGAGCGGCGCGCAGGTGTTGAAGTGGACGACCCGCACCGTGGACGCGGCCCGGCAGCTGCAGGAGACGGAGTTTGTTTATGAGGAGATATTTCCGGACGGGCGCAGCGAACAGACGCGGCTATCTTTTCCGCTGCGCTTCTGGTGGCCGGATGAGGGTGCCATGCTGCTGGAACAGGCAGGGTTTTCGGTGGATGAGGTGTACGGGGATTTCGACGGCAGCCCCTATCGATCGGACAGCGAGCGGCTGATCTTCATCGCCCGGAAGGAGGCGGCGGCCAGCGGCAGTTCAGCCCGCTAGCCGCCGTGGGGTTCAACATTCGCTGTAGCCGCAGACATGGCATTTGCGGCAGCCTTCGATGTTGAGGAAGGCCGCTTCGCCGCATTCCGGGCAGAGGTCGCCGATGGGCAGCGCCAGTTGTTCGCCGGCCACGGATTCTTTGTTTTCCGGCAGCTCGCTGAGATGGTCGGAAAGGACCTGGGCGATGCCGTCCGGCAGGCTGCGCACGCGCCCCACTCCGAATCCCAAGGGGCGCCCGCCGCCGATACCGGCCATCTCATCGATGACCCAGCGCAGTCTTTCAGACGGCGGCAGGGCAGAGGGCATGCGCAGCGCCAGGCTGATGAGGCGGCCAATCGATTCGCTGACGGCGGTGACATCGCTGCCGGCCTTGCCGATGTTGAGGAAGACTTCAAAGGGCTCTTGGTTCTCGTCGCTGTTGATGGTGACGTAGGCGGTGCCCAGGGGCGTCTCTTTACGATAGCTGCTGCCCTGGAGCAGATAGGGGCGCGGCCGCTTGGTGAAGACGGCAGGGTAATCATCCTGTGAGAGCGCTGGATGGGGTTGGGCGCCGTTGGCTGAGGGAGCGCTGTGCAGCTGTTCCGGAAGCTCGCCCTTTCTGTCTTTGACCGCTTTCGTTTCCAGCACGACTTCCTGGCGGCTGCCGGTGACATAGACGGTGAGCCCCTTGCAGCCCAACTCCCACGCCTGCATATAGGCCTGCGCCACATCTTCCTCGGTTGCGCCTTCGGGGAAGTTGCAGGTTTTGCTGATGCTGTTATCGACAAATGCCTGGATGGCGGCCTGCATTTTGACGTGCTGCTCGGCGGTGATGTTGCTGCTGACGACGTAGGTATTGCGGAATTCCTCGGGCAGCTCTTCGATTTCATGGCAGGAACCGGTCTCCGCCACTCGCTGCCGGATGGCGTCCGCCTGTTCGTCGCTGACATCCAGGCGTTCGAGAGCTTGTTCGAAGAGGGGGCTGGTATAGGGCAACTCTACGTCATTGTCTCCGTCCTTGAAGTGGCGGATATAGCCTAGAGCGAAGACCGGTTCGCAGCCGTAGCCTTCACAGCCGCTCACGGTGGCGATTGTGCCGGTGGGCGCCACGGTCGTCTGGGCGGCATTGCGGAGCCCATGGCGGCGTATGCCTTCGACGACCTTATCCCAATTCAGCGCGGGCCGGCCCCAATTGCGGCGGTAGGGGACGAGCGGGCGCGGCGGCTGCCAGCGCATTCCGCCGAGCTGGTCGTCGTCATAGATGCTGCCGGCGTAGGCGAGGAAGGGTTGGCGCTCTGCGGCCAGGTCGATGCTCATCTGCATGCAGTGGAAGCGCACGAACTCCATTACCTGGGCGGCGAACTCCTGGCCGTCTTCGCTGCCGTAGCGGATGCCCAACTTGTACATCAGGTCGCCGAGGCCCATGATGCCGAGCCCGATTCGACGCGCCTTGAGGGCAGCCTCTTTCACGACCGGCACGGCAGGCAGGTAGGTGTTGGCGCTGACCACGTTGTCGAGGAAGTGGGTGCTTTCGCGCACGGTCTTGCGCAGGGCATCCCAGTCGACCGCGGCCTGGCCTGAGCTGTCGGTTGTGAAGTGGGAGCTGAGGTTGATGGAGCCGAGGCAGCAGTTTTCGTAGGGCCCGAGCCACTGTTCTCCGCAGGGGTTGGTCGCTTCGAGATCGTAGAGGTGGGGGACAGGGTTGCTGCGGTTGGCGGCGTCGATAAAGAGCGCGCCGGGCTCGCCGTTGTGGTGGGCGTACTTGACGATGGTTGCGAAGAGGTCGCGCGCTTTAACCGTTCTGGAAACGGAGCCGTCGCGGGGGTTGCGCAGGTCGAAATCGCCATCTTCCTTCACGGCGTGCATGAATTCGTCGGTGATGGCGACGGAGATGTTGAAGTTGGTGATGGCTCCCTCTTCGGCCTTGCAGCGGATAAACTCTTCGATGTCTGGGTGGTCGACGCGCAGGACCCCCATATTGGCGCCGCGTCGGGTTCCGCCCTGGGCGATTTCGCCGAAGGCCTGGTCATAGACGCGCAGGAAGCCGACCGGGCCGGTTGCGCGGCCGGCGGATGTGTGGACGATGTCTTTTTGTGGACGCAGCCGGCTGAAGCTGAAACCATTGCCGCCGCCTGTCTGTTGGATCAGAGCTGCGACGCGTAGGGTGCTGAAGATGCCGTCGCTGGCGCGGCCCATATCGTCTTCGATGGGAAGCACGAAACAGGCGGCAAGCTGGCCGAGAGGCGTGCCCGCGCCTGTGAAGGTGGGGCTGTTGGGGAAGAAGCGCAGCTCGGTGAGCAGGTCGTAGAAGGTTCTGGTCGTTGCATCGACATCGCCGCCGTGCTCCTCTTCCGCGGCCGCGATGTGCCTGGCGACGCGATAGAACATGCCGGCTGGGGTCTCCAGGAGCGCCCCATCGATATCGCGACGCAGATAGCGGCGCTCCAGGACTTTCAAGCTGTTTTCGCTCAGCTGGATAGCGGTGTCATCGACATACGCCGGGCCAGAGACCTTCTGCTTTTCCCCCTTCACGACTTCGAAGGTCGTGAAAGCCTCCTTTGCATTGGCGCCATTGCGGGTGATGGTGGATTCGAGGGAGGACATGGGGATGCTCCTTGAAAAAGATGATAAATGGGTATGAATTATGTGCTGTAAAATATATGGACGACAGTAAACAGCACTTGGTTCCAATGATAGAACAAATGATCTAAAAGATCAACTACGGACTGGGCGGCGGCGCAGTTTTGCGCCTAAAGCCGTCCGTTTGCGTCAACGTCCTGGTCGCTGCGCCCCATAAGCCGGTCAACTTCGGATCGGATTTCACTCAGATCGCTAAAGTCCAGGTAGACACTTGCGAAACGGATATAGGCCACCTGATCGACATCGGCCAGTTGGTCCAGCACAAGGTTTCCGATCATTTCGCTGGTGACTTCTGCGCGGCCGAGGCGCTGGATTCGGTCTTCGACGTAGTTTGCGATGCTTTTCATGCGCTCGCTGCTGACGGGCCGTTTTACTGCGGCGATGCGGATGCCGGCAAGCAGCTTCTGGGGATCGAACGGTTCGCGATGGCCGTCGCGCTTGGAGACGAGAAGGCTGGGCGCGACATGTTCATAGGTTGTGAACCGTTGCGCGCAGTCCAGACACTGACGGCGGCGGCGGATCGTCTCTTTTCTTTCCCTTGTATCGATCACTTTATGTTTGCCATGACCGCAATGGGGACATTGCATCATCCGTCTCTCGCTCGGTCGGCCTGTCTGTCTTGGGAGCGTAAGGATCCGCCCGGATTTTTCGGGTTCAGACGGGTTAAGTTCGGCGCCCTTCGACAACTTTTTTGGACCGTTGCTCGTTTGGGGAACAACCTACATACTGTATCATGCAACAATGGGAGGTACAATATGTAGTATTGCGGCCTGTGCGTGTTTATTTCAGAATGTCAGTATAGGTATATCACAATCCGGGGCGAGGCGCAAACGGAATTGGCGGCAGGAGGAACTGCAGAAGTTGGGGCCGGGGGCCAGGGATGGGGCGGCGCCTTGGGCGTGGTAGGAGGGGCGGCGGGAACTGTGGGGAGAAGCGGGGGGGAAGGGCTTGGGCGCCCACAAGGGGAGCGCCTACAGGGGAAAGCAGGACGCGCAAACGAAGCGCGGCGAACATGTGAGGAAACATTGTCTCCTTGCGCGGGGAAAGAAAAGAGCCCCGGCATTGCCGAGGCTCTCAGGAAAAACGAACTGTAAGTTTGGCGCTACTGGCCGTTGTTGTTTTTGGCGCGGCGCAGGAAGGCTGGGATGTCCAGGTCTTCACGGTCGAAGGAGCGGACGGGGAAGTCGATGGGCTCCTTGGGTTTTGGCTGTGGTTGGGCCGGTTGGTGGGACGGCTGCGCCGAGCCGGTTTGTCGAGCGCTGCCGGCGGCGGGCTGGCGGGCCGATGTGGGGGGCTGCTCTGGCCGCCGGCCTTTGTCGAAGCCGGTGGCGATGACGGTCATGTGGAGTTCGTCCTTCATATTTTCGTCGATGACCGCGCCGAAGATGATATTGGCTTCGGGGTGGGCGTTGGCCCGGATCATTTCAGCGGCCTCATTCACCTCGAACAGGCTGAGGTCGTCGCCGCCCTTGACGTTGAAGAGAATCCCCTGCGCGCCCTCGATCGACACATCGAGCAAGGAGCTTTGAATGGCCTGGTTGGCGGCTTCCTGGGCGCGGTTTTCGCCGCTGGCGCGGCCGATGGACATGAGCGCCGCGCCGCCGTCGAGCATGATTGAGCGTACGTCGGCGAAATCGAGGTTGATCAGGCCGGGCACGGTGATGAGCTCGCTGATGCCCTGGATGCCCTGCCGCAGGACATCATCGGCGACGATGAATGATTCGCGGATGTTGGTGTTTTTGTCCAGGATATGAAGCAGCCGGTCATTGGGCACGGTGATCAGCGTATCGACAGATTCGCGCAGGCGGCCCATGGTGCTTTCGGCGATGCGGCGGCGTTGCGTGCCTTCGAAGGTGAACGGTTTCGTCACGACGCCGATTGTGAGCGCGCCGGATTCGCGGGCGATGGATGAGATGACCGGGGCCGCGCCGGAGCCCGTCCCGCCGCCCAGACCGGCGGTGACGAAAACCATATCGGCGCCTTCGAACAGTTGCTCGATTTCGTCCCGGCTCTCCTCTGCGGCGCGCAGGCCAATTTCGGGCTTTCCCCCCGACCCGAGCCCTCTGGTCAGTTTGTCTCCAATCCGCACTCGTTGCGGCGCGCTGGAGAGCATGAGGGCCTGCGCGTCGGTATTGACCGCGATAAATTCTACGCCCTGAACGTCTGCCTCGATCATACGGTTGACCGCATTCTGTCCGCCGCCACCAACGCCGACAACCTTAATCTGGGCAAAGTTGTCTACAAATTGTGAGGCGCTACTCCGTCTTGTCATAGATTAGGTCTCCTTTTACCGCTGGCAGACATTCTGTCGCTTTTTGATAATTGCGCCTGCTGCCGCGTTACCAAAAACCGTGTACTCCTGCTATGTCAGAATTGTTCCATCGTACTACACCTGAAAATGTTTGCAAAGTCTCTGAATTGGAGATGGCGGCGCGCAACGCAAAGGGGCGGGGCAGTTTTTCAACGCAGACCTGGCGCCATTACTCTGGAGCTTGGCAAGAGGCCAGCTTCAGCTGCCGCTGGACAGGTTCAGGGCTGTTTCGGCGTTTATTCTTGACTATTTGCCTACGATCCATCTACGAAATGGGCGCTCTGCGCCGGAGGGCCTGTCAAAGGGGGCGGGGGGAAGGGCGCGCCGCCTGTTTGCGGGGTGACGGCATCTGCGCGCGGCCGGCCAAAGAGCCTGTTGAGCCGGGACCATCCGGTTCTGGGCAATATACCTACGATCCATCTACGGCGCCTTCAGGATTGGCGCGGAACCTGGCGAAGCGCGCCGGGGCATCGCGGCATTCGACGGCTTTGCCGGATGGATTCCGGGGAAGCCAGACGGGGTCGCTGCGTTCGGTTCGGTCAGTTTTTACTTGATTTGAAGAGTGGCTGGGCGCGTTGCAGAGCGTATGCAGTTAGTCCGGCAGGAGGCTTCGGAGCCAGCCGCCAACGCGGTCCATAATCTGTCCATTTTCTGGGATGGTTCTCTGCATGGGGTAATGGATTGCACGGGCATCTTCGTAGAGGGCCCAGAGCAGGAGGCCGGCGGCGGTGGCGTAGGCGGGGGATTGCAGTTCTCTGCTCAGGCCCTGCACGGCGGGGTGGTCGACGGGGCTGCCGATACGAACGGGCATTCGCAGGATTCTACGGAACAGGTCGACGGCGCCGGGAAGCTGGCTGGCGCCGCCGGTGAGGACAAGCCCTGCCGGCACCATGTGGCCGTAGCTGCTTCTGGCGATTCTGCTCTGGATCAGTTCGGCTGTTTCTTCGGCTCGCGCCTGCAGGATCTGGCTGATGAAGCGCCGGCTGAAGGTGCGTTCCGGTTTGTCGCCGAAGACGGTGGCCCAGACCTGTTCGTCTTCGGCAATGCGCTCTGGCTCCAGGTGGCCGTAGCGCAGTTTCAGTTCTTCGGCCACTTCAAACGGGGCGCGCAGACCGATAGCGAGGTCGTTTGTCATGTGGCTGCCGCCGACATCAAGCACTTCGGTATGCCAGAGGCCATTGCCGCGAAAGAGGGCCAGGTCGGTGGTGCCGCCGCCGAGGTCGGCCATGACGACGCCCATTTGCCGCTCTTCTGCGGTCAGGACAGCCTCGCCGCTGGCCAGCGGTTCAAGGACGAGCTCGTCGATGTCGATGCCATGGGCCAGTACACACTGCGCGAGGTTGTTGATGGCGTTGATGGTGCCGGTGACAATATGGGCGTCGACTTCCAGACGGCTGCCGAGAATGCCGAGAGGCTGCTGGATATTTTCCTGTTCATCCACCTTCCAGTGGCGGGCGATCACATGGATGATCTGTCTGTTGGCGGGAATCTGCACGGCGCGCGCCGCCTCCAGCGCCCTTTGCATATCGGTTCCGGTGACGCCGTGGCGACCGTCGATGGGGCTGATGCCGGCGCTGTTTGACGTGGCAATGTGGTTGCCGGCGATGCCCAGGTAGGCGCTGGTGATCTGTTCGCCGGACTCCTGTTCGGCTGTTTCCAAGGCCTCGCCGATGGCCGTGGTCACTTCGGGCACGTCCATGACAACGCCGCGGCGGAGACCTCGACTCGGGGTAACGCCGCCGCCCAGGACTCTTACAGCGAGGTTGCCCAGATTGTCATGGGTGACAGTGCCCACCAGCGCGCAGATTTTGGTCGTTCCCACATCAACTGCTGCGATAATCTCTCTGGTCACTGATTGTATCTCTGGAAGTGGCGGGTCGAATCAGGTCTTATTGGTTGGTCGGCGAACCGTCGTACCGGCGGATGAAGGAACGGTTCGGCACCATGACGTTCAGGGTGAGGGCTTCGTCCCCCGCTGTTTCCAGTTGGGGCATCAATCTCTGCAAGACTGTCCATTTTTCTTCAAATTTGTGTCCGTCTCCCCAGTGGACCCATGCCTGGGTAGAGGGCAGGCTGAAGTTGAGGCCGTAACGAGAATTGTACCAGACCTCACTATTGATGGGAAGACGATTCGAGAGGTAGAGGGCAGCCGTCAGGATTCGTTTATCGATTTGGGGGGCGCCGCCCAGGATAGCGGTTTGCGCGGCGGCGGAGGGGTCGATGATGCGCAGGGCCGGCTGCATGTCCGAAGCCCTGGGGGCCAGGGCCACGCCGTCCTCGAGCAGCCAGAACTCCTGTTGATCGGTCGCCCAGAGAGCCACAGGACGGACTTCCTGCACGCTGACGTCGATGCGGCCGGGCCAGCGGATATGCACATCGGCGCCGGCGACATAGGGGTGCGCCATGACCCGTTCCTCTATTTTTGCCTGGTCGAGCCAGAAAACGCTCCAGCTGTCGATATCGCAGGCAGCGAAGAGCTCGTCCTGGGTCAGGTAATGGGCCCCCTCAAAGCGCACATTTTCCTGATAAATGTAGAAGCTTTCGCTGGTATGCAGCCAGTAGAGAGCGGCGGCAACCGCTGCCAGCAGCAGCAAGCTCACGGTTTTGCTTGGCGTCAGGCCCGAGAAGCCGGGGAGGAGGGTTGTATGCGCGCCGGCGGGAACAGGGAGCGAAGAAGCTTTGCGCTTTTTTCGTGGGTTAAAGCCCAGCCGCGCACGACCGGCATTCAGGATAAAGGACTGTGCCGACCGCAGGGTCGAGGTGAAGCGGCGGCGCTTTTGCGCGTGGCGGCGGCGGCGCACCTGTTTGGGGGATACGGCCTTTTGCGCGGCCCGCGATCCTCGTCTTTGTTTACGTCCTGAATTGAATGCAGATTGCATAGCGCTGTTCGAAGAGTGCTTTTGGTAAAGCGGCGGCAGCCGCTGACGCGCGGTGGCTGCTTTGGCAGGCCCGCCTAGCGATGGGTCCGGTTTTGGCGGCGGTCGGCGTGCCGTTCCAGCGCCATATCGACCAGACTGCCCACCAGCTGGGACAGGGGAACGCCGCTGGCCTCCCACAGTTTGGGATACATGCTGCTGGCGGTAAAGCCGGGCATGGTATTGAGCTCGTTCAAGAAGAGCTGGCCGTCGGCCCCCAACAGAAAGTCTGCCCGCGCAAGCCCGGCTCCGTCAAGTGCCTGGAATGCGCGAACGGCCAGGAGACGGATTTCGTCTCCGAGGGCGGAAGGGATGTCGGCCGGGATCAACAGACGGCTGCCCTTATCGAGATATTTGGCTTCGTAGTCGTAGAATTCGTTGGCGGGGACGATCTCGCCGACGACGCTCGCCCGGGGTTCGTCGTTGCCGAGGACGCTGACCTCCAGTTCGCGGGCTTCGTGGACGCCTGCTTCGACGAGCACTTTACGGTCGTAGCGGCAGGCGAACTCGATGGCGTTCGTCAGTTCCGCCCGGTCTTTGACTTTGCTGATGCCGACGCTGCTGCCCAGGTTGGCCGGCTTGACGAAGAGTGGATAGGGCAGGGCGGATTCCAGCTCGTCCAGCAAGGTCTCGCGACGATTTTCGCGGTGGGCGGCGTTCGCGTTTTCGGACCAGTTCCGGCGCAGCAGTGTGCGGTAGGCGACTTGGGGGATACCGGCGGCGGCAAAGAGGGACTTGGCAGCGATCTTGTCCATCGCGACGGCGCTGGCGAGGACGCCGCAGCCGACGTAGGGCATCTCGATCATTTCGAGCAGGCCCTGCACGGTTCCGTCCTCACCGTAGGGGCCGTGGAGCACGGGAAAGATCAGGTCGACCGGGGGCAAGCGTTCGCTATGCGCCAGCAGCGGGAACTGCGTCGGGGCGGGGGCGAGCGGGGCAGCGTCGCTTTCCGCCATCCTGGCGTGGCCGTTCTCTTTCTCCTTGCCGTTGGTCAGCCGCGCCAACGGATCGGCGCCGGTGAGCCATTCGCCGGTTTTGGTGATGCCCAGGCGCACGGTTTCGTAGCCGGCCTCATCCAGGGCGCGGATGACCGTCTGCGCGCTGAGCAAGGATATTTCGTGTTCTCCGCTTTTTCCGCCAAAAAGTACACCGACCCGTACTGGATTGTCCGCCATATGAGTCACCATTCTCCGATTCTCTGAAGTTCCGGCTGCAGTTCCACGCCGCTGCGGCGGGCCACGACCGTCTGAATATGCTGGATCATCGCCAAGACATCGGCTGCCGCCGCCGCGCCGACGCCGCCGGGATTGATGAGGAAGTTGGCATGCGTCCGGCTGACCTCGATGCCGCCGAGACGAAACCCTTTGAGCCCGGACTCCTCGATCAGGCGTCCGGCGAAGTCGCCTGGCGGGTTGACGAATGTGCTGCCGAGTGAGGGTTCCACCGGTTGTGTGCTGCGCCGGTGGCCCAGGAAAGATTGGGCGGCGGCGCGGATGGTGTCGCGGTCGCCGGTTTGGAGCCGGAAGTTGGCGCTGAGGAGGACGGGGCCGAAGCCGGCGTCGGTCCCGCCTTCCTGTTTCAAGCTGCTTTGGCGGTAGGCGTAGGCGAGATCTTCGACGCGGAAGACCTGGATATCGCCGTTGCCGTCCAGCAGCAGAACGTCCCAGAGCGAGTCTTTGACTTCGCCGCCGTGCGCGCCGGCGTTGTTGACCACTGCGCCGCCAACGGAGCCGGGCACGCTGACCGCCCACTCCAGGCCGGTGAGGCCGGCGTTGACGGCTGTGCGGGCCGCGCCGGCCATCAATGCGCCGCTCTCGGCGAAAAGGAAGGGGCGGGTGTCTTTGGGGTAGTCGCAGCAGGGGGCATCCTGGACCTGCACGGCGTGGCAGCGGTTGTGGATCACCAGCCCGCGTATGCCGCGGTCGCTGATCAGCACATTGCTGCCGCCGCCCAGGATCAGGTAGGGCAGGTCGTTGGCTCTGGCCCAGCGCGCCAGTTTCAGGAGTTTGTGCGTGTCTGTGACAGCCGCGAAGTAGTCGGCAGGGCCGCCTATCTTGATCGTTGTCAGGTTCGCCAGCGGATGGTCCTGCCGGATATCAATGCCGAGCGCCTCGATCTGGTCGAGAGCGGAGGCGTTGATTTCTCTTTTTGGACGGGGCGGGGCCGGTGGTAGCGCCATGGGATCAAGTATTGTCACTGTGTGCTGGGATTCCTCGTAGCGTGTTCAGCTGTGTGATCAGCCGGTTGAAATCCAGCGCGGCGAAATCACTGGTGTCGATGTGAAAAACGGGCCCTTCCAGGTCGAGAGGGCGGTTGCGGCGCGCCAGCTCGGCCGTGTCGAACTGGTCCATGCGAAGGCGGTCCACGTGGCCCGGGTGTCGTTCGCCGTTGTCGACTCGCCGGGCGTAGCGCTGACGCAGCAGGTCGGCCCGGCAGGAAAGGATGACCTGCGCGGGCTGGAACGGAAGACGCGCGTGCAATGCCTGGAAGCGGGGGTTGGCCCAGTCGGGATCGAAGGGCGTTTCCACGAGCAGTGAGCAGCGGGCCTCCAGCAGGCGTTCGACCAACAGGTAGACCAGTTCATAGGTTGCCCGGCCTAGCCGCTGGGACCACTCGACCGTAGACCATCCCAGCGTCTCGAACAGCGACTCTTTCAGATCGTCGCGCGCGATCAAGGGTAGATTCAGAGCCGGGGCCAGTTTGCGGGCCAGCGTTGTTTTGCCCGTTCCCGGCGCCCCGCACACGATCAGGACAAGCGGCAGCGCGTTTTCCCGTTCAGCCATCGGTTCCCAGTCTTTCCAACAGCAGTTCCCCGATGCGGTGGCTGGTGCCTGCGCCGAGCGTCAGCACCACGTCGCCGGCGGTCACTTCATTGTGGAGGAGCGCGCTGGTGTCCTCGATGCCGCCGCTGTGACGGATGGAAGGGTGGGCGCTGGCTGCCGCGACGTCCGCCGCGGCCAGGGCCCGGTCGCCGCTCTCTCTGGCAGCATAGATATCTGTCACCAGAACCGCGTCCGCGTTGTCGAAGCTGCAGGCGATTTTGTGGAGCATGGCGCTGGTGCGGCTGAAGGTATGCGGTTGAAAGACGGCCCAGATGCGCCGCTCGCCGAAGCGGTTGCGGGCCGCGGCCAGGGTTGCCTGGATTTCGGTTGGGTGATGGGCGTAATCGTCAATGACGGTCACGCCCTGCCGGGTTCCCTTCAGTTCGAAGCGTCTGCCGATGCCCGTGTACTGGCGCAGGCTGGCCAGGCATTGCGCGGTTGGCACGCCGCAGCGGCGGGCGGCGGTGAGCGCGGCCAGGGCGTTGCGCAGGTTGTGTAGGCCCGGGGCTTGCAGTTGCAGGCGCCCGATTGGCTTTCCCGCGCTGTGGACTGCGGCGGTATAGCCCCCGTTTGGGCTTACTGTTTCGGGGACGGCGCGCATGTCGCAGCCGTCATTGAGGCCGTAGGTCAGCCATTCGGGGCCGTCTTCGGCCGGGCGTTCCGCGCGCAGCGCCTCCGCGCCGGGATCATCTGCGCAGGAGATCACACATCCCCCCGGGCGCACCTGCGCAAGAAAGTGGCGAAAGGCGTCGACGAAACTGGCCGGCGTTGGATAGCAGTCGGGGTGGTCCCATTCCACGTTGGTCACGACAGCCACTGCCGGTGTCAGCCCATGGAACATGCGGTCATATTCATCCGCTTCGATCACGAATGCGGAGGCGGCGCCGGCGCGGGCGTTGCCGAAGCCCGGCAGGTCGGCTCCGATGATATAGCCGGCGTCGCAGCCGTTTGCGTGCAGCGTTTGTACGATCATCGCCGTGGTCGTGCTCTTGCCATGGGTTCCGGAGACTGCGATGACATCGCGGCCAGCCAGCAGCGGCCGCAGGAAAACCTCCCGCTTGACGACCGGTATGCCCAGTTTCCGCGCGGTCTGTCGTTCGCGGTTCGTTTCGTCGACCGCGCTGCTGATCAGGACCACGTCCGGGCGTTCCTGCGGCGGGAGACCGGCGAGCTCCCGGTGGGCTTCTTGCCGTCCGAACATTTTCGCGCCGGCGGCAGCCAGCCGGCGTGTTCGCTCGCTCTCCTGGCGGTCGCTGCCGCTGACCTGTATGCCGCGTTCGAGGAGGACATGGGCGATGGCGGAGAGCCCGGCGCCGCCTATTCCAATCAGGTGCACGTGCGGCCGTGCGCGGTTCCCTCCCTCTGTGGGCGGGGACGCTTCCAGCGCCATCTGCAGTTGTTTCTGCCACCTGTCACTCTGCATGGCTGACTCCATCGTTGCGGCCGGGCCGCGCGCCGGCATGGGCGTTCAGATCGTTCATCCGCGCACCCGCATCAGCAGCAGAATGGCGATTGGGATTACCCACGGCGTTGGTGACGGCATGAGATTCTGGGGCAGATAGCGGATTAGTTCAACGGCGATCGGCGACAGCTCCGGGTTAATCCAACCGAGGGAAGAGAGGGGATAACCGTATATGTGCTGGTAATACCAGAGGCTGCCACTGATCAGATAACCGTTGACGGCGCCGACCAGGCAACTGAGCACTGCGCCATGGGGCATCGGCCACTGCTGGCCGCTGAATGTGATGACCCGGCCCGCGTAGCCGGCAAAGATGGTCACGACAAAGATGATCAGATAGAAATTGCTCAGGAATAGTTGCTGGGCGCCCACATCCTCGGTCGAGAAAACCATTCGCCACAGGCTGTTCAGGATTGGGTTGAGTCGATCCTCGACGTAGAGAAGCAGAAAAATCGCGACGATAATGATCATGGAGCGGCCCAGTTCGCGCGCGTAGCCCTGGGCCAGGCCAATTAGCGTGATGATGCCAGCGATAGATCCAAAATAGACTTCGATCAGCCCCATAACGAATTCGTGGTCTGTAGCGTTTCAAGAAAGTTGACGCGGGTCCAGCAGAGCCTGGGTCACCGGTTACGTCTGGCCGCGGCGCAGTGTGCTGATCACGGCCACCAGCAGCACCGTCAGGGCGATTGCAGCCAGGATTGGTTGTTGAGGTCCTAAAGTCTGCCAGATGTCGCCAAAGCTGGACTGCATCATATCGGTCATGCTGTCCAGAAGCCCTTGCATGCCGTCGCCGGGCGAAGAGACCGACGAGACGCTGACTTCCGGGATGAAGGCGATCAAGCGCGGCGCGAATGTCGGGATGTAGAAGAGGCCGTTGCCGATGCCGAGCAGCGACGCCAGGATGCCTGAAGAGCTCAGGCTGTCCGGGATCGCCTTGTTGGTCAGCAGGTAGGCAAATAGCAGCAGGCCGGCCCAGACCAGAAAGGTGACCGTGGGCTGGTCTGCGTCGGAGAGCCAGTCCGAGGCGCCCAGGGTGTAGACCGGTTCGCCAATGTCCTCCCCGCCCCCGGAACGCAGCGAGGCGAGGAGTTTTGCGCCAACACTGAGGAGACCGAAGAGGACGCCCAATACCTGCCTGACGATCTCCAGGGCCAGGCCCTGATTTTGTTGCAGCAGGAAGAAGCCGCCGACGGAGACGATCAGCACGGACAGTTCCCGGAAAAGGCCCCGTCTGAAACCGATCCACCCAAAAAGGAGGACATAGAAGACAAATGCAACTGTGCTTGGCGTAGATGCGCTCATTTTTTGTGTTTTCTTTCTGGGAGTCGGACACATTCCGGGTCCGTCCCACCTGTAAAGCAGCCGCGTTTTTTGATCACATTCTTTGGTCGCGTTCCCGACGGTTGTAATCCATGAGCACGGCGCGCAGCCTTGGCAGACGTTGCGCTGCGCTAGCCATGGGCTGCGAGCCGCTGTAGTTCGCGTGCGATATTGTCTGCGGCCTGGGGTTGGGCCAGGGCGCCGGCCGCCGCCGCCATCGCGCGGCGTCGATTCTGATCTGCCAGCAGCGCCGCGATGGTCGGTTCCAACTTTTCCGTCAACTGCGCGTCCTCGATGATGGCGGCGGCGCCGGAGTCGGCCAGTTTACGGGCATTGGGGAGCTGGTGGGAGCCGGCGCCGGGCAGGGGCGCGAGCACCGATGGCAGACGCGCCAGTGGAAACTCGGCCAGGACACTGGCCCCGGCGCGGGCGAACGCCAGGTCGGCGCTGGCAAGGGCCCAGGCCATCTCTTCGTGCAGATAGGCGACGGGATGGTAACGGTCGGCCAGGGGGTTGTCCCACAGTTCCGGTCCTTCCTGTCCGAGCAGGGGCCAGTCGCGCGTGCCGACGACATGCAGAATCTGACAATCTGGCAGGAGGGCGGGGGCCGCCTGCCAGACGGCTCTGTTGATACTGCGGGCGCCCTGGCTGCCCCCGAACACCAGCAGGAGAGGCAGTCCATTCTCCAGATTCATTCCCAGTTTCCGGGCCAACTTCAGCCGCGCGGTCTGTCTGTCCTCGACGGCGTTGAGAAGCCCGGCGCGGACAGGGTAGCCGGTGACGATCGCTTTTTTGCCGAAAAAGTCGGCCACTTCGGGGAAGCTGACCGCCACCTTTTGCGCCAGAGCGCTGAGCCACTGCACCGCCAGGCCAGGCGTCATGTCGGGCAGGTAGATCATCACCGGCACGTCCCGCATTCGGCAGGCGATGGCAACCGGGGCCATGACATATCCTCCGGTTGCAAGGCATGCCTGCGGGCGAAACTCTTCGAGAACCTGGAGTGACTGGCGAATGCCTGCCAGCACTTTGGCCAGACTGCGTGATGCCATCAAAGGATTTCGTCCTCGCAGCGCGCCGCTTTGGATGTTGCGGAAGGGGATTTCAGCGTCCTGCACGAGAGGGTGCTCGATGCCGGTCTGACTCCCCAGCCACAGAAGCGCCGGGCTATCCTGAGCGGTCGCGGCGTTCAGAGCGTTGTTGCGCAGTTGTTCGACGACGGCGAGAGCGGGATAGACGTGTCCCCCGGTTCCACCACCCGAGATTAGAAGTCGCATGGGCTGTTTGCCCTGTGGGGCCAGAGGATGCCCCGGATTTACGTGAGCCAAAAGCATTGAATAGACCCCGGCTGATCCGGCCGGCCGCGGTGGTGTCCGGGCGTGCGCCGGTTTCGCGTCGACGGGACGCGGGGGGCGGAGGCTGACCGCGATAGCGGCTGATGTTGAGCAGGATGCCGGCGGCGCCCATCGAGGTGACGAGAGAGCTGCCGCCGAAGCTGACGAAGGGTAGGGTCACGCCGGTGGGCGGCGCGACGGCGACTGCGACGGCGATGTGAATGATGGCCTGCAGGATGATGAGCGCGGTGATGCCCACTGCGAGCAGAGAGCCGAAGATATCGTTCGATTCACTGGCGATGCGCAGGCCCCGGTAGACAAACAGCGTGAAGAGCAGGATCACCAGCAGCGTGCCCAGCAGCCCCATTTCCTCGCCGATCACCGCGAAGATGTTGTCCGACCAGCTCAGGGGCAGATTGCCGGGCAGCTTTTCGGTGCTGTTGCCCAGGCCGACGCCGAGCGGCCCGCCTTTGACAATGGCCTGGCTGGCTTCGCGGATCTGCCATTCGGAGCTATTCAGAGGCGACTGGATCGATTCGAGCAACGCGTTGACGCGGCGGCTGGCATAGCTGTTGCGGGTGATCACGAGCCAGAAAGTGACGAGGGCGACAAAGCCGCCCAGGATAAGCTGTTTCAGCTCTGCGCCGGCCAGGAAGAAGATGATCAGCGCGGTGGCAACGATCAGGATGGTCGTGCTGATATCCGGTTGGGCGACGATCAACCCTGTCACGATTCCCATCAGCACGCCAAAGGGGATCAGTCCATAGTTGATATCCTTGATGCGATTGCCTTTGCTGGCCAGCCAGGTGCTGATGTAGATGAGGACGATTACCTTGACAGGCTCGCTGGGTTGGACGCGGCCGCCGAAAAAGGTACGGGTGGCGCCGAACCGGTTATCACCCAGAAAGATGACCGCCATCAGGGAGATCAGCCCGAACGCCATCAAGGGTATGCTCCACCGTTCCCAGACCCGGTAGGGGACGAGCGCGGCGCCGACAAGGACCACGAGGCCGACCCCGAGCCAGCGGGTTTGCAGGAACACGTAGTAGAAGGGCGATCCGCGGTTTTCGAGGGCCCAGGGGTAGCTGGCGCTGAAGACCATGACGAACCCGAACAGGATCAGGCAGGTGAGGACGGCGGCCAGCGCCCAATCGAAGCTGGAGCCGTATCTGCCGGTCTGTTTCGCACTGCTAACCTGTAGCGCCATTGTCGTTCCTTTTACGTTCGCCCTGCGCGGGAAGCTGCGTACCTGCGGCGGAAAGCCGGAGAAGCGCCGCCGTTACTGGCCGCTTGCCACCAGATTGCGGAAATGCTCGCCGCGCTGTTCGAAATCCTTGTAGGCGTCGTAGCTGGTGCCTCCCGGAGAGAAGAGGACAACCGTGCCCGGCGTCGCGGTCTGTTTGGCGAGGACAACGGCCTCATCGAGGCGCTGAACCACCGCGCAGCAGGGGGCGGACATTCGCCGGAACGAGGCCCGTTCCCGCACTTTATCGGCGATCATCGAACCCGCTTCCCCGAACCCGATCAGGCATTGGACGCGGTCCAACACCTCGTCGGCAAAGGCATCCCAGGGCAGGTTCTTGTCTTTGCCTCCGGCAAGGAGAATGAGCGTCTGGGCGCCTGGGGGGAAGACCTGAAGCCCGGCGACGGCCCGTTCGGGCGCGGTCGCGATGCTGTCGTTGATCCAAACGACGTTGCCCTTGGGCCGCACTTCCTCCAACCGGTGAGGCACGCCGGCGAATGAGCGGGCCACGCGCCCCATGGCCGCTGGCGATGCGCCGGCCGCGCCGCTGATGGCTGCGGCGCCCAGCAGGTTGCTGATATTGTGCTCGCCGCGCAGCCGGACATCGGCGCGGCGGCAGAAGGGCCGGCCCTGGTAGACCAGTTCTGCGGATGTTTCGGATGCCCAGGCGCCGGACGCTGGCGCGTGGGGCTGTTCACTGCCGGCCGCGGGCGGCGGCAGCGTGTCGGAAGCCTGAAGGGCGATGCGCCGGATTCGGCTGGCGGAGGTGGAGAACGGGACAGTTCGCCGGTCTTTGCCCAAGGCGGAACGGCATTGCGCCAGCACGGGGTCGAGCGCCCAATCGGCGGGTACCGGCGTCTCTTCATTCTTCCAGCCGGCCATCTGGCCGGTCACGGGATCATCGGCGTTGAGGACCACGACGCTGGTCGGTTTGAGATGGCGCAGCAGGTTGGATTTTGCCAGGGCGTAGTCGGCCATGGACGCATGTCGATCCAGATGATTGGGCGTGATATTGAGAATGGCGGCCACGTCGGGGCCCAGGCTGTCGAACGGCCCGTAGGCGACATGCGGGTCGAACAGTTCAAGTTGAAAGCTGCTCAGCTCCAGCACCATCCAGTCATCCTCCCGGATGGTGTCGAGGCGGTCTAGCAGGGGGGCGCCGATATTGCCGCCAACGTGAACGGTATGCGCGTCAGCGAACGTCTTTTGCAACATTTCGCCGACGAGGGTCGTCGTTGTGGTTTTGCCGCTGCTGCCGGTGATGGCGATGACAGGGCAGGGCGCGAGCTGCATTGTGAGCAGGCTGTCATTGCTTAGCGGGATGCCGCGGCGGATGGCATCCTGGACGAATGGCATTTGGAGACGCACGCCGCCGCTGAGGCAGAGCAGATCGCAGTTATCGAGCAGAGTGGGTGAATGGCCGCCCAAGTCAAGTGAGACTGCGAGATCGCCCAGTTGATCCAGCTCCTCGGCCAACTTTTCTGCGGGCGCGATATCGCTGAGCGTTACTTTTGCGCCCGCTGCCACGAAGAAGCGGGCCAAGGCCATGCCCTGACGGCCCATTCCCAGGATAACGACATTTCGTTTTTCAAAGTTGAACGTTTCGCAGTTAGCGGTCACGGCGCCATTCTCCTTCCGACATCCAGGTTCTGGCGGGAGCATTGCCCCCTTAAAGTGACCAGGCGCTGAAGACCGGCTTCCAGGAATTGAAGGTATCGTCGACGGCATGGGGCGGATGGACCCGGGGCTCAACCGTTCCACAGCGCCAGGGCCACGCCCAACATTCCACTCAACACACCGACGATCCAGAATCTTTCCTTGACCTGTGTTTCGCTCCAGCCCATCAATTCAAAGTGATGGTGGATTGGCGTCATTTTGAACATGCGGATATCACGACCCAGGTAGCGGCGGCTGAATTTGGCCGAGGCTACCTGCAACAGGACGGAAACCGTTTCGGCGACAAACACGAACCCTACGACCGGAAGCAGCAGCCATTGCCCGGTCATCAGGGCAACCAACGCAAGGGTTGCGCCCAAGGCCAGACTTCCGGTGTCGCCCATAAAGATCTCCGCCGGATGGGCATTGAACCAGAGGAAGGCAAACAGAGCGCCGACCACTGTGAAACAGAAGGCGGCCAGGTAGGTTTGCCCCTGCCTGTAGGCAATCAGCCCGTAGCTGGCAAAGGAGATGCTGCTGATGCTCCCGGCGAGGCTGTCGAGCCCGTCCGTCAGATTTACTGCGTTGCTGAATCCGATGATGATAAGAATTCCCACTGGGATGAACAGCCAGCCGATCGAGACGTACTCCGGAATACCAGGCACGCCTACGTAGTACAGATCGGGCGGCCCGAAATAGAGGATGCCGACGATAATTGCGGCAAACACAAGCTGGAATCCGCTCTTCATCCGGGCCGACATACCCTTGCCCCTGCCGCGGAGCCCGAGCCAGTCGTCGACGGCTCCCAGTGTTGCGTGCGCGGCCAGGCAGAAGAAGAGCAACAGGGTGCTTTTGCCAATCAGGGTGAAGCCAAGCAGATTGGCCAGGTTAAGCGCCCCTGTGATGAGAAGGACCGGCACGACAAAGAGCAGGCCTCCCATTGTTGGCGTTCCCGTCTTCTCCTGATGCGAGTCCGGTCCTTCCATGCGCACCTGTTTGCCGATTCGATAGTGCTTCAGCAGAGTGATCAGTGGCTGGCCCCAGATCACAGCGATAAAGAAGCTCAGAGTCCCCAGCACCAAGGGAGATTCCATCGATGAACCTTTCAGCCTTCCCGGAGGCCGCCGTGGGCCCCTTGTTCGGGCATATTGCGGCGGGCGAACTCTGGCGCTGCGTCTTTTGCCAGATCTCGTGAAATCTCGGTGACAAGACGATCCATGCCCACTGCGCGGCTGCCTTTGACGAGCAGCAGGTCTTGCGGTTGCGCCAGCTTTTTCAGGACCGCCAGCGCTGTTTCGAAATCGTCGGTTGCGTACACGGTTTGGGAAGGCAGGCCTGCGCTTTGGGCTTCATCGGCGATGAGGCGGCCGAGCGCGCCGACAGTAATGAGCAGATCGGCCACGCCGGCGGCGTGGGCGCCGACCTGCTTATGACCTTCTGCCGTGAAGGCGCCCAGCTCCCTCATATCGCCCAGAATCGCGATGCGGCGGCCGGCATTGTTTTGTTGCGGATGCTGGCCGTTGCGGTGTTGGGGCGCGCCTGTGGAAGCCGCGGGCGAACCGGCCCCGTCTGCCTGGCGGCAGGTGAACAGGTCGTCCAGCAGATTGAGGGCGGCCACGGTGCTGACGGGGCTGGCGTTATATGTATCGTCAATGACGGTGCTGCCGTTGATGCCTGGCATTACAACAAGGCGCAACTGGCTCGGGGCCAGCCGGAGGCCGGCGCGGATCTCCTGCCAGGAGAGATCGCAGACAATGCCGACTGCGGCTGCGGCCAAGGCGGTATAGACCGAATGTCTGCCCAGGACGGGCACAGTGAGACGCTGGCTGTGGATGTTTTCGTCAATCTGACGGTGATGAATGCGGAAGCGGATGCCCTCCATGCCGAGGCTTTCGATTTCGTCGGCCCACAGGTCGGCGTCATCCGAGAGGCCAAAGAAGAAAGGGCGGGCATCGGTGGCTGCGGTCATCGCGCGAACCCGCGGGTCGTCCTGGTTCAGAATGGCTATGCCCCCGTTTTGCGCGCTGGGCAGGGCCTCCACGAGCTCGGCTTTGGCGCGGGCGATGCGTTCCATCGTGCCGAGCCGTTCGAGGTGGGTTGGGCCGACATTGGTGACAACGCCGATGCGGGGCCTGGCCAGTCGGCAGAGCAGGCGAATCTCTCCCAGGTCGTACATCCCCATTTCCAGCACTGTTCGTTCGTGGCCCGTACGCAGCCCGAGGAGGGCCATGGGCAGGCCCTGTTCGCTGTTGAGGTTGCCTGTGCTGCGATGGGTGTTGTAGCGCTGGGCGAGGACGGATGCCGCCAGCTCTTTGGTGCTTGTTTTGCCTACGCTGCCGGTCACGCCGATCACTTGCAGGTCCGGGTGTGCGCGATGCAGCCGTTGAAAGGCGCCTACGGCCTGCAGAGCGGCGTTGGCGTCGGACACAATGTAGGCGATGGCGCGGCCGGGCTCGAACTGGGCAGTCTGAAGCATGTGGGGCGGGCGGGCGCGGCGCAGATGCACTTCTTTTGTCCGCTGCTGGCCTTCGTCATGTTTGCGGCGGCAGTCGACCAGCACTGCACTGGTTTCGCGCAGCTGTTCGAGGCCCCGCTCTTCGCAGATGATCGCGGCGGCGCCGCCGGTTAAAGCCTGGCGGATAAATCTGTGGCCGTCTGTGCGGGCGCCGCTGAAGGCGATGAAGAGAGAGCCCGCAACGGCATCGCGGCTATCCAGCACCGCGGGGCTGACGGGACGGGGCGCCAACGTCTGGGGCGGGAGGGAGCCCGTCAGCGCGTGCCACAATGTATGATGGGTGATGAAGGTTTCAACGTTTGGTCGGTCTGCCACCGAATCAAGTACCTTTGAACAGTTGTAAACGTCTTACACTTAACCGTCGTATGAGCGGATGCGGTTTCATATCTGCGGGGGCCTCAGGCGGCCCGCTGCGGGTCAGCGGCTGGAAAGCTCTGCAATCTCCTCTGATCCCGGCATAGAATGCGTCGCCGACCCGAGCGTCTGGCATTGAACGGCGGACAGACAGAAATAGCTCTGGCTATCATCTGAAAGGCGGACAGAGTCTGGCGGGATATTGAGGTGTTCGAAGAGGCGGTGGGCGATACGGCTGAAGATGGGTGTCGCGGTATAGGCTGCCCAGCGGCTGATGGCGGGGTCGGGCCGGTCCAGCTTCACCATCATGATAAATTGCGGGTCGTCGGCGGGCGCGAAGCCGATAAAACTGGCGATCGTTTCGTCTTGAATATAGCCTTCTTCGGTGGCGATTTCGGCGGTGCCGCTCTTGCCGGCGACGCTATAGCCGGACACCTGCGCCATCTGATTCCCAGTGTTGACGACATGCCTCATCATCTCACTCATGCGGGTTGCCGTTTCCGGTTGGATTACCTGGTAGATCATGGTTGGCTGGGTGACCATTGCGTAGTTGCCGGCGATGCGGCTGTGCACGATATACGGGCGCATAAGCTTGCCGCCGTTGGCGATGGCGGCCACGGCGCTGATCATCTGGATGGGAGTAACGGCGATGCCCTGGCCGAAGCTGTTTGTGGCGAGGTCGGAGACGCCCCAGTTCGGGGCATCAAGATTTCTGACCTGGCCGGAGACTTCGCCGCTGAGATCGATATTGGTGTCGGCGCCGAAGCCAAACTTGGAAACGTAGTCATAAAAGGTCTCGGCGCCGACCTCCTGCGCGATCTGGACGGTAATCACATTATTGGAGTGGGCCATGGCATCGGAGACGGTCAGCGCGCCAACAGCTTTCCGATCGCTGTTTTGGATTGTATGGCCTTCCACGGAGATGGCTCCGGTATCGACGAAAACGGATGATTCCTCGATTGCGTCAATGTCGATGGCTGTTGCGACGGTGATCAGTTTGAAGACCGATCCGGGTTCAAATTGGGAGCTGATGGCCACATTGGTGAAGGCGCCGGGGTCTTCGTCTTCGAAGCTGTTGCCATCAAAGGTAGGCCAGTTCGCCATCCCCAAGATTGCGCCTGTTTTTGGATTCATGACGATGACGGAGCCGCCCACGGCCCGGTAGATCTGTACGCCCAGGCGCAGCTCCTCTTCGATGATATGCTGGACGGTGCGGTCGATGGTCAGCACAAGGCCTTTGCCACTGCCGCTGGGCAGAAAACGCAGGATGTTGTCGTCCAGTTCCGTACGGGGCAGCTGGCGCCCGGGCGGGAGACCTACGCCATCGCTGGAGAGGAAGTTTCGGTAGTAACGTTCGATGCCCAAAACAGGCACGCGTTCGGCGTTGAGGAATCCCAGAAACTGGCTGCCGAGGGTGCCTTGCGGATAGAAGCGTCTGGGATGGGCCGCGATACGAATGTGCTCCAGGAGGAAATCTTTGTCAGCCAGTCGTTGCTGGCGTTCGGCGAGCAGTTGTTGGCCCTGTTCAAAGTCGAGGTGTGGGGCGATGATGAGATAGTCTCGGTCGCCATTCTCTTTCAACAGATTTTCGATCTCAAGGGGCGGGACACCGATGCTGTAAGCGAGTCGTTGGGCGATTTCGGCGTAATCTTCAGCCGGGATGAATTTTGGCGTTGCCGTGATCCGGTAGGTGAAGCGGTCTGCGGCGAGGAGATTGCCGTCGCGGTCGACGATGACGCCCCATGAGGTGGTGTCATCCACGGTATTGCGCGCGGAGGCCACGGCCTTGGGCGGTTCGTACTGCTGCCAGCCCATGACCTGCATATCGAGCAGCCGCAGGATCAACAGCAGCAGCGGGCCTGTGAGGACGACGCCGATAAAGCCGATACGCCAGATTTTGGAGACATCGTCTGAAATGGTGGCTTTCTGGGCGCGTTCCTGCGCGTGCGGGGCGCGGTCTGACGCCTCCCGATTCAGGGCGTCATTTTCGAGCCCGCCGTCGACCCTGTCTTCGGGTCTCTGGCGGGGGGCGAATAGAGGGCCGAACCCGTGTCCTTGTGCGGGACGAACGGTTCGGTTCCGCGAACGCATGCGAGAAATCTCCAGTCCTACAGCAGCCACACTCTGTAGCCACACGAAGCGGCCACATGCCGGTGGCCACGAATCTTCAATTGCGAACGTTCGTCGCCGCGGTTTCCTCCTGTGGGCCGTTGGCGGCGGCGAGACGGGCGACGGGCGCTATCTGGGTTGTTTCAACTGGCCCAGAAAGAAATCACCGGCCCGTTCAAGCAGCGGTTCGCTCCATTGCCGGACAGCCCGCCAGCGTTCGTTGACCTGTTGCTGCCACCCAGAGACGGCCTGCTCGACCCCGGCGATGGGGAGTCGTTCGGTCACAGACCAGAAGGACGGTTCGGCCGGAGCAGGCCCACTGTTTTGCGCGCGAGCGGGGCCCGTCCGCAAAGTCGTGTTGGGTGGTTGCGCTGGTCCCTGATTCCCTGTTGCGCCGGCAGACAGCGCTGATTGTTCGCTTGCCTCTGCGGGCGGTTGATCCAGGGTAAGGGGATTCACCGCTTGTTGATCCGGCTGCTGGTTCCCGCCTGATGCGGTGGATCCTGCAGCAACTGCGGAGCGGGTTTTCACTCTGTTCGGGTCCGGGATGTAATTGCGTTCCAGAGCCGGGCGGAAGTCGAGTTGCACTGCCCGCGTCTGCACCTCTTCCAGGGTCGTGAGCTGGCCGATCCGCCAAAGCAGCTCAGCGTTTTTTTGCTCGATCAGGTTGTACTGCACGCTGAGCGCGTCCAATTCAGCGCGGGCCTGCGTAATCCGCAGCGATGTCCAGACCTGAAAGACGGCCAGGCTGCAGACGACGGTCAGAGCCAGGACAAAGAGGAGATAGCCCCTCAATGTTTGCGGCAAGGGAACGATATCATCAAGCCAGATCAGGCCGCGCAGGATGCGAAAGCGGGCCAGATTGGATGATTGCATATTGTTTTGCCCCCAGCTTCCTTCTTCCCTCGATCCTCCGTGTTCGGCTGGGCGCAAAACCTGCTCGTCATTGCTGCGCTGGGGCCCCGCTTGCGACGGGCGCGCGGCGCGGCGCAAATTTACGGTTGGTGTTGACAATAGCCTTGTCCTGCTGAAACACTCACAACAGATCCACGGGCATCCGGTTCAATCACGGTCCAGTAATTTTTCGGCGATCCGCAGCTTTGCCGAACGGCTGCGGGGGTTTCTTTCGATTTCAGCGGCTGCCGGCACGATTGGTTTCTTGTTGTAGATGGCCAGAACGGGAACCTGTTCCTGTCCGCCGGCCGGCAGGGTCGGGTCGGGCCGGAACTTTCGGGCGTTGTTACGAATCCATTCTTTGACCAGACGGTCCTCCAAGCTGTGAAAGGAGATGATGGCAACCCGTCCGCCGGCCCGCAGAAGGTCTGGAATCTGCTGTAAGGCTCGCGCCAGCTGGCCCAGTTCGTCATTGACTGCGATGCGCAGCGCCTGAAATGTGCGGGTGGCGGGATGGATCTTCTGTTTGCCGCGGCGGCGCGCCGCTCTGCTGACGATGGCAGCCAGTTCGGCGGTTGTCAAAACGGGCCGGTTGGCCGCGATGGCGCGTGCGATCGGGCGGCTCTGTCGTTCTTCGCCATATTGGTAAAGGATATCGGCGATCTCCTCCCAGGAGCTGTTGTTTATCAGGTCGGCGGCACTGTAGCCGGAAGACGGGTCGAAGCGCATGTCCAGAGGGCCGTCGAACCGAAAGGCAAAGCCGCGCGCCGGCGAATCCAGTTGAAAACTGCTGAGGCCCAGGTCGAGCAGAATGCCATCCACGCCGGTGAAGTTCTGTTGCCGGGCGATGCGCCCGATTTGATCGAAGGGCGACTGGATCAAGCTCAGTCTGCCTGCGCGGACTTCGCTGGGAAAGCGTTTCCGGACACGTTGGATGGCCGCGGGGTCGGCGTCCAACCCCAGGATTCGCCCGTTCCGGCCTTCATTTCCGGGCACCCGGCGGCGGGGCGATTGCGCGCCGCCGATACTGTCTGCAAGAGTATTACGCTGCGCCTCGGCCCGATGGAGGCGCGTGTGATGCAGAAGAAGCTGGGTATGGCCGCCGCCGCCCACCGTCCCGTCAATGAAGCGGCCGCCTGGTTGGGCGTTCAGGCCGGTCAGCGCTTCGTCCGCCAGAACGGGTTGGTGCTTCAGGCCATCCGGCTCATACGGGGCGCCTTGCATGTCCGTCGCGTGCTGGCACAGCGGTGTGAGGTCTTAGGCGACCTCTGCGGCCGTGCCTTGGCAGTAAGTTCAGGATGGCTCAGACTCCCAGGGCGGCAAAAAGGTCTTCGCCGAGCTGCATCGGTGTGAGCAACTGCTCCTCCCACTGGGTCGGGTCCCAGAGTTCGATATAGGTATTCATACCGGCGATGACCACTTCGTTTTCGATGTCTGCGAACTCCCGCAATCGCTGGCTGATGAGAATGCGTCCCTGCCGGTCTGGTTTCAGGTCTTCGGCGGCGCTGAACAGGGCCCGGCGCAGCTGCGCTGTCCGCTTATCTATCAGGGGCAGGGCGCTGACTCGGGCGGCCACATTCTGCCACTCTTCGAGCGGCATTGCCATGAGACAGCCGCCGGTGGGGTTGCGCGTCACCACCAGTCCGGGCATGAGCTGGTGCCGGAATTTGGCGGGGATTGTAACCCGCCCTTTGCTATCAAGGTTGTGGCTGAAGGCGCCGAGAAACATGATTTTCGGAATAGTTGTCCACTGCGCATCTCCGGAGCGGAGGCGCACCCAACTTCTCAAGTCAAAAGGATGTATCGGGAAGATCAGGGCGAGTGTCCCACTTTCCCCCATATTGTCCCATAGCAAAACGATAGCACAAAACCATTTCTGACAAAAACGGATGCGAATCCTTCGGAAGGGCGGCTCAGCAGTTCGTTTTGCGCCGGAGAACAGGGCGCTGCCGGGCGGGAAATCCGCATTCTCGACACCCCTGGTTCTGCTGTCGAACGACGCGGCAAGGGTCGGTTTTCCGGCCCTCTTTTCGGCTGTCTGAACACTGGTACGGGGGTGGAATCCGCTGAGCTGCGGGCGCGTTGCCGGGGGTGCATATCGGGGGGGAGCCGGCAGTTCATCCGTCGGGCGCGGGGGGCGGTTTTCAGGGGGAATTTTCCAGGTATCATGTCAGTGAGGTGAAAGGGGCCGTTGCAATCGTAGGCATTTCGTATGTAAATTGCCCAGCGCTCATATCAAGGCAGTTTCAAGGGCGTTCAATGCGGGCGGGGGAAACTGCAGGGGTTAGGGGCCAGGGGTTAGGGCGGCGCCTTAGGCGCAGGAGGGGGGCAACGGCGAACGGCAACACCTTTTTGGTCTCCGAAGGGGCGGGGGGAGGCGGGGCGCGCAAATGTCGATGGGCAGCGATATGGGGAGCGGGGCAAAATCTGCGCGAGTTTTGGGGCAGCCTCTGGGAATTCACGATGAGGCCTGCACCCCGCTTCTCCGGCCTGCCCTAAAATTTGGACTGCACCCGGGAGTCAGGACTTTTTGACACAGGGTCGTGTATGCTTTATACTTTGAAGTTCAGGGCAAGATATTGACATGCTCGGTTCCGTTTGTTCCTTGCAGCCCCTCCGTTATGGGGGATGGGGCCAGGGCGCATAGATGTGGTATGAACTCCGCCGAGGCCGTCGGCGGGCGGGTAAATTTCTGCGCATTTGGCGGCAGGGCACAATCCGCGGCTCATTTTTTGCATTTTTCGGCAGATGGGAGAGAAGCGGAAGCGGCGAGACTGGTTTTGATTGGGGCAGGCTGCGGAGCGGCTATTGATCATTGTAGGCCTTGATTCAGAGTGAACCTTATCCTGATTATGGATTCTGTCTGGGGTCGTGTGCGTGAAGAGGCATGTGGCCGCCGTCCGTATTTGCGCGCCGTGCGCAGACGGCGGTCAACGAACGGCTGGGACGCGGAGCAGAGTCAGCCGTAAGAGGAGCCTCCATCCCCATGTTAGCGATTTGAATGCCTGTCTGGTTTGGCGGGAACAGAAGGTAGTGTAGAGAGAGCGGCGACAGTGTACAGCAAAGGAGCATGCGCTATATGATTCATACTGCCGTTGGAAACGGTGTTGGCGCCAGGACGCAGAGGAAGTCCTATTCGCGGACTTCCAATCTGATCGAACTGCCCCGGCTCATCGAAATTCAGCTTCAGAGCTTTGAATGGTTCCGCTCCAAGGGCCTGAAGGAGCTTTTTGAAGAGATTTCGCCGATCGTCAGTTTCAACAAGCATCTTGAACTGCATTTCGGTGATTTTCGTTTTGATGAAGCCAAGCACACGGAGGAGGCGTGTCGCGTACGGGATATCACCTATTCCGCGCCGCTGTGGGTTGAGGTACGGCTTGTCAATAACGACACGGGGGAGATCAGTGAGCAGGAAGTCTTCATGGGAGATTTCCCTCTGATGACCGACTCCGGGACATTTATCGTCAATGGCAGTGAGCGTGTGGTGGTAAGCCAGCTGATTCGTTCGCCCGGTGTCTACTTTACCATTGAGGAAGATCGGAGCACAGGCCGCGGACTGACGGGCACCAAGCTAATCCCCTTGCGGGGGGCCTGGCTGGAGTTTGAGACGAGCAAGCGGGATATTGTCAGCGTCAAGGTCGATCGCAAACGCAAGTTGCCGGCCACGATTTTGCTGCGGGCGATCGGTTTTGGGACGGATGAGGAGATCCGGGCGCTGTTCTCCGACGTTGATGACAATGAAGATCATCCGTTCATCGAGGCGACGCTGGAGCGGGACCCGACGGCCAATCCGACTGAAGACCGGCAGAAAGGGATCGATGACGCTCTGCTTGAGTTTTACAAGAAGCTGCGGCCCGGCGACCCGGCGACACTGGACAATGCGCGTAATTTTCTGCAGAATCTGCTTTTCACCCCGCGTCGTTACGACCTGGGGCGGGTGGGCCGTTACAAACTCAATCGCAAGCTGGCGCAGGAAGAGCCTCTCTCCACGCGCATTCTGACGAACGATGACATTGTGGCGGTGGTGCGCCGCATCATCGACATCAACAATGGCCGCGAGATGCCGGATGACATCGATCATCTGGGGAACCGGCGTATCAAGACGGTTGGGGAGTTGATCCAGAGTCAGCTGCGCATTGGCCTTTTGCGGATGGAGCGGGTGGTGCGTGAGCGGATGTCGATCCGCGAGCCGGAGCAGGTGACGCCGCTGAGCCTGATCAATATTCGGCCGGTTGTGGCTGCGACGCGGGAGTTTTTCGGCAGCAGTCAGTTGAGCCAGTTCATGGACCAGACGAACCCGCTGGCCGAGTTGACCCACAAGCGCCGCCTGAGCGCCCTGGGCCCTGGCGGTCTGCGCCGTGAGCGGGCCGGTTTCGACGTGCGCGACGTTCATTACAGCCACTATGGGCGCATCTGCCCGATTGAAACGCCGGAAGGCCCGAACATCGGGTT
This sequence comes from Caldilineaceae bacterium, assembly GCA_022824025.1. GTDB lineage: Bacteria > Chloroflexota > Anaerolineae > Caldilineales > Caldilineaceae > Bin5. Next base: position 50,180 of record JAJEBF010000053.1, read on the forward strand.
GATCGGTTATTTGGCCACCTATGGCCGCATCAACGATTTCGGCTTTATCGAGACGCCGTACCGCCGCGTCATCAACACGGTTGAAAATCAGGTCGAGGCGTTGACGGGGCGGACTCTTGCCGTGGAAGTCAACGACCCCGACAGCGGCGAGCTGGTGGCGGAGAAGGACGTTGAACTGACACCGGAGCTGGCCGGGAAAATCGCCGCGCTTGAAGGCTTGACCGAGATTCGGGTGCGTCCCTTCGTGGGTGAGGATGTCATTTATCTGAACGCGGATACGGAGGAGCGTTCGCCCATCGCCCAGGCCTCGACGCCGCTGGACAGTTCCGGCCACTTTCTTAACAGACGGCCCTCCGTCCGGCAGGCCGAAGAGTTCCGTTTTGAAGAGCCGCAGCGGATAGAATATATGGATGTGTCGCCCAAACAGGTGGTTGGCGTTTCGGCTGCTTTGATTCCCTTTTTGGAGCATGACGATACCAACCGGGCGCTGATGGGTTCGAACATGCAGCGGCAGGCGGTGCCCCTGGTGCTGCCGGATGCGCCGATCGTTGGCACGGGTATGGAGTGGCAGGCTGCGGTTGATTCGGGCCAGGTCGTGGTTGCCCGCAAGGCGGGCGAGGCCATTCGGGTGGTCAATACGGAGATCGTCATTCAGGAGGAGGACGGTACCCTTCGCACCTACCCTTTGCGCAAGTACAACCGCAGCAACCAGAGCACCTGCATCGATCAGCGCCCGACAATCTCGAAAGGTGATATGGTCGCGGCCGGCACGGTGCTGGCGGACAGTTCTTCCACTCAGAATGGTGAGCTGGCGCTGGGGCAGAATGTGCTCGTGGCCTACATGAGCTGGGAAGGCGGCAACTATGAAGACGCTATCCTGGTGAGCGAGCGGCTGGTGGAAAACGACAAGTACACGTCGGTGCATATTGAGAAGCACGAGATTGAAGCCCGAGAGACGAAACTCGGCCCGGAGGAGATCACGCGCGACATTCCCAATGTGGGTGAGGATGCGCTGAGGCATCTGGACGAGGACGGCATCATCCGGATCGGGGCCGAAGTTGCCGCCGGAGACATTCTGGTTGGGAAGATTACGCCAAAGGGCGAGACCGAATTGACCCCGGAGGAGAAACTGTTGCGGGCGATATTCGGAGAGAAGGCGCGTGAAGTAAAGGATAGCTCCTTACGGCTTCCGCACGGGGAGCGGGGTAAGGTGGTGGATATCAAGGTATTCACGCGCGACGATCATCAGGACATGCCCGCCGGCGTCGAGATGATGGTGCGTGTGAGCATCGCGCAGCGCCGTCGATTGACCGAAGGCGACAAGATGGCCGGGCGGCATGGCAACAAAGGGGTTATCTCCCGGGTCGTGCCGGTGGAGGATATGCCCTTCCTGGAGGACGGCACGCCGATCGACATCATTCTGAATCCACTGGGTGTCCCTGGACGCATGAATATCGGGCAGGTTCTGGAGACCCATTTGGGATGGGCGGCCAATCGACTTGGCTTCATGGCGGAAACCCCGGTCTTTGATGGGGCGAAAGAGGATGAGATTGAATCCGAACTGGCGCGGGCCTGGCTGATTGATCGGGCCTGGCAGGATGTCACGCAGCGGGCCTGGGCATTTGTGCGCGAGCAGGAGATCGAAGGCGAGTCGTTGCTGGACGACAACGATGCCCGCCGGCTCTATCTGCTGGACTGGCTGGCGCCGCTCGGCTATGAGCCGGAGCAGCTGTTTTACGATGACAAGTACGCGCGCGGCGCCGCCCTGGCTGAATGGCTGCGGGATAAGGGATACGAGGCGGAGCTTGTGGTTCCGGAGACGAGGTCGGATGCTGCGGACCTGTATGCCCGCCATGTTTCGATTCGGGAGTGGATGCTCTATCACGGCTGCGAGCAGGGGGGGGCCGGGCTGGCAGAGGTCGGCGACGATCCCATTCTGGCGCAGTTGGCGAAGGGGAAGCAGGCTGACGCCGCGCAGCGAGAGGAAGTAGAGGCGACGGCGATGCGGCACTCGAGTGAGATTGGCTGGCCGCTGCCGACGACGGGCAAACAGAAGCTGTTTGATGGCAAGACGGGCGAACCCTACGATGCGCATGTAACGGTAGGCATCGCCCAGATGCTCAAGTTGCACCATTTGGTTGAGGATAAAGTCCACGCCCGCAGCACGGGCCCCTACAGCCTGGTGACACAGCAGCCGTTGGGCGGCAAGGCGCAGTTTGGCGGTCAGCGTTTTGGCGAGATGGAGGTATGGGCCCTTGAGGCGTACGGCGCAGCCTACACCTTGCAGGAGATGCTGACGATCAAATCGGACGATACCACGGGCCGCGTGAAGACGTATGAGGCGATTGTAAAGGGCGATGAGATCCAGAGCCCTGGTGTGCCGGAGAGTTTCCGGGTGCTGGTGAAAGAGTTGCAGAGTCTGGCCCTTTCGATTGAAGTGATCAACGATAAGAATGAAGTGATACAACTGGGCAAAGATGAGGTCGAGGATCGTTTGCCGCATCTCGGTTTCAGCCTGAACGTACCCAGCCCGATGAGTCGCAGCAGCGAGTAGGGCGACGCCAGCCGAGGCCGCCGCCGACCGCACTGCCTGCGAACCTGGCAACGGGCGAGTCGTGTACAGCGCCCGGTGGCCTGTGAAGTCACCGACCAAAGCGATGCCGCCGCTGAATGCATTTTGTGTGCATGAGGCGGCGGGCGAACCGCAAAGGAGCCAAAATGGAAGTACGAGATTTTGACGCAATTCGCATCTCTCTTGCCTCCCCGGATCAGATTGACGAATGGAGTTTTGGCGAAGTAACGAAGCCGGAGACGATAAACTATCGTACACTGCGGCCGGAACGGGACGGTCTGTTTTGCGAACGGATTTTTGGGCCGCAGAAGGATTGGGAGTGCTCCTGCGGCAAGTACAAGCGCGTCCGCTATAAGGGCATTGTCTGCGACAAATGCGGTGTGGAAGTCGCGCCGCAGCGTGTACGCCGCGAGCGGATGGGCCATATCCAACTGGCATCGCCGGTCAGTCATATTTGGTATGTGAAGGGCGTTCCCAGCCATCTGGGGTTGCTCTTGAACATCAGCCCCCGCCATTTGGAGCGGGTCCTGTATTTTGCGCAGTTCATCATTACCGGGGTGAACGAAGATGCGCGCGGCCGGGCCATTCAGCGCCTTGAAAAAGAGGTGCAGATGGGGATTGCCCGTTTAGAGAATGAGGCGCAGGAACAGATTGACGCCGTAGAGGCCAGTGCGCAGAGCCAGCTCAATGAGTTGGACGAGGACGAGCAGTCGCAGATTGCCAGGCTGGATGAGCGAATCAACCGGTCGTCCTCGGAAGCGATCAGCCAGGCCCAGCGGATTCAGGATTGGATTTCGGGCCGGGTCGGCAGGAAAGCCGGGGAAGATAAGCGTCTGGATTGGGTGGATGACGCGATCATTTCGGCAAATCAGACCGTGACCTCTGATCTTGAACGGCTTGTCAACGATCATGTGCAGGAGCGTCTGGATTCGCTTCAGTTTGAATCTGATGAGGAAAAGTCGGATATTCGCACTCTGATTCAGGCCAAGCAGACACATGTGCGCCAGGAATTGGAGGCGTTGCTGGAAAAGCTGCGCGAGGATGTGGCCGAGAGGCGGGGACGGCTGGAGACTGCGGCGGAAGAGCAGTTGAACGAGTTGAAGAGCATGCACGCGATGCAGCTTCTGACCGAGACCCGCTATCGCGAGCTGGCCGATCGGTGGGGCAACATTTTCAAGGCCGGAATGGGGGCGGAGGCGATCCGCGATATTGTCGCCAAGGTGAATCTGGACACGCTGGCAAAGGAGTTGCGGGAGGAGATTCTTACCACAAGGAGCAAGCAGCGGCGCAAGAAGGCGGCCAAACGTCTGCGGGTTGTGGAGAATTTCCGCAAGAGCGGCAACCGGCCCGAGTGGATGGTGCTGACAATATTGCCGGTGATCCCGCCGGAGCTGCGCCCGATGGTGCAGTTGGACGGCGGACGCTTCGCGACCAGCGATCTGAACGATCTGTACCGGCGGGTTATCAACCGAAACAACCGTCTCAAGCGGCTGCTTGACCTTGGGGCGCCGGATGTAATTGTGCGCAATGAGAAGCGCATGTTGCAGGAGGCGGTCGACAGCCTCATCGACAACGGGCGGCGCGGCCGGGCGGTCAGCCGCAGCGGCAAGCGCAAGCTTAAGAGCCTGAGCGATATGCTCAAGGGCAAGCAGGGCCGTTTCCGCCGCAACCTGCTGGGGAAACGCGTCGACTATTCCGGCCGTTCAGTCATTGTCATTGGGCCCACGCTGAAACTGCACCAGTGCGGCCTGCCGAAGAAGATGGCATTGGAGCTCTTTAAGCCCTTCGTCATGCGCCGCCTGGTGGAGGACAACTATGCGCATAACATCAAGAGCGCCAAGCGGATGGTTGATCGCCAGCAGTCCGAGGTGTGGGATGAACTGGAGGAGATTTGCAGGGAACGGCCGGTGCTGCTGAATCGGGCGCCGACGCTGCATCGCCTGGGCATTCAGGCATTTGAAGTAACGCTGGTGGAAGGAAGCGCGATTCAGTTGCACCCGCTGGTCTGCGATGCGTTCAATGCGGATTTTGACGGTGATCAGATGGCTGTGCATGTGCCGCTGAGCCAATCTGCGGTAGATGAAGCGCGGCAGCTGATGCTCTCCAGCCAGAATCTGCTGAAGCCCAGCAGTGGTGAACCGATCGTGGGGCCTTCCAAAGACATGGTGATGGGTGTTTACTATCTGACCACGGAGGAGAACGAGTCGACACCCGACGCCGAGCTGCCGATATTCAGCTCGATGGAGGAAGCGGAGTATATCTTCAGCCTGGGTCATATCAAGTTGCGGGATTCGATTCGGGCGCGTTTTACGACGAGTTTCGACGTGCAGCCGATCGAGTCGATGGAGGTAAGCGACCGGGTGATGGAGGCCCTGCAGGAGCACGGCATCGCAACCGTGGGCAAGTTGATGGACATCTACGCTCAAGGCGAACGCCATATGGTCCAGGAGATCCAGGCCTTTGGGCTGGCCGCCATGAACGAGGTGCGGGACGCTCTGCGCAAGCTGAATCTGTTGGGAGCCGATTGGCCGCAGGATCGAATTATTCGAACAACGATTGGGCGAATCATCTTCAACCGGGCCCTGCCGGAGGAGCTCTGGTTCGTCAACAAGCTTCTCGACAAGAAAGGTGTCAATGAGGTTATTGACCTCTGTTACAAGCACCTGGGCCGGGAGGTGACAGCTGACACTGTAGACAATATCAAGGATTTGGGTTTCGAATACGCCACCAGGTCGGGCATTACAATTGCGGTCAGCGATATTCAGGTTCCGCAGGAAAAGGACAGCATTGTTGAGCGCACCTCGGAAGAGGTCGCTGCGGCTGAACGTCAGTACCGGCGCGGTCTGATCACGGAGGAAGAGCTGTACGAAAAGACGGTTGAGCTGTGGACGCGGGCTGCAGACGAAGTGACGGCTGAGGTGCGTAAACTGCTCAGCCCGCTGGAAGGGCTCGGCGCGATGGCCCACTCCGGTTCGACCAAGGGGGGCGTCAATACGGTGCGGCAGCTGGCTGGCATGCGCGGCCTGATTGCCGGTCCGAACGGGCGCATCATTCCTCTGCCGATCCGCTCCAATTTCCGCGAAGGGTTGACGGCGCTGGAGTATTTCCTGAGCACGCACGGCGGCCGCAAAGGGCTGGCGGATACAGCGCTGCGCACTGCAGACGCAGGCTATCTGACCCGGCGCCTGGTGGACGTGGCCCAGGATGTGATTGTGACCGAAGACGATTGCGGCACCAATGCCGGCATCTGGATTGATGCCGAAAGTTCAAGGGCGATGGGTGAGAGCTTTGCCGACCGAGTGGCGACGCGCACGCTGGCCGCCGCGATCATCCCGCCGGATGCTGATGAACCGCTGCTGGAACGCGGTACGGTGATCGATGAGGCTGCCCTGGCAACGATAGAACGGTATGGCGTCGAAAGAGCGCTTGTCTATAGCCCGCTGACGTGCGAATCCCGCTTTGGCCTGTGCAAGAAATGCTATGGCACGGACCTGGCGCGGGGAGGGACGGTCGAGCAGGGCGAAGCGGTCGGAATTATTGCGGCGCAGTCGATTGGCGAGCCGGGCACGCAGCTCACTTTGCGCACGTTCCACACCGGCGGTGTGGCCGGCAGTGATGACATCACGCAGGGTTTGCCCCGCGTCGAGGAGCTTTTCGAGGTGCGGAACCCCAAAGGCGAAGCTGTCATCAGTGAAATCGACGGCAAGGTAGACATCTGGTGGGAAGGCGATCAGCGGATGCTGAAAGTCAGCCGCACAGAGCTCAGGCGGCGGGAAATCGCGATCCCCGAGGGCTATGAGTTGATGGTCGATTCCGATGACCGGGTGCAGGAAGATACGGTGATTGCGCGCAACGGGGACGATCAGGGACTCCTGGCAGGAATGGAGGGCCAGATCTTTGCTGAAAACGGTCAGGTGATCATCCGTCAAGAGGACAACCTGGTCTGGGAGACCGATATTCCGGCGAATGCCCGGTTGCGCGTGGCGAAAGGCGAGGAGGTTGCGGCAGGCGAGCAGTTGACCGAAGGCTCCAAGAATCCACGCGAGATCTTGCGGATTCAGGGGCGGGAGGCGTGCCAGCTATACCTGTTGGAGCAGGTGCAGCAGGTATATCGCAGCCAGGGCGTCGCCATTCACGACAAGCACATCGAGGTGATTTTGCGTCAGTTGCTGCGGCGGGTGATGATCCGGGTGACGGGTGACACCGAATTCTTGCCGGGCGAGCTGGTGGATCGTTTCCAATTCGAGGATGAGAACAACAAGACAATCGCCCGCGAACACCGCCCGGCGAAGGCTGAGCCGGTCGTGCTGGGGTTGACGAAGGCGGCCTTGAATACCGAGAGTTTCCTGGCTGCGGCCAGTTTCCAGGAGACCACGCGCGTGCTGACGGATGCCGCCGTGCAAGGACAACGGGACGAGTTGCGCGGCCTGAAGGAGAATGTCATCATCGGCAAGCTGATTCCGGTCGGCTCGGGCTTCCGCACGCGGCAGATGTGGGAAGAAGAGAAGCGGCAGGTCGCTGAACAGCTGGCCGAACAGACCGAAGTCGCTGACGGAGGATTGAGCGAACTCGAATTCGATCTGGACGATCCTGAGCTGGACATGGCCGATCTCTCCGGTTTGGCGGAAATGGGCATCGGCCCGCTGGGGATGCTGTCGGGGTTTGGCGGCAACGGCGAGGAGGAAGAGCTCGACTTCGACTTGAACAACTTGAAGGACGAGGAAAGCGAAGAGATAAACGTCGATCTGGGCTAGATTTGGATAGGCATGCAGTGAAGTAAGTAGAAAAGGGGCGTGGAAGAGGCTATTCTTCCACGCCCCTTTTTGCGGGCAGATTGGGCGCATTCGCGCGTTGCAGTGGTTGGAACGGCAGTGGTCAGTGGTTCGTGTGGGGCGGCCCGCTTCTCCTGAGAAGGCCCATTTTGGACGGCATCCGCATTGGTGGCGCATTGGTCCGCGATTTGCTTTCAGTGGGCCGGTTATGATATAGTAGACTACTGTCTTTTCGTGGGCTTACGGAGACCATCAGGGAGGAAGCATTTGCCGACGATAAATCAACTGGTCCGAAAGGGTCGTAAGAGCAAGCCGAAGAAAGAGACCGCGCCAGCCTTGCGTTTCACGCAGAACACGTTGACCGGCCGCACGAAGAAGGTCAAGCAGGGCAATCCCCAGAAGCGGGGTGTGTGTACCCAGGTGCGAACGACAACGCCGAAGAAGCCGAATTCCGCTCTGCGCAAGGTCGCGCGTGTGCGTCTTACGAATGGCGTGGAAGTGACGGCCTATATACCGGGCGAGGGGCATAACCTGCAGGAGCACAGTGTGGTTCTGGTGCGCGGTGGTCGGGTACGGGATTTGCCCGGCGTGCGCTATCATATTGTGCGGGGCGCGCTGGACAGCACCGGTGTTGATGACCGAAAACGAAGCCGCAGCAAATACGGTACCAAGAAACCGCGTTAAGGCGCCGACTATGTGGAGGCAGGACGGGGCGTGTTCGTCTTGCTAAAGAGGTGTGCGCAGGCGCGATCTATAAGGATGGAGTTAGAATGCCGCGAAGAAACCGGGCTGAGAAGAGAAAAGTTACGCCCGATCCCCGGCACAATAGTGTTGTGCTGGCGAAGTTCATCAATAATCTGATGGAACGGGGCAAGAAGAGTCTGGCCGCCAGAATTGTGTATACCGCGCTGGATACGATCGCGGAACGCACCAATCGGCCGCCGCTGGAAGTTTTCGAAGAGGCGCTGAGAAATGCCACGCCTCTGGTGGAGGTGAAGCCCCAGCGAGTTGGCGGCGCCACATATCAGGTGCCGATGGAGATTCGCCCTGACCGGCGTCAGGCGCTGGCGATGCGCTGGCTGATTCAGAATGCCAGGGGGCGGGGCGGCCGCAACATGGCCGCGCGATTGGCGAATGAACTGCTGGACACGGCGCGCGGCGAAGGACAGACTGTTCGCCGGCGTGAAGAAACGCACCGGATGGCAGAGGCCAATCAGGCCTTCGCCCATTTTGCCAGAAGGCGATAGGCGCAGGGACTTGGTGGCAGCGGCTCCATATCGACGGCCCTGTCATGGCAGCACAGACGAACGAGTTGGTTTTTCTGATGTGTCCGGCGTGCATGCCGGGCACAGCTATGAAGAGATCCGGCCCTTGCGGGGTGGGATTTTCTTCTGAACTGAACTAAACACGGCGCATTCGAGCCACAGGATGATGTTGCACCACGCTCAGCGGACTGCTGAGCGGAGTTCAGCGCTGCCGGGTAAGCAGGTTGCCGGAGGAACAGAGTGCCGGCGGCACTGCTCGGAGCGGCGCGGGGGATTCCGGTGCCTGTGAGACGGTTGCGTCGTCTGTATGTCAGGGGGCGGTGTGACATACAGGGGCGCGGGCGGTGGCGGCAACCTGCAGTGAGGGGCGGCTTCCGGCCGAAGAATGGCGTGCAACCATGTGTATCACGCATGTTGAATGGAGCATGGACAGAGAGCATGGTGAACGCAATGTTGCCGTAAAGCAGGTTGGATCCTCTATGTGATTGGGGCGCGACAGTTGGATGCGCTCCTGGTCGATAGGGAAATGGCGCTGGCAAACAGGACAAGATCAGGTGAATTAGATGAGTCAGGTATCATTAGATAAGATTCGCAATATTGGAATTATTGCCCATATCGACGCCGGCAAGACGACGACCACGGAACGGATTCTGTTCTATTCGGGTCGTATACACCGTATGGGCGAGGTGCATGAGGGGACGGCTGTCACCGATTGGATGGCGCAGGAGCGGGAACGCGGGATTACCATTACCGCTGCTGCGATTACGGCCAATTGGGTAGACAGTCGGAACGGTGAGGAAGTCCAGATCAATATCATTGACACACCGGGCCATATTGATTTTACGGCCGAGGTGCAGCGCAGTTTGCGCGTGCTGGATGGCGGTGTCGTCGTATTCGACGCGGTTGCGGGTGTTGAGCCGCAATCGGAAACGGTTTGGCGGCAGGCGGATACCTATCAGGTGCCCCGCATCTGTTTTGTGAACAAGATGGACCGTGTGGGAGCCGACTTTGATCGGACGGTGGGTATGATTGTCGACCGGCTCGGGGCCGACCCACTGCCCATTCAACTGCCTTGGGGCGCGGAGGAGGAATTCCAGGGGGTCATCGACCTTTTTACGATGAAGGCGCTGCGGTACAGCGATGCGCTGGGCGCGACGCCTGAGGCTGAGGAGATTCCGGAGACGTTGCGAGATGCGGCGGAGGCGGCGCGCGCGGCCATGATCGAGCGGATTGCCGAAACCGATGATGAGTTGACGCTACTTTATCTGGAGGGCGAAGAGATCACAAACGAGCAGTTGATCAAGGCTTTGCGCAGTGCCGTCATAGGCAATGACGTGGTGCCGATACTGTGCGGCTCGGCCCTCAAGAACAAAGGGGTGCAACCTTTATTGGATGCGATCGTTCGCTATCTGCCCAGCCCGCTGGATGTGCCGCCAGTTGTTGGCCTGGACCCCAAGACCGAAGAAGAGAAGATCCGGTTCGCCGATCCGGATGAGCCGTTTTCTGCGCTTGTGTTCAAGATCGTGACCGATCCTTTTGTCGGCCGTCTGGCCTACGTACGCGTTTATTCGGGCACGTTGTCGTCGGGGAGTATGGCCTACAATGCCAACAAAGGGCGGCGGGAACGAATTGGGCGGCTGTTGCAGATGCATGCTGACAAGCGGGAAGAGATTGAAGAGTGCCGCGCCGGCGACATTGCTGCGATTGTCGGCCTCAAGCAGAGCCTGACCGGTGAGACGCTCAGCGACAGAGACAACGAGATTCTGTTGGAAACGATCGAGTTTCCGGCCCCGGTGATTGGAATCGCGGTTGAGCCGAAGTCCAAGGCTGATCAGGACAAGATGGCCGACGGCCTCTTGAAGCTGGCCGAAGAGGACCCGACCTTCCAGGTACGGTACGACGATCAGACGGGGCAGACGATCATCAGCGGGATGGGTGAGCTGCACCTGCAGATTATCGTGGACCGGCTGAAGAGAGAGTTCCGCGTGCAGTGCAATGAAGGCCGTCCGCAGGTGGCCTATCGTGAGACGATCACCCGGGCGACGCGGGCAGAGGGACGGTTCGTTCGCCAGACCGGCGGTCGGGGACAGTATGGCCATGTCTGGATCGAGTTGGAGCCGAATGAAGAGGGCAAGGGCTTCGAATTTGAGGACAAAATCGTTGGCGGCGCTGTTCCCAGAGAGTACATCCCCGCTGTCCGCAAGGGCATTGAAGAGGCCATGGAGAGCGGCGTTCTGTCGGGTTACCCGGTGGTGGATGTTCGGGCGGCGCTGGTGGACGGCAGTTTTCATGAGGTGGATTCCAGTGAAATCGCCTTCAAGATAGCCGGTTCGATGGCGTTCAAGGAGGGGATGACGAAGGCAGGCCCGGTCTTGCTGGAGCCGATCATGATGGTGGAGGCGGTCGTGCCGGAGGAGTATGTCGGCGATATTGTGGGCGACCTTTCCAGCCGGCGCGGGCAGATAGAGGGAATGACGCCCCACAACAACAAGGTTACGGCGGTGCAGTCTGTCGTGCCGCTGGGGGAGATGTTCGGGTATGCGACGAAACTGCGCTCGATCACCAGTGGGCGCGGCACCTTTACGATGCAGTTCGACAGTTATCAGCCGACGACCCAGAAGGCGGACGTCGGCGCCCTGCGACGGGAATTTGCCTGAGTCGGGCGCGGCCGCTGCATTCAGGTAGGTTGTTTCGGTTATGTCGAGACTTGTCAACCGTCAGGACATTTCGTATACTGTTCAGGTTGCAAAGGCAGCGTCTGTGTTGCCGACCGTATCGTTCGGGTGATTTCCGCTTGGGAGCGGCGCAAATGCGAAAGCCCGGCGCGACCGGGAGGCTTGCCGGCCTGGCGGGCGGGTGGCCAGGGAACGGCCTGAGCGTGTGTAGATGGAAGAGAATTTTACGGCTTCGTTGCGAGGCTGCTTGATTTTGCACAGTAGAGATGCGAAACAGTCAGGAGAGAAAGAATGGCGAAGGCAGTATTTGAGAGGAACAAGCCCCATGTGAACGTGGGGACGATCGGACATGTGGATCACGGGAAGACGACGCTGACGGCGGCGATCACGAAGGTGTTGGCGCTGCGTGGGATGGCTGATTTCAGTGCGTT
>JAJEBF010000009.1 GCA_022824025.1 Caldilineaceae bacterium
TCAAGAACTTCCCCGACGCCGGCGCCTCGCCCCAGGCCGTCCAGCTCGAACAGAACACCATCGCCCTCGAAGTCGCGCAGGCCCAGCTCGCGCTCACGCAGAAGGGCGCGGATGAAGCCCAGATCGCCGCCGCCCTCGCCCAGATCGCCCAGGCCGAGCTCGGCGTCCGCCAGGCGCGCAGCAACCTGCTCGTCGCCCAGGACGCCCTCGAAGCGCTCCTTGAAGGCGCCCCCGCCGAGGACCTCGAAATCGCCCGCGCCCAGGTCCGCCAGGCCGAGCTCAGCAAGCAGCAGGCCGAGATCACCCTCAACAACGCCATGCTCTACGCCCCCATCAACAGCGTCGTCAGCCAGGTCAACCTGCGCCAGGGCGAGCTCTACGGCGGCGGCGCGCTGCCCGCCATCGTCCTCACCGACCTCGTCAGCTTCCACATGACCGTCCTCGTCGACGAGCTCGACGTCCGCCAGGTCCAGATCGGGCAGATCGTCCGCCTCAGCCTCGACGCCCTGCCCGACGCCGACATCACCGGCCAGGTCACCAAGGTCTCGCCCACCGCCCGCGACGTCGGCGGCGTCGTCGCCTACGAAGTCGAAATCGTGCCCGAATCCACAGACGCCCAACTGCGCGCCGGCATGAGCGCCACCGCCATCATCACCACCGCCCAGGTCGATAACATCCTCCGCGTCCCCAACCGCTTCATCCAGCTCGACCGCGAATCCGGCCGCGCCTTCGTCCAGAAAATCATCAACGACGTCCCCTCCCTCCAGGAGGTCGAAATGGGCCTGCGCAACGACCGCTTCACCCAGATCCTCGCCGGCCTCAGCGACGAAGACCAGATCGCGCTGATCCGCTCCAGCAGCGAAGACCAGCTGCGCAGCGCCATCTTCGGCGGCAACTAACCGCCCTTGACACAAACCGCAATATACCCAAAATAGACCCTGACCAGACGACCAGCTCCTTCCGGCCCCTATATATAAGGAAAGAAACGCTCCGTGCCCGTCCGTGGACAATATGATTTTCACCAAGACCATTCACGCAGCCGCCAGCCACGAAAAACGAGAAACAAAAAACAGCCCCTCATGTTCAAACGCTTCTCTGACTCAGACAACCCATCACCCAACGGCTCCGATCCCCCCGCCGGCGCGCATCCCGTCATCGAAGCCCTCGAACTCACCAAAGTCTACACAATGGGCGACATGCAAGTGCACGCCCTGCGCGGCGTAGACCTCACCATCGGCTTCGGCGAAATGGTCGCCGTCATGGGCCCCAGCGGCAGCGGCAAATCCACCCTCATGAACATCATCGGCTGCCTCGACGTGCCCACCACCGGCCTCTACCGCCTCGACGGCGCCGACGTCGGCATCCTCGACGACAACAGCCTCGCCGAGATCCGCAGCCTCAAGATCGGCTTCGTCTTCCAAAGCTTCAACCTCCTCCCCCGCACCACCGCCCAGGCCAACGTCGAGCTCCCCCTCCTCTACGCCGGCATCAGCGGCCGCGACCGCCACCAGCGCGCCGCCCAGGCCCTCCACCTCGTCGGCCTCGACGACCGCCGCGATCACAAACCCAACGAACTCTCCGGCGGACAGCAGCAGCGCGTCGCCATCGCCCGCGCCCTCATCAACCAGCCCAAGCTCATCCTCGCCGACGAGCCCACCGGCAATCTCGATACAAAAACCAGCGACGAAATCATGGACCTCCTCCAGCGCCTCAACCGCGAACAGGGAATCACCATCGTCTTCGTCACGCACGACCCCGAAATCGCCGAATACTGCAGCCGCGTCATCCACTTCCGCGACGGCCGCATCGAACGCGACGAGCGCGCTTCGCCCGAAATCGACAGCGCGCCTTCCAGCCAGGTGCTCGAAAGCCTGCCGTTTGACCGCCCTTGACGCGCGATCCTTTTGAAGACTCTTTTTCCCGTATTGCACTTAAGCGATTTGAGGAGAGGGCATGGAACCGACAGAAGCGCCGCCTGACACGCCGCAAACAAGAGCGAATCCAGCCCAATCGCACGGATCCGCCCGCGCAACGGCCGGCGCGCCGGCACGCGACCCGGTCAAAACCTCCGGCCCCCCTCCGATGGAGCCTGCCCAACGCTGCGCGCCCGATGACGGCCGCTATGTCACCTTAGAGGAATACTGGGCCGCGTGGTACGAGAATCCCTACCCCGACATCGATGTCAGCTATGAATGGAACAACGGCAAATTGGAGGCAAAGCCCTCGGCGAATAAGCCTCAACTCGCCCTCGGCGGTTGGTTCTTCGAACTGCTGCGCCGCTACTTGGCCACCAACAAAATCGCAGACCTGATTAATGTGGAGACCGGCTTTCTGCTGACAATTGAAGACGCGGCCGAACCGTCCGGGACGCGCCAGGCCGTGCGCAAGCCCGATATCGGCGTTATACTGCATTCCAACCCCGTCCCTTGGGGGCGTATTGACCAGCGCTCCTATGCAGGGGTCTGCGACGCCGTTGTTGAATTCCTGTCCGACTCCTCGCCGGCCGAAGTGCGCCGCGACACGGAAGAAAAGAAGCGGGACTACGCCCTGGCAGGTGTGAAAGAGTACACGATTCTCGACCCTGGCGGCGGCAACATGCGTTTCTACCGTCTTGCCCAGCAAGGCATGTACGTTGACATTCGGCCCGACGCCGGCGGCGTAATCCACTCGGAGGTTCTGCCCGGCTTCCGATTCCGGCATGAGGATCTGCGGCGGCTGCGGGACCTGGAGAAGTTGGGGTTGGATGAAGTCTATTCCGCCTACGTCATACCCGCTTATAAGGCCGCCGTCAACAGGGCCGAGCAGGCGGAAAAACGGGTGCTGGCCTTGGAAGCCGAACTGGCCCGACTGCGCCGGGAACGATCCTGAGTAGGACATAAACAATGAATCTCTTCGAATCCACACGCGTCGCCATGCTCGCCCTCGCAGCCAACAAACTGCGCTCCGCCCTCACCATGCTCGGCATCATCATCGGCGTCAGCGCCGTCATCGCGCTCATGAGCATCGGCCGCGGCGTCGAAAAATTCTTCGTCGACCAGTTCACCAGCCTCGGCACCAACCTCCTCTACGTCTTCCCCGGCCAGCTCAGCGAAGGCCCCCCCAGCGAACGCGGCCGTGAACGCGGCGTCCTCACCCTCGCCGACAGCCACGCCATCAACAACCCCCTGCGCGTCCCCGACGTCATCGCCGTCGCCCCCCAAGTGAGCGGCAACGCCCTCATCGCCCGCGCCGGCAATGATATGGACGTCTCCGTCAGCGGCGTCACCGCCTCCTACCAGGACGCCCTCTCCGGCGAAGCCGCCATCGGCTCCTTCATCACCGATGCCGACGTCGAAGAGCGCAGCCGCGTCGTCGTCATCGGCTCAGACGTCTTCGGCAGGCTCTTCGAACCCTACGAAGACCCGATCGACCAGACCATCCGCGTCAACAACATCCTCTTCCGCGTCATCGGCGTCATGGAAGAACGCGGCGCCGGCGTCGGCGGAGCTAACCTCGACGAAATGATCTTCATCCCCCTCACCACCGTCCAGGACCGCCTCTTCCGACTCCGCACAGTCAGCGGCGAATACCAGGTCTCCCTCATCTACGCCTCCGTCATCTCCGAAGACCGCATGGAAGCCGCCCAACAGCAGATCACCGACCTGCTGCGCGAACGCCACAACATCGCCTTCCGCGGCGAAGACGACTTCGTCGTCATCAACCAGTCCGACCTTCTCGCCATCTTCGGCGACATCCTCAGCGCCATGACCCTCTTCCTCAGCGCCATCGCCTTCATCAGCCTCGTCGTCGGCGGCATCGGCATCATGAACATCATGCTCGTCAGCGTCACCGAACGCACCCGCGAAATCGGGCTCCGCAAAGCCGTCGGCGCAAAACGCCGCAACGTCCTCAGCCAGTTCCTCATCGAAGCCGTCACCCTCGCCCTCATCGGCGGCCTGCTCGGCATCGTCCTCGGCGCCGGCGGAGCCGTCGCCGCCACCTCCTTCGTCGACAACTTCAGCGCCGTCGTCGGCCTTGACGCCATCGCAATCGCCATCCTCTTCTCCATGGCCGTCGGCCTCTTCTTCGGCATCTACCCCGCCTACCGCGCCAGCCGTCTCAACCCCATCGACGCCCTCCGCTATGAATAACCCATCCCCTCCCCCAGCCGGGTCACGAACCACTATCCACTATCCACGAACCACTATCCACTGCCTCCTCCTCCTCCTCCTCCTCGCCTCCTGCGGACGCCGCCCCAGCGAACCCACGCCCCTGCCCCCAGGCACCCGCATCGCCCAGCCCACCCCCGACTTCGGCGCGCCCGCACAGACCGGCTCCGCCACGCAGACCGCCAACCAGACCACCAACCAGGATGCCCAATCCCTCCGCACCCGCCTCGCCCAGCAGACGACACAGTCCCCGCAGTCCCCCGTGACCCCGGACCCCGCGTCCCCGACACCTGCTTCCCTTCTCGACACCTACGCCAGCCTCAGAGTTTTCGAGCGCCCAACCGCCCTCGGCATTCTGTCCGGCGGCGGAGCCCTCTACAACGCGCCCGGCGGCGCAATCACCGCCAACCTCCAGCTCGGCGCAACTCTCACCATCACCGGCCGTTCCGCCGACCGCGCCTGGTTCGCCGCCTACCTCGCCAACGGAGCCGCCGGCTGGGTGCCCGCCGCCCAGGTCCGCCTCTTCGGCGACGTCGCCGACCTCGAAACCGTCGACGAATCCCTCGGCCCCGCCGTCGTCGCCACCCTGATCGCCCAGGCCAGCCTGCCCCAGGAGCCCGTCGCCACCGTCATCGCCCGGCTCACACCAACCCCCGCCCCCACCAGCCCAGCCGCCGCTGACACCGCCGCCGCCGACCCTGCAGCTGACCCTGCCGCTGACCCTGCCGCTGACGACCCATCCGCCTCCGAAACGCCCGCCGCCCCCGAAATAACCGGCCCCGCCCTCACCGTCATCGTCGAGGGCGCCAACCTGCGCACCGGCCCCGGCACCGACTACCCCGTCGTCGGCGGCCTCTACCAGGACCAGACGGCCGCCCTCCTCGGCCGCAACCAGGCCGGCGACTGGCTCCAGCTCCAAACCCCCAACGGCCCCGCCTGGATCTTCGCAACCCTCGTCCAAACCACCATCCCCATCCCCGACCTCCCCGCCATCGACCCACCCCCCAACCCCAACCAATAACCACCCCTCCCCCACCTGCCCGCCCCTCGCCCTTCGCCTTTCTTCGCGCCCCTTCGCGGATCACCCGCCGTTCAACTGACCACTGACCACTGACCACTGACCACTGACCACTGACCACTGACCACTGACCACTGACCACTGACCACTGACCACTGACCACTGCCTTCTGCCCTTCCCCTGCCGCTCGCCCCAAACCCCTCGTCCAGCCATCCCCCAAATCCCCAAAATCCCCCCAAATCCCCGTTCAGACAATCACCCGCCGTTCAACTGACCACTATCCACTATCCACTATCCACTGATCACTATCCACCATTTACACGAACCGGCCTTCATGGTATCCTCTCTCTTGAAAGGAGTTACCTATGGCTGTCACATCAGAACGTTTTGAGAGACTTGAAGATAGGGTCAACGACGTAACGGGAAAGGCAAATGAACTCAAAGGCGCTTACGAGCACCTGGCAACAAAAGAGGACATAGCCAGATCGGAGAATCGAATCATTAGATGGATCGTCGGCTTTGCCATATCCATACTACTGGCAATGATTGTTCAGACCTCATTGCTATGGCAAGCAATCCTTTCATTTGCAGGCTAACATGACAACAGAACACAGAATGCCTGATTGGCATGGAGCGACAGGCCTTTCGGACGTTTACACAGAACTGCCGGGAACATTTGCAAGACCTAAAAGAGGCAGATTCACCCTGTCATTATTGTAGCAATCATCATTTCTTGGCGCCGGAACATGACTTTGGACCATTGTCTATAATCGATTGCGCCAAATGCGGATTCAATAAACGATTACCTTGCTTAACTGCCCCCACAAGAGTACTGGTCCAGCTATAATGTTCGTATTGGACCGCAAAAAGAGGCGCTAGAAGGCCAGGAAGAGACACACGCCGGAGCACGCAGCCGACAAGCCAGACAGGCCGACGTGGCGAAATCCGTGCGCCGGCGCAGCCGAAGGTGCCGCCCGCCGCCAAGCCGAGGAACAGGCCCAAGCCCTGCAAGCCAAGCTCGCCTGCCTCCGCCGGCAACGCCCCTGACCCCCAACACCCCTCCCCTCAATCCCGTACACACCCCGCAAACCCTACCCACCGCCCCCCACCCTCTGCCGATCACCCGTCGTTCAACTATCCACTAACCACTAACCACTATCCACTAACCACTGCCTTCTGCCCTTCCCCTGCCCTTCTCCCCTGTCCACCCAAACGCCTCGTCCAGCCATCCCCCAAATCCCCTGCATCCCCCCAAATCCCCGTTCAGACAATCCCCCGCCGTTCAACTGACCACTATCCACTATCCACTATCCACTATCCCCCTCGCCGTGCTATAATCCCCACACATACCCGATCCCCCCGCCGCCGTTCGTACTGCCCCAGGAGCGAACATGCAATCCATCAAACCGCCGCAAAACGTGCCCCAGGACCGGGCAGCCCCGGCCCATCCCAACCCCCTCGCGCCCGACCATGGCCGCCGCGTCACCAAAGAAGAATACTGGGCCAGATGGTACGAAAACCCCTACCCCGACCTCGACGTCAGCTACGAATGGAACACCGGCATCCTGGAGGCCAAACCCTTGCCCGATTACCCCCAAATCATGCTGTATCGCTGGTTCAGCCAGCTCCTTGGCCACTTTCTTGAGGTCAATCCCATCGCCACAGTGATCGATCTGGAAACCGGCGTTAGCATGACGATCTTGGATGTCGATGAGCCGTCGGGAAAGTGGGAAGTCGTCTACAAGCCGGACCTTGGCATCGTCCTGAATGACAACCCTGCCTCGTGGGGCGCGAGTGGACAGCGCGCCTATGAAGGAATATGTGACCTGATCGTGGAAGCGGTTTCCGATTCGACGCAGGCCGAAGTGCGGCGGGACACAGAGGAGAAGAGGAGCGGCTACGCCCGCGCCGGCGTGCAGGAATACTTCATTCTCGACCCCAGCGACCGGCACATGCATTTTCTTCGTCTGACAAGCGACGGGCGCTACATCGAGATCCAGCCTGACGCCGCGGGCGTGCTCCATTCGCGCGTCCTGCCCGGCTTCCGCTTCCGCCGCGCCGACCTGCTCAGAAAGCCTGGACAGAAAGCCCTCTCCTTGGACGAAGTCTACGCAGACTACGTCACACCCGGCCATCTGGATTCTGTTCACAGAGCCGAAAGGGCCGAACAGCAGGCCGCAGCCGAAGCCGCCGCCCGCCGCCAGGCCGAACAACAGGCCGCAGCCGAAGCCGCAGCCCGCCGCCAGGCCGAACAACAGGCCGCAGCCGAAGCCGCCGCCCGCCGCCAGGCCGAACAACAGGCCGCAGCCGAAGCCGCCGCCCGCCGCCAAGCCGAGGAACAGGCCAAAAGAGCCGAAGAAGAGAATCAAGCCCTGCAAGCCGAGCTCGCCCGCCTCCGCCAACAACGCCCCTGAAACGAACCACCATCCACTGTGGAGCAACCATGACGTCGACAAAAGCGCCGCAACAGCCCACATCCGCCTCCCCGGCCAACCCCCTCGCGCCCGACCATGGCCGCCGCGTCACCAAAGAAGAATACTGGGCCAAGTGGTACCAGAACCCCTACCCGCGCATCGACGTCAGCTACGAATGGATCAACGGCATTCTGCAGGCCAAACCTCCCTCCAACCACCCCCAAATCAAACAGTATCACTGGTTCCTTTCACTCATCTCCCTCTACACCGAGACCTATCCCATCGCCGACCTGATCCATCTCAACTGCGGCGTCAGCATGACCGTACCCGATCCCGCCCAGCCGTCAGGAGAGTGGGATGTCGTCTACAAGCCCGATCTCGGCGTCATCCGGCACGACAACCCCGCGCCGTGGGGCGCAGTCGGCCAGTACGCCTTCGAAGGCGTCTGCGACATCTGCGTCGAAGAGATCTCAGACGCCTCGCCCGAAGAAGTGCGCCGCGATACCCACGAAAAGAAAAAAGGCTACGCCATCGCCGGCGTCAAAGAGTACTACATCCTCGACCCCGAAGACCGCCACATGCGCTTCTACCGCCTCACCGACGACCGTCGCTACGAGGAGATCGAGCCCGACGCCCTCGGCATTCTCCGTTCACACGTCCTTCCAGGCTTCCAGTTCCGCCGCGCAGACCTGCTCAAACAGCCCGCCATAGCGCAACTTTCCATCGACGAAATCTACGCCGACTACGTCATCCCCGGCTACCTCGATTCAACGCTCAGGGTCCAAAAAGAGGAAGAACGCGCCGCCGCCGCAGCAGAGGCCCGCCGCTTGGCCGAAGAACCGGCTCCCAAAGCCACGGAGCGGGCCGCCGCCGAAGCCGAAACTCGCCGCCTGACCGAAGAAATAACGCAAGCCCTCAAAGCCGAGATTGCCCGCCACCAGGCCAAAGAACGGGCCGCAATCCTCACCGCCGCCCGCCGCCAGGCTGAAGAACGGGCCGAAAGGGCCGAAAAACAGGCCGCAGCCGAAACCGCCGCCCGCCGCCAGGCCGAGGAACGGGCCAAAAGAGTCGAAGAACAGAATCAGGCCCTGCAAGCCAAGCTCGCCAGCCTCCGCCAGCAACGCCCCTGACCCCCAACACCCCCCAAATCCCGAACATACCACCCAACCGCGCCCTCCCTCCCACCCCCCTGTAGGCGCCTCCTCATGGGCGCTCTTGGCCGCACCCCCCCACCCCGCAAACCCTACCCACCGACCACCGCCCTTCGCGTCCCTTCGCCGATCACCCGCCCTTCCTCCGCGCCCCTCCGTGGACCAAAAGCCGTTCGCCGTTCGCCCTTCTTCGCGCCCTACTTCGCGTCCCTTCGCGGATCACCCGCCGTTCAACTAACCGCTGACCACTGACCACCGACCACTGCCCTTCCCCTTCCCCTTCGCCATGCCAATGAAACAGCTCCATTCCTCCACCGTTTTCAATACTCGCCCCCCATCGGCCCGCCACCCGTCAACCAAAGACGGCTACGCGTCCGCCCGCCGCGCAGCCGGAAGCGACGGCCCGTTTCAAACGCCCCTCCACTCCAATTCAAGCATTTAGATACCCCTCCTTGTCCCCTCCTACCCCCTGCCTTTCCACCCGCGCGGCCATACCTGCCCAATACAGCCGGCAAATTGACCATACCCCGCCTGTCCGGTAAATTTGTCTTATACTTGGCTGCGCTTTATATGGAAATCAATCGTCCGCAGCCGTCAATTCATCTGTCCAACTCGCATACTTTCACCACAGAGTAGGTGGAGGATATGGTTGCGCCCATCTTCCGGCGAACGCTGGCCGTCCTCACGGCCCTTATCGCATTCATTGCGCCTGCCCCCGGCGCGTCCGCCTCCGCGCCGCCTATCCGTCGGCCCAAACAACCCGCAGGCCAAACCACCGCGCGTAACCGCGCCGCCCACCCCCCGCAGCTCCCCTGCCCTTCCTCTTTCTTCGCGCCTTTTCACGGATCATCCGCCGTTCAACTAACCACTATCCACTATCTACTAACCACTGCAGTTCCCCTGCCCCTTCATCCATTCATCATCGGGCCCTCATCATCCTTCTCCAAAGTATCGCCCCGATTTATAACCGAATTCATCGCACTCATCCGCTGCCGGAGTTCCCTCATGAAATCCCGAAAACCGCTTTTCCCCCTCGCGCTCATCCTCCTCTGCGCCCTGTCCACCGTCGCCTGGCGCAATCCCCGCCCCCTGACAGCCCCCGCGCGCGCCCTCGACCAGCTCCCCCCTCTCCCCACCGCAGGCCCCTCCTTGGACCCGCCCCGCATCCGCCTTGAAGACCGCGCAAGGCAGGCCGCCGCCAAATACCGCAACCTGCCGGAGAGCGATTCCCGCAACCCCGTCACCTACAACGGCCTTACGCTCCTCCACATGAACGTCGACCGCGCCCGCGCCCGGGGCGAAAAATGGATCGAGGTCAGCCTGGGCGACCAAATGCTCTACGCTTGGATTGGCGATCAGCTCGCAAACCGGTTCCTCATCTCCTCCGGCAAGGACGGCAGTCCCACCGTCACCGGCCTCTTCCGCATCTGGGCACGCACCGTTTCACAGACCATGGACGGCGGCGACCCCGACGCCGGCACCGACTACAGCCTGCCCAACGTCCGGTGGGTCCAGTACTTTTACCACGGCTACGCCTTCCACGGCGCCTACTGGCACAGCAACTTCGGGAGCCCCATGAGCCGCGGCTGTGTCAACCTCGCCAACGAAGACGCCGAATGGCTCTTCAACTGGGCATTCCCCGACTGGAACGGCTCCACCGCCTGGCTCCGCTCCACCTCCAACGACGCCACCCTCGTCTGGGTCCACGACTAAGGGCCTCGCCCCCCACCGCGCAATCCACAGCCAACAATTCCCCCGCCGTTCCCCTGCCCTTCAACCGACCACTAACCACCGACCACTAACCACCGCCCCTCTTTGCCTCCCGCCGCACGCGCGTTGTAATATGCACGCACCCTTGGCCCCGAGTCTACGGAACGACCTCCAATGCCGCCGTCCGAACGCCCCGCACTGACCACGCCGCCATCGCGCATCCGCCCGCTCGCCCTCTCGGCTGCACTTGCCGTCGCCATCGCCCTGGCCCTCTCCTTCGCCGCCGTCTCCGCCGCCCCCAACCCCATCGCCCGCGACCTCCAGCAACAGACCGCCGAACCCGCTCTGCCCGCCCCCACCCTCACTGCCCAGCCCGTCGCAGCCGCGGTCGAGCTGCGCTGGACCGAAATGCCCGGCGTCGCCCGCTATGAACTCTGGATCTGGAAGAACGAGGAAACCGGCTGGCAGCTCATCAGCGACACCCTCACCGGGGCCGCCTTCACGCACACCGAAACCACCCCCGGCGCCACCTGCTACTACGCCGTTCGCGCCCTCGACGCCGCCGGCGACCCCGTCAGCGCCTGGTCGCAAAATGTCCCCGCAACCATCCCCGCCGCCTCGGCTGCCCAGCCGCAGCTGGCCGCGTCAACGCCAACCCCGACCTCGACTTCCACGCCGGCGCCCCAGCACGCTCGCGCGGAATCCACCGCCGCCGGCCCCCAGCTCACCGCCCAGCCCGCTGCAAGCGCAGTCGAACTGCGCTGGACCGAAATCCCCCGCGCCGCCCGTTACGAACTGTGGACCTGGTGGAACGAAGACCCCGGCTGGCAATTCATCAGCGACACCATCACCGCAACAAACTTTACCCACAACGACGTCACCCCCGGCGTCACCTACTACTACGCCGTCCGCGCTCTCGACGACGCCGGCCAGGCCCTCACCGGCTGGTCGGACTACGCTTCCGCCGTCCCGCTCCCCGCTTCCACTTCAACGCCAACGCCAACCCCCTCCCCGCCTTCAGACCCGCAGCCGGCCCACTCGCCAACCGCGACCCTGACGCCTGCTTCGACCCAGCCGCCGGCCGCGACGCCGACGCCGACACCGACGCCGACACTGACGCCGACCCCCACACCGACGCCGACACTGACGCCAACCCCCACACCGAAGCCATCCACCCTGCCCGCCCGCGAACTCCCCGCCCCCGACCTCACCGCCCAGCCCGCCCCGGGCGCAGTCGAACTCCGCTGGCCCGAAATCCCCGGCGCCGCCCGCTACGAACTCTGGACCTGGTGGAACCAGGACACCGGCTGGCAACTAATCAGCGACAGCATCACCGAAACCGCCTATACCCACACCGAACTCGCCCCCGGCGTAACCTACTACTACGCCCTTCGCGCCCTCGACGCCGCCGCCAGCGCCGGCCCATGGTCCGCCTACGCCTCCGCGGCGCCGCTCCCCGCCTCAACCCCAACGCCAACCCTGACGCCCCCCTTCACACAGACGCCAACCCTCACCCCCACCCTCACCCTCACCCCAACACCCGCGCCCACCCTCACCCCCACACACACGCCGACCGCCGCGCCGGCCCGCCGGCTGCCCCCGCCCCCCGCCTCCCTCGACCTCGACCCCTACTACCGCAAATACCTCGACGCCGGCGGCATACCCGTCGTCGCCTCCGCAGACGTCGATGACCTCCATCTCTACCACGCCCGCGACATCATCAACGCCATGCTCGCCCACCGCCCAGACCTGCGCGCCACCATGGCCGCCAACCGCTTCCGCGTCGTCATCTACAGACATGACGGCTGCCGCGGCCCCTTCCAAACACCGGAGCTCAGGGCCGAACTCCCACTGGGCAGCTGCACCAGCATTCTCGGTACAGCCACCGTTCGCTGGCTCCACAACAGGTTCACCGGCGAGGTCCTGCTGATCATCGACGTGGTCGGAACCGCGCCGGCCGTCCGCCAGCCCTTCTGCAATGTCGTCTTCGTCCACGAATTCGCCCACATGGTCCACTACGCCCTCGCAATCCAAACCGCCCTCGCCGGCACCCGGCCCCTCTTCGACTCGCCCTTCGACGCCCGCCTCAAAAGCGCCTACAGCGCAGCCATGCGGGCCGGCCTCTATCGCGACGCCTACGCCTCCACCAACTATAAGGAATACTGGGCTGAAACCGTCATGTTCTGGTTCCTGCCCGACATGCTCTCCGGCAAAGTCCGCACTCCGGCCAGCGTCACCAAACTCGCCGACTACGATCCCAGGGCTGCCGCCATCGCCCAGGACGTCTTCCGCGCCGCCGAGCTCCCGCGCTGTGAACCCCTCTACCTCAGACTGTTCGGAAAACTGACCGGCCCCGGCGGCCAGCCTCTCGCCGGCATCACCGTCTCCGCCGACCTGCGCGTCCTTAACGCCTCCGACCGTTCCGGTTACAGCTCCGTAACGCACTCCTTTCCCACCGGAGCCGACGGCGCCTACCTCGTCACCATAAACAGGCCCCGCCTGGCCTCGCTCCGGAATCAGCTGCGCCAGGAAACCGGCGCAAGCGACTCCGTTTCATACTTCCTCCTCGCCGTCGCCCGCCGCCAGTGGGACCCCGCCGCCGGCTGCCCCGCCGGCTACCTCGCCGCCGCCAGCCGCCACGTCGAAAACATCGCCCCCCAACTCGCCGCCGAACTCCCCATCCCCCAATCCGACCCCGCCCCCATCCCCCTCCAAATCGCCCCCACCTTCTCCTGGACCCCAAGACCCGCCTGCTAACCCACACCAACCTCCACCTGGACCCCAAGACCCGCCTGCTAACCTACCCCCACCTCCACCTGGCCCCCAGACTCGCCTGCTAACCCACCCCCACCTTCACCTGGACCCCCAGACCCGCCTGCTAACCCACCCCAACCCAAAGCAACTCTCCCCCTCCCCCCGCGCATCACCCGCAGTTCAACTATCCACTATCCACTATCCACTATCCACTATCCACTATCCACTATCCACTATCCACTGCCCACTATCCACTGCCCACTGCCCTTCAATCACCGCCAGCGCAGTCAGGCAGACCAAGGCTCTCCAAATACGCCGCCACCTCCCCGTGCAGCCCGGACAAATCCGCGCCCTCCGGCAGACAAAGCTGATTGCCCTCGAGCCGCAGCACCGTCAACTTGGGAAGCGCGCTCAGATCGGGAACCGGTCCCGTCAACCAGTTATATGACAACGAAAGCTTCGTGAGGCCGGACAGATCTGCAAAGACATCAGCCGGCAGGCTGCTCAGGCTGTTGTGGTCCAGAAGCAGACGCTCCAGGTTCGACAGGCCCCCAAAAACATCCGCCGGCAGCTCCGTCAGACCGCTGTTGCTCATGTCCAGAACCCGCAGGCTGGTCAGGTCGCTGAAAAGACCCGCCGGCAGCGCGCCGAAACCGTTGTACTGTATCTCCAGAATCTCGAGGCTGGCCAGCCCGCTGAAGATCCCCGCCGGCAGACTCTCCAGCCCGTTTGCGTCCACACGCAGATGGGCCAACTTGGCCAGGCCCCCGAAAACCTCCGCCGGCAGGCTGCCCAAACTGTTTCTGTACAGAAGAAGAAGCCGCAAATTTGGCAGACCGCTGAACGCATCCGCAGACAGACTGCTCAGATTGTTCCGCTGTAAGGACAGGCTCTCCAGCTCGGGCAGGTCCCCCAGGTGTGTAATTGGCCCGCTCAGCTGGTTGTACCCGAGGGACAGATTCCTCAGCTTGGTCAGCGCGCGCACGTCCGGGATCGGTCCCGTCAACCGGTTGTTGTCGAGGCGTAGTTCTGTCAGTTGGGTCAGCGCGCTCAGATCAGGGATCGACCCCGTCAACCTGTTGTTGTCGAGGCGTAATTCTGTCAGTTGGGTCAGCGCGCTCAGATCAGGGATCGACCCGCCCAACTGGTTCGATCTGAGATTCAGATACACCAGATTGGTGAGCCCGCCCAGCCCCCGGATCGACCAGCTCAAACGGTTCGATTCGAGATTCAGATACACCAGATTGGCCAACGCGCCCAAATCGGGAACCGGCCCGCTCAACTCGTTCTGGCTGAGGTCGAGGTATGTGAGATTGGTCAGCGCGCTCAGATCGGGGAACGGTCCGCTCATCCGGCTGTCGCTGAGACCGAGCCATCTCAGCTTCGTCAGCGTGCTGAGCTCGGAAATCGGGACCGTCAACTCGTTGCCCCCCAGCGTCAGGTATCTCAAGTTGGTGAGCGACCCCAGCCCCGAGACAGCACCGGTAAGTTTGTTGGACGAGAGGCCCAGATAGTCTAGGTTCGTGAGGCCGCTCAGATCCGGTACCGTCCCGCTTAACTGGTTGCCCCCCAGAGACAGTTCCCGCAGATTGGTCAGCGCGCTCACATCGGGGATCGGTCCGCTCAGCTGATTGGCGCCAAGGGACAAGAATCTCAGGCTGGTGAGAGCGCTGAGATCGGGAATCGGCCCGCTAAGCTCGTTGCCGCTGAGCTCCAGCCACTCCAGCTCGCCGAGACCGCTCAGATCGGGGATAGGCCCAGTCAGCCCGTTGGAACTGAGGTACAGGTGCCTCAGTCCGGTGAGGGCGCTCAAATCGGGAATCGGCCCCGTCAACCGGTTGCTGAGCAGGTCGACGTAAACGAGACTCGTGAGACTGCTCAGCTCCGGGATCGGCCCCGTCAGCTCGTTGTAATTGAGGTCGAGCGATTCCAGATCTGTGAGGCCGCTCAAATCCGGAATGGGTCCGCTCAACTGATTGGAGTAGAGCTGCAGGGCGACCAGCTCGGTGAGCGCGCTCAACTCCGGAATCTGTCCGGATAACCGGTTGCTGGTAAGATCCAGAACCCTCAGCTTCGTGAGCGTGCTCAGCTCCGGGATCGGTCCGCTCAGCTCGTTGGAACCGAGCTCCAGCCCCTCCAGGTCGGTGAGTGCCTTCAGCTCCGGGATCGGCCCCGTCAACTGGTTGGACCCTAACGCCAGCCATTTCAGGCCGGTGAGGCTGCCCATTTCCGGGATCGGCCCCGTCAGCCGGTTCTGATAAAGGACCAGGCTCGTCAACTCGGTCAAAGCGCTCAGATCGGGGATTCGCCCGCTGAGCTGATTGCCCCCCAGGTGCAGACTCGTCAAACCGGTTAGCGCGCCCAGGTCAGGGATCGGCCCGCTGAGCTGGTTGTAACTGAGGTCCAGGCTCGTCAGACCGGTGAGAGCGCTCAAGTCCGGGATCACTCCTCTTAGTTGGTTGGCCTGGAGCGACAGTTGCGTAACGCGCCCGCTTCCGTCCGTCGTGACCCCGTGCCACGTCGCGACGGGTCTGTCGCTCAGCCAGTTCTCGCTCTTCCTCCAGTTCGGGCCGCCCGTCGCCTCGTACAGCGCAACCAGCGCCGCCCTCTCCTCCGCAGGCGCGTCCGCGCATCGCGGCAGATTGAGGTCCTTCAGGTGGTCGCGCACGACTACGCTGGAATCCGTCAATGCCGACCCGTCGGCAAGACACAGATCATTGCCTGTCAGGTCCAGTTCTGCCAGTCTTGTAAGGACGTTCAGGTCCGGAATTGGGCCTGTCAGCCTGTTATGACCCAAAGTCAGGGTAGACAGACCGCCCAGTGCGCTCAGATCCGGGATACGACCGCTCAACCGGTTCGATTCGAGATTCAAAAGCTCCAGGTTGGTCAGGGCCCACAGTTGAGGAATAGGCCCGCTCAACTCGTTGGAACCGAGATTCAGCAACACCAACCCGGTCATTGTGCCCAGATAAGGGATCGGTCCGCTAAGCTCGTTGGATTCGAGATTCAGGAACTCTAGGTCTGTCAGGGCCCACAGTTGCGGAATGGGCCCGCTCAACTCGTTGGAACCGAGATTCAGCAACGCCAACCCTGTGACTTCACCCAGATCCGGGATCGTCCCGCTAAGTCTGTTGGATTCGAGATTCAGCAACGTCAGCTCTGTCAGGGCCCGCAGATTGGGAATGGGCCCGCTCAACTCGTTGGAACCAAGCGACAGCGAATGCAGCGCTGTGAGTGCGCTCAAATCCGGGATGGGCCCGCTCAACCGGTTGGATGAGAGATTCAGAGCCTCCAGCTTTGTAAGAGCTCTCAGGTCCGGGATCGATCCGCTCAACTGATTGGAATGTAGCTGGAGCGACGTCAGCCTTATAAGTGCGTTCAAGACCGGGATCGGTCCCGTCAACCTGTTCTCGCCCAGGTTCAACACCGCCAGCCCGGGCAGCGCGCCCAGCGCCGGAATCTGCCCGGCCAGACCGTTGTTGGGCAGGCGCAGCCCCACAACCTGACCTCTTGGATCAGTGGTGACCCCGTACCACGTCCCGATCGGCTCGTCGCTCAACCAGTTGTCGCCGCGCGTCCAGTTCGCGCCGTCCGTTGCCTCGTAAAGCGCCGCCAGCGCCGCCCTCGGCGCCGTCCCGTCCGGCACGGCCGCGTCGCCAACCGCCGTCGCCTTCGCGTACGCCGACCACGCGCTCGCCGCGCCGCTCGCGTCGATGCCGCGCACCGCGTAGTAATAAATCGTGCCGGCCGTTACCCCGCTGTGCGTAAAGCTCCTGGCCGTCAAGCTCCCGTCATCAAGGCGCTGCCAGCCCGTAGCCTCGTCCCACCACGTCCACAACTCGTACCGCACCGCGCCGCCGACCGCACTCCAACTGAGCATGATCTGGCCCGCGCCCGCCTCCGCTTCAAGCGTCGGCCCCGTCGTTGTCCCGGGCCTGGGCGTAGACGTCGGCGTCAGGGTCGGTGTAGTCGTTACAATTGAACTGGACGTTGACGTCGGCGTAGCCGTCACGGTCGCTGTAGTCGTTACCGCTATGGCGGACGTAGACGTCGCTGAAGCGGTCACGGTCGCTGTAGGCGCAGTCCCGGCCGCAGCCGTCGGCGAAGCCGTCACCGTAGTCGTTGCTTCCGAAGTGGACGTCGGCGATACCGTCGCCGTCGGGGTGGGTCCGCCTTCCCCGGGCGCCGTCGCCTGTGCATACTCCGACCAGGCGCTCGCCGCGCCGCTCGCGTCCACCGCGCGCACCGTATAATAGTAGGTCGTGCCCGCCGCAAGCCCGAAGTGCGCCTGGCTTGTGCCCGTCAACCTGCCGTCGTCAAGGCGCTGCCAGTCCACATCCGGATCCCACCACACCCACAGCTCGTACCGCACCGCGCCGGCCACCGCATTCCACATGAGCGAAATCTGGCCCGCGCCCGCCTCCGCCGTCAAGGTTGGCGCCGGCAGCGCCGCGCCTGCCTGCGTTTGCGCTACGGCCGCCCGGTTCGTTGGCGTCGCTGTAGCCGTCGCTCTCGATGTCGCCCCCGGCGCGGTCGCGCTGACCTGCTCCGACGTCGCGCCCGTTGCGCCGCCCGCGTCCACCGCGCGCACCGCATAATAGTAGGTCGTGCCCGCCGCAAGGTCGCTGTGTACCTGCCCTGTGCCCGTCAACCTGCCGTCGTCAAGGCGCTGCCAGTCCACATCCGGATCCCACCACACCCACAGCTCGTACCGCACCGCGCCGGCCACCGCATTCCACATGAGCGAAATCTGGCCCGCGCCTGCCTCAGCCTTCAGCGTAGGCGCCGCCAGCCCCGACTCGGTCGCTGTCGCTGTCGGCGTAATCGCAGACATAGGCGTTGGCGTCGGCGTTGGGGTCGGCGCAGCCGTCATCGTCGGCGTTGAACTTGCCGTAGGTGTCGGTGTTGCCGTCACCGCAGACGTCCGCCTCTCCGCCGCTGTGTTCCCACTCTGTTCCTTCCCCGTCCCTGCCCCGCCCCTCGCCTCCCCGTCCGCATCCGCTGCCTCCACCGCAGTCCCGGGCGTGGATCCCGTCGAGCCCTCCTGCGCCCTGGCCCGTCCGGCCACAAAGAGCATGGCTGCTGCAGCCAGCGCGGTCAGCGCCAGACGCAGGCGCAGACCGTCCGCCTGTCCCCTGCGGTTCCGTTGTCCTGACATGCCTTCCATCCTCTCTGTGAATGTTTCCCCGTCCGACCGCGCCCGGGCGTCCACCGATCTGCCGGAGCTGCCCGTCCCCTCTCCCCACAACGGCCCAATCTTGTCCCAAAGCGCCTCTGCCGTCCCTCCCGAATCAGAAGCGGCAAAAATGCACGCAGCGCCCCTCCGCGGAAAGCAATGTTGTCCCAACACCTCCGCGGACAGGAAGAGATCTCCTTCGCGAATCCGGCTGTTCACTCAAAACTGACTACGCAAAACTGTTTCCCAAGAACTGCCCTTCGCCCTCTGTCTCCGCCGGAATGTCAGCTGGTTCCTCGCTTTTTCAAGATTGATACATAACTGACACTACCTTTTACGAGAATAACATACAAAAGTCATACTGATAGTACATGCTGTCTCTAGATCAGGGCAATCGCATTATTGGGAGAGAACTTTCAACAGATAGTCAGTTTTCCAACCAGCTCGTTTGCGTTTGGCGGCAATACCGACTTTGGCGCTCTTCTCTTTGCGTAGGAGGTTCAAGGCCAGTTTGCGTAAGATGGCCAGGGGAAGGGCGGGGAAACAGCGGGGGAGGGGCAGAGCTATCGCGAACTTCGTGATAGCAGCGGGTTTGCCGCTACAACCGGGCGAACAGAGGCTATATGCAAGGCTGGTCTCGCCTGAAAGGCGCCAAATTCTGGAGTGATGCCAGTGAAATGAGCGAACTTGGCCGAATATTGTAAGGTTCGCAATTGTCCTGGTCTCCAGATAGCCGCGTTCAGAATTTCATAATCTCCGGCAAAGTCGCCGCGCCTCTGCCGGAGAGACGGGGGGGGAACGCTTCCTGGATTGCCAGATGCAGGCAATTGAACCGGTAATTGAACTGACGGCAACACCGCCCTTGCTCTTGAAATGTCGCTTGCCTGCTCCCAATCCAGGTAATCGACCAACAGGCAGCATTGCGCCCACCCCACGCGTAATACGGGCTGTTGCGTAACATGCGGTTGCACGGGCACCGGCCGAGGTCGCAATGCGTCCATCAGAACTGACAACCTCTGCATTTCAAAGAGGCAGGAACCGGGACGCGCGCCGCCCCCTGATTTCATTGTGAAGAACTTTGCTGTTTGACAGATGAAGAGGCGGGCACTTCTGCCCCGCATGGTGTTGAGAACACCGCAAAGGAGAAAGAGAATCTCTAAACTCCAGGCGCTACCCCATCTGAACATGAGCCGGCGTGACATGTTGCGCCTCGCCGGCGTTGGCGCAGCCGGCGCCGCGCTTGGCTCCTGTGCAGCGCCCGCGGCCGCGCCCGACGCCGGCGGAGAGTCCGCCCCGGCCGTGGAGCAGATCCCCGTAATCGCAACCACGCAAATGCCCGTCAACATCTTCGACAATTCGCTGGAACGGTCGATGGAGCAGTTTCCCAATATCGACCTGGAAGTAAACGCCAAT
The DNA here is from genome assembly GCA_022824025.1 of Caldilineaceae bacterium. GTDB lineage: Bacteria > Chloroflexota > Anaerolineae > Caldilineales > Caldilineaceae > Bin5. The sequence goes on from JAJEBF010000009.1 coordinate 19,785, forward strand.
GGCTGGGGCGAAGGCGGCTGGGATGGTTACTCTGACACCGTCCTCACCCGCATCGCCGGCGGCGAACAGATCTACGTCATCATGATCGCCATCGAAGGGCTCCGGCTGCTCACCGCCAAGAACATCCTCGTCGCCCTGGATGACTTCCTCGCCGCAGACCAGCCCGCCAAGGACATCCTTGAGGGCGACGTCCACGTCACCCTGCGTGAAATGCTGCAGGTAGACGGCAAACAGTACGAGTACCCCTTCTCCTGAAACAACATGGTCATGTACTACAACACCGCCATTTTCGAGGAGGAGGGTATCGATCCCCCGTCCACCGACTGGACCTGGGACGACTTCCTGGAAACCTGCCTGGCAGTCGCCAACGTGACCGGCGGCGCCGACGACCGTTTCGCCTACTCCTTCTGGGGCTCCGGCGTGTTCGGCATGGCCGCCTGGTACTTCAACAGTGACGCCTCGCCTCTGTCCGATGACTGGATGGATTCCAACCTGCTCGACCCCAAGGTCGCCGAAACCGTTCAGTTCATGGCCGACCTGATCCTGGAACACTAAAGTGGCGCCCAACCCCGAAGACTGGGATGAATGGGCCCGGTTCCACGCCGGCAACCTCGTTATGCGTAGCCGCGGCCGCTGGTGCATCGGCGGTTCGCTCGAAGCTGAATTCACAACCTGCGACATGCAATATCAACCGCTTCGGGCAGGCCCCCTCAAGAAGGTGGCCGGGACCGACGGCTGGGGCGTTTCCACTTCCAGCGAGAACGCGCAGGAGGCTTGGGAAATCGTGAGGCTGCTCTCCAGTACAGAGGCTTCGATTGGCATGGTGCAGCTGGGGGGCAACATGCCCGCGCTGCGCTCCGTATCCGAGATGCCCGTCTTTGCCGAGGTCGGCCCGCCCAACACCGCCCTCTTCTGCGAGTCGCTCGCCTTCGCCGCAACCGTGCCCTCACCCACCGACTTTAACATCGTCGAACCAATTCTGAACCGGAACTACGCGACCATCCGGAGTGGCGAACGACCCGTTGAAGAAGGACTTCAGGCTGCCCACGACGAGCTGCAACCCGAAATGGACAAACTCAGACAGGCCTAGGTTGACAAGGTCAAGTAGGGCAGGTTGCCGCAGGCATGGGGGCATCGGCCCTCCACACCTCGGCGGCCTTCCCTGACCTGCCCCCGCCTTGCCCGCTTAAAACGCCGCCCGCGCCATTCTCCCCGCGCGCCGGCCCCCCGCCATCCCCAAACAATTCCAGCCGCCGCTGGCATGAATTCCCTGCCAGACTGTTCCCACCCCAACTCTGGACTGCACCCTCAGCACCCCTCCATTTGAACAGCCTACCAGATTGTGGTAGGTTCTTTCTGTCACCGGTAAATTTCTTTCCTGGCGGCAAGTAGCGAAGGGAGGGCGGTGTAGTGCTGCACCGCCCTCCTCCCCTTTCATCACACCTCTATCATTATGTTTGTCGGAACTGACCCCTTCTCCAACTGCAAAGCGTGCGGGCGCAAAGTCTCCTACAGGCTACGCAAATGCCCCTATTGCAGAGAACCCGACCCACAACTGAGAAACGCATTGGACTGGAGAGTAAACTATACAAAAAATCTCGACCCAAGCGTTACCAGTAAATGGAAATCAACTCGCCGTCTCCGAATACGCATACTGAAAATACTAGGTGCCCTCACCTTCCTCGCCATAGCTTCCACAGCATTCGTCCTGGAATACCACCCCAACCTGATGACCAAATACCTCGGTCTACACGTAAACCCTTCTGAAGAGTGGCTGGGCACACTGTACGCCATTATGTTCGTCCTGCTGCCAATCTCCTTCGCCGTCGCATTGATACCTGAAGACTAAGACCCGAAAATCAGAAAGCCCGCGCGAAACGCAGGCTCTAGGGGGCAAGCACCGCCCCCTATGCTGCGATGTGGCCCCTAACCGCTTGCCATCAGGAGCCGCACTGTGAGCGACGCGCCTAGCATTGATGTCCCCGAAGGGATGATTGATGAAGTAAGAATAAACTTCTTGATTCACCGACCCAATGAACGAAGCCTGAGATGCAGTTCGTTCATTACACCAAGAGCATCTTTCGCCTCCTCGAAACCCTGCCAATTGATAGCATCGAACATGACCTGCCCCCCACGAACTGGTCCAGTCATAATGTTAGTATTGGGCCGTAGAAAGGAGGAAAGATGGCGAAGAAGAGACATACGCCGGAGCAGGTGATCAACAAGCTGAGAGAAGCTGAGGCGGCGATAGCCGAAGGCAGCGGCGAGCACGGCAGCGGCGGTGAAGGCGGCGGCTAGAAAACACGGGCCGCTGTGACACCCTCGCACTGCTAAGTGCGGACGTTGCACAGCTGCGCAAGCAGGATCAGACGCGGCGCTCCAGATGGGGCGCCGCGTTTGCTATATTTCGTTGTGACGTCATGCCGGGAGCGCTGAAAGACGCCCCGCAAACGCCCGACAAACCCCCGACAAACAGTCGCGGCGCCCCTCCGCCGATCACCCGCCGTTCAACTATCCACTATCCACTATCCACTATCCACTATCCACTACCCACTAACCACTATCCACTACCCACTACCCACTAACCCCTGGCATTCAATACGTTCATCGCCGTTCAGCGAGTCATACGCACTGAAGATCAGTCTCGAGTCCGGCGTTATCCCGGGAATGTCCCCAACCAGCGTGATCGTGTCGGCATAAGGCGAAACGACAATCGCCGCATCCCCCATCCTGCTGAACCCGTCCTCGACCCTTCGCGAGGTGTAAGCCTCCACCCTGCTCTCGATGGACGCAGCCGTACCGCTGTCTGCGTTCTCTGGAAGGACAATATGGGTGGCAGCCATCTCGTAATCCAGCCCGAACTGACCATCCTCCTGGCCCGGGTCAACGTCTATCGACACTTCCCAGACGTACTCGAACGCTCTTTCGCCTACCCCTTCTCTGTTGAACGCGAGCCTTTCCGGCAGGTCCCGGAACTGCAAGACCACGGCAAGCGTTTCACCGGACAGAGCCGTACTCACGCCGGTAATGTCAACGTGGCCCGGCAGTTCGTCAGACACCTCGTCGGCGATCGTCTGGAGCGGCCTGATTATGGCCTCGTCCGGGCCGCAAGAGCCTGGAAACAAAAGCAGGTTCATGGGAACGTGACATTCCAGCTGGTCTTCTCCTCTCAGCGGGTCGTCTGCAACGAAGACGAGTCGAGAATCCGCGCTGATTCCAGGGATGGTTCCAGACAGGGTAACCGTGTCAGCCTCCCCCGAGGCAACATAGCTCGACTCCCCGAAAGCGGTAAAACCTCTGGCGTCAACTCTCCAAACGTCTGACCTGAGCCCGGATGAGACGGGGGCGGCATGGTTTTCCCTGCTTTCAAACAGGAAAGCAATATGGTAAGCCGACAGAACGTACTCGAAGCCTCCGCCATAGCCGGTGTTCCTGTCATCGTCGACGTCGATCTGCGCCGCCCACCTGTACTCCATCATGCCCTTCTCAATTCCGGCTCTGTTGAAGGTCAGGCTCTCCGGAAGGTCCCGCAGATGGAACACCACGTTCAGCCTCTCGCCCGACAAGGATGAGCTGATACCGGTGATGTCGATGTGGGCGTTGTCGGTGTCTGCCGGCTCGTCGGAAGTGGCGAGACTCCATTCCTGCACGTCTCCAACGTCGTCGGTCACCGCACTGCCCGGCGTAAAGGCTTCAACCGAACTGCACTGCGGGGCGTCATCTTCCCAGAATGCCGACGCCAGGCATCCAACCGTATCGGACCCGGACATATAATCATAGACCCCGAATGTCAGGCGCGACTGCGGCGTGATGCCATGAACCGCCCCGCTGAGCGTAACCGTGTTGGCTTCGGCAGACGCTTCCAGGGTGGCGCTGCCGATAAACAGACCTCTGAATCCGCCCTCCGCTGACAGGACCCAGCCCGCGGCCTCAGTACCGTTCTCGATCGACTGGCTGCGATTGGTCCCAACCTGCGCTGAGGGCGCGAAGTGGTAGGCCATGAGCGCAAAGTCGGCCCCGCCAAGGCCCGTCTCTTTGTCATCGTCCACGTCAACCGATACCTGCCATATATACTCCATCTGCCCTCCGGGCACGCCGGTCCGATTGAAAGTGAGCCTGTCCGGCAAATCCCGCAGATGGAAGACGACCGTCAGATTGCCGTCCCTCAAAAAACTGTTGACTTCGGTAATGTCGATATGCGGCGGCAGCCTGTTCGAGATTTCATCGGTCGCGGATTGACCGGGAAGGATGGAATCCTGGCCGGATCCGCAGTCGCCGAGTGTCACAAGCTCGCCAAATGCCGGAAAGCATCCCGCCTGGTCCGAACCACCCAGCGCATCCGTGCTTCTGAATGCAAGCCGCACCTCGGGCTTCAACCTTGGCACGCCCCCGGTTATCGTGACCGTGTCCGCATCGGACGAAAGTTCGACCCTGGCATTCAGGACCGGCTTCGGCCCGTCGGCGTCCAGGGACCACGTGCTCGCCTTCAACTCGCCCCCGTTCTCCTCCTCGGACACTTCATAATAGGCCGACAGAAGGTACTCGAATCCTCCCATGAACCCCGTGCCCGGGTCGTCGTCCAGGTCCACCCACACCTCCCAGCTGTACTCGAGCGAGCCTGGCGTAACGCCCGCCCGGTCGAATGTCAGCCTCTCCGGGAGCTCTCTCAGGTGAAATACCGCCGTCAGAATCTTTCCCCCTGAAATGGCGCTGCTGACTTGGGCAATGTCAATATGGCCGGCCAGCTCATCGGAAAGATCGTCCGTGACCGTTTCGCCCGGCCTGATCGCCTCGGCGGAACCGCAGATGCCGGCCGCGCCGTCCCCGGCCGCGCCCGTCTGGGCAGCCGCGCTTCCCGGCGCAAAAAACGCCAACAGAAAGAGTAGAAAGAATGGAGTGAAACGTCTGGTCTTCATTTTCGGATCTCCCGCGTGATGGATCGGTCAAAGACGCCGGTAATGCCTTCAGCCAGGGCGGAACGCAGGAACAACCTGCTTTGACCGCTTACCGAGCAGACCCCGGCGCGATCAGGTCGCGCTCTGGCTGCCTCATCATTACCAACCGCATGATAGCCCACCCTGACCGCCTCTGTCCATGGGTCCGCCTGCTCGGCGACGCCATCTCCAGGAAACCGGACCGAAACCTGAAATGACCGGCCGCCGCCGCCTGGGGCCCTCCTGCCCGCTGGCCCTGTCCCCCGCTTGTCGGGCCAACATGACCGGTGTTGCAAACATCGGCGGCAGGTCACCCCAAATCCCCACGCCCCCGCATCCCGAAACCCCACCCCGAATCCCGCAATTCCCGCTTCAGACGACTACACATATATAATGACGCACATCGTTCCCCCCCCCAAAGAGAACGATGCTCTTCTCCGAGTCCGCCGCGGACAAATAAGATGTTGCCCTTCCCCGCACACCGCCCGGCTCCACCCACCCCCGCCCGCGCGTCCTCCGCGGACAAAAAGGTGTTCCCCGCCGTTCCCCGCAGTTCAACTGACCCCTGACCACCGATCACTGACCACTGCCGTTCCCCCCTGACGTTCGTACCATCCGCTATGTAAGTCCGGCAAGCACGGGGACAGTGTCGGCAGGCAAGAGGGCCTCAGGCGCTGGCGGCCCGTAGCCCCAGCGAGCATCAGGCAGTGGTTCATGGCCCAGGAGAATATGGGAGAAGAGATTTAGCGTCTTGCCGCTAATTTTTTTATCAAAATGTGTTATAATGCCACTGTCAGGTTCAGAGTAACCGCCGCCGGAGGCATTTCCGTGAATAGGTTATCGGATTTCCATGAGTTTTTCGAAGGAATGGCGCAACTGTGGGTCACTAATTTCGATGGGTTTATTGCGGTTGCTGTATATCTGTTTCTTTTCATTTATTTCTTATATTCGCTACTGATGGGGCTGATATCGAGAATATCTCGCGTGGCTGACAGATTTGCGAAAATGTTGGAATCTGTAGCCCTGACAATGAGAGGAATCAAGATGCCCAGTTCGCCTGATTGGGAGGTATCTGGATCAGTTTCTTCGAAGTCAGCCCAGTCTCCTTCTTCAGATTTGCCACCATTCAATAGCCTTGGGAGAGCGAGCCATGGGATGGAATCCGCTGACGAGGAACAATCCGAGGACTAACGCTCAGGGTCCAATGCCTTTAGATGAACTATACGGGCATCTCAAATTAACGCAGGTTGCAATTGTGTTCCTGGCATATCGCCTTGGGGAAAGTGAAAACCTGAAAGAAGAGTTGAAAAATTACACCCGAGTCGCTTGGGAAAACGGGCTAATTCGAGGAGGGGCAAAGTCAGATGAGGACGTAGCAACTCCTGTTGACTTTCCCAGCTTGTTTAGGGGAATGAGAATTGCCTGTGATCACATTGCCGAACTGATCGAGGGGCAGGCTGGAATGCCGGTAGAGAACCCGACTCAAGTTTCAGAAGACGTGTTCAAGAGCGGGATCTTACACGTTCTCCCTAGTGGCGTCGACCGACATGTACTGCGTGTGGTGGCAGAATCGGCAAGCCTAAGTGGGGTTCGAAAGTTTTCAGAATCACCTTTGTCAATTGCGAAGAGAACGGGTGGCTATCATCACGGGTCCATAACCCCAGAGAAAGTCGTGTCTGCTCTCAAGCGCATGTCTGAAATGGGAGTTGTTTCAGAAACTCGGATCAGTGACGACCTGGTTTCAGGGCGTGTTGCCGACTTTGAACGGCTCTTTGAAATCGGAATAAACCCCCCCAATCCTTCCGACCCCCCAAGACTGACCGAAGCATCTCCTTGAGCTCGTTGACGACTGACTGATCAACCATCCCCAACTGCAAACTGCGGCTGGTCATCGAAGGGCCGCGCAGCCGCGCAAACAAAATCCGATGCCTCTATAAAGCTTCTCCGCATCCCTGACTCCTCCGCGGATCACCCGTCGTTCAACCGACTCCTGACCACTGCCCTTCGCCCTTCTTCGCGCCCCTCCGTGTCCCTTCGTGGATCACCCGCAGTTCCCCCGCCTTTCCCCGCAGTTCAACTGACCACTGACCACTGACCACTGCCTTCTGCCCTTCCCCTGCCGTTCCTCCGTGCCCCTCCGTGGATCAGAAGCCGTCCGTCCTTCGCCCTTCTTCGCGCCCCTTCGTGGATCAAAAGCCGTTCAACTGACCCCTGACCACCGACTACTGCCCTTCCGATTTGCACTACTTTAAAGCCCGTGTCAAAATGGGAACAATTTAAAAAAAATCAGTTGGATGGATCTTAAAATCACTTTGTGATACATGGTTGAATTTAGTATGAAACTGAATTAAATTACTAGGACGCAATTGGGGATCATTGTGGATCTCATCAACGAATTGATTATTGACAAGGCAAAGCGGGAACACGCCGACGCCCGCCAGTGGCTCACGAACTGGCGCCATGAAGTGAAGAGCGGAAACTGGGACAGTCCAGGCGAAGTCAGGAAGCGTTTTACCAGAGTGAGCATTTTGCCAGGCAACCGGGTCGTTTTCAGAGTCAAAGGAAATCGCTATCGGCTGGTCGTTGAGATCGACTATCGCAAGAGCATTGTTGTCGTACTGTTCTTCGGCACGCACCCAGAGTACGACGAGTTCAATGCAAAGGAGACGTAGATGGAGCCGGGATTCATTTGAAAAATGGAGGAGCCAAGTGACCGCAAAAGATGAAAAGCGCCTGGTTGAACCAGTTCGAACAGAGGAGGAACACAAGAAGGCAGTGGCGCGCATCATCGAGATTCTCGGCGCCAAAGAGGGTTCGCCCGAGGACCGTGAGCTCGACGCTCTTGTTGAGGCGGTGAAGGGGTACGAAGCTGATAAGGTAGAGAACGATTTCCCCGATCCGATTTCGGCGATCAAGTTCCGTATGGAGGAAGCCGGCCTGACACAGCGAGACCTGGCCCCTCTTATCGGCAGCCGGGCGAAGGTCTCTGAGGTGCTGTCGGGCAAGAGAGAGTTAACGATGTCTATGGCTCGGGCGTTGCATGAGCATCTCGGCATCCCGGCTGACGCGCTGCTGAAGAAGCCCGGCGCCGCGTTCGGGCCCGCTCCCACACCGGAAGAGTTGCTTCGTTTTCCATGGCGAGAGATGGTAAATCGCAAATGGCTGGAAAGCCGGTCCAACCTTCGGGATTACGCAGAGGATATGTACCGGACATTGGAAGATCGGGCAGGCGGCCAGGGCGTGATGTCGCCCGCGCTCCTGCGCGAGAACGGCCATCGCCGCATGAACGCCAAAACAAACGAGTACGCGCTCTGGGCCTGGTGCTTGCGCGTGCTGGGCAACGCCAACGAGACCGCGCCGCAGGGGAACTATGAGCCCGGGATCGTCGACGAAGCCTTCATGCGCGATGTAGCCCGACACAGTGCGACCGCAGACGGCCCTCTTAAGGCGCGAGAATATCTGGCGCGCCATGGCATAGCGCTCATCGTCGAGAAACACCTCAAAAACACCTACCTGGATGGGGCGGTCCTGCGCCTCGGCGATGGTCGGCCAGTGATTGGGCTGACGCTGCGCTACGACCGCATCGACAACTTCTGGTTCACGCTAATGCACGAACTGGCCCATGTGAGCCTTCATTATGAGGACAACCAAAACAGAGCGTTCTTTGATGATCTGGATCTGAGGGAGTCGAGCCGCATGGAGAAGGAAGCCGACGAAATGGCGGAAGATGCGCTGATCCCCCCGGAGTTGTGGGCGTCAAGCGCCGCCAACGCGGCCCCGACGCCAATGGCTGTCTATGAGCTTTCTCAGAGGGCGGAAGTGCATATGGCGGTCGTTGCCGGCCGAGTCCGTTATGCGAACAACAACTACCGCCTGTTGTCGCAGTTCGTCGGCAGGGGCGCAATTGGACCCCTGTTTGCCGAAACCTGAAAAGACCGGCCGCCGCCGCCCGGGGCCCTCCTGCCCGCCGGCCCTGTCCCCCCGCTTGTCGGACCAACATGACCGGTGGTGCAAACATCGGCGGCAGGTCACCCCCCACCCCCACGCCCCCTCATCCCGAAACCCCACCCCCAATCCCGCAATTCCCGCTTCGGACGACTATATCTATATTGACGTCCTTCGCGCCTTTTCGCGTCCATCCGCGGATCACCCGCCGTTCAACTATCCACTATCCACTATCCACTATCCACTATCCACTATCCACTATCCACTGCCCTTCCGCCGTTCTCCGCGTCCCTTCGCGGATCACCCGCCGTTCAACTGCCCACTGCCCACCGCCCGATCAACCGCCAAATCCGACAGTTCCCATATCCTTTTCTCAGCGAGACGATACGGCGAGGGCAGGCTCATTCGCGCAAAAATATGATTGGCACAATACTGGCACAACCAATCCCCCCGTGACACGCTCATGACATACAAAAGGCGTGAAATTCTTACGCAATGAGTGTATGATTATACCTGCAACAGACTGCTGAACTGAGCGGTGTGATCGTAGATGGCAGCCGGAAACTGACCAAAAGCCGCGTCCGCCTGAAGTCCCTGCCCTGTTTAACGCACATCCAGGGGGACACCTTGAAACGCTTTGGCAAAAGACAGTCAGGGGCCTGAATCTCCCGAAATGCTTCAAGGGCTGGTGTCCTCGCAGATGCCCTCTTCCCATGCGCCCCCGATGAGATGCCCTGACGACCGCCGGCGTGCCTCCTGTTCGGGGCCGCCTCGCCCGGCCTGTAGCCTCACGCGGACGCCACCCATCCGCTCTCAGTCAATAGGTGATCCCCGCAAGGCGCCGCACATGCGCCTTGCGCTCTGACTCCGTGGAGGTAACCACCATGAAACAGCTAAAGTGGGTGCTGGCGGGCGTGCTGGCTTGCGGTATGATTGCCGCCATTCTCAGCAGGGCGCCTGCCGCGGCCCAGGAACAAGGACCTGCCGTCGGGCCATGTTATGCCGACCTGGATAACCTGTGGCGCTTCGATCTGAATGGCGTTAGCCAGGGTCCCTACAACTCCCGTGCTGAATGTGAAGCGGCGCGCGCGCCGCATCTGCCCGACCCCCCCACGCCAACCGTGCCGGCCACCGCGACAGCCAGACCAACCCTGCCGGCGACGGCCACACCGACGCGGCGGCCGGTTCAGAGGGCCACCGCAACGGCCACACCAACCGCGCCGGCCACCGCGACAGCCACGCCAACCGCGCCGGCCACCGCGGCAGCCACGCAAACCGTGCCGGCCACCGCGACAGACATTCCAACCGTGCCGGCCACGGCCACACCGACTCGCCCGCCAATACAGGAGGCTACGGCCACGGCGACAACCATGCCGCCGCCAGTTCCAAGGGCTACTGCCACCGCGACGGCGATGCCAGCGCCGCCCAGGAATCTCATCCCATCAACTGAGAGCAAAGCAGCGAATCACCAAGGAGACATGCCCTGCTTGCCGAACCATGCCGGTCGGCCCCTGGCAATCTGTCCGAACGGCGTAGTGTACCTGTTCGGCGCGCCGTCCTATGAGATGATTCCGGTGGCGGACGGGATCATGGTGGTCTCATCCTATGCTGACGGTAAGCAATATGTCTTCATCCTGCGGGGCGATGAAGTCGAAATCATACACTGGTAGATTTCGGGCGGGAAATCAGAACGGTTCGCCCGTATGACTGGACTTCAGACTTTCGGAATCCCCTAAGCCCCCTCATCCCGAAGCCCCATCCCGTCTCCCGCATATCCTGCTCCGGACGCCTATATATAATGACGTCCCTCGCGCCTTTTCGCGTCCCTTCGTGGATCACCCGCCGTTCAACTGACCACTGACCCCTGACCACTGACCACTGACCACTGACCCCTGACCCCTGACCCCTGACCACTGACCCCTGACCCCTGACCCCTGACCACTGCCTTCTGCCCTTCCCTAATTCTCCGGAACGCCCTCTGGCCCTGAAGGAACGCCAGGCCCGCCGGGAACGCCCGGTCCGCTCGTGGGCGGACAAGTCGGCAAGGGCGCCGGCGAAGGAGTGCCTGGGCTTCCTGGACCCTCAGGGACGTCGCCTGGGCCTGGCGGAGGTGGCCCAGGGGATTGAAAGTTGGTCTCCACATTGCTTGCGGCCGACTGATCGATACACGGGGCCGGTGTTGGCGTTGCCGGCACAGGGCAAGTTGCCCCCGGTGTGTATGTCGGATATGGCGTATAAGTAGGCTGAGGAGTCTGTGTCGGGTATGGCGTCGATGTCGGGTACGGGGTGTAAGTAGCCAGCGGCGTGTAAGTAGGGTAAGGCGTATAAGTTGGGTAGAGCGTAGCGGTAACCGTCGTCTCTGTCCCGCCGGCAACAGTCGGAGTCACTGTAGGTGTCGCCTCCGTCAACTCCACAACCGCGTAATCGGACCATTCACTGCTTCTGCCGCCGGAATCGATTGCTCTCACCGTAAACCAGTAACCTTTCCCCACGCTGAGATTGGAAACAGTGAAAGAGTTATTGATGAGATTCCCGTCATCGAGCCGTTTCCAGCCCTCTGTGCTTTCCCACTGCCACAACTCGTACTTAACTGCGTCATGAGTCGCAGTCCAGCTTAACGAAACCGTCCCGTCGCGATAATCCGCTGTCAGGTCCGGTTTCGCGGCGTCCTGCGCCTGAATCGTCGCTGTGGCCAGCGCGGCTGCCAATGCAAACAGCGCAAATCCTGCTATCGCCTTCTTCATAACACGCCTCCTCCAGTTCGTTCTGCTGGCAGATCGAATATCCCATCTCTCTACGGTCGTCTACGGCCCGTTAACGTCTGTCTGAACAACCACCCCCAACTGCAAATCGCGGCTGGTCATCAAAGAGCCGCGCAGTCGCGCAAAGAAAATCCCATACCTCTCTGGTCTCCTCCACATCCCTCCGCGGACAAAGAAGCGCTGCCGTTCCGCCCTTCCCCTTTTCTATCCCGTATAGACAGTAGGAAACCATCCCCTTGAATTCATCCATGCGCATATCAGAACTGCCTCTTGCTGCCGTGTGGCCTGACCGCTCCCGGCTGAACCATCTCAACGCTTCCATCCATCTGCTCCCCACTGCGTGCAACCAGGCGTTCCCCCCACCTGTTGACGCTCCCCCCACCTGTTGACGCTCCCCCATCCGGGACCGCAAGAGCGCATGCAAGCCCTACCATACAATACCTGTTGTGGCCTTCCCCAACCCCGAACTCTCTTGGACATTTCCGCAACAACGCCCATCACTTCGCCCGCCTGCCTGGGCCGGGCCCCAGTCGCAAGACCGAGATACAGAAAAATAAGGCGCATCAAGACCGGCGCGCCCCCCTCATCCCCATCCGCCCCCCTCCGCCATCCGCCCCCCTCATCCCCATCCGCCCCCCTCATCCCCATCCAAAAATCCACTAATCCCGGTCCATCATCCCCATCCGTCAATCCAAAAATCCTAGTAAATCCCAGCCAATAATCATCCCCATCCAAAAATCCGCAAATCCTAGTCCAAAAATCCGCAAATCCTAGTCCATATACCTAGGATTCCCAATCCTCTTGACCTGCAGGCTCCTCGCCCCAAAATTGAGCAGCAATCCAACCTCCAGGTCATACGCCTCCAAATAGCTGATAGCCTGTGCATAATGAGCATCTTCCAATCTGAAGACAGCCTTCAGCTCAACAGCCACCACACTGCCGACCAGGAAATCAACCCGCCGCGACCCCACCTTCTGCCCTTTATAAAATACTGGCATCTCCTGCTCGCGGCTGAACACCAGCCCCTCTTCCGCCATCTCAATTTGCAGCGCTCTTTGATAAATGACCTCTCGAAAACCGTTCCCCAGGGCTGAATGCACCCTCATCGCACAACCAATAATCCTTCCCGTCAACTCCGAATACTTATATCCCTCTTTCGCATAACGCATACCCACTCTCCTCTCCTGCCAACACGAATTCCAAATACCCAATCCTAAGCACCCCAATCCTAAGCACCCCAATCCTAAGACCCCTTCCCCCAATCCAAAAAACTCATCCCCATCCGTCAACCCAAAAATCCCAGTAAATCCCAGCAAATCCCATCCCAACAATCATCCCCATCCACAAATCCAAAAATCCCAGTCAATCATCCCCATCCACAAATCCGAAAATCCTAGTCAATCGTAGGTATAACGTACACATATCGCCCAACTGCACGAACCCCCCCCGCCCCGCCTACCCTCGCCCCCCGCACCCGCCCACTGCCCACTGCCCCCCGCACCCGCCCACTGCCCTTCCCCACTGACCACTGACCACTGACCACTGACCACTGACCACTGACCACTGACCACTGACCACTGACCACTGACCACTGACCACTGACCACTGCCCTTCCCCACTATCCACTATCCACTATCCACTGCCCTTTGACATCCCAGCCCCATTGCGATAAATTGACTTTCCCTGCCGCGCCCACTGTGGCACAATCAAGAGGCAGAACCCTTCGCCTGCTGGGCGCAGTCCGCATTTTACAGGTTGACACAACTTCCGCCATGGGAGTATAGTTAGGGAGAATCTCAGTTGACACCCGTTTATGCCAATACAGTACCGTATGGCATAATCAAGATTGGCGTATTTGTCGCTTATCCAATTCAGGACGGCAGCTTGCAGTTGCCTTCAAATCCGACAGTCTGCCCCAGAGCGGAACGCATCGGAAAGGAAGAGAAATCCCTATGAATCAAACAATCCGTTCACGTACCCTTCGTGATACCCTGCCTGCCTGCCTGCTTGCGCTGCTCTTGGCGCTCGTCTTAATCGCTGCCGGGCCCGCCGTCGTATCCGCGCAGATACTCGACCCCGGCCCTGGCGGGCAGCCCCCCCCGCCCGATCTTGGCAACCCAATGGGCCCCCCCGGCGGCCCTCCGGGCAGCGGCAATGGCGATAACGGCGACATGGGCGGCGGCATGGCAGCGCCCATTCCCAAGTCCAACCGCATCGTCCACCACGCCGCCACGCCCATACAGCTCGTAAAGACCGGCGACGACGGCCTCCACCTCTACTTCATCGGAGCCGACGGCAGCACCTTCACCGGTCCCGTCCTCAGCTCCTTCGCCGCCCTCGAGGAAATGCACCCGTCCGGAGCCGCCGTCTCCCTCTTCGACGGCAGCAACCCCTCGACCGGCCAGCCCGTCACCGTGGACTACCTGCCGGACGAAAACAGGATCTTCGTCAAAACCTTCTATCCCGCCGGCCACGATAAATACAACCCGCACAAGGCCTACGACTTCACCGTCGACGACGAATATAAGGTCAAACACGTTAACTGGTAGCGCAGCGATGAAAAACGTGTCCCGGTCTCCGGGCGCATATGCCAACCCAATATCGTTAGTCAATCTCCAACCGGCCCCGCGTCACACGCGCCGGACCGGTTGGAGCAAGTCTTGTACACAGGAGCGGGATGCCTTTCCAATGCTTCTCCTAAGTATGGCTGCCCTGGGCGAACATCCGGGGAGGAGGGATCGCAAGGATGAGATAACCACCAACCAACCGGCACCAGTTTTCCCGCGCGGTCTGCGCCCCAAAAGCGCCCCCGCGCACCTTTGCAATGGAAATCTGAATGTTGCAGGCGGACCAGTCCCTGTTGTACAATGCTCAAATCTGGACTACACGCCAGTTCATTCACAAGTGACTGTCCGACAACATGGCGTTCCTAAACGGGCCAGTGAACCGTTTGGCCGCGACCAGGCCAAAGGATCGAACGGTTGCAATCAATGAATCAGGAGAGCCTACTTATGGAGCTTATGACGTACAAGACACGTGCTGTGAGGACACTGAGCCTCCTAATCCTGGTCGCCCTGCTCGCGGCCTTGAATCCACCTTCCCTCACCGACAGCTCTGCCTTCGCGCAGACTGCCACAGTACCCGAGCTTGACTCCTCGGCTGACACCGCCAACCAGGTCGACCTGTCCTGGACCGCGGTGACCGACGCCGACGACTACGAGCTCTGGCGATGGGAGACATCGGAAGGATGGGTTGAAGTGGACGACTCCATCGAGGGGACGTCCTACTCAGACACCGGCGTCACCGCCGGCAACACCTACTACTACCAGGTCTCCGCCGACGGCGGGTCAACCTGGTCCAACCGGGTCAACGAGACCGTAGGCGCATACGACGCCTCCACCCTCGCCGCGCCCACCGTCACCTCGAGCTCCGTCAGCCTCAGCTGGAGTGCCGTCACTGGCGCAACCAGCTATGCGCTCTGGCGCTTCGAGACCAGCTGGGCGCAGGTCGGCGGTGCCCTGACCGGGACCACCTACACCGACACCAGCGTCGAAATCGGCAAGACCTACTACTACCAGGTCATGGCCAACGGGCCCAACGGCGACGGCGCATGGTCCAATCGCGTCGAGGCCGTCGTGCCCACGACCACGCCGGGCGCGCCGCTGAACTTCACCGCGACCCCGGGCGACGCGCAGGTCTCGCTCTCCTGGGATCCGCCCACCAGCGACGGCGGCGAAGCCCTCACCGGCTACCAGTACCGCTACCAGGCAGTCGGCGGCACATGGTCCGGCTGGATGGCCACCGCCCCGGCCCTGAGCCGCACCGCGACCGTGACCGGTCTCGCCAATGAGACCAACCACAACTTCGAGGTGCAGGCCGTCAACAGCAACGGCGCCGGCGCAACCGCCGCCGACAGCGCGACGCCGATGTCGACCGTGCCGGGCATCCCCTCAGGTTTGGGGACGACCTCAACCGGTCCGACCGAGATCACGCTCAGCTGGTCCGCCGTCACTGGCGCCGCCAGCTACCAGCTCCAGCGCCGCACCAACGGCGGAGCCTGGGGCAGCCCGATGGACGCCGGCAGCGGCACAACCTACACCGACACCGGCCTCGATCCCTCTACGACCTACGACTATGAGGTCCGGTCAGTCAACACCGCCGGCAGCAGCGGTTGGTCCGGTGTCGTCACCGCGTCCACAACCGCGGCAACGGCGCCCGACGCCGTCTCTGACCTGGCCGCGAGTGCCGGAGCCAGCAGCATCACGCTCACCTGGTCCGCGCCTGACAGCAACGGCGCCGACATCACCGGCTACACCATCGAGGTCTCCGACGACGGCAGCACAGGCTGGGCCAACCTCGCCTCGCCGGCCGCGAGTGCCACCTCTTATGAGCACATGAATCTCGGCCCCGGCACGACGAAGCACTATCGCATCACTGCCACGAACTCCGTCGGCACAAGCGACGCGTCGTCCACCGCCATGGCCTCCGTGGCCGCTGTGGCTCCGGGCAAACCGGTACTGACCGCAACCGCTGACGGATCGAACACGATCACTCTCAGTTGGATTGCTCCGGCCGACACCGGTGGCGCACCCATCACAGGGTATACGCTCCAGGTCTCAAGCAACGGGACAACCGGTTGGACCAACCGCACGTCGCCGGCCGCGGACGCAACCTCGTATGACCACACAGGCCTTGCCGCCGGGACCACGCGGTACTACCGTATCAGTGCGCGCAACTCGGCCGGTTCCGGCGACTGGTCGGACGTGGACTCCGCCACCACCACTGGCGCAGAGCCGCCCAGGGGTGAAACGCCTGACGGCTCGTCTCCGCAGAATCTGAGAGTGACGCCGCAAAGCCTGGCCGCCGATGCGGGCGTTGGCGTGAAGATGACCTCAATACTTATCGAGTGGGATGCGCCGACCAGTTTGCCGCAGGGCAGGACTCTCAATGACGACGGTGACGGAGCCACTTTCAACGACGCTTACAGAGTGGAGGTGTGGAACGGCTCCACGCAAGCTTGGGATCCCGTAACGGACGATGCCACCACTTCTGTCGACGAACAGTTGTTGGACAGCGGCCTTACGGGCACGACGAAGTACACCTATCGCGTCGTCGCAATCTTCGATGACGACAGCATGGGCAAGTACTCCACGCAGGAGTCAGCGACAACCGTAGCTGTCTCACCGGCCATGCCAATGCTCACCGCGACGTCGATGGGCACCGACAAGATCATGCTCAGTTGGACCGTTGCCAACGATGGCGGCTCGGATGTCGTCAACTACGAACTCCAGGTGGCGCCCGACTCAGCTGGCTCGCCCGGCACATGGCGCGAAGTGGAGGACGATGAATCGACTGCCGATGGCGGAGACGGTACACCTGATGATGGTGAAGTGACAACCCTGGCCGCGGTTGCGATGAGCTATACCCACGGGATGCTTAGTCCTGCGACGACGTTTCACTATCGCGTCCGGGCAGTGAACACCGTGGTTGACCCCGCGTCGACGCCAACCGGAGGCACTGCCGGCGAAAACGCAGCAAAGAGTGACTGGTCAGATACAAAGTCCGCCACCACGGGCATGGGTGTGCCGGGCATGCCAACCATAAACCGCGCTGACACCAATAACGACGGCACTATTGACGCCGTAGATAACAGTACTGGCGGCCAGCTTACGTTCACTTGGGCAGCTCCGGCTACCAACGGTGGCGCGGAAATCACCGCTTACATACTTGAGCGGTTGGATGGGAATGAGTGGGTGCTCATCCGGGAGGCGGACCAGAACACCTTAAACTATCAAGACGGTGATAGTACTAATTCTCCACTTGCCGGCATGGTGACTAGGCACTACCGCGTCGCCGCCAGGAATGCAAACGGCGTCGGGCCCTGGGCAGAAGCGTCCGGGACCACTGCCGCGGGAGTGCCGTCCGCGCCTAAACTGGCAGCGACGGTCAATGGGCCGAACAGCATCACCCTTAGTTGGACCCGGCCGGCCAACGGTGGCTCAGATATCACCGGATACACTATCCAGGTACCCAATGCTGACGGATCAGACTTCATAGATGCGACGGACACTGACCTGACCGGCCTGACTTCCCCGTCTACGCTGACAGCAACCGATGAGGAACTTACGGCCGGAACGGCGATGAGGTACCGCATAGTGGCGGTTAATGGCGTGGGCAATAGCCAACCATCAAACGAAGTGACCGCCACAACCTCAATGGGCGGTGTGCCGGGTGCCCCCACGTGGGACACCACTGCTGCGCTAACGCCCGCGCCGACATCCGTCACAATCAACTGGGTTGCGCCGCAGGTCGGTGCCGCCGATGACCCCTCGGTCACCGGCTACGACATCGCCATGTGGGTGGACGGCCAGTGGACCGTCATCGCAAGCAACATTGCCACAGATCCGACAGAGTATGTCGAGAGTGGCCTGTCAGGCGACACAACCTACTACTTCAGCGTCCGTGCCAGAAGCGCCAACGGCGTCGGCGCGTGGTCAATAGTCCGGTCCACCACCACCCTAGCGGGAGCCCCGGGTAAGCCGGTGCTGACCGCGACGCCCGATGGCGCGACCAAGATCGTGCTCACCTGGACCGCGCCTGAAGACGGCGGCAGGGCGATCACGAATTACCTCGTCCAGGTCTCAAATAACGGCACCGCAGGCTGGGGACCCCTGCAAGCCTCACCGGGTACCGACGACTATCAAAATACGGCCGATATCACTGGAATTGGAGTTGCCACGAACGTGGTATTGCCGGCTGGTTCCACTGATCCGGCTCCTCCGCTCACCGTCTCCCATGACGAAGATATTACCGGCCTTACTAGGAAGTTCTATCGCGTCCTTGCCGCCAATGGCACCGTCACGGACGCTGTGAATCGGGGTATGTGGTCGGATGTGAAGTCCGCCACCACACCCGCAGGCAAGCCGGCAATTGTGGTTCTAGAAGTCGCGCCGACTCCTGAACTGGCTGACAAGTTCGTGATCAGTTGGATGGCGCCGGCCAACGGCGGCTCGGCCATCACTGGCTACCAGATCCAGATCTGGGAAGACGGTGCCTGGGCCGACCTAGAGACCGTTGGAGGCAGCATGTCCTCCTATACACACGAACCCATCCCGGGCGCGACGACGAATTACTACCGGGTTCGCGCAATGAACGCCGTCGGCTACGGCCCTTGGTCGACTTCGCAGTCCCGTACCACGGTCGCGGGCAGGCCGGGAGCCCCCGAGCTGCACGCCAGCGAGAACGGTACGACCGAGATCCGGCTAACTTGGACAGCCCCTGCGACAGGTGAGGCGGCAGGTGCCACTGGCATAACTAACTACCAGATTCAAGTCTCTGACGACGGCCAGACCGCCTGGACCGCACCGGAGACGAGCACAACCATCGTAGACGGGCAGAGGGTGCATCAGACCGTCGACGATACCAATACGGGTGATGTCAATGAAGCTACGATGACAAACTACACCCACTCAAGTCTAGATCCGTCCACGACCAAGCACTACCGCGTACGTGCCGTGAATGGTCAGGGTGTAGGACCGTGGTCCAACGTGGCTATGGCCACCACCACGGGAGGCACACCGGGCCGGCCTGAGCTGAATGCGACGGCCTCCGGGACGAGCATGATCAACCTCGCCTGGACCCCGCCCGAAGGAGACGGCGGTTCCGCCATCACCGGCTACGAGATCGAGTACTGGGACGGCTCCAACGGCTGGATGGCCCTTACGTCGACCGGAGCTAGCGTGACCTCGCATACGCACAGGAATATCGCTGGCGGTACCACCAAGTACTACCGCATACGTGCCCTCAATTCCGGTGGAAACGGCCTCTGGTCGACAGTTGAATATGCAACCACCGCGACTGCGGCCCCGTCACCGCCGACGCTGACTGCAATGGCGGACGGCGCCACTAAGATTGAGCTCACTTGGACGGCTGGGCACGATGGCGGCCTGACCATCACCAGGTACCACCTCCAGCACTCGACGAACGCAGGAGGCACTTGGGCTGACATCAACAACAACATCATGAGTACGATGATGATGTCACACACCGACATGGATGGTCTGACCGGTGGCGTAACGAAGCACTACCGCATCCGTGCCATGAACTCCAAGGGCTGGAGTGGCTGGTCACCGTTGGCCTCCGCCACCACCGCTCGCTCGGCTCCTGGCAAGGCAACTCTGACTGCTGTTGGACTTACACGTGGCAGAATCCTGCTCGATTGGGAGGCGGCAAGCGGCGGCTCAACGATCACCCGCTACGAGCTTCAGAAGTGGGACAGCTCCAAGCGCAGGTGGGAGGATCTGAGTACTACAACCGCGATGAGCTACACGGACAGCGGGCTGACGGCAGGTACGAGGTACTACTACCGTGTGCGTGCTGTCAACGCCATGGGTGAAGGGGATTGGTCGACATTCGCTTACAGCACACCCACTAACTAGCGACAAGCTCCCTCCGAGCTCAGCCTGACGGGGTTCGGAGGATGGAGCAGGGATGGGTCTCAGCCGGGGCCCATCCCCCGATAAGTAAACAACGACCGCCGCAGCGGCCCTCACAGGCAACAGCGGCGGTCGTTTCGTTCCCCGCTCTCCACCCTTCCCGCCCCGCCCCCATCCACAGCGCCGCCGCCTCTGTCCGCTGTTCCCCCGCCCTTCCACCGCCCTTCCCCCGCAGTTCCCCCGCCCCACCCCGCCGCGTCATCAGCAGAAAAAAGGTGTCTAAGGTCTTCTCCGCGCCCCTTCGCGGACAAAAGGTGTCGCCGTCCCGCCCTTCCCCCTGGCCCCTAACCCCAGCTGTTCGTCCTCCGCGCCCCTCTGCGTCCCCCTCCACAAATCCATAAATCCCAGCCCTCCCCATCCACAAATCCACGAATCCACAAATCCATAAATCCCAGTCCTCCCCATCCACAAATCCATAAATCCATAAATCCCAGTCCTCCCCATCCACAAATCCAAAAATCCCCGTCCTTCGCGGATCACTCGCCGTTCAACTGCCCACCGACCACCGACCACTGCCCACTGCCCACCGACCACTGACCACTGACCACTGACCACTGACCACTGACCACTGCCCTTCCGCCGTTGACGCGGTGACTGCGCGACAGGAATTTTGCATACTTGACAAACAGATTAGAAGGCTATAAGGTGTCCATGGATGGGAGCCTCTCTCCCCACTGCAGCCTAACCCACCGAAATTCAGTGGATCCCTAATCCATCAGCGCTAGGACGGGAATGATCATGCCGTCATCGCGCATAGCGCTAAAGAAGCCGTAAAGAAGGCGAGGTCTGCCTTCTGAGAGTGAAATCGACCCAATAGTCCCTGTTAAACCCGAAAAAATCGCAAAAGCGCTTGTCAGAGTCGCGGAGCGAAAAGGAGAAGAACGCCGAAAGGAGTTCGCGTGACATGACCGCTCAAGCTGACAGCTCTCTTTCCATTCAGTTGGCCCAGCTTGAAACAAAACACGAAATTCTGAAGGAACGTGTTGATAATCAGGAAGCCAAAACGGAGGGAATGCGCGAAAGACTGACCAGCATAGATGTGTCGATTGGTAAGATTAAAACGGAGCTCACCTGGATAAAGTGGGTTCTGCTGGTCGGGGTTCCTGGCCTATTGGTTTTGCAAGGCTGGGAGTTGTTTGCCAAGTAACTGATTTGCAACACACGCCTGCGAAAGCTGGGTCGCTAAGCCCGTCAGCATTGAAACTGACGGGCTTCTTGTTTTCTGAATCTTGGAGCTCATTGTCAACTGGGTTGCAGGATTTGTCATCGGCCTCAGATCCGGAACGATAGGAGAAGTAGCATCCACTCCGATTCCCGGGCGCCCGTACACAGTTCAACGACTGACGCGTTTCAAATGTTACTGCTGCGTCTGTCCCGACAACCACCTGCACGACCAAAATTTCTGCGCTGTCAGGCGTCTCGGCACAAGGATATTCTTCCGGATCACTGGCAAGAGTTATAGAGTGCGATCTGTAAACAGGGGATGCCCTGCTATGGCCACTGTCATCCACAAGTGCGCCAACTGTTCGTTGCTGTTCCAGCTTGTCAACTCGCCATGTCAAGGCCGCCGCTGACACAGCCCTGGCCGCCTTTGAACAGCCCGGCCGCCTGAACTGCAGTTCCCCTTCCCCCTCGCGCTTCTCCCCTGCCGTTCCCCCGCCGTTCCCCTGCCCTTCCCCTGCGGTTCTCCCGCCGTTCAACTGACCACCCACCACTGCCCACTGCCCTTCCGCCGTTCCCCTGCCCTTCCGCCGCTCCGCGAGTTCGCGCATGTTTGACATTTCATTCAGGAATTATATAGTGTAGGAGCAATTGGATAGGGTGCAGCCAGCCATTACGCAACGGCCATTCAACACTTGCCTGGAAAATAGGACGAGTAGGTCACGGACAATGAAGTTTACATTCAAGAATTTAGGCCCTGTCGATGGAGCTGAACTTGAGCTGGGAGACTTTACCATCATTTCCGGACGAAACAACACCGGCAAGACTCGTATAGTTTACGCTCTGTATGGCTTCATGACGACCTTCACAGCTCTGGTCGCAGAAAAAGCGGAACTGTTTTGTGAAAGCCACTTTCAAAAAGTGGCTCGTCTTTCCACGCTTGACATAGTCGACAAGCTGCGGACCGAAGGGGGGGTTGAATGGCAGGTTGCGAAGGAAGTTCTCATGGAGGAACAAAACCGGCTAATTCAGGACGTCACACGAGAGTACTCAGATTTCGGAATCTCTCAGGTGTTCAATACGCCTAAATCGGAATTCCGGAACGCATCCTTGGAAGCAGAGCTTCGGATTGACCTGCCGGCAACTGGTCGCATAACACTGAACATTAGGAAAGACCTGGATCTGTCTATTCGGTATGACCAGGGCGCCTTCTCGCTACGTCTGACAGGCACTGCATCTGCGAGTGATGACATTGTCGAGTCTTTCATATTGAAGTCCTCGCTTGAAAGGCTTTGCACATTCTTTTTCTTGCGAGACCCCTTTGAGCGCCGGATGAAGCCCTTTATTCTCTCATCAGCGCGCCATTCCATTCCACTGTTTATCAATGAGCTGGACTATGTCAGAAGCCAGGTCATGCGGGCAGTGCAACAGAAAGAGGATGGACAAAATGGGGGGGCCGATCAAAGTTCTGATCCTTTGAAGAACGTAAGTCGCTATGCACAACCTATTCATGACAACATTGATTTCGTTAGAAGCATTCCTGCCAATGCCGAAAAGCACAACAATATTCCACAAAACATTCTTTCTGGTGGAATAGAGGCAATGATGGATGGACGATTCACAAGCATAAATGGCGCCCTTCGTTTTACTGCCTATGGCAACCACAAACTCAGTTTTGACATACCCTTGCACCTCGCCTCCTCGTCGGCTTGGGAAATGTCTGGTTTGTACTTTTTCTTAGGGTATTTGAAGGGCAATGACCAAATTAGTTTCTTGATTATTGATGAGCCGGAGAGCCACCTCGATGCTGAGAATCAGGTCATGCTTGCTCGTCTTTTGGCCCGATTAGTCAACTCTGGAACGAAGGTGCTTATCACAACACACAGCGACTTCATTCTCAGGGAGATCAACAACCTCATTATGTTGAGCGGCGCCTACGATGAAAACGAGAAGGGCATAGAAGAATTTGGTTATGAAGAAAGAGACAAATTAAATCCCAGTCAAGTTGAAGCCTACTATGCAAAAAATGGGACTCTGGTACCATGCGACTGGGATCAATTTGGTATCGAAATGCCAGTGATTGACGAAACGACGGAGTCGCTGAACAAGACAGGATCAGAGCTGGCTACCCGAATCATAAGAAAATCCAAGAGAAGCTCTCATGCAGTTTAAGGACTGGCTTGCAGAGCATTTGAGATGCGACATGATTCTTCCTGATTGCTGTAGAGATGGAAGAACAATCACGCTAACAGACACGCAAAGCGATGTTGAATTCAAGGTCGAGAACGTGCCGCGATCTTCTGTCGTTGTCAATCTCGAAATCGGTGGTCGGCGACAAGTATTTGAGACAGACAATGGGTGCGAATACTATGATCGTTGCGACTATCTGATTCTTGAAGAATCCGATACTGAATACATTGCAGTGTTCATAGAAATCAAAGCCACTTTCGACGACTATGAGTCCTGGTACGAAAGTGACGAGAAGGGAAAGAGCCAATTGCGGTGGTCGCTGCCTTGCCTTCAGTATCTACTCTCTGTCTTTGAAACAGACTCCGAAACTGGAAGTCGAAATAAGAGTATCAGAGCATGGTATTTCTTGTCTGCCAAGAACGTGGATTTGAGGTTCAACAAACGTAGATCTGTTGACAAGTTTGATTCAGATTACTACAAAGGGCTACCTGTACATTATATTAAAGAGGATAAGATGGAACTTGAAGATCTTAAAGCGAGAGAACCTCTCCTGTATCCAGTTTCAGCCTGATCGTCCCGTTATGTTTAGCACAGGAATGGCATATGTGACCGCCCATTGAGTGGCGGAATTTCATCACCCCCCCTGTCCTTTCGGAGTAGGGGCCCCCCTCCCTCCCCTCTGACCCCTCGCCACACACCGCTGCCGTTCCCCCCGCGGCGCCTGCCTCTTCCCGTCGATCCCCCCTGTCGGGGCGCCCCTTGTGTGTGCCCTTCGTGAGCGATTATAGCGGCCGGATTAAGATGCGATTGCCCCGCCCTCCTGACCTGCCCTCCTGACCTGCTCCCCGCCGCCCGTCCCTCCCCCAAAGACAAACCCCCACCACAGCCCCCCCGCCATTCACTTCTTTCGACAGCCACTTCCGCCAGGAGACGCCAGCCAGCGCCAACAAAACCCGCCCCGTCGCTGCTCTTCTTCTCGCCCCTTCGCGTCCTCGGCGGACAAAAAGCTGTCCTCGGCTTCCCCATCCACAAATCCACGAATCCACAAATCCCAGTCCTCCCCATCCACAAATCCAAAAATCCAGAAATCCCAGTCCTCCCCATCCACAAATCCACGAATCCAAAAATCCCAGTCCTTCGCGGATCACCCGCCGTTCAACTGACCACCGACCACTGACCACCGACCACTGACCACTGCCCACTGCCCTTCCGCCGTTCCCCCCGGCGCCTGAAGCCCTCTTGCCTGCCGGCACTGTCCCCGTCCTTGTCGGACTTACATAACGGGTAGTACAAACGTCGGGGGCAGGTCAGTGCCCTAAGCGTTGGGATTCCTTCAGTATAAGAAGGCAAGCTGGGAAGCGTTGTAACAACATGTTGTCATTTGTCAATGTCGTAAGGCAAATCCCTTTATGCAAGCATATAAGAAGGTCGCCAGCATAGTAGCTAGCGACCCAATTGTCTCAGCTATAGAAAAGGTAAAGCGTCAAGTCTAAGGAAGATACTTGATCAATGCGGCAATAATCCCTTGAACGACAGCCGCCCCGATCAACAAACGCCACATGAACCAAGACTTCAGTGATTCAATTTCAGTTCTTGGATCTGAAATATCTGCCTTAGTTGCAAGGTGGCGTTTCTCGGTTTCGATTTGACGTTCAAGAGCCGCAATGCGTTCGCCTTGCTCGGCTGAAGCGACCACAGTGTTCTCCTCTTAAGTTAAGGTTCACCTCCATGCGGTTCGAAAACTTTCGATTATGAACATTTTATTGTGGTCGACTTGGCGTTCTTCTCTTTTCCTTCCCACGCGACGCAACATCTGCTTTCCTTGATTCCCTACTGGGTGGTTGGAAATGTCGGGGAACATTTGTGGCCATTAAGCTACCAATGTAGTAACCTTGTCATGATCATATTCATTTGAACGATTGTGTCAAGCATGATTCAACCCCATCTTTTCTCATAGTCTAACCTGTCGTTTGGTCGAAAAACTCTGATCCGTCGCTTGGTTAGAATAGCAATTGAATCCCGTATGAAATGGGACCAGGTTTCGGGCCGCGAACTGAGGTGTAAGATGGAAAAGTTCACCGACATCGGGGAGAGACGGAATAATGGCCAGGAAACGCAGTCGAGATTCAACAGCGTGCGAGTTCCAAGTTGCGCCGGAAACAGTTCAAAGTGGCAACACAATTCGCCGGCTATCCAGTGATCGCGAGGTTCATGCCAGGTCGAAGGCAGCTTGGAAACGGAAAGCGTGCATCCCCCACAAGCAGTAGATCGACCGCAGCAGCGGCCCTCACAGGCAACAGCGGCGGTCGTTTCGTTCCCCGCTCTCCACCCTTCCCGCCCCGCCCCCATCCACAGCGCCGCCGCCTCTGTCCGCTGTTCCCCCGCCCTTCCCGCCCCGCCCCCATCCACAGCGCCGCCGCCTCTGTCCGCTGTTCCCCCGCCCTTCCACCGCCCTTCCCCCTGGCCCCTAACCCCAGCTGTTCGTCCTCCGCGCCCCCCTGCCTCCCCCTCCACAAATCCAAAAATCCCGGTCAATCATCCCCATCCACGAATCCAGTAATCCCGGTCACGAATCCACGAATCCAAAAATCCATAAATCCCAGTCCTCCCCATCCACAAATCCACGAATCCATAAATCCCAGTCCTCCCCGCACATTTCCACAAGATGCATATTTCTCACGAAGATGGTAAAGTTGGCTGCAGTCGCGAGACCATGAAATAGGCAACTGACGCGGGTTGAGAGTGGACCAATGACAGTTTCTCTTGGCGGCCACCGTAAAGAACTTGCGCACCCAGGGGCAATGAACGAATGAACTGTCAAAGGCGTGTTATCGCTGTGACATTTCTGCGAACTCTTCTGGTAGTCGGCGTCTTTGCCGTGCTGGCCTCTTTCTCGCTCCGCGCCGAAAGCGTAACGTACGCGCAAATGGAAACCGCGGCAACACCGACACCGACACCGACCACTGCCTCTGTGCTGACCGCGCAGGCGGCCCGAGGCGCGGTCGAACTGAGTTGGACCGCGCTATCCGGTGCCGTGCGTTACGAACTGTGGACGTGGTGGGATGCCGCCGTCGGCTGGCAACAGATCGGGGGCGGCAGTCTGACAGGCATGTCCTACCTGCATACGGATGTTATGGCCGGGACGAACTACTACTATGCCCTCCGCGGCCTCGACGCAGCCGGCGTAGCGGTGAGTGACTGGTCGGACTACGCCACCGCCGTCCCCCTGCCCTTGACCGCGGCAACTGCGACGTTGACAGCGACGCCGGCGGCAGGCGCGGTTGAACTGAGTTGGACCTCGCTATCGGGTGCTGTGCGTTACGATCTGTGGACGTGGTGGGATGCCGCCGTCGGCTGGCAACAGCTCGGGGGCAACAGTCTGACAGGCGCCGCCTACACCCACACCGGGGTTACGGCCGGAGTGACCTACTACTATGCCGTCCGCGGCCTGGACGCAACAGGCCAAGCCGTGAGCGCCTGGTCGGATTACGCCTCCGCCGCCCCCCTGCCCGCGACCGCGGCAACTGTGACGCCGACGCCAACCGCAACCGCGCCGCCGGCGAACTCTGACAGGGAGGCGTTGGTTGCACTCTACAATGCCACCGATGGCGCAAACTGGGACTACAACACCAACTGGCTGAGCGACAAACCGCTCGGTGAATGGCACGGTGTCACCACTGACGAAGACGGTCGGGTCACGACTCTCCTCCTCCGGGTAAACCGGTTGAACGGGGCAATCCCGTCCGAACTGGGCAACCTCGCCAACCTGAGAGAGCTGAGGATCCTGGACAACAGACAGTTGAGCGGGGCAATCCCGTCCGAACTGGGAAACCTCGCCAACTTGGAACTGCTGGTTCTCCGGGACAACGGGATGGCCGGGCCGATCCCGTCCGAGCTGGGCAACCTCGCCAACTTGGAACTTCTGGATCTCGGGTACAACGGGGTGACCGGGCCGATACCGTCCGAACTGGGCAGCCTCTCCAACCTGACGGAACTTTACCTCTACTCGAACGAGTTGAGCGGGCCGATCCCCTCTGAACTGGGCAACCTCGCCAACCTCGCAGATCTGAGTCTTCGCTCGAACCGGTTGAGCGGGACGATTCCGTCCGAACTGGGCCGCCTCGCCAGCCTGGCAGTACT
>JAJEBF010000004.1 GCA_022824025.1 Caldilineaceae bacterium
CTTCTGCCTCCGGTCATGCGAACGACGAGCCGTCTTCCCATCGATCGCCAGCAACTGTCCCTGCGTCAATTCATGCAAATGCTGCACCCATTTCACAAAGCAGGCCTCAAACTTCTCCGCATCCAGCATGGCAAAGACGCGGCCAAAGGTGTCATGCGATGGAATTCCGTTCGGTATTCCCAGCAGCGCCTCCAACCACTCCCGTTTGGCCTGTCCAAAATCCTCTACCTCGACCCAGTTGTCCGCTCCACATATGACTGCGCATATCGCAATCACGATGATGTCGCTTAAGCGATGGATCCTTGTGCGTTCAACACGAGGATCTTCTAATTCCTCAAAGTGTTCAACCAGTGATACGACCTTTCTATCCGCCATGAGTCCCCCCTTGTCTGGTGAAAGGACTCTCGATCGTATCAAATCGTCTCTATTCCGTCATCTTACCCATTTTTCAACCCAATTTAGATGCGATTGCCCTGCATGTCGCCCCCTTTGCAAGGTCCATCCCTTTCTTCCCTCGCTGCACTGCCAGCAATTTGCATGGTTGAGCCGCCCAGTTCCGGCAAGAACTGTGGCGAAGGATTTCTTGTGATGGACCCTCTTAGGAAAAGTATCTACAGAGTGGACAGAAATTCCTGGAAACGGGCAAGGACCTCGTTCATACCCGTGTGGTGGTCCCGCATCAGCGCTTCCTCATCAATCGCACTATCAGCCAGTTCGATCATCGCGGCCGACTTCTCATCGGTCTCCAGGTCGATGTAGCTGGTCGACAGGCGAAGCGACAGCTCCGTCGCCGGCGTCCCGAAGTCCGTCCCGGGCAGGGTGGCAATCCTCCATTCGTCCAACAGGTATCTGGCCAGTTCGACCGATGTGCGCACGCCACGCTGGGCCAGTTGCGCGCGCCAGTGGTCGAAGTTGGGAAAGAGGTAAAACCCGCCCATCGGTTCCGCGCAGGAGACGTCGAGCTCGCACAGGCCCTGCCACAGGTAGCGGGTGCGGGCGCCGTGCAGGGCAGTGCATTTTGCGATGTACGCGGCAAGATCGGCGTCCTCGGAATAGGCTGTCACCGCGGCATACTGGATCGGCGCGGACGCGGAGGACCAGAGCTCGCTGCCGACCTTGGCCGCGGCCTGAAGCAGCTCCTGACCGCCTTCCCCCTGCGGCACAATTGCCGTGCCCAGACGCCAGCCGCCGAGGGAGAGATGCTTGCTCTTCCCCCCAAGCACGACCGTTCCCTCCGGATAGTAACGGCTGATCGAGACGTGCTCGCGGCCAAACGCCGTCAACCCGTAGATCTCGTCTGAGAGGACCAGGACCTTGTATTGCCGGCAGATTTCGGCAACGTCAGCGAGCAGCCCCGGCTCAAATATCTGTCCCGTCGGATTGCTCGGACTGTTCAGTATCAGAATGTGCTGTTCGTGGGGAGAAGTGTTCAGGATCCGCCGCAGCCTGTCCGGATGCAGGCGATGGCAGTCTTGCGGGGTTGCTTCGATTCGCAATACGGGACGATTGAACAGCCGGGATTGCGGCTCATAGCTTACCCAGGAGGGGGTAGGCAGAATGGTGGCGCCGGCAGTCGCCATCTGGAACGCAAACAGCAGGGCCTTGCTGCCCGGCGCTACGATCACCTGGTCGGCGCTGACCTCGCATTTGAGCTGCCGGGCGTGAAAGTCTGCGACCGCCTGTCTGAGTCCCGGGATCCCCGCGCTGGGCAGGTAGCTCTGGCGAGAGGCGTGTTCGACCAGCGCGCGGACGATTTTTGGATGGGCAGGAAAACGGGACTCGCCGAATCCCAGGTGGTAAACGTTCTCGCCCCTGGCCCACATCTGCCGCACGCGTTCGTTGATATACAGGGTGGGAGAGGGCGCTAACCGGCCGCCAAGGGAAGAGGAGAGTGAGAATTTCACTTGCTGTTTTCGCTGTTTTGCGGGGAGCCGGCCTTATCCAACCCAGAATGCTTTTTCGAGGTCGGTGAAATCTTCAGCCGGTCCCTGGAACTTATTGCGTCCCAATTCCAGCACATAGACATAGTCGGCAATCTTCAGGGCGGAGCGAATCTCCTGGTCCACCAGGAGGATCGTCAGACCGTCGCGGTCGCGGAGGTCCACCAGCATCTGATAGACCTCTTCCGATAGCAGCTTCGCCAGGCCCGCGGTCGGCTCATCCACCAGGATCAGCTTCGGATCGGTCATGAGTGTGCGGCCAATTTCGACCATCCGCTGCATCCCGCCGGATAGTTCACCGGCATTGGATTTGCGGCGCGGCTTCAGATCGGGGAAGCGCTCGTAGTTTTCCGCCAGCTTTTGTTTGATACGGTTCTTGTCGTTCTTGAATGTCCACGCGCCCAGCTCCAGATTCTCCTCCACCGACATGAAGCGAAAGACGCCGGGTTGCTGAGGAATATAGGAGATGCCCATGTTGATGCGTTCGTGCGTGGGCACGTCGATGATATCCTCGTCGTCAAGGCGAATCTGCCCCTGGTTGGGGCGCAGGAAGCCGTATATCGCCTTGAGCATCGTGGACTTGCCAACGCCGTTGGCGCCGAGAATGGTGGTGATCTTTCCGCCCTCAGCCTGCATGGTGACGCCCTGCAGGATGTTCAGATCGCGGTAATATCCGACGTAAAGGTCATTGATCTCTAGCATCGCTATTCGTCCTCACCCAGGTAGGCCGCTTTCACCTCCGGGTCTTCGCGCACCACCTCAGGGTCGCCGTCGGCAATCAGGTCACCGTAGTTCAGAACCAGCAGGCGCCGGCTCAGCGTGAAAATCGTGTCCATATCGTGGCTGATAATAATGAATGCCTTGCCCTGCGCGTTGATTTCCGTAATGTATCGGTAGATGACCTCCATCAGCCGGGGATGGACGCCGGCAAAAGGCTCGTCCAAAATGATCATCTGGGGGTCGAGCATCAGGAGCCGGCCGAGCTCCAGCAGTTTCTGCTGGCCTCCCGAGAGCGCGCGTGCGTATTCGTTGCGCAGGTGGGCGATCGTCAGGAAGTCCAGCACCTCCTGCGCCTTCTCCTCAAAATCGCGCTGGCGGGCGGTGGCCCGCATCGCCATCGCGGGGATGAGCAGATTTTCCAGCACTGTCATGCGGCGAAATGCCCGGGTAACCTGAAAGGTGCGGCCAAGACCGGCCCTGGCAACGCCGTACGGGGGACGCGTGTCGATCCTTTCACCGTTCATATAGACCGTGCCGCTCGTAGGTTTAAGCGCGCCGTCAAGTATGTTTGTCAGTGTCGTCTTGCCAGCGCCGTTGGGGCCGATCAGGCCGATCAGTTCCGGCCCCTCCACGGTGAAGGAGACGTCCTTGAGCACCTCAAGGCCGCCAAAGTTCTTGTAAATGCTGTTCGCGGTCAATTCCAGCATATTTTACTACCGCCTGTCAGTTTCAGACCGTTCATTTGGTGTTGCCTGTGGAAACCACCCTCTCCCCTTCTTCATTCTCTTCTCCCACTTCTGCCTCGTCCTCCATCAGCTCTTCCTCTTCTGCGCGAATCGATACGGTCTCCTCGGCGACGCCGCCGCGACTGATCCGTTCGAGAATCGGGAAGAGGAGCCCGTTGCGCTGGAATCGCAAAGTCAGCATGAGCAGCAGGCCGAAAAAGACGAGCCGCCACAGAGTCATGTCGATGAGAATCGGACCGATCGCTACATTCGTACGCAGCAGCTCCAGAACGAAGGTGATGATGATGGCGCCGACCGATGCCGTGTAGATGTTCTCCAGGCCGCCGATCACGGCCATTGCGATCACCAGCGACATCTGCAGAATGATCAGGGTATTTGGGGTGATGATGCCGATATAGTGGCCCTGCAAGGCGCCCGCGGCCGCGGCAAGTGTGCTGGTGACCACAAATACCAGGACCTTGTAGCGCACGATGTTGACGCCCAGGGCAGCCGCGGCCTCTTCGTCTTCGCGAATGGCGCGAACAAACAGGCCGAACCGGGACCCTGCCAGCCACGTCATCAGCGCCATCGCGAAGAGGAACAGGAACAGCATCGCGTAATACGGCGGAATCTTGCTCGTCGAACTGAAGCCCAGGATCCCGGCGGGAAATAGCGGCACCAGCTCCAAACCGCTCTGGCCCTCGGTGATCGGAATCTCCGCGCTGATCGAGGCCCGTAGAATCTCAGAGAAACCGATCGTAAACAGTGCCAGATATGTGCTGCGCAATCGCAGAACCAGCCAGCCAACCAGCAGGCCGAAGACGGCCCCCATGACCAGGCCCATGGCGATGCTTGCCCATACGGGGGGAAAGACGATCAAAGTGCCGGCGGGGAGGGTCTCCGCCTTGGCCATGTCGAGACAGGTCTCGTCGATCGTCCCTACGCGGCGAATGTTCAGAACGACGAGCCACCAGTTGCCAGGCAACGGGATGTCTGTGCAAAGCTCAGAAGGGGCGGTCGTGAAACGGATGAACTTGCCAATCAGGCCGGATGTATAGCCTCCGATCGCCATGAACGCCATGTGGCCAAAGGAAAATTGTCCGGCGTATCCGGCCAGGAGTGACCAGCTGGAGGCCAGGATCGCGTAGAAAAAGGCCGTGATGGCCAGGTGCATAAAGTAGCTGTTCAGGACGAGGGGGCCTACGCCGCCCATTTCTGACGACGCCAGCGGAAGGAGGACCAGTATGACGACGGCAATCGAGCCTGAAACGCGATATAGAGCGGCTGGATTCATAGCTCGCGCCCAAAGAGACCCGTCGGCTTAAGTAGGAGAACCAGTGTCAGGATGACCATGCCGTAGGCAGGGATGTAGGCGGCTGCACGCGTCGCGTCGGGGATGCAGCCGGTTCCCGCGGCCTCCACCAGACCAACGATCAGGCCGCCAAGAAATGCGCCCGGCAGGCTGCCCATGCCGCCGAGTACGATGATGACGAAGGAGCGTGCCGCCGCCGGGATGCCCACCTGGGGCAGCCAGGAGAAGACCTGTACCAGCGAAGCGCCGGAAAGCCCAGCCAGCATCGCGCCCATGCTGAAGGCCAGCGTATTCATCGAGTTGGGATTGATTCCGGTAACAGCCGCCGCCTGTCTGTCCTGGCTGACGGCGCGCAGGGCCTTGCCGACCCATGTGCGATAGAGGAACCAGAGCAGGGCCGCCAGCATCATCAGAGCCAGGACCGCGGCAGTGAAGCGGGGATTGGGTACCGAAATCGCGTCAAAGATGGTGACATTTCCAGGCGTCGTCGTGAGCAGCGCGCCGGATTCAGCCGGGATCTCCACGCGCGGAAATGGGAAGAACCGTTGCGCCTTCACCGGAACAGCGGACGTAAGCGCCTGCGTAAAATACTGAAGAAAAAAGGCAAGCCCAAACGTCACCAGGATCGCGTACTCCGTCGGACGTTCTATCTCGCCGCTGCCCATCGGACGCAGGAAGATCAGCTCAAATACATAGCCGATGGCGAAGGTCACAACACAACTTGCCAGGATCGCGACGATGGGTGACACACCCGGAATCCATTGGGCCGACATGAAATATGTGACCATTCCGCCAATCATGTAGAACTCGCCGTGCGCAAAACTGACGACACCCAAAATCGAGAAGATCAGCGTCAGGCCCAGCGCCATCAGCCCGTAGATGATGCCGATGACAATTCCGTTGGCCAGCTGGGAAATGACGAATCCGCCATTGACGACACAGAGGTTATCGGGATCGGCGAGAGCGAACGCGGCGATGAAGATGCCGACAACCAGGGCAATGGAAATTCCGATCAGGCGGTTGGTGATTTTAGGTGTGGCGAGCCAGAGCGGGAGGAGGCTGAAGGGTCCCAGGGCGGCGCCGATCACCGCCCCGCCAAAGGACGCCTGGGAGATTTCCAGGTCCTTGCGGGCATAGATGCGCGGAGTGATAACGCCGCCGAGGGCGCCCCAGAAGAGAATCCACAGTAGAGCCCATCCGAAGATTGCCGCGTTTTCCATGAGATGACTCAGAGCCTGGCCGGGCAGTGGGAGGGATTGGCCGTAGCCGTGTCAGGGAAGGAGCCGCCCCCAGCTACCTGCGAGGCGGCAAAACGGAAGGCAGGCAAGCCGGGGAATCGCTTGCCTGACCTTCCAAGGTAGTTCAACTTACATTACTCAGAACGCTACTCCTGGCCGACAACAATCGGAGCGCCGGTCTGGTATACGTCAGGATAGACCACAGTTGTCTCGGTCGCATCCTGGCCTTCGACCTGGTACTGCACAATCGTGATTGCGGGATCGGGGAACTGGTGCCACCACTTGGGATCCACGCCTGCCTGATCGGGTGTGTTGCTGCGATTGATCGGGAAGGTGATGGGGCCCAGCGCGCCCATGTGGTTGATGTTTTCCAGGGCGTCGATGATGTCGCTCGGGTCGGTGGAGCCAGAGTCCTCGATGGCCTGCGCGATCAGCATGATCGAATCATAGGATGCCATCGCGTAGGATTCGATGTCATCCTTGCCCGTGCGGGCCGAGTACTCGGCGACGAGGGTCTGGGCGACATCGTTATAGAGCTGCTGAGGAAGGCCGATGCGGCGCACGAAGCAGTGGTTGCCGTCGGGCACATTTGTCCAGAAAGCATCGCTTACGAGCGAGACCTGGTTGCACATCGTT
This sequence comes from Caldilineaceae bacterium, assembly GCA_022824025.1. Classification (GTDB taxonomy): domain Bacteria; phylum Chloroflexota; class Anaerolineae; order Caldilineales; family Caldilineaceae; genus Bin5. The sequence goes on from JAJEBF010000004.1 coordinate 6,572, forward strand.
GGCACATCCTGCGGCCCGATACCGGCGTCGGCAGCCTGTTGGGTGAAGTTGTAGGAGGCTTCGCCGGTGGCAAGGGTTACGATCATGTCCGGGCTCTCGGCCTTGACGCGCTCGATGATGCCGGCGAAGTCCTGCGTGCCGATATCAACGCTAAATGTAACAGAGGCGATGCCAGCCTCGTCGAGCAGTGCCGTCGTGTTCTCCGCCGCGGGAATGCCGTAGTCGGTATTCTCGGTGAGAATTACGATCTTGTCGAGCTTCATGCCATTCTCGTCTCGCAGCCACTGGATGAACTTGACATCCACCGTCGAGACTTCAGAGCTAAGGGGCGCGATGCGGAAAATCTCATCGTACTGAACGCTTGTGATGGTGTCGTTCCATGTCTCGGCAAAGACGATGGGGACGCCGTTGTCACGCGCGACCTCCTTGGCTGCCACGCCAACCGAGCTGTGGTAGCCGCCGCCGATGCCGACAACACCGTCCTGATTGATCAGGCGCTCAACAACGGCGGTGCCGCGTTCCGGCAGCCCCTCAGTGTCGACGATGATCAGTTCGACCGGCCGCCCCATGATGCCGCCGCGGGCATTCAACTCGTCGGCCGCGATCAGCATTGCCTCGCGCATGGCCTCGCCGCCAACGACAGCGCCGGGAGCGGAGAGCGGAGCGAGCGCGCCGATCTTGATCGGCTCCATCTCCATGTCGTCGGATTCTTCAGCCATCGGTTCTTCAGTTGGTTCGGGAGCCGCTTCCTCCGCTGCCGGTTCGGCTTCACCCACAGTCTCGGCCTGGGGCGCGCATCCTGCAAGCGCCAGCACCAGGATCAGTAGAGCGGCTGCTGTCCAGATTAGCCTTCGCCTCAATTTCATAGTTCGTTTCTCCTTTGAATTAGAGGGTCCATCGTCCATGGATCGTATGGTCGAGAAGAGGAGACCCCTTCCATTGAAAACCAAATCAGTCTGCAGCAGGACGTACCGGACGCCTGCCACGTTCTATTATGAACCAGCAGAGGAGACATGTCAATGAATCCAGAGAGTGGAACGGCAGCGGTCCGAACCGGAGTTGTCCCTGGCCGGGCGAAGAAACACGCGCGAGAGGATGGAGCGGAGGAACAGAAAGAGGAACGCGGCGGCGCTTCTGAATGGAAGAATTTTTCGTGACAAAGGGCAGGGGCGCCCACAATGGACGCCCCTATTGAGCGGCATTTCAGAATCGGAATGTTGTTTTCTGTGGCGAAAGCCTCGGGCCGATTGCGCCCATAGCCATCACTCGAGCTGCCCCTTATCGTCTACTGATAGTCTACTGCCCGACGAGGACAGGGTCGCCGGTCCGATATGTTTGTGGGAATACAACGGTCGCGTTGACCGAGTCTTCGCCTGGCTGCTGGTATTGCACCACCGTAACCGCAGGATCGGGGAACTGATGCCACCATTTGGGTTCGACACCGGCCTGCTGCGGTGTGTTGGAGCTGTTGATGGGAAACGTGATCGTTCCGAGCGCGCCCTCGTATACGATTTCCTCCAGCGCAGCGATGACCGCCGCCGGGTCTGTCGTTCCTGCCTCCGTGATGGCCTGGCCGAGGATCCGAACGGCGTCGTAGGCGGCAAACGCGTAGGACTCTGCTCCCTCTTTGCCGGTGCGGGCCCCGTACTCGGCAAGAAAGCTGCGGGCAACGTCATTGTACAGTTGCGGCGGCAAGCCAATGCGGCGCACAAAACAGTGATTTCCATCAGGAACATTCTTCCAGAAGGCGTCGCTGACCAAGGCAACGTGCTCACACAGCGTTGGCACGTCCTGAGGCCCAATGCCGGCGTCGGCTGACTGCTGGGCGAAATTGTAAGAGGCCTCGCCTGTCGCCAGGGACATAATCAGGTCCGGCTCTTCCGCCTTGATCCTCTCAATGATCCCGGCGAAGTCCTGGGTCCCGATGTCGACGCCGAACGTGACCGATTCAATCCCCTCCTGGTTCAGGAGCCTGGAAGTGTCTTCGGCAGCCGGGATCCCGTAGTCAGTGTTCTCCGTCAGGAGGACTACCTTGTCCAACTTCAGGCCCTCCTCATCTCGCAGCCAGGCCATGAATTTCACGTCCACGGCAGAGACCTCGGAGCTCAACGGCGCGATGCGAAATACCTGGGGATACTGTACGCTGGTGATGGTATCGTTCCATGTATTGGCGAAAACAACTGGAATGTTGTTATCGTGGGCCACTTCTTTGGCGACGACACCAACCGAACTGTGATAGCCCCCTGCAATGGCGACGACGCCTTCCTGATTGATGAGTCGCTCGCTCGCTGCCGCGCCGCGCTCCGGCAGGCCTTCGCTGTCGACAACGATCAGTTCAACCGGAAGCCCCAGCAGACCGCCGTTGTCGTTGATCTCGTCTGCGGCGATGATCATCGCGTCCCGCATGGCTTCGCCGCCCACAACAGATCCCGGCGCGGACAGCGGAACCAGCGCGCCGATTTTGATGGCCTCGCGGTCTGCTGAAGGCCGCGATTCAGCCTGCGTAGACTCCCCGGATTCCTGTTCGGCGGGGTCTGGTTGTCGCGAATCTGAAACTGAACGCTCTGCGGGGGTTGACGTTGAGCAGGCTGCCAAGAGCAGCTGCGCGATAAAGAGCGCGACGACACAAATTGTGAAAGTAGAATTAGACCTCAAGATATTCTCCCGGTTCATGGTTTGGAAACTCTTACTGTGTAAAGGCGTATAAGGATGGCTGCCAGGCCGCGCCGCCGGCCATTTCTCCAGTCAGAATACAGCGACATGCTGTCTCGGTTCACGTTTGCTTCTTCCCGTATTTGGGCATCCTGCTCAGGACAATTCTGTCGCGCAATGAGGTGGGCAACCGTTCGATCCAGCGCCTCAACTGTGCGTCGCGGCCAACCAGGTAGCGGTTCCTGGGCCTGGCCGTCGTCAAGGCCCTCGACACGGTCCGCGCCACCTGCTCAGCATCCACGCCCTGTTGTTCCGCCAGCCTTTCAGATACGCTGGCCAGCAGTGGACCGTACTTGTCGAACGCGTCGGCAGGATAGTTCTGCAACTTTTCCTCAACGTAGCTCCGGGCCTTGTCCCAGATAACTGTATTGATCGCCCCTGGCTGCACGGAAACAACATCAATTCCCCAAGGCCAGAGCTCGAGGCGCAATCCATCGGTGAGTGCCTCCAGGGCAAATTTCGATGCGCAGTATGGGGAAACAAGCGGCGTCGAACTAAACCCTGCCATCGAGCTCATCATTACAATTCGGCCTCTCGCCCTGCGCAACAGGGGAATGAACGCCTTGGTGACGGTGAGCGGAGCGATCGTGTTCGTTTCCAGGACTCTGCGCAGTTCGGCCGTGTCCACGTATTCGAGCAGGCCGCCGACGGCGATGCCGGCGTTATTGACAAGCCCGTGGAGACCCCGGCTCCCCACCTGTTGCCCCACCGCCTCGGCCGCTTCTGCAACCTGTTCGCCATCGGTCACATCAAGCAGGATCGTCTGCAACCTCGGCGTGCCCTCGTTCATCAAGTCCCTTGCATCGCTCTCTTTGCGCACGGTTGCGAATACCTGCCAGCCCTCCCGGTCCATCCGCGCCGCGCACGCGCGGCCAATGCCGCTGGAGGCCCCCGTGATCAGGACGGACCGGGGATGCCCCGGGGCCAAATTCTCGGATTGCCCTTCTCTAGCCATGGGTTTTTCAGACCGTATCAGGTAGGGTTCATCTCTTGCAATCGGGGACGCCTACGTGAGGAGAGGTAAACCGCGGTCGCCCCGGCTGATGGATGTCCGCTCGCGCGCGTCCTGGCTGCCTACAGGTTAGATGCCCATCCCGCCGGTCACTTCGAGCACGTGACCGGTAATGTAGGCTGCCAGGGGCGAGGAGAGAAGAATGATTCCTGCGGCGGCCTCTTCGATCGTGGCCGGACGGCCGAGGGGAATTCGGGCGTCGATGTCTTTATCGAGCATCGATCGGACCTTGGCGGGAATGCCCAGCGTCACCTCGTGTCCATCGATCTCGATTGACTCCTCCTGAATCTCCTGGGCGCGAGTCAAACGTGTGTCGATGAAGCCGAAGGCGACGGCGTTGCACCGAATTCCCAACCTGCCCCATTCCTTGGCGATCGTCTTGGTCAGCCCTACGATCCCCATCTTTCCCGCTGCGTAGTTGGCCTGGCCGATATTGCCGTGCAGCCCGGACGTTGAGGAAACGTTTACGATGCACCGGTTGACGGTTGGACCCCCGGACTCCATTTCGGCCGCGGCGGCGTCCCGCAAATAGGGCGCAGCTGCTCGTATCATACGAAACGGCGCGGTCAAATGGACGTCCAGTATTGCTTGCCACTGTTCGTCGCCGATCCTGTGCGCCATTCCATCCCAGGTATAGCCGGCATTGTTTACGAGGACGTTCAGTCCTCCATACTTTTCCGCTGCCGCCGCCATCAGCTGTTCTGGAAAGACCGGGTCTGTCACGTCGCCGGCGACCGAGATTGCCTGCCCGCCGCGAGAAAGAATCGTGTGCGCGGTCTCGTCGGCTGGGCCGGCCTCAAGATCGTTCACAACGACGCTGGCGCCATGGTCCGCGAATTGGAGCGCGGCGCTTGCGCCGATGCCTCGTCCGGCGCCTGTAATCACAACTGTCTGGTCTTGAAACATTCGGGATTCCGGGCTGTCCTGGCCAGCCGCCTCGTGAGTGCAGTCACTCCTGGTTGAAGTAGAGGCGGGCAACCATTTCGGCAACACATGTTGGCTTTTCCACCCCTTCTATCTCCACGGTAACGTTGTGAATCAACTGCAGCCCATTTCCGCGGACCTCTTCCACGGATTGCAGCTGCGTATGGGCGCGAATGCGAGAGCCCGCAAGAAGGGGATGGGGAAAACGCACGCGGTTCAGGCCATAGTTGACCGTAAGCGCAATTCCCGGATACTTCGGCTTGTCCGGTTCGACCATCCCGGTCAGATGGGGTATCAGCGCCAGCGTGAAGAAGCCGTGGGCGACCGGCGCGCCAAATGGTGAATCGCGCGCGGCGCGCTCCACGTCGACGTGAATCCACTGGTGGTCCAGCGTTGCATCGGCAAAGGCGCTGATCATCTCCTGCGTCACCGTAAACCAGGCGCCTGGGGCAGACTCGGCTCCGATTTTCGATTGCAGGTCCTCAAGGGCAGCTTGGCGTGACATCGTTATCTCCGTTTCTTTTTGCTGGGAATGTGAATCATGCCGTCATGCCGCCGTCCAGATTCAGGGCCTGGCCGGTTATGAATGCTGACTGCTCCGTACACAGCCAGAGGATCGCATCGGCGACATCGCGCGGAAGCCCGAAGCGGCGCATGGGGATTCGTTGCAGCATCTTTTCCTTCCGGCGGGGATTGTCTCTGATGAGGGGCTCGATCAGCGGCGTTTCGGTGTAAACAGGACAGACCGCATTGACGCGAATGTTGTGGCGGGCCGCCTCCTGCGCGGCGACGCGAGTCAGGCCGATCACACCATGTTTGGATGCAGTGTAAGCGGACTGATATGGAAGGCCGCGTATGCCGGCAATTGAGGAAACATTGACAATCGAGCCGCCCGCGGCGGACATCCGCCTGATCTCCTCCTGCATACAGTAAAAGACGCCGCTGAGATTGACCGACAGCACCCTGTCCCAACTGTCGTGTGGATAGGTATGGACAGCTTCCTGGGGCCCGGCAATGCCGGCATTGTTGACGGCAAAGTCCAGGCTGTCAAAGTGATCTGCGGCTGCCTCAAACAGGCGTTTCACTTCTTGAGCGTCCGAAACATCACATTGAACGAAGAGCCCTTCCACGCCGCAATCCCGGACCAGGCGCAAGGATTCTTCACCGCCCTCCGGGTTGATGTCGGCCAAGACGACCGAAGCGCCTTCCTGCGCGAAGCAGCGTGCCGTCTCTCGCCCAATCCCCGAACCGGCGCCCGTCACCAGCGCCACCTTTCCTTCGAACGTCATCGCAAATTCTCGCGGTTGGATTGAAACAAACGGTATCCCCTCAATTGGACTCCCCTTCATCTGGCGCCTTGCGCAGGGATTCCCCTAACGCTTGCATTTCGGCCAGGAAATCTGAGGCTTCGATCTGGGCGGCAAAGAGCTGTACCATGCCCCGGTTAAAGGAATTCACCAATGTCTCGAAACCGGGCGGCAGTTGCCAGACCCAAGCAGTGTTCACGGAATCGGCAAAGGGCGCCAGCAAAGGAAATTTCTCCCGCCATTCATCCCGCTGCGCTGTGATCGCCGGCATCCAGCTGCCGTCATTCGGCAGCGCGGCGACCACGGCAGGGCTGCTGAGAAAGGCTGCCAGCGCAAAGGCTTCCCGCTCCCAAGGCGAGTCTGCCGAGACTGCGTAGCAGCTGGTGAACGCCACCGTGGTGTTGCGTCCTCCCGGCCCCGTGGGCAAGGGCGCGACACCGTAGCGAAAGTCCGGGAATTCGGCCTCGAAATAGGGCGCGATCCAGTTCCCCTCTATGGTTAACGCCCCTTTGCCTTTTCCCAGGACCTCCCCAGCCCACTCATTGTTTGACTCGCCGGCATGTCCGGCAAAATTGTCGCGAAAGATCTGAATGTACCAGTCCATGGCCGCGGCCGCTGCATCCGATTGAACGGACAGGCCGCCGCCCGCGTCGATTATTGTACCACCAGCCGCAAACAAAAAGGGCAGCCAGCGGGAAAGGTCTGGCGATTCGATCAAGCCGAATCGGTTTCGTTCCACGTCGGTCTGTTCAATCGCCACTGTCCTCAACGCCTCCCAGTCGGTTGGGGGCGCAAGGCCGGACCCGGCCAATCCCGCGCTGTCGTAAACCAGGCCAAGGGTCCGCACTTCGCGCGGCAGACAGTAACGATGTCCTGCTCCGCCCCCCTCAGGCCAAACGAAGGCCGCCGCCAGATTTGGGGGATAGCCGGCAGGATCGTAGAAACCGTCCTCCGCCGGGGCGAGAAGACCCTGCTCAACCAGGTCTGGAAAGAGGAAACCTGTAACGACAAAGAGATCCGGCGGCCTATCCTCTCGCAAGCTCCGGCGAAGCTCTTCGGTGTAGCTGGCAGAAGTGGAAACTTCGACTTGGATCTCCCTTTCCGCAGCCCAGGCATCAACGCGGGCCCGTAGCGCTTGGGTTACCTCGCCTTCCTCGATCAAGAAGACGCGTAGTTCCTGCGCCTGTGAAACCGGTTCGCCCTGCCAGGGCAGAAAAGGCAGTTCAGGCAAACGATTCCGAAACGGAAGCGCGTCGCATCCGGCCAGAAGCAGGAACGGCAGCAGGAGGCCCAGAGCCCTTGCCGCTCTCCGGAGAAAGGGAGGGCAATCTGCCATGCTGCCCTTCGCTATGCTGTTCCCCGGCCTTTCTTCACTGCTGACTCTCAACGAACGCTGAATAAGCATCTGCGTCCATCAGGTTATCCAGCTCGGCAGCGTCTACGACGGCTATTTTCAGGAACCAGGCGCCGTAAGGGTCACTGTTAACCAGCTCCGGGGTGTCGTTCAATTCCTCGTTGACCGCGGCGACAGAGCCGGAAACGGGGGCGATGATGTCTTCTGCTGCCTTGACCGATTCAACGACTGCGACGGCTTCGCCGGCAGTTACTTCAACGCCGATTTCAGGCAGTTCGACAAACACGATGTCACTCATCATATCCTGCGCCGCATCGCTGATGCCGATGACGACCTCCTCGTTCTCCTGTTTCACCCATTCGTGCGTGTCGGCGTACATCAGATTCGACTCGTATTGGTAGGATGCCATTCAGATATTCCTTTGTTACCTGGGCCGTCAGAGTACAGTTGGCCGGTTTCTCGCGCTGGCAGGACCCGCCGTTTAGGCGTCGCTGTCAATGGGAATGCGGGCCACAGGGCAGGGCCTGCCTTGCCAGGTCTTCGACCGGCTCGTGTCTATTGAACTCTGTTCAGGCCAACAGTCACTTCGTCTTCACCCATCGGAAACGTGACGACTTTACCGTCAAATGCGCGTCCGAATTCATTCGTCAGACTGAAATCGAGCGTGAGCGTTTCGGTCGCGATATAGTTTTTGTGCGCTGAAATCAGTTCCGTCATCAGCGGTGAATCGGATACCGTCAGGTTGATTCGATCACTGATTTCCAGTTCGGAGTCCTTGCGCAGCTGCTGGACGCGGCGTACAAGCTCGCGTGCCTGGCCCTCGAGCTCCAGTTCAGGTGTCAATGTCGTTGAGACTGCGACCAGATAGCCCCCGTCTTCAGCTACGGCAAGACCGGCTCGGGGCGTCCGGCGAATCTCCACATCCTCCGGCTCGACAGTGTATTCCTCGTCCCCATCAACGACTGTCACCGATTCGCCGGCGTCAAATTTTGCTGCCAGATCACTCAGGTCCATTTCAGCAAACCGGCCCCTGATAACAGGATAGCCGCGGCCATATTTCTGGCCAAGCTGTTTAGGCAGCGGAAAGACACTCACATCGACCAGGTCACCGGCTTCACCGGCAAAGGCCAGCTCCTTTACATTCAGTTCGGACAGGAGCAGAGCTCTAAGCCTCTCCAGCCCCGAATTCTCTGACTCAGTTCGGGCGCGAATGACAACCTGTTGCAGCGGCTGCCGCACCTTCAATGCCGCGGACTCTCGCGCCGCCCGGCCCAGCGTTGTCACCTTTTGGGCGAGCGCCATGTCGGCATGGAGGCGATCGTCAATGGCGGTCTCGTCCGCTTGCGGCCACCTCGCCAGATGGACCGAATCCGGCGCGCCGGGTTCGACGGAGGCCACCAGGTTCTGGTAGATCTCCTCCGCCATGAACGGGATCGCCGGCGCAAGCAGTTTCGACAGCGTAACCAGCGTCTGCCGGAGCGTGGACAGGGCCGCAGTGTCGCCATCCCAGAATCGCCTCCTATTGAGCCTCACATACCAGTTGCTGAGCTCGTCGACAAAGTCAGCGATAGGCCGGGTTGCCGCCGTGACATCGTAGGCTTCGTAGGCTTCCGTCACATCGCGCGTCAACCGGTTCAACTCGGACCGGAGCCATCGATCCAGGAGGCGGGCCTCTTCAGAAGGCCCGGCGGGATGCGTGCCAGCGCCTTTCTCTTCCTGGGATTCGGCGAGATTGGCGTACACAACATAGAAGCTGTACGTATTCCACAGCGTATTCAGGAACCGCCGCTTCACCTCCGCGACCAGGTTTCCGCTGAATCGGCGGGCGTTTCCGGGCGGGCCGGCCGTGTACATGTACCATCGGGTCGCGTCGGCGCCGTGTTCAGCGAAAACCTGCCAGGGGTTGACCACATTGCCCCGGGACTTGCTCATCTTGGAGCCGTCTTCGGCGAGAATGTGGCCGAGGCAGATGACATTTTTGAACGCAGGACGGTCAAACAACAGGGTGCTGACCGCGTGCAGCGTGTAGAACCATCCGCGCGTCTGATCGATCGCCTCACAGATGTAGTCGGCCTGCTGATACGTTTCCCACTCCTTCTGATTCGAGAAGGGGTAGTGCCACTGGGCAACCGGCATCGAACCGCTGTCGAACCAGACATCGCAGAGCTCGCTGACGCGACGCATCGTGCCGCCGTCGGGGGCGGGCCAGGTGATTTCATCCACGAACGGTCGGTGCAGATCCAACTCCTTGAGGTCCTGCCCGCTCTTTTCCGACAGTTCGGCCAGGCTGCCGATGCACTCCATGTAGTCGCTGCCGGGGGCGTCGCTCTTCCAAATAGGTATCGGTGTGGCCCAGTATCGATCACGCCCCAGGGCCCAGTCCACATTATTTTCCAGCCAGCGCCCAAAACGACCGCCGCGGATGTGGTCGGGCACCCAGTTGATCGTGTCATTCAGCGCCACCAACCTGTCCTTGAATTCGCTGGTGCGCAGGTACCAGGTCTCTTTCGCCCAGTAGATCAAGGGCGTGTCGCATCTCCAGCAGAACGGGTAGGTGTGTTCATAGGTACCGGCCTTGTATAGCAGACCCCTCGCCTTCAGGTCCTCGGTAATGTGGGGATCAGCGTCTTTGACGAAAAGGCCGGCCCAGGGGGTCACCTCCTCCTTGAACTGTCCCAGGGCGTCGACCGTATGAAAGACCGGCAGGTTATGGGTCTGTCCGACTGCGAGGTCGTCCGCGCCGAAGGCCGGGGCAATGTGGACAATGCCCGTGCCGTCGTCTGTGCTGACGAAATCGGCGGCGATCACATAGGCAAATCGCTCTTCCACAGGGGGGCCGAAGCGGAAAAGGGGCTCGTACTCCTTGCCGATGAGCGCTTCCCCCTTCATCTCGTCCACCAACGCATAGCCTGGCGCGAGAACATCCTCGGCCAGCTCCTTCGCCACATAGAGAAGCGAGCCGGAACTGTCCCTCACTTTGAGATAGTCAATGCCTTTGCCCACGGCCAGCGCCGCGTTGCCCGGAAGCGTCCAGGGCGTCGTGGTCCAGGCCAGCAGAAAAGTGTTTTCCTCGTCTTTCACAGCGAACTTGACATATACACTCGGGTCGACGGTCCCTTCTTTGTAACCAAGCGAGAGTTCATGGCTGCTGAGCGGCGTGCCGCAGCGGGGACAGTACGGGACGACCTTGTACCCTTCAAAAAGTAGGCCCTTATTCCAAAGCTGTTGCAGGATCCACCAGAGAGATTGGACGTACTCATTGTTCATCGTCACGTATGCGTCGTCGAGGCTGACCCAGAATGCCATTCTTTCGGTCAGGGCTTCCCAGTCACTGAGATACTCCCAGACCGATTCCTTGCACATCTGGTTGAACCTGGCCACGCCATACTCTTCGATTTGCTCCTTCCCGGTGAGGCCGAGCTGTTTCTCGACCTCCAGCTCCACCGGGAGGCCATGGGTATCCCAGCCGCCTTTACGCAAGACGTGATAGCCCTGCATCGTCTTGTAGCGCGGGAACATGTCCTTGAACGCGCGCGCGAGTACATGGTGGATGCCCGGTCGGCCATTGGCTGTCGGCGGCCCTTCGAAAAAGACATATTCGGGGCCGCCTTCCCGCTCCTGCATGGACCGCTCGAAAACACTCTTTTCTTTCCAAAGCTTCAGGATCGCCTCTTCACGCTCAGGAAAGGATACGCTGGCGGGCACCGGATTGAATTTGCCGCGCTCCCCGCGTCCGTTTGTCGCGGGGGGCGAACCGGAGGTTGACTGAGTCATTTTGCATTCCCTGATGATTGCTTGATTTCAAACCCGACTTCAGACTGCGTCGCTGATTTCCACGTAGATGCGCTTGTTGATGGCGCCCTTGCTGCGGTAGTCGACAATTCGCATTTCGCCCACCTCGCTCGTGTTGCGGGCATGGGTACCGCCATCGGCTTGCAGGTCCAATCCTTCCAACTCAACCGTGCGCACTTCAGTAATTTGTTTGGGCAAGAGATTGATTTTCGTGCGGATCAGGTCCGGTATCTGAAAGGCCTTCTCGCGGGGCAAAATCTTCGTCTTGACCGGTCGGGCCGCCGCGATCTCGGCTGCGCACTTCCGCTCGATCGCCGCGACGAGGTCGCCGCTCATCGCCTCAAACTCGAAGTCCATGCGACCGGTGCCCGGTTTCATGTCCCCGCCCGTGACAGACGCGCCGTAATCCCGCCAAACGACGCCGCATAAAATGTGCATGGCTGTGTGCGTTCGCATCAGCAGATAGCGTCGCGCCCAATCGAGTTCGCCGTTCACCACCTTTCCCCGGGCAATGTGAACAGACTCGCCCTTCAGGCCGTCAAGCGTATGCCAGATACGCCCCCCTTCCCGTTTGACGCCGCTTACCGCGAGCCTGCGATAGTCGACCGTCAACCAACCGGTATCATTGGGCTGGCCTCCCCCGCCCGGGTAGAAGATCGTACTGTCAAGGACTACGCGAAGGCGGCCGTCCTTTTTTTCAACGGACGTGATCGCAGCGTCGAATTCCCGCATATAGGCGTCTTCATAGTAGAGTTCGGCAGTCATTCTTTCCTCTTTCCGTCTCTCCGGCGCGATGGCTTCCCATGTCAGTGAAGCAAAAGAAAAACCCGTCCCCACTCAGGGACGGGCTCAATAGTCCGCGGTACCACCCTGCTTCCCGGTAACTCGTCCGGGCCGCTCCATTGCCAGAGGAATTCTTGTATCCTGTCTGGCCGTGCTGATAACGGTACACGAAACCGGTGACGCTTACTATGCATACTCTCCGCAGTTCGGGTCACGGCTCAGGAGTGATGTTCGCTGTCGCAGGGGGCCGCCCGGCTTCCACCTTCCCCGGGCTCGCTGGGGACATTGCGGCAGGTACTCGTCTCCGTCAAGGCCAGATCGCATCTAGGCTGTCAAACTCGCGGCAATTGTAACGCCGCGCCTGGCAATTGTCAATCCGGCCAGGCCGTGGATCACGCGCGGTCTTCGTCCACATCGATCGGAGCCGGACTCGCCGACGGCAGCTCCACCAGCGCGGAATCGACTGCTCGACCATCCACCTGCTCTACCAGATAGCGAATGCCGTTGACTTCGACCGCGTCGCCGGCCACTGGAATGCGGCCCAGATGGGCCATGATGAGCCCGCCGACGGTATCAACCTCCTCCTCTTCATAGTCGATGTCATAGTGTTGGTTTAGCTCATCGAGGAGCAATGAGCCTTCGACGCGCAGCCGCCCCTCTTCCACCAGTTCAAGGGGGGCCCTTTCGGCATCAAATTCATCCTGGATTTCGCCGACGACTTCCTCCAGCAGGTCTTCGAATGTGACGATACCCGCCGTTCCGCCGAATTCGTCAATGACGACCGCCAGGGCGCCTTTCTCAGCGCGGAAACGCTTCAGCATCTGATCCAGCGGCAGCGTCTCCGGCACCACCATCACGGGCCTTCTCTGCGTCATCTCGCTCAGATCGAGCAGGTCGCTTGCCAATCCGTTCAGCATATGCCTGGCAATATCCTTGACGTGGAAGAATCCCCGAATCGTGTCGAGATCGCCTTCGAAAACAGGGTAACGGGAGTGATTGGACGCGCAAACAAGCCGGAAGACAGCCTCTTGGGTCGCGTCCGCCTCGATTCCGACAATTCTCGTACGCGGGGTCATCACCTGTCCGACCGTTCGTTCTCTCAAGTCCAGAATATTCTCGATGTAGAGCTGCTCCGAAGGGGCGATCAGCCCTTCCCCGGAACTTTCCTCGACGATCAGCTCAAGTTCCTGCGGCGAAACCATATGGTCGTGGGCGCCCCGTTCAGGCACCCCGCAGGCCCGTCTGATGGCCCGGGCGATGATGTTCAAAATGTAGATTACAGGAGAAAGTAGGCGTTCGATCACCCAGAAAGGGCCGATGACGCGCAGGGCGGTCGCCTCCGGAGCCTGCAACGCCAAAGACTTGGGCATCACCTCTCCCAATACAACGTGCAGATAGGTCATCAGTCCAATTGCCAGAACCAGGGCCGCGCTATGCGCCGCAGCCAAATTGATCAGACCCATCTCAACGCCATAGTGTTCCAGCAGGGTCAGGATCCACTCGGCGATGGTATGCTCGCCATACATCCCCAATCCCAGACTGGAAAGCGTGATGCCCAACTGCGCCATGATGATGAAGCGGGTCTGTCCTCCCGGGTCGGTCAGGACTCGCATCACCTTCGCCGCAGGGGCGGAACCTTCGTTCGCCAATTGCGACATGCGCGGCCGGGACGAGGCCACAACGGCAAATTCCACCGCGACAAAGAGACCATTGAAGAAGATCAACGCCGCTATGATTACAGTGGGAAGCAGATATTCCACTCGTTCTACTCCATCTCAACGTGCATGATTGTATCCCGGCCGACAGGGTCTTCCGAAGTTCGGACGCAGGGCTCTGTATCCCTGTGCAAGCGGGGCAAAGTTCCAGACAAGATCACAGTTCGGACTCGTCCTGAGAGTGCGGCAGGTTGGCTGCCGCGCCGGGAGGCAGGGCGACACTGACCTGCGAGACGGCGTAGCCGCTCACCTCTTCTACCTGGAAATCGAACCCTTGCAGCCGCACGACCTGACCTTGCTCCGGGATGGCGCCCAGTTCTGCCAGGATGGCGCCGCCCAGAGTGTCCACGTCCTCAGAGACAAGTGGCGAACCGAGCACGGCTGACAGGCTTTCCAGGCCGACGTCCCCCGCCAGATGCAGACGTCCGTCTTTCGCCAACGCCATCTCCTGGCTATCGGCATCAAACTCATCGGCGATGTCGCCGAAAATCTCCTCAATCAGGTCTTCGAAGGTTACAATCCCGGCAGTCCCGCCATATTCATCGATGACGACGGCCAGGTGAAAATGGTCACGCTGCAGCTGCCTGAACACTGTGCCCACGGGCGCGGAATCCGGAACGAAAGGGGGAACTCTCATTACGTCGCGAACACCTGCGCCGCATTCGTCAGACTGTCCTGTCGAAACAACAGATCCTCCGTCGACGTTGAGGCACAGGAGATCTTTCAGATGGACGACGCCTACGATGTTGTCAATGTTGCCCTCGTAAAGGGGCAGCCTGGAATGACTTGATTCGGCCAGGAGCCGTAAGAGCTCGGCGGCAGGCAGATCGACCGGGGCCGCCAGCAGCTGTGTACGGGGAACGATCACATTCCGCACCGACCGTCGCCGCAACTGCAGCGTGTTCTCCAAAAGCTCCGCTTCATCCTCCTTGAGGACGCCAACGGCGCCGCTCTCCTGGACCATCATCAGGATCTCCTCAGGCGCGTGAATGTGGAAGCCCTCTGAGACCGCGCGCAGACCGACCAGGCGCAAGAACAGGCGACCGCTGCCATTGAAGAACCAGATCAACGGCCGCAAAAAGATAATCGACCAGCTTACGGGCGTGATCAGCAGAAGGGCCGTAGGCTCCGGGAACTGTATAGCGACCGTCTTGGGCGCCAACTCGCTCAGCGCGACCTGGATGACGGTAAGGACGATCAGCACCCCGGTGGCGGCGATCGAAACGGCCGCGGCCTGGGCCACCAGCCCTGATCCGCTCAGCAAGGGTTCCACCAGCGGGGTAATTACAGCTTTCCCGTAGTAGCCGAGTATCAGGCTGGAGAGTGTGATCCCCAGTTGACAGGCTGCGATATAGTCGTCCAGCCGGTCAGGGCTCTCCAGGATTGGCAGCAGAATTTGCGCGGGGCGGCTGCCGGCAGCGGCCTCCTGGGCGATGCGCGCCCGCCGCGCGCCAACGGTGCCGATCTCGGCCGCCACGAAAAGGCCATTCAGTGTGATGAGGAGAAAAACTGTTAAGATTACAAAGAGTATAAACATGCCCTGCCTCTGGTACTGCCTGTGATGTCTCCTTTCATTCTCGCTCTGGCGCCGGCGCCCGCAGGCAGCTTCGCTCGAGCGAGAGAGCCTCTTCCTTCAAAGCCTCCTCAGATGCCCCCGCGGTCGACTGCAAGCGGACCGGTTCAGGCCGGCCGCCAAAGCCTCAACCCTTCTCATCTCCTGAGACATTCCAGGAACGGCGCCCGACGCGCCAATACAGGTCTCCGGTTCGAGATTCTGGGGCCCTTCGCCGCGGGCCATCCCGTTCGCCGCGAACTCAATCGCGCCGCCGTAAATGCAGTTGGTCACAGTGGATTCGGTAATCCCCTGTGGTTTGGTTCTGCCTTCGCAGTTGAAGTATCATTGGCGGATTATTGACCGCAGCATTCTCTTTCTTCCCACAAAGGGAAGCCGCGGCGCAGAACGGGAACCCGGAGTTATTGCTGATGGATCGAGCCTCAAAGTCGGCGCCGTCTCACGCGGCGGAAGGGAGCAGTGATTCGAGCGAACGACGGCCGCCGTTGGGTCGGCGCCTATTGTACCTTTTGAGGACTATGCGTCCCAAACAGTGGACCAAGAACGGCTTTGTACTGGTTGGGCTGATCTTTGACGGCAAGTTGCTGGACCTTCCTCTGGCCCTGAACGCTCTCCTGACTGTTGCCTTTTTCTGTCTGGTTTCGAGCAGTGTCTATATTCTGAACGACCTGGTCGACATGGAAAGGGATCGCCATCACCCGCGTAAACGGTTGCGCCCTCTGGCAAGCGGCCTGCTGAGCCCCGCTTTCGCCAAATATGCCCTGGCGATCCTTGCCATTGCGGGGGGCTTGGGGGCATGGCTGGTTGAACCGTTGGTTGGCCTGATTTTGGCGGCCTATTTCGTCCTCAATTCCGCCTACTGTCTATATCTCAAGAATCTCGTCATCATTGATGTGATGATGATTGCGCTGTTCTTCGCCCTGCGGGTCGTTGCCGGCTCAGCGGCGGTCGAAGTAAGCGCCTTCAGCCCCTGGCTATACATCTGCGTAAGCTTGCTGGCTCTGTTCATTGGGTTCGGCAAGCGAAGGCACGAAATTGTCCTCTTGAAGGAGAGCGCATCCGGCCACAGAAGCAGCCTTGGGCAGTATAATCTGCCTTTCCTCGATCAGATTATCGGCATCGTGACGACCAGCGGGCTGATCAGTTACACATTGTACAGCTTCGAGGCCGAAACCGCGTTGGCAGGCCCTGCCCGTATGATGTTGACCGTCCCTCTCATCATATTCATCGTTTTCCGCTATCTCTACCTGATTCAAGTTGAGCAAAAGGGCGGCGCGCCTGAAGACCTGCTCTTCGCAGATCGACCACTTCTGGCGGCTGTTGTACTGTGGGCGCTTTCAGTGGTTGCCGTCATCTACGTCTAGTAAGCGACGGCAGAAAATCAGGGGCAAGCGGAATAGGGCCCTATTCTTCATCGACGAACTGGGCCCACGCCCCCTCCATGCCCTCGCTGGTTACCCCGTAGAAAACGCGCAGATCAGAACCTTCACGCAGGACCAGGTCGAACCGCTTTTTGCCTGCCCGCCTGTCGCAGCGGATGAAGCCCACGTTCTTCTTCCAACGAATCTGACTGCCTTTCACCGGGCTGTCTTCATACTGGCTGATGGCGTAATTCCACAGTTTGCGGGCTCCCTTGCGCGTTACATTCCCGACGCTGCGTTGATTGCGCAGGTTTCTCACCACATAGTAGGTTGTGCCGCCCCGCGTTTCACTGTCCACGATTTCTACGCCGTCCTGCGGCAGATAGAAGGGGTCGTTCGACTCCGCTGACTCCGCGCGGCTGCTTCCGTCCACCCGCCTGCTGCGATTGCCTTTGCCGCCGCCGGATTTATCCTCGGTCCCGTCCGCGGCTGGCCGCTCTTCGGCGTCGCCCCCGCTGACCAGATCGGAGTTGAGCCCAACGCTCTCCAGGACGAGCGCGACAATCTCGTCCCGCAGGGCAAGGCTGGTCTCGGCGTCATTTCGGACGTAGAATTTGGAACCGTCGAGGCAGTATGGCTTGGAGTCTCCGGCGTCCACTCCGATGCGGAGGACCTCCGCGCCGCTGTTGGCCAGAATCTCGAACCTGGCTTCAAGCGGCGGACTGAGCCGCTCCGTAACAGCCTGCTGCAGCTCACTCTGGACCTGTTTGGAGGCTGCAAGCCCCTTGACCCGGCCCTTTCTGGCGTTGGCCCCGACAAAGATCGTCCCCCCGTCCGTGTTCGCGAACGCGCATAGATCAGCCAAAACAACCGTCTGCCGGCCCCCTTTCCTGTTTGCCGATTCGTGAAAGCTCTGCGTCTGATTTGGGCCCTCTGCCCGTGCCGCGGCCAGATGATCGACCACCTTCTCCGGCGCTCGGTAGGGGCGGGTTCGGTCAAAGTTGCGGCTGGCGAACAATTCCTTGATCGCGGCGAACGTCGGCTCCTGCAAGAGGAGCTCAGTGGCCCGCTCGCCTATCCCCAGGCGTCTGCTGTTTCGGGGATCTGTGTTCAGGCGGTGCGCATCGCTTCCCTGGATGCAGTGCATCTTGCGCGGATACTCAATCTTGGATCCATTAAAAAAGCGTGCTGTAGCCCTCCGACTGCGGCTCTCGAGATCTGTGACTTCAAGAGCACTCAAATTCGGGTCCTGCGTGTAAGCGATTTTTGTCTGTCCGCCAAAGGGGAAATTACGCATCGCCACACCGTTCGTGCTATTGGCATGCGCTGCAATTGCGATCCCGCCGGAGTCGACGATCGTCTCATATGCGGTGACAACGTCTGTGCTGGCGCCGGTTTCCGTCGAGCCGGCGAGAAGTCTGTCGTCCGGCACATTTAATCTCAACAGCGTATGCTCCAGCTTGCGGACAGAGGTCTCTGGGGGGTAAATGGCCAGAATATGAAATCCGAAAGTCGCAGTGAATTCGAATCCCGGCAAAATTACGATCTCGTTGGCAAGCTTGAGCCACTGTTCCAGATTGCCGCGATCTTCAGGGGTGAGACGGTCCTCTTGCTGGAGCCGGCTCAGCCATTCGATTTCACGGCGGATGGCTGCAACACCGGCGACGGTGTTGTGGTCTGTGATGGCGACTATATCCAGTCCCCTTTTCCGCGCCGTAACCAACCATTCAAGGTAGGTGATGCCGGGCTCTTCGTAGTCGTTGGATGCCGGTGTGTGCGTGTGAAGATCCGCTTTGTACCAGCTCAGCCTGCCGTTGCCTGGCCCTGTATTCGAATTTGCCGACCGTCCTTCTCTCCCTCCTTGCCGGGTCCCTGTATCGTTTGATCTTGATTCGCGAGCCGACTGTCCGCCGCCTCGGGTCCTTCGTCTTCTACTCATTATTTCTCTCTTGGTTCAATAGGGCCGTACCCGGGGCCGGACAAACGGGCCCGGGAGGCATATTCCACTTGTTCGATGGAACGTTCCGCGGCTTCGCCGTCTGACGGCTCCTTGCGCGGGTCCGGCCTTTCGGCGGCGGCTGGTTGATCCGGCGCGGCCGGCCCGTCCTGAAGGGCCACCTTGAGGACCTCGTCAACAGTCTCCACCGGGATGAATGTCATCGTTTCGCGCACATTGTCCGGCAGGTCTTCCAAATCGGCCTCATTGGCCGCCGGCATGACGACTGTGCCCAGCCCTGCCCGCGCCGCGGCCAGTACTTTCTCCTTCAACCCTCCAATGCGCAGCACTTTGCCGCGCAGCGTCACCTCGCCGGTCATGCCAATCTCCGGGCGCACAGATTTGCCGGTCAGCAAGCTGGCGATGGCTGTCACCATTGTTACGCCCGCGCTGGGTCCGTCCTTGGGCAGTGCGCCTTCGGGAATGTGCAGATGGATATCTATGTCTTCAAAAAAGTGGGGCGCAATGTCCAACTCCTGCGCACGGCTGCGCACGTAGCTCAGCGCCGCCTGCGCGCTCTCTTTCATCACCTCGCCCAACTGGCCCGTGAGCACAAACCCCTTTTTGCCCGGCATTTTGGTCGCTTCAAAAAAGAGAATTTCGCCGCCTGTCATCGTCCACGAAAGGCCGACCGCCACACCCGGCATACTGGTCCTATCCGCGATCTCCTCGCGTTGGAAACGGCGTTTGCCCAGGTATTCGACCAAAGAGTCCGGCGTAATCAGGACAGGGGAGAAAGGAGCTTCGGCGACTGCGCTCAACTGCGGAAGCGGCGCGCCGCTTCCCTTGTCTCCAGCTGCCTGCGCGTCGGCAGCCTTTCCCTCACCGTTGACCTTGGAGTCTTCCACGTAGCCCTGTTGCGAGTCGCTGTCGTCCAGCCGCAAAGGGAGTGGCGGCTGGACCCAATAGGGCTGCATCGCAGCAATTGTTGCCGCGACTTTGCGGCAGATTTTGCCGATCTCTCTTTCCAGGTTGCGTACACCCGCCTCTCTGGTGTAGTCATGGACGATGGTGCGAACTGCTCCATCCTCAAAGACAATTTCTCCTTCGCGCAAACCGTTTTCCTTGATCTGTCGCGCCACAAGATATTGCTGGGCGATCTTGACCTTTTCCTGCTCCGTATAACTGCTGAGCTGAATCACCTCCATCCGATCGCGCAGCGGACCCGGAATGGTGTCAAGGACGTTGGCTGTGGTGATGAACATGACCTCGCTCAGGTCAAAAGGCACGTCGAGATAGTGATCGCGAAATTCTCGATTCTGTTCTGGATCCAGGACCTCCAGCAGCGCGCTAGTCGGATCGCCGCGGAAATCACGGCCCAATTTGTCCACCTCATCCAGCATAAATACAGGGTTCTTTGTTTCAACCCGTCGTAAACTCTGGATGATGCGGCCCGGCATGGAGCCGATGTACGTGCGGCGAAAGCCTCGAATCTCCGCTTCGTCGCGCACGCCGCCCAATGCCATGCGCATAAACTTCCGACCCATCGCGCGCGCAACACTGATGCCCAGGCTCGTCTTGCCTACGCCGGGCGGCCCAACAAAACAGAGGAGGACCCCCTCGCGTTCTCGCCGTATTTTGTCACGCGCATCCTCTTCCTCTGCCTCCTCTCGCTGCTCTTTGCGCGCCGCCCGCAGCTTACGCACGGCAAGGTATTCGACAATGCGATCCTTGATTTCTTCCAGCCCGTAATGGTCCTCGTCCAGCACTTTTCTGGCGTGGTTGATATCAAGGTTGTCTTCGGTGGTCTGTTGCCAGGGCAACGAAACCATCAGATCGAGATAGGTCTTGATGACACTGTACTCGGCCGCCTGAATCGGCATTCTCCGCATCCGGTTCAGTTCACGCAGCGACTCTTTGTGGGCTTCTTCCGGCATGCCGGCCGCCTCGATTCGCTCTTCCAATTCGCGAATGTCGGCTTCCTGCTCGTCCTCTTCGCCCAACTCCTTCTGAATCGCCTTGATCTGTTCACGCAGAAAGAAGTCTTTCTGCATCTTTTCCATTTCGCCCTGCGCTTGCGACTGGATTTTGTTACCCAGCTCCAAGACGTCAACTTCGTTATGCAAGAGTTGCGTCAGCCGCAAAAGCTTCTCCTGCACACTGTCGATCTCAAGAACTTGCTGGGACTCGTCAATTTCCAGCCGCATGCTGCTGGCGACGAGGTAAGCAAGCTGGCGGGCGTTCTCGACATTGGCAGCCATCACGGCCAGTTCATCGGGCATCTGCCCGTCCAATTCGACCAACCGCCGGAACAGGTCCTGAACGGCGCGGGCCGAGGCGTCTAATTCCAGGCCCTCCTCCAGGGTTTCGGGAAGCACTTCGACGCGGGCGCGCAGATAGGGCTTTTCATGGAGGTATTCGGTCAGGCGAATCCGCTCCAGACCTTGAACGGCCAGCCGAATCGTGCCGTCGGGGGCCTTCAATACGCGGTGAACCTGCGCCGCCGTGCCGATTTCACAAATCTGCTCAGCGCCCGGTTCCTCCAGCGTTTCGTCTTTGCTTGTTGCCAGGGCGATGATACGGCTCTGGGGCAGCGCGTCCTCAACCAGCTTGATGCTTCGTTCCTGCCCTATCGTCAGAGGCAGCCACATCATCGGATAGACGACAATGCCGCGCAGCGGCAGGACAGGCAGGTCGTCAGCCACATCACTCAATGAGGCCGCCTTTGAGTCGTCTCCTTCCTCTGCTTCTCCGGGTGTTCCATCGTCAACGGGCTTTTCCGGAGAGTCACTCGCGGTTGGCGCGTCTGAATCCCGGCTCAAGTCGGCCAGGTCCTCCGCTTCCAGGTTATCCTCTATTTCCTGCTCGCTTTCTTCCTGATCTTCTCGCTCTTCCTGTTCCGAGCCCATGTTTTTCTCAGCGCGTCTGAATGAACTTCGAGTATTCCACAAAGGGGCGGCTTATTGGGCATCGGCTTTCGTTCATGGGCTCCACATCCGGCCCATCGCGAAAGTGGCCCTTCCGCCGACTCCGAATCTCCTGGCCCCTTGCAAGCGTGGCAAATTGGCAGATGGCGGCATCGGTCAAAGCCGAGGCTCCGGTTACGCGGAAATAACCAAGGACCGACTTGCCCTTGACCAATAGCAGGATTGTACCACAGAAACCTGAATTTGAAAGTGGCGCAGCTACCCATTTCAGGGGAACAGTACGGGAGGGGTGGGGAATCCACGGATGGTCATGGCGAGTTTTGCTCCAGATTCAGCGACCTGAAAGCGCGTTCCACCTATCTGCCCTTTGAATCGTCACGTTTTCGACTGACTCGGCCCAGGAATTCAGATTCTCATGCCCTGCGTCTCCTTCCTTTTCACCTTCATGCGCGTATGCTACACTGCAGGCATGGAGGGACACCGAAGGCGCAAACGCGGCGCGTTTCACCATCCTTCTGTCCCCATCCAATTCCCAATTGGCAGGAGATCCCCATGAAGATAACGGATTTGTCCGTCCGCCGCTTCCGCTACATCTCAAACACTGTTCGCGACTCCGAAGGTCACGGCCATCCTGGGCCCGACCACGAGGCAGTCCAGTCCGTGCTTACAATTCACACTGATGAAGAAATAGAAGGCTACTACTTCGGCAGCCCCCCGAAGGCACTCATTGACAGCTTGGTGAAGCCCTACATCACCGGTGAGGATCCGTTCTATCGCGAACGAATCTGGCACAACCTGAAGGAGCGCCAGCGCCTCAACATGGCGACGATGTCGGACAGGTTGCTGTGCGCGGTGGACCTTGCGCTGTGGGACCTGGCCGGCCGCGCCCTGAATCTCCCAGTCCATAAGCTGCTCGGCGCGACGCGTGACAAAGTGCCCGCCTATGCCAGCACGATGTGCGGCGACGACATTGAGGGCGGCTTGGGCACGCCGGAGGACTACGCCACGTTCGCCGAATGGTGCATTGAAAGGGGTTACCCGGCCTTCAAGCTCCATACCTGGCAGCCGCCCTACGAAGGCGCGCCCGATGTCAAACGGGATATCGCCGCCTGTGCCGCCGTGCGCGAGGTCTACGGCCCGGACGCCCACCTGATGCTGGATCCATATCACTATTATTCCAGGCTGGAAGCGCTGTACCTGGCAAAGGGCCTGGAAAAATTGGACTATTATTGGATGGAAGAGCCGATGGACGAACACAGTATGTCCTCTTACGTTTGGCTGTGTGAACAGACCTCTCTGCCCATCTGCGGACCGGAGACTGCGGAAGGCAAGATGTTCACGCGTGCCGAGTGGATCAAGGCCGGCGCCTGCGACCTGGTGCGAGGGGGCGTCGGAGACCTCGGCGGGTTGACCCCATTGATGAAGGTCGCCCACCTGTCAGAGTCCTTTGGCATGAGGATGGAGGTCCACGGAGGCGGGCCCGGCAACCTTCACGCACTTTGCGCGATGGGCATACCGGGCGAGTACTATGAACGCGGCCTGCTGCACCCCTTCATCGACTACGACCAGCCTCAACCATGGCTCAATCGCCTCGACGATCCCATGGATGAGGAGGGTTTCGTCCATATTTCTCAACTTCCCGGCCTGGGCCAGGACATCAACTGGGACTATATTGAAGGCAACCTTGTCGAATAACCGCCCGTAAGCGTCAACTTGGCTTCAGAGGTTGGCAAAGTCTGTCATTTCAGCTGGGGAGGATCCGATGAACGATGAAGCACGCTATCTTTTTGACCTGAGGGGCTATCTGGTCCTGGAGGAGGTCCTCACGGAAAAGGAGGTAAGGGAACTGAATCGGTCCATTGATGATCAAGAGCTCCCGCCTCCTCAGTTGGATACCATGAGCGCCCGCTTCGGCGGCTTCCTGGAGTGGGGATCCCTCTTCTGCAATCTGCTCGACCATCCCCGTGTGATGCCCTACCTGAAGACAATTCTGGGCGATGGCTTCCGCCTGGACCACTATTACGGAATTTACATGCGGGCCGGCACGGAGCAGCTCCGGCTGCATGGCGGGGGAACGCCCTATGACCCGCCTGAGTACTATCACTACAACAACGGCGAAATGTTTAACGGCCTGACTGTGGTTTCCTGGAATCTGACGGATACGGGGCCGGGCCTTGGCGGCTTCTGCGCGATTCCCGGCAGCCATAAGGCCAATTTCCCATGTCCGGACGGGATCCGCGCCGCCCACGACGGGCACGAGGCTGTGGTTATCCCGCAGGCCCCCGCCGGTTCCGTCGTCATCTTCACCGAGGCGCTGACCCACGGCACCGTCGCCTGGGCTGCCGACCACCAGCGGCGCTCGTTGCTGTACAAGTACAGTCCCGGACAGCAGTCCTGGAGCGCGAAATACGTGAATCCGCCGCAGACGGTTGCCTTGACGGCGCGTCAAAGGCTGCTGTTTGAGAGACCCTATTTCAATTCCCGACCCTCGCTGTTTGAAGAGGATACGGGTTCATCCTGAAAAATAGCAGGGCAGCGCTGCTGTCTCCTTGACGGCGCTCTCCCCTACCGCTACACCTTCGAGTCATCCGGTTTCAACTTAGGAGTTAAGCCATGGGCCAACCATTCCGTATCGGTGTATCCTCCGGATTCAAGACCGCCGCTCCTGGGACGATCGAACCGGTTCTGGCAAGGTTGATCGACCCGTTGCCGCATGTTGAGTGGGACTTTTTCGACGCCGGCGCCGGTGAACCGGTGACGTCCGAGGCGGTCGCAGGCTTTGAGGGCGTGATCGCTCTGGGCAGCCCTTACGACGGCTCTACTGTTGCAGGCAACGAGGAGCTTGTCTGTGTGGCGCGCTGGGGCGTGGGCTACGATCTCGTCGACACTGCCGCCATGACCGCAAACGACGTGTTGCTGGCGATCGCGGTCGACGCCGTGCGCAAACCGGTCGCCGAGGCCATCCTGACACTGATCCTGGCGCTGGCCAAGAAACTGGCGGCCAAGGACAGACTGGTGCGGACGGGACGATGGGACCTCAAAGCGCAGACGTCCGGCCTTGGGTTGAGCGGCAAGACAGTCGGGTCGGTTGGCATGGGCAACATTGGCGGCGAGATGTTTCGCCTTCTGGGCCCTTTCGACCTGGGGCGGCGGCTGGCGCACGACCCGTACCTTGACCCGGAGAGGGCCCATGCGCTCAACGTCGAACTGGTTAGCTTGGAGGCGATCTTCAGCGAATCGGACTTTGTGGTGACGAATTGCCCCCTGACCGAAGAGACGCGCGGCTTTATCAACGCACGCCTCTTCACTCTGATGAAGCCGAGCGCCTACTTTATCAATACCGCGCGCGGGCCGATTGTGAACCAGGATGACCTTGTAGCCGCCTTGCAGGCCGGCGCTATCGCGGGGGCAGGTCTGGATGTCGTTGAACCGGAACCGCTCCCGCTCGATCATCCGCTCATTGGGATGGACAACGTCATTCTGTCCCCCCATGCGCTGGCGTGGACCGATGACCTCTACGAAATGAACGGCACAATCGCGTGCGAAAGCCTGCTTGCCCTGTTTCGAGGAGAGATTCCTGCCTTCCCGGTCAACCGGGAAGTGATCGAACAGCCGGGATTCCAGCGCAAACTGAAAAGAATGGCAGCGCGCTGGCAGGAGTTTGACGGTTAGGCCGGTGGAGAAAGGGCATCGGGAACGCGCGAAGGCCATTTTCCTACATCCGGCCAATGACTCTCCGTCGATCCATTGGGCGCCGCTTGCATTGCCCAACGACCGGGTTCAAGCGCGTTCTAACGATATTTCCTGCTTGCGATTTACCCTGTTCCCATGTGAAGCGCATTCGAGCATTGGACCCCGCGCGTTTTCCCTTCGTCTACCTCACTTCCGTATGCCCCGGCAAGCATGTGTCCCGACTGCTACAGGTCAGTGGCAGCCGCGGCGAAACCTACGGCCATTCCAGGCAGGAATCGCCGGCGCCGCTACGCGGGATGCTGAAATGTTCTGGCGGCCCTTCCTGCCCCGAAGGGGTGCAGGAAATGTTGGCGCAGGGGCTGAACGGCCTGCCGTCTCCACGGCGAACCCTAGCCTCTTGAAGATACGTCCCCTGCCGAAACCATCAGGCAGTTCCAAGAGTGGTATACTGCTCCATGACCCGCGAGTTGGTTTGTTGAGAAAGGAGAAGCAAATGACTAAGAAGAGTTTCCTGGTAGCTGCCCTGATGACTTTGGCGTTTCTCCTGAGCGCCTGCAACATGGTAGCGCCGATGCAGAATGGCGAAGAAGGCATGCCCATGGATGAAGGCATGGCCATGGACGACGACTCCGGCATGGACATGTCGGGCGGCTCCATGGCGGGGGACGCGATCGAAGCCCAATCCACAGAGAATGGTCTCTTCATCGTGAGCGCCGTGAGCCAGTTGGATCCGGTGGTAATCAACGAGACCCATTCCTGGATAATCCATATAGAGACCGCGGACGAAACCCCGGTCATTGATGCAGACATCAGCATAGATGGGGGCATGCCGGAACACAACCACGGCTTTCCGACTGCGCCGCGTGTAACCGAAAACCTGGGAGACGGCGACTATCTTCTGGAGGGGATGCGCTTCAATATGGGCGGTGTATGGGTACTGACGTTGGAGATCAGCTCCGGGGACCAGACCGATTCGGTCACGTTTGAGTTTGAATTGAAGTAGACCGTGCGCCGCCTTATTGGGGGCGCCTTGCTGGCGCTCGTCGCGCTAGCAATCACGGTTGCCCTGCTTACCGGTGAACTGGGCGGCGGCGGGCCGTTCGGCGCCGCGTTTCGCGACATGATGGGGTGGTCAGAACACGCGAACGGCCGCGGCCTCTCTGCAAGCGCTCTTTCCGCGCACTCATGGACCGAGGCCGAAAGGGGTTTAATCGCCTCGCTGAGCATCGACAGACTTCCGCCTCTGCCGCCAGACCCATCGAACGCATTCGGTGATGACCCCGCTGCGGTTTCGTTCGGGCACGAGCTGTTCTTTGATAGCGGCCTCAGCCCGGACGGATCCGTCTCCTGCGCAACCTGCCACCAGCCGGAAAGCTACTTCACCGACGGAAAGCGTCTCGCCAATGTGCGCGGCGCGGATACGCCGCGGCATACACCGACAATCGTTGGCATCGCCTACAGCGACTGGTTCTATTGGGATGGACGCAAAGACAGCCAGTGGGCGCAGGCGCTTGCACCGCAGGAAGCGCCCGTTGAACACGGCGGCAGCAGAACGGCCCACGCACGCTATGTGCTGGAGGCATACCGTAGCCAGTATGAAGCGCTATTCGGGACCGCGCCCGACATCGGCGACGAGAGCCGCTTTCCCGCTCATGCCGCGCCCATCGATGACGAAGCGGCCCGAGCGGCGTGGGACGGGATGACGGCGTCAGACCGGCAGACGGTCAACCGTGTCTTCGCCAATATCGGCAAGAGCATCGCCGCCTACTCACGCAGGATCATGCCTGGCCGCAGCCGATTTGACGACTACGCCGCGGCAGCGCTTGTCAATGATCAGGCGCGCATGGCCGAACTGTTTACTGAGGAGGAGGCGGCCGGGCTGCGGCTCTTTTTCGGCGACGGTCAGTGCACCGATTGCCACAACGGGCCGCTGCTGTCAAACGGTACGTTCCACAATATCGGGCTTCCATTGCAGGAAGGCAGCAATTTCGACCAGGGCCGGTCGCTGGGTACGCTGCAGGTCGTCGATGACGTCTTCAACTGTCTCGGGGAATTCAGTGACGCGGATGAAGAGGCGTGCGTGGAACTTCGCTTCATCAAACTTGAAGGCGATGAGCTGGTGGGCGCGTTCAAGGTTCCTACCCTGCGCAATGTGGCCGAAACCGCCCCCTACATGCACAACGGCATCTTCCCCGATCTGGACGCCGTCATCCGCCACTACAACCACGCGCCGCCCGCGTTTCCCGGCCATTCAGACCTGGTGCCGCTGGCATTCTCGGAGGAACAGAGCGCCGCGCTCATTGCATTTCTCCTCACCCTGAATGCGCCCCCCAACGCGCCGCCGGAACTGCTGCAGCCGCCGCACGGCGAGGAATAGGCCATCAGGGTAGGGGGCGCGAATCAAGTCTGCGCTGGGCAGAGCGTCCGCGAGTCAAGCCGCCCGGCTCAGCATCTCCTCGCCCCGCAGACCGGCGAGCAGATTGTCCACTGTTCGGCGCGCCATTTGGAATCGGGTCTGGCTGGTCGCGCTGCCAAGATGGGGAAGAATGATGCAGTTGTCCTGGCGCAGCAGGGGATGGTCACGCGGCAGCGGTTCCGGTTCGGTCACGTCCATGGCCGCGCCGGCGATCAGATTGCGTTGCAGAGCGTCGAGCAGCGCCCCGTGGTCCACGACGCCGCCGCGCGCCACGTTGATGAGAAAGGCGCTCTTCTTCATTCTGGCCAGCTCCGCGTCGCTGATAATGTGTCTGGTTTCGGGCGTCATCGGCACACTGAGCACGACAAAATCCGCCTCCTCCAGAAGACTTTCCAGCGAGCGGTAGGAGGCGTTCAGCTCCTCCGCCTGGGGGCTGGGATTTCGGTTGTGGTAAAGGATTTTCATGTCGAACCCGCTCGCGCGGCGGGCAACGACCCGGCCCACCCGGCCCATCCCCACAATGCCGAGGGTTGACCCGTAAATCTCATGACCATGCAGAATGTTGGCGTCGTAGACAAGGTAATCCGGCCCGCGGGCGTGCAGCCAGCCCTGAACGAGGTTGCGGCTGATCGCCATCAACAGCGCGAATGCCATATCGGCGGTCGCGCCGTCCACGAAACCGGGCGTGTAGCCGACAGGCAGGCCGCGCGCCTTTGCGTCATCCAGGACGATATGATCGACGCCCACCCCGAAATTGCTGAGGCACCGCAGTTTTGACATTTTGTCCATCAGCGAGCCGGGAACAACCGGATGCCCGTAGACCAGGAACCCTTCGATCTCAGGCAGAATTGGATCCTCCTCGGTAAGGTCCCAAACATGGACCTCGCACGTGTCTTCCACCATCTCGGCCATTTCCGGCGGCAAGGCTGAGTCGGTTAAGATTTGGTACGGCACGGAACTCTCCTTCGCTTGGATTTTCCTGTTTGCAGAGGCATTTGCCCCGGCGCCGGCCTTGGCCGACAGAACAAAACGAGAAACTCAATTCGATGGAACGAATACTCTATTTCTGTCCCGACTTCCCGCAGCCTTCGGGCGGCATTAAGACACTCTATCGCCACGTTGCAACGCTGAACGAGATCGGCTTCGATGCCTGGATCGTCCATCAGAAGCGGCCGTTTCGCGCCGTCTGGCACGGTATCGAGGCGCCAACGCTCTGGCTCTCGGAACGGCCGCAGTTCACACCGAGAGACATTCTTGTGATCCCGGAGGTGATGGCCCAGGTAATGAAACAGACGGCCAGATTCTCCGGCGAGCGTGTTGTGATCGCATTGAGCTGGTCGCCAACCTACTGGAACCTTCCCCCGGGAGAAACCTGGGCAAGCTACGGCATCAAACGGGTCATCACAAAGTCGCCGCTGGTCCAGAATTACGTGCGTTGGAGCATGGGCATCGAGGCGGCGCGAATTAATGAATATGTAACGCCAGCCCGCTACTTTTACCGGCAGGAAGCGAAACGGCCCAAGATCTGCTTTCTGACCCGCAAAGAGCGATCCGCCGCCTGGCTGCAGCAGGTCCTCGTTTCCAAGGGTGAGCCATTCACCAGTTTCGAATGGCAGCCGCTACGCGAAATGAACGAGGACGAGTATGCCCGCAATCTGCGCGAGGCGACCGTCTACGTGACAACCAACATGCAAGAGGGCATGAATACATCGGTTCTGGAGGCAATGGCTTGCGGCTGCCTCGTCGTAGGCTATAGCGGTGTAGGCGGCAGCGTGTATATGGCGCCGGACGGGCCGTCTCAAAACTGCATCCTCGTCGAAAACGGAAATGTTCCCGAACTCGGTTTGAGGCTGGAAACAGTTCTGAGGGAACTCGCTTCTGATCCTGGCGCTTTCAGCCGGGTCACAGGAAACGGCCTTGCCACTGCGGGGGGCTACCAGAACCCGGCTGACGAAGCAGACAGCCTGCGGGCCGTATTTGCCCCGCTTGTGGAGGCTGGCGGTTAGCTGCCCTCTTTTTCTTCCTCGCCCAGCGGCAGCTTTTCCACCGTATCACCCACGCGAATCGTTCCCCCTTCCAGCACACGCGCCGTAATACCGCCGTGGCCCCGCATCGCATTGTACCCGCCTGGGCCGAAGTTCTCCTCCATACGGCTGCAGGGATGACAGGGGCCGGAGTGCTCCAACAGGGCACTGCCTACGCGGAAGCGCCTGTCCTTCAGACTGAACAGGTTGATGCCGCGCACGACGATATTTCGACGTGCCAAAGACGGATCCGCGGACTTGCAATTCAGAAACGCCCCTACTGCGTCGAGATGCTCACCCTGTATCAGTGTCACCTGACGCTTGCCGTCCCCTTGACCGTGAAAATGATCTCCTTCGAGGCCGTATTCGGGCACGGCTTCTGCCTCATTTACAGATTGCAGCGGGGCGCGGCGCTCTCCGCGCAGACCGATCCACTCCACAGTCCCATTCGCGGCCGGTCTGTCCATCAGCCGCGCCACGTCACTCTCTGGGTTCAACGCTGACATTGCTCTTGCTCCTGAATGTTGCTACGACTCCAAATGGTTTTGGCTCCCTGGCAGACGATGCCCAACGTCGTCTTCCCACGGTCACAGCCTGGGCGCACGGCAAACAAAGGCCCCCATCCGCACAGGCGACTGCAGCTCACCCTTGCTGTCTATTTCGTCCTGCGCCTGTTGACGCACCAGGGCGGCCAGCTGGCGTTTTTTGTCCTCTTCGACGTCGCCGCGCGCCAGAAGATTGTGATAGCGTCCGATCTTTTGGTAGCTTGCCAGAAACTCACCTGCGCTGCTGTAGCGTGTACAGTCCTCAAAGTAGACCAGGTCAACTTCACCGAATCCCTCTTCGAGGAGCTGTTTGCCGTTCTCCATGGAGAAAGGCGAACCGTTCTGTGATACATAGTCTATGCCCAGAATATCGAGGGCCTTGTAGTGAAATTCAAGCACGGGCACCCTGATATTATCGCAATTTGTTGTCGCCAACAGCCAGCCATTCTCGTTCACAACGCGGGCCAGCTCCTTAACGCCGGCTTCTATATGCGGAAGATGGTAGAGAACGTGATTGGCCATGACGCCATCAAAGTGACCCGTTGGAAAAGGAAGAGACTGAATGTCGGCAGCCGCGAATTTGGTGAGATGGCGGCGGCGATGCGCTTCCTTCCTGGCCGAACGCGCCATACCCAGAGAATTGTCGACACAGTAGACGTCGGTGGAATCGACTGAGAACTCTTCGATGAGCGGCCACGTGAACCGGCCCCAACCGCAGCCGGCATCCAAAATCAACGCACCGGCCTTCAAAGGCGCGAGGCCAAGCGCCCACGACTCAAACTTCCGCCCGGAGACCATCTTCGTCCCGATGTGTTTCGCCTTGAGCTGTTCTCCGGTCTTGTAGTATGGACAAAGGCCGGAACCGGAGGTCTTCTCAGACAGGGCCTGCGCACTCGCTCTGCTGGCTCCAACGCTTCGAATCATGTTCGGGTCACCATTCACTTGTAGCAAGCAAAACAACCGAAACCGCCAAAACTTTCGGAGACACATCGATCCGTAGAGAAACCGGGACGGTCCTCGTCAACAGTCGGCGCCCCCGCTTGGCTAAAGCCGCTGGCACGCAGCATTTCTTGGTGCTCAAGGTGACTATATCGGGACGAATGCGGGTTCTTGTCGTCGAAAAGCAGGTCTCCGTAGGCGAGAACGCCTCCCGCCTTTAAGAGTTCGCGCGCTTGTGATAAGACCTGCCGTTGCTCGGCCTGCCCACCCAGATCATGCAGCGCCTGAATCGATAGGACGCCGTCAACATTGCCCCGCCAACCCTTTTCTTCCAGTTGGTGGGTCCAGTTGTCGTGAACAAGATCGGCTTGCAGGAAGGAGATTCCGCTCTGGCAGTCCGGCTGTTCTGAACGGCTTGCGAGCCTGCGTCTGGCGCAGGTCAGAAGGTGAGGAGACAGGTCGAAGCCGATGTAGCGCATGTTTGGGAGCCGGCGCTGAAGGATTTCAGCCAGGTAGCCTGCCCCGCAGGCGAGCTCAACGATTCGAGGCGTGTTCTCCGAGCTGTGCCTGATCCGGCTGACCAGCCAGGCTGCCACTTTTGCCCGCTGTGGCCATTCCCGGTTCAGGCGCGCCTCCCAACGACGCGCGTCCGAGTCGGTGCGTACTTCGGCTGATCGAATCATCCTTGGATGCTTTCTCCCTTCGTTGCGCCTTCTCAGCCGTGGTATCCGTTTTCAGTTTGACCCATTCGCCGATCTCGCGGTGGGCCTGCCTGGCTTCCGGCACCCAAGGGTAGAACGCGTGGAAGGCGTGCCACAGGCCTGGCCAGACCTTGAGCGTCGTCTCGACACCGGCAGCCGCTGCCTTCGAGGCCAAACGCGTTGAATCGTCGAGAAGAATCTCGTCGTCGCCGGCATGAATCAGCAGAGGAGGGAATTCCCGCAGGTCTCCGTAAAGCGGCGAAACCAGTGGATGATTGGTTGGAGTGCCCCCTCGATAGCGATCGGCGACAATCTTTATTCCTGCCGGGCGCAACCAGGGATCCTGTTTTGCGCGGCTTGTCATGCTTTCTCCAGTTCCCAGCAGGTCGGTCCAGGCCGAAAGCAGGACGGCGCCGGCCGGCATCGGCATCCCTTCGTCCCGCAAGGTTTGCAGCAGCGCAAGGGTGAGTCC
Source organism: Caldilineaceae bacterium (assembly GCA_022824025.1). Lineage (GTDB taxonomy): Bacteria > Chloroflexota > Anaerolineae > Caldilineales > Caldilineaceae > Bin5. The sequence goes on from JAJEBF010000004.1 coordinate 38,758, forward strand.
CCCTCCGGAAGATTCGCCGCCGACAATGATTCGCTCGGAGGGATAGCCTTGCGCCAATAGAAACCTGTAGGTTGCGCGGGCGTCCATCAGGCCGGCAGGAAAGGGATTTTCGGGGGCCAGGCGGTATTCAGGCAGCAACAGGCGGCTGCGGCAAGCCTTGGCAATGTGGGAGGCGAATCCTCGGTGCGACTGACAGGAGCCAATAAAGTAGCCGCCTCCGTGAAGATATAGAAACGCACAGTCCGATCGTGTACTCTGTGCGTCGATCCATTCCGCGGGCACGCCGAAAGCGTTGACCTTTGCCGCAACCATGCCGCTGGCCATGGGCAGGAGCCGTGCGCCGCGGCGATCCATTGTTTCCCGCTGGTCCGGAATGGGTCGGTCGAGAGGAAGGCGGTTGTTTCGCAGCCGGAAATAGAGTTTGAAAACCTGGCCTCGAACGCTGGTCATTGTGTTTCCCTGGACGGCTTTCATTCTTGGATTTTCTTTAGAGCCTACCACGAAATTCCGCCTTGCAAAAGCCCCGTCCCTGCGGTAGCGTACGTTCAGCGGATTCAATGGATAGGAGGATGAGCAGATGGAATATCGAAACTTGGGCCGACGCAGTGACATTAAGGTTTCGCCCATCGCCTTGGGCTGCTGGCCTTTCGCCGGGGGCGAGTTCTGGGGCAGTCAGGAGGATGCCGACTCGATCGCGGCGGTTCATGCCGCCTTGGATTCGGGTATCACGTTTTTTGACACCGCCGAGGGCTACGGACGGTCCGAGGAGGTGTTGGGCCGCGGCCTCAAGGGCCGGCGGCAGGAGGCAGTCGTTGCTACAAAAGTAAGCGGCGTCAACCTGAAACCGGATGACGTAGCGATCGCCTGCGACCGCAGTCTGCAGGCCTTGCAGACAGACTATATCGATCTCTATCAGATACACTGGCCCAACTGGGACGTGCCACTGACTGAGACCGTCGGGGCGCTGGACGCGTTGCAGGCGGCGGGGAAGATCCGGGCTTACGGTGTCTGCAACTTTGCCGAAACAGACCTGTCTGAAATGATCTCATTGGGGCAGTGCGTGACGAATCAGATGCCTTACAGCCTGGCCTGGCGAGGGATTGAGAGAGCCGTGTTGCCGCTGTGCCGGCAAAATGGGATCGGGATCATCTGCTACAGCCCCCTTGCGCAAGGCGTCCTGACCGGCCGCTATGCCAGCGCAGACGAAGTTCCGGAGGGCCTGGCCCGCACGCGACATTATTCCAGCGCGCGGAAGCACTCTGAACACGGTGAAGCAGGACTCGAAGAGGAGCTGTTTGAAGCCGTAGCCAGGATAAAGAGCATCGCGGCGGACTTGGGTGAGCCGATGGCGGCCGTGGCCCTGGCCTGGCTGCGTCAGCAGGATGGCATCACCTCACTTCTGGTCGGCGCCCGCAACGCGGACGAGGTGCGGCGAAACCTGCCTTCCCTCGAACTGACACTATCCGATGACGTTTTGCAGCAACTTTCAGCGGCGACGGAGCTCGTTAAGGAAGGGCTGGGAACGAACCTGGATATGTGGTCCGTCCCCCCGCGCATGAGGTGAAGTTCAGAAGGCCCGATCAGGGCGCCTGTTTCTGAGGCGTGCGTTCCATCACTTCATGCGGCCAGACGATTTCGCGCCGAGCCGGCGTAAGCCTCTCCAGCAGCTCAGGGGAGGGCCGGTAGCCGAACCGGAAAATGCCCCAGGAGGGTCCGTAGCGGTAGACGACGACGCGGCGGTCGCCCTCCACGGTGCGCCGGGCAGACCCGTGGCAGATTGCATCCACAAAGATAAGCGCGTCGCCCGCTGCCATGTAAATCTCCTCGGCCCCCAGGACAGCGTCTGCCGATCCGCCCAGACCGATGCTGTGTTCATCATACTCTGGGGGCGGGAAATTTGATTTGTGGCTGCCGGGAATGACCATCGTTCCCCCATCGCCGGGCCCGATGTCGGTGAGAGCCACCAGGACATTGACCTGGCCGCTCATGAAGTGCCCATTGTGGAACCGGAACTGATTGCGCTTGCTGATATGGTGCCCGCCTGAGTGGATGCCGATCGCTTCGCCGGGTCCGCGCAGGTTGGCGAAGTTTTCGTCGATAAACAGAGGGCCATGGTGGAAATCGAACGAGCCTTCGCCGCCGACAAAGAACTTTACCTTCTCGTACCAGGCTGGATGATCGATCAGGTTCTCAAAACCGGGCCCTGCTTCATAGATCTGCTGCAGGTTCAGGCCGTCGGCAGAGCCGTATTGGTGTCCATGCACGTACCCCGCCCACTCTCCCACTGCGAGGGGCAGAATCGCGTCGATCTCGGCATTGCAGGCCGCGACTTCCTCTGCAGTCAGCGCGCTCTCCAGGTGCAAGTATCCGCGCAGGTCAAACAGAAATATTTCGATATCGGTCGGTTTCCGCAGTTGGGCGCTCATTGAATCTCCCGTTCAGAGTTTCCATTATTTTGGCCGTTTGAGGGGGTAGGCTACAATTCTGCGCAAATTGCTTCGTGAAAAGCGTATTACATTCCAGTTTTTCACTTCGCGATTCCGGGCATTATACATCACTGAAGGCGGACAGGATACCAGGAGGCAGTTCGTAGGAACATATATGGCTCTCTCACCAGATCACCTCGTATATGCCGCGCCCGTGCTGGACGATGCGGTTGACGACCTGGCCGAGCGGCTCGGCATACGCCCCTCGGCCGGCGGCAAACACCCAAACGGAACGCACAATGCTCTGCTGGCGCTTGGCAACGCCTGCTATCTGGAGGTTATATCACCTGACCCTTCACAGTTCAACCAGGAGGCAGAGAACGCACTGGCCTTTGGCCTGGACTGGCTGAAGGTGCCCAGACTGGTGACGTGGGCCGTGCTGGCGCCTTCTCTGGAGGAGGTGGCCAGCGCTTCCCAGGCAGCGGGCTACGATCCTGGCGGCATTATGGAGGGAGGTCGAGTTCGTCCCGATGGAGTGGCACTGCGGTGGCGCACCACCAAACGGCCTGAAACACGCGAAGGCTGGCCGCCTCCCGGCGACGGCATCGTACCTTTCCTGATCGAGTGGGGAGAGGACACGCCGCACCCTGCATCGACATCCGCGCAGGGCGTGCGGCTGCTCGAACTCTCTCTGATTCATCCGCGTCCCGCCGAGGTCCAACCCATGTTGTCGGCGTTGCACATCGACATTCTGGTGACGGCTGGCCCGGCGCCGGCGATGCGGGCCAGGCTTGAAACGCCGCTCGGGATCGTAACGTTGGAGTGAGCATTCGCAGCGTTGGCCCGGACTGTTTCGCCGCAGTTGACTGCTGCCGCCACGCTTCCGTCTGCCAGCGCGAGCCCCCGGTTCGTTTGCTCCGCGCCAGCGCAGACTGTTCGGCCACTAGAGACCGGTTGACCTGCGCCCTGCGCGCTTCGGCATGAATTGCATTCTGATGGAGCGGATGTTCTGCCCTTTTGGCAGATCGGTACAGGCAAAGGGTTGATTTCTTGTGCTAATCTGTGATAGACTATCGCAAAAGGACGGATTAAACTGTAACAGTCACTGAGTCCGCCCCGATTTCGCACGCCAAATTGGCATCAGGAGGATGACCATGGCAGACACAAAAGACCTTTCCGGTTCTTCTGAGAGACTCTCAGAAAGCCTGAACGGGCATGTGCCGTACCCGGGTATCCCGACAACGACGGATGGAGCCGGTTCCGTAGTATGGGCCGAAACTCACATAACACAGGCTGCCTGCGCTTATCCCATCACCTCTTCCACAACGATGGGCGGCGGATACGGGGCAGCCGTTTCCAATGGCGCCCGCAATCTGTGGGGCGATGAGTTGATGTTTCTGGAGCCGGAGTCCGAACATAGCGCCGCTGCCGCCTGTGAGGGCTTTGCCGTCGCGGGAGGCCGGGTCAGCAACTACACCTCTGGCCAGGGCCTCATTTTGATGCACGAAGTACTCTACACGATCTCAGGCAAACGTTTACCCGTCGTTTTTCACATTGGCGCGCGGGCGCTCACCAGTCACAGCCTGAACGTCCACGCCGGCCATGACGACGTAATGTCCGTTTCCGATTCCGGATGGGGCATCCTGTTTGGCCGCACAGCCCAGGAGTCTGGCGACTTGGCTTTGATTTCCCGTCGCGCAGCCGAAGACAGCCGCACCCCCTTCTTTAATGTGCAGGACGGCTTTCTTACAACGCACACGGTAGAGGATGTCTTGCTCTGCGAACCGGAGATGATGAAGGAGTATATCGGCAAGCCCGAAGACAAACTGGTCAATCTGTTCAACCCTTACAACCCAGTGATGACCGGTGTTGTGCAGAACCAGGATAGCTACATGAAGGGAAAGATCGCGCAACGCGAGTACTACTCCAAGGTCGGGGACGCGCTGCAGATCGCGATGGACGAGTTCCACCGGCTGACCGGGCGGCGGTACCAGATGCTGGACGCCTACCGCATGGAAGATGCCGAATATGCCATCGTTGGCATGGGCTGCATGCTCGAAACCGCTAAGGCAACTGTCGATTACATCCGCCGGGAAGAAGGAATCAAGGTAGGTGTCGTTCACATTACCTGTTACAGACCCTTCCCAAGCCAGCAGATTGTGGAAGCATTGAAGCATTTGAGGGGCTTCACCGTGCTGGAGCGGATGGACGATCCGATTGCGCCGAACAACCCGGTTACAAATGACATAAAGGCCGCATTCGCCGATGCTTACACGGGCAGCCCGGGATTCCCAGCCATTGACCACATACCGACAATCTTTAGCGGTTCGGCCGGTTTGGGCAGCCGGGACGTGCGCCCAGGGCACTTCATCTCCATTGCCCGCAATATGGTTGAGGACGGTTCCCGCTTCTTTGTCGTAGGCATCAAGCATGACCTTGCGCTGCCGATGAACGGCGACCCCGATGTTCGTCCTCGCGGCGCCTTCTCGATGCGGGGACATTCGGTCGGCGGCTATGGCTCGGTTACCACCAACAAGGTGATCGCGACCATTGCCGGTGACATCTTTGGCAAAAAGGTGCAGGCCTACCCCAAATATGGCTCTGAAAAGAAAGGCTTGCCCACAACCTACTATCTGACGGTAGCCGACGAACCGATCCTGACCCACTGCGAACTGAATAACGTTGAGTTCGTGCCGATGAACGACATAAATGCCTTTTTCACCAGCAACCCGCTTGCCGGGATTCAGTCCGGCGGGACTCTTTTCGTCCAGACAAACAAATCAACGCCGGAAGACGTGTGGGCCAATGTACCGCCCAAGGCCAAAGACCTCATTCGCGAGAAGAACCTTCGCGTCGTCGCCGCGGACGGCGCCAAGATCGCACGTGAAGAGGCGCCTGTGGCGGACCTGGAAGTGCGTATGCAGGGCATTGTCCTTCTCGGTATCTTCCTGCGCGTAACGCCCTTCGCGGGAGACGCAAACCTTGATGACGATGACGTGATGGAGCGTTCGGAACAGGCGTTGCGCAAGTACTTTGGCAAGCGCGGCGAGGCAGTCGTGCAGGCCAATATGCGTTGCGTGAGACGCGGTTACGAAGAGGCCTTCGAGATTCCGTCGGAGATTATTGCGCAGGACATTACCTCGCCGGTCCTCGTGCCAGGCGCAGAGATTACGCTGTTTGGTTAATCCTTTGACGGCATCGGAAGCGCCGGTGCATTTACGAACCGAAAGGTGGTAACTCCTATGGGTGTTACGGTAAATACATTTGACATTCGCAACCTGACTCGCACGGCAAACGGGCACGATTCAAGCGACCAGACTGATGGCCCCGCTGACGCGCTTGGGGACGGTTCCAACGGCTATGCCAGCGGCTTTGAGGCCGCCATCGTGGATGCCCACGATTTTTTCGAAAGGGTGGTCCAGGAATATAACGAAGGACCGGGTCCAGAGTCACTCGAAGCGGACGTCGGCGTCGCACGCTCCGTCATTCCCGCCGGGACCGGGGCTTACCGCGACTTCAGCTACATTGCCCCCGAAATCCCGGAGTACATCCAGGAAAATTGCACAGGCTGCATGAGTTGCGTCACCCAATGCCCGGATACCGCTATTCTGGGCAAAGTCGTGACCGAGGATACGCTCACGGGCGCCCTGGACGAAATTGAGGACGACGCTGAACGCAATTTCATGTCGCAGCAGTTCGCCGAGACGAGCAAATTCTACAAGGTCCCGGCAAGGCGGAAGAAGACGCCTGGCAAGTTTGGCATCTTTATCGATCCCACCAAGTGCAAGGGTTGCGCCGAATGTGTTGAAGCCTGTGACGACCTCGGCTACCATGCCCTTAAGATGATTGAGAAGGAAGACACGACTGTCCCCATCTACCAGAAGAGTATCGACTTCTTCCGCAAGCTGCCCCCGACGCCCCAGGAGTTCATCAATGAACGGGTCGCGGTGGACATGATGCTGGCGGAGCAAAGCATGCTCTACGTTGGCGGCGCCGGTTCCTGCGCAGGTTGCGGCGAAGCGACCGCGATTCGCATGTGGCTGGCCGCGCTCGGCTACAAGTACGGCTCGGAAAATATCGGCATCGCAGCCAGCACCGGCTGCAACACTGTCTACGGAAGCACCTATCCTTACAACCCCTACATCGTGCCCTGGAGCAACTCGCTTTTCGAGGACGGCCCCACCTTCGCCATGGGCCTGCGCATGCGATGGGACCAGCTCGGCTGGCAAGACAAGCAGCTGTGGGTCATGGGCGGCGACGGCGCCATGCTCGACATCGGCTTCCAGGCCCTAAGCCGTATGCTCGCCAGCGGCATGAACATCAAGGTGCTCGTATTGGACACGCAGGTATACTCGAACACAGGCGGTCAGACCAGCACTGCTTCCTTTACCGGACAGGACTCAAAGATGTACTCCCATGGCAGAGTCCATGCCGGCAAACAGGAGATGCGCAAAGAGTTGGGTCGAATTGCGATGATGCACCCCAACACCTATGTTTCGCAAACGGTTCAGGCAGTTCCAAATCACTTCTACAAGTCGATTCTGGAAGCCGCCGAGTTTGAGGGCCCGGCCATTGTCAATGTGTTCACGACCTGCCAGCCTGAGCACGGCGTTGCCGACAATATGGCCCGCCACCAGGCGAAACTGGCAGTGGACAGCCGCGCATTTCCAATGTTTGTCTATGACCCGCGCAAGGGCGATACGATTCGCGATCGCCTCAGTCTTCAGGGCAACCCGGCTGTAAAGGATGACTGGTACACGATCAAGAAGACCGGCGAAACCATCGACTTTATCACCTTTGCGCGCTCGGAAGGACGTTTCGCCAAGCAGTTCGACAAGGAAGGCAATCCGTCTGAGGTGCTCATGATGGCCCAGGCCGACCGGCTGGCAAACTGGCATCTCTTGCAGGAAATGGCTGGTATCCGCTAACGAAGACGAATCAGTTGCCGGAGTCCTCCTTTCCAACGCTTGGGAGAATCTAGATATCGGATTCGAGTCCAGGCGTCGAGAATCGAGTTTCCAGACAAAGAATGCGAAATGAACGGGGTGCGGCAACGCACTCCGTTTCTTATGGAACGTTCGCGCCCGTCCCTCCGTCGACTTGAATCCACGAAAGAAGGGACTGGCGCCTTGTGACAGGAAGAGTACAGCATGAAGCAGGCTGAAAGGGCCTTACATACACAGACCATGCCAGACGGCCTCGCACAGCCTCGTGCGGAGGCGGATGCCCAAACAGGGGGCTCCCTTTTGCACGCCTCGATTACGACCAATGCCCTGCCGTCAGAGTCGAAATCGGCCATCGAGGTACCCGAGCTCGACATCGAACTGCTTTTGGACATGTACCGGAAGGCGGTATTGATTAGGCTGTTGGAAAAGGCGCTGCTGGCTGCTGCCGAAGAAGGACAGATTGGCGGCGCCATGCACACTGCTATCGGTCACGAAGCCAATGCCATTGGCGCGGCCTACGCGCTGCGTTCCGGCGACTACATCACCTGCACCTATCGAGGCCACCATCACGGCATCGCGTGGGGCATGGATCCGGGCCGGTCCATTGCCGAAGTCATGGGGCGCAGCGACGGCTTCGCCAAAGGCAAAGGCGGCTCGATGCACTTCGTCTCTCCGCAGCACGGCATGATGGGAGCGAACGGCATTGTCGCGGCCCAGGTCCCGCACGCGGCCGGGCTGGCCCTTGCGAGCCACCTGCGCGGCGAGAGTAAAGTGGCGATCACCTTTTTTGGAGACGGCGCGATGTTCCAGGGCGTGATGCACGAGACGTTCAACATGGCTGCCAAGTGGAAGCTGCCCCTCATCTTCTACTGCGAGAACAACCGCTACTCTGAGATGACCCCGATTTGGCGCACGTCGTCAATTGAAGACATCTACCTGTTTCCCCGTGCCTACGGAATGGCCTCAATGCAGATCGACGGCAACGATGTTGAGGTGGTGCATGCCGCGGTCAGCCAGGCGGCCGAAAGGGCCAGGTCCGGCTACGGGCCCACCTTCATCGAAGGGATAACCTACCGGCTTGCCGGGCACATGGCCGGAGACCTGGAAACCTACCGACCGCCGGAGGAAGTTGAGAAGCAACAGGCCCACGAACCTCTAACCGTTCTGCGCAAAAAACTCCTTGCGCGGGGCGTGGAGGAGGCCCGAATCTCCGAAATTGACGAAGAGGTAGACGAGGCGATCGATGAGGCCGTCTCCTTCGCTGAAACGAGCCCCTGGCCTGATGCGGCGGAGACGTATTTGGACGTATTTTCGGAGTCAACGTCAGAAGAAAGTTAGTCTGGGCAGAAGGTAGCTCAGTCGTTTCTTGTGTCGTCCATCGGATGAGCAAGTCCGGAAAACGCAAACAGCATTGCTATGCGAAGAACCACCTATATTCAAGCCTTGAATGAAGCCCTCAGAGAAGAGTTGCAGCGAGACGAAGATGTCTTTCTCATTGGTGAGGACATCGGTCACTACGGCGGCCTCTTTCGCGTAACGCGCAACCTCCTTGACGAGTTCGGCGAGAAAAGAGTCTTGGACACGCCCATCAGCGAACAAGCCTTCATGGGCATGGCCCTCGGCGCGGCCATCGTCGGCATGCGGCCTGTCGTGGAGCTGATGTATATGGACTTCACCCTGGTCGCCGCGGACCAGATCTTCAACCAGATCGCCAAATACAGGTACATGACCGGCGGCCTTCTCAAGGCGCCTCTCGTGATCAGAGGACAGCAGGGCGGGGGCAAGCACTACGGCTCGCAGCACAGCCAGTCCGTTGACAGCCTGTACGCCCACTTTCCCGGCATCAGGGTCGTGGCGCCGGCAACGCCCTATGATGCCAAGGGCCTGCTGAAGTCAGCCATCCGCGATGACAATCCGGTCGCTTTTCTGGAACACAAGATGCTCTACTTTACTCGCGGCGAAGCCCCGCCGCCTGAGGAAGAATATTTGGTTCCCATCGGCAAAGCCGATGTGAAACGCGCCGGGAGCGATCTGACCATTGCCACTTTCAGTTACTGTCTTCTTCAGGCGCTGGACGCCGCGGAGTCGCTTCAGCAAGAGCATGGCATCGACTGCGAAGTCGTAGATCTGCGCACGGTAGAGCCGCTGGACACGGAAACCGTTTGGGAATCCCTGGCAAAGACCGGGCGCCTGCTGGCAGTTCACGAATCTTACGCAAACTGCGGAGTGGGCGCGGAGCTGGTCGCCCGGGCCTACGAGGAGGCGCCCCACCTGCTGCGCGCGCCGGCGCGGCGTCTGGGCATGGCGCCTGTGTCCATTCCCGTTTCCCGGGCATTGGAAGAGGAGGCATTGCCATGGAAAGAGGAGATCATGGCAACTGTCCTGGAGATGTCGCGGCGTTAAAGAGGATACACGAATGGCAACGGAAGTCACTTTTCCCGAGATGGGCGAGGAAGTTGAGGACGTAACGATCAGCCGCTGGCTTGTTGGTGAAGGCGAGCATGTCAACGCCGGCGACCCTCTTCTGGAAATCGCAACGGACAAGGTGGATACCGAAGTTCCCGCCCCCGTCAGCGGAACGCTGCTCTCTGTCAACTTTGGCGAAGGGGAAATCGTCGACCTGAACGCGGTGATTGCCGTGATCGGAGAGGCTTCAGAAGTCTTGGCAGACCCGCCAACCGACACTGCAGGCGAGGACGACGATGCGGGTCGCCTCGCCCAGGAAAGCGCAACAGGCGCATTGAACGCGCCGCAGTCGGAAGGTGGACAGGATGGCCTCAGCGGGGAACTCCGCGCCACGCCAGTGGCCCAACGAATCGCCGCAGAAGCCGGAATCAAACTCTCAGTTATTCCGAGCCGCGATGGCGGCCAAATCACAAAGAGCGACGTGGAGGAATTCCTTCAGGGTCTGACCGGTCCGGGCCGCACTGGTCAGGAAGCCGACTCCGGCGAAGAAAAGGAAATCGAGGGCGCCTCCCCGGGGCAGGACGACTCGGTTGCTCGTCTTGAAGTGCGCCGCCTGGCCGCGACCTACGACCTCGATCTACGGGACGTAGCGCAAGGGCGTCCTCTCCAAACGCTTACCCGGCACGACTTAATCGCGTACGCGAGGAGTCAGAAGGGACTGACACACTTGACAGAGGCCGAATATCCCGCGGAGCCGGCTGCCAGCCGACCCCAGGAAGCCGGCGGGAAAGGCTCTGGCGCCCCTCGCGGCCAGGAAACACCGGCCCGGCAGGCTTCATCGGACGAGACGCTGGTTCCGCACAGCCGGATGCGACAGATCATTGCCCGCAACATGGTGCGGAGCGCCTTCACCGCGCCCCACGTAACCACGGTTCACACCGTAGACATGGGTACCGTGACCGCTCACTACCAGACCAATAAGGCCGGCTTCGCGCAGCAGGGCGCCCGGTTGACCCTGACGGCCTACATCGTCGCAGCTGTCGTCGAAGGCTTGAGGGCGGTTCCTGCCGTCAATGCAGAATGGACTGACGAGGGACTGCTTCTGAAGCGCTCGATAAACATCGGCATGGCTGTCGCCTTGCCTGCAGACGCCACCGGGGTTGGGGGCCTGATCGTGCCCGTCATTCACAACGTCGGCGAAATGAACCTGACAGGAATCGCCCGCCATGTCGCCGACCTGGCAGTAAAGGCCAGAGAGAATCAACTCACTTCAGCCGACACGCAGGGCGGCACCTTTACGTTGACCAATTACGGTACCTCCGGCAGCCTCTTCCAGACGCCGGTGATCCTGCAGCCTCAGGTTGCGATTCTGGGGACAGGCGCGATAGAGAAGAGGCCTGTGGTCGTCAGTCGCGCCAAGCCTTACGAAGCCAGTGTGGACGACTACCTTGCCTTCCGCCCGATGATGGACTTGGCTTTGAGTTACGATCACCGTGCGCTGGATGGCGCCAGCGCAGACGCCTTCTGCGCGGCCGTCAAGCACAGGCTCGAAAACTGGTCGGATTCAGGCTAGAATTGTCGTGCCGTGAAGAGTTGGGACGCGGTGACAAGACCCTCACGCATAATTTTGACCACGCGACGCCAACCGACGTGACGCGGGGCGGCTGCAGGCTGCCAGGCTAACCTATCGCTGGCGCTGAAGGAGCCGATTGGACAATCTCGACAGCAGCGAACTGGCGGTCCGTTCTCCCAGCGTTTCGTTAAGGGCCTGCATACCCTTGTCGTGGTGGGTGCGTACCTGTTCTTCCGACCAGCCTCTCGCGTCGATGCTGTCCAGAAGTCTGAGCGCTTCAGGCAGCGTCTCTTCAGAGGGCCTGTCGCGCCACAGGCTCCTCATTTGTTCCCCTACCGCCCCGTTCCCCAGCCCGTAGAGTATAGGCAGGCTCTTTTTGCGTCTGAGGATGTCGTTGCCGACCGCTTTTCCTGTGGCGGTCGGGTCACCCCAGATTCCCAGAATGTCATCCTGAATCTGGAAGGCCAGGCCGATGTTGTGTCCAAAGCGATGCAGGCACTGAGCAGTTTCGGAATCCGCGCCGCCAAAGAGGGCGCCCAGGGTGACTGACCCCGCGATCAGGGCAGCGGTCTTACCCTCAATCATTCGCAGGTATTCGGCGACCGTCACCACTTCGCGCTTTTCATAGCTCAAGTCAAGATGCTGCCCTTCGGTGAGGCCGACACAGGTTTCCGTAAAACGTTCAAGCGTTTCCAACGCGAGACCGTTACCCCCGAGTGAAGGTGACTGGTCATCAGTCCCAAACCGTCCCCAGGCCCGCAGGAGAGCGGTGTAGGCGAGGGCAAACATGCCGTCCCCTGCATTGATTGCCTGGGGCACGCCCCAAATCGCCCAAAGTGTGGGCCGGTGACGGCGCGTCTCGTCCCCGTCTTCGATATCGTCGTGGACGAGCGAAAAATTGTGCAGGATTTCAACCGCCGCCGCTGCGGGCACTGCCCCCGCGGGATTCCCTCCCACGGCGTCACACGCCAACAGACAGAGCAGCGGCCGAATTTGCTTTCCGGCCGGAATTGCGGCGGGACGAAGCATGTCGTCGGCCCAACCCATGTGATACTGCATCATCCCGTAATGTTCAGCCAGCGCGGGATGTCGCGCCGCCAACACCTGCTGCATCTCCTCCTCGACAAGAGGCAGCCACTCTGAGGCGAACTTCTCCAGCAATCCTTCCTCAGGTTCCCCGTTCCGGGCCGTCCCCGGGACGCGGCGATTGCCTACGTTGACACCGATAGGCCGACTCACCTGCCGCTGGCCGGCTTGCCCATCATACTGAACTTGTGTCGGATTCCCTGGTGGCAGAGCCCACCTCCCGACGGCCGCTTCGCCAGCCTGCAGCAACACGCCAGGTTGGCGCAGGGATCCAATGTCTCGACAGGCGCTGGCAAACATTGCGGTCCGGAGCTCTGCCGAGACCAGATCAAACTCCTCGATGACCGACTCTGTCGACTCCTTCGCGCGCCTGAGAAACGGTGAAGCCAGTCCCACCAGGTCTGCGCCGAGGGCAACGGACTTGGCAATGTCCTGGCCGCTGCGAACGCCTCCGCTTGCGAAGATTGGCAGCTCCGGCCTGCCGGCATCCTCGCGTGCGGCCCGGACATAGGCGAGGCTGGTTGCAGTAGGAATGCCCCATTCTCGAAACGCCGCAGCCAGCCTCCGCTGGCGCTCTGACGTTGCCCGGTGCTTTTCCACCTCGCTCCAGGAAGTCCCCCCGGCCCCGGCAACATCGATTGCGCTCACACCGGCCTGAATCAGCCGCAAAGCAACCTGTTTGCTGATTCCCCAGCCCACTTCCTTGACGATCACCGGAACGCCGACGCTGGCGCAGACTTCACCAATTCGGGAGAGCAGCCCGCGCCACCGTGTATCCCCTTCAGGCTGCAACGCTTCCTGGAGAGCGTTCAGATGCAGGATCAGGGCATCGGCTTCCAGCATATCGACGGCCCGGCGGCACTGATCAACCGTGTATCCGTAATTGAGCTGCACAGCGCCCAGGTTGGCGAAAAGCAATGCACTTGGCGCGTAGGCCCGCACTGAGAACGAGGACACGGCGCCGCTGTCCTCCAGCGCGGCGCGCTGGCTGCCAACACCCATCGCCAGCCCGCGCGCCTCCACGGCCTCGGCCAGCCGCCGGTTCAGAATGCCCGCCTGATCCGTGCCCCCGGTCATGGAGCTTACCAGAATCGGCGCAGCGAGTTTCTTTCCGAAGAGGACAACTTGAGTGTCTATCTCCCCCAGATCGACCTCTGGCAAGGCCTGGTGAACGAAGCGGTAGCGCTCCAAACCGGTCGTCAACTCCTGAAAGCCGACGTCCTCTTCCAAATTTATGCGAATATGGTCGTCTTTTCGATCGGCGGTCGCCAAACAGGACCTCCTCTGAACGCGGGCATCTCCCCGCAATGCCCCTACACATTGCCCCGGCACAACCCGGCACACGCCTGTGCGCCCTGTGCGCCGAAAGCGCTCCCGCCAGCCGGTTCGACCTTCAACCGCAGTTGATGCGAGAGTCCGACGGTAGCGATCGAAGCCGCTTCCGCCGCTCCAGGCTGTGTGATCAAGGCGTCCTGATGCCCTGACGGTACCGTGGTAAGATGGCCCCCTGCCAGGGCAACACATCTGTCGGCGCCTGATTTTGCATTCCGTAACTGACGCAATCCGAGGAAAATGTGTTAAGATCGAATCGTAACTCTCTTTCGATTCTAGTGTTATATGATTTATAATGCAAGGAATTTGGCATTGAGTCTTTTCATGTTTTTCGACCCAAGGAGGTACGAGTATGGCAACAACTTTTGAGCAGGTTCGCGACATCATTGTGGATCAGCTGGATGTCGATCCAGATGAAGTAACCGAAAACGCCAAGTTCAAAGAGGATTTGGATGCTGACAGTTTGGACCTGGTTGAGTTGATAATGTCATTTGAGGAAGAGTTCGGCGGCGAGATCAGCGACGAGCAGGCCCAGGAGATAGAAACGGTCGGCGATGTCGTACGGCATCTTGAAGCCCAGGCGGCCTGACCTGTCTGCCGGCTACTCTAAATCGTTACCGGGCGAGTTGTGTACGCAACTCGCTTTTTCTTTTGGTGGAAAGGGTCACTGGGGACTGACTTCATGGAGCGCGTTTCCGGTCAAGAAGGGAGCCCAACGCTGCTGATCATCGCTGGAGGAAGCAGCAGCCGTATGGGCACTGACAAGCTCATGCTGCCCGTGCCGGTCCATGACCTGCCTCTCATTCGTCACGTCGCCGAACGCCTGCTCCCGATAGCCTCTGAGGCTGTGGTCGTCGCAAATAGCCCCGAAGTAAGAAACGCGCTCCGGGGTCTGAGAAGCAACGAGGGAGTGGCCGAAGACGAAGATAAATCAAGAGGCAAGGAGGTTGCCTGCCTGCCTGACGATGTACCGGGAATCGGTCCTCTCGGCGGCCTGGCAACCGGCCTTCGCCGAATCGACGGTTGGGCGCTGGCCATCGCCGGCGACATGCCCTTCATCCACCCTGAGATTGCTCGCTTCCTGATCGGGCTGACGGACTGTTGCTGCGACGCAGTCGTGCCGGTCGTCGACGGGCTGGCCCAGCCCTTGCTCGCTTTGTATCACCGCCGTTGTCTGGCCGCCATTGAGCATGCCGTGGCATCAGGACACCGTCGTATGGACAGTTTCTGGTCTGAAATACGCGTTCGCCTGGTCTCCGCGGAGCCGTTGCGCGCATTCGACCCGCAACTGCATTCGTTCACCAACGTCAATACACCGGCTGACTGGGAAAAGGCAAGCGCGTTGCTTTCTCAAGGCTGACCTCCTGGTGTTAGAATAGACGCCGACAGCTCGGTTCCGGATGGCGCCGGCAGTTGAACCCAAAGGGGATTGCAAGGATTCCCGTTTCTCAACGAAAACGGGGATCTTGCGCCACACCATGGCAAAGCACCGAAGACGTCCGTCACAGAGTAAGGCAACCGAACGAGGCCGCAAGGGCCGCAATCTGTCATTGGAAGAAGGCGCAGTCGTCAAGGACTGGGGCGGACGCCTCCCCATCGCCTTAACCTTCCCCAACAGTTACTATGTCGGCATGAGCAGTCTGGCCTTTCAACTGCTGTACAGCTGGCTGAACGAAGAGCCTGACGTGGTCTGCGAACGGATCTTCTGGCAGAAGGGCGCAGCCGCGGCGGGAAAGCCCCTGCTTTCGCTGGAGAGCGGACGTCCGGCAGACGATTTCGACATCTGGGCGTTTACCATCTCGTGGGAGATGGACTACTTCAATGTGGTTGAACTGCTGCGTCAGGCCGGCATTCCGCCGCTGGCGCAAGACCGCAGCGCCAGTCGCCGCTGGGACGGGTCTCCATGGCCGTTGATCATCGCCGGCGGGCCCGGAATTACGATGAATCCGGAGCCGATGGCGCCCTTTTTCGACACCGTTCTCATTGGCGAAGGGGAAGAAGCTGTACCGCAGTTCATAGAGCTGTGCCGGGAAGGGCTATACGAAGACCGCGACGCCCTGTTGCAAATGCTTGATCGCCAGCCCGGCTTCTATATCCCTCACCTTCGCCCGTCCAACCGCAACCATGTCGATTTCCGTCCGGTTGAAAGGCTGTGGGTTCGCGATTTGGCCAAGTATGCGACCCAGTCCGTTCTCTATACCCAGGACACAGAATTCAGCGGCATGCACCTGATGGAGATCGCACGCGGATGCGGGCGCGGCTGCCGATTCTGCCTGGCCGGGTACGTTTACAGGCCCCCGCGTGAACAGCCCCTGGATGTTCTGTTGAGGTGGGCGGAGCAGGCCATGGCCAACGGGCATGATCGCATTGGGCTCGTTAGCGCCGCCGTCAGCGACCATACACAGATCGATGAATTAGCATCCGAGCTTGCTGCCATGGGCGCCTCGATAAGCGCCAGCTCGATGCGCATGGACCCGATCAGCGTGCCTCTGATCCAGGCGATGGCCGCAGGCGGCACGCAGACCCTGACGGTCGCGCCGGAAGCTGGCAGCGAACGACTGCGCAACGTGATCAACAAGACGCAGACCGAAGAGCAGATGATGAGGGCAGTTGGGCTTGCGGCCGATCTGGATTTTCCTCAGCTAAAGCTCTATTTCATGACAGGACACCCAACCGAAACCGACGACGACATTCAAGAGCTGATTGACTTTACGCTGAAGGCGCGCAGTATATTCAAGCGGCGGCTGGCGATAAACGCCACGCCCTTCGTTCCCAAGGCGCATACCCCCTTCCAATGGGAAGCGATGATGCCCGCAAGGGAACTGAAGCGGCGTCAGCGCAGCATCAACAAGGCCTTGGCGCGGCACGGCGTCGAAGTACGCGCGGACTCACCGGAGTGGGCGGAGGTGCAGGCGGTCTTGAGCCGGGGTGACCGCGCCCTGGCCAAAGTTCTGCTGGCCATCCCGCCAGGACAGTTGAACACGCGCTTGTTCTTTCGGGTCATGGAGGAGTTGGGGCTGGAAAAGGAGCAGTACCTTGGCCGTTGGGAAGCCGGGAGCGCACTTCCCTGGGACATCGTCCAGAGCGGTGTCACCGAAAACTACTTCCATTACGAACTGCGATTGGCGTCCCAGGAACGAACGGGGTTCTCTTGCCCGCCGGATAGCGCGGGATGCCTTACGTGCCAGGCTTGTGATGACGATTGGGCCTTCCGCTACGGCGGCAATGAGAACCGGCCCATTCCCGCAGCAAAAGGGGGAGCCTGGCGGGCGCAGGACTGGCGCCCCTGGACAAAGCTGAAAGCGCAGCAGCACGACTCCGGAATGGGAAACATTACGATCGAACCAATCCCCTTGGAGTAGCGCGGGCCTTCCTGAAACAGTGTCTTCTTATGCGAGAGATTCCATCTGCCTGCGTGGGAGGACTGCACGTGTGAGAGGGACCCCCTTCGACAGATGCAACGAATCTCCTACAACAACGGTGTCGTGGCCTATGCCTTTGACAGTCTTGCCTCCCTTCCCCTCCAGGCATATGTAAGCGCCCGTCACGGAGGCGTATCTCCCCGCCCGTGGCGGAGTCTCAATTTCAGCCATAGCCGCGGCGATGACAGAGAACGCGTCAAGGAGAACTTCGCTCGCTTCTGCGCTGCCGTCGGCAGAGATGCCTCCCAGCCTGTTCGCACACACCAGATACACAGTACAAACGTCTGCCAGGTCGATTGGGATGATGCCGGCTCCCGCCAAACGCGCTGCGATGCACTCATTACCAATGCCGTTGGACTTCCTCTCTTCCTGGTATTCGCCGACTGCGTGCCCCTCATTCTGTTCGATCCGGTTCGCCACGCACTGGCAGCCTGCCATGCCGGTTGGCGGGGAACGGTCGACGGAATCGCGACAGCATCGTTATGCGCGATGGCCGAAGCATTTGGCACTGACGCGTCGGACGTGCATGCGGGCATCGGCCCCAGTATTGGACCGGAGAGCTACCAGGTAGGCGAGGATGTTATCCAGCGCGCAGTTTCAAGATTGCCCGGTGGCGAACGGTATTTCCACAGTCGCGATGGTGAACGGACCAACCCGTACTTCGACCTTTGGCAAGCCAACATCGACCAGCTGACCGCGGCCGGCGTCTCTCCTGGGCAGATCGAATTGGCGGGTATCGATACCGCCCGTACTACGGGTGATTTCTTCAGCCATCGCGCGGAGAAAGGACAGTGCGGTCTGTTTGGCCTTCTGACCTGGCTGGAACCTCCTGCGAATGGTCGGCGTTCGCGCCTCAGGATATGATACAATGGGACTGGGCGCAGACGATGCTGCGTTGCGTTCGAGAACGCCCCGATTGGAGTGCTGGATGGCAGTGCGGGATGGCAGACGCAAGGGGCGTCGGCCGCCGGTTCCCCAACGCCGTTGCCTCAGGAAAGGGAATAGGAGTCGCTCTGCCATCTGCTACTGCGGGCTAAAGGTGCATGTCGGAAACCGCAAACCGATTTGAGGAGTTGCTGCGTCGGCTCGGTTTGGATGCCCTGCCGACCTACCAGCAGATTCTCGAATCAATGGACCCGTTGTCATGGACGCTGGTGCTGCTCCTAACCGGAGCAGTCATACTTGGCGTCTTTTTTACGCTGAACACCCGCTATCGCTTTCACGCGTTTCAGGAGGCGGAAGCCACCCCTGAGGTCTTGCTTGCCCGCCTGAAACAGGACCCGACTTACCTGACGCCTGCGTCCATCATCAATCGACTCGGCGCTGAGATGACACTTCTCCTCCTGGAGTATGGCGACCAGATAACCGCCCCCCAGTGGAGGGCGATGTGGAGTCGAGTTCGAGAAGAGCTCCTGGGGCTGCTGTCGGCCCAACACGCCTTTGGGCCCGTGAACGCCCTGGCGCACTACTACCTGAGCACCGATATCCAGGAGCCGGACAGCATGCGGATTCGCCGGACCGCGCTGATTCACAAACTTGGCCAGCGCAGGCAGCTCGAACCGGGCTCCGACGGCCTGCTGGCCCAACTGCGGCTTGTACGCCATCCCGCCGAACAGTTGGGCGAACTTGGCTTCGAAGGTCCGACCATCTGGATGGAGAATCTGGAAGACTCCATGCCAATTGAAGGCCCGATTATTCAGATGGACTCGGTGCGGTTCGATACAGTCGACCGGGCGAGCGTTAACCTGCTCATACAGAGGACGCCAACAGTTGGCGGCGCCTTCACGCTCCGGTTGGAGAAGCGAAACGAAATGTGGGTCGTTGTCGACGAAAGGGTCAAGTGGGGCCCATAGATCACCTTACATTGCTCGGGGCAGCCTCCACTCACAGACGGTTGGCGCGCAGTGGCGTTGCTTCGGGCGTAGAGAAAGTAAGAACGCAGCAGGCAATGTATTGCCGCCTTGCCCTGGACCGCTTCGCAGTCGTTTGAGGAACAACAACAGGACCCGATGAACGAACTTGCATTGACGCTCGCCGACGCCTTGGGCTTTCTGAATACGCTCGTCTCTTCAGTGGTCGTGATTCTGGCCTTTTCGCTGTTGGCCTACACGTTGACCTACAATTTCCGTAACCCGGTTGCCAGGCGCTTCGCTTATCTGCTGGGTCTGGTCATGGTGACCTACGCCTCAGAGGTCGCGCTGACCCAGGTGGTCAGCGCCGACTCGGCGTCAAAGTGGCTTCGTTTCCAGTGGTTGGGCATTGCCCTACTGCCCGGAGCCTACTTTGCCTTCTCCTACTCGGTTCTACGGACGACAAACTACCATACCGACCGCCGGCGTCTGTTCAACTATGCCATCGGCGTCATCTCCGTTGTCAGCGCGCTGCTGGCGTTTTTCACAACTCTTTTGGTTGACGTTGTTGAATTCGACCCGCTGCTCAGCTATCTGCACCCCGGCTCGCTCTTCTGGCCGTTTGCCGTTTTCTTCGCGGGCGTGGTGATTCTCTCCCACTTCAACATCTGGAAGGCGCGGCAGCGCTGTCTGACCGCCGAAAGCCGCAGGCGCATGACCTACCTCCTCCTGGCTTCGGCAGCGCCCGGCATTGGCACGTTCCCCTATCTGATCGCCCTGGGCAAGACTTCGGTCGGCCTGCTTTCACCGGAGTGGATACTTGGACTGGCCATCGCGGGCAACGGCGCAATCGGGACCATGCTTATCATCTTGAGCTATACCGTAGCCTTTTTTGGCGTCTATACGCCTGATAGAGTCGTTCGACACCGCCTGATACGGTACTTTGCCAGAGGACCGGTCGTAGCGATTTTCGTCATTCTGGCGATTCAGACGATCCCAACGGTAGAGCTTGTTCTCGGTCTGCCCAGAAACATCGTCCTCTTCAGCGTCATTACCGGCGTCGTCGTTGCCGCTCAAGTGATCCTCAGCCTTTCCACGGCATTGACCGACCGGGTCGTTTACGGAGAGGACCGACAGGAAATCGCCTGGCTTCGGGAGCTGGACAGGCGCCTGCTGACGACGACCGACTTGCGCCAGTTCCTTGAGAACCACCTGACCATGCTGTGCGAAATGTTGCGCGTTCCTTCGGGATTTGTCGCCGCAGCCATCGGGACCGATCTGATCCTTGAGGCTATGGTCGGTCCGGAGGGCACGCGTCAGGAGATTCTGGATGACAAGGATTGGAGCGATGCCCTGAGCGAGGCGCTTAGCCACGCCCGCGAAAACGGCAACGCCAGGCCTGCGTCTTCAGGTCAGCCGCTTCATACCAGCCGGACGCTTTCACCGAATGGCAAACGGGCCGCTCAGAAGATCTCGTCGCAGCCTGCCGAATACGGAGGCTACTGGCTGTGGCCCGTGCTGGAGCCATCAGAGAAGCGCGATGGAGAAGTCGTGCTCGGTATGCTGGGCGTCCGCGCCCGCAGCGAATCACCCCGGATCAGCGAACGAGAACATGCCTTGCTGGAGCAACAGATAGACAGTATCGCAAAAGCTCTTCTCGACCGAAAAATGCAGATGCAGGTGATGGTGGCGTTGCGTCGTATCATCCCAGGCATTGATCGCATCCAGCAGATACGCGGCATCGTGCCCTACGTCTCTGAAAATACGGAGGTGCCGCCGGCCGATCTGCTGGAACCGAGCCCCATTCATAATCCTGAATTCGAGAGCTGGGTAAAGGATGCTCTCAGCCACTATTGGGGCGGCCCCAAATTGACGCGCAGCCCATTGATGCAGTTGCGGGTGGTGGATCGCGTCGTAGAAGAGGCCGACGGCAACCCTGGCAAGGCCCTGCGGCTGGTGTTGGGGCGTGCCATCCAGAACCTGCGGCCAGGCGGTAAACAGGACTTGAGCACGCCCGAATGGCTGCTCTACAATATTCTGGAAATGCGTTTCATTCAGGGCCGCAAGATACGCGACATTGCCGGCCGCTTAGCCATCAGCGAGAGCGACCTCTATCGCAAGCAGCGGGTCGCTATCGGACAGGTGGCCCAGGTGTTGACTGAAATGGAACAGGGCGATTGGGACGCGCTGCTAAAGCTCCAGGAGCAAGACGACGCGGCCATATCTGAAGACGCGAACTGATGCATGCTCGGCTGAGGCGGCCAGGCCAGTTGCCATGAGCCTGTCTGCCGAAGGATTATCTGATGGCTGCCAAGCGCCGTAAACGGCGGAAATACCAGAAAACGGGCCCAGCCGCCGCGGTTAGAGGGAACGTTCATAAACTGCTCGCCAGGCTGGGGCGCGAGCTCCTGGGATCGGGCGTCTTCATCTTTGGCGCGTATCTCGGCTTCACCCTTCTCGCCGCTTGGCAGGAACCGTGGATCGTTTGGCTTGCCGGGAACATGGCTTGGCCTCTTACGCTCAGCCTGCTGGTGACAGGCGCCGTCATTCTGTTGGGGCCCCGGGCCGGCTACTGGCATCCGGAGGCGCTGGTGGGGGCCGAGTTGCTGTGGCTGTCCCTGGCCTCTCTGCAGTATGTCAGCGGCCACCCGCACGCGGACTGGGCTCTCCCTCGCCCCGGACAGGGGGCAGGCCTGATGGGCTGGGGCGCCGGCAACATTTTGATCAGTCTTCTGGGGCAGATGCCGGCGGCCTTTGGGTTCATCCTGCTGGCTCTGTTGAGCGTCTTTCTGCTGTTACGTCATACGCCTCTGATCTATCTGTATGGCTACTTTTCATACCTGTGGCTGCCTTCAGAGGACAGCCCCTTCGAGTTGCCCCAGGCGCAAACGGAGCGCCCTGACGAATCTCCGCGGCTTGATGAGGAGGCGCCCGAGAACATTGCGCTTGAGCACGGCATCCCAAACGCGCCCCAGTTCACCGCCAGCTTGGACGAACCCCTGCTCCAGAACCCCTTTCCTGCCGAAGCTACCGCTCCTTCGGAGCAAGGGCGGCCCATAAAGGCAGAACTGCCTGCTCCCCCAGCGTCCCAGGGCAGGAGCAAGCGCAAACCATCCGCGACAGAAAATCGTCGGTTGAAACACAACCGCAAAAAGGGTGATCTCCCTTCAACCGCCTTGCTGGAGGACGATGTCGGGCAGTTAATCTGGGACATCGAGGGCATGGCCCAGACTATTCGCCAGACATTGTGGGATTTCGATATTCCGGTCGAGGTCGTCAACATCGAGACCGGGCCGACGGTTACCCAGTTCGGCGTGCAACCGCTCTATATCGAGCGGGGCGGCCAGAAGCGCAAAGTGAGGGTCAACCGAATCGCCGCGGCGGCCGACGACCTTGCGCTGGCGCTGGCGGCGCCGGCCGTGCGCATCGAGGCGCCCGTGCCCGGCCAGCCGTTTGTTGGCATCGAGGTGCCGAACCCTGAGAAGGCGATGGTTGGCCTGAAGAGCATTCTGGAGAGCAAGCAGATGGCCAGTCAGGGGGGAACGCTGCCTCTGGCCCTGGGCCGGGACACGTCAGGTACTCCCGTCGTCACCGATCTTGCGCGCGCCCCCCACCTGCTCATCGCCGGCGCAACAGGGTCAGGAAAGTCAGCTTGCATAAACGGGGTCATCGTCAGTTTACTTATGTACCATGGCCCGGAAAGCCTGCGCTTCATCATGGTCGACCCCAAACTGGTGGAGCTGCCAGGCTACAACCACATTCCCCACATGATCGGCAAAGTAATCACCGACCTGGAGGAGGTCCACGGCGCGCTGACCTGGCTTCTGTTGCAGATGGATGATCGATACCAACTGTTCAGGGAAAGGAAAGTTCGAAATATCGAAGCCTACAACCGGCTTGCCCGGCGGCGCAAGAAGATGGAGCCCCTGTCCCATATCGTCCTGATCGTAGATGAACTGGCCGACCTCATGATGACTGCCCCCGAGGAAATTGAGAAGCAGCTCGTTCGCCTCGCCCAGATGGCACGCGCGACCGGCATTCACCTCGTCCTCGCCACCCAGCGCCCCAGCACCGACGTTGTGACGGGGCTGATCAAGGCAAACTTTCCGTCACGCATCGCCTTCGCCGTCACCAGCCAGGTCGACAGCCGCGTCATTCTGGACTCACCTGGGGCAGAGAAGCTGCTCGGCCAGGGCGACATGCTCTTCATGCGGCCCGACAAGTCTTCGACCGAACGTGTGCAAGGCAGCTATGTCACCGACCCGGAGATCAGGCAGGTGGTGGAATGGTGGCAGGATCGCGAACGGACCGAAAATGCAGAAGGGCCGGCGGTCAAAGTAGCGCCATGGATCGGTCTTTTGGACAGGCTTGACGACGAAGATGAGCTGCTGGCGGAAGCAGAGGACGCCATTCGCGGCCGCAAGGCGATAAGCGCCAGTTTCATACAACGAGAACTGCAGATTGGCTATCCACGCGCCGCGCGGCTGGTCAAGCTGCTCGAGTCAAATGGTCTCGTCAGCGCGGAGCTGGAGGGCGGAAACAAGAGAAGGGTTCTGCGCGATGGCGGCGCCAGTTCGGCTGAGCATGACGAAGAGCTTGAGCAGGTTTAGGAGAGCCGTCGCCTCCCTCTCCGCCCAGCATCTCCCGTCCACTTTCGCGTCCATGCTCGTACAGGCGTCAACTCCCTTCCAGATCCCGCGCCTTCACCCATCGAGGAAAGCACAGAATGCCCTACTCACTTCAGCCCGATGCCATGTATCGCATGCCGACTCACTTTGGGCCCCGAACAGGTCCCCGCCGCGGCCCTGACGGACGCGGGTTCGACTGCGTAAACAGCCCCAAAAGCCTTTCCCACTCTGTCAGTTATCTCACCCGCGCCGAGGCCGTGGAAGCCCTGTTGCCGCCGGGTTTCTCATTGAACGGAGAGCCCGTCGTCACCATCAGCGCAACCTACATGAAGGAGATTGACTGGCTGGCGGGGAGAGGTTACAACACCCTCGGCGCTTCTGTCCCCGTCACCTACAGCGGCCAGGTGGACCGGGTAAGCGGCAGCCTGCTGCTGGTCCTCTGGGAGAATCTGGCCGACCCGATCCTGACCGGCCGCGAGGAGTTGGGCTTTTCCAAAATCTATTGCGAGTTGCCGGAGCCTGTTGTGTACAACGGCGCGGCCCGCTGCGTTGGCAGCTGGCTTGGCTTCCGATTTCTCGATCTGACAGTGCGCGACCTGACGGAATTGTCGGAAGCGGATATCGCTGACAGTGGAGCGAAGGCCTCGGGAGACGGAACGCTCCATTACAAATACATGCCGCGCACCGGTGAGTGGGGCGCCGCCGACGTCGAATGCGCGGTGCTGACGCCGGCCCATACGCCGAATCGCCGCGTCCTGGCAATGTGGCGCGGCCAGGGAAACGTGGAATGGCATCGCGCCCGCTGGGAAGACATGCCCACCCAGTACAACATCGTCAACGGGCTGGCCGACCTCGACATCCTGGAATATCGCGGCGCCGTCGTCACCAAGACTGTCGGCGGCAAAGACCTGAGCGATCAGCGCATCCTGAAATAGGGGACCTGGCATCGCCTTCGCTGCTCGCGCGATCAGCTCATCAGCGCCCCGCCGGTAACGGGGATGGCGAGCCCGGTGAGAAAGTCGGCCTCATCCGACGCCAGAAACGCGACGGTGCGCGCCAGGTCTTTGGGTAGGGCGAGCCGGCCGACCGGCGAACCCGCCCTTGCCCCGGACAGAAGCTCCTCTGTCGCCTGCTCCTCCGTCAACTCCGGATCCATAAGAACACTTGCCATGTGGCCGACCCGCTCGGTCGTTGTCAGGCTGGGGCAGATTGCGTTGACCGTGATCCCGTGCCCTGCCAGTTCCAGGGCCAGCGACTGCGTCATGCCGATGAGGCCGAACTTGGAGGAGCAGTAGGCAGCGAAGCGGGCCGCGCCCCGCAGCCCCGCGGCCGAGGACACGTTGATGATGCGCCCGCCTCCGCCGCGGCCCACCATATGGCGTCCGACCGCGCGGCTGCATATGAAGGCGCCCTTCAGATTGACGTCAAGAACGCGGTCCCACTCCGCATCGGGCAGATCGATGAGCGGCACTCGATCTCCACCTGCCCTGGCGCCCGCGTTGTTGATCAGGATGTCGATCCGCCCAAGCTCCTCCAGCGCGCCTGTCACCGCCTGCTCGACAGAACCCGCGTCGGTCACGTCGCAGGTCAGCGCCAGCGACCGAGGTCCTATCGCATCGATTTCCGCCTGCAGCGCCGGCAGGCCGCCCCACGCGGCCTCCGCATAGGGCTTCAGTTGAATGTCTGTGACCACAACATCCGCCCCCTCTTCCGCCAACCGCAGCGCAATCCCTCTGCCAATGCCATGCTCACCCCCTGCGCCCGTGACGAATGCTACCTTTCCCTTCAGATTGTACATTTCTTGTTCTCCAAACCGTGATATATACTATGCTTTCAAATGGGCGGTTAGCTCAGCTGGTTAGAGCGATTCCCTTACAAGGAATAGGCCGGCGGTTCGAGTCCGTCACCGCCCACAGACATCTGAAATTCAGCAAGAGCGCCGGGGTCATGCCGGCTCGTCCAATCCGCGCTACGCCTGTCACCGTTATGGTGAATTCCCTGCCTGTGTTCCCTTTAGGTAATATGTAGAGTTCTTTCCCTCTCAAGCCGCCTCTGCCCGGTGCCCCGATGATCTGTCAAAGTTGTGGTCGAGAAGCTGAGCCGGATGCCAAGTTTTGCGTTGAGTGCGGCTCGCCCCTCGTTCTTCGATGTCCAGCTTGCCAGACTCCATTTGATTTGGGCAGTCGCTACTGTTCCTTGTGCGGGCGCAGTCTGCCTGAGGCAGTCACACCAGGACAGGGGGAAAACGCGGAGCCGACTTCAGCCCTCACCCTGGAGCCAGAGCCGGAGCTGGATGACAGGCCGGCGAATACTGTTGTCTTAGATCAGTCAGACCCTTCAGTCCACCCCTGCCCTCGATGCCATCAGGTGAATTCATCAGACGCAGAATACTGTTATGCATGTGGCATGCCGCTGGAGGACACACGCGATAGGGTCGATGCCGCCCCCGGCGTTGGGACGACATCTCAATTCCAGGCCGCCGGTTTCTGGATTCGTCTATTGGCCTTTATAGCGGATAACGTTGTTACGACACTCTTGTCCATGTTAGGCGTCATCCTCTACATGTTCTACCTTGCAGTTACCTCCGGGCTCGACGCCTTGGATTCCATGGAATTCGACTTCTTTGAGAACGTTTCAGTACTCGTTTCATTGGCCTATTTCACACTTGCGGTGGGTTTCTACGCCACGACAGCGGGAAAGCGTCTATTTGGGCTCTATGTCATTAGAACTGGCGGTGCCAAGGTGGGCATTGGACGTGCGCTGGTCCGGTACCTTGCGACCGGTATTTCGGCCTTGGTCTTTGGAATCGGATTCCTGATGATCGCCTTCAGAGACGATAAGCGCGGCCTCCATGACCTCATCTGCGATACAGTAGTAATCCGACGCCGCGGACCCGGCACTTGATTCTCCCACTCCTTCTTGTATCATTCACACCCGGCATCTTCTGGCTCTGGTTCTTCGTTCGCCAGGACAAGATCCGCCCCGAGCCGCGCCGCCTCATCGCCCTTACGTTTCTGCTTGGCTGCCTCTCAACTATCCCGGCCGGCATCGGCAACTACGTCTTTGGCGCCGATACGATAATGGGGGAGACGCCGGCGCTGGCCAGCGTCGTCACGG
The DNA here is from genome assembly GCA_022824025.1 of Caldilineaceae bacterium. Classification (GTDB taxonomy): domain Bacteria; phylum Chloroflexota; class Anaerolineae; order Caldilineales; family Caldilineaceae; genus Bin5. Next base: position 65,544 of record JAJEBF010000004.1, read on the forward strand.
CAATGCTGTTTGTCGTCGGCCCGGTTGAGGAGTTGTGCAAGTTTGCGGCCGTCCGTTTGGGTCCCTACAGATCACTGTATTTCGATGAACCCAGTGACGGCCTGGTCTACGCCTTTGCCGCCAGTCTGGGGTTTGCCTCGCTCGAAAACCTCTTCTACGTCTTTCAATACGGACCGGCAGTCATGCTTCTGCGCGCGCCTCTTAGCACGGTCGGGCACCTGGCCTTTGGCAGTATCTGGGGATACGCCCTTGGTCAGTTTTACGTTTCTGATGGGCGGCGGCGATCATTTCTCATTGGATCGATTGCCCTGGCCGCTGGCGCGCACGCCTTGTTTAACGTCCTGGTCTTTTCTTTTCCAGTCGGCGCCGTTGCCCTGACCGTGATCGGCGGAATCTGGAGTTTTCGAGCCATCCGCCGAGGTCAGAAGGACTCCCCTTTTCGCTTTCGCAGAAACTATCCTCAGATCCACTGCCAAAACTGCGGCGAGGCCATGAGCGCCTTCAACCGCTTCTGCACAAAGTGCGGCGCGCCCCGCCCCGACGGCCTTGCGCCAGTCGTCTGCAGCAACTGCGGCAGCCGGAATCGGCCCGAGGCAGCCTTCTGCACAGGCTGCGGGGACCAGTTCATGAAAGGATGACGCAGTTCAGGGCAGCAGCGGCACCGTCCGTTTCTCTCTCGCGCTGAGCAGGGCAGAATCGACGATCTGCTGTCCTATCCTGCAAATTGCTGGCGATAGCGGACCCTCCGGCGCCAGGCCAGTGTCGAGGCAGTGAATGAAGTACTGGATTACGTCCTGGTGGGGTGGCGACAGCCGGTCCACCGGCTGGTCGAATCCCTCCGGGCGGTCATGGGTCTGGACGCGCACCGTGTCCTCATAGTCGTAACTGCTAATCGTCCCGTCGCTTCCCTTCAGCACAAACCCGCACTTGGGCTGGGGCTGCAAGGTCCAGGGATCGGTAAACGTGCCCCAGCGCGTCTCAAATTTGGAAAGCCCGAAAGCGTACCTGCAGATGGTGATACTGTGCTCGTCCACCTCCAGTCCGGCCGGCTCGTCTACCACCGTCGTCACCTCCAGCGGCGCGCGCCCGTCCAGATACCATGTCCCCAGCGTTACGCCGTAGCCAAGGTAATCCAGCAGCGAGCCGCCGCCCTCCGCCTTCTGGTAGAACCAGCTCTCGCCCTTGCGTTGACGGTACTCCTCGTCAGTCTCCTCCTTGTCGGCCACATGAAATAGCGGGCCCCGATTGCCGTCGTAATAGTGTACCTCTATCAGTTCCCCGATCGTCCCTTCCTCCAGGAGCCGTTTGGCCGTCACATGACAGGGATACCAGCGCAGCGGCCAGTTGATGATGAACTGGCGCTGCGTCTTCGCCATCGCCGTAATCATCCTGTCGGCGGCGGCAAGATCCGCCGCGAATGGCTTCTCCAGCAACACATGCACGTCGTACGCCGCGACCCTTTCGACCCAAATGGCGTGGCTCGCCGTTGAAGGGCACAGTATCACGATCTCCGGTCTCGCCTTTTCCATGCATTCCCGGTAGTCGGTAAAGACTCGATCCGAAGGAATATCGAAGTTGCTGATCACGGATGACATCCGCTCCCTGTCCTTGTGGCTGACGCCTACGACTTCCACATCGGGATGTTCATGGCACAGGCGCAGGAGATCGCCCATATGCGAGTGATCGAAGTTTATCCCGGCAACTTTCCAGGTCATCTATTCGTCTCCTTTTCTGTGGGCCCTTCAAGTAAAAGGCACAGCGCGCCCGCCGCCGCGGACGACCAATCAGTGAGCCGGCCATAGGGGCTCCCTCACCATTGAGGCAGGGCCGGGAATCTCGGGACAAGCAATTTCGAGGAACAAGGAGAGCCAGAGAACCCTCTGATTGCCTCGCTCGCCTCAGTTAATTCGCCATTTCAGAATCGTACCATAGGGCCGCCGCGAGCGGACTCCAGATTGGATGTCTTGCCCAGGCCGCCCGTTTCCAAGATAATAGGATACGGTTCGCTTTCAATAACGGCTTCAGGAAAGGAAGGGAGTCTTACAAACCGCCATGACCGACTCCTTCTATTCGATCTATCGTCACGGCTTCGTTCGCGTCGCGGTCTGCGTTCCCCACGTGCGCGTCGCGGACCCCTCGTTCAATGCCGCCCGGACGTCCGGTCTGGCCGAACAGGCTTCAGAGGCGGGCGCCGCCGTCGCTCTCTTCCCAGAGCTGGGCATCTCCTCCTATGCCATCGACGACCTGCTCCAGCAGGAGGCCCTTCTGGACGGCGTGCTGGCTGGGATTGCGCGGGTCACCGAAGCCAGCAGGCAGCTGAATCCAATTCTGCTGATAGGGGCTCCCCTCCGATTCGAGAACCGCCTGTTCAACTGCGCGGTCATCATCTATCGGGGCCGTGTTCTGGGCGTCGTACCCAAGACCTATCTTCCCAGCTACCGTGAATTCTACGAAACCCGCCAGTTCAGTTCCGCACGCCACGCGGTCGGCAAGACCGTACAGTTCCAAGGGGAGACGGTTCCATTTGGCAGCGACCTCCTCTTTCGCGCGCAACTGACACCAGACAACCTGCAGCCTGAAGGGCTCGGGAATTCCGACCCGAAAGCCGCTCGCGAATTCGTTCTCCACGTCGAGATTTGCGAGGATGTCTGGACCCCAATCCCGCCGAGCTCCCACGCCGCCCTGGCCGGCGCGACCGTTCTGGCCAACCTCTCGGCCTCAAACATCACCATCGGCAAGTCCCACTACCGCAAGGATCTGTGCGCCAGCCAGTCGGGCAAATGCATCGCCGCCTACCTTTACTCCGCGGCCGGACCCGGCGAGTCGACCACAGACCTGGCCTGGGACGGCCACGCGCTGATTTACGAAGACGGCGACCTGCTGGCCGAATCAGAACGCTTTGCCGACAACGAGCAGATCATCACCGCCGACATCGACACCGAACGACTGGCGCAGAGCCGCATGAGACAGACCAGTTTCAATGATGCCGCGGCTCTCCACCGTAAAGACCTCGAGACGATACGGACCGTGGCGTTCGACTTCCATCCGCCGTCCGAAACCGGTGGGCCCGAAAGGGACAGCGGGGAGTCCTGGCCGGTTCGCGTCGACAGGCTCCATCGCGATATTGAGCGCTTTCCCTTTGTCCCCAGCGACAGGGTGAGACGGGATGAACAGGCCTTCGAGGCCTACAACATCCAGGTGCACGGCCTGATGCAGCGGCTCCGCGCCACGGGAATCAAGAAGGTCGTGGTCGGCATCTCTGGCGGCCTGGATTCCACACAGGCCCTAATCGTCGCAGCCCGCACCATGGACCGTCTGAAGCTGCCCCGAACCAATATCCTCGCTTACACGATGCCGGGTTTCGCCACCAGTTCCAACACGCGCGCCAACGCCCACCGCCTGATGGATGCGCTCGGCGTCCGCGCGCACGAGCTCGACATTCGGCCTTCGGCCATGCAGATGTTTCGGGACATCGGCCACCCGTTCGCGGAGGAGGATCCGGAGTACGACATCACCTTCGAAAATGTGCAGGCCGGCGAGCGCACGAGCCATCTCTTCCGTCTGGCAAACTATAACGACGCGCTGGTGTTGGGCACTGGCGACCTGAGTGAACTGGCGCTCGGCTGGGCCACGTACGGCGTCGGTGACCAAATGAGCCACTATAATGTCAATGCCTCTGTTCCCAAGACGCTCATCCAACACCTGATCCGCTGGGTGATCGCTACATCGCAGTTTGACGATGACGCCAGCAACGTGCTTCAGTCGATTCTGGATACGGAGATTTCGCCGGAGTTGGTGCCTGGAGACGGGTCGGCGGAAGGACCGGCGCAGTCAACCGAGGCCAAGATCGGCCCCTACGAGTTGCAGGACTTCTTCCTATACTACATCTCCCGCTACGGCTTCCGGCCAAGCAAAGTTGCGTTCATGGCGCTTCAAGCCTGGGGCGACCGCACAGCGGGACAGTGGCCGGAGTTTCTCCCCGCCCACAAGCGCAATCAGTACGGCCTGTCGGAAATAAGGAAGTGGCTGGAGCTGTTCCTCTTTCGCTTCTTCCAGATCAGCCAGTTCAAACGGACGGCCGTTCCCAACGGCCCCAAGGTGGGCAGCGGCGGCTCACTCAGCCCGCGAGGGGACTGGCGCGCGCCCAGTGATTCCTCCGCTGCGGCCTGGCTGACAGAGTTGCGGCAAAATGTGCCGGATTAGGGGTCTGAAATGACTGAGACTCACCGGCGGCGGTTGCGCGGGCGTCGAGTGCGGCTGCGGCGCCGTCTTTGCCGGCCTTGCGAATCCGGCTTTTCAGCCTGCTTTTGCTCTGGCAAGGCGGGCGGCGCGTGCAGTGAATCCTGATAGAAGTCGTCAATGATCATCGCCAGCAGGGTCTGGCCTTCGTCAGATTCCATCCACTCGTCAATCAGTGGCTTGAACCTGCGCATCCGCTCGCTCTGCAAATTGTCCCGACCGCGTAACTTGGCCTCCAGCAGGGAGGTAACCCGCTCGGACACCACAGAAGCGACTTCCTCGTCTGTAGGGAGCTTCCGTTCCTCCAACGGAATGCTGTAGCGCTTGGCGATTCGCTCCATCTGCATGCGCTCATCGAAGGAAGCTGTCAGAGACATCGCCGCGCCGGATGCCCCGGCGCGGGCTGTGCGACCGGCGCGGTGTATGTAGGATTCCGGATCTTCCGGGGGTTCATACTGGAACACATGCGAGAGTTCCGGTATGTCAATGCCACGCGCCGCCACATCGGTCGCCACCAGCAAACGTAGCTTTCCTTCCCGCACGCGGCGCAGTACCCCTTCCCGCTCCTTCTGGCTCAGGTCTGAGCTGAGTCGGTCGGCATCGTAACCGAACCGCTGGAGGACGATCGTCACATAATCAACAGTCCGGCGCGTGTTGCAGAAAACGAGCGCAGCCACCGGGTTTTCCACCTCGATCAGCCGCACAAGGGCCCGGTCCTTTTTCATCCCTGGATCTGCATAGAGGATATGTTCGGCTTCGGCAACGTGTACGCGGTCCCGGCTCAGGCTGAGAAAATCGGGCTCCGTCAGAAACTGCTGAGCCAGGCGCAGCACGTGCGCGGGAAAGGTAGCCGAAAACATGGAGCCCTTGATAGGCCCTGAAGGCAGATAGGTCTGCACCTGAACCATGTCCGGGTAGAAACCCATCGACAACATACGGTCCGCTTCGTCAAAAACGAGATGATGCAGGTGATCCAGGCGCATCGTGCGCTGCAGCAGATGGTCGAGGATGCGACCGGGCGTGCCGATTACCAACTGCGCGCCGTCACGCAGGGCGGAAATCTGAGGGCCGTAGCCGACCCCCCCGTAGACCGCGACACTGCTGACCCCTGCGGCTTTCCCCAGAATTGCGGCCTCTTTCGAAACCTGTAGCGCCAGCTCCCTTGTCGGGACCAGAATCAGCGCCTGGCAGACCCGCCTGCTCGAATCAATCTGATGGAGGATCGGGAGCAGAAACGCGCCTGTTTTGCCGCTTCCCGTGCGCGATTGGACCATCAGGTCCCGCCCGGCCAGGAGGTAGGGAATCGCTTTGGCCTGAACAGGCATCAGCTTCGTCCAGCCGGCGGCAGCGGCTGCCCTTTGCGCCGCTTCAGGCAATTCGTTCAGGTCGATTGGGGGCAAGGCATTCTCCGGCTCGACCAGGTCCGAGGGGTTGACATGTTGGTCGAAGTCGCTCCGGCCGCGTGTAGACTGCGACTCCCGAGGCTCTGCTTGAAGGTTCTCTTTAGAATCTGGCGGCATAAAATCCTTACTTTTCCTTGGTTTCTAATCCTGTTGGCGCTTATATACTGCGCCATTACGTTGCCCCATTCTACTTGGTTCCCTGAATGATCCATAGAATCAGAGGGGACCGAATGGCTCACAGGATAGAGGAGTGGCTCTGATTTGAATGGCAGGAGCTGGGATAGACCGTTGCCGCGGCCCCTTTTTGTCTATTGGCCCTCCTGGCAGCCAGGTCCTTGTACGACCTCATATTTCAGGACCACCGTCCCGGTCTTCTGGTAGACTCTCTGATCCATCAGAATCAGCTTCACATGGCTGGAAAGGCCGCTCACGAGGGGCACGCCCCGGCCCAGAATAATCGGCATCACAGCCACTTCAACATTGTCGACCAGTCCCTCGTTGCACAAACTCCCAAAAAGCCCCCCGCCGCCAAACAACCAGATATCCTTGCCCTCCATCCTGCGCAGCGACCGAACCAGCTCTGCCCAGTCTTCGCCAACAATGCAAACATTCGCGTGGTCCCGCTGCCGCAGGCTCTCCGAAAAAACGTAGAACTTGGAATCGGCCGCTGCCGGCAGCTTCGGTTCACCCACAACCTCAAACGTACGCCTCCCAATCAGATAGGTGTCAAACTGGGCGGACAGCTCTGCGAAGTCGATTTCCGGATCGACGTCAATCCAGTCAAAACCGTCGTCAGCGTCGGCAATGTATCCATCCAGACTCATCGCGCAGTTGTATCGGACTCTTCGCACAGTTCTCTCCAGCCCCCCGGACTCTCAGGGCCTACGCATCGAAAGCAAAGGCGTCAGCAGCATCCCGGAGCCGCCCTGTTAAGTCTCTACCGTAAACTATACTCCAGCGGTCTCCTGGATTCCGGTTTCAGAAAGGCCGGGCGGCCGTGGGCGAGCGGCCCTCCCTTGCGAGTGGACCCCCCGCATCAATTCCTTGCCCTTTCATGCACTATGACCAATTCGCCGACCAAGGAGCAGTTCGGCTGCCCAAGGAGGCCTACGCAGCCAAAAGGAGGGCGCCCCCTTGGAAACATGATGTTTTCCAAGTGTGATCTTTGGTTCGGACAACTCAGCCGGTCGAGTCGCGACGACTCAGCAACTGCCAAAGAGGGCTCTCGACTGCACGCAGGATCTCTCGATCAGAACGGGCAGCTTGTGGCTGCTATCCAGTTCGGGTCGTTGCTCGATCCAGCCGAGCGAAACCATGCTCCGAATCAACACGAAGAGAGGAATAAGGTCGACATCCTGATCGCTCAGCCGCCTTTCAGTGCGGTATCCGGCAACGATGGCTTCCTGGATTGCATCGTAGTAGGGCGAGTCCTGGTAGTAGGAGATGGCCACCGCCAGTTCATACAGGTGCCAGCCGAATCCACAGTCGTCGAAGTCGATGATGTGCAAATGGTCGTCGGTGACGATCAGGTTGCCTGGGTGCAGATCCGCATGAATCAGGCTGTACGTTTCCCGGTGTTTGCCATAGTCGGTCAGTACGCGGTAAATCTGGTCTCGCGCAAAGATGATCTGCCTTCGTTCCGCCGCTGTCAGCTTCGACTGCTGCCAGAACGGCCCCCAGAACGGTTCCCGCCCCACCAGACCGTCGGCGTCAAACGAGTGACGCGCAAAGCCCGGAGGAACTGACCATGCAGCCGACTGATTGTGAATGCGGGCCGCGGTCTGTCCCGTCCGATGGAAGTATTTCACCAAATCGGACCTGCTGGGCTCCTCTTCGATCAAGGTTGCCATCGCCGTTCCCTCAACCCACTCAACCAGGCTGACGAAACGGGTCTGGGACAGCTCCGTCAGGTCCAGACACACAAAGGCCTCTTCATTTCTGGTATAACGCGGCACAGGCGCGCCGATGCCAGACCGGTTCAAGGCCGCAGTCCACTGAAACTCTCCGTGCAACTCTTCCAGCGTGTGGTAACCGGGCCGGTGGAAGCGAAGAACGAATGATTGCCCGCCAACTGTGTCGACGCGGAAAACGATGTTTTCGGAGTGGGAGACGAGAGAAAAGCCCTTGGCGTCCAGCTCCCAGGCTTCGATTGCTCGCGCAGCGGATGCGAGCAGAGCCGCTTCGTCCAGACTTGGTAGCGCAGGCCCTTGCCGCCTGTTCGCGATACCCATCAGGGTTTCTTGCTCTGACACGCCCTCTCCCCCGTTTTCGTTGAACCAGTCACTAGCCGGCGAACCCCGGACGAACCGAGTCGCGTCGCCCTCTCTTGAACCTGGTGCGCATGGCTACGCAGGCGCCTCGCCGCGAAGAGGAAAACAACAGTCGCCGAAGAGATGCCTGTCCAGCGCCCCCAACGTCCGGGTCTCAACGCCCTGACAGGGGGGCAGGAAGCCAGGATTTTCTCTTCAAGCCCTCACATTTTCGCGAATGCACTCTTCAAACGCCGTCAGAAATGCGTCGGCATGTTCCTGCCGGAACACGAGCGGCGGCCGGATCTTCAGGATATTGCCCAAGGGGCCGGCGCTGCCTATGAGAAAGCCCTTGTCGCGCAGACGATTGACGACTTCGGATGCGCCGTCAGCGTCCGGCTCCTTGGATTCGGGGTCAGTCACCCACTCCATTCCTATGAACAGCCCGTGTCCGCGCACGTCTGCCATCTGCTCGCAGCTGTCCTGTAACTTGCGCAGTTCGTCTCGCAAATTCCTTCCCACGGCGGCGACGTTTGCGGTCAGCCTCTCGTTTTCAATCACGTCGATCACGGCCATGCCCGCTGCTGCCTGTAACGGGCTTGCGGCAAAGGTGTTGAAATAGCGCTTACGCTGGCGGAAACAGTCGACCAATTCGCTCGAAGCCGCCGCGCCCGCGACGGGAAGTCCGTTGCCCATCGGCTTCCCCATCGTCACGATATCGGGCACAAAGCCTGTCGCTTCGTAGCCCCACCAGGCCCCCGTTCGGCAGAATCCCGCCTGCACCTCGTCGGCAATGACCAAACCTCCGGCAGAGCGCACCAACATAGCCGCCTTCTCCATGAATCCTTCCGGAATCGATGGCAGACCTTCGTTTGCAAAAATCGAGCAGACGAGCATCCCCGCCAGAGAAATCCCGCCGGCTTCCAGGCTCTCGATGGCGCTTTCGACTTCTGCCAGATACAGATTCGTCAACTCTTCATCGGTCACCCCGTGACGGAGAGGGCGGTAGCGTTGCGGATGGGGAAAAGCGCGCACGCTCTCCGCCTTTTCATTTTCCGCCTGCTGCCCAACGCGAGTGAATTTCCCCACTTCGGCCGAGTTGCCGTGGTAGGCCGCGTCGCTGCAGATAAAGCCCTGTCCCCCTGTGGCGGCGCGGGCGATACCAAGAGCCACTTCGTTTGCTTCCGTGCCTGTGCAGGTGAAGATAACGCTGGTCAGGGGATCCGCATGCAGATTCGCCAGGCGTTCAGCATAGTCCAGCACCTCTTCATTCAAGTATCGGCTATGGACGTTGAGCGTTTGAGCCTGGTTGTGCATGGCGTCAACGACATGTGGATGGCAGTGACCGACGCAAGGCACGTTATTGTACATATCGAGGTACCGGCGTCCCCCGTCGTCATAGAGCCACACGCCTTCTCCCCGAACGATGTTAACTGGTCTCTCGTAAAATATCGGCGCCCCCATGCCAAGCAGATGGTTGCGCCGTTCCATCAGGGCACTGTTTGTCATTTCTACTCCCGTTGGTTTACGGATGCTTTTTCGCGGTTTTGCTGAAAGCTCAGTCGTCAAATTCAACGACAATGTCGTTGCCAATTTTGCGCACGGGATAGGTTTTCACTCGCGCCTTTGGATCGACAAGGCAACGTCCCGTAGCGATTTCAAAGGGCCACTGGTGCCACGGACAGCGCAGGACCTCCCCCTCTCCGCTGACCGTCAGATCGGCGTGTCCGGCCGATGGAGGCCCGGCAGCGGCGACATGGCCCGTCAGTTCTCCGGTGCAGAGCGGGCCCCGCTTGTGGGGACAGATGTTTCTCAGCGCGTACAGCTCGCCATTTACATTGAAGACGCCAATGCCGGCGCGTCCGCGAAAGGGGACGACGATTTTGCGCCCCCCCGGCGGAATCTCCCAGACCTTGGCAACGACCACCCTGGTCATCGCATTTCGTCCCCGATGCGCAGCATTTCCATGGCATTGCCGGCAAAGATGCGCTGCTGGGATTCAGGGTCAAGTTTAGGAAAGGTTGTGACGGGATCGTTCCAATCGAAGTGGGGAAAGTCGGAACAGTAGACGAGCGTCTCGTCGGCGTGCAGCATTTCAAGGAATTGGTAGAGTTGCTCGGTTGTTTCCGCCTCGTGCAGCGGCTGGGACCCGACCCGAATGTGCTCGCGAAAGTACTCGCTCGGCAATCTCTTGAGCCATGGCGTCTGATCTCGAATGGCCTTCCAGTCCGCATCCATATGCCACATAACTGCGACCGCCCAGAGCTGTTGGGCTTCTGTCAGCGCGAATTTGAGATTGGGGAACTTCTCAAATACGCCTTCGCAGATCAGTGACGAGGCATGTGAGCTGGCCACAAAAGGCCGGCTCATTCTCGACTCCATGTAGTAGGTCGGGAATCCCACCGGCGTCGGCGTCGTGCGTGCGGCGCCTCCGCCGCCGCCGATATGGGCGACCACCGGCAAGCCGTGCCCTTCGCAAGCCTCCCAGATTGGGTGATAGAAGCGGTTCCCGAACGGCATGCTTGTCCCCATCGGAACCATTACGGCAGCAGTGTCGCGGCGGTCCGCCAAACGGTTGATCTCATTGACCGCCTGGGCCGGGTCGGAAGGTGAGATCAGGATCGCGTTGACCACTCGCTCATCCTTTTCCAACCAGTGCTCGATTGTCCAATCATTGAAGGCTCGGCACAGGGCTGCCGCCCAATCCGGGTCCGGCAGACCTGTATAGCCGTAGAAGGGCGGCGGCCCCGTAAGGAGCGCATAGTCGATGTTCCATGGGTCAAGGTGCTCGCGTTGCAGAAACGACAGCGAAAAGTTGAAGTCCCGTTCCTTCAGATCCGGGTCCTTGAGATCGGGCCGGTTGGTGCGGAAGGGCACATTCGAGTAACCGGCGCTGGGAAGGTGCAGGCCCTGGTCAATAAGATGGTTCTGCCAGAAGCTGGACAGGTATGGCAGAAGCTGCTCCGGCCTTTCAAAATTGTGGTGAACATCGCAGTCCACGATCTTCACGCCTTCTCTTGGCTGGGCCGTCCAACCCGGCGCCGCGATCGGCGCTGCCCCTAATTTGGTCATGAAAAAGTCTCCTTACTTTCGACCGGAAGAGAGCTTAACTGGCGGGCGCAGAGCTTTGGTCAATCACTTTCATTTGCAGCGGCATTGGCAACACCGGCGCCAGAGAATTCTCCCTTCAGCCACACATCTCGCTGAGGGAAGGGAATCGAAATCCCGGCCTCCCCCAGGCCGAGGTAGATGTCTTCCAGGATCTCGCTGAGAGAGGAGAGCCGTTTTGTCGGGTCGTCAATCCAATACTGTATGCGAAACAGCAGTGCCGAGTCCGCAAATTCAGTCAAGAAAGTGCGCGGCTCCGGGTCGGGGAGCACCGCCTCGTGCTTAACAATGTGGGAATGCAGGATTTCGTGTACGACGCCGATCTCGGAACCGTAGGCAACGCCGATTTGGGATTCGATGCGGAGTATCCGGTCCGACTTCGTCCAGTTGTCCAGCCGCTGCGACACCATCAGCGAGTTGGGAACAATCACCTCGGTATTGCCAAATGTCTTGACAACCGTTGTCCGCAGACTCATTTCCTGAACGGTTCCCCGAATTCCATCCACCTCGATCACATCGCCGTCCCGTATCGTTCCTTCCGTCATCAGGACCAGCCCGGCTATGTAGTTGCTGGCCAGATTCTGAAGACCCAGGCCGAGCCCAATACTCAGGGCGCTGAGCGGCACCAGGAAGATGGAGAGATTCACTCCGAGAGAGGAGAGAGACGTGTAAACACCTGCAAACAGGACAGTCAGGAAGATTGTCGTGCGTATGAGCCGCCGGTTGGTCGCAGTCAGCCTGAGCCGGGACTCCATCCGTCTCTGGAAGAGTCTGGCAGCCGCCCGCGCCAGAATGTAGAAAAGGAGTACTGTACCGACGGTGATCAGCAGGTCAATCAGGGACAGGGGCTTGCCCTGCACCGACGCCAAAGGGGTGCTCAGGAAGCGGACAATACCGCCCATTTCTCAGTCCGGAAAACTGCTAATCGAGCTTGTAGAACTGCCGGGCGTTCTCGGCCATGATGTTGCGCCGAGTTTCCACTGGCAGCGAGTTTGGCAAGGCTCGATCGGGGGAGTCAAAGTCCCAATGCGGGTAATCGGTGGCGAACATCAGCTTTCGTCCGCCGTCCATCTGCTCCAGCAGTTGGTCAAAGTGTTCGTTTTGCCTTGGCTCTTCCATCGGCTGTGTGGACAACCAGAAGTGTGTGCGCATGTACTCTGACGGGGCCTTCTTCAGATAGGGCGTTTCTGTGCGCAGCCGCTTCCAACTCTGGTCCAGCCGCCAGGCCAGCGAAGGCATCCACGCAAAACCGCCCTCGATGATCGCGATTCTCAGCTCAGGAAATCGCTCAAAAACACCCTCGCACACCAGGCTCGCGACCTGTGCCTGGAAGGCCTGCGCCATCCCGCAATGATCCTCGATATAGTAGGAAGGCCATCCTCCAGCCGTGAGCGGATGGCCGGGTAGCCCGCCGAAGTGAATGCCTATCGGCAGATCATGCTCCAACGCGGCTTCATACAACTTCCAGTATTTGCGGCGCCCAAGCGGCTCCCGTGTCCGGGCAACCAGGAGTACTTGCACAAAGCCGTCGTGGTCTCCCAACCTGTGGATTTCCTGGGCCGCCAGTTCCGCATCTTCAAAGTTGACCATGATCGACGCACGCAGACGCGGCTCTAACTCCAGCCATTCCGCGATCTGGTAGTCATTGACCGCCCGCGCCAGCTGGTGTCCATACTCTGAATTTACCTGCCCGCCCGCGCTTGCCAGGGGATTGAGAATTCCGTATTCCATGTCATAGGCATCCAGCAGCTGCTGGCGCATGAATTCCAGATCCGTGCCGGGCGGACGTCCGCTTGGAGGCCACGCATCGGTCCGGGCGGCATTGGGTTGGGCGCGAGGATACCCGCCGCCGTAATGGCCGCGCATCCCAATCGTTTTGTGATACTCCCGCCACGCCGGCGGCAGATAGTCGATGAAGACCTGGTTGAAAACAGGATCATCATAGACATCGAAATTGTGAATGTCGGTGTCGATCACCGCCAGTCGCGTATTCCCGTCCCTCTTCGATTCCGCGGCAAGCTCCAGGTCCAAAGTCATTTCGAATCTCCCTACAGTCGATAGAATGAACGGGCAGTTTCCGACCAGATGTTTGCGTTGAGCGGCTCTGGCAAGGTGAACGGCCAGGCCTCATCGTCGTCGTCATAGTGCCAGTGCGGGTAATCCGTTGCAAACATGAGCATCGAATCCGATTCCATCTGTTCGATCGTTTGCAGTATGAAACGAGGATCGTGCGGAGCCCCAACCGGCTGCACGGTAAGTCGCATGCGCTCCCGGATGTAGTCTGAGGGCGGACGCCTGACCCACGGCGTATTGGAGCGCAGCCCCTTCCACTCTTTGTCCAGGCGCCACATCAGGGAGGGCATCCAACCGAAACCGCCTTCGATGAGCGCGATTCGCAGTTCGGGAAATCGGTCGAACACGCCCTCGGCAATGATGCTGATGACCTGGGACTGGAAAACCTGCGCCATGCCGGCATGCTCTTCAAGATAGGTGGAGGGCCAGCCCACAGGTGTCGGCGGATGGCCGGGCGCGCCGCCGAAGTTGATCCCGATGACCAGATCCTTCTCAACCGCCGCCGCATAGAGCGGATCGTAGAACCGGTTGCCGTAGGGGATGTAAGAGCGTACTGGCAGGACCACCTGCACGAATTGCGGATGGGCGCCGAAGCGGTGAATCTCCTCAGCAGCTCGCGCTGGCGTCTGACTCGGCGCAACCAGCGAACCGCGCAACCGCGGTTCCGGCTCCAGCCATTCTTCGATCTGCCACCGGTTGGCCGCGGTCGCCAGGTCAGCGGCCAGATCCTCCTGCTTCACGCTCTGCACCCGGTAGGAACAGTTAAGTATGCCAACTTCCGTGTTCCAGGGGTCCAGCGCCTGCTCCCGTACCAGTCGCAGTGCCCCCCCGGCCTGGCCTCCTTGCGGTGGCATGCTGCCGGGCCGCGCCGAGCTGGGCGCGCCGCGTGGATAGTCATTGGCGTGGGGGCCCACAAAGGCGGATTCGCGAATGTAATCCTGCCAGTGGTCGGCCAGGTAGGGCATCAACTGTTCGACCGAGGACACCTCGTTGTGAATGTCGCAATCAATCACTGCATGCGTTGTTGCTGAACGACGCCTGCTTCGAGCTTGCTGAACCTCGCTGCTATCATGTGTCCCCGGACTTTGGCCGTTTCCGGTTGCGCCTGCTCGCAACTGCTGCCCGCCGGAATCTGACGTCATCGCGCTCCGCTCTCCTGCCCTTGCTGCGAAAAATTCGGTTCGTTGGCTTGATACCGCAGATTCTACCGTCTTGCTGGCCTCACGTCAACGACGGCGCAGGACGACAGAGACGCCGCAGTGGTTGACTGCGGCGCCGTGTCCGACCAGTCGGCAAGGCGCCCACCCTGGCGCGAAGGGCCTGCTTCTTTGACCAGCGTTCCCTGCAGAGCTTGCGGGCGCAGTGACCGTCACATATAATTGACTCCTGTTACCAAGTGCTCCACGTTCACGACAGAAACGGATGGCAGATGGATACCGACAATCAGACCCGCCAGCGACTGCTGTATTTGCATGCACGCACGCCAAGCGTCTTCTCAGAGATTCTGGGATACACGTTGATCGAACCGGTCAAGGGCTTCCAGGTTGAAATCAGCGGCGGAGAGTTTGCCTGGCCGTATACGACCGTTCATGACGCCCTGGTTGAAGGCTGGCAGATTGTGCAGTTCCCGCACTTGCAGTCCCCCTTCAGCGACACAGACCTGGATGTAGTCGGCTACGAATTCATCCTGCAAAAACTGGAGGCAATATCATGATCAGTGCCAAATACCTGCTCAATGACGTTGACGTGGCCCGCTTTCTTGTCAACGGCTACCATGTCGTCGAACCGGACCTGCCCGCGGGTTTGAACGAGCGGATTGCCGACAGGCTGGACGCGCTCACTGCCAATCCCGGCGACGCAATCACCGAGACCGTTCCCGAGCTCTGGCAGGTTCTCGAGCACCCCCTGGTCAAGGGCGTTCTCATCAGCCTGTTGGGTGAGGACTACAGCGTAAACGCCCACCGCCACTGGCACTGTAAACTGCCCGGCTCCGGCTTCATGCAGTGGCATCAGGACAGCACAAACAACCGCGGCACGCAGATCGATCGCCTGTTGGGGCTGTACTATCCTCATACCATCACGGCGGATATGGGCCCAACCGTCATCGTGCCCGGAACCCAGTTTCGCAATGCCCCGACAGACAGGATGGCCACCTACACGAACATTCGCGGGCAGGTGCCCTTGACGGTGGCGGCAGGCTCCGTCGCCTTCACTCATTATGACCTGTGGCACGGCACGGCCAGCAACAGTTCGAGTGTCAAACGCCACATGATCAAGTTCCTCTTCAACCGCAACAGCGAGAACAGCGTCCCGACGTGGAACCACGACCCCGATGCGCTGAATCGACCACGCGATTGGAATGCTCGCGACAAAGCGGAGGACGCCGGCAACATCCTTTCCTTCGGCAACCCCCTGGGCGTCTCGCAGAGCGACCATTACAAGGAAAGAACGATTCGGCGCGCCTGCTGGAATGAACTGATCGGGCAGAAGTCGCCCAGTTGAAACCGGCTACGGCAATCGCCGTTCCAGGTTCAAACGCGAGAGTGGACGCCGTCCGCTTTGCCTTCATCACAGTCCAACGCGCGCCCATTGCCGGACAGACTGGACAGTGGCGCGCGCCGCAATCAGATAATAACTGGAGATTCATGAAGAATGGATGAGCTTTCTAGCTTCAACCGTGAACGCTGGAACGGATTGGCGCGGGCCGGGGTCCTTTACTCGCGGCCCAAGTTGGAATTGGACGAAGATTCGGCGCGCGAGATGGTTGACGAGGCCGGCCTGTTGGGGGACGTACGCGGCAAGAAGATCCTTGTCCTGGCGGGCGGCGGCGGCCAGCAGTCTGCCGCCCTGGGCCTCCTGGGCGCAAATGTAACCGTGCTCGACCTGTCGGACGAACAACTGGCCCAGGACCGTGTAGCCGCCGACCACTACGGCCTTTCGCCTGTCCTTCTGCAAGGTGATATGCGGGACCTTTCCCGTTTCGCAGACAGTTCCTTTGATATCGTATACCAGCCCTTCTCGATCAACTTCGTGCCCGACGTACGGCCCGTCTTTGCCGGCGTGGCCCGCATTCTCAAAGCGGGCGGGCTTTATCACGTACAGTGGCACAATCCGTATACCCAGACCTACAACCCCGACGACTACGATCCGGTCCGCGGTTATTCGTCAAACTCGATCTACGAGGACGGCGAGGTCGATGTCGTCGCCATCTATGGCACTGACACCTGGGGCGTGGAGAGCGAGGACGGGAATAAGGTGGATGTGCCGGGCCCCAGAGAGTTTCGCCATACAATGAAGACTTTTATCAACTGCCTGGTCGATGGCGGGTTCGAAATCCTGGCATTTGACGAGCACAGGACATGGGAGGACGATCCTGAGCCGGGTACCTGGGAGCATTTCAAGGCGGTAAGCCCGCCTTACCTGGCATTCTGGACGAGGAGAAAGTAGGGAGTTGATCCGTGATCACGCTGATTGAAGCCCTCAATTACCGCTGTCTGCGTTACGTTTCCAGGCCGCTCAAGCCATTTCATGTTTTGGTCGGGCCGAATGCATCAGGCAAGACGACCTTTCTGGACGTCGTGTCCTTCTTGCAGGACCTGGTCTCCGAGGGGCTGGAGGCCGCCCTCGAAAACCGGACCAACAATCCTCAGGATTTGCTGTTTCGTCGTGAAGGGGACATTCTGGAACTCGCGGTTGAGGCCAGTATACCGAGAGATCTGCGCCAGCGAACTGCAAGGCCAGACCTGGAAACTGCAAGATATGAAGTTGCCATTGGTTTTGATGAGACGGAGCGTCAGTTTGAATTCAAGTCTGAACAGTTCCTGATAAAGAAGGGTGCTGAACATCAGTCGAGTCCATTGCAGCGTTCATTGTTTCCCGCTTCATTTGGTTCTCCAGAAACCTTGATAACACCGAGACATGAACGAGACAAGAGAATGGTTGTAAGCAAAGTTTCTGACGGGAATGATAACTTTTACAGTGAGTCCTACAATAGGCCGGGAAAAGGCTGGGCGCCGGCATTCAGGCTAGGCTCGATGAGGTCTGCCCTAGGCAATTTGCCTGCTGATGAGAAGGCACTTCCTGTTGCGACTTGGTTCAAGGAGCATTTGACAAGCGGAGTGCAAAGTTTCGTGTTGAACAGCCGAGAGATTCGACGACCTAGTCCGCCTACTAGAGTTTCGGGATTCCTGCCTGACGGTTCGAATCTCCCATGGGTTGTTGATCGACTCCAACAGGATAGCCCAGAGGACTTTCGCTACTGGATTGAACACTTGCGTACGGCCCTTCCTGAACTAACAGGGATCACCACCTTCGAACGTCCTGAAGATAGACATCGCTACATGCTCTATGAGTATGACGGGGGGTTAAGGATCCCTTCGTGGCTCGTTTCTGACGGGACGTTACGGCTGACAGCACTCACTTTGCCAGCATACCTTCGTGGTCTTCAGGGCATATTTCTCATTGAGGAGCCTGAGAACGGCATCCACCCAGGAGCGGTAGCTACCGCGTTTGATTCGCTCTCCTCCATGTATGATGCGCAGATTCTGTTGGCAAGTCACTCCACAGTCGTACTGAACTCTGCCGCCATTGATGATGTGCTTTGCTTCGCTACAGATGCCAACGGCGCAACTGATATCGTTCTTGGAACTGAGCATCCAATGCTACGAGAGTGGCAGGGAGAGGTCCCTCTAGGTTCGCTACTTGCTTCTGGAGTGCTCGGGTGACCAAAAGGGATCTGATAGTCCTCGCCGCTGACAAAGACATGGCCCAAACCCTTCGCGGCCTTTTCGAGAGACACCAAGCTCTGGGGATCAGAGAGATTAGTGCTGACGTGCGCGTTGAAGAACAGCATGACCCTGCTTGCGCTCAACGCGGCGTGAGTTTCTTGTCAATCTTTTCCAAACAGTACCGTCGCGGGCTCTTAATATTCGATCACTTTGGAAGCGGGCGAGAGAGGATTCCCCCTTTAGATCTGCAGAATGACCTTAACAGGGAATTCGCAAGGACGGGTTGGGGAGACCGAGCTCGGGCTTTGGTATTGGAACCTGAATTGGAAGCCTGGGTTTGGGGATCGTCTCCTCACGTCGCAGACGTACTAGGATGGGAAGGAGGCAACACAAGTCTTCGTCGATGGTTGAGAGACGAAGGATGGCTAAAGGAAGGGGAATCTAAACCCAACCAGCCTGCCTCGGCATTCAGAGCAGCCTTACGCGAGGCAAGAACAAGCCGCAGTTCATCCCTATTCTATCAGCTAGCAAAACGGGTCTCATTGCAAAGATGTGAAGATCGGACTTTCCACGAGCTTAGGGACATCTTGAAGCTCTGGTTTCCAACTTCCTCGTGAAACCACCAAGATTGGGGTAGAATCCTGTATCGGCTTCATGTGCCCTTTAGTCGTCGAAAGAATGGTAGGTCAAACGAATCCCCCGTCCTCTCGACCTCCGTTTGCAATAACGCTCTGTGCTCCGCCAATACCGCTCCATAGTCCGGCTCATAGGCCAGGTTTCGCATCTCGCCGGGATCGTCTTCCAGGTCAAAGAGCATCTCTGGCCGCTCACCGTGCGAGAACGCGATATATTTGTATCGCGCCGTTCGGATCATGCGGCCTTTCTTCGTTTCATCGCTCATGAAGGCCTGCAGCTGCGTAACGACGCTGGCCCGACCTGGCAGCGCCGGGTTCTCCACCACGGGGCGAATGCTCTGCCCGTCCACATCCTCGGGCGGGGCCAGCCCGGCATAGTCACACAGGGTCGGCAGCAGGTCCAGCCCGGAAACGAGATGGGTCCGGTCTATCCGGTTCTGCGGAATCGCGCCGGGAAGCCTCATCACGAACGGCACCTTTACGACCTCTTCCCAGAGCATCAGTTTGGTCACCCACCGGTGGGCCGCTACGCCTTCGCCATGGTCGCTGGTAAGGATCACCAGCGTGTCGTCCGCGAGCCCCCGCTCCTCCAACGCCCCCAGCAACCTGCCGATCTGCCTGTCGACGCGTTCGGTCAGACGGTCGTATACGTACAGGTATCGGCGCCAGGCGGTTTCGTCCCAGTCGTGCGTCCAGCTCATTTCAGGGCCGTACTCGGTCCGATGGCGGCATAGCTCGACAAAGCCCGGTTCGTCCTCCACAGCTTCGAAGTTGGCGGGAAGCGGCGGCAATTCGCTGTCGGCGGGAATGTCCACGATGTGGCTCCACTCCATCACCCAGTAGCAGATGTCGTGAGGATTATGGAGAGAAGCCACGAGCAGAAAGGGGCTCTCGGCCTCTGTCCCTCGCGGACTCTGCTGCAGAAATTCGACAGCGTGATTGGCCCAAATCGGATCGGTATCGCTGCCAAGTTGCGGCGGAACGCCTTCGGGGTATTCGTCACACAAAAACTCGAACCCTCTCTTTGCTCCGTCAAGCTGAACGCCCTTCCGGGGTCTCGGCCCCAGATGCAATTTGCCCGTATAGTAAGGACGGTAACCGCCTTGACGAAAGTGTTCGCCCATCGTTGCTACGCCCGGCCTGACGTCGGGTCCGTTCACCTCCACACCGGTCCTGTGCGGCAACCTGCCCGTCATCAGGCTGCCGCGCGACGGCCCGCAAACGGGCGCCGCGCAGTAGGCGTTCCGGAAGCTGATCCCTCCCCGCACGAGCGAGTCCATATGTGGCGTGTGCAGGTTAGGGTTGCCGTGCGCGCTGAGAGCGCCGTGCGTCTGTTGATCGGTCAGAATGACCAGAATATTCGGTCGTGCTGGCAAGGTCGTTTCTCCTTCGCTGTCTGCGGCGGTCTGGATACTGCGCGGCTGGCGTCACGCGGCGGCTACGTTTCAGATTCGCCGAGGACGGCAACACAGATTCTACCTGCCGCCCAGTTTCTCCGTCAACTGCTGACCCGATTTGGGCAACACGGGGGAGCCCATTTGCGACCCTTAACGCCCTGCCCGCTTGTTTGACGGCGGGCCGGGGGCTTGAAGGCCGCGACAGATAGACCCCTTCATTTGCGGTGCTCACCTTGTGCTTCACTTTGCATTTTTCTCAACGATAAATGACAATGCGCGAGTGATGCGATGGCTAAAGATGCCATATCTTTCCTCCAATCCGAACCGCGAAAAGGAGCTGCTCCCATGCAAATCAAGACCTTCGGCAAACTCGGATGGCCAGTCTCCGCCGTGGGACTGGGCGCCTGGAACATCGGCAACCAGTGGGGCGACATTGATGACGCCACAGCCTGGACGACCGTGCAGGCGGCCTATGAAGCGGGCATGACACTGTTCGATGTAGCCGAGTCCTACGGAATACCCAATGGCCTTTCCGAATTTCGTGTCGGCCGCGCGCTGACCGGAATCCGCCACAACGTAATTCTGGTCAGCAAGATAGGCAACTGGGGCCTCCGCACCGGCGGCGAGATCCCCAAGAACAGCGTCGATTCGATCCGCCTCTCAGGTCACGCCATTCTTGGCCGCCTGCGCACAGACTGGGTCGACGTAATTCTCTGCCACAAAGGCGACCTCGACGACCCGACCGTCTACCTGGAAGGTTTCGAAGCGCTCAAAGATGAGGGCTGTCTGCGAGCGTACGGTATCTCAACCAATCGCCTGGATGTGCTCAAACGGTTCAACCGGGAGGGAACCTGCAGCGTCGTTCAGGTCGACTACTCACTCCTCAACCGCGAGCCTGAAGACGCGTTCTTGCCCTACTGCCAGGAGCACGGCATCGCGGTGATGGTGCGGGGCCCGCTGGCCAAGGGTCTGCTTTCCGGCCGCTACGCCAAAGGGTCTGTTTTCACCGACACGGTGCGAGCCGGCTGGAACGAGGGCGGCGCCCAACAAGCGCAGTTTGAAGCCCGCGCGGCACAGGTCGGTCGTCTCAGCGAGGTCGTTTCCTCAGGCGAGGAGATGGTGAAAGCAGCCATTCGATATACCTTCACGCATCCCGCTGTATCCATTTCAATTCCCGGCGCCAAGTCGCCAGAGCAGGCCCGGACCAACGCCGCAGCAGGCAGCCGGGCCCTAACCGAAGCGGAAGCCGACAGTCTGCGGAAGGCAATTGACGGTTAACCCACAGTCGCTCGCCGGCTCAGTCTCCCTGCCTGAAGCCCTAATCGCGGAGCCCGCCTTCGTCGCCCAATCGAGGCTGCCAGACGGCAAACAAGCGCCCGGGCCGGTCAATCCTTAATGCCAGGCCCTGGAAGTATTTCAAATCCCGGCTGCTACGCAGACGTCGAGTGAAAGGTCCGAGGAGCCGCTACCGAGAACGAAACACCCTGGAACCCTGCGCGAACGGAAAAGGAAGATCGCCATGAAAATCACAGACATCAAGACCTACCCCGTTTGGGTTGGGCAACGCAATCAGATGATCGTTAAGGTGGAGACTGACGAGGGCATTCACGGCTGGGGGGAAGCGGGGTTGTCGGGCCGGGAGCTGGCTGTGACGGGCGCTGTGAAACACTACCGTGAGTTTCTCATTGGGCGCGATCCTTTGCGCATGGGCGCGCTCTGGCAGGAGATGTACCGCAGCCAGTACTTCGAAGGCGGCCGCGTCCTGACGGCAGCGATTTCGGCCATCGACATTGCACTCTACGATATCGCCGGCAAGGCTCTGAACGTTCCGGTCTATCAGCTTCTGGGCGGTAAACAGCGGGACCTGGTTCCCTGCTTTGCCTCCACCGGCGGCGCCAGCAAGGAGAAGCTGATCGAAAACGTGAAGCTGCTGGTAGACCTGGGCTGGCCCGCGATCCGCGCCGGCCGCAGCCCAAACCGCGATGAGGGGGAACCGGACTACATCTTCGAACCACGCGAATCGATAGGCGTCACCGCGCAGTGGCTGACAGCGGTACGCGAAGAGATCGGGCCCGAACCAGTGATGGGAATCGACTACCACCACCGCTTGAGTGTGGCCGAGGCGGCATCCTTCTGCCAGCGCATGCCGTCCGGCACGTTGGACTTCCTGGAAGAGCCGATCCGGGACGAAACGCCAGAAGCCTACGAAGCGCTTCGCAGCATGACCGACGTCCCCTTTGCCATAGGCGAAGAATTCTCCAGCAAATGGCAGTTCCTCCCCTATATCGAGCGGGGTATCACCCAGTTCGCCCGCATCGATGTCTGCAATGTTGGCGGCCTGACAGAGTCCGCAAAGGTAGCCGCCATGGCCGAAGCGCATTACATCGACCTGATGCCCCACAATCCTCTCGGTCCTATCTGCAGCGCGGCCACCGTTCACCTGGCTGCCGCGGTCCCGAACTTCGCCTGGCTGGAAGTGCGGGTTTCTCCGACGGAGGAAGGCAAGTTTTACGACGAAGACTGGTTTCCTCAGCAACCGGAGTTGGACGGCTATCACTACATCGTGCCGGACGGACCGGGCCTCGGTGTCGAGTTCAATGAAGAACGGGCTCAGTCTGAAGAGTTCCGCTTCTGGGAGGCTCCCCACCTGCGGCGCCGCGATGGGTCTCTCACAAACTGGTAGATCTGCTGGCGCGGCTGCGAAAGCCTTTTTTGGACAGCCAAGATAGTGCGTATCAGGTACACCGGCAGATGAAAGTCGAGAAACTCACGCCGATGAACATAAAGCAAGCTGTGCCCTTCTTCAGAGTATCGGACATGAAAGCGTCGATCCAGTTCTATGTCGACGGATTGGGATGCGAAATCAGCCAAAAGTGGGAGCCTGACGGGCAGCTGCGCTGGTGCTGGCTGACCCTGGACAATGCCGCGCTGATGCTTCAGCAGTTCCCCACTTCAGGACATGACTCCTGGACCCCGACGGGGAAAGTAGGCGAGGGCGTTACCACCGTCTTCCTCTGCGAAGATGCTTTGCAGCTTTACAGGCAGTTCAAGGCGAGCGGGCTCGACGCCTCGCTGCCTTTTGTCAGCAACGGAATGTGGCTCACGTCGCTTACCGACCCGGATGGCTACAGGCTTGACTTCGAAAGCGACACCGACGTGCCAGAAGGCGCCCGTCTGGGGAATGAACAGAGTTAGAAGAGAATCTTGCCACAGAAGCAGCCGCGAAAACCATCCGTGACCTGGCGTTGCGCTCGGTTCGCGCTACTTGGCGCCCCTGGATGCCCACGACTATAGCGGTCCCATTCGTTTGCCCTTAGGCCCTGGATCAGCTGCCGTCCTCGGCTTCTCGGAAATCCGAAGAGGCTCACGTTCCGTCCTCACCTACCTGGTATCCCAGGTAGGATTCTCCCAAATGCCTCAGTTGCTTTGAAAGACAGCGGCCTCCGCCACTGTGGCGGAGGCCGCAATTCGAGCCGGGCCAGGCTCCTGGCGTCCAGGCAATTGGCTGTTGGTCAACGCGCCAGCGCTTAGCGTTTCTGTGCTGGTCGGTCGTTCAGCGGCGCGAAGGCGTTTAAGGCACTGCGGCTACCGCGCCAGTCTCTTGCTGAGACGGCAGTGAACTGTAGGCGCCTTCTACTGCCGGGTCGATCTGGACTTCCGCGATGTGCCGCCCCCTGTTATGCGTCCCACACCAGGCAGAGATCAGACTTCTGTCCGGCAGCGTGAGGAAGCTCAGGCTCTTCGAGTTTGATGCGGTCGCCAGGACTGCGTTTTCCAACGAGAAGTATGTGGTTGAGTCAGCGTTGGACCGGTAATAGATCTGATAATGATCCGTACAGATTTCCGCATCAGTCCAGCTGACTTCGAGATTGATATTGCCATTGGCCGGCAGCGAAAGCGCCACCGTAATTGAGTTCACGACAACCTGCTGGGTAGAGGCGGACGCCACCGTGGAAGCAGATTCGAGAATCGTGGTCTCATGCAGCGCGGGGTCATATTCCGCGGCAGCGACGCTTGAGGAGATCTGCGTGACGCCGGTAAGCATCCCGGCAAGATGTGTAAGATTGCGGTAGACCCATGTCTGACCGGTTACGCCATGCAGCTTCACCTGGAACCAGTCGGTCTGCGCGTTGACTCCGATTATCTGCGCCCAGGTTCCCTCTGAAATTGTCGTCACGAGAGGATAGCCGAGGCCCGGGCCCGTTCGCACATTGAGTGTCGGCGTGCCTACGATGGCGACGGGCAGCATGGCCAATTCCGCGGCGGTGATACGCTTTACATCTTGGAGATTTCCAACCAGGACAGTGAGGTCTTCGCGAATCCAACCCAGCTGGCTCATCCCGTCGATCTCGACCAGATACCAGTTCCCGTCCGGACTTAGTCCTATGATCTCAGCCCTGGTCCCTTGCCTGCCAGTCTTCAAAACAGGGTAAGTCAGGCCCGGGCCGACTCGGATATTGACAAGGGAAGGATAGGAAACAGCAACGGGCCGCTCGACATTTGTGACGACGTCAGGCTGACCGCCCTGCCCAGGATCGACCCGACTGACGCCGGCAAGCGAGCCGACGACGGTCGTCAGGCCCCGATAGATCCAGGCCGGTTCGTCCAGATTAGCCAGCCTGACCAGGAACCACTCGTCCAGGGGGCCAATGCCAATGATGTCAGCTCTTGTCCCTTGTACGACGGTGGTGACGATGTCGTAACTGAGACCGGGGCCGTTGCGTACGTTCATGATGGCAGGCGTTGTAATCGCAACAGGATAGGCTCCGCACGTGTCAGTTCCGCCCACTTCTGTATAGGTGTACCCACTCAGCTCCGCTAACGTGTACTGCTTGACGCCGCCAAGGAAGCCGTTCACAGTGGTCAGACTCGCGTAAACCCATGCGGGCCTGTCTAGAGCGTCCAGGGTGACCATGTACCACTGGGAGTTCGGACCGATTCCGATGATTGTGGCCTCCGTCCCTTTGGTGACAGTGGTCAGAATCTCGTAGTCGAGTCCCGGCCCGGCGCGGACATTCATAATGGCTGGCGTCGTCGTCGCGACAGGGCCGTCGGAAAGCTTCGGAATGAGATCGATTTCCCATTGCTGCAGGAGTCGAACGCTGGCCAGCGAACCTTCGACCCTGGCAAGGTCCTGACAGATCCACGCCAGATCGTTTAGTTCATCGATCCTGACCTGGAACCAGTTGTCAGCCGGGTCTCTCCCGTAGATTCCCGCTCGCGTCCCGGCTGCGACAGAGGAGAGCGCTTCATAGTCTACCCCCGGACCTTTACGTACGTTCAGCCAGTCAGGGATGGTGATCGCTACGGGAATCGGCCCCGGCGACCACGACTGTTGATTCGAAGGTGGAGAATAGGTTGTCGACGACGTGGATCTCTTCTGGTTGCCTGAGCTCCCTGAATTCTTCTTGCTGCCCTGGTTGCTGCCGCCCTGGTTGCTGCCGCCAGGCGTCCCCCCCGGACTCTTGCCGACCTGATCGCCTCCACCGCCAGGCTGGCCGGGTGGGCCGACTTGCGCCGAAATGACTGTGATGGTGAACGTATCACTCGCAGAGACTTGCGTGCCGTCTGTGACAGAGTAAGTAAGGGTTTTCGTCTCAGCGGTCGTAGGAGTACCTGTAATCGTACGCGACGCGAGTACGAAGGTCAGACCGGACGGAAGGGTTGTGACCCCATATGCGTATGGCGCCGACCCGCCGCTGGCCGCGGGGAGTTGTTGGGTGAATCGTGTCCCCACTGTGGCAGTGAACTCTTTGGTTTGGCCCAGTGACAGTCGCAACGGGTCCGGCGTGCCGCCTCCTCCTATTCCGCCTGGCGGGTTATTCGGGTCAGCTGCGACAGTGATGGTAAATGTGTCGCTGGCGGACGTTCGTGTTCCGTCTGTAACGGAGTATGTGACGACCTTGATTTCTGCAGTCGTCGGTGTGCCGGCAATGGTCCGGGCCGCGTGCTCAAATCTAAGGCCGGCGGGGAGGACGGTAACGCCGTACGCGTAGGGTGACGATCCGCCAGTGGCCGCGGGCAACTGCTGCGTGTACTGCACACCGACCGTGGCGTTGAACTCTTTCGTGCCAGCCAGTGCCAGCTGCAGCGTGCCGGGCGGAACAGCGCCATCGTCGTCACCCTCTCCCGGTTGCGTGGTCTGCGCCTCGTTCACAGTGATGGTGAAGGTGTCACGGACCGAGTTCCGGTTTCCGTCGGACACGGTATAGGTCACCACCTTGGTTTCCGCCACGGTTGGCGTCCCCGTGATGGTGCGCGTCGAGTGAACGAAGGTCAGACCGGCGGGAAGGGTCGTGACGCCATAAGCGTATGGCAGGGATCCTCCGCTGGCAGCAGGCAGCTGCTGGGTGAACAGTTGCCCAACCGTCGTCGAGAACCCTGTGGTGTCCCCCAGTGTGAGCGGCGCCGGATTTACGGTGATTGTAAAGTCGTCGCTTGCACTGCTGCTGTCCGCGTCCGTCACCGTATAGGTAACATTGGTCGAGCCAGCTTCTGTGGGAATGCCAGAAATCGTGTGGGAAGATTGCGTGAACGAAAGGCCGGCCGGCAGCGCCGTAATACTGTATTGATAGGGGGACGTGCCTCCGTTCGCGCCCGGGAGTTGCTGCGTGAACTGCTCGCCGACTCTGGCCGTGAGTACGGTGGTATCGCCCAGGGTGAGCGCCGGCGGCGTGTGTACTATCCCGCCAATGTTACCCAAGTCGCCATTGCCGCCATTGTTCCCATTGTTCCCATTGTTCCCGTTGTTCCCGTTGTTAACAACCTGACTTTGGTCCAGATCAGCTACCGTAATCTGGAACGAGACACTGTCCTGATCATCGTCTGTGTCCACGACCTTGTAGGTAACGTTGCCCACCTCCACCTGTGTCGGGGTCCCTGTGATCACACGCGTCGATGCAATGAAATCGAGCCCGCCCGGCAAACCTGTCACACTGTACGTGAGGGGCGGCCTGCCGCCTGTTGCCTCGGGAAGCTCGAGTGTGAACAGTTCCCCCTTCTTTCCTGACGTATTGGAGATTTCCGTCAGATCGGGCAGCGCATAGACGTTGATCGCAAAATTCTTTGTCGCGATGTCGCTGTCCTCGTCATAGACTGTGTATGTGACCTGTGTGACGCCGGCCGCATCTGGCCTGCCGGACAACTGGCGCGTTTTCGCATTGAAAACCAACCCCGATGGCAGAGCCGAGATCGAATAGGTATAGGGTGGGTCGCCGTTTGCGCCGGCTGGCAACTCCGCCAACAAGGAGTCGCCGACCTTCAGGTGAAAATCAACAATAGACGGATCAGAGGGCTGTTTGTCCGCATTGACTGTAAGCGTAAAGACCTGCGAGACCTCGTCTTCATCGCGATCGGTTACCGTATAGGTGACCTGGTGTTCCGCCGCGGCGTCGGGGGTACCTTTCAGTTGCCGCGTCACGCGATCGAAGGCGAGCGTTGAAGGATGCCCTGAAAGGGTATACGTATACGGCGTGTTCCCGCCTGATGCGGCTGGGAGCGTAACGGCAAAGGGATTCCCAACCCGCAGCGTGTAATCCGGGATCTCGCTTGGGAACGTAGGCTCTGTATCGCCCTCGCTGACTGTGATCTTAAATTCCTCACTGGCCGAGTCTCCGTCCGCGTCCTCGACACTGAAGGTGACGTCGACCTCTTCAATAACCGTGGGCGTTCCTGCAATCGTGAGCGAGGCTTCCACGAAGGAAAGGCCGGTGGGCAGGGTTGAGACTTCATAGTCGAACGGCCCCCTCCCGCCTGACACTGCGGTTAGGCGAAGCTCGAACATTTCATCCTTAGTCGCCATGAGGTTTGAAACGTCGCTCAGCGACGGCATCGCGAACACCTGGATCGTAAAGGTCTGTCGGGCAACATCGTCGTCTTCGTCGGTCGCCGTGTACGTAACCGCGTAACTGTCCGCCGTTGTCGGTGTACCTGCGATCGTTCGAGTCGATTCGACGAAGGAAAGACCGGGAGGCAGCCCCGTGGCTTCGTAGTCCAGGTCGCCGTCGCCGCCGCTGGCTGCCGGCAGTAGGAGCGTAAACTGCCTTGTCAGCTTGGCGTTGTCGTTGGGGATGGTCGCCAGTGTCGGCTTCAGGTCGGCGGCGACTGCTATGGTAAAGGACTGACTCGCCTCGTCACCGTCTTCGTCGCGCACCGTGTAGGTTACGTCTGGAGATTCCACGGTCGTGGGCCTACCGGCTATCGTTCGCGTCGCCTCAGTAAAGGTGAGGCCGTCCGGCAGCCCGGTGACAGAGTATTCCAACGGCGCGTCGCCCCCTGTCGCCGCAGGCAGCACCTTACTGAACGGCGACCCAACCCGGGCCGGATAGCGCTGTATCGTGGACAGTGTCGGCATCAGGTCGGCTGCGACTGCTATCGTAAAGGACTGACTCGCCTCGTCACCGTCTTCGTCGCGTACTGTGTAGGTTACGTCTGGAGATTCCACGGTCGTGGGCCTACCGGCTATCGTTCGCGTCGCCTCCGTAAAGGTGAGGCCGGCGGGCAGTCCTGTTACGGAGTATTCCAGCGGCGTATCGCCCCCTGTCGCCGCCGGCAGTACCTCACTGAACGGCGACCCGACCCTGGCCGTATAGCCTGATATCGTGGACAGCGTCGGCTTCAGGTCGGCTGCGACAGCTATCGTGAAGGACTTACTCGCCTCGTCACCGTCGTCGTCGCGCACTGTGTATGTTACGTCTGGAGATTCCACGGTTGTTGGCGTCCCCGCGATCGTACGCGTCGCTTCAGTAAAAGTGAGGCCGTCCGGTAGTCCTGTAGCTGAGTATTCCAACGGCGTATCCCCACCTGTCGCCGCCGGCAGAACCTCACTGAACGGCGACCCAACCCTGGCCGTATAGCCTGAAATCGTGGACAGTGTCGGCATCAGGTCGGCTGCGACTGTGATTGTAAATGTCGTGCTCGATTCGTCGCCGTCGCTGTCTTCTACCCTATAGGTCACCGTAGGTGCTTCCTCGGTCGTGGGCGTACCCGTGATCGTGCGCGTCGCTTCGACAAACTCGAGGCCCTCCGGCAGTCCGGTGACGGAGTATCCCAACGGCGTGTCGCCACCTGTCGCCGCCGGCAGTACCTCACTGAACGGCGACCCAACTCTGGCCGGATAGCCTGAAATCGTGGACAGGGTAGGCTCAAGGTCGGCTGCGACTGTGATTGTGAATGTCGTGCTCGCTTGATCGCCGTCGCTGTCTTCGACCGTATAGGTCACCGTGGGGGCTTCCTCGATCGTGGGCGTACCAGTGATTGTACGCGTCGCCGCGATGAACATGAGGCCTTCCGGCAGTCCCGTTACCGAATAGGTCAGATTCCCGTCTCCTCCTGTTCCAACAGGCAGCTGCCGGGTGAATAGCGAATTCTGCTTCGCCGTATCATTGGGGATGCTTGGCGCGGTTGGTGTCAGATCCGGATCAACCGTGATGTTGAAATCAACGTGGTCCGAATCGCCGTCGCTGTCGGTGACCGTGTATCGAACAGGGGTTATTCCTGTGCCTGTCGGCGTGCCCTCAATCGTCCGGGTTGATGTAATGAAGCTCAGACCGGCGGGCAGGGGTGTTGCTTCGTACGTTAGCGTTCCGTCCCCTCCGCTCCCTTCAGGCAGTTGCTGGCTGAATGGTGCGTTCTGCTTTGCCGTATAGCTTGAAATGGTTGGCGCAGTAGGCATCAGGTCAGGATACCCAATAACGAAATCGATCGAGCCGGAAACAATTTCACTGCCTGATGAGTCCTGAATCTGGCTCGCGATTCTGTACTCTCCGGCTGGACAGTCGGAGGGAATCGTAATTTCTATCACAAGGGGATTGCTGTTAAAAGCGGATTGAACGTCCTGCCCCCATCCCACAAGGCCACCGCCGCAGGCATTACGACCTACGGGCTGATTTGTGGTTCGGTCCGTCATCGTTTCGAGATGCCTAATCGACTTGCCGTGTTGTATGTCGTAGAAACTGAAGATGACGTCGAACTCGGTGCCGGGAGCGACTGGAGACGATTCGGACATGGTGACACCTACTGAGGGTGTGGCATTGGGGTCCGTTTCGATTTCGAAATCGACGTCTTTCGAGCCTCGCTCCCGGTCGTCGGAGTCCTTTATTTTGACCTTTAGGGTATATTCATTTCTGGGGCAGTTGTCGGTAACGGTAACAGTCTTCTGCACCGGGTTTCCTGAGGCATTGTTAAGCGCGAAAGTCTTGTTTCTCTCCAGCCCTGTTCCTTCGCATATTTCTGCGTAGTTAGCGGGGTTCCTGGCCATCAGATAGGCGCTGTAAGTGTAGTTGGCGCCTTGGACAAGGTCATTGAACTTGATCGTAGGACTGAAAGACGTACCGCGGTAGTAGGGCCCCGTCGGCATGTCGACAGTCACAGACGGACCTAAATCAACTCTGATGTCCCGTGTATCGGAAACAATTTCAGTGTTGGTGGCATTGTCCTTTACGCTCACCCGCAACCTGTAGTTGCCGACGGGGCAAGTTGTGCTAAGGATCACATCGATGGGCCCATGGTTCCATTGGGTTCTCCACCATGTGGTGATGTATAGGTCTCCTCCGACCAATTTATTCAGGCAACTGTCTGCATCGGTCCAGGAGCCGTCAGAGCTGCGGTCAAAATAGTAACGGAATGAGATATTGCCGAATGCTCTATCGTCATTAGGATCTTGGGGCATGTTGTGAAATGCGGCATGGACCCATGTCGCCTGACCCTGAATCAACCAGCTGTCACCCACAGAAATGGCCACACTCGGATCGCTTTGCGCCAGGGCCGCGCGGGGCTGCGGCGCCACGACGGCGGCAAGCAGAGCAAGCAGCACGACACAGAACCCGATCAGTGACCCGATCAGAAACTCTTTCCGTCTCTGGAGCCCCTCTGTTCCTCGCCTAAAACGGTCCAATTTTCACATTGTCCTGACTTGCAGATTGAATCTTGTCGCACGTGTCTCAGCAAAAATTCTAGTTATCCCCAATAGCAGTGTCAAGCAATATGGCCATCGGGCCAGGCGCTGCAAAACGCCTTCCATGCTAAGGCAGTACCCTCCCCTGAAGTGGCTCACGACCAGAGTAATTTGGCCCCGATTTCCATTCTGCAAGACCCTCGCCAAGGCGCCTTTCTGATGAGATTTTGTCGCTGGCGAGAAATAGGCGGAACCCCTACGTAGCCCTGGCGTAGAGACGTTGTCTATCTTGCATTGTCGACCCGTTCAACATCGCCTTATCTCGATGACCGAAACGGGGACAGTTTCGCCTCGCCCTTTGGCGACCTGCTCGGACTGCTCATGCCTGCGCGGCGCATCTTCCGGTACTCATGGTATTTCTGATGGTCGGATGCCGACATTTGCCTTCATCGACCGCCCTGCTCTTACCTCGTTACCCCCCTCTGAGCCAGCAGGAAGACTGCGCACACCGTTATCACCACGGGACGAAGTCTGTTGCACGTCACCTGGGATGTCTTGCTGCCTGGCACTTTTCTTCGCGCTATTATGATCAAGCATAGAGGAACAACGCGGCCTTTGTCCCGTCCCAGTGACCCGGTTCCGGTAAGAAAGTCCCCGAGGCTTCAGATTTCCGTGCCAGCTGCATCCGTTCTGCCCAGCATGGTTCCAAAGGCAACAGAATTGAAGAGCAACGCATTGACTGGGAACCAGGCTACCCTCTGAGGCGCATCGTTTCAGAAGACGCCACAGCGGGGAGCGCGTTTCAGGCTACTTTTGGCTCGTTACACTGATTCCTGCAGCCTTTTCTCCTGACAGCACATCATCTTGGCTGCTCGCGACCGCCTACATGGGCGGCGGAGATATTCCGAATGGCCGCGAAGTCACCCGAATGGGCGCGAAGAACTGAGTTCTGTGATTCACGAAGTGTTAGAGGTGTGAAAGCTGAAAACGCTCCTCTGCACTATCAGATTTGACAATGGCGCATCGCTTCAGTATTATTGTGACCTGTTGTACGCAAGCGGGATTAACCAGATTGCAACAAGGCGAGGCCAAGTTTGTTTCATAAGTAGAGTCAACCGATGAGAACTCTAGAAGAATCGTCCCCGTTGCACTGCATAAAGAGCAAGAAGCCGAATCCAGACTGACCTGTCTGATGTTTGCGCCTGCTCAGATGTTGCAACAGTTGCGACCGGCCATTCCAGACAGGATGGACCGGTTTTTTGTTGTCTAAAAGATCGTCCGGAGAGCCAGTATGAGTCTTGAAAAGTTTGCCATAATCGAATCGACCTTGAGAGAAGGAGAACAGTTTGCCAATGCCTTCTTCGACAGCGGACAGAAGGACGAGATCGCCCGGTTGCTGGATGCATTCGGCGTCGAATACCTGGAGTTGACTTCGCCGGCGGCCAGCCCGCAAAGCCGGGCGGACTGCGTTCGTATCGCCGGCCTTGGCCTGCGCACAAAGCTTCTCACCCATACGCGCTGCCATCTGGACGATGCCCGCCTCGCTGTAGATACCGGTGTCGACGGCATCGATGTGCTGTTCGGGACAAGCAGCTATCTGCGCGAGTTTTCTCACGGCAAGTCGATCCGGGAAATCATCGACAGCGCCGTGAAAGTAATCGAGTTTATCAAGAGCCAGGGCCTGGAAGTCCGCTTCAGCAGCGAAGACTCTTTTCGCAGCGATCTTGTCGACCTGCTCACCGTATACCGCGAGGTAGATCAGATCGGCGTGGACCGAGTGGGCATCGCGGACACAGTAGGCATCGCCGACCCTCTTCAGGTCCATGATCTTGTGCGCACGCTGCGCGGTGTCGTTTCCTGCGACATCGAATTTCACGGCCACAACGATACCGGCTGCGCAATCGCAAACTCCTACTGCGCCCTGGCCGCAGGCGCCACTCACGTGGATACCTCCGTCCTCGGCATAGGGGAACGGAACGGCATCACGCCGCTGGGCGGACTGGTGGCGCGCATGTACGCCCACAGCCCCGAGCTCATTCGCAAAAAGTACGAACTCCCGATGTTGCGGGAGGTTGAAAACCTCGTCGCTGAAATTGTGGGCGTTGACGTGCCCTTCAACAATTACATCACCGGCTACACGGCTTTCACCCACAAAGCGGGAATTCATGCCAAGGCGATCCTGAATAACCCGGACACGTACGAGATTCTGGATCCTGAGGACTTCGGCCTGACTCGCTATCTGCACATCGCACACCGGCTCACCGGCTGGAACGCTGTCAAACAGCGCGCTGAGCAGCTACAGCTGGACCTGACCGACCCGCAGGTGAAAGAGGTGACCGTGCACATAAAGGAGGAGGCAGACCAGCGCAAACTGAGCCTTGACGACGTGGATGTGTTGCTGCGCGAGTACCACAGTCGGGCGGTGACAGTAGCGCCTCCGCCGGCGTAAGGGGAACCCATATGGACCACAGGGATTCGTCCCAAAAATCGGCGGGGCAGATGAACACCAGCAACGTAGAGCCAATGACATTTGCCCAGAAGGCGCTTGCCCGCGCCAGCGGCTGTGATCGTGTCGACGTTGGCGAAGTGGTGGACGTGCGGCCCGACCTGGTGTTGAGCCACGACAACACGGCGGCCATTCGTGAGATCTGGCTGCAGTTCGGGCAGGAACGCGTGGCAGCTCCGGAGAAGCTGGCGATCACGCTGGATCATGCGGTTCCCGCGCCGACCACAAGACACGCGCAGAATCACGCAGAGATTCGCGAGTTCGTTCGGGAGCAGGGGATCAGCAGTTTCTTTGAGGTGGGAAGGGGAATCTGTCATCAGGTCCTCAGTGAAGAGGCGCTGGTCCTGCCGGGGCAGGTAATCCTGGGCGCTGATAGCCATACCCCGCATTTTGGCTGGCTTGGCGCATTTGGCGCAGGCATTGGCCGCAGCGAAGTCGCCGCGCTCTGGGCAACGGGTGAACTTTGGTTACGCGTGCCGGAGTCGGTTCTCATCATCCTGGAGGGAGAGCTGCCGAAAGGGGTAACCGCGAAAGACTTCGCGCTGCGCATCATCGGCGATTGGGGAGCCGATGGCGGACTGTACGCCTCGATTGAGTTCAGCGGCAGCGGCATTGAAGCCTTGAGCGTCGACTCGCGCATGGCCCTTGCCAACATGATGGCCGAGTTCGGAGCAAAGTCTTCCTATATCAGGCCGGACGGCAGAACGCGAGATTACCTCGATGCCGTCTTGGAGAGGCGGGCGGCAAGGAGTGAAGCTGCGGGCCGATTGGGCAGTCCTCCTCTGAGGGCCGCGAGTACGCAGCTTTTTCCCGATGAGGGCGCCGCTTACAGCGCAACGTACCGTTACGACGCAGACGAGCTGGAGCCGACTGTTTCCTGCCCGCACACGGTGGACAACGTCGCGCCGCTGTCTGCCGTAGCGGGGACAGTGGTGCAGCAGGCGTTCATCGGCACCTGCACAAATGGCCGTCTTGAAGACATCGCCGAAGCTGCGGAGGTTGTGCGGGGCCGCCAATTGGCCGCGGGGACGCGTCTGCTTGTCATTCCCGCATCAAGCCTGGTGTTGCAGGAGAGCATGGAACGGGGCTACATTCAGGCGCTTGTTGCGGCGGGGGCCGTCATTGGGACGCCGGGGTGTGGGCCGTGCATGGGCAACCACATGGGCGTGCCGGCGACGGGTGAAGTGACGATTTCGAGCGCGAACCGCAATTTCCGAGGGCGCATGGGCACAACTGACGCCGAGATTTATTTGGCGAATCCGGCGGTGGTGGCGGCATCGGCGGTTGCCGGCAGGATCGCTGACCCCAGGGACCTCGTGTGAGACACTTTGTCACGGATTTGAGCGGCCGCCACGAGTTCCGGACCGACCGGTTCGGCGCGAGCCGTTAGCTCGATAGGAGGCAGATACGTGATCCAAGGCAGAGCCTGGAAATACGGAGACAATGTGAATACTGACGTGTTGTTTCCAGGCAAATACACGTATACCGCCAAGGGACGAGATGAGATCGCAATCCATGCGCTGGAAGACTTGGACCCTGCCTTCGCATCCAATGTTCGCGAGGGCGATGTCATCGTAGGGGGACGAAACTTTGGCTGCGGCTCCAGCCGGGAACAGGCCGCGACATGTCTGGTTTATAACGGTGTCGGCGCGGTGATTGCCGAGAGTTTTGCGCGCATTTTTTACCGCAACGCCATCAACAACGGCCTGCTGGCAATCGTTTGCCCGGAAGCCGCGCAGGCGATCCAGGGGCAGGAAGTGGTTTCCGTTGACCTGGAGCGGATGGAAATCGAGTGCGAATCCGGCTGCTTCAGGTTTCCGGCTCTGAGCGAAACCGTACAGGAAATCCTGGAGGCAGGCGGTTTAATTGAGCAGGTTAGGCGGCGACTCGCATCGGTTAAATAGCGCCCCTGAGGGGGCGCAAAGCTGCCTAATGGCTTGGAAGCGGGTTAGAAGCTGTGCGGTCGCCTTTGTTTGCGAGATTCCTGCACCGACTTCAGAGGCTGTTTTGGAGCCTGACAAGACAACTGACAGTCGGCGTTAGGCTGCTGGCAGTTAGAGACGGTAAAGTCCTTCTGGTCAGACACACTTATCTGGAGGGCTGGTACCTTCCGGGCGGGGGTGTGCAGGCAGGCGAATCCTTGCAGGAGG
Source organism: Caldilineaceae bacterium (assembly GCA_022824025.1). Classification (GTDB taxonomy): domain Bacteria; phylum Chloroflexota; class Anaerolineae; order Caldilineales; family Caldilineaceae; genus Bin5. Next base: position 100,925 of record JAJEBF010000004.1, read on the forward strand.
CCGTTCGGCGAGAAGCTGCCGAGGAGGCTGGGGCCGAACTGCGCGGCTTGAAGCTGTTCGGCGTTTACAGCAGTTTCTTGGAAGGAAAGAGCGATCACATCACTGTTTTTTTGTGCGAAGACTTTACCTGGCGAAAAGGAAGCAGTAGCGAAATCGAATGCGTCGCTTGTTTCGCGCTCGAAGATCTTCCTGAAGGGACTTCGCCCGGCGCCCGCAGACGGATTGCCGAATATGTCGCCGGGGGAGTGGCGGTGGCGGCGCGCTGGTGAAGAGCCATCAGTAAGAAATGGTTCACTTTTATCGTTAGTAAACACGAATTAATCAAGCATCAGGAGAAGTGGAATGGCTGTACGAACCGTTACCGCCGTGGCCGAATGTCCGGAATGCTTCGGCGATGTGGAGCTCAGTGACGTGATGGAGAACGAAATCGTCCAGTGCGGCGAATGCGGGGTGGACTTGGAGGTTCTCTCGATCGACCCCGTCGCGCTCGAGCTGGCGCCGGAAGAAGACGAAGACTGGGGGGAATAGGACCGATGCGGGTAGGCATACTTTACAGCCGCGTGCGCGCCGAAGAGAAGCTGCTGTTCGAGGAATTCTCTCAGAGAGGCGCGGAATTCGACCTGCTTGACGATCGCAAGCTGATCTTCGATATCACAGGCGGGGAGGAATTGACCGCTCGTTACGAGGAATATGATGTAATTGTGGAACGCTGTATCCATCACGGGCGAGCGCTGGTCAGCTTACGCATACTCAACGACCGCGGCATCGCGACGGTCAACTCGGTGCAAGTAGCCGACGTCTGCGGCGACAAGTTGCAGACGACGAGCGCTCTGACCGCGGCAGGCATTCCATCACCTCGTACTCTGGTCGCCTTTACCACGGACGGGGCCCTTGAAGCGATGGAAGAGTTGGGCTACCCGGTCGTGATGAAGCCGTCAATCGGATCGTGGGGCCGGCTGTTGAGTAAAATAAATGACCGCGAGGCCGCTGAGACTGTACTTGAACACAAGGAAGTGCTGGGAACGTACCACCACAGCATCTTCTACATCCAGGAGTATATCGAAAAACCGGGACGGGATATCCGGGCATTTACCATCGGCAGCGAGACAGTTTGCGCTATCTACAGAGACTCGTCCCATTGGATTACCAATACGGCCCGCGGCGGCCAGGCATCTGTTTGTCCTGTAACGCCTGAGTTGAATGATCTTTGCGTGCGCGCGGCCAGGGCGGTCGGCGGTGGATGTGTGGCAATCGACGTTCTGGAGGACCCGGACCGCGGGCTTCTCGTGAACGAAGTGAACTACACGATGGAGTTCCGCAACAGCGTACAGCCAACCGGGGTCAACATCCCTGGCCGAATCGCTGATTTTGCCCTGCAAGTGGGGCGTGAAGGATGGGAAGCGGCCAACAGGTAATGTGACCCAAATGAGATTGCGGGACCGAGGAAAGTGAATGGTGAAGTCGTGGAGCAGGTGAATCAAATTAGCAGGATTACAGTGTCGATATTGGGGGCCAGCGGCTATGCCGGGGGCGAACTGCTGCGCCTCCTTCTGGATCATCCGCAAGTTGAGATCGCCCAGGTAACGAGCGAGCGCAACGCCGGTTCATTCGTTCATTTCACACATCCGAACTTACGCGGTCGCACTAGGCTGAAGTTTGTCAGCGCCGCTGAGTTGGCGCCCTGTGACCTGCTGGTGCTGGGGCTTCCCCATGGCGGGGCGATGGGCCGCATCGATGAATTTACGGAGCTCGCCGATCGCATTGTCGATCTCAGCGCCGACTTCCGGCTGCAGGACCCGCAAGCCTACGTAGACTGGTACGGCAAAGAGCACACAGCGCCTGACTGGCTGGGCAGATTCGTCTATGGGCTGCCGGAGCTGTTTCGCCAGCAAATCGAAGGCGCCAAATTCGTGAGCGGGGTCGGCTGCAATGCCACAGCCAGTACACTGGCCGTATGGCCGCTCTTCGCCGCCGGCCTGGCCGACCCGGAGAGAGACCTCATCTGCGAGGTCAAGGTAGGCAGCAGTGAAGGCGGAAACCGTGCCGGCGACGCCACGCACCACCCGGAACGGGCGCGGACCATGCGCAGCTTTGCGCCAACCGGCCACCGCCACACCGCTGAGCTCCTGCAAGCGATTGCCAGAGCTGACGCCGAAGACTACTCCGCCGTGTCGGCCCATCTGAGCGCAACCGCGGTCGACAATGTACGCGGTGTGCTGGCGACGGCCCATGTCTTCGCAAAAGATGGTGTCACCGAGCGCGATCTCTGGCGCGCCTACCGGCAGACCTACCGAGACGAGCCCTTCGTGCGCATCGTCAAGGAGAAGACCGGCATCTACCGTTACCCAGAGCCGAAAATCCTTAGCGGAAGCAACTATGCCGACGTAGGATTCGAACTGGACGAGCGCACGGGTCGCGTTGTCGCCCTTTGCGCCATAGACAACCTGGTGAAAGGCGCGGCCGGCAGCGCTCTCCAGAGCATGAATCTCATGTATGGCTGGGACGAGGCGACCGCATTGGGTTTCCCGGGACTGCATCCAGTTTAACCCCCTTTGTGAGACTGGCGTCGGTCAGACGGCGGAGCGGAATCTTGTGGCGGACATAACTCGATGACCCCCGTCCCGAGGAATGGTGGGAACCGCGTGAAGGGCCTCCCATCTCCGCCAGGACGCGTCGTACCAAAGACCAGGGACACATAGGCCGTGGAGCGTGGTCGGCCATGGTTAGCACGAATCTGAAATCGCTTATCTCCTTCCTTTGGACGCCAGGCCGGCGACGACTATCGCTTTCTCTCGAAGGCGATGCGGACGCCGCCGCACGGCGCCTCGCGGAAGCGCTGCGCGCAAGCGAGGAAGTATCCGGTCGCGTTGCAGGAAGAGGGGTCAAGATCAGACGACTGCCGAAAAAGTCCAGAGTCAGAGGCATATTTGCGACCTACTTTTACGCCGTCTTTCAGGAAAATGGGGCGAACTGCCGCTTGGTGGGTCATTTCCAGTGGCATCCGGTGGGACGCATCTATGCCGCCGCCTGGATGGCGTTGAGTTGCCTTGTCCCGTTGGCGTTTCTTGTCGCGGGAGCCTTGCGGGCCTCACCTGAGAGCACGGCGAAAGACGCGTTGCCCTTTGTGATTCCCTTGGTACTGCCCTTGTTACTCACTGGAATGATATTCTTGCAGCGACGCCGCGATCGGCCCGACGAAGGGGCCATCCGGCGCTGGCTCGTTGCGCTGAAAGTCGGCTGGCAAGAGATTGGAATAGAACCCACAACGTCTATTGACCAAGAGGCCGCGAACTGACCCGGCCAGGACAAAGGAGGAGTCGATCAATGTCGAAGGCAACCCATAGGGATTTGGCGGAACTGGAACTCAATCTGGACGACATTCGGCGTTCGCCGAAGAGCGAGGGCAAGCTGGCCCTCATCGTGAAACGCCCCCGTGCCGGCGAACGGGAGGTAATGGAGGACGGAGAGCTTACCGTCGCTGAAGGCCTTGTCGGCGACAACTGGAGTACCCGTAAGCCTGACGCCCCGCCGAGCCCCGACACACAACTCACGATTATGAACGCCCGCGTTGCCGGCGCGATCTCGCAGGATAATCGCCGCTGGGCGCTCTTTGGCGATCAGTTGTATATGGACATTGAGCTGAGCGAAACCAACCTGCCTGTCGGCACGCGGCTCGCCCTTGGCGACGCCATCATCGAGGTTTCGCCGGTCGAACATACGGGTTGCAAGAAATTCGCGGAGCGCTTCGGCGTAGACGCAGTCAAGTTCGTCAGTACCCCAGAGGGCAAAGAACTGCGGCTGCGCGGCATGTACGCAAAGGTTGTGCAACCCGGCGCCATCCGGGCCGGGGATATTGTGCGCAAGCTCTAGGCGCGCAGGGTTCACTTGCGACGGCTTTCTGGCTGCGGGGCGCTGGGGTTTTCTTATCGCTGCGCTGAAGAAGGAGTCTCCCTTCTCATCCTTTTTATCAGATCGAAGCCGTGGACCTCTGATACCCGCCCGAGGATTTCACCCTGGAGAACAAGGCGTCTCCAGGCAGAACAGGTCAATGCGCAGGGCCTGTGCATTGGACTGCATGGGCCCTGAGACCGTCATTCTCAGCGACTTTGCCTACATCTCGTGGGACCGATGCCTCTCAGTTGGGTTGGCGCAGTGGTCTTGGAACCGGTCACGTATTTCCACTACGTGATCGCATCTGACTGACTCTTCCAGACTCTTCTGCCAATCCTGCCTCCACGCATTCAGGGTCGCGTCGGACCCATTTTCCTCAAAGCGCTGAGAAACAGGCCGCTGGCTCCTTCTGTGTAAAGGGGGTAAGTGGCCGTCTCGTTCATTGAGGGAAATCCAGCTAAAAGCACCATCCTGGGTACCTCGCGTTCGAAGAAATCGGGACAAGATGGCGCCTGCCGCCAGTGCCTGCCCGGCCCCGCCGTCGTGCTCCTCCCAGTTCATTTTCGATCAGTTGGGCGTAGCAGGGCGTATTCCCTTCCCCTGGAACACAATCCTTCTGAGCAACACATTTCAGCACTTGCCTAACCGATTTAACCCTGCCGACTGTGCTCTGTTGATGTCAGTCCAGCGTTGCATTTAGACACCGAATGAGTCGATAGCTGGCGGCGAAAGACGGCCTCAAGACCAAACCATTTTCCTTTGGCCGTATCGAGAATAGGCCCTCTATCCAATAGCGTGGTACAATGGGTTCGTCATTTAACCTGTTACCTTACTAAACCGGATTTGAAATATGTCAACCGCCTCCGCGGAACTGCCAAAGCTTGCAAGCCCGAACCAGAACCGCCGTTTCTTGTGGCGAGCGCTCAAGCGACTCCGTCCCTACTGGCGTTTGACTGTCGCCGCATACGCCGCTCTTCTCGGCACCACAGCCATTCTTCTCATCACGCCCCAGTTTATCCGATGGATCGTTGACCGCGGCATCCGCCAGAATGACATGCAGTTGTTGGCAATGTCTGTGCTGGGGCTGCTCGCCTTAACCGCTGTGCGCGGCCTGCTCACGTTCCTTTCGAGTCTGTTTGCGGAAAAGGCATCGCAGAGCGTCTCCTACGGTTTGCGCCGCGACCTTCATGCCAAGCTGACCGAGCTCTCCTTTGCCTACCACGACCGCACCGAATCAGGTCAGCTCCTGTCACGCTCAATGCAGGACGTGGAGAGGCTGCGCATGCTCACGGGCCGGTCGGTCCTTGGTCTTGCGAATGGCGTTGTTCTGCTGATCGGCTCTGCCACAGCCCTGATTCTGATGGATCCCCTGCTGGCCTTGCTGGCGATGCTCACCATGCCTGTTTTGGCGCATCGCGCCATGCGTTTCGGCGCCCGCTACCGCCCCCTTTCGATGGAGATACAGCAGCAGCTGGCCGTGTTGACAACCCGGTTGGAACAGAACCTGCGCGGCGCCCGCATTGTGAAGGCCTTCGCCCAGGAAGACGCTGAAATCGACCGCTTTGAAACGGAAAACCGGAGGTGGTTCGGTTTGGCCGCGTCCACGGCCCGCCTGACTGCGCTCAATATGCCTCTGCTGGATCTGATCGCTAACCTCGCCACCGTCGTCATCGTCTGGCTGGGCGGGTACTTGGTCATTCGCGGCAATCTGACTCTTGGAGAGCTGATCGCTTTCATCACCTACCTGGCCCAGCTGACTTCTCCGATACGCAGGCTGGGATTCCTTGTTCCGTCGATTGCAATGGCCGGCGCGTCTGCCGAGCGGGTATTCGAAATACTGGACGAAGAGACGCAGGTCCAAGAGGCAGTGGACGCGACGCCGCTTGGGCCGATTCGCGGCCAGCTTCGCTTCGAAGGCGTCTCCTTCAGCTACACCCGCCCGCACAATGTCCTGGAGAAGGTTTCATTTGAAATACAGCCCGGCCAGGTGCTCGCCTTGCTCGGCCCAACCGGATCGGGCAAATCTTCTTTCATCAACATGATTCCGCGCTTCTATGATCCAACGGAGGGCCGTGTTCTGCTCGATGGACAGGACATCCGTAAGGCAACACTTCACTCGCTCCGCAGTCAGATTGGAATCGTCCTCCAGGAGTCAACGCTCTTTGCCGCAACCATTCGCGAAAACATCGCCTTTGGCCGCGCCGACGCGACAGAGGAAGAAGTGGTTGAAGCAGCCAAGGCGGCTCAAGCCCACGATTTCATCGAGAGTTTCCCCGACGGATATGAAACAAAGGTGGGTGAACGAGGCGCGACGCTTTCCGGCGGCCAGCGTCAGCGGGTCGCCATCGCCCGTACCCTGCTAACCGACCCTCGCATCCTGATCCTGGACGACGCCACGTCCAGCGTCGATACGCAGACCGAGCACCTGATACAGTTGGCGTTGTCCAATCTGATGAAGGGCCGCACCTCGGTCATTATTGCGCAGCGTCTCAGCACGGTCCGTCTGGCCGATCAGATCCTGATTCTGGAAAGGGGAAGGATTGCCGCGGCGGGAAATCACGAGGAACTTTTCGAGAAGTCTCCGCTCTATCGAAAGATCTACGAAGTACAGTTACAGGGGGTCGAACTCGCGTAAGGGGTTGACGGCTGTTCAGCGTCAGTAGCCTCAAACGCATACATTATGTCTATTTCAATCGGATCGGCCGGACGCAGCGGCGGGCCTCAAAGCCTGCTGCGTAATTTGGCGAAAGAGGCCGAAGGAAAGGCCTTTGATGGGCAGGTCGTGGGCAGGCTGCTCACCTACCTGGGGCCGCACAAGGCCAAAATGATCGGCGCCTTCGCCCTGATGCTGATCGTTACAGGGACGACTCTTGGGATTCCTCTCCTGCTCAAGGTGGCCATCGATCGCTACATTGCCACCAAAGATCTGGGCGGGCTTGCCGGAGTCTCTGTCCTGATGGCGGTCATCTTTCTCGCCCTGTTCGGCGCGGCATCGGGCCAGCGCTATCTGCTATCGTGGGTGGGACAGCGAGTGCTGGCCACGCTGCGCGGTCAGCTGATGCGCCATTTGCAGGCCCTTTCGCTTGGCTATCACAGCAGACATATCGTCGGCGTGACCATTTCTCGGGTGATCGGTGATGTGGCCGTTATCAACGAACTCCTGTCCCAGGGCTTGATCACACTAATCGGCGACGTCCTTGTCCTTGTGGGAATCATTGCCGTCATGCTGTTCCTCAGCCCTTCGCTTGCTCTTCTGACCTTCAGCACCATTCCGCTCATGTTGCTGGCAACCTACCTGTTTTCCAGGCGGGCCAAACTTGCTTTTCGCCAGACAAGGCACAGCGTAGCCGGCGTCGTCGGCACTCTCGCAGAGCATCTGGCCGGCATGCGCGTCATCCAGGCATTCGCGCAAGAAGATGCAATGCGCAGCCGCTTCGATGACGCGAACCAGGCCAACCGCAGTTCCTATATCAACGCGATGAAGCTCTCGTTCGTCTTTTTGCCCACGGTTGAATTCCTGGCCGTGCTTGCGACAGGTATCGTTCTGTGGTTCGGCGGCCGCGCCGTGGCGCAAGGCGCACTGGAAATCGGTGTGCTTGTCGCTTTCCTGGCATATGTCACCCGCTTCTTCCAACCGATCCAGGAGCTGAGCCAGCTGTACACGACGATGCAGTCGGCAATGGCAGGGGGCGAAAGAGTGTTGGAGCTGCTCGATGCCCGTCCCGAGGTTGCCGACCCGCCAGATGGCAGGGAAATGCCCAGAATTGAGGGCAAGATCGAACTGCGCCGCGTTCATTTCTCCTATAGCAGCGACGACCCTGTATTGCACGACGTGAACCTCAGGATTGAGCCCGGGCAGACGGTCGCGCTCGTCGGACCCACAGGAGCCGGCAAGTCGACCATCGCCAATTTGGTGGCCAGATTTTATGATGTCACCAAGGGAGCTGTCCTGATCGACGGAATCGACGTGCGCAAGGTAGTTCAGCAGTCTCTGCGCCGCCAAACGGGAATCGTTTCCCAAGAGCCCTTTCTCTTTGCAGGGACGGTCATCGATAACATCCGCTTTGGACTCCCTGAGATCGAGACTGAAGCCGTGGAGGAAGCCGCAAAACAGGCCAATGCCCATGAATTCATCATGGATCTGCCGAATGGCTATGAGACCGAAATCCTCGAAGGAGGGGCGAATCTCTCGATGGGCCAGCGGCAATTAATCTGTATTGCCCGCGCTGTCCTGGCCGATCCCCGTATCCTCATTCTGGATGAAGCGACGGCCAGCGTTGATACCGCTACCGAGGCTCTAATCCAGGAGGCCCTTGACCGGCTGCTCAGCAGGCGCACCGCGATCGTGATCGCCCACCGCCTGAGCACAATCCGCAAGGCTGACTTGATCTGCGCGTTGGAAGAGGGTCGCATCGTAAGCAGGGGAACCCACGAAGAACTGCTGGCCGAAGAAGGCCTTTACGCTACCTTGCATCGCCGACAGTTCGTGGAACAGCCGTGATCTGGTTCAAAGGTATCTGGTTTTGCATGCTAGGGTCATCGGCCCGGCCAGCTTTCGTATCAATCGGAGAATCCAGGTAGGCAGCAATCGCAGTAGGTAGACCGCGCATGCCAGAACAGCCCAACATACTTTTTCTCATCGCAGACGACCATCGCGCTTCGGCTATCGGCGCCTACGGAGACGCCACCGTACGGACACCAACGTTGGACCTGCTCTGCGCGCAGGGGACATCATTTCACCGCAATTGCCACATGGGCGGACTGAGCGGCGCGGTCTGCGTTCCGACAAGAGCCTGCGTCCACACCGGCGCCCACGTCTTCCGGGCCTCTCTCGGCAATGACATGGGGGATCCACGGTCACTCAACACCCTTGATCCCAGCCATACCTTCCTGGCTGAGCTGTTCCGTCAGAACGGGTACACGACATTCGCCACCGGAAAGTGGCATAACGACGCCGCCAGTTTCGCCCGGTCTTTCGGTGAAGCGGAAAATGTGTTCTTCGGCGGCATGGACAGCCACTTCCAGGTGAAAGTCCAGGACTATGACCCTTCGGGCGCGTACGACAAAGGCAGGCAGAGGGTAGGCGAACAGTTTTCTACCGACCTGTTCGGAGATGCGGCGCTTCGCTTCCTGGAACGGCAGGATGGGAGCAGGCCCTTCTTTCTCTACTGCGCCTTCACCGCCCCTCACGATCCCCGCACGCCGCCCCAAGATTGGGCCGACGTTTACAAGCCGGAGGCCATGCCCCTCCCCCCCAACTTCACAGGGATTCACCCTTTCGACAATGGCGAAATGTCCGTGCGCGACGAAATGCTGGCTGCCTTTCCCCGTACACCGGAAGAAACGCGCCGGCATATCGCCGAATACTTCGGCATGATTTCCGATATGGACGAAAAGATAGGCGAAATTCTCGCGTTGCTCAGCCGGAGGGGGTTGGCGGAGAATACTCTCGTGGTCTATACCGCCGATCACGGACTCGCACTCGGCCAGCACGGTCTGCTCGGCAAACAAAATCTCTACGATCACAGTGTCCGCGTGCCTCTGATCGTGCGCGGACCGAATGTGCCGGCCGGGAGGCAGGTGGACGCGCTCACCCACACGTACGACATCTACCCAACCCTGTGTGAACTCGCCGGGCTGGATCTACCTTCGGGTGTCGATGCGAAATCTCTTGTGCCGCTGATGGAGGGGACTGTCGAAACAACCAGATCCTATCTGCACTCCGTCTACAAGCACGGGCAGCGAATGACCCAGGACCAGGAGTGGAAACTGATCAGTTACCGCCGCGACGGCGACCAGGGCAGCAACGGCGCCCAACTCTTTCACCTGGCTTCCGACCCGTGGGAGTTGAATGACCTCTCCGAGGATGAAGGCGCCGCTTCGCACCGAGACCGGTTGGAACGAGAGCAAACACGCTGGCAGGAGGAAGTCTCCGATCCAATTGACAGCGCAACAGACTGACAGCCCCGCTACAGTCCTGGCGCCATGACCCTACTTCGGCATCCTTCCGCTGGACATGACCAGCCTGTACCCTTCCTCTTTCAATACTTTCTGCACTTGAGGCCGAATACGGTAGCAGAAGCAGACCGGGACGACCTCCCCGCCCAGGCCCTTGGAGGCGCGGGCAACCAACTGGCCAAAACGGCTCACGTCCCGCTGTGTCAAATTGAACTTTACCTCTCCCACGATCCAAAGTTGTAAACCGGGCCGGGACGGATCTTCAGCTTTCCCAAATACGTCGATTTCATATTGTTCGCCGTCCCACTCCTGCCATGACCGGCTCAGTTCGTCAACTTCCCAGCCGAATTCACGGTGCAGCGTGTCCTCGATCACGATTGCGGCGACATCCTCCAAATCGCCTCCTAGACGGTTGCTCAACCCGCCAACCTCCCGCGCCAGCCGTTGAACTGCCAGTTCAGTACGCTGTTGCGCCGTCTCTGTGCGCTGTTGCGCTTCCTCCGTGCGCTGTTGCGCCTCTGCCAGCTCCTCAACACGCTGCTCTGTGCGCTGTTGCGCCTCTGCCAGCTCCTCAACACGCTGCTCCGTGCGCTGTTGCGCCTCTGCCAGCTCCTCAACGCGTTTCTCTGTGCGTTGCTGTGCCTCCCCCAAATCCTCTACGCGTTGTTCCGTACGCTTCTGCGCATCAGCCAGTTCCGCCAGATGCTGATCTGTACGGTCTTGTGTCTGTGCGATATTTCTTACGATCTCTTTGAGTTCATTGAAGTCGTCCCTTCTCACAAGGTTGTTGTAGGAATCGTAAATGACTTCGGCCAGCACCTCGGCCTGTTTCTCCTCAAAGACCGTTGTCAGTTGCTCTAACATGAGATTACGAGTTGCCATTTGCCCCCTTTCTCCGTCTCACTCGCTTCCTCTGGTTAACTGCGCCTGATTATAGCACATACGCTCGAATTCGGGGGTATGTGACATTCGGTAGGAACTACAGGAAAGGCGCCCAGAGGGCCGCATTCACACGTCCTCATTCGTCTTTCCAGACCACCGCTTGCTGTTGCGCACTGAAAACCAGCGCCTTTTCCACCTCATGGAGTGTTCACCGCGACCTGTAACTGAAAGATGCTTGCTTGTTGCCCCTCGCCCGCCGGCCCCCTTCCTTCGCTTTAGGAGCCGCCTTACCCCCTGGCCCCCAACCCCTGCCCTTCCCGCCACTCGCCCTCAAATCCCCGTTCAGACAACAGTCAATCCCCCCACTTCCCGCATAGACTGTTGACCACTGTATTATCCAAAGATAGCCTGAAGCTCGCCCCAAATTGGGACTGCGCCCTACAGATCTTTGAAGTTGCGGATATCGGGTTTCTGCATATAATAGGACAGAGTTCTGGAATAGTGACCGAAAATCTTGAATGATCGTACCGAAATGAGCCGATTCGCTGTATTGAACCTGATTCTTAGCCTTACAAACCTTCTTGGCGGCCTTGTAGCCCTTCTTGTAAGCGGCTCCAGGCCTTGAATGGTTGGCGAAGGCGCAGAAGTCTGGAAAAAGGGACTTCTTGCTCAGGTCAGTACAGACCCTTCCCCAACCGGGAAGGGTTTTTCTTTAGTGAATATCAAAGAGAAGGGAACAACGACGGGCTTCATATCATCTTAAGTTGATGAGAGCTGGGATGCCGTGCTTCAACCTACCAGGGACTGCACAGAAATCCGGCCAGCGCGTAAGCCAGCTTGCAGGAGGAGACGGATGGCAATTGCAAAGAGAGAACCTGCCGATTCCGGATACGATCTGGGACCCCAGGAAATGACAGGATCGCAGATGATTTGGGAGTCCTTGTTGCGCGAGGGAGTTCAGATTGTCTTCGGCCACCCGGGCGGGGCCATCTTGCCGGCCTATGACGCCTTGGCCGAGTATGAAGGGGACGGCCGCATTCATCACGTGCTGGTGCGCCACGAACAGTGCGCGGCCCACATGGCAGACGGGTTCGCCAGGGCCACCGGCGAAGTCGGCGTTTGTATCGTCACCAGCGGCCCAGGGGCGACCAACCTGGTCACCGGCCTGGCTACGGCGCAGATGGATAGCGTGCCGGTGGTCGCGATTACCGGACAGGTCCCGACCAGCTTGCTGGGGACAGACGCCTTCCAGGAGTCCGACGTTGTGGGCGTCACCCAACCGGTCTGCAAACACAACTACCTGGTCACGGACATTGCAGAGCTGCCCTTGATCATGAAAGAGGCATTCTACATCGCCCGCGAAGGCCGGCCGGGCGTTGTCTTGGTGGACGTCTGCAAGGATGTGCAGATCGAAAGCGGCACGTTTCGCTATGACTTTGATATCAGCCTGCCCGGCTTCGAGCCCTGGCCCGTCGTCAGCCAAGACGAAGTGCAGGCGGCGGCCGATCTGCTCAACGAAGCCGAACGCCCTCTGATCCTCGCCGGTCACGGCATCCACCTTTCAAATACAAGCGAAGAGCTGCTGCAGCTCGTCGAAAAGGCCGGCATTCCCGTTGTCACCACCTTGCTCGGCACCGGCAACATCCCGGAAACGCATCCTCTTAGCCTGGGAATGGGTGGCATGCACGGAGAAGCATTCGCCAATCGAGCCGTTCAGGCATGCGATGTCCTGGTGGCCATGGGGATGCGCTTCGACGACCGAATCACCGGCCGTCTGGACCGCTTCGCGGCCAACGCCAAAATCATCCACTTTGAGTTGGACCGAGCAGAAGTGGGCAAGAACATCGTTCCGGACGTCGCCGTCGTGGGCGATCTGGCGGAAACGCTCCCGGCCTACCTCCCTTTGATCAAGGAACGCCGCCACCAGGATTGGGTGAATACCTTGAACGAGTGGCGCTCGGAGACCGAAGAGGCCGACATTATCCAGTACGAAGTGGAGGAGTTGATTCCGCCTTATGTGATCCGCCAACTTTGGCACGCAACCGAGCAGACAGATAAACGCGTTATCGTTGTCACCGATGTCGGCCAGCATCAGATGTGGGAGAGCCAGTACTATATCCACGAACACGCAGGCATGTTGCTGACCAGCGGCGGACTCGGCACGATGGGATACGCGCTTCCGGCTGCCCTGGGAGCGCAAATGTCCGACCGCGAGGCCCTGGTCTGGTGTGTTGCCGGTGACGGCGGCTTTCAGATGACTCTTCAGGAACTGGCTACCATTCAACAGGAGAAGCTGCCGGTCAAGATCGCGATCATAAACAATGGTTTTCTGGGCATGGTGCGTCAGTGGCAGCAAATCTTCTACGACAAACGCTATGTGGGGACACCGATCCTGTCGCCTGACTATGTAAAACTGGCCGATGCCTATGAAATTCCAGCCGCCGTTGTACGCCATCCGAGCGAGGTCGTGCCTGTCCTCGAAAGGGCCCACGCGACCGACGGCCCTTTCCTGGTCGACTTCCAGGTGAAAGAGGAAGTAAACGTCTATCCAATGGTGGCCCCCGGCGCGGCCGTAGACGAACTGATCAGGAGACCGAAGCCCGGTTACGTTCAGGGTTACAGCGGTGTTCAGCCCAGTTGGTAACCGCGTTGACCGCACATCGCCAGAGGCTTCCATCTGTCAGGTCGGCGAGCAATTGAGGGAAATGTTAAATCCTACTGCCTCAGAGGAGACCAATGCAATACACTCTTGTCGCCTGGATGCGTGATAAGCCCGGTGTGCTGAATCGGGTATCCGGCATGCTGAGAAGACGCAACTTCAATATCGACAGTCTGCAGGTCAGCCACAGCGAAACGCCCGGCATCAGCCGCATGACCTTTGTCGTCGATGGTGACGAGCGGGTGGCCGACCAGGTGGTGAAGCAGCTGCGCAAAGTCGTAGACGTCACGGCGGTGGAAGACATCACGAATCGGCTGGCCATACTACGCGAGTTGGCGCTGATTCGGGTCCGGACAACGCCGGCGACACGCGGCGAAATCATGCAGTTCGCTGAAATCTACCGCGCCCAAATCGTCGACGTCAACGCCGAGAACCTTGTCGTCCAGGCGGTTGGGACCGAAGACAAAGTCGATTCGCTCATCGAACTGCTGCGGCCATTCGGTATAGAGGAGATGGTCAGAACAGGTCGCGTAGCCCTCTGCCGTGGTGACGAACGGGCAAAGAGGAAGCGGCATTCCACCTCCATTTTCAAGGCCGCCGCCAGCCTGAATGGCAGTGGACATGACGACCAATAGGCAAGTCCTGATGAGTGCTGGTTGCAGCGCTCTTAGAGCTTGCGCCGCAGCCCGAAGACGCATGGAAACCAACTGCATTTGAGGGTCGCGGCTCGCTTGAGTAAATCCGCAGAAATCATACAGTTAAAAGTACCATAACCTCGGAGGGGAATGTGGCAACGATCTATTACGAGAATGACGCCGACCTGGCCTTGTTGGAAGGAAAAAAGATCGCGGTAATCGGCTATGGCAGCCAGGGGCATGCGCACGCGCTGAATATGCAGGACAACGGTCAGGACGTTCGCATCGGCCTGCACGAAGGTAGCCAGAGCAAGGCCAAGGCCGAGGCCGATGGACTGCGGGTTGTAAGTGTGGCTGAAGCCGCGCGCGAAGCAGACATGATCATGGTCGTGATCCCCGACCCGATCCAGGGCAATGTCTATGAGGAGCAAATACAACCCAATCTCGAACCGGGCAATACGCTCATGTTCGCCCATGGTTTCAATGTCCGCTACGGCTTCGTCGTTGCCCCCGAGAATGTCGATGTTTCGATGGTGGCCCCCAAAGCGCCCGGCCACCGCGTGCGAGAAGTCTTCACTGAGGGTTCAGGCGTTCCCGCGCTGGTCGCGATTCACCAGGACGCGTCAGGCAATGCCCTGGCCAACGCGCTGGCCTATGCCAAGGCGATCGGCTCCACCCGCGCCGGCGTGCTGGAAACGACCTTCGCCGAAGAGACCGAGACCGACCTGTTTGGAGAGCAGACCGTCCTCTGCGGGGGTGTGAGCGAACTGGTTAAAGCCGGTTTCGAAGTCCTGGTTGATGCCGGCTACCAACCTGAAATTGCATACTTCGAATGCCTGCACGAGTTGAAGCTCATCGTCGATCTGATGTATGAAGGCGGTCTCAACTACATGCGTTACAGCATTAGCGACACGGCGGAATGGGGAGATTACAAGAGCGGCCAAAGCGTAATCACCGACGAGACCAAGGAATCGATGAGAAAGATCCTGGCCGACATCCAATCCGGCTCATTTGCCGAAGAGTGGATGGACGAATATCACGGCGGCGGCAAAGTTTACTACGCAAGGCGCCGCAGAGAACAGAGCCAGCAGCTGGAAAACGTCGGTAAGGAGCTCCGCAGGATGATGACCTTCATGGACGCCAAGGAGATTTAGCCCGTTTGATGCGCGTCTGACGAATTGCGAAAGGAGGTGATGAGCATGGATGACGGCCTTAGTGACCTTATGCGAAACCCTGTATTGCACTCGGCATTCGCAACCTCTCCTCGCTGCATGACGCGCGGCAGAGACTCCCTGTCATCTCTCAACCCAATCACCTCCGGAGGCGCCCGGTAATGACCAACACAATTGATGCGCAACAGCATGAAGAGAATGCCGATTTCGGCATGGCTTCGATCGACGCGGCGAAGTTCCAAATTGAGGACGTAGACAGTTGGGCCAGGGAAGTCGCCCACGGCAATACGGTTCTCGTCTTCGACACCACCCTGCGGGATGGCGAGCAGTCGCCGGGAGCCACCCTCAACGAACAGGAAAAACTTGAAATCGCCCGCCAGCTTTCCAGGCTGGGCATTGACATCATGGAGGCCGGATTCCCCGCCGCTTCTCCAGGCGACCTCGCCGCGGTCAAGCGTATCGCTGAAACTGTTGGCAGAACGCCCCGTGTGGGCGAAGACGGTAACGTCAGCCCGCCGCCGTTTATCGCCGGCCTGGCCCGAGCCAACAAGGATGACATCGACAAGGCCTGGGAAGCCGTGCAGGGGGCAGTGCGTCCCCGCATTCACACGTTCCTCGCCACCAGCGATATCCATATGGAGCACAAGCTGCGCATGTCCCCCAACGAAGTGTTGGAAACCGTGGGGGACATGGTGCAATACGCCCGCAGCTTGTGCGACAACGTGGAATTCAGCCCGGAGGATGCCGGCCGCAGCGATCCGGAGTTCCTTGTCAAAGTGTGCAGCGTTGCCGTTCAGGCTGGCGCTACCACCCTGAATATCCCGGATACGGTCGGCTATACAACGCCGGAGGAGTTTGGCGATCTGATTGAGTACCTGCGCGAAAACGTCGATGGCGGCAAGGACGTAATCTTCAGCGTCCAC
Source organism: Caldilineaceae bacterium (assembly GCA_022824025.1). Classification (GTDB taxonomy): domain Bacteria; phylum Chloroflexota; class Anaerolineae; order Caldilineales; family Caldilineaceae; genus Bin5. Next base: position 117,045 of record JAJEBF010000004.1, read on the forward strand.
TGCCACAATGACCTGGGGCTTGCGACAGCCAACACCTTGTCGGGTGTCCAGAATGGCGCCCGCCAGGTTGAGGTGACAATCAACGGAATCGGCGAACGCGCCGGCAACACCAGCCTGGAAGAAACGGTCATGGCGCTGTACACGCGCCAATCAGTATTCGACCTGCAAACCAATATTCGCAGCCAGGAAATCCACCGCTGCAGCGACATGGTCAGCCGTTACACTGGAATGGTCATCCAGCCCAATAAGGCCATCGTGGGCACAAACGCGTTCGCGCACGAGGCGGGCATCCACCAGGACGGCATGTTGAAAAACAAGCGCACTTACGAGATCATGGATGCCGATACCATCGGGCTCCACCAGAGCAGGCTGGTTCTGGGCAAGCACTCCGGCCGTCATGCCCTGGGCGTGCGCCTGCAGGAAATGGGCTACCACCTGGACCGGGAAAACCTGAACGAGGTCTTTACGCGTTTCAAGGATCTGGCCGACAAGAAGAAGACTGTCACCGACGCGGACCTCGAGGCGCTGGTTGCGGATGAACTTTATCAGCCGGTCGAGGTCTGGGAGCTGCTGGGCGTGCAGGTGCAGTGCGGCACCAATATGACGCCTACCGCTGTTGCCACCCTGCGCAACAATGAGACGGGCGAGGAGGTCACGGAGGCCAGCTTTGGCGCCGGCCCCGTGGACGCGGTGTACACGTGCATCGACAAGGTCGTTCAACAGCCGAACGAACTGACCGAGTTTCTCGTGCAGGCGGTGACGGAGGGCATTGACGCCAACGGAGACGTGACGGTCCGCATCGAAGCCCCGGAGAGTCGGGGGCATAGCAGGACAGCGCAGGGCCGTCCCCGACGCCGGCTGTTCAGCGGCCGCGGCGTGGATACCGATATTATCGTGGCGAGCACGAAGGCTTATCTGCAAGCGCTGAATAAGTTGTGCGCCGCCAACCAGGACGACGCCGAGGTCGCGATTGCGGCCGGAGATTCGGAGGTCGCGACGGTCGGGATATAGCAGCGCACGCGCGCAAAGGGGCGGCGATACGGGAGACACCGAATCGCCGCCCCCTTTTTTTTGTTGTTGAATACTGGAAGTAAGGTAGAGTCACATCTTAGCCGCTTTACTGTTCAGCAGGGTTGATTTCATGGAAACTCAAGACCTTAGTTGTCTGGCTACCAGATTTTGCGGAAAAATTGAGAAGTTTTTTCAGCAGTTCTGCAGAGTTTTCCTCGTTCTTTTCCTGCTCAGTACAGTTCTGCCGGCAGCAGTGGCTGAGGCACAGGATTCCCCGCCCACCTATACGATTTCCGAGTGCGAGGAAGTCGAAGAAGAGCTATTGCTAAGTGACCTCAATCGAATCACTCACTCTGTGCTGGAACGAGAACAAAGTGGGCTAGACTTAGCAGCTATCGTTGAACGGAATTGGAAAGAACTTGGCTTGGACAGCGTGGTTGACAATGCTGTCGACGAGGCTACGAATCGGGTTCGAGAAGAACGAGGCACACTAGATCGGATCTTTTCCGGTTGGTCCGAAGAGAAGGCAGCAGAGTTTGCGGAGGCAATCGCCAATCAGGCATTCGACTCTCCAGAATTTCGCACTGCCATTGACAGTCTGTCCTCGGCAATTGTCGATGATTTGACCGTCGAGATTCACGTGATGACAGTGAAGTCTGCCTCATCTGCATTCTTGTGTGTGCAGGAATTCATCGGCGCCAAGTTTTCTGATGTCATGTCGGATGTCTTGGAGGATAGCACGAAAGCCTGGTTGGAAAGTCTTGAATTAGGGAACATTGAAGGGGAGACTGACTTTGTAGATTTGACAGACCGAAAACTGTCAATTGCCGGCATTGGCACAATTGTGGGCACACAAATCGCTCATGCGATTGCAAGAAGGGTCGCTCAAGGAATTCTTGGTAGAGTCGTCACCCGTATTCTAGGAAAGGCAGCCTCCGCCGTTGTCCCAGTTGCAGGCTGGGTCATCGGTGGCGCCCTTATCATCTACGACATCTATCAGGCTTGGGAAGGTTCATTGCCTCAGATTCGTGACGACCTCAAAGATGAATCAGTGAAGGAAACCATCCGCGCTGAAATTGTTTCTGTGGTGGACCAGGAATTAGCCAACTCAATGCCCGGAATCTCCCAGTCAGTTACGGTCGAAATCTACAGACGGTGGCGGAGTTTCCTTCAGGACTTCGAGCACGTCTTGAGGCTGGCGGAAAACAATGAAGATTTTCGTCTTTTGCTGGAGGATGTTACGCCGGACCAAGTGGACAAGCTCGCCGAACTGGTTGAGGTAACAGTCGATGTCCTAGGCATTGATTGGCTGAACAGACTCATCGGCACAGGTGAATTCAAAGTTATCTTTGAACTCCCTAGAGCGTCATTCAAAATTCTTCGCGACACCTCTGATCCGGGCTTGGTCCTGAGGTGGGCCCAAGTTGCCGACGTGAGAATTGTCGGTGTGGTAGAGACGGAGCTATACAAATACACATCGCCCGAAATGGTTGGGGGCCGAGAGACACTGGAGAAGATTCTTGCTCTGGGAAACACATCGTTGATTAAAGACTTGATGGAAAAAGGGATTGAGGAACGAGAGGCGTTACTGGGACTGCCAACGAGGCAAGCAAAGTGGATGCTCACAGAACTCTCCAGTCCACAGATTGACTGGGCTATCTCATATCTCTTGGAATTGCCGTCAGCTTCCCGAATTCGCCTGATGGATTTCGTGATGCGGGATCGTGGCCTGCTCTCCCTCCTGCAAGAGACGGAAGGTTTGCAGTCACAATTTGCCCTTGTTCTCAACTTGGCCGAAGAATTCAATGAGGTAAGTTCGATTCTTGCCGAAACGCCATCTGAACAAGTGGTAAAGCTATCATTGCTGGTTGAGGCGGCGTCTGAAGTCTTGGATGCCGAGCAGTTAGAGGAGATGGTCCGATCGGGTCAATTCAAGGAAATTCTCGCACTTTCTCAGAGCGCGATTGAAATCCTTCGTGAAACTCGTAATCCGAATGTCGTCCTCGATTGGGACGAATTGGCCGGCGATGCAATCGCACAGGTTGTGGAGAAAGGGCTTTATCTCGTTTCGACTCCCGAAGATTTTACTGGTAGGGAGGAGTTGGAACGTGTGCTAGCCCTTGAACACGTTCTGGCAATTCAAAGACTCATGGTGATGGCGCCGGAGGAAAGAACAACCCTTCTTAAACTATCGGCGGATGAAGCGAGAGGCGCCCTGTTAGCGGACTTGTCCGATGATGAACTGTCCTGGTTCGCATCCTACCTTCACGACCTCTCGACTTTAGCCCGGCAGCTACTTGCAATCAAGATTACACAAGAGCCGGGGCTAGTCGCTGTTCTGCGAGGTTCTGAGGAACTGGAGAAGACATTCAAGCGTGCGCTAGAACTTTCTACCAGATTCACGCGCTTGAGAATTACCTTGGAAGATACGAATGCGATTGACATGGAAGTGCTTTCGGAATTGGTTGTGATTGCAGAGGATTCCCTTTCGCCCGATTTGCTGCCAGGATTCTTTGACTCTGGTCAGTTTAACCACATACTCTCCTTCCCACGGGAAGTGTTTAGGATTCTCGCGTGGAGCAGGAACCCTTCTGTGGTTATTGAATGGGCTCAATTAGCCGGCGATTCCATTGTGAAGATTGTCGAGACTGAATTGTATACGGTAGCGAGCCCCGATCACTTCAGGAATCGAGATGACCTTGATAAGGCATTGAGTCTAAGTGACAAGGAAGCATTAACATGGTTACTTCAACTGGAATCAGAAACGAGGGAATCTGTGTTCTTGTTGGAAGCAGACCCCGAAATAATGTGGCTCCATGAGTATGGTTATGACCTCTCAGAAGAAAAAGTTGAAGTGATTGCACTCTCTATTGACCAGAATCCGGCGATGCTGGCAGAGCTTGACATAGAGAGTGTTGGGCAGTCTGTGAAGGGGTCGCAGGACATCGAAAAAGCCATGGCGTTCGTCACCAAAAGAATCGAGGAGCCCCAAGACTGGTGGCCCACTGCCCTCATGCTATCAGGCGCGGTAGACCTCTCCTCTGGCGCCCTGCCTTGGCAGCTCTATTCGCACTATCATCAGATGCAGTTACTCGTTCTTTTGGCGGCGCTCGCACTGTTAGTAGCATTGGCGCTCACAGTCGGTTGGCTTAAGCGTCGTGGACGCCTGCCGAATTTTCGGGATTACATAGGTCGACTCCTGGGAGGCCAGACATAGTGCAGAAACCAAGCTCGACGAGGTCCCACCGACTGACCTTTGCATTTCTCATCACGCTTTTGCTTTTCTCTTTGGTGAAACCCGTCGCGGTCAGAGCCCAAAGCACTGGGCCCGCCTCCTACACATTTGAGGAGTGTGACCAGGTCGACGAAGCCAGTCTTCGGGATGAGTTGAACCGGATCACGCAGGCTGTGGTCGCGGATGAACAGGGTCGTCTCAATGTGAGCGGGATTGTCAGGCGCCACTGGGATGAAATGCGAATGGACTCGAAAGTAGACCAGGTCGTAGAAGACGCGGTCGCATTGGTCCGCAGTGACACCAGCTTGTGGGAACGGATTTGGTCGGGTTGGTCTCTGACCAAGGCGGAGGAGCTGGCAACCACGGTGGCTGAGGAAGCTTTCGGCTCCGATGGATTTGCGGGGCGATTCGAGGAACTTTCAACAAGAGTCGCCAACGACATCGTGGAAGAAGTAAGAGTAGTCACGGCTACATCAGCGTCTACCGCGTTGTCATGCGTGCAGGAATTCATAGGGGGACGGTTTTCCAAGACATTGGCAGCGGAGCTGAATAGGCAGATTGAGGCAGAACTGGAAATCTTGAAGCTCGATCCGGAGACTGATCAGAGCTTCCTTGACATTCTTGAGATTCACTCGAATCTTGCTGGCGGCGTCGCGGTCATTGTCGGAACTTCAATTGGCGCTGAGATTGCCAAGAGGCTGGCAAGCATTCTCACAAAGAATATCATTGGCAAAATCCTATCACGCATACTGGTCAGAGTCGCAGCTGTGGGCATCCCTTTCGTTGGCTGGATTGTTGGAGGAGCTCTGATCGTCATGGACGTGTACAATTCCAGAGACGGCGCGCTACCTGAAATCAGAGACTCACTTCAGAGTGACGATGTCAAAAATGAAATGCTAAGGTGGATTGCCGATGAAGTGAGTGAGGAACTGCGGATTGAAATGCCTTCTTTGGCGCGCAACGTCGCCAACAGCGCGTTCAGCCAGTGGCAGGATTTTCGCTTGAAGTTTGCTCGCGTTCTCCAACTTTCCGATACAAACCCACGCTTCAGGCAGATTCTGGATTTCACTGAAATAGATCAGCTAGCCAAGCTTTCTGAATTGGTAGCAATTGTGGACGAGCATGAGCCGGACAGGCTGGGGGCGTTGATCGACTCAGGTCGGTTCGAGTTCCTGCAAACTCTTCCTGAAGAAGCGCTGGAGATTTATCGGCAATCGGGAAGCTCGGAAACTCTCATCAGTTGGGCCGAACTTGCAGGTGACCTCATCCTCAAGGTGGTCGAGTTCCAACTGTATCTCGAGAGTAATTTCACTGACTTCGCGGACCGCGACGCATTGGAGAACGTCTTGAGGCTGGAAGACGAGACCGCGATTCGCAACTCGATGTCACTGGAATCAGTGGCGAGGGATGCGCTCCTGGACCTGCCGATTGAAACTGCTCGCTCCTTGCTTCTCGGCGACCTGAGCGTGGACCAGCTTTCAACAATTGCTGAAATGTATTTGGCCCCGCTGTCTTCCCAGAATGCCGAGCTCTTCGCTGATTCTGTCTTGAACCACCCGGCGCTCATCTCCCTATTGGAAAGCGATCTTGTACGCGGGGCGTTACTTCAAAGTCAGAACCTGGAGGCGGCGCTTGACTTCCTCGCCGAAGGAACGATGAGGGAGCAGGGGTTCGGCAGCATTGTTCAAGTTCTGGAGGATCTGGCCCCAGTGCTATCCGGCAACGTGCCCTGGTTGCTTTTCTGGCTTAAGAATGGGAGCGCCATTCGCAAACCGGGCAACGTGCTCACAGTTCTAGGGGGATTCCTTCTGCTCTTCCTCATTCTGAGAATCGCCTGGGGGCGTCGCCGTACCGAGGTGAATGTGACCGTCAATGTCCCAAATAACCGTGAACGAGGCGAGGACCAAGAGTGAAACTGACGGCTCTCGAACAGCCTCACCACCCCGACGTCGAAGTGGGCGAACTCCTCGTCGTCGTGGTTGTGTACGCCGCCAACATTGTCAGAGATGTGCGGGAAAACATCAGGAATCTCGTCGGGGGACGAATGTCCCACTACGAGTCGCTGATAGAGAAGGCAATCGAGCAGGGTTTGTCAGATCTTGAAGAGAAGGCCGCAGCCAGGGGGTACGACGGGGTTGTGGGCATAAAGTTCAGCCACCCCGTGGTCGTAGACGGCGGCGTAGAACTGATCATCTACGGCAACGGATACCGCAGTTCCGCAGAAGCCTCCCAAAGTTGACGAAAGGCCGTATTTCGTGTAAATTATGCGAAATGTCAGAGGGCTTGTCCCTCTGAAATACTCCTGTTGGCAAGTACTTCGGTTCGACAAGGACGTCATCCGAACTTGGCACACGCGCTTCCTTCGCATCAATCGCAAAGATGCAGAGGCGAATTCGCTTAACCAACTGTCCTGAGCGGGCGATGCCTCGTGGAAGGCTTAATCTAGGAGATGACGCAATGTCGGAATTGAAACTTAGCCCTTCCTGTTGCCCCAGTCCCACACCCCACTCGCAGCCTGGTCTGCCGGCCAAGCAAGGCTTGTACGACCCGCGCTACGAGCATGATGCCTGTGGTGTGGGATTCGTCGTCAACATAAAGGGCGAAAAGTCAAACGCCATTGTCACTCAGGGCCTCGAAGTTCTGCACAATCTCGCCCATCGGGGCGCTTGCGGATGCGAGCCGAACACAGGCGACGGCGCCGGCGTGCTGATGCAGATGCCCGATAAATTCATGCGCAAAGTGGCCCAGGAAGAAGGGTTCGACCTGCCGCCTGAGGGTGACTACGCGGTCGGAATGATCTTTCTACCGCCCAGGAGGGAATACCGCTTCCTGTGCGAGCAACTCTTCGAAAGAATCATCCGCTCCGAAGGCCAGACGGTCCTTGGATGGCGCACAGTCCCGACCGAAAACATGGAGTTAGGCCAAACGGCGCGCATCGGCGAACCGGTTGTGCGCCAAGTCTTCATCGGGCGCAACCCGGAACGGCTCACCGGCAACGATGACCTGTCCTTTGAGCGCAAGCTCTATGTGATTCGCAAACAGGCCGAGAACCGCATCCGTTACTCTCAACTACGCGAAGGCGACGCATTCTACGTCGCAAGCCTCTCCTCCCGCACCATCGTGTACAAGGGCATGCTTATGGCCCCGCAGGTCCGAGGCTTCTACCCCGACCTGCTCGACGGTGACATGGAATCGGCCCTCATCGTCATCCACTCGCGCTTCAGCACGAATACCTTCCCAAGCTGGGAACGCGCGCATCCCTACCGGTACATGATTCACAATGGCGAGATCAACACGTTGCGGGGCAACGAAAACTGGATGCACGCCCGCCAGTCCCACTTCGAAAGCGAGCTTTTCGGCAACGATATCAAGAAGATTATGCCGATCATCCATGACGACGGCAGCGATTCCGCCAAGTTCGACGAAACGCTTGAGTTTCTCTATCTGTCGGGCCGCACACTGCCGCACGCAATGATGATGATGATCCCCGAGCCATGGTCGCAGCATGAGACCATGAGCGACGCCAAAAAAGCCTTCTACGAATACCATAGCACGATGATGGAGCCGTGGGACGGGCCTGCTTCCATGGTGTTCACCGACGGCACAATCGTCGGCGCCGTGCTGGACCGCAACGGCCTCCGCCCTTCACGCTATTGCGTCACAAAGGACGACATGGTGGTGATGGCGTCGGAGGTGGGTGTGCTTCCGATGGAACCGGAGCGGATCCTCAGAAAGGCCCGCCTGGAACCCGGCCGCATGTTTCTTGTCGATACATCACAGGGCCGGATCATCTCCGACGGCGAATTGAAAGAGTCGATGGCCGCCGCGCATCCCTACCGAGAATGGCTGGACGAGCACCTTGTAAGTCTGGATGAGATCCCACAGCCAGAGGCCGAAGTGCCCGGCGTCGACCATGAGACGATGCTTGACCGGCAACAGATCTTTGGCTACACGTTCGAGCAGTTGCGAATCCTGCTGGCTCCGATGGCGACGGACGGCGTCGAAGCCTTGGGCGCCATGGGAAATGACACGCCCGCCGCGGCCCTGTCCAACCACTCGCAGCTGCTTTACAACTATTTCAAGCAGCTCTTTGCCCAGGTGACCAATCCGCCCATCGACGCCATCCGCGAGGAGTTGATTACCGCCACAGAAGTAATGATGGGCACCGAGCTCAACCTGCTCGAAACCAAGCCGGAGAACTGCCGGCAGCTCAAGCTCAGCCAGCCGATCCTTACCAACGAGGAACTAGCCAAGATCCGGCATATTGAACAGAGTAAGGCAGAGGGCTTCAAGGCCAAGACGCTGCCGATTCTCTTTGACGTGAACGGAGGCCCGGAAGCGCTTGAACAGGCGCTAGAGGACCTCTTCCAGGCCGCCACAGACGCGATCGAAGATGGGACGAACATATTGATTCTCTCGGACCGCGGTGTCGAACCTGGTGTCGCGCCCATTCCCGCGCTGCTGGCTACCTCCGGATTGCACCACCATCTGATCCGCAACGAGACGCGCACACGAACCGCCCTGCTGGTCGAGTCGGGCGAACCCCGTGAAGTCCACCATCTGGCTCTGCTGATTGGCTTTGGCGCGACTGCCGTCAACCCCTATCTGGCCATTGAAACGCTGGACCAGATGATTCAGAACCGGCTCATCGTCGACATCGACCACGACACCGCAACGTATAACTACGTCAAGGCCGCCATGAAGGGGGTCGTCAAAGTACTGTCAAAGATGGGAATCTCGACGATACAGAGTTACTGCGGCGCACAGATCTTTGAGGCGCTTGGCCTTAGCCAAAACCTGGTGGACAAGTACTTCACCTGGACTGCCAGCCGCGTCGAGGGAATCGATCTGCCCGAGATTTACAGTGAGATAAAAGTTCGGCACGATCGAGCCTATCCCGTTCGCCTCTACGCGCAGGCCGAATCAAACGGTCGCTTGAACGGTCACCCCGAATTGGAGTCTCACTCTACCAATGGCAACGACCACGCCGGCCAATTGCTCTCTCCAGGCGGAGACTATCAGTGGCGCAAGGACGGCGAGCTGCATCTCTTCAACCCGCGCACCGTGCACCTGCTCCAGCAGGCCTGCCGTACCAATGACTACAGCTCCTTCAAGGCCTACACCAAGGACATCGACGAGATGAACAAGGAGTGGTGCAACCTGCGGGGCCTGTTGGAGTTTGATTTTGAAGAAGCCAAGAGCATCCCGATTGAAGAGGTGGAGCCGGTCGAGTCGATCTGCAAGCGTTTCAAGACAGGCGCCATGTCCTATGGCTCGATCAGTAAGGAAGCCCATGAAACGCTGGCGATTGCCATGAACCGCATCGGCGGTCGGAGCAATACCGGCGAAGGCGGCGAAGACCCCGCCCGCTACTTCCTTGAGCCGAACGGCGACTCGAAAAACAGCGCCATAAAACAGGTTGCGTCCGCCCGCTTCGGTGTCACAAGCAACTACCTGGTAAACGCCAGGGAGTTGCAGATCAAGATGGCGCAGGGCGCAAAGCCCGGCGAGGGCGGCCAGCTGCCCGGCAAAAAGGTCTACCCCTGGATCGCGGAGGTACGCCACTCAACGCCCGGCGTGGGTCTGATTTCGCCTCCGCCGCATCATGACATCTATTCAATCGAGGATCTTGCCGAACTGATTCACGACCTCAAGAATTCAAACCACCACGCCCGCATAAACGTCAAGCTGGTGTCCGAAGTCGGCGTTGGCACCGTCGCGGCCGGCGTCGCCAAGGGCCATGCAGATGTGATCCTGATCAGCGGGCATGACGGCGGCACCGGCGCGTCTCCGCAGACGAGCATCAAGCACGCCGGCCTGCCATGGGAGCTGGGTGTAGCGGAGACTCACCAGACGCTTCTGATCAACAATTTGCGCAGTCGCGTCGTCGTAGAGACCGACGGCCAGCTCAAGACGGGCCGCGATCTTGCCATCGCCGCGCTCCTTGGCGCCGAGGAATACGGCTTCGCCACCAGCCCTCTCGTCGCGCTCGGCTGTATCATGATGCGGGTTTGTCACCTGGATACATGCCCGGTCGGAGTCGCCACCCAGAACCCGGAGCTGCGCAAGAAGTTCACTGGCGACCCGCAGGACGTGGTGAACTTCATGCGCTTCATCGCCCAGGAGTTACGGGAGTACATGGCGAAGCTCGGTTTCCGTACCGTGAATGAGATGATCGGTCGAACGGACCGCCTGCGGGCCCCGCAATCGATCGAACACTGGAAGGCGGAAGGTATCGACCTGACCGCAATCCTGCACCGCCCGGATGTGCCTGATGACTGGGGACGCTACTGCCAGATCGAGCAGGATCACGGCCTGGACAAGGCGCTGGACAACACGACACTGTTGGAGCTTTGCAGGCCTGCGCTCGAAAACAGCGCAGAAGACGTGAAAAGCGCCCACGCAGCGCTTCAGGGAGACGGCCCGGAGGTCTCCTTGGCCCGTGTGAAGGAGTCACTGCCAATCCACAACACGAATCGCGTTGTCGGCACTATCACAGGCAGTGAAATCACCCGCCGCTTTGGGCCGGACGGCCTGCCCGAAGACACGATCCAATTGCATTTCACCGGCGCGGCCGGCCAGAGTTTCGGCGCCTTCATTCCCAAAGGCATGACACTTGAACTCGAGGGCGACGGCAATGACTATTTCGGCAAGGGCCTTTCCGGCGGCAAGATCATCGCGTATCCGCCCTACGGCTCTACCTTCAAAGCCGAGGAAAACATCATCATCGGCAACGTCGCCTTCTACGGCGCAACCAGCGGCGAAGCCTATATCCGAGGCATGGCTGGTGAGCGCTTCTGCGTGCGGAACTCCGGCCTGCACGCCGTCATCGAAGGGGTCGGCGACCATGGCTGCGAATACATGACCGGGGGCCGCGTCGTTGTACTCGGACGTACTGGGCGAAACTTCGCCGCCGGCATGTCGGGCGGCATTGCCTACGTACTGGACGAAGAGCCGGTGGACGGGGTCGACTTCAACAAGCGGGTCAACCTGGAAATGGTTGAACTTGAGAAACTCGAAGATCCCGAAGAACGCGCCGAAGTACGCGAGATGATCCAGCGGCACTACGTATACACAAACTCGGAAGTCGCCGGCAGAATCCTGTCGGATTGGGACGCTTACCTGCCCAAATTTGTCAAAGTGCTGCCCAAAGATTACAAACGCATGCTTCAATGCCTTGCCGAAGTGGAAGCCGCCGGTCTCAAGGGGGCCGAGGCGTTGATGGCCGCTTTCGAGCGAAACAGCCAGGACTTGGCCGCACGGGTGAGCGGAAACTGAGTATTGCGTAGCGGAGTAATTCGAACCGGTATTGCGCCGTAATTCTTGCCACGCAATACGCAGTCAGGAGATTTCGTATGGGTAAACCAACCGGCTTTCTTGAATTCGAACGGCAGCCTTTCCCGGAACGCCCGCCTCTTGAACGAATTCAGGACTGGAATGAGTTCCATCTCCATCTTTCAACGCAAGACCTGCAGGAGCAGGGCGCTCGTTGCATGGACTGCGGCATTCCCTTCTGCCACACAGGTACCATGCCCGAGGGCGGTTGCCCCATCAACAACCTGATTCCGGAGTGGAATGACCTTGTCTATCAGAATCGCTGGCGGGAAGCGCTCGACAGGCTTCACGCCACCAACAATTTCCCCGAATTTACCGGCCGCGTTTGCCCAGCCCCCTGCGAAGGGTCCTGTACCCTGGGCCTCATCGACCCGCCTGTAACCATCAAGAGCATCGAGTGCGCCATCATCGATAGGGGCTTTGAAGAGGGTTGGGTTGTCGCCGAACCGCCGGCAGTGCGCACAGGCAAGAAAGTCGCGGTCGTCGGCTCAGGACCGGCAGGGCTCGCCTGCGCGGACCAGCTGAACACGGCAGGCCATACCGTCACCGTCTACGAAAGGGCCGATCGCATTGGCGGCCTGCTCATGTACGGTATCCCCAATATGAAGTTGGAAAAGGAGCGAGTGGAGCGGCGCGTCGATCTGATGCGCGCCGAAGGCGTTACCTTCATTACCAACTGCGAGGTGGGCAAAGACATCCCGGCGGATAGCCTCCTTCATGAAAACGATGCAGTTGTTCTCTGTGGCGGCGCCACCAATCCCCGGGACCTGCCAATAGAGGGTAGGGAGTTGGAAGGCGTGCATTTCGCCATGGAGTTCCTCCACGGCAATACGAAAGAGTTGCTCGACGAAAAATACGGCGAAGTACAAGGCGAAGGCTTCAGCTATCCCTATATTTCTGCCGAGGGCAAAGATGTAATTGTAATTGGGGGCGGCGACACCGGCAACGACTGCCTTGGCACGTCCATGCGCCACGGCTGCAAAAGCGTCAACATGTTTGAGATTCTACCCAAGCCGCCGCCGGAACGAGCTGCAAGCAATCCCTGGCCCGAATGGCCAAACATCTTCCGTGTCGACTACGGACACGCCGAAGTCGACGCCCGCTTTGGCCAGGATCCCCGCACGTTTCTCATCAGCACCAAGAAGTTCGTTGGCGATGAGCACGGCCGCCTGAAAGAATTGCACACAGTCTTGATTGAATGGGTGCCCAGCGAAAACGGTCAGCGCCCGCAGTTGCGCGAGGTGCCAGGGACGGAAAAGGTATGGCCAGCCCAGCTGGTGTTCCTGTCTATGGGTTTCCTGGGGCCGGAAAACCCTGTGCTCGATCAGTTGGGCGTCGAGCGCGATGCCCGTTCCAACGCCCAGGCCGAGTACGGCAGTTTCGCCACCAACGTGCCCGGCGTCTTCGCCGCCGGCGACATGCGGCGCGGCCAGAGCCTCGTCGTTTGGGCCATCAACGAAGGCCGGGGCGCCGCGCGCGAGTGCGACCGCTTCCTGATGGGAGAAACAAGCCTTCCGTAGGTTGACCCACAATGTGTAACTTAGACCAGCCAGGCAAGGATCCTTAGAATGGGAAAGACGCTGTTTGAAAAAATCTGGGATGCGCACGTAATCGCGCAGGACGAAGGAGCGCCGGCCGTCCTCTATATTGACGCCCATCTTGTGCACGAGGTCACGTCACCACAGGCCTTCGCCACACTCCGCGAACGCGGCCTGCCGGTGCGCAGACCCGACAAAACCTACGCCACCATGGACCACGCCATTCCCACACGCATCGGGGCATTGGAAGTTGACTGGCCCGATGACGCGGCGACCCAGGTGCGCGCCCTGCGCCAGAACTGCGCCGAATTTGACGTCCCACTGTATGACATTGAGGGCGAAATCCAGGGCATCGTTCATGTGATCGGCCCGGAGCTGGGCGTCACCCAACCGGGCATGACCATCGTCTGCGGCGATAGCCACACCAGTACGCATGGCGCATTCGGCGCGCTGGCCTTTGGCATTGGCACAAGTGAGGTCGGCCACGTCTTGGCAACCCAGTGCCTCATGCAGTCGAAACCCAAGACCTTCGCCATCAATGTTGAAGGAGACCTTGGCACAGGCGTTACAGCCAAAGACATCATTTTGGCCATTATCGCCAAGAACGGGGCGGGCGGCGGCGTCGGCCACGTTTTTGAATATCGGGGACCGGCAATACGGGCCCTGGACATGGCCAGCCGCATGACCATCTGCAATATGAGCATCGAGGGCGGCGCTCGCGCCGGGCTGATTGCTCCGGACGAAACCACTTTCAGTTACATCAAAGGACGTACCTTTGCTCCCAAGGGCGACCAATGGGAAAAGGCGGTTTCGCACTGGCGGACCCTGACCACGGATGAGGACGCCGTATTTGACCGGGAATTGACGCTCGATGCTTCGGCGCTTGCGCCAATGGTGACCTACGGCACCAACCCGGGCCAGGGCGTGTCGATAAATGGCCGAGTCCCCCGCGCGCAAGATCTCGAGGACCCTGCCGAGAGACGCAGCCTGCAAAACGCTCTGGATTACATGGGCCTGACCGAAGGACAGCCTATTGAAGGCCAGCACGTCGACATCGTTTTCATCGGCTCCTGCACGAACAGTCGAATTGAAGACCTGCGCGCGGCCGCGGCCATCGCCAAGGGCCGCCGTGTATCCGATCATGTTGAGGCGCTCGTCGTACCCGGTTCCAAGGCAGTCAAAGCACAGGCCGAAGCCGAGGGCCTCGATCGGATTTTCAGCGAAGCAGGCTTTGAGTGGCGCGGCGCAGGGTGCAGCATGTGCCTGGCGATGAACGACGACAAAGCGGGCGAAGGAAAATATGTCGCCAGCACCAGCAATCGCAACTTCATGGGCAGGCAGGGGCCCGGTAGCCGTTCACTGTTGATGAGCCCCATCATGGCCGCTGCGGCTGCTGTAAATGGACGCGTAACTGACGTGCGGGAGATCCTCTGATGCAACCGTTCACAACACTGACTTCAACCGCACTGCCGCTCCGAACTGAGAACGTCGATACCGACCAGATCATCCCGGCCCGCTATCTCACGGCTGTCACCCAGGAGGGTATGGGCGACGGGCTTTTCTCGTGGTGGCGTTACAGTCGCGACGGCAGCCCGAATCCTGACTTCGTTCTCAATCAGCCTCAGTACCAGGGATCGGAAATCCTCGTTGCCGGCCGCAATTTCGGCATCGGGTCCAGCCGCGAACACGCAGTTTGGGCCCTCACCCAGTACGGTTTCAGAGCGGTCATCTCGCCCGCATTCGCCGATATCTTCTACAACAACAGCCTGAAGAACGGGCTGCTGCCGATCAGACTGCCGGAAGACACCGTTCGCAGTTTGCTCGACCTGGTCGAGGAGGCGCCCAAGACCAGCATCTGCATCGATTTGCAGAAGCAGACGGTCACATTGCCGGGCCTCGCCGACAGCGCATCGGGTATAACAGAGACTTCCTGGTCATTTGACATCGATCCATTCCGCAAGCAGTGCCTTCTGCGGGGATTGGACGACCTCGGCTATCTTCTTGACAAGGAGGATCAGATAAGCGCTTTCGAGGCCGCGGCGTCACTCTGACAGTTCCAGGTAGCCCGCAGTCGGTCGAGACACCACCGCCCGCGGCAGCCGCCGACCGACAACTGGGAAAAGAAAAGAGGATGAAGCGGATGAATGTAGGCGCGCCTCCTTCGGAAAGCAAGAGTGCCGTGTGGAAAAACCCCACACTGGTTGAAGACTTCCTGACCAAGGTACGAAAGGGCGTCCCACTGGCGCAGATACAGTTGGACGTGATGTTGCGCGTCATCGCCGGGCCGGAAGAAGACCATGCCCACGGCGAACGGCCTATCGACAGCTTTCTCGATTTGGGCTGCGGCGACGGCATTCTCGCCGCAACGATTCTGGAGAAATACCCCCGTGCAAGGGGCACCCTGGTCGACTTCTCCACCCCAATGCTTCAGGCTGCGTTGACCAATTTACAGGCTTACAGCAGTTCACTGCACGTTTCATCGGTCGATTACACTGACCCCGCCTGGTTCGACATCGTCTCTTCGCACGCGCCATTCGACACTATCGTCTCCGGGTTCTCGATTCACCACCATCCCGACCACATCAAGCGCCAGGTCTATACCGATATCTACGACCTCTTGCTGCCGGGCGGGGCTTTTGTGAACATTGAACATGTCTCCTCCACGACAAGCAGGAATGAGGCGTTATATGACGATTATTTCATCGACAGCCTCTGGGCGAATCAACTGACCGAGGGCGAATCGCAGACTCGAAGTCAGGTCGCGCTGGCGTACCACAACCGGGAAGACAAACAGGCGAACATTTTGGCCCCGGTGGATGACCAATGCAAATGGCTGAGCGCCATCGGCTTCGAAGACGTAGACTGTTTCTTCAAGATCTTCGAACTGGCCGTTTTCGGCGGCAGGCGTCCATTGACGGCTGACGAGGAATTCAACGACCAGGAGTCCGGTTGACTCGAACGTCCGTCATCTGCCCGAAGGGCCGCTTGCGCCGCCGAGACCAACCGTAACCAACATTCCATGTTTTGCAGGAACGAGCAGGGCACAGAAACGATCCCAACCAATCTATCGACAACGAATCCAGATTCAGCCGCCCTTTATCCGGAATAGAGAAGAGTTCGAATCAGGCGCGAATCTAAAGAAGGAACCACGACGAATGGATGCAACAATTGTAATTCTGGACGGAGATGGAATCGGCCCGGAAGTCACGGCGGAGGCAAAGAAGGTTCTGGCCGCGGTGGCAGACCGGTTCGGTCACAGCTTTGAATTCAGCCACCAGCAGATCGGCGGACGTTCCATTGATGAATTGGGAACCAGTCTGCCGGATGAAACACTCGAGGCAGCCGCCGCCGCAGAAGCTGTCCTGCTCGGGGCAGTCGGCGGACCCAAGTGGGACGACCCCGGCCTACCCGACAGGCCGGAACGCGGTGTCCTCGCGCTCCGCAAGAGCCTGGACCTGTTTGCCAATCTGCGTCCGGTCAAACTTCAGCCTCAGCTGCTCTCTGCCAGCACGATCAAGGAGGAGACACTGGATGGCGTGGATCTGCTCGTCGTGCGAGAGCTGACCGGAGGGATTTACTTCGGCCAGCGCCAGGAGCCCGACGACGGCATGGAGGCATTTGACACGATGCTCTACACGCGGCCGGAGATCGACCGGGTCGTCCGCCTGGCCGCGGACTCGGCCATGGAACGCAGTAAGAAACTTGCCAGCGTGGACAAGGCCAACGTGCTCGCCTCGTCCCGGCTTTGGCGCAGCGTTGCCACCGAGGCCCTTGCCGACTATCCCGAGTTGGAGGTCGAGCATATCCTTGTCGACGCCATGGCCATGCACCTGATCCGCCGTCCTGCCGACTTCGACGTAATCGTCGCCGGCAATCTGTTCGGAGACATTCTGACCGATGAGGCCTCCATGCTGGCCGGATCGATGGGCATGCTGCCTTCTGCCAGCTTGGGCGACGCGAGCAACGGGCACAACTTGCCCCTCGGCCTCTATGAACCGATCCACGGCAGCGCACCCGATATCGCGGGACAGGGGATCGCCAACCCACTGGCGGCCATCCTGAGCAGCGCGATGCTCCTTCGTCACAGTCTCGGACTGGAAGAAGAGGCCGGAGCCGTCGAGGGCGCTGTCGATGCCATCCTGGCGCTCGGCGTGCGTACACCCGACATCGCCCAACCGGGCACCGAGACGGCAGGGACTGAGGTTTTGGGCAATCTCGTCGTCAAGGAGCTCCTGGATTCGTAGAGGCCGAACACGCCTTTACGATAAGATCGGTCGGGTGATTGAGCCAAGGTCCTGTTTGATGGCAATGGAGGATTGGAGAACGGCCCGGCAGGGACATCTGATGACTTCGCAGCTCAGGCAAGGTTTCAAAAGAGAAGACGCTGCAAACGAAGCGGGAAACGGCACCGGTCAGGGGGACACCGACCGACAGCTGCGCATGACTGTTCGCCAACTGGGCAACCTCCTTGGCGAAACGATCGTTGAGCAGGAAGGTCAGGCTATCTTCGACCTCGTTGAAAAGCTGCGCTCCCTGACTCGCGCGCAGCGCCATGGCGATCCGGACGCTGGACCGCAAATCGAACGGCTTGCCTCCCGCCTTGTCAATGACTTGGACAGTACGCTCGGCGTGCTCAAGGCGTTTACCACCTACTTCCAGCTGGTCAACCTGGCGGAGGAGCAACAGCGCGTGCGGGTCATCCGCCAGCGCGCGGCCCGCGCCGAGGAAAAGCGCCGGCACATGCCCGAGACCATTTCGGCCGCGGTAACGAGTTTGCGCGCCGCTGGTACGCCTGTCGCTGAAATGCGCCGACTGCTTGACGAACTGTTGATCAAACCTGTCTTCACCGCGCACCCGACCGAGGCCAAGCGCCGTACCATTCTTCTGAAACTGCTTGACCTGACAAGACTGCTTCGCGAGCTGGACGCCCATGTTCTCCTGCCAAGTGAGCAGGACAGGAAGTGGGAGCAGATTCGCGAAAATGTTGTATCGTTGTGGCAAAGTGATGTGAACAGGGAACGGCGTCCTGACGTGATGGACGAGGTCCGTGAAGGGCTTTACTTCTTCGATACCACTTTGTTTGATCTTCTGCCGGAAATCTACAACGAACTGCGTCAGGCGCTTGCGCGAGAGTTCCCCGAAAGCCTCGAAGCCCAGGACGAGGACAAAGCCGCGGACCAGTTGCCCACCTTTCTGCGCTACGGCTCCTGGATCGGGGGCGACCGCGACGGCAACCCGTTCGTAACCCAGGACGTGACGGAGGATGCCCTGCGCCAGCAGAAGGAACAGGCCCTGGAACTCTACCGCCGCGCCGTTGTCGGCATGTACGGGCACTTGAGCGTAGCCCGCACGCGCGGCGCCTTTTCGCAAGCGTTCCTCGACAGTCTGGCCCACGATCTGGAGAGCGCGCCGCAGAGCGACAAGGCCCGCCTGGACCGCTTCTCGCTCGAGCCGTACCGGCAGAAGATGATCCTGATCTACCGGAGACTTGGGGCCACCCTCGCCCAGAACCGTGAGGCCTGGCACGCCCAAAGGCCGGATTCCTGGGCCTATCGCAATGCGGACGAATTCATCGCCGACCTCGAAATGATCCAGCGCAGCCTGCGCGAAAACAAGGGCGACCGCCTGGCAGAAGGCCGCTTCGCGCAGCTCGTTCTGCAGGCGCGTATCTTCGGCTTTCATCTGGCCTCTATGGACATTCGCCAGCACTCGGATCGACATCGCGAGGCGGTCGCCGACCTTCTCCATCGCTACTACCGGCCACAAGACCCTGATTTCAATTACGCGGCGCTGCCGGAGGACGTACGGACGCGCCTCCTTGTACAGGAGATCGAGAGCCCGCGTCCTCTCACCGCCCGGCTGCAGTACGGCGCCGAAACCAACGAGACTGTCGCCCTTTTCCGTCTGATCCGCCAGGCTCACGAGAGAATCGCGCCTGAGGCCATCGGCGCTTACATCATCAGCATGACCACATCGGTCAGCCATGTTCTGGAAGTGCTGTTGCTGGCCAAGGACGCGGGCCTGTTCGGCAAGATCGACATCGCGCCGCTCTTTGAGACCATTGATGACCTCGTGCGCGCCCCCGAAATCATGGGCGCCCTCTTTGAATCGCCGATTTACCGCCAACACCTGGCGCGCCGCGGCAACCGCCAGGAAATCATGATCGGCTACAGTGACTCCAACAAGGACGGAGGCTTTCTGCGCTCGAGCTGGTCGCTCTATGAGGCCCAGGAAAGGCTGGCCCAGATCTGCGGCGTTCACAGTGTCCAACTGACGCTGTTCCATGGCCGCGGCGGCTCAATCGGCCGCGGAGGCGGCCCGGCCAACCGGGCGATCCTTGCCCAACCCCCTGGGTCCGTCCAGGGCCGCATCAAGATTACCGAACAGGGTGAAGTGATTAGCGCCCGCTACAGCAATCGGGCGATTGCCAAACGCCATCTGGAACAGCTGGTCAACGCCGTTCTGATTGCCAGTCGCGGAACACACCAGGACGCGCAAGATGGGGAAGGCACGGCTCGGAATCCTTCGACAGCAACGCAAGAAAGGTGGGCGGAGTTCCTCGACGCTGCCAGCGAGCGCTCCGAACGCAAGTACCGGTCTCTGGTCGGGAATCCCCTCTTCCTCCGTTACTTTCACGAGGCAACGCCCATCGAGCAGCTGGCCCAGATGAACATTGGCTCGCGCCCTGCAAAACGGCGCCAGACATCGGACATTTCGGATCTGCGCGCCATTCCCTGGGTCTTCGCCTGGACGCAGAGCCGTGTCAACCTGCCAGGCTGGTACGGCTTAGGCTCCGCGCTCGGTGCCGAATCGTCGCAACATTTGTCTCTCCTGCAAGAGATGTACGGAAATTGGCCATTCTTTCGCACTGTGATCGACAGGGCGCAGCTCTCCATGCGCCGGGCTGACATGACCATCGCTTCGCTCTATGCGTCACTGGCGGAAGACTCAGTTCAGATTGCTGTTTTCGATGACATCATGGATGAATTCCGACGCACTGAGCGGCTCATTTTGGAGATTACAGGCCAGGGCGCACTCCTCGACAACGAGCCATGGCTTCAGCGCAGCATCTATCTGCGCAATCCATATGTCGATCCGCTCAACTACATTCAGGTCGCCCTGCTAAACAAGCAGCGAACGGCCGCTGAACAGAAGCCGGAAGACTTGCAGGCAGGCCGCGACGCTTTTGAGGATGACCCGCGCCTGCGTCAGGCCATCCTGCTTTCAATCAATGGAATTGCCGCCGGACTGCAGGCAACGGGCTGACATAGGCAGCCGCGTCGTCTTGTTTCATGGTCCGGCCGGCCTTGAAGCGCTGTTTGCCATGGAGTACTGAAACGTGAAGATCCAACTATTTGACACCACTCTGCGCGATGGCACGCAGGCTGAGGGCGTTTCACTCAGCTGCGACGACAAACTACGCATCGCGGCGCGCCTTGACGAGTTTGGCATCGATTACATTGAGGGCGGCTGGCCCGGCTCCAATCCCAAAGATATGGAGTTTTTCGAACGCGCCGAGCGGGAACTTTCGCTTTCGCACGCCCGCCTGACTGCTTTTGGCTCTACATGCAAGCGCGATATCGACCCAGCCGACGACCCCCAGATTCAGTTGCTGCTTCAGGCCAACACACCTGTCATCTCCCTCTTCGGCAAGAGCTGGGACCTGCATGTGCGCGACGTGCTGCAGGCCACGCCCGAAGAGAACCTCCGTATGATTCGCGAGTCGGTGGCCTACCTGGCCCAGCACGATCGTGAAGTAATCTACGATGCCGAACACTTCTTCGACGGCTACAAAGAGAATCCGGAATATGCGTTGGAGACTCTCAAGCAGGCTGTGATCGGCGGCGCCGCCTGTATCGTTCTCTGCGACACCAACGGCGGCGCTCTCGCCTGGGAGATTGGGGAAATCGTTCGCGCTGTGCGGCGGGAGCTTGCCGCCGCGCTCGCAGGCCCCGCCGAAGACGGGAACGGGGTCAATGGCAGCGCCCCCCCACGCGCGGGCGGCGTTACGCTTGGAATCCACGCGCACAATGACAGCGAGACTGGAGTCGCCAATTCGCTCGAGGCCGTTCGCAGTGGCTGTACGCACGTACAGGGCACCGTCAACGGTTACGGCGAGCGTTGCGGCAACGCCAATCTCGTCAGCATCATCGCAAACTTGCAGCTCAAGATGGGTTACGAATTGGTCGGAAACGACAGGCTGGCCAAACTGACCGAGCTCAGCCATTACGTAAACGAGCTCGCCAATCTTCGCCCCAACACGCATCAGCCATTTGTCGGCCAGAGCGCCTTCGCCCATAAGGGGGGGACCCACGTAAACGCCGTGCTCAAGAATGTCGACAGCTACCAGCACGTCGATCCCGAACAGCTCGGAAACCAGACCCGCGTTCTCGTGAGCGAGCTCAGCGGCAAGGACAACATTGCCGTAAAGGCCGATGAGTTTGGCGTCGAAGGGCTATCCAGGGAGAAGGAAAGGGCGGTCCTTCAGCAGATCAAAGAGTTGGAGAGCACGGGTTTCGAGTTTGAGAGCGCCGAAGCCAGCGTCGACCTGATGCTGCGCCGCTCCAACGAAGGGTACCGGCCCAGCTTTTCGCTGATCGACTACACAGTCGCAGTGGCAAACCGCGCCGGGCGCGGCCTGTCATCCGAGGCGACCATCAAAGCGGAAGTGGGCGATCAGATCTACCATGAAGTCGCCGAAGGAAATGGCCCGGTCAACGCGCTGATGCTCGCCTTGCGCAAAGCGATTCAGAGCCACTTCCCCCAGCTTGACAGGATGCACCTCCTCGATTACAAAGTGCGCATCATTAATAGCGACCAGGGGACGGGGGCCTCCGTCCGCGTATTGATCACCAGCTCCGACGGCGTACGCAACTGGACCACAGTCGGGGCAAGCACAAACATCATAGAGGCGAGTTGGACGGCGATTTCCGACGCAGTGGAATATTTCCTCGTCACCTATGACCAGCACAATGAGACCGGATTGCCAGCCCGGGGCGCGGAGATTGACCACCCAGAGCAGACGGCGTAGAAAGCCGCGGCCAGCAACGCACTGACACGCACCGAAGAGGCCCGCGCCTCGCAGCCTGCCGATGCCGGGTAGATTATCATAGAGCTGGGACAGGGTGTTGTGTCCAGCGCATGGCGGCCGCGAAAGGCTGAAGCAGACTTTTTTATCAACAGGACAGAGAATCTCATGTCAGAGACAACCAGTCAGAAACTTAACAGGTACAGCAGTGTCCTCACCCAGACCATCTCGCAGGTCGGCTCGCAAGCGATGCTCTATGGTGTCGGGCTGAGCGATGAAGACATGGACAAGCCGCAGGTCGGCATCGCCTCGATGGGT
>JAJEBF010000029.1 GCA_022824025.1 Caldilineaceae bacterium
GTCGATACTGCCCGCGGTTGGAAGCTGGCGACGCCCGATGTGAATGGCATTAACCACCAGACGCATACAGGCTGCGGGGCCGTCCGCCCGGTCTGGCCGCGGGAATCAGATGCTGGGCAATGAACCACTGGCCGTCAGCCAATTCTGTCAGGTATCTTTTTGTTTTCACCCGGCTTCCTGGAAGGGCGGGACCGGGCCCGGCCGCAACGCGGTCTGTTGAGTAGGGGCAAGAGGACCGGCCCGCTACCGGCAGGGGCGCAGGCGGTGGGGTAGATGTACCTGGAGACGGAAGAAGGCTCGCGCCGAGGGCGGCCGCGGCGACCAGACCGACATCAACCGCGCCCTGCGGCGGCACGTTGAGCGCTGCGAAAGAGAGATGACCGCATGACAGACTGGGAATCGTGCAAGGCTGTCGAACGGAACCCGGATAAACTCGGGGGGGTCTGGGTGTTTCAAGGCACGCGTGCGCCTGTATCCGCTCTGTTTGAGAATCTGCGTGACGGCGCTACCGTTGAGCAGTTTCTGGCGTGGTTCCCCGGTGTAGAAGGATGGATGGTCGAAGCTGCGCTGGAGCATGAAGTGAAAGCCTTGACAGCGTCAGCTCATTCATGAAGATTCTACTTGATCAGGGGCCGCCGGACCCTCGCTTGCGAGTTACGCCCAACAGCGAGGCTTGCTCCCATGTGGATAAACTGTCCCCATGTGGGGAAAATTGGGATAAATGGGGATAACTTCGGGGATAACCCTGAAAAAAGTGGATAAATCATGCTCATAACTTGATTTCTCTTTTGTCCCCATTTTGCGCGCGTTATCCCCGCTTGGGCACAACTGGGGGAGATTTTCTATATCTTGTGTCGAGCATTTGTTCGGCGGATTCCCCTCTCCCGATCTTTCCTGCGCTGCCCTCTGAATTATCCACACCTGAAAACCGTTCCTCTGGCATCCGCGCCACTACATACAGATGCTGCCGCATTCTATCACTATATGTAGCTGCCAGGATTCATATATCCCCATTTCCCCAGTCCCTACGAAGGAAGACTAAATAAACATAAAAATGGAAGGAAGAAAAAGACTGTAATATTTAAACCTTCAGACTCAACCTGTCCAGCCCCCTAAACGCAGGAAACGGATTTTTTCTCGCTCCTATCTCCCCTTCAGCTTACGCGGTCTGTGCGCCGTCATCCCCACATTCCGACCTGACAACCAGAATAACGCTCACACCGCCACAGGCACTCTTCAGTCAAAGGGCGCTGCCAGCGAACCTGTCTCTCACTCCTCATTTCTCTCGCCTCGCTCCTTGCTGTTCTGTATCCTTCAGAATGGCCTCCGGCGGAAAATGCGGCAACGGATTCGAGTACCCGCCCCAGCCGTCGACAACAACATAGGGAACAACGCGGATTCCAAAATGGAAATGCTGTTCCGGTTCCGGCTTGTTACTGTAGTAGCCAAGCAGCTCACCCCGCTCCACGCGCTGTCCGGCATCGACGACGAACTGTTGAAAACGAGCATACAAAGACTCGCCCCATGGATGGGAGACGCGGACAAAGCGGCCGTACCGTTCGCGATCGTTGCCGATCGCCGTGATGATGCCGGCGTCCGCCGCTATGATTCTGTCGCTGGGCGGCAATTCAAAGTCGATGCCGTTGTGTCCGAGCAGCGCCTTCGCGCCTACGACGAAGCGGCGGTAGTATTCCGGACGCGCGCCCCATTTCTGAACGACGCGCCGCTGGCCCTCAAATGGCGCCGTCAGGTAGACGCCTTCCGGTTCGTAACAGCCGTTTTCGATTGCGCCTCGAATAAAGTCCAATGACATCGGCAGGGCGTGGATTTACCACTGGTCAGACTGCTGTTCAGGCGTGATGTTGGCGACTGAAAGGACCGGGTTTTGGGCCAGCGGAGTCGGAGTCCCTACACGACAAACTTATGTCGTATTTGCGTTTCAGATTCGACATATATTCTGCAAAAAGGTATACTTACCGAATGCGCCCTTTTATTGCGGGATACACAGATTCGGTCTTGCGAGGATTGCGAGTAGTATAGTTGTGTCCGCGGAATTGACAAAAGAAAAACACGACAAGGATGGGACGGGTCGATGCCAATTTATGAAATTGTCTGCAAAGAGTGCGGGAATCAATACGAACGCATCGTGTCATTTTCCAGCACCGATCTTCCAGCCTGTCCGGCTTGCCGTTCAGCCGATGTCACCCGGCTTCTGAGCAAGCCTGCCATTCATTTCAAGGGCAGTGGATGGTACATCACCGATAGCAAAGAAGAGGACAAGAAGAAGAAGGCCGCGGCGCAGAAGACAGATACCAATGGCTCCGGGCCGGAAAAAGCCAAAGAGAGTGAAACGAAGAGCGAGGCTAAGAGCGAAACCAAGAGCGAAACCAAGGCCGAAGCAGAAACAAGCTCAACGAGCGAAAAGAGCGCCGCCAAAGACGGGTAGCATTTGGCCGTTTTGACAGCGGCTGCCGCGGCCAGGGAGACGGGCCCGCTTGCCTGCGCCGCATGACTGAAATCCTGTCGCGCAAACAACGGCGCGGCAGCGCAAAGAGCTACACCGGTCTATCAACACCCTTGCACATTCAGTAAGGGTGTTTTTGCACTTTTGAGGCAACAACGAAAGGGCTGATTCCCTGGGAACAGTGAGGGCCGCGGCCAGTCTGTGTCAGGAAGCCGCTTCCAGCTTATCCGCCAAGAGTGAGGCGAGGAAGGTGCGCTCCTGGTCGCCATCGAAGAGGATCTTGATCCGCCTGTCCGCGCCTTCGCCGCGCATGTCGGTGATCACACCGTCACCGAAATGCGTGTGGACAATGCGCTGCCCGCAAGCGAACTGCGCCAGCGTGCGCTGCTGCGACCGGGTCGGCTGCGGCGTTTTCACTGCAGCCGCCTCCTGCAAGGTTGCCGCAATGTTCGCTTCCCGGTCTCGCCAGGCTTCCGCCAGCGTGCCAACCGTCTGCTCCGGATTCCTGGAAAGGGTGAAACGCAGCCGGTTGGCGCTTTGCACGGCCGCGGCCAGGGCATCCATGGCGGCGCTCTTCTCCTGGCCGCTGCGGCCATCCAGCGCTGTCAGACGGCTGGCCCGGCTCAGCACAGACAGAAACCGGTCCATCTGCTTGACCGGGTCGCCAAACGGGTCGATTACAGCCAGCTGAATGCCGTGGAGCCGGCACAGCTCTTCACGTGTTTGGTCGCGCTGTTCCTCCTCCAGCAGCTCCCAATCGCCGCGGCGGCGCCGTCCCTTGCCCGTCAGGCCGGAGAACCGCACCGCGACACCGACCGGCTGGCACAGATAGTCCAGCTTCAACCGGCGGCGGGTAGCAGGGTTGACCAGCCAGTCCGGGCTGACATTGGACTGCAGGTCGGCGTTATCGAAAACACGCGCGAAGATCTCGCGCCAAGCGTTGACTGATAGATACGCGGAGGACATGGGATTTCTGCCTTGGAAGCGTAAGGTTGAGCGTCTTTCGTGAGCGTGCGAGCGCCGGCCGAAAGGCGCCGCCTGAAAATTGTACTGAGAAGAAAATATATTGTACAGAACCGTATCCGCAGAACAAAAAACAGCAAGCGTTCACCAGGATCATCATACGGCGCCATGACGAATTCGGACAGCCGCAGCGCTGACGCACAAAACGGCTCGGGCGGTGTGCGGGCCCTGGACAGCAAAGGGATCGCCAGCGCGGCCACGCTGGTCATCCTGCTGTTCATCCTCAGCCGGGGAACGGGCCTGCTGCGGGAGATGATCATCGGCGCGCGCTTCGGCACGTCTGCCGATCTGGACGCTTACCTGGCCGCCTTCCGCATCCCGGACCTGCTCTTCCAGCTCGTGGCCGGCGGGGCGCTGGGCAGCGCCTTTATCCCCACCTTCGCCGCCGCCTGGACAGAGGACAGCCAGCAACAGGCGTGGCTGCTGTTCAGCCGCGTCCTGAATCTGTTGACGCTGTTCCTTGTCCTGCTGTGCGGGCTGGCGACGCTGTTCGCCGAACCTCTTGTCGCCACCGTGATCGCGCCGGGCTTTTCCGCCGAGCAGCAGCAGTTGACCACCTCGCTGATGCGCTGGATGCTTGCGAGCACGGTCGTCTTCGGCGCCAGCGGCCTGATCATGGGCGCGCTCAACGCGGTGCAGCACTTTCTGCTGCCGGCTGTCGCGCCCGTTCTCTATAACTGCGCCATCATCGGCGGCGCCTGGCTGCTCGCGCCGGCCATCGGCATCCACGGCCTTGTGATCGGCGTGGCCGCCGGCGCGGTGCTGCATCTGCTCGTGCAGCTGCCGGCGCTGCTGCGCCAGAATGTGCGCTACCGTTTCAGCTTTCGCGCCGGCGACGCGCAGGTGCGCGAGGTGGCGCGGCTGATGGGGCCGCGCGTGCTCGGCCTGCTCTTCGTCCAGCTCAACTTTCTGGTCAACACCATCCTGGCCAGCCGTCTGCCGGACGGCAGCCTCAGCGCCCTCAACTACGCCTGGCTGCTGATGCTGCTGCCGCAGGGCATCTTTGCCCAGGCCGTGGCCACCGTTGCCTTCCCTACCTTCTCGGCCCAGGTCGCCGCCGGCAACCGCGGCCAGCTTCTGGCAACGCTCTCCGGCCTGCTGCGGCTGATCCTCTTCCTATCGATACCGGCTGCGTTCCTGCTTATTGTGCTGGATGAGCCGCTCGTCGAGCTTCTCTTCCAGCGGGGCCGCTTCGACGCCGCCAGCACACAGGCGGTCGCCTACGCGCTGCGTTTCTATGCCCTCGGGCTGGTCGCCCATGCCGTGGTCGAGATCGTTGTGCGCGTCTTTTACGCGCTCCACGACACCGCCACGCCGGTGGTCGCCGGCGTGGCCACCATGGCGCTTAACATTCTCCTCAGCCTGGCCCTGATTGGCCGCCTGGGCTATGGCGGCCTCGCCCTGGCCAACAGCATCGCCACCGCGCTGGAGATGCTCGCGCTGCTGATTCTGTTGGCGCGCAAGGTGCGCGCACACAACCAGGAGGCAGGGCAGGCGGCAGCGCGGACAGCGGCTGTGCAGGGCCTGCCCGTGCGCCAGCTGTTGACGAGCGGCGGGCGCTCGCTGCTGGCGTCCGCTGTCATGGCGGGCGTAATCCTCCTTGGCTTGGAACTTCTACCCGACGGCGGCGACGTCTTCGGGATTCCCGCCGGCTGGGTCGCGGCCGTCGCCGGAGCCGGGCTTGGCGTTTCCGTCTATGCGCTTGCCAGCTATCTTCTGGGCAGCGCCGAGATCCGGCAGCTGGCAGCCTTGGCGCGCCGTCGCGCGCAAACGTAGAGCTAACCGAACGCGAACACAGGCGTATGCAACCGCAGCTATACTGGATTCGTAATGGTATAATACAGCTACAATTCAGCCTGTTCAGTCAGGCGACAGCCCGCTGTCAGGCGTCCGTCAGGAACGCAACGCCAGGCCGGAGTAAACTTGAGATATAAGCTTGGAGACCAGTTTCGAGCCTGCGCCAAGCCAGAAAACAAACGAATCGGCCACAACCTGAGATTCGTCTGCAAGTTAAAAACTCTCTACGAGGTGAGATATGTTTTTCTTCGATCCGCTCTATTTCATCATCAGCCTGCCTGCCCTCGCGTTGGGCCTGTGGGCGCAGATGAAAGTCAAGTCCACGTTCAACAAGTATTCGCGCGTGTCCGCGGGGCGCGGCGCAGCCGGCGCGCAGGTGGCGCGGCGTATTCTCGATTCCAATGGGCTGGGCCACGTCAACGTCGAAGAGTCGCGCGGCTTCCTTTCCGACCACTATGATCCCAGGTCGAGGACCCTTCGCCTGAGCCCGCAGGTCTATCGAAGCGAAAGCGTTGCCGCGATCGGCGTGGCCGCGCATGAGGCCGGGCACGCCATCCAGCACAGCACCAACTACGCCCCGCTTGCCCTGCGCAGTGTCATCGTTCCCGGCGTGCAGATCGGCAGCTGGCTGGGCCCGATCATCTTTATCATCGGCATGTTCATGGGATCCGGGCTGGGGTTCACGATCTCGCTGGTGGGGCTGATCCTCTTCGCCGCGGTCGCCGTGTTTACGCTGGTGACGCTGCCGGTGGAGTTCAACGCCAGCAAGCGGGCCAAGGAGATCCTGGTGGCGCAGGGGTTCGTCGCCCAGCATGAGATGAAGGGTGTCAACGCGGTGCTCGACGCCGCGGCGCTGACCTACGTTGCGGCCGCCATCCAGGCGATCACGACGCTGCTCTACTACGCCTTCATCCTGTTTGCCCGCAGCCGGGACTAAGGGGACCGGGCCCGCAGGAGAACGTTAAACCGATGCGCGGCATCTGCATTCGCGCAAACGCCGCGTATCGCTCTAAGGGAGCATAAACTATGTTTACAGGACAACAATCCTCTGTGCGCTTCTTTCGCACAGGGCAGCGAGCTTCACAGCAGGCAGGCGGTTTTGGCCGCTGGCTGTTCATCGCGCCGGGGCTGATACTGATACTCTTTGGCGTGGCGATTCTGCTCTGGCCGGAGCTATTGGCCTATATGGTGGCGGGGCTTTTCATTGCGATCGGATTCAGCATCACCGGTTGGGGCTGGCGCTTTTCCCAGCGCCGGCGCAACACCGCGGCCCGCTGGGAAACGATCGACGAGTATTGAGATCAAGAGGGTTAAGCAGCTCGTGCAAGGACCTGATAACCGGTCGCGGGCCTACTGACCACTAACCACTGATCACTGCCGTTCAGCCATCGTCGATCTCGATGGTGTGCTCTTCCTCGCCGGACCGCCACACACCGTTTCGATCGCCAACAGCCCATTTCGAACGGATATGGATGACCCGGCTGCCCCGTCCTCTGCGCGGCTGCGCCGGCGGCCGCGACGCGCTGCGGTTGAGCGCGTTGGCGGCCAGCGCCGGCAGCTGTTTCTGCAGCAGCTGCAGCCCGGCCCGCAGCGCCAGGCCGGCCAGCCCGGCCGCCACCGGCAGACCCACCTTCGCCACCACCGCCGGCAGGTTGTTGCGGCCCTCAAGCGGGTAGCCGCCCTGCGCATCGTAACCGCATTCGCCGCAGTGCCGCGCCGTCACCGCCACATCCTGCCCGCAGTTCGGGCAAACCCGAAACACCTCGCTCATACTGGTTCCTTTCCCCTGCGAAATAAGTGCACACCACTATAGCACCCTTCCCGCGATCGCTCAAGGGAGCAAGCTCCTTCGCCTCTGACCACTGACTACTGATCATCGACGGCAAACAGTTCCAGCCACCGCTGTCATGGCATCATGGCCGCCCCTATCCTACCCATAGGCACAATTCATGGCTGACGTCGTGCATACACCACAAGCCGACGCGGGCAGCATGCCAATGCAAAGCGCGAGTCAGGCTTCGCTGATCCAGAGGATTTGGCGCGCGAAGCGCTACTACCTCTACCTCGTGCCTATCTTCGCGCTGCTGGGCGTCAATTTCGGGCTCCCGCTGCTGATGAGCAACCACCGCGTCGAATATCCGATGGAGGCACAGGGCTGGCACCGGGACGGGAACTCAAAGTTCACGCATGAGCTGCGCAACCTGCAGGTCTTCTATCTGCCGCAGGACTGCACGATGGAGATGGGGCCGACCGAGATTATCCCCGGGACCCATCTTCTCTACTCCGCCAATGACCACCTCAAGCATCTGGACCGTGTGCGCGGCAGTGAGTTCATGGCCGGACCGGCCGGCTCGATCTTCATCACCGTCTACTCGATCTGGCACCGGCGCTCCACTTCGATGCGCGCCAGGAAGCCGGGGGTCAGAAATGCGCTGAAGTACAACTATTTCCGCACCGCCCCGCCGCAGCGCGACTGGCGTATTGACCCCGAGTTCGACTTCGGCAACGCGCCCTACATACCGATGGGGGAGTCCGGCTACTATCGCGATATCTGGCTGGCAGCCAGCCATGCGGCCGAGATGTTCCTGTGGCTCTGCGGCAAGCATGCGCAGTTCCAGACCGAGGGCGGACAGACCTGGCCCCTGAACGCGGCGACCTCCCGCTTCACCGACGAGCCCTACGGCGTCCCCCCGGGGCTGTAACACGAGGGCTCGCCCTCGCATGTACTGGCGCCACACAGACAACTTACATTCATAGTCGCCCTTAAGTCCGCCTCACTACGACCAGGGGCCGGGTACTATGTCAGCGTTCTGGTCCATCGAGTTCAATGAGCTTGTGCGGTTCACCCACCAACCGTCCCCGCGCCCACGCGCAGACATCATCCTCATGGGTGAATAGGATCACTTGCGTGGACTCACTCACCGCCAGCAGTGTCTCGAGCAGATCGCGTTTTCGTCGGCTGTCGGAAGCGGCCACGGCATCATCAAGAATAAGCGGGCAGCTTTCGCTAGCCAAGTGGCGGGCCAGCGCCAAGCGTAGCAGTAGGTAGACCTGCTCAGCTGTTCCATGCGAGAGGAGTTCGGCTGGTTGCCAGTGACCGTTTGTCGTTGCGATCTCGACAGCGAGCTTCTCGGGGTTGACGCGGCAGTCCGTATACCGACCATCCGTGACCTTGGGAAGCCACTCTCTTACAATCTTGGCGAGAACCGGCGCGACGGTCCGGTGGACGCTCTCCTCGGCCTGCTCCAAAAAGCGAATCGTCGAGTCAAGCGTGTCGCCGAGTGACCGGACGCGGGCGTGTTCGTCTTCTGCCGCATCGAGAACCTCTTTCGCTTCTGCCACATCCATCGGATCCTGCGCGAACATTTCAAGTTGGGTCTGGGCGCGGTTGAATTCGTTACGTGTCTTAGAAGCTTCACGTTCAGCGTGCTTGAACTCAGTATCCGTCAGTGGAGCGGGGAGATCTGCCATGTCCTCTACGCCTACTTCCTCCGACAGAGCACGCGCTTCAGCGCGCAAGCGTTCCTCCTCACCAGTCAATTCGTCCAATGAAGACTGGCCAAGGAGCTGCTGCAGTTCCTCCCAGTCCTTTATCTGATCGTCGCTCTCTTCTAGATAGTCGGTACGACGTCTCTGCCATTCAAGGAGTGCTGCCGCCGCCTCATCTGGACCGTTCACTGTGAGGTCCGCTGCCGTAGCCGCCGCCAGTATGCCTTCGGCAGCCTCCTGTTCTCGCCGCGTATCCTCCTCCCAACGTCGATCAGCATCTTGCCGCGCCGTTATCCGTTCCCGGATGAGTGCCCGCCGCTCCTCCAGCGCCTGTCTCTTCTCCGGTTGTATTGATGGCTCACGAGACCCAATTCCGAACAGCCGCAACAAGGCCGCGAAGAACGCGCGAATAGCGCGGAAGAGCGTGGCGAAAAGGCCGCCACCGGCCTCTGGCGCTTTATGCGTTGTGGGCGCTCCGGCCCCTTCTAACTGGGCCTCGACACTTGCAAGATCTTCTTCGAGCTCACCCACTGTTGTGCCGGTTGGTACTTGGACGTCGGGACGCGACTCCCAAGCGGTGCGGGCGCTGGTAATACGCCGCTCAAGTTCGTCGTCTTCGCTCGAGCGACGTGGCCTCCCATGTGGAAAGCGTGCGTCGAGTTCCAGTGCTCGCCGGAGATGCTCAGCAGCCACGGTAGCCACATTCGCTCCATGCGCCGCGCGCGCCATATCGAGTTTCCGCTCCGCATCCCGAGCCTGCCGATCGAGTTCGTCTACCTCCATCCAACGAGTAAGGTATTCCTCGTGCGCGGCCTGCAACTGTTCCAACTTCCCTCTGGCGCTCTGGACCTTCTTTTCTGTGACCATGAGCGGCTTTGTCCGCGCACGCCTGGTGCCGACGAACTCGGCACGGAAGTCGCGTAGCCGAGTGAGCGCCTCGGTCGCCGTGCCATCTCGGTCAGAGGAATCGGCGGCGCGCTGTAACTCATCCTGCAGCTCGGTCGGAGAATTAAGCAACCCCAGAATGTCGGCTTGGCGGATACAGGCGGTCATGACGAACGAGCGTCTGTCAAGTCCGAGCCAGCGGGCACCGTCAGGAGCGCCCTCGGACATGATTTCGTTTGTGTAATCATGCCCGGCAAGGTCAACATCGCGGGCGCTGCTTCCCACGCCCCCTGCGAGGTCGTGGCGCAATTCGACGCGTCTGCCGTCGTCGAGGTTGATGATGGCGCCGACATCCCAGGCGGTGTCGCCGTCCCATGGTTTGTGCCGTTCGGCAAACTCCGCGTCCCTCTTCGTTGTTCCGCGGGCGCGCCGCCTCCCGCAGAGGCCGGCGTAGAGCGCGGCGTGCCATGACGACTTACCTGCCTCGTTCGGGCCATACACGACATTCATGCCGGGCGCGAGTTCAAGCGTCTTGTTCCTGAATGGCCCAAATGCATACGCTCTTACGGACTCGAATCGCATCAGAAAACCTCCAGATCGGTACGACCTTCCAAAGCGCGCAGGCCGGTGACCACCACGCGGCGCTTCTCTTCCTCGGAAAGATCGGAGTCCAACACATCGCAGACGAACTGGCCGCGGACTGTAGACTCTTGGCGGATCGACTCCATGTCGTAGGTCGGACGAAGGTCGTCAAACACGATCTGGACGGCATCTAGATTGTTCAATCTGTAGCGCAGGTCACTTTCATGGATGTCGATGGTCGTAGCGATTTCACCCTTCACAGTCAGGCGGGCAAATCCCGAAAGGGATGAAATCTCCGCCTCAAGCCAGTCAAGAATCTGTTGTTGGGTCGTCATACCCGTGACATTAAGCTTTAGGTCGTGCATTTCGGTCTCCGCCACCCGATGACGTTCGCGCACGATGCGTCCATCAGGGCTGATAGTCGCAACGATGGCACCGCGTTCACCATCCTCACCGAAGGTCAGTGGGTCGGGGTTGCCGGGATAGGTGTGAAACTCCGCATCCTTGGGGCGGTGATAGTGGCCGAGAAATGCGTGGGTGAACCCTGCCGCTTCGATTTCATCGGCCTCGAATGCAGCGTGCGGTTGCTTTTCGGTGCCTTGCTCGGCGAACCACGAACGCTCCGCGCCGTGGAACAAAGCGATGTGGATGCCGGACCGTTCCACGTGGAAGTCGTCGAGGAAATTGTCAGTAATTGGTGGGTCCGCGCCTCTCGACACGCGGCGGCGCAAGAGATTCTGGGCCCGGCCGAGGAAATTGCCAGTAGTGGCTGGCCCCAAGTGGGCACCCCCCCACAACCATAAGCCGTCCTCCAGCTCAACCTCGCAGAGAGTGGCTTCCCGAAAGACATGAACGTTATTGCTCCAATTTATCTGGGCGTATAGGCTTTTCGGTCCATACCAGTCATGGTTTCCCGGCGCAATGTAGACGGGAATCGGCGCAAGCTCGGCAAACGTGGCCTTGAGAAATTCTGCGGTATCAGGTTTGAAGTACTCCTGCTCGTAGAGGTCGCCGCCACAAAAGAGCGCATCGGCGTTCACCTCACGCGTCAGATCGACGATGCGCACGAGGGTGTCGCGAAGCGCCTGGCGACGTTTTCTGGCTGCTCCCTCTGTTGCGCCGATCCAAGAAAATGGCGAGTCCAGATGGAGATCGGAAAAATGAACGATTTTCATGAAAATTGACCTCTCCTATGGAATTCTATATTACGACGATCGGGTCCTGCACTACCAAGAGAAAAACAGTTGATGCTGATCATGTATGCATGGGGGAGCCGCGCGGCTGACCAAGCAACGACCTCACAAGCGCCCCATAGAATGAAGAAGCGCCCGCGCGTAACCGACCACATCCGCCTGTATGTTCTCGTCTAGCTCTCGGGTAATAAACCGCGCCGTCCCTACAGGCCCAGCCCCATCGTGGTGGCAGAAGTCCCTTTCAATCACGGACAGAGCGTTCTCGATGTCGGTGTTTGGCTGGAGGGGAACGAGGCTCTCTGAAACATCGGGGACTCCAACCCCGCTCCACACGTAAAAGAGATCGTAGGCATCCTTGTTTTCTGCTCTGTTCCCAAAGGCAAGTGCCTTGAGCACGGTAAACGCGCCCGAACCGCATACCGGAATCTGGCGGGTTGCCCATGCACCGGAAGGAAGGCGGCCAGACAACTCCTTCCAGCTCCTGTCTTTGAATGCCAGTTCGAGTCCCGGCGTAACTATCGCGGCCAGATCAGATTCGAAGTGTCGAAGCTCACCCCCGGTATCCCTTTCCTCGACCGGAGGAATCAGAAAGTCTACGGTAACAGGATGGGGCGCCCCCGCAGTCCAAGTCTGCAATCTCCTGTTGCCCCGTTCATTCACTGCCGGCTCGAATCCCGCGTCTCGTAACCTGCGGCCCAACTCTCGATAGCGCTCGCGATTCAGGATGGCCAACGCCAGGCCCATATCCAGGTCCATTGTGCCTACGTGAGGGTCCAGGCCCGGCGGCAAGTTTTCCTGGTCAACAAGGAGAAACGGGACCAGCCCCCCAACCACAACGATCTCATCAAGCAAATCGCCCAGCCTGGTCGCCATGTAGAGGCATGTCCGGTGGACAGAAGCCACCTGTTCGATGCCGTACCCGTCTCTTGTCGATGGTTTAGGAAGCATCGCCGCCTCTCAAAAGGAGCCGCCTCCGCAACTCTTCCGCGGCCTCCGATGCCCTTTCAGGATGGTCCTTCAGATCAATATAGGCTTGCACCGGATGGACGCAGCGTATTCCGTTGACAAGCTCAGCGCCGTCGAACACGCCCTCATCGTTCGGCACAACCAGCCAGGTGTTGGCCCCCCTTGCTTCTTCACGGAAACCGAGTTTCTCCTTCAACCCTGCCGTCGGCAGGGTTGAGAGATACACCGTGGAGAGGCGGAATCCCGCGTAGCGTGTCCACAGCCACGCCGCGGGAAGCGCGGTCGCAGCGTAGGGCTCCTCTGTCCTCGACATGGCTTCGGAAATGGCTTGAATAAGCTGATCGCCTGCCCTGGCCGCAATGTGGCCTCGAATCACATGATGGCGGTCAAACCGGTAATCATCCCGCCAGGCGGCGAGCAGCGCGTTCGGGTCGGTGACGCGAATGCCGTCCCCCCCTCGATGTACAAGACCAGATTCCAGAAGTTTCCCTACGATGCGGCTCGTATGTCCCTCATCCAGACCCGTTCTGGCGGCGAGCGCGCGCTGCCTTACGGCTCTGCTGGCGGGCTCCATGAGCAGCCGTCGTGTGATCCGGGACCCCTTTGGCCCGAATGCGCTTGCCGGTCGTCCTGGGCGTCGGAAACGGTTGGGATGACCTAAGTTCTGATAAAAGACACCGGGAACGATGATGCGCGCGTTTCCTGACAGATCCAGCCAGGGAAGCTCGGCTCGCGCGCATAGTTCCTGCGCCGCTTCTCCCATGTATGGAACTGCCAGTAAGGGAACTGCCTCTTGTGGGAGGCTATGTCGCAACATCTCCAGTTGCCGAATCGCTGTAGCGACATGGCCCACGGCTCCTGATCGCTTCCAAGCCAATGCGAAGGAAAGACCTCCCGCAGCGAAGACAGCGTCCCATTGACGGCCGTCACCGCCATGTTCAGCAATGTGAGAGTCTTGCGCAGGGTTGCAGGCGCCAAAGATTTCGCCAAGGCGTTCTGCCGCCTGCCGGATGGCAATGGACTTGCGTGGAACCGTCATGGTTGCTTTTATATCGCAACTTGCGGACTTGCGCAAGTCAGGCTATTTACGCAAGTCTCAGCCGCCATGGACATCTGTCGCCAAAGCGTGGTGTCCCGCAGGATACAAGCTGCGCATCAAGTCAGGCCGGGACCGATATCTCGCCGGCATCAGCTTTCGCGCGCATCGCCGCACTGTTCTGAATTCCACAGGGCGTCCCAATCTACGATCCCGATTATCCTGTTTCCAAAACCACAGACCTATGCTAAATTGACCCGCACACCTATGCCACCCAGGAGAGCACCCATGATCCACGACAAAGCCAACCACACCTGCGACGGCGAACCGACCCTGACTGATTCGCAGGTGCTCGAATTCTGCCGCGAGGGCTATCTGCTCCTGAAGGGCGTCGTGCCGGACGAGATCAACCGCCGCGCCTGCGACTATCTCGAAGGCAAAATCCCCGCCAACCCCAGCTACATCCCTGACGGCATGACCGAGGCCGACCTGGAACGCATCCGCGCTTCACACGAACCGAGCACCATCTTCCTTGAAGACTGGTTCGTCGAGAACGTGCTGCTCAATCCGCAGGTGGTCGGCGTCATGCGCTCGCTGCTGGGCCGCAACTTCGGCCTGCCAATCCTCGCCAGTCACCACCATGTCGAGTGCCCCATGCCGGCCCAGGGCTGGCACCACGACGCCGACCACGTCTTCGGCCCCGAGCTCAACTTCGTCGAGGTCTTCTACTTCCCCCAGGATACACCCGTCGAACTCGGCCCGACCGAACTTGTGCCCGGCACCCACATCATGCCCACCAAGCGCCCCAACGACGAGGGCGGCGTCTTCGCCGACGGCCCCGCCGGCACCATCGGCGTCCACCACCAGAGCATCCTGCACCGCCGCGGCCTCTCCACCGCCAGGGGCACGCGCCACATGCTCAAATACAACTACTGGCGCACCACGCCCCCGCAGCGCGACTGGATTACCGAGCCCGACTTCGACCTGCAGCGCGCCTACTACGGCGGCCACAATCAGGCCCGCTACGTCGCGCACATGTATTACTGGCTTTGCGGCAAGGGAGAAGAGTACCGCATCATCGGCGGCCAGGCCTGGCCGTGGACCAGCCCCAACCAGATCGGCCCCTCCTATGGCTTCGCCAGCGAACGCGGCTACCAACCGGACTGGCGCAAACACAACCAGGACGGCTACGCAGTCTGAGCAACGACATGATCCACGACAAAGCCAACCACACCGTCGACGGCGAACCGACCCTGACCGACGCGCAGGTGCTCGAATTCTGCCGTGAAGGGCACCTGCTCCTGCGGGGCGTCGTGCCGGACGAGATCAACCGCCGCGCCTGCGACTATCTCGAAGGCAAAATCCCCGCCAACCCCAGCTACATCCCCGACGGCATGACCGAGGCCGACCTGGAACGCATGCGTTTCTCCATCGCGCCCAGTTCCATCTTCCTCGAGGACTGGTTCATGGAGCACGTCCTGCTCAATCCGCAGGTGGTCGGCGTCATGCGCTCGCTGCTGGGCCGCAAAGTCGGCCTGCCCGTCCTCGCCAGCCTCCACAGTGTCGAATGCCCCATGCCGGCGCAGCACTGGCACAACGACGCTGACCACATCTTCGGTCCCGAGCTCAACTTCGTCGAGGTCTTCTACTTCCCCCAGGATACACCCGTCGAACTCGGCCCGACCGAACTTGTGCCCGGCACCCACATCATGCCCACCAGGCGCTCCGATGACGAGGGCGGCGTCTTCGCCGACGGCCCCGCCGGCACCATCGGCATCCACCACCAGAGCATCCTGCACCGCCGCGGCCTCTCCACCGCCAGGGGCACGCGCCACATGCTCAAATACAACTACTGGCGCACGGTTCCGCCGCAGCGCGACTGGATCACCGAGCCGGATTTCGACTTCCAGCGCGCCTACTACGGCGGCCACAATCAGGCCCGCTACGTCGCGCACATGTTTTACTGGCTCTGCGGCAAGGGGGAAGAGTACCGCATCATCGGCGGCCAGGCCTGGCCGTGGACCAGCCCCAACCAGATCGGCCCCTCCTATGGCTTCGGCAGCGAGCGCGGCTACCGGCCCGACTGGCGCAAGCAGAACCAGGACGGCTACGCCTTGTAAGCTGTCAGTTTCTGGGTATCTACCCGGACACGGTCAATACGCGCCCCAAAGCGAGGCAGGCCAATGTGTTTCTCTCCCCGCTCCTCTTCACTCTTTCCCCACTTTTTTGGGCGGTCGGGCCTTCGGCCCTCCCTTGTGCGGGGGGATTTCCCCCGCAACGCTCGCCTTCGTAAACCCCACCGGCGTGGGCAATTGAAACGGTTGAGACAGCGACCGGTGTTCGAACCGCCGCGCCACCACTGTAGGGGCAAGCCTTGTGCCTGCCCAGTGCCTCCCACTGCCCAGTGCCTCCCAATAGATGGCCGGCAAAAAATTTCAGCCGCCGCTGGCACGAATCTCCCACCTGGCCATCTCCACCCCAAATATGGACTGCCCCCTTTATCATTTTGAGGACCAACTATTGTTGGCCGCCTAGTGTATAATGGATGAGTAATGGCCAATGGAATTTGCTGCCAATTAAGGGGCACTATGGGCAAAATCGTCGTAACCAACTTAGCCGAATTTCAGACGCATTTGCAGGAGTTTACCGATAGGGGAGAGGACTTTTTCTATCGAGGTCAACGCGATAGCGACTGGCCAGTCAGTTGTGCAGCTGCTCGACGCTTGGTTGCAAATTCTACAGACATTCTGGAACTCCAAAGCCTTAGTGATAAGACACTCGTAGGATATTTGGAGTTCCTGATAGCCAAAGCCAGAATGCGGGGTTTTGTGCCGTCCGGCTTTCGCGAAGATGCATCCTCTTTGGAACTACTGGCGCAATTGCAACATCAAGGTGCGGCAACGGGGCTGATCGATTGTACCCGGCAGCCTCTGGTAGCCCTCTGGTTCGCCAGTGGTCAGCCTAATTCACGAGATGGAGCAGTTTATGTCCTTCCGCGGTCGGCAACTAAGGGCCTCACTAGCCGGAGAGATATCGAAAAGGAACTGCAGGCCCACTATCTTGAAGATACGCTTTCTTCATGGGAGCCTTCGGTGATCGGCAACCGCATCGTGGCACAGAGCTCGGTTTTTGTTCTCGGTGTCTCGGCAATCTTGCCGCACCAGATGGAGCAAATCATCGTAGAAAAAGGATGTAAGACAGAGATTCGTTCGCACTTAGCAAACGTGTATGGCATCACAGAAGAGATGCTGTTTTCTGACTTTCCTGGCTACGCTGTTGCAAACGGTTGCGACAAGAGCTTTGATAGAAGTAACACGATCTCTTACTGGATCGAGCGGTTGGAAATGGCAGAAGATGATAGCGCTAAAGCGACGGCTCATTTTGACTGCGGCCTGGCATTTGAGGCAGTCGAGGAACACGAGAGCGCGTTAGCACACTACGAAGCTGCTAGCCTTATTAGGGAGAGTATGTCAGAGCAAGGTGAAGACGCTGGAGAAGGCAAATGAGTGACATAAGAATGCTTGCAGAGATCTATAACCGGCAAGGAGTAGTCAAAGCTAAACAGGACCTTCATCAAGAAGCGCTAACTGACTTCAGTAAGGCGATAAGTATTGATCCTCGCCTGGCCGCTGCGATCAACAACCGTGGCGCTTCCAAACTTGCTCTTAAACTTCGCGATGAAGCAATTGCTGACTTCAATGAGGCTTTAAAGATCAACCCCGACAGTTTTGACAGTTACAACAATAGAGGAAGTGCAAAGTCGCAACTTGGAGATTTCCAGGAAGCGATTGCGGATTTCGACAAGGCTATCGAATTAAAGCCTGATTTTGCTGCTGCTTACTTTAACCGAGGAATCGTGAAGGCTAGGCTTAACAAATATAAAGAGGCTATTGCGGACTACGATCAGTCGACCAGGATCGATCAAGGATATGTCGAGGCCTATAACGCGCGTGGGAATGCTAAATCGAAGTTAGGCCTCTTCGCAGAAGCGATTGACGATTACGAGACAGTCATCCAAAATGATCCCGAACGTGCCGAAGCCTATTACAGCAGAGGGCTGGCATATGCCGAATTGGGCCGGTACAAACAGGCAATTCAAGATTATGACGCCGCTCTAAGTTTGAAGCCAGATTATGCTGAAGCCTTTAATGATCGGGGAAACGCCAAAACAGGGCTGGGTCTTCATCAGGAGGCGATTGATGATTTCAATGTTTCAATACACCTCAAGCCCCAATATGCAATCGCTTACAACAATCGCGGAACTGCCTACGCCGCGCTTGACCAGCACGAAAAAGCAATCGCCGATTATGACGAGGCCATTCGTATTGATTCGAGCTACCCGGAAGTCCACTACAACCGAGGTCAATCGGAAGCCGCACTCGGCAAATATAGTGAAGCGATTTCCTCATGGAGTAAAGCAATAGGGATCAATTCAAATGACCCCGTCGCCTACTACAATCGAGGACTCGCTAGGGCACTTTCCAGTCAGTTTGATAAAGCAATTGCAGATTTCCTTCATGCAATTGAATTGAATCCAGATTATCTCGAAGCCTACGTCCATCTGGGATTGGTTCGGAAAACAGTTGGCAAGACTCAACTGGCAAAGGAAGGCCTCCGGCGAGCCCAGGATCTGGCACGAAAGCAGGGCCACATGGAAGCTCTGCAATTTGTAGCCCAGGCTTTGGCAGATATGGATTCCAACGGGGCCTCCCCGTAACGGAGAAGTGGGGTCATTTCGCAGTCAGAATATGCGTATTGAGCCGCCGCAATGATGCGTCATTGACGTATCTGGTTAGCCCCATTGCCTGGAAAACGAAATGGGGAGAAATGTGCAACCAAACGGGCAAGGGAGGCCGCGGCGTATGCTTGCGTTTTGGCCCCAGATATGTTTCTCCAAAAGCTTGGTGAGTTGAACCACAATGTATCTTAGTTCGTGGTTCAGTTTGTGGGGTCACGTCTAACCCCCAAACTCCCCCCGCCCCGCCCCGATCACCCGCGCAACCAGCCCGCCCGCCTGCATCGGACCCGTCAAATCCTCGTTCTGCAGCGCCGCCGGCGCCGCCCACAGCATCATATTCTGATAATAGTCCGCCCCGAACGCACGCTGGCCCGTGTCCGCGTCGCCGCGCACCGTATTGGGCGCGTCCCACGTATAGCCCCAGCGGCAGCTGATATTGTCCAGGCAGCGCCGCAGGAGATCGCGGCCAAATTCCTGCTGCCCGTTATACATGTAGGTCATCGCCAGCATGTACAGCTCCGGCGGGAAATAGCTGAAGGTGCCGTAGCCGCCCACCTTGGCCGGCGCGCCCTCCGCGGTGGCGTAGTTGACCGCGCCCGACTGGCTCAGCGCGCAGTTGTTCTCCGCCACCGTCTGCAGCGTCCGCTCCACCCGCTCCGGCGGAAACGCGCCCGCGACCCCATGCCAGTCGGTCACCCACTGCCCGTCCAGCTGGTAACCGAAGATCAGGTCGGACTTCTGGCCCGTCTCCGGCTCGTTGAAGTTCAGATAGTAGCCGTCCGTCCACAGATGCTCCTCCAGCGCGGCCGCGCCGGCCTCCAGCCAGGCGTCGCAGCGCGTCCGGTACGCCTCGTCCCCCATCGCCTCGGCCATGCGCCGCATGATCTGAACCTGCGCCATGCGCACGCCGCCGGCATGGGTCACGTAACCCTTCCAGCCCGGTTCCGGCGCCTCGAACCACTCGGTGTCTCCCAGCCCGTGCGAATCGGTGCCCGGCGCCGGCATCGCCATCACCTGCGCCAGCCCATATTCCGGACGCAGATTCATCGAGAAGTCGTTGCAGCGCTTGAGCGAATCCCAGAACTCGGCCAGCGCCGCGTCATCGCCCGATGCCTGCCAGTAGCGGTCGACCATGATGACGTAGCAGGCCCCGTTCAGCACCGTCTGGTAGCCCACGTCCGGCGCGCTCAGGCCGTAGCCGGGCCGGTTCGCCTCATCCGTCGCGGTGATGCCGCCGAAGATCCAAGGCGGCCGCCCGTCCGGGAACTGGTACGCCTTGTAGCCCCGCAGCGTCGAAAGCGCGGCCTCGGGGAAGAAGTAGACCAGGGGGATGTTGCCGTAGAAGCTGCACGGCAGGCACTCGATCTGCGGGCAGCCGCGCGGGCACTCGTTCAGCCCGAACAGCCCGTCCTCTTCCCCGCACCACGCCCCGATCGGAGGCCGCGCCTGGCCCCAGATGCTGCACTCCGGGATCAGATGCAGATTGTTGATCAGCGCGTCGGCCAGCCAGCCCGGCAGCTCCTCCGCGCCGTACAGCGCCTCCTGCCACGCGATCACCCGCTGCAGCAGCCGCTCGTGGTTGCCGGCCAGAAACCGGGCCGTGGACAGCGCGTCCGGATAGTGGCGCGCGTACATATGCGTAAAGAGTTCAGTATCCTCGTGCGCGGGCGCGCCGCCGGCGCGCCAGTGCGGCGCATGCCAGGCCAGCACCACGCGCACAGTCCGGCTCGCGCCCGCGGCCAAGTCAAACGGGATCGCCAGCGACGCGCCGCTGTCTTGCCCAGAGGGCGCTGGCAGTTCATCGGCGATGCGGCGCCACGCCTCCCTGTCCGCATTGAGCGCGCCGCCGTCCGCCGCCGATCCGTCTCCGTCTACCACGGCCAGCGCATAGGCCATCTCCCAGGCATCGCCCTGCCGCCCGCTCTCCACCAGCACCCCCTGAAGCGGTCCTGTCAACGATCGCCGCCGCACCCCTTCCTGCGGCCCGAAGCCAGGGAAGTTGAAGGCCAGCGCACCGTTCTGCGCAACGTCTTCCGGGTTGCGCAGGTGGATCTCGAACACCGCGCCCGGCGCCATCGAGACCTCCGTGTCCCCGGGTATGAACGGCGACCAGGCCCGCACGCCCACCTTGACCGGCGCCGCGCAGTTGAACTCCATATCCAGAATGGGATAATGGCCCCAGTAGTCGATCGAGTCGGCGATCGCCGCGCCGGCAAGGCCGATCTCGTCATAAAGCGGCGCGTAGTCGGTCGGCGGGAAGGTCACCGCGCTCTGGCTCGGCTGCGGCGTGTCCCGCTTGCCCAGCGTGTCCGACACCAATATCCACGCGCCCTCCTCGCCGTCCTCGCCCCGGCAGGCCAGCCCCAGCATCGGCACATTCAGAAGCGCCCGCGGCTCGACCAGGTGGTTGAAGATCGTGCTATAGCCGAACATGCCGTTCGGTTCCACATCGATGCAGCCGGTATCCAGCCCGCCCAGGGGCATGCCGCACGTGGGCCGCGGCTCCCCGCGGTAGACAATGCCGGTGACGGGCTCCCTGTAGCCGGCAGCCTCGAAGGTACGCCAGCTGGCATGGAGCAGGTGGGCGGGAAAAAGTCGGTCACTCATCGTGCTCTCCTCTGCGTTTTGGGCTGCCGTCTATCCGCGAAAGTAACGACCAAACCATCTTTCCCGACCAGCCCGTCACTTTGGCCGCTGCGCAGACCTTGGGCGACACAACGGGCTGTCGGTAGCCGCCGTTCGTTGCGACGGCTTCTCTGCGATGGCGGCGAACTGTCGGACCGGCGTGGTTTTGCGGGGGGCGTTGCGGGACCCATCCCCCCGCACAAGGGAGGCCGCTTGCGGCCGACCGCCCAAAAGCGGGCCATGGGGAAAGAGGGGAGCGAAGAGGGGAATCCCATTCGCTTGTCCGATGCGGGTTCGGGAAATGGCGATGGCTGAGTCGCTGCCTGGCAAATGTGAATCAGGGTTCAGCACCCGGCGCGCCCAGTTCGGCGGACAGTTGCGCGGCCACCTGCATGACGTTTTGGGCGAAATGGGGCAGCCGCTCATGCGTGATGCGTGTGGTCGGCCCGGAGATGCCCAGGGCCGCGATCACCTGTGCGCGATGATCATGGAGCGGCGCCGCGATGCAACGCACACCGGCGAAGGTCTCCTCATCGTCGACCGCATACCCCTCGACGCGCACCCTTTCCAGGTGGCGCTTCAGGCGCGATGGCTCGGTGATCGTCTTGGCCGTGTAGGAGGTCAGCGCGGCGCTCGCCACCCACTCCGCGGTGACCGCATCCGGCTGCGCTGCCAGCAACGCCTTGCCCAGCGCCGAACAGTGCAGCGGCCGGCTCGTGCCCAGCGCGAAATTCACGCTCAGCGCGGCCTGCCCCGGCTTGTGCGCGATGTAGATTACATTATTGGCCTGCCGCACGCCCAGATTGGCGGTCTCGCCGCTCTGGTCCCGCAGCCTTGTGAGAAAGTCCCCGGCGACGTCCGACCAGTCCAGCAACGTCGCGACCTTACCGTAGAGTTGGAAAAACTTGGCCGGGTTGGAGGTGAACTCGCGCGTGCGTTCATCCTGCAGCAGATAGCCCTTTGCCATCAACGTATACAGCAATCGAT
Source organism: Caldilineaceae bacterium (assembly GCA_022824025.1). Lineage (GTDB taxonomy): Bacteria > Chloroflexota > Anaerolineae > Caldilineales > Caldilineaceae > Bin5. Next base: position 21,786 of record JAJEBF010000029.1, read on the forward strand.
AGGCCGTGCTACGGTCGATGCCGAGCGCCTCCGCCACGTGGGATGGGCGGACATTGCCGTCCAGCGCCATCTCCAGCGCCGCCAGCCCCCGCTCGAGCGATTGCACCAGCTGCTGCCCCCGTCTGGGCGGCATGACTCCCCCTCGTGTTGCGTAATTCGCACATGCAGCGTATCTTTTATACCATATACGCTATACTGTCAATCGTAAAATCGGGGCAGAGAGGATTCGCCGAGTGCGCGCCTGCCGGGTCTGGCATGAGGATGCGGCGCAATGGGCTTTGCGGGTGATTCGGCGAGCAATCCTCGAGGACGAACGGGGATATTGGTCAAGGGTAACTGGGGCTATCGACGGAAACGAGCTCCGGGCAATAGATGGCTAGCCGCACCGCGGCGACTGCTTCTGAGTGCCTTCATCCTCCTCCAGATCGGCGAAATTCGTGATCGTTACCTCGCCTTCGGGAAAGTCAGCAACGATCTTCAGTCTGCCCCCAACAGCCTCAATGTAAGAACGGAGACTGGAGATGTACACGTCTGCCCGCTGCTCCAGCTTGGAGATCGCGGGTTGGTTCACCTTCAGCATCTGCGCCAACTCCTGCTGGGTCAGCGCTCGCGCCCGGCGCAACTCGTGCAAGGGCATCTCCGCCAGCAACTCCTTCTTTGTCTCGTCGATGCGGCGGCGGCGCTCCGGCGAAAATCCCTTGGTCAACTCGCTGAACGGATGGCGTCCACTCATTCGATTAACCCCTCCCTTTTCAGTTCTTCCAGATGCTGGTCGTACAGGGCGTCAGCGATAGGCACGTACTCTTCGTAGAACCGGTCGTTTCCGCTCTTGTCTCCGCCGATAAGCAGGATGGATGTTCGCCTGGGGTCGAAGGCATAAAAGACCCGCAAGGGCATGCCATGGCTCTGCGTTCGAAGCTCGCGCATAACCCCGTGACGTGAGCTTCTGACGTCCGAGGAGTAGGGATACGGCAACCCAGGGCCATACGCCATCAGCAGTTGGCCCCTGGCGGACACAGCGTCCCGCTGACTCTCCGAAAGCGTTTGCCACCACTGCTCAAACTCATCCGTCTACTCGGCCTCCCAAGGCATGAGTGCAATATATTCCAGATAAGGAATATACTGCAAGTGAAACGCAGACCCAGCGTCGCCGGGATTGGTCCAGCTAGTTCGCGACTCTGTCGACCAAACGTGTTTTCCGAATACGAAGGATGCGAAGATAACGCACCACTGTACGGCGGGAATAGAACAGACGCGTAAGGCAGTGTGGACCACCGCTGCGGAGATTCCGGCCCAGACAGCTATTTGACGGATCGTGGAGACTCAGCAGATCATGGATGCCAGGCATAATGCCCGATTCGGGCTACTGGGCCTGAGGCGACGCTACAAGCTACCCACACACCGCCCAAGCCCATCCATTCCCGCATACCGGCATTTTACCGACAGCGAAGACGACGGCATCGTGTGTGAATGAGGAGGAACTGCGACATGGCAACGGTTGAGCTTCACTGGCAGAAGGTTTCTGCCGTTGGCGGAGACGAGATTCACCGATGTGAAGTCAAGGCCCGCAACGGCAAAGACGCGCTGGTCATGGAGGTGCATGGGGGGAAACTGACGGGCGGCGTACACATCGTTACCGCCTACTACTGGTTCGAAAACAGCCAGCGGTCCATACCACTCCACCCCTTTCGGACATCCGGCACTCTCGATGACGCCAAGACGGCGCTGACGGAGTGGTATTTCGCCAACGCGCCGACGCTGCTGATGACGCTTGCCGGGTGAGGGGGCTCCCGGCAACCTACCGACGAGGTCCGCCTCGCTCACAGCCGTGCCCGCCAGCGCTGCATCGCGCCGGCGCCAAGCCGGCATCCGGCGATTCAGTAAATGAGGGATGGGGACGGGGTTGTGTGTGAGTGAAAGGAGGTCACGATATGGCAACGGTTAGACTTGATTGGAACAAGCCTTCTACCAACGGCCGCGACTTTAGTCATCGCTGTGAAATCAAGGCCCGTAAAGGCGGAGGCACGCTGGTCATGGAGGTGCTTGAATGGGGCGGGATGAAGCCTAGAGCAGTCAGCGTTTCTGCCTACTACAGGCTAGAAGACGGCCCACGCCGCATACCGCTCTATGATGAAGATCAGGGGGTCCGCAATCTCGATGACGCGAAGGAGGCCCTGGCGCAGTGGTATCTCGCGAACGCGCCGACGTTGCTGGTCACGCTGGCCGGGTGAGGGAGAACCTGCAGCTAGTGTAATCTGAATATAACTGAATCCAGCTAGACAACTTGATCAATGAGGATCTAAACATCAATGAGGATCTTAACAATGAAACAACTCCTGCTTTTCGCCGCTTGCTTCGCGCTCTTCGCCCTTCTCGCCTGCGGTGGAGGAGACGAGCCATCATCTGAACAACCGCCCACGGCTACCGACAGGCCAGCGACTCCGACCGACACGCCGGTTTCCGTCGCCCCTACACCCACCGATACGCCGGTGCCCGTCCCTCATTTCACCGTCAATAGCGCACAGGTCAATGTAAGAGCAGGACCAGGAACAGCATTTGCAATCGTCGGGACGGTGGAACAGGGCGATCGCTTCGACATCAGCGGCCGCAACGCCGCCGGTGACTGGCTGGAATTCTGCTGCGTGAACGGCCAGCGCGGCTGGCTTTACGCGCAGCTCCTGAACGTAAGCCAGGAGACGGCTTCGATTCCCCTGGCACAGGACATTCCATCCGCCCCTGCACCCACGGACACGCCCGTGCCGTCTCCCAACACGCCCGCCCCCGCCCCGCAACCGCCGCCGGCGCAAGGTGGCAATGCACTTGACCTGTACGACGACAACAACAACGGCAGCATCACCTGCGCCGAGGCGCGCGCTCACGGCATCGCCCCGGTCCGGCGTGATCATCCCGCCTACCAGTATATGGACGACCGCGATAACGACGGCATCGTGTGTGAGTGAGGGGGAACTGCGATATGGCAACGGTTAAACTTGGCTGGCGGAAACTTTCCGCCGAAGACGGCAGCGCGATTCGCCGCTGTGAAGTCGAGGCTCGCAACGGTGGAGCCGCACGAGACGAAGCGCAGGGGAAGCAAAGGAAGCACCGTTACCGCCTACTACTGGTTAGAGGACAACCAGCGCAGCATAACGCTCTATGACGATGAGGGATTTGGCAGTCTCAGTGAGGCGAGGGGGGCGCTGACACAGTGTTATCTCAAAAACGCGCCGACGTTACTGGTGAGGCTGGCCGAGTGAGGGTGGCCCCCGGCAACCGGCCCACGAGGTCTGTCTACGCTCCTCCTCGCCCATAGCCGTGCCCACCGACGCTGCTGCTCCATTTCTTGCTGCTAAAAGCGGGATAGACGGGGGACGGGCCCGGAGCCACCGGTGCATGCTGGAAAGCAGCGGCCAAAGGTTGCCAAGCTGGTAGTCTGACAGGTTGCTCAGTTTATTAGCGGCTAGCTTTACTCACACACCATCCCATCCCCGTCCGAGTCCCGCATATACTGATACGCCGGATGCTCGCTGCGCACGGGCGCAATGCCGTGCCGCCGCGTTCTAAAGACCCGGCAGCTCCGCCATCGTGATCAGGGGCTGCCGCTGGCTGTCGTCAGCGGCCACCTGCGCCGTTCTGATGATGATCTCCTTGAGAGCGGCGTTCAGGAATCGTCTTTCCTGATTTGTATACTCTTTGTCAGCGCCTATCGCCTTGCGCGCCTGCTCTCCGCCCTTTATAGACGACAATCTCTTGGTTTCCTTGAGAACGCTTCTGCTGATGCCGCACGCCCTGGCCGCCTCGGCGAGGCCCCCATACTTGCCTTCAAGAACCGTCACGCAGAAATAGGCCGCATCCGGCAGTGTTGTCCGCCCCAAACGATATTGGTCATATTTGTTCTTCATCTTGACCACGTAGCCATCATCGGGGGCAAGTGTGTCCCTCTCTGGGGGAGAGGGATAGTGGGGTAGTCCGATCCTGACTTGGCCTCCAGCCCTGACGTTGCTTGCCACGTGGCCGCCGCCCACTTGGAGTCTTCCTGTGCCGGTTTTGGGAGGTGAAGGATTCCGGTCTATTATTTCGGCGTTTGTGTAGCGCAAGCTAAACGCGTTTGGACCCAATCGAACTCCGGCATCGAATTCCCACATCTGTATGAATGATTCAATGGCATAGCGGGCTTCGCCTACGTCCGCGTAATGCTCCTTCATCTCGAAACGGGCACAATTGCCTTCCACGGTCAGATAAAACCTCGGGTCATCGTCGAAGCGCAAGGGGCCCGCTCTTTCGTAGTCAACCGAACTGCCGTGTTCGACTCTGTAGATCAGTGCAACAACATGGGGATGGTTCATCGATTCTCTCCATTCATAATTGCTCACACACCATCCCGTCCGCGTCCCGCATACCCTGACACGCAAGACGGCCGCTGCGCACGGCCAGCGCCGCCAGCCAAACGCCCCGCGCCGCGAGGGCAATAGCATCTGAGGGGCCGAAAACGACGCTTAGAACGCCTCCAGAGCGGCCATTTTTCGGCGGTTTCGTGAAAAATGGCCGCTTTCGGCTTTTTCGGGGCCACTTCGGCCATTTCCCCGTTCCCCAATAAATCAGCGAACCCGCATATTCACGAAGTGACCCAGATGCTCCCGCTGTTCGCCATCATCCAAAGAGAGCGACAGCTCGTAGACAATAACGTCATCAGGTGGTTTGACTTGGATCTTTTGATCGCTCACTCGTGCGATTCGCATGCACCTGGCTCTCCCTTTCTTGTTGAAAGACATCAAGATGACGCTGTTCCCCAACGTGAATTCATCGCCAGGTCTAAACAGTGGCAATTCTCTAAACTTCCGTACCTTGAACGAAAACTGCCATGAATCAGGGTCTGCGGACCACTTGGCAACAATAAGTAGCGAAAGAAGAGTGCGTAAAACTGGGAAGTCCTTCGTGACCGTATCCCACAGTATCTCGTGATCTACGTCCCAAAAATTGTGAGCAAGCCTGTTGCGCATCCCCTTCAAGCCGCTCCAGTTCAACTCTGTTCCTTGCTCGGATTTGATTGGGACCTCTTCCAATGCCTCAAGTATGGAATGTTTCAAATTATCGAGTTGAACCGCGCACTCCTGGACATTCTCAGCGTACTTGACGAGAGCCCAGAAGTTGTCATCATCATTTAGCTTCTCCTCGCTCATTTTTTCCGAGAGGGTAATGGCTTTGCCAAGATGGGTTTCCATCCGGTCCAGCCATTCTCTGATGCTGCAGATCTGTGCCTCGGAAATGGGGGTCGCATTCCCCGCTCCATTCTGCCCTTTCTGCCGATTCTGTCCTTTCTTTTTTCTTCTCTTAGCCAAGTCAATATCTCCTGGCGGGATATTTGGGAGCGCAGCCCCCAGTCATTCCAACCATTTCGTCGCCCATCCCACGCCCCCGCAACATCGGCACCGCAAGCGAGACGGCCCGACCCGTCCGTATCCGTGCCCTCCCTCCGGCCAGCATCAGTCAACTGCCAGCGCCCCAAGCCAACTACAGCCAGCCGAGGAAAACGCGATCGCAGCCAATCAGGACTTGGACATACTAGACTTTTATATTATATTTGGGAACAAAGTACAAATACTTTAACAGGGAATGCTGTGGAAGTCTTCAACAAACCCGCTCTTGACAAAGCAAGCAAGAAATACGCCGACGCCCGTAGCCCGCTGCGCGCCTGGTGTCGTGAAATGGAGAATGGAGTCTGGAAAACCCCGGTCGAGTTGAAGGAACGATTTCCCAATGCCTGCATAGTTCGCGGAAATCTCGTGATCTTCAACATCAAAAGAAATAGATATCGGTTGGTGGCAAGGATCAACTTTCAAAGGGATTTCGTCTTCGTGAAATCCTTCGGTACCCCCGCAGATTGCGACGACATCATTGCTGAGGAGGTGTAAAACGGGTCATCAATCAGTCCAAAGGAGGCCGGAACGCATGAAAAGAGACAGCGCAGGTCATTTCTTCAAACTCATTCGAACAGAGGAGGATCACAAGAAAGCACTGGCACGAATCGACGAGATTTTCAACGCAGAAGAAGGAACACCCGAAAGCGATGAACTTGATGTTCTAGTCGAGCTTGTGAAGTCATACGAGTCCAAAACGGTTCACATAGGTTTCCCGGACCCGATTTCCGCAATCAAGTTCCGTATGGAGCAGGCCGGCCTGACGCAACGAGACCTCATCCCGTACATCGGTAGCCGCGCAAAGGTCTCAGAAGTCCTATCCGGTAAACGGGACATTACCATGTCGATTGCACGCGCTCTTCATGAGCATCTCGGAATTCCAGCCGACGTACTGCTGAAGCAACCAGGCGCAGAGTTCGCCCCCACCCTTAAAGGGAGCGACCTGAGCCGTTTTCCTTGGAAGGAAATGATAAAACGTGAATGGGTTTCAGCCCGCCGCAATATCTTGGATTATCTGGACGAAATGTTCCATGAACTGGTGGAACCGGTAGGTAACCCGGACGTAGCGACAGCCGCACTGTTTCGCGAGAACGGCCACCGCCGAATTAACGCCAAGACGAATCCCTACGCGCTCACGGCCTGGTGCTGGCGCGTTCTGGGCGTCGCCAACCAAAACGCCCCCAAGGTTGACTTCAACCCGGATACCGTGGACGAAGCATTCATGCGCCGGGTTGCCAGATTCAGTCTGGCCAAAGATGGCCCTCTGCAGGCACGGGATTTTCTGGCCCAACATGGCATCGCACTCGTTGTCGAGAAACACCTCCCGCGCACCTATCTGGACGGCGCCGCCCTGCGCCTCGGTGATGGACCGCCAGTCATCGGGCTCACGCTCCGCTACGACCGCATCGACAACTTCTGGTTCACCCTGATGCACGAATTGGCCCATGTGCGTCTTCACTTGGCAATCAACGAAGACAACGCGTTTATCGATGACCTGAACCTGGAACCGAATGAGTTGGAGAAACAGGCCGATCAAGAGGCCAGAGACGCGCTCATTCCGCCAGACCTGTGGGAAGACAGTCCGGCTCGCAATAACCCTTCACCCATGGCCGTCTATAGCCTCTCCCAGGAAGCGGAAGTCCACATGGCGATCGCCGCCGGCCGGGTCCGCTACGATCGCAACAACTATCGTCTGTTGTCCCAATTCGTCGGACGAGGGGAAGTGGGTTGTCAATTTGAGAAGGGCCGAGATGACTGAACAGCGTGTCTCGCCGACAGCGTCATATTCAAACTGGCGAAGGAGGAGAATCTGTCAGAACGGTGCACACGGCATTGCATCCGCAGCTATCGAAATGGACACGCGCGCTCACAGACAAGGGAGGAGTGGACGATGAAGACAAACAGAAGACGGAGTAACGATTTTCTCCATAACGTAAGCGGCGATTGAGCCGCAACAATTGAAAGAGCGCCTTACCTTGATCGGGGCCAGGCGCTCTTTCGGAAGGGAACAAAATGTCTAACCAACATCAAAAAAGTATCACAATCTCGAATCGGCTGCAACTGGTAACTGAGCACTGCAAAGAATTGCCGATCATCGCCGGCGCACGAGCAGGCCCCCGCATGAGCGCCAATGTGTTAAGGGAAAATCCTGAACTAGAGGAAAAAAATTGTGGAGGCTCGCCGGTCCAGCCAGACTATGAGGACGAGCGACAGTCTGGACATCAGGCGCGGCATGAATGCAGGACACAAGCGGAAGATGATACAAGTCCCTATCGCAGGGAAAACGCGATCCTATCATTGGACTTAAACGAACCCGGAGGTATACGATGATACTACCCAGTTACTTTAATGACATGCTCACCAAGATCCGCCCTTCACAGGATCTTTTGGATCAGTGCGCCGAAGCGCACACGGAATTACGAGAGACTTTGATCAACGATTCAGAATTGCAGGACATCGTGGTCACCACCTTCTTGCAGGGCAGCTACCGTAGGAGTACGTTGATCCGTCCTGTGAACGGCTCCAAACCCGACGTGGATGTAGTCTTGGTGACCAGCCTGAACCCCATCGTGTGGACACCCGCTCAGGTTCAGGAACGCTTCTGCCAAGTCCTGAGCAAGTACAGCCGTTATCGCGATAACTACCGGCGCCAAGGCCGATCCATAGGTCTTTCGCTTGAAAAAATCAACCTTGATCTAGTGATCACCGCTACGCCCTCGAAAGCTCTCAGGGCCATCCTGAAGTCAGAAGCTTTCGGATCCGCATCCTCGGTGGACGCTCATCCTGAATGGAGGATCGTAAAGGGCCCGTCATTTCCAACTGAAGAATGGAAGAGCGAGCCCCTGCTCATCCCCGACCGCGATGCCGGCAGATGGGAACAGACCGACCCCATCTCACAAATAGAATGGACCCACGACAAAAACCGCGAGACCAATGGCCACTACGTCAACGTCGTTAAGGCCTTGAAATGGTGGTGGACACACGAGAGCTCCGGCAGGAAAGGACTCCCCAAAGGTTACCTCATCGAGTGTCTAGTCGGACTGCACTGTCCTGATGGCATTGAAAGTGTAGCCGAAGGGATCACCCTGGTCCTGGAAGGGATTCGTGATACCTACATCAACGACGTGCGCCGAGGAAAGACCCCCTTTATTCAAGATGTGGGTATCCCTTCCAATAATGTCTTCCAGCGAGTGCCGCCGAACTGCTTCCAGGAGTTTTACGTTTCTGTAAAGGCGTGCGCGGAGAAGGCGAGAGCGGCCTTCGATGATCCGGATGAAGTGTCCAGCGTCAGAGGTTGGATCGGCATTTTCGGCAATGTCTTTCCGCCACCGAAGAACGACTCCAGTTCCCGGACATTTCAGAAGCCCAGAAAGCCGGCGGAGCCGAGAAAGGCGAGGTTTGCCTGACTTGGCTTCACCTCAACCGTCCGACGCCCTGCGTAGCGCCCGCCGGTCTCTGGAAGGAATCCCCGGTTATCGTCTGCTTGACGACCTGGCCTGGCATAATGAGACCCAGAACTGGTTCCTGAGATGCCGCCTCACTGTGAACGCGTCCAACGGGTTGCTGCCGTCTGCATCGGATTGGTGCGTGGTTATCGAAGATGTTGACCCCGGTGGGCGTGTTTCGATCTACCCTGCGATGAATGGCGGGATCGAGCAGACTTTCCCACACCAGCTATACAACGCGCCTGCGAAGGATTCGCTCCCTTGGAGAACAGGCCAGATCTGCACCACCACGCCCGAGAGTGTTCTTGGTCGACTCGCCCAACGGGACGAGCCCCTGAGCCTGGAGGCGCGCCTAATCTGGCACGTTGAACGTGCGCTGTTGTGGATCACGCTCGCGTCTGAAGGCAGGTTGGCGGCAAACGGCGTGCTGTTCGAACTGCCAGACTTCCCCGACGGGAAGGTGCTGCGGTTTGCGTTCTCTGAAGACCAGGGTTCCTTTCAATCCATCCTAAACGAAAATCACCGGAGCGGGCTGGCGCGGCTGCGCCGCTTGCCGCTTCCGGCAGGAGACACCCTCGTTGTCGATCAATTTCATACGCACGGAGGTAAAAACCTCCATACCGTCACCTGGGGGACAACAATATCGAATGCCGCTGCATCGCTGGCCGACATCGCCAAATGGGTCCTGCTTAATTCAACTCCGCGAGTCGGTCCATGGCAGGTTCCCGTCACCTACGGGGAACTCCGGCATGCGATGCAGGAGCAAGAACTCTCCTTTGATGACATCGTTCTCCCATTGCCCGACAGCCTTCGCGACGGCCGTCGGCACTTGCTCTTGGTCGGATTTCCGATTCCGGAGGTCATCGGCGGCAACCCGGTCCAGCTTCACTGGCAAGCAGTCCTCCTACCTGTATTGAGACGCCGGGTTCCTAATGGATTCCGCAAGAATAAGGCCGGGTGGAGGATGGCCGATCAACAAACGATCGTCTCCGACAGCAAGCTCTGTTGGATCCGATCAGAGAACTGGAGCCCGGCCAATTCATACGCACGCGGCCGGTTTGCCCCTGAGTTCGCGAACAGAAATGCGCTCATCATTGGCGCAGGCGCGCTCGGCTCAGCCGTTGCGGAGCTCCTCGTTCGCGGCGGCCTCAAGCGCCTGACAATCTGCGACGCCGATCTGGTTGAACAGGGCAACCTAGCCCGCCACACTCTGGGGATTCAGGACGTAGGAGCAGGGAAGGCGATGGCTCTGGCAACACGACTGCAGTCCATCTCCGCACACGTCGAGGTTGCCTTCATCCCGTCAGTTTTCCCGGCGCAAACCCCGGAACAAAGAGATCTGGCTTCCGCTTGCGATCTCGTCGTCGACTGTACTGCAGAGGAGAGTACCCTGTACGCTATCGAAAACTATCCCTGGCCCGAAGATGCCTATGCAGTGTCGCTCTCCTTCGGATGGTATGTCCACAGATTGTATGTTGCCGGCGCTCCCTGTAGGGAGTTCACCCGGGACAGCGTGGTGGATCTTCTTCGTCCATATGAAGAAGAGGACTTGGCGAACCATCCTGCGCGAGAGATGGTGGGGGAGGGTCCGGGGTGTTGGAATCCAGTGTTTCCCGGACGGAGCGATGACGTATGGATGATGGCAGCGATAGGAACAAAGGAATTGGAGCGCCTCGTGACGCAGTCCGATACAGGTCTCCGGGGCTCGATGTTCAAATGGGTCAGGGAAAACGAATTCGAGGGCGTCTCGCGACAAGAAATCGACTGATGGCGCCTTTGAACTTGGATAAGAATACCTTTCCGCAGGTCAAGATAGGCGAAATGGCCCTTACTGCCATGCTGTCCTTATGCGAACAAGCGGCCCATCTGGAGACTGGGGGCATACTCGTTGGCTCCTATTCTGCCGATGGGGCGCTGGCACATGTGAACGAAGCGCTGGGCCCGCCGCCGGGCTCGCAGTCGACGCCTACCGAATTCACGCGGAACACGGGGCTGAGCAAGGCGCTGCAACGAAGGTGGCCTGAACAACAGTATTATCTTGGAGAATGGCATTCCCACCCCAGAGGACGCACGAGCCCGTCCCGCCAGGACCGGCGCCAGATGGCAAAAATCGGGAACGACGCTTCCTATTGCTGTCCCAATCCAATCCTCATAATTATGGCGCGCAGCAGGGATGACTGGACGCTAGGGCTCTGGGTGCTCATCGACGGGAAGTTGCGCCGTGCAAAAGAGGCGACCTGTGACGCGTAGCAGACTGCAGAACCTCCTCCGCCGACTTTCGGGATACCGCACAAGTCAGGCTGCCCGTGAAGCTGTCGATCCTCGTGGACCCGTTTTTATCTCCTACCGCCAGAGCGACGGCTCCACACACGCGGCCGACATCGCATGGGCATTGCGAGCGGCTGGTGTCCCGGTCTGGCACGACCGGAGTGACTTGCCGCCGGGAGATACAGAACATCGTCTCGCCGAGGCGCTCGAATCCGGCCTCTCTGGAGCAGTCCTGCTGGCGACGCCCGAAATAAAATACTCCAAAGTCGTACGTAAAATCGAACTGCCAAAACTGCTTCACCTTGAAAAAAACCCGGTTTTCACGCTATCAGTAATGTCCTTAATCGAACACAAGAAAGAGAAACTTGACTTTGACGCCCCCGATCGACTCCTGGCACAGCCTCCGGGGACGCTGAAACGTCTCAACCAGACACCGGCGCGGACGCCGTCTCAGAAAGCGGCTGCGGCCCATGCACACTGCCGGAGACGCATGCAGGCGGTCAAGGAGGATGTGAAGGCCGCGGAAGGGGTGATCACTCTGGATGTACAGACACGCGTTGCACCCTCCGCCGCACAGGGCGACGCAGATCTGATTCTGCGGCTGCGGCCGTCAGTTGGAGGCAAACGCCTGCCGCACCGGCAGGGTTTGAAGGACCTCCAGTTGTTCCTCGCCGGCCTTCCTCAACTTCTCCAGGACGCGGGTGCCAGGCACGCGCGACTGAGCGGCGGCGCACATCTTTCGGCCGCCTATGCACTCGGAGCCGCGCTGCCCACCACTCTCCTCGGGCGCACAGAAGTCATCAACACCGAAGGTCGCGTCTGGGTTCTCAATGGCAACCCGCCTGCGCCGGATGTGTCGAACCGGTTGTTGAACGTGAAGACGGTCTCAACGGCCTGTGCGCCGTCCGGAGAGATCCTCGTGTATCTGGACCTGCGCTCGCCGCCGAGCAACGCTGCTTTTGACGAGCTTGTCGCAGCGAACGGGAACCTTTTTGCAAGCGCGTTTCACGTTCGCCCGATCCGGGACGACAACCTCAACCCGGAGGATGCAGAGGCAATCATTGGTGAAGCCTCACAACTCATACGCGAACGGGCTGCTCAGTTTCAGACCACCACAGTGCATCTGCTGTTGCGATGTCCTTGGCCGGTCGCATTTCTTCTTGGCCGCACACTCAACACCATCCGTGCCCACTTGTACGAGTGGGATGACGGCCCAGGCGACTCCTGTAATTCCGCGAAGCAAAGATACGTGCCGAGCCTTGTGGTAAGCTCCGGTACAGGCGGCAGCCCAATTGAGCAAGTCTCTCTACCGAAATGTTCGTGAGCCTAGCTGAGCACGCCCAGCACCATTCTGCGTGACATGGTGCAACTCTAACCACCCCGAAGACGCGGCTGGCCGTGCACAGCTCCGCACCACAGATTGATTGCGGGAGACGCTTTCTCAGCTTCCACCTACTAGCACACAACCTCATCCCCGTCCGAGTCCCGCATATACTGATACGCCGGATGCTCGCTGCGCACGGGCGCAATGCCGTGCCGCCGCGTTCTAAAGGCGCGGCAGGTCTGCCATCGTGATCTGGGGATGGCGCTGGCTGCCGTCAGCGGCTACCTGCGCCGCTCTGATGATGATCTCCTTGAGGGCTCTCTTCAGAAATCGTTTCTCTTCCCTTGTAAACTCAACGTCAAAGCCGTCAGATTTGCGTGAATCCTCCCCGCCTTTATATGACGACAATGCCTTAACTTCCTTGAGCACGCTCTTACTGATGCCGCACGCTTTGGCAGCCGCGGGGAGGTCCCCATATTTGTCTTCCAGAACCGTCACGCAGAAATATGCTACGTCCGGCAGTGTTGTCCGCCCCAAACGATATTTGTCATATCGGCGCTTCATCTTGACCACGTAGTCATCATCGGGGTCAAGTGTGCCCCTCTCTGGGGGAGAGGGATAGTGGGGTAGTCCGATCCTGACTTTGCCTCCAAACCTGACGTTGCTTGCCACGTGGCCGCCGCCCACTTGGAGTCTTCCTGTGCCGGTTTTGGGCGGTGAAGGATTCCGGTCTATTATTTCGGCGTTTGTGTAGAGCAAGCTGAACGCGTTTGGACCCAATCGAACTCCGGCATCGAATTCCCACATCTGTATGAATGATTCAATGGCATCGCGGGCTTCGCCTACGTCCGCGTAATGTTCCTTCATCTCGAAACGGGCACAATTGTCTTCCACGGTCAGATGAAACCTCGGGTCATCGTCGAAGCGCAAGGGGCCCGCTCTTTCGTAGTCAACCGAACTGCCGTGTTCGACTCTGTAGATCAGCGCAATAACATGGGGGTGGTTCATCGATTCTCTCCATTCACTATTGCCCACACACCACCCCGCCCGCACCCCGCATAACCGATGCGCAAGACAGCCACTGCGCCCGGCCCGCGCCCGCAAGGCATGTAAGTACCTGAAGGGCCGAAAAACCACCTGAGAGCGCGCCACCAGGGCGGGCGAATTTCGCCCGCCTTGGCGTTATGCCGAAAAATATGGCCAGGGGTCATTCGAAAAGGATTCGCTGCTCACTCAAATCACATCGACGTGCGTTGAGGGCTGCGTCACACTGAGCACAACGATTCTCGACCAGGGTTTCGTATCGCCCAAGCCATTTCGAACTGTTATCCAGCTGTCGTCCGAATCCCCTGGCGCGTAAAGGTCGCGTTCCACCAGCACAAGCCACCACTCCAGGTAAAGGTGAACTATATTCTCTATCTTCTTGGTTTTGACTGCAATGCAGCGCCTGATGTTGTCAACCAGATCCTTGACCACCCACCCGCGCAAGTGCATTGCCGCTTCAACCGGCATCAAATTAAACTTGCCTGGCCCCGGAGCTAAGAACGGGTGAAAGCGCATATCCAAACTGCCCTTCAAATGTGCCCACCAACTCTCCGGAGCCCCACCAGACTGCAAAGCCTTGTTGAGAATGTTAACGTACTCATCAACGGCTTGCCCGACTTGCTCCTCGGTCACTTCTGTTTCGGGCAGAGAGGTAGCCAGCAGATCACACGACACATCTACGCTGTACCCGCCTGGCGGCTCTCCAACATCGTTCAGTACCTTTCTAATCGTTCTTTCCAGGGGCTTTTCAAGCGACTCTGCTCCCAGATACTTTCCGTTGACCTCGATCATCCAATTCAATCGTCGCACTTCGACACCGATACGACCATCAACGACAAAATCCGGCGGGTCTAGTCCATCTGAAGACAGGTCGCGAATGTCGGTGTACCCCTGGCTCTTAAGCCACTGAAAGGCGCGTCGTTCGTCATAGTTTTTTCTCATAGCGTATGCTCCTCTGCTACGGTATCCAGGGGCGCAATCCGAGCGCTGGCTGCGCGCTCCGAAACCACCCTGCACAAATGTCCATCCCCCAAACGGCCGGGCCGGGCAGGCCAGCGCAGCCGGGCGAGGCCGCTGCCACTCCCTCACCCAACCACTTGACAGCACGGCCAAAGCGCAACCCGATCACAGCTGAATCGGGTTGATATCCCTTCCAAATTCCAGCAAAGGTCCAAGGACAGCCTAAGTTCGAGTTCGACAGGCGTTGCGGGCTCAGTCAAGGATGACCGTTTCGCAACCGGATTGGCGTTCCAACAGCAACGCCACCACCGCCAAAGGGATAAAGGGGCTCTTGGTTCCAAACGATGGAACGGAGAGCCCCGCACCATAGACGGCGTCGCGTCGGCGCCCTCTTCGGATTACAAGATCCGCTTCCTCAATTTCCACCTACTCACACACCACCCCGTCCCCGTTCGGATCCTGTATATGCCGATACGCCGGATGATCGCTGCGCACGGGCCGCTGTTGCGTGCTTCTGTCCCCTTCAAGCACCAGCGCCCGCGATCCTAGCTGTTTCTTGGCCGCAAATTGGCGACTCTTATCATGCCGGCCCGCCGAAAGCCGCACTGGGCGCCGTTTTCAAGCCTGCAAGTATAGGAAAACCTTATTGCAACTGCTCGTCAACGCTCGTGGACACTCGTATAACGCTCATCCAACACGCACACGAGAGCCCCACGCCGCGAACACCCGCTCTGCCCACAAAAATATAGAGATTGCAAACCAAATTCAGGTACTGTAGAATACCGGCCAACCTCGCGCAGTCTCTACATCAACATGCCAGGAGGAGATTCCCGTGAACGCTACGCCCATGAAGAGACGACAGTTCCTGCAAATGACAGCCGGCGCCATTGGCGGGGCAACCCTGCTTGCCGCTTGTCAACCCGCTGTCGCTCCGGTCGCATCCGATGACGCAGGTGATGGCGGCGCAGCCGCCGAAGGCATCCAGCTCGAATACCTGGGCTACGAACCCGACGAAGTGCACGGCGAGGCATTCGGCAAGTTCAAAGAGGTCATGCCCGACGTGGACATTCTCATCAGTCCTACAATCGGATCCTGGCCGGATATGCTCGCCAAGATCAACGCCCGTATCGCTGCCGGCGATCCTCCGGACATCGCTATCGTGGCCACCTATGGACCGCCCAGAATCTGGAGCAAGAAGGGCATCCTGATCGATCTGAATCCCTATCTCGACGCAGACTCCGACTACGACGACGACCCGGTCGCGCCCGCCTTGCTTCAGCTCTACACCGTCGAAGGCAAGCTCTTCGGCCTGCCCAAGGACTACGTAACCCACGCCGTTATCTACAACAAGGGACTCTTCGATGAAGCCGGTGTTGCCTACCCCGAAGACGGCTGGACCTGGGCCGATTGCCTCGAAATGGGCCAGCAGTTGACCTCCGGCGGAGGGCAGGACAAGGTCTTCGGTTGGATGACGCAGACCGGGCCCTGGGCAAACGAACATTGGATGTGGGCCAATGAGGGCAAAGGATACTTCGATCGCTGGAACTGGGACCTCACCACGCCCACGGCCAACGATCCCAAGAATATCGAAGCGATCGAATGGCTCGTGGACACCATCCTGACCCACGAGATCTCACCCTCGCCCGAACAGCTGTCCACCGAGGGCGCCAGCTCGCGTCAGCTGACAGGCCGCATCGCCATGTGGGCCAGCCATACGATCGATACCGTCGCCCTCCTCCAGAATACCGACAAGATCGACTGGCATGTCGTGCGCAATCCGCGTGCTTTCGAGGACGGCCCCACCACAACCATGATGTGGACCTCCGGCTTCGGCATCGTCGCCGACACCGACCATCCCGACGCCGCCTTTGCCTTCCTCAAGCATATGTCGATCGGCGAGGGCGCCCTTGTGTTGGGCGCAACCGGCTTCTCCATCCCCGCCGGCCGCCCCGAAGGGTTCGTAACCGAGGAGATGGCTGCCCGCGGCGGCGAAGTCTTCGTCGATGCCTGCTTCAACTCCGACCTGGCCGCCAACGACTCGCTTGGCGTCAACCACGGCGAACTGCTCGGCACCGCCGTCATCCCCAATCTCGAGGCCGCTTTCCTCGGGCAGATGACGCCCGCCGAAGCGCTCAACGAAATACAGGTCGTGATGGAGGACATCCTCGCCGACGCCAACGAAGAGCAGTACTAAAGATCGCCTGCGCGCTTGCGTTCTGTCCACAGGCTACATCGTTTGCAGAGGACAGGCAGGCAGACTTGATCCGGTAATCGACCAAGCCTGCGATATATCTGGAGCCGTCGCCGCCCACTGCGCGGTTCCGGGTATATCGCAGGATAGATTATGGCCCAATCACAGGCGCTGACCCGCCTCGCCGTCAGGACAAAAATACAGGGAATCCGCTGGCACCGATATGAGGGCTACCTCTTTGTCGCGCCTCTCATCATCGGCATCGTCGCCTTTATCTTCCTCCCCATCGCCGCATCCCTCTACATGAGCTTCCATACATGGGATATGGTCAGTCCGCCCGAACTGGTTGGGATCAAAAACTATGCCCGCCTGGTCAGTCGCGATCGCCTCTTCTGGAAGGTTCTGGGCAACACGTTCAAATACGCCGGCTGGATCATCGTGCCCTCCGTGACCTTTCCGCTCATTCTGGCCGCTCTGCTCGACCGGCCAATCAGGATGCGCTACCTCTACCGGCTCGCCTTCTTCCTGCCGCTTGTCACCTCCGTCGTTGCCGTCGGTCTCATGTTCCGCTGGCTGTATGACGGCGAGTTTGGTCTGATCAACTACAGTCTCTCCTGGGTCGGAATCGACGGACCCAACTGGCTCAGCGATCCCTTCTGGGCCATGCCCGCCGTCGCCATGGTCACCGTCTGGCAGGGGCTCGGCTACAATATGGTCCTCTATCTGGCCGGGCTGCAAGGGATTCCCGATCATCTCCATGAAGCGGCCACCATTGACGGCGCCGGCCCGTTCAGCCGCTTCTTCAGAATCACAATCCCGCTGCTCACGCCGACCATGTTCTTTATTCTCGTCATGAGCGTGATCGGCACCTTCCAGACCTTTGGCCTCATCTATGTTATGACCCAGGGCGGACCGATCAATTCGACCAACGTCTACATCTACTACCTCTGGCAGATGGCCTTCGGCAGCTCCAAGATGGGGTATGCTTCGGCCATGGCCTGGATCCTTGCTCTCGTCATCTTCACAATCACCATGATCCAGGTGCGCCTGGCCAGGCTGTGGGTACACTATTGAGAAAGCGGCACCGATAAGGGGATACCCGTGCAAAGAGCTTCAACCATGCGCGCGGCGCGCGTTGAGCGTGTGGCCAGCAGCAGACAACAACAGCTCATCGCCAATACCGTTACGCATATTCTGCTGATTGTGCTGGGTTTGGCCGCGCTGGCGCCTTTTTGGTGGATGATCTCAACCTCTTTCAAGACCGAATTCGAGGCCTTTCAGATTCCACCAACCTGGCTTCCGCTTGAGCCTACCTTGGAGGCCTACGGGGATCTCTTCCTGAACCAGCCCTTTGGGTTATTCCTGTATAACAGCGTCAAGATCGCAGTTCTCGGCGTCGGCGGCCAGCTCATCACATCTTCACTCGCCGCCTTTGCCTTCGCCCGGCTCGATTTTCCCGGCAAGAATGTCCTCTTCATCATCGTCCTGTCGACCATGATGGTGCCCTATGCCGTCACCGTGATCCCGCTCTACATCGTCATGCACCGCGTCGGCTGGGTCAACACACATCTGCCCCTGATCGTGCCCGCCATGCTCAGTTCCGCCTACGGCACCTTCCTTCTCCGCCAGTTCATGTTTTCGTTGCCCATCGAGCTGGAAGACGCCGCCCGCATCGACGGCTGCAGCTCATTCGGCATCTACCGGCGCATCGCCCTGCCCCTGATGAAACCGGCCCTGGCCACCCTCGGCGTCTTCTCCTTCATGGCCTCCTGGAACAACTTCTTCGGCCCGTTCATCTTCCTCGACCGCAAACATCTCTTCACCGTCCAGCTCGGCGTCGCCCTCGTACAGAGGCAGTGGTACACCAGCTGGCCCCGCCTGATGGCCGGCTCCGTCGTCGTCACGCTGCCCGTGCTGCTCGTCTTCCTCCTGCTGCAGCGCTACTTCGTGCGCGGCATCTCTCTGACGGGCATCAAAGGCTGACGCGGGGCAGTCGACTGCAATGGTTTCCGCCGCGCCCTCTTTTATCAACCGGTGCCGAAAAAAACCATAAACTGACAACAAAACTATGGCTATCACCAAGCCCCTGACAGCTTTCAGCGCCTTAGCCTAATTTGCCTTGCTACGCCCGCTCCACCTCGTCCGGTTCGACATCCAGTAGTTCCGCCAGATAGATCTGACTGGTTTTGGCATCCGTTTGCGCAAGTAGATTCAGCGCGCCCGTCACGTCATCCAGCGCCCTGTGCCCCCGTTTCACCTTGATGCCGTGCGCCGCCAATAACTGCTGCAATCCTTTTGAGGTAAACCCCTTCTTCCTCCAACCGATCCCGTTCATGGAACAGTGCCAGCGCATCGCCTCGGTTTCGGGGTACAGCTTCGTCACGAACCGGCGATCGAAAGCGGCGTTGTGCGCGACCAGAAAGTCCGCCTTGCTCAAAATCCGCCGCACCGCCCGGTCTTTCAGCCGTTTGCCCCGCACCTGGTCAAACGAGATTCCATGCACCGCCTCCGCGCCAGGGTCGATCGCGCATGACGGCTCCCGCAAGCCGCGATAGCGGTCAATCACGCGTAATTTTCGACGCGCTACGTCGTAACGAAACAGGACGATGGCAAACTCGATTACCTCATCGTTGCTCGTCAGCCCTGTTGTCTCCGTGTCCAGAAACGCTCCAACGCCCTTCATGTCGTTCCTCGTTTCCCCACTGTAACCGCCATGTTTTCTCCTCCGTTTCCGCCCGCCGCGCCCGGCAACTCATCGACCTGCCCCGTAACGCACCGCGAGCTTTCCTTTATCCTGCGCATGCCAAGCCGGGCCGCGCCTTGCCGCGAATGTACGCCGAATTCCCCATGACATAAAGGCGCTCCGGCGCTCCCCTGGCCCGAACAGTCCGCAATGCTACTCTACCATGCTTTGCCATGCCAAACCGAGCCACGGCCCTGTCCCCTATGAAACCGGCCCTGTTCACCCCTGGCGTCCTTTTCCTTTTCTTGCCGGCTATTTTGGCCGCGGCATCTTCCTGGCGGGCATGAAAGGCGAACGCCCTCTGCATCAACCGCATACCCCGGCCGCGGGAAACCCGTTTGACATCTTCTCACAATATGTTACTATTTTGCCTCAACAGCTTTCCCCGCCTCGAAACCTACATTCAGCCCGGCTCAATCGACCTAAGGAGAAACAGATGATGGAAAACAACGCATTGGCCAACAAGAGGCTGTCGCGACGCTCATTCCTGCAGGCCGCCGCGGCAACCGCCGGCGTCATGGCGACAGCGGCCTGCGGCGGGCCCGCGCCCGCCTCCGAAGGCGAGGCAATGGACTCCGGCGACGACACCGGCATGGAGGCCGTAGAACTGCGGCTTGCCTACTGGGGCTTCCAGGTAGAGAAACAGGGCGCCCTGCAGGAAGCATTCCAGGAGGCCAACCCCAACATCACATTGCAGGAGGACATCACCTCCTGGGCCAACTACTGGCAGAAGATGTTGGCCTCCACCGCGGCCGGCGAATCCCCCGACATCATGCACCACTCCCCCTACTATCACGTGCGGTTTGCGCACAACGGGGTGACGATCCCGCTCGATCCCTTCATCGAGCGCGATGGCATCGACCTCAACGACTTTTACGAGGGCGCGATCACGCAAGGCCGCTGGCAGTCCGGCCAGATTCGCACCGGCACCGGTGACCTCCACGCCTTCCCCACCGTCTGGCACTCCGGCACCATGTGGTTCTGGAACAAGAACTGGTTCGCCGAAAAGGGCATCCCCGACCCGGATGAGAGTTGGACCTGGGACACGATTGTCGAGGTCGGCAAAGAGTTCACCGTCATCAACGACGACGGCTCGGCCGAGTCCTATGGCATGGACAAACCGGTCGACGGCAATAGTCGCATGAATTTCTGGATCTTCCAGGCCGGCGGCGCCTTCTATGACGAAGACTACAACGCCTGTCTCATCAAAGATGAAGCGCCGATGGAGGCCTTCCAGTGGATGACCGACCTGGTCAACGAACATAAGATCGCAATGCCGCCCGAAGCCAATCTGCAGTTCAACCCCTTTGAAACCGGCCGCGTCGCCTTCGCCGTCATGGGTGACTGGATGATCCCCTCCTTCTCCGAGATCGAGGAGTTCGAGTGGGACGTCTTCACGCCGCCCGCGCATCCCGTTACCGGCCAGAACACGATCGACGCCTATCAGAACGGTATCTCGATCACCAGTTCCGCCCCGCACCAGGATGAGTCGTGGGAATACATCAAGTGGCTGACGATGGGGGACGGCGCTGTCATGTACGCCGAGACGATCTTCCCCTTCCCCGCCCATATTCCTACCGCCGAGAACCTGATCTACGTCCAGGATCGCACCGATCCGCCGACCCAGCTGTGGATCCTCAACCAGCTGCTGAAAGACGCGACGCCTGTTTTCAACGGCCCGGCTGAAGGTGAGATTGCCAGCATCGCCGTCGAGGAACAGGAGGCGGCCATGTTGCAGGTCAAGACGGTGGAAGAGGCGACCGACGCGCTCGAGTCGCGTGTCAACGCCGTCCTCGAGCGCTCCCGCGAAGAACTGCTTGGATAGCGAACATTGAGAAATGAATGAGGAGAAGAGGGAAAAGAGCGAGGCTGACTCCTCTTTTCTCTCTTCTCGCAGTTGGGAGAAACTGTTATGAGCGCCGTTACGACGCCCGCCCGCGGCAGGTTTCGCGATTTTCTGGGGAGCAACCGGGGCCGGGAAGCGATCGAAGCCTACATCCTCATCCTGCCCACCATCATAGGGCTGATCGTCTTTACCGCCAGCCCGGTGCTGGCCTCGCTCTATTACAGCTTCACCCGCTGGAACCTCCTGAGCACGCCCAAGTGGCAGGCCTTCGACAACTACATCGAACTCCTCACCGAGGATCCGCTCTTCTGGATTACGATCAAGAACACCGGCTTCTACGTGTTGGGTACTGTCCCCACCGGTACGGTGCTGGCGCTGATGCTGGCGATCGCGCTCAATCAGAAGATCCGGTTTGTAGCCGTCTTTCGCACCATCTACTTCCTGCCCGTCGTCTCCTCTGTGGTCGCCATCTCAGTGCTCTGGCTCTGGCTCTACCAGTCAGACTTCGGCCTCGTCAACGAGCTGCTGCGCTTCCTGGGTTTCCGCGGCGTGCGCTGGTTGAGCAGTGTCACCTGGGCGATGCCGGCCATCATCATCATGAGCATCTGGCATGGCCTCGGCTACAACATCGTCATCTTCATCGCCGGCCTGCAAGGCATTCCCCAGGACTATTACGAGGCCGCCACCGTCGACGGCGCAAATTCCTGGCACAAATTCGTCAACATCACCATCCCGCTGCTCTCGCCCGTCACCTTCTTCGTCCTCACCCTGTCGGTGATCAACTCCTTCCAGGTCTTCGCCCAGGCCTATGTGATGACCCGAGGCGGGCCGGTCAACGCCACCAAGACGATCGTCTACTATCTTTTTCAGCAGGGCTTCGAGAACTTCCACATGGGGTACGCCTCCGCGCTGGCCTATGTGCTCTTCGTTATCATCGTCAGTCTGACACTGTTCCAGTTCTGGTTCCAGAAGCGCTGGGTCCATTACGAACTCTGAGGCACAACAACTATGAGCGCACAAGACGCAACGCCGATTGGTGAGACCAGCACGACGGCCATGCCGGGCGTGACCACCGCCGCGCCCGATGGTTTGACGACCTACAGAATCCTGTACATCACGGGGCGTGTGCTGCTCTATTCCGTGCTTGCCATCGTTGGCCTCACTATGCTCCTGCCTCTACTGTGGATGATCTCCACTTCGCTCAAGGAGCCGGGCGAGGTGCTGCTGCTGCCTCCGAAGTGGATTTCTGTTCCGCTGCAGTGGGGGAACTACCCGAAACTCTTCGACGTGCTGCCTTTTGACCTCTTCCTCTTAAACAGCATCAGAATTGCCGTATTTGCCACCGTCGGTTCTCTCTTGAGTTGCTCAATGGCGGCCTTCGCCTTCGCTCGTATGCGCTTCCCCGGCCGCAATGTCATCTTCGCTATCATCCTTGCCACGATGATGATTCCCTTCCACGTGACGCTCATTCCTCTCTTCAAGCTCTATCGCGACATCGGCTGGCTGGGCACGCACCTTCCCCTCACCGTGCCGTTCTTCTTCGGCACCGCCTTCGGCATCTTCCTGATGCGCCAGTTCTATCTGACGATTCCGCAAGAGTTGGTGGAGGCGGCGCGCATCGACGGCTGCAACTTCATCCAGATCTACTACCGAATCTTCCTGCCCCTCTCCAAGCCTGCCCTCGCCACGCTCGGCATCTTCACCTTTCTCGGCTCCTGGAACAACCTCATGGGGCCGCTGATCTTCCTCACCAAAGTCGAGACCATGACCATCACCCTTGGGCTGACGCTGCTGACCAACCAGGCCGGAGGCCGCTGGGAACTGATCCAGGCCGGCGCCGTCATCAGTATTCTGCCCATCATCGTCATGTTCTTCATCGGCCAGGAGCATTTCATCCAGGGCATCGCGCGCACCGGAATCAAGGGGTAGAGATTTCGGTCTGAATCGCGGCTTCTGTTCACCACCGTCAGTTGTGAAGCGAAAGAGCAAAACTACGCTGACGAACAGTCCTCTTTATTCTACGCAAGAATCTGGACCTCCAATACCGTAGAAGAAACTTCGCAACGGATACCAAGGTGGTTCCGGACATAATCCCAAACGCTGCAAGGAACGGATTGGGCTGGTCTCTCGGCGATTCTCTACGGGATTTCCCAGGCGTTCGAGTGTTTGAATGCCTGACTCGGTTCAAGAGCGCAAAAGTGCCGCGAAGGTTTGTTCCTTACCGGAAGCGCATAGCGATGGGTATAATGATGGCCGGTATGAAGAGCGCATTGAAGGGTACGCAACGTTGCTCGCACGCGGCAGCTACGAAAGACTGGAAACCGAAAACTAACCACTGAAAACAGCTGTTATGATCCGCATCGGCCTGATCGGCTGCGGAGGCATGGGTCAATCCCACCGCGCGGCTTTTGAGAAACTGCAGGGTCGCGCCCTCTTTACCGCCGCGGTCGACCCGGACCTGCCGCGCGCGCAGGCAACCGCCGACCTGATGGGCTGCGAAACCGTCGCGGCCGACTACCGCCAGGTCCTCGACCACATCGACGCCGCCATCCTCGCCGTGCCGCACCACCTCCACCATCCCATTGGCATCGACCTGCTGCGCCGCGGCAAACATCTGCTTATGGAGAAACCGCTGGCCAACTCTGAAGCCGAATGCCTCGACCTGATCGAAACAGCCGAGCGCGCCGACCGCACTCTCATGGTCGCCTACTGCATGCGGTTTCACCCCATCGTCGTTGAGATGGAGCGCCTGCTCAAGGCCAGGACCTACGGCGACCTCTTCCAGCTCTCGATCTGGACCGAGCAGCACACGCAAGGCGAGCCGGGCAGCTGGATGCACCGCAAAGAGACGCTCGGCGGCGGCCAGCTCTTCAGCCACGGCTGCCACTATATCGACATCCTGCTCGCCTGGATGGGGCAGCCCGTCTCCGGCACGCATACCGGCACCAACTACGGCACGCCCTGGATGGAGGGCGAGGGCACATCCAACGTCTCGCTCAAATTCGCCAGCGGCGCGCTCGGCTACCACTTCGGCACATGGGGCGCCAAAGGCACGCGCCTCAAATATTCATTTCACGCCCACTGCACCGAGGGCATGTTGGAAGGGCAGATCAGCCAGGGGAGACTGCTGCTCCATCGGGGCGCGTTAGAGGTGGAGAAAGGCAGCGAGCAGGTGTTGTTCGAAACCGCCGTGGGCAAGCATCTCGAGAACGAGCTGATCCACTTCGTCGACTGCCTCGAGCACGACCTTCCCCCGCTCACCGACGCCCGCCGCAGCCTGCAAAGCCTGCGCGTCATCTGGAAGCTCTACGAAGCCGAAGCGCATGGCGTGGTGGCCGACCTGCGCGGCATCTGAACTGCAGCGAATCGTACACGCCACTCACCACGAACTACAGGCTAGGAACGACTATGACAACACCAACATTTCGTTTCGCCGTCATCGGCTTTGGCCGCCGGGGACGCTACCACATGGACAGTCTCGAGGCGATGGAGGACGCGAAGGTCCGCTGTGTTGCCGTGGCCGACCCGCGCGATCCCACCGCCGAGGAAGAGGAGCGCTTCGGCCCCGCCTTCTACAACGACTACCGCCAGATGCTGGCCGATACGCCCGACCTCGACTTCGTACTCGTGGCCAGCTACGCCGTCGACCACGTCGAACATGCGCTCGCCGCCCTGCAGCGCGGCATCCCCGTCTTCCTCGAAAAGGCCGTGGCCTTCTCCTGGGAGGAAACCGTGGCGCTGTATCAGGAGGTGGTGCGCCACAATTATCCCCTCTTCATCGGCTTCAACCTGCGCCGCTTTCCCGCTACGCTGGCCATGAAGCGCATCATTGACGAGGGTCGCCTCGGCCGCATCCAGAGCGTGCTCGGCCATGTCAACACCGGCAACCGCTGGTCGCAGGGCGTGTGGTCGCATTTCAGAACGCCGCCCTCCTCCACCCTCGTCGAAGGCAAACTCACCCACGACACCGACACCATCCAGCACTGCCTCGGCGCAGAGGTCCTGGACTGTACAGCCACCATCACGCGCAACATCTGGACAGAAGGCGACGACAGGCCCATGACCGCCGGCGACGCCTGCTCCATCTCCGGCCTGCTCTCCAACGGCGTCCTCTATACCCTCCACCTCACCACCTCCGGGCCCGATTACGAGCGGCGCTATATTGTCAACGGCACCGAAGGGCAGGTGGAAGTGGTGATGCACAGCGTGCGCGCAGGCCAGACACCGGCAGCGGTGACGCTGTGGCGCAACGGCGAGGAGCCGCAATCGATCGAGTTGCCTCCCGCCGTCGGCGGACACGGCGGCGCCGATTTCCGCATCCACCGCGACTTCGTCGCCTGGCTCCGGTCCAACCCCACAGGGGCTTACGACCCGCGCTCCATCCTGACCGGCATGATCATCCCCTTCGCCGCGCAGGAATCGATGGCGACCGGCCGCCGCATCGACTGCGCCGCGCGCCTGCGTCAGGCCGTCGCCGGCGTGAACCGGGAAACGAGCAAAGAGGCGTGAGAAGCAGGCAAGAACTGCGCGCCCCTCACGCCTCGCCACCCTCTCCTCTCTTTTGAAGGGAGTTTCGCCATGCGCAATTATCGGGTAGGCGTTGTCGGGCTGTACCGCGGCCTCGGCCCAGCGCGCGTCTTCGACCTCATGCCCGACTGCGATGTGGTCGCCGGCTGCGATATCGACACCGGCGCCCTGGAGCGGTTCGGCGCGCTCTTTCCCCAGGCCCGCCAGTGCAGCGCATACGACGAGATGCTGGCGCACGGGCTCGACATCGTCTTCGTCGCCTCGCCGGTCCCCCTGCACTGCCAGCACACAGTAGCCGCGCTCGAGGCCGGCTGCCACGTCCTGCAGGAGGTCACCCTCGCCGCCAACATGGACGAGTGCCGCCAGATCCTCGCCGCAGTGCAGGCCCACCCGCGCCAGAAGTTCATGCTGGCCGAGAACTGCTGCTATTGGGCGCACATTCTGAGCTGGCGGGAGATGTGGCGCCAGGGCCTGCTGGGCAGCTTCATGTACGCCGAAGCCGAATACATCCACGACACGCGCCATCTGCTGCGCCAGGCGGACGGCGCCCCCACCTGGCGCGCCTCGATGCCGCCCATCCACTACTGCACCCACAGCCTTGGCCCGCTGCTCAAAGTGACCGGCGAGCGCTGCGTCGCGGCCACCGCCATGCGCGTCACCAGCGGAACCGAAGACCTGCCCGTGCGCGTTAAATCCGGCACGGAGGTGGCGATTCTGCAGACGGCCAGCGGCGGCGTGATCAAGATCCTGGTCGCCTTCGGCATCACGCGCGAGCCGATGTTCCACTACTACTCGATCTACGGCTCCGACGGCGCTCTCGAGACCTCGCGCCCGCCCACCAGCCCCCTGCAAACCAACGTATGGCTGGATTCAGTGCCGCATCTGAACAACATGATCGAGATGCCCATCACCGAAAACGTGACCGACGCCCCGCCCGAGGCAACCCAGGGCGGGCACGGCACAGCCGAGTACATGATGGTCCAGGACTTCCTCGCCTGCATCCGCGACGACACCCCGCCCCCCATCGACATCCACGCCGCCCTGAGAATGGCCCTGCCCGGCATGTGCGCGCACCAAAGCGCACTCCAAGGCGGGCAGATGGTGGAGATTCCGGACTGGGAGAGTTGAGAAGGAAAAAAAGAATACTGTGCCAGCACTGCCCGCCATCGGGTTGAAGACTCTCTGCAGCAAGGAAGCCGTCTGCAAAGCTGGACGATTAAGTTGAACAGATGTACAATTGTCGCAGCGCGTGTCAGCGAATGCAGGACAAAAGGCCGGACATATCAGGATGAAAAGGCCTTGACTGCTCTTGGACAATTTGCGTGCAGGAGGACAGCAAATGGGTATAGTTCGAGCGAATATGGTGTCTCTGGCGCATCGGTTCTTACTGTGGGCCCTGCCGGAACTGCGGCGCGCTGTTGACGAACTGGTGGAAGATGCCGGTCGATCACGGGACTTCTATCTGCGTGAAATTATCGAGCGCGGATTGGAAGAGACCGAGGACTATTACTTGGCGAGCGCATCGGCGGACCGGATTCGTCAAGGCGTGGAGCGAACGTACAGTGACGAAGAGATAAGAGCCGATCTTGGCTTGGACGATAAGGTACGCTCCCGCATCTAGGCGTCAGTTGCGGAGATTAGACAGGCAAACAGCGCAACGTATCCAGGAGGAGTTGACCGGCCGTATCGCGAGAGCCTCCGACCCACGACAGCTAGGCCGCGCGAAGATGCTGAGGGGTGACATGAGTGGCCTTTGGCGTTTTCGCGTTGGAGGCTATCGCATCATCTGCGACGTTCAGGATGTTGACAGGACGATTGTGGTGCTACGCGTAGGGCATAGACGAGATGTGTACTAACGACGGTACCAGCCATCAGAGCGCTGTAACGGCAGAGTGCATATCTCTGTCTTCGTCAATTTCAGTTCAACTCATCGCAAAAGCAAAACCGTCCCAGCAAGATTGCTGGGACGGTTTTCTTATATCCATACGCGCACCAAGGGGACGGCGGGCCTGAGTTGATTTCCCTGCAGTCGCAAACCCGCTACAGCTGGCTCCTCACCTCAGCCGTAATCTGGTCCATCGCCAGGATCATATAGCCGCAGTCATCGCCCACCTGTAACCATTGCACACCGCGCTTCGCCATGCCGAGCGCAAAGCGCGCGTCCGGCGCCATGCCGGCCCCCACGAACAGGCCCGCCGCACGCGTGCGGGCGATGATGCTGTCCACCGCCTCGATCACCGTCGGGTGCTCCACATCGCCCAGCAACCCCAGCGACGCCGAAAGATCCCACGGCCCCAGCGCGATCGAGTCCAGCCCGGCGATGGCCAGGATATCGTCCAGGGCGTCGAAAGCCTCTGCGTTCTCAATCTGGACGGCCACGAAGATATCCCGGTTGGCCCGCTCGATGTAGTCGTTGCCGCCGTCGCGCCCATAGTTGGCGGGCACACGCGGCCCATAGCCGCGCTTGCCCAGGGGAGGGTAGCGGCAGCTGTTCACCACGTCCTGCACCTCGGCGGCCGAGCGTACCTGCGGCACGATGATCCCGTCCGCGCCCGCGTCCAGCACCGGCTTGATAAAGGGCGTGCCGCTGCCGGGCACGCGCACCAGCGCCGGCCTGCCTCTCGACTTCGCTGCCAGAAAGTGCCCGCTCAGCGCCTCCGCGCTCATCATGCTGTGCTCCATGTCGATCCAGAAAAAGTCGACCGAATCGCCGAGGGCATCGGTAGCGTGCGGGTCGGTCAGCGTGATCGAAGCGCCGATACAGATATCGCCCGCCGCCATCCTGGCGCGAAAGGCTGCTACCGGTGAAGGTTGGGTTTCGTTAGACATGGTCACCTGCGTTCGGAGTGGTGGTTGGGTGGAGCGGCGGTCGCGGCGCGCTGCGCAGGTGCAGTGTTTACCAATTCCGGCGAAAAGACAAACTGGAACTGCTCAGGAGAGAGTCAAGAGGAGATAGAAGTGAGAGAATTCCGTCTGCTTCTCGGTCAAACCGCCTGGGGCCGGTAGGGCTCGACTCTGATCTGGTCTTCGTTTCTGCGCGCCTGCGCCAGATCATAGGCGGTCTGCCGCTGCAGCCAGAATCCGGCGTTCGACCAGCCGGCCTTCTCCAGGCGAATGGCCATCTCCGGTGAAATGGCTGCGCGGCCATTCAGCACGCGCGAAAGTGTATGCCGGGCTACGCCCAACACCTTTGCCGCTTCAGTGACGTTGAGGTCAAGCGGGTCCAGACAGTTTTCCTTTATGCTGCGGCCAGGATGCGGCGGATTTCTCATAGCCATGATTGTCAGCTCGTTTCAGTGGTAGTCAATCAAGTCGACGTCGTAGGCGTCACCATCTTCGAAACGGAAGACGATCCGCCAGTTGGCAGAAATTGAAATGCTCCAATACCCTCTCCGATTTCCTTTCAAGGGATGAAGCCGATAGCCTGGAAGATCGAGGTCTGATGGTTTGCTGGCGCTGTCAAGGTCGGCCAAAGCAAGCGCTATCCGATCCGCTTGGTCAGCACGCACTTTGCTAGAGTCCCCGCGTGCATACAAACGCCGAAGCCCTCGGTGTCGAAACGTCTGAATCATACGATAGTGTACCGCGTTCCGATACATTTGCCAACATCAGTCTGCTGTGGAGAGTATTCCAGCATTTCAGAGCGTCATTCGTAGTCGGGCAGGTTAAATCCGCGTAAGTTGATGATGCCAAACGGTGGCACAGGTTCTGTACTTGTGAAGCGCCTGCCTTCTACCTCACCTCCTCTTGATAGTTGTACTGGGCGATAGACAACCTGCTTGTTTATTATTGTCCGCCCGTATTCCCGTGATATGATTTTCCGCACCGGCAGGCGGTGTGGACTTGGAGAGACGCCATGATCACCTCAGTTCGACTCGTCAACTTCAAAAACTTCGCCGACGAGACGCTGCGCGCCGGCCCCTTCACCGTCATCGTCGGCGCCAATGCCAGCGGCAAGAGCAATATCCGCGACGCGTTCCGTTTCCTGCACGGCGTCGGCCGCGGCTACACGTTGGCGGAGATCATTGGCGGGAAATACGGCGATGGCGGTCAGATTGAATGGGCTGGGATACGCGGCGCAATGGAAGAGATTATCCGCTTCGGCCAGCCTTCATTCTCGTTGCAGGTCGAAGAGAAGGACGCTGTCTACAAAATCGTGGTTGGCAGGAATGAATCCGGAGACGCCGCATTCCGGGTGAATAGGGAAACACTCAAGACCCAATTGGGGACTATCTTTACGAGTACTTCGGTCGGCGACGGACCTGTCAATGTGCAATTCGATGTCTTGCACCTGCTCCCAAGGAAGAAAAGAGATGCTGCAGGGATAGACGACATTGCTCACGCCGAGGGAAGGCCGAACCAACCAGGGCTGACCCAAATTCAAGGACACAAAATGTCGCCGTGGGTGCAAGAGTATTACGCCGACGGACTAAAGAAAGTCCTTGCCAAAATGCGTTTCCTGGATCTGGAGCCGTATCAGTTGCGGCAGCCCGCTTTCCCGGGCCAGACCGTGCTGGGCGATCGCGGCGAGCATTTGCCGACGGTGCTGCAGGCGATCTGCGAAGACTCGCAGCGCAAGGAGACGCTGGTTGCGTGGATAAGCGAGTTGACGCCAATGGATGTGCGGGACTTCGAGTTTCCAACCGACCCATCCGGCAGGGTCCATCTCGCTTTCCTCGAAGCGGACGGGAGGAAGGTGTCCGCCTGCGCCGCGGCGGACGGCACGCTGCGATTCCTGGCCATGCTGGCACTGCTGTTGGGACCAGACCCGAACGGTCTCTATTTCTTCGAAGAAATCGACAACGGTATCCATCCAGCGCGACAGTGGCTCCTGCTGGAACTGATCGAAAAGCAGACCGCAAAGCAAGGGTTTCAGGTGATCACCACCACCCATTCGCCGGATCTGCTGACGATGGTGAACGATGAGACGTTCAAAAACACCTCCGTCGTCTGCCGCCTCGAAGAGGCAGACGACGCCATCATTCGTCCTGTTGCAGAACTGCCGCGGGCAGGGGAGTTGCGCACGTCCCAGGGGTTGGGCAATCTCCTTAGCGGCGGGTGGATGGAAACTGCACTTGCTTTTACCGAGGGATATGACGAGGGGGGAGCGTAAGCCGTTGGCCGAACAGGCAGCCCGTCGCATATACGCTATCCTGCAAAAATGGCCCGAGGATTTTGATGACCTTGCCAAGCGTCTTTCAGCAATCATTGGATAGAACCTATTATCCGATACAATAAATTGAGCCGAAACTACATTTTCTACACCAGGAGCGCCCAATGACCGCACCCTCCATCCAAACAACCGTCGTCGGCAGCTATCCCTTGCCGGCCTGGCTGGCCGCCTATCCGTCCGTCCCCAATCTGCGCGACGCCGTTCTCGTCGTCCTCAAGACGCAGGAACTGGCCGGGCTGGATGTGATCTCCGACGGCGAGTTGACCCGTTTTGACGTCAACCACCCTGAGACGAACGGGATGATCGAATATTTCGTGCGGCCGATGTCCGGCATCTCCAGCGAAATGGGCCGCAAGGATGTGGCCGACTTTCGCGCCCAGCAGGGCATGGGCTTCCGTTCGCAGCCGGCCGGCATCGTCGAAGGGCCGATCGGCGAAGGCGAACTGGACCTGCCCTCCAGCTGGCAGATGGTGAAGGAGCTGACCGCGGTCCCGCTCAAGTTCACCGTGACCGCGCCCTACATGCTGGCGAAGACGCTGCTGGACCGCCACTACAGCGATCTGCCCAGCCTGACCATGGCCATCGCCGAAGTGCTGCGCCGCCAGGTCGAGGCCATTGACGCGCCCGTCCTCCAGGTCGACGAGGCCAATCTGACCGGCAACCCGGAGGACGCCGCCTGGGCGTATGAGCCGATCAACCATGTGCTCGACGGTGCCCGCGGCGAACGCGCGCTGCATCTCTGCTTCGGCAACTACGGCGGCCAGAGCATCCAGAGCGGCTTCTGGGCCAGCCTGCTCGGCTTCCTCAACAACCTGCACGTGGACCACCTGGTGCTGGAGTTCGCCCGCCGCGGCTATGATGAGCTGGAGGTCTTCACCGACCTGCGCGAGGGTGTCGCCCTGGGGATCGGAGTGATCGACATCAAGGACAACGAAGTGGAGAGCCCGGACGACGTCGCCCGGCGCATTCAGTACGCGGTCGACCTGCTGGGCGAGGAGCGGGTCAAGTGGATTCACCCCGACTGCGGCTTCTGGATGCTGCCGCGCTCGGTCGCCGACAGCAAGATGCAGACGCTGGTTGCAGGCCGGGATCTCTTCCTGGGGCAGACGACTGGGTGAGCCATACGCCTAATTCAAGACTGTAATCTCGCAATCGTCCCTTTCCAGCGCCTCCGGTCTTAATGCGACGCCGAGCCCCGGACGCTGAGGCGGTTGCATGCGCCCATTCTCCACCACAAATGGGTGATCGACCAGGTCGAGATAGAACCCCAGCGTAAACGCGCGCACGATCTCCTGCATCCACGTATTGGTGGCGTGGGCGGCCAGGTGAAGGGAAGCCGCCAGCGTCACCGGGCCGGTGCAGTCGTGGAAGATCACGCCCATGTTGTTGGTCTCAGCCATGTCGGCGATCTTGCGCGCTTCGGTGATGCCGCCTGCCCAGGTCACATCCGTCATCACCACGTCACAGGCATCCGCCCGTATCATCTCCTCGACAGCGTAACGATTCATAAGCAGCTCTGACGCACAGATAGGGGTGCGCGTCGAACTGCGCAGCTTGGCCAGCGTGCGCGGGTTGTCCGGCTTCATCAAATCCTCCAGGAGGACCGGCTTGTAGGGCTCAAGCGCCTCCGCGATGCGGCGGGCGGGCTGCAGAGCCCAATAGCCGTGCCCCTCCAGGATAATATCCATCTCCAGGCCCACAGCGTCGCGGACCTGCCGCCACGGCTGCAATCCTTCTTCGATCTCGGCAAACGAGATCGTCTGGCCGTGATTGGCGAGGGCGAAGCGATCAAAGGGCCAGATCTTCATGGCGCGGATTCCCATATCAAGCAGCGAGCGGGCCAGCTCACCGGCATCGCCGCCGGGCTGCCAGGCCTCGAAGTCTCGATAGGCCCCGGTTGCAGAGGTGTCCACCTTACGCGAGATGTCCGGCGTTTTGTGCCCGTACCCTGCGGAGGCGCACGTGTTGTAGACCGGCACGCCGTCCGGATTGCTCGTCCCGCCGAGAAGCTGCCAGATCGGCTGGCCCAGCTCCTGGCCCAGGATATCCCAGAGCGCCACATCCACCGCCGAGAGGCAGCGCATCTCCAGCCCCTTATTGCCGTAGATGTGGGAGTTCTCGTAGGCCCGGCGCCAGAACGCCTCGATCTGGCGCGGGTCCCTCTCCAGCAGCATGGGCGTCAATACCTCTCCGATATAGGCCGTTACGGATCGGGGCGTGTAATAGGTCTCTCCCAGGCCGACGATGCCGCTGTCCGTCCTCAGTTCAAGAAAGGTGATGCTGGAGAATGGGGCGAAGTTGATGGTTCGAACGCTGGTAATCTTCACGATAGACCCCTGAAGGAAGATAGTGGACGAACACTGGGCAAGCGCTTCAGGGGGAACTATACAGCAGTTGAGCAGGTTGTAAAAGGGGGCTGTTCGGACCGCGAAAAACGGTTTGACAAAGGGATACTGAGATATAATAATATGTGGACAAAGGTGCGTTGTAGCGATGCATGGAACGCTTCAGCTTGCCAGCAGTTGTGTTCCCGGGCGCAGGTGAAAGTGCCGCGCCAGAAGCGGCGTCTGCGCTGGTGGAGCACGGTGACAATCTCCAGGCAGCCCCAACGAGTACCCCTATGACCTACACTGACATTCAGAAACCCGCGCTTTCGTACCGCTATGAATTCAGCCTCGATGAACTGGAGGCTGCCCAGGCATGTGTCGACGCCCATGGGTTTGCCGTGGTCAAACAGGTCCTGTCGGAGGAGCTGGTCGGGGAGCTTCAGGAAGCGGTTCAACAGGTTATTGACCCGGACGGGACATTGGGCCCCGGCGAGAGCTTCACCCACACCTCCTTTGTCGAGCACGCGCCCGCACTGTGGAAACTGCTCGACTATGAGCCCTTTCTCCAGGTCCAGCGGCTCTTCTGCCAGTCCGACGAGTTGACCATCCACCGCACAGCCGCGATTCTGCGCAATCCCGGCTCCTCTCCACTTTCGTGGCACTCCGACTGGCACGGATTCAACCAGGGCCCCCCGCAGAACGCCGGCGATGTTCTGAACCGGGGCCACTGGCCCTCGGGCCGCTGGTTCTACCTCACGGGCTCCTATCCTGAACACGGCGGCCTCGCCGTGATCGAAGATTCCCACGTGGAAGAGTGGGCGGGACCGGAGGGCTTTGCGCTGACCCCCGACCGGCGCTCGTTCCACCGGCAGGGGAGTGAGCCGAAGGCCTATGTCGGTTTCGACGTTCCGGGCATAGTCCCTCTGTTCACGGAGCCGGGCGATCAGATCATCTTCGCCGCCCGCACCTACCATGCGGCTTTCCCCAACCGGACCGATCAGGTGCGGCTTTCCTGCGGCCTCGGCCTCCGCCCGCGCAGCTACCGGATAGAGGCGCCGTGGCCGCTCCCCGAATCGGCGCAGGCGTTCATCAGGGCCCTGCCCGCACGGCATCAGCACTTTGTCGAAAACTATGTCGGGATTGATACGGCATGGCGCGGCCAATAGACAACCGCGTGAGTAAGGCATGACAGATTGCGGACAGCCGCACGCGTTGATCTAGGACCGTTGGCGCTCAGCCCCTCGGATGCACTTGACGAGAGCAGGTATTGTCCCATGCGTTTCGTTCACTATCAGACAACAGGAGACGAGAGCACGAAACGGAACCTATTGAGTCGACGCAGCTTCCTGCATCCGTCTGCCGTCAAGGGCACCGGAGCCCCTATGGCTCTTTGTCGGGTACCGAAGACGCCGGCACGAGCAGGGCGGTGATGAAGATGTGTTGGGTTCGTTTATGTGGGCTCCCTGTTTGAATCGTTACTCGCAGACCATGCCGTCATTGTCGCGGTCGTCCATGTACGGATAAGCCGGATGGTCTGAATTGATGGGTGTAGGAATGCCGTGCTCCCGCGCCTCGGCGCAGGTGATACGGCCATTATTGTTGCTGTCCCACAGGCCGAGCGCGTCGACCGTTGGTGTCGGTGTCGGTGTCGCTGTCAGCGCGTCTGGGTCAGCCGTCGGTGTCGGCGTCGCTGTCGGCGCGTCTGGGTCAGCCGTCGGTGTCGCAGTCGGCGTCGCCGTGGCTGTCGGCGTCGCAGTCGCGGCGGTCGCGGTGAATATCATCGCCGTTGACGTGCAGCCTGCCAGGACCTCCTGCGCCTTCGAGGCCTCGGCCTGGTCCATTGTCAAGCTGTACTTGCGTTTCACCGCCACCACCTGATTGACATACCAGCAGCGGTTGAGAGACGGTAGCCACTCGGCCACGTCCTTGGCAACCTTCTGATGCCGGTTCACGCTGGGGCTCGCCAGCGTCAGATTCAGAAGATCGCGGGCAAACGCTCTCTTGACGCTGGCGCTGGCCGAGCACATGCCGCTGTCGTGCGCTTCACTGCGCGCCACGATATGCTCGATATCGGTCTGGCCGGTATTGTCGAAGTATGTGCCGGTATACGGCCCGTAGATGCGGCCGCCCATCCTGGCGACAATGTCGGCTTCCACGCTTTGCGGGTAGGGGTAGTCGCTCGAACTGTAGGCCGTACAGCGGTTCTCGGGCGCAATGGTGATACCGGGCGGCCCCACCGAACTCTGGTCTACCGTCGGCGTCGGTGTGGGCGTAGATGTCCCGGTCGCCGTCGCCGTGGCATCCGGGTCGGGTGTCGGTGTCACGGACGGCGTGGGCGTGACTGTGGGTGTCGGCGTAATCGTCGGCGTGGGCGTGTCCTCCGGAACGACGTTCACCGGAATCTGGACAGACGCGTAGTCGGACCAGGCGCTGCTGCTGCCGGCTGAATCCTGGGCCCGCGCCGAGTAGTAGTAGGTTGTGCCGGGCACGATGCTGATATGCCTGAATGTCGTCTTCCGCAGATCGCCGTCGAGGAGTTGCCAGAGATTGATGTTGTCCCAAGCCCACAACTGATAACGCGCCGCCCCCGATACTGCGTCCCATCTGACCACAACAGCGTTGCCGTCAAGCGTCGCGGTCAAGTCCGGCGCGGTAAGCGGCCCCGCGATTGCCGCCGAGCCGTAATCGGACCATGCGCTCGTATCTCCGGACGATAACACGGCGCGATAGGTATACCAATACTGGACGTCGAATACGAGGTCCGCATGCGTGAAACTGGTGCTGATCAAGTCGTTGTCGTCCAGCCGCTGCCACGAGTCCGACTCTGTCCATACCCATAACTGATACCGGGTCGCGTCCTCGATTGCGGCCCAACTGACGTCGATCGAACGGGTACCCTGATTGACATTCAGACTTGGCGCCGGCGGCTTGTCCGAAGTCTGCGCACGCAGGGCGACGGGAACAAGCAGCACAGCCGTCAGCAGGGCGATAATGCCGAGAGACTGCTTCATTAAAGAGGTCTCCTGATGCGGGTTGTGCGCAAAGTGTGAGGTGATTCGACTCAGATGGGGGCCGTCGTTCTGCGAGCCCTGTCTGGATGCGGAGAGTGGCTCCATACTGGCTCCCTAATCACGACACTGATATTGATGATGGTGACCCCACTGAGAGTCGGTTTCGGGCTGCCAGGCAAGAACGCCAGTGCGCGTTCGTCTCTTCGGCTCTCTGTTTTTGTCTCCCAAAAGAAAAGGCTGCGAGAGTCGCAGCCAGTTTCCGTGTGAATATCGACAGCCAAAATCGTCTGCCAATCTGCCAGACGCGAGAACGCATTTCGCCTCCTCGTGGTGACAGACGCGATCGAATGGCGCGCGTCGACGCCAGGATGCGCCAGCGCGCGGCAAGATTATTCAGATTGGCAAAAGTATTCTGGTATGCTAAACTTTGGGGCATCCATGAGGCCTCGTCTCTAGGATCACCGCCCGTGCTGTGCCAGCAGCGACGGGCTTTCTTCTATGTTCTATGCGATTATAGCGCGTATGTACAAATCTTGAAAGACGAAAGCACCTGATGGGTGCAGTCCAGCCTTGGGGGTGTCAGGAGAAGCGGGCTGCAGGACTCAATTTAATCGCCCAGGGGTAGCTTGAAACACTTCCCCATTCAACTGCCCCCCGAACTGGTTGACAAGAAGGCGGCGCGTCACGGGACACTGCGCCTGCTGCGGACTTCCTTCATATTGGGGATGACGGCCTCGACACTTGCACGCTGTCGGGGGCGGTCTTTGGTTACATTTTCCGCGTTTCCGTAAGGGGAATCCTTCATGCAGTTCGCTGTGTTACTCCATGAAGAGTTTCACATAGGCAGCAATTTTTACGGTGAAGGATGTGTCCTGCTTCGTGAAAATGGCCAAGTCGATATGGCTGCAATACGAAGCGGGCACGATTTGTTCTGGTGACGCGGATGGCGGTTGTTGAACAACAGCCCTTGTGGGAACACGTCAAAGCCGGCGCAATCGCGCCGGCTATCGACGTATTTGAGCCCGAACCACCGCCCGAGGATGCCTGGTTCCGACGCCATCCCAACGTGCTGGCGACGCCCCACATCGCCGGCGGCACAGATTTCTGCCATCGCCGCTGTTTCACGGACGCCTGCAAGGACGCCATCGCCGTACTGAATGGCGAGACGCCCCGGTTTCCGGCGACAAGAAGAGACGCTCTGCTCTATGAAGGGGAGTTGAAGTCGGTTGACTGACTGAATTCGCGTGCGCCCCTTTTGTCGCCGGCGGCTGCGCGCCGCCGGCGCCGACTCCCCACCCCCGCGGCGCCCTCCCCGCACTTCCCGCCTTCACATCACTCCAACGCGGCCACCATCTCATCGGTGTAGCCGAAGAGGGCCGGCGTGCCCCCGGTGTGCACGAAGACGACCGGCTCCTGCGCCGGCAGTGCTCCGCTGCGTATATGGGCCGCCAGCCCGGCCAGCGCCTTGCTGGTGTAGACCGGGTCGGTGAGGATCCCCTCCTTCTGGGCGAGCAGGCGCAGGACCTCCAGCCCGTCCGGCGTGGGGAGCCCGTAGCGCTCGCCGACGAAGGAGTCGTCGCTGTCGAAGTCGGCCGCGGTCAGGGTCACGTCCAGATCCAGCCGTTCGGCGGCCTGGTTGGCGATATCGGCCATGCGCTCTTCATTGTTTCCTTTGAAAGACGGGGTGATCCCCTTCACCTGCATGGGGCTGCCAACTGCTTTCAAACCGAGAACCAGCCCGGCCTGGGTGGTGTCGGCCGCGCAGACGTACATGCGCTGCGGGTCGATCTCCTGCTCGCGGCACTGACGCGCCACTTCAAGCGCGGACTGGGCGTAGGCGATGACATCCAGGTCGATGGTGTCGGCCTGGCGCGGCACGTAGACGTTGTGACCGTCCGCGCGCAGCGCCTCGGCCTTGGCCGCGATCATCTCCTGCTGGCTCTCGCGGTCGTTGTCCGACAGCACCGTCACATGCGCGCCAAACAGACGCTGCAGCAGGTTGTTGCCGGTGATCGCGGTCTTGTCGATCTCGCGTTCGGCCCGCAGGATCAGATGCAGGGTGATGCCCAGCTTGGCGCAGGCCGCGGCCAGCTGGCGGCAATAGTTGGACTGCACGGCCGCGCCGTAGACGATCGTATCCGCGCCGCGCGCCACCCCGACCGCCAGGCTGTACTCAAGCATGCGGGTCTTGTTGCCGCCAAAAGCCAGCCCGGTCAGATCGTCCCGTTTGATATAGACCTGCGGCCCGCCCAGGGCAGCGCTGAAGCGGGGCAGATGCTCCAGCGGCGTATTCACCTCCCCCAGGCGAACGCGGTTCAGGCCGGCCAACGCCATTTCCAGCTTGTCTTCCAGTGCGGACCCCATGACCATGTCTCCTCTTGAATTTTACGGGTATTGCGTTGTAAATATGTTGTTGGCATACGAGCGTCTGCCAGAACGGAAGCGCCGGCCGTTAGTCACCGGCCGGCTGCAAGTCCGGCTGCCGGCTCAGTTCCCAGGAGCGGGCCAGGCTCTGCGTCTCAACCATCTTGGCGTAGCGTCCGCCGCGCACCATCAGTTCGGCATGCGTGCCCGTCTCGATTATGCCGCCGTTTTCCAGCACGACGATCTTGTCGGCGTGGCGGATGGTCGAAAGACGGTGGGCGATCACCAGCGTGGTGCGGTTGCGGGTGAGCCGGTTGAGCGCCTGCTGGATCAGCCACTCGGTCTCGGTGTCAACCGACGAGGTGGCCTCATCCAGGATCAGGATCGGCGCGTCTTTCAGCAACGCGCGCGCGATCGAGATGCGCTGCTTCTGGCCGCCGGACAGGCGCACGCCGCGCTCCCCGATCAAGGTGTTGTAGCCGTCGGGCAGCTCGACGATGAATTCGTGCGCGTTGGCCGCCTGCGCCGCCTGCACGATCTCATCGACGGTTGCATCGGGGCGTCCGAAGGCGATATTCTGGCGCACAGTCCCATGAAACAGGAAGATATCCTGCATGACCGAGGCCACGTTGGCGCGCAGGAACTCCAGGTCGAGGCTGCGCAGGTCGTGGCCGCCGACACAGATCTGCCCCTCCTGGGGATCGTAGAAGCGGGGAATGAGACGGCTGACCGTTGTTTTGCCGGCGCCTGTCGCCCCCACCAGCGCCACCATTTCGCCGGCGCCGATCTCGAAATCGATATCGTTCAGCACCACCTCTTCCGACTGATAGCCAAAGGAGACATTGTGGAAGGCAACGTCCCAGCGGGAAATGTCCGGCTTGACCGCATCGGGCGGACTGCTGATCTCCGGCTGCACGGCCAGCAGTTCGAAGATTCGCTCCTGGCTGGCGCCGGCCCTGTGCAGGGTGTCGCTGATGTCGGCCAGCTTGAGAAATGGCTGGTAGATATAGACCAGGTAGGCGATGAAGACGAAGAGATCCGCGACTGTCAGCGTTTCGTCCAGGGCAAGGCTGCCGCCCACCCACACGGCTACGATCACGCCCAAGCCGCCCGAAAACTCAACGATGGACGAGGGCAGCAGCGAGATCCTGGTGGCCGCGCATATCCTGTCCCGGTAGTCGGCAGCCGACTGCGCGACCTGGTCCGCCTGCGACTTTTCCCGGCCAAAGGACTTGATCTCGGTGATGCCGGAGAAGCTGTCCTGCACCTGGGCCACCAATTCGGAGATGCCGGCCCGCACCTGACGCCATATGCCGCGGATCTGTCTGGTGAAGCGGTAGATGACATAGCCGCCGATCGGCAGCGGCAACACGACGAGCAGGGCCAGCAAGGGGTGAATCCAGAACAGAACACACCACATGGCGATCGGAACGACGGTGGCCATCACCAGTTCGGGCACGCCGTGCGCGATGAAATCCTCCAGGGTTTCAATGTCGTTGATGGACCGTACGATCAAAGCGCCGGTGCGCTGGCGGTTGTAGAAGCTGTGGGAGAGCTGCTGCAGATGACGGTAGACGCGCGCCATCAGGCTGGTGGTGACGCCGTAAGCGGCCACGTGGGAGAACTGACCGTAAAAGTAACGGCCGATACCGCGTAGCACATAGACAATCCCCAACACAGCAGTCATCGCCAGCAGGCCGGAGGTAGAGCCGCCGCCCTCGGTGATCCACAAGATCAGGCGGCGTACCAGCAGCGGCGGAACAAGGCTTGTCGCGGAGAACAGCAGCCCGCTAAGGACGGAAAGAACAACAAATTTACGCTGGCCGTCCAGGATATGCCAGAGGCCGGCCAGGAAGCCCGGCTGGACGTGATTGGTGGACATGGTTTCGGAGATCTTGATTTCTGCCTCCAAATATACCTAGCCTTCAAGACTCTTGCGCTGCCAATAAAAACTAACAAACTGCCTACCAAAAACCGCCGTTCGCTTACTCCAGTTCCCGGCGCAGCAGACCGCGTTCCCGGTAGACGGCGGCAGCCTCTTCGACAAAGGCGGCCGTGGCGGCGGCGTTGAACTCATCGCGCAGGCGCTGCGCCAGCGCCTGGCACTCCTCGAAGCTGCAGCGTCCTGGCCGCAGCATCTCGTACATCTCCAGCAGCGTCTCGTTGGGCACGGCGGTCAGCTCGGAAGCCCGCTCCAGGTTCTGCGCCAGCTGCGGGTAACCGGCGTCGCGGGCGATCCGGGCCTGGGCGCGCAGCGTCTCCGCGCTGATGCTGTAGTCCTCCGAGGAGATGTCTTCGGTCAGCGTCTTCTGCAGCGAGAGATCTCGCAAAGGCCGTCCACTGGCCGCGGTGAGCGTGTCACTCCGGTTGGCGTAGAGGGGGTAGTCACCGTTCGAGGCGCTGGAGGTGCGTTCTCTCTTCTCTTTTCCATCGTCTGTCATCATCCGGCTCCCTTGCGCTCCAGGTCGAGGAAAAAGCAGTTCCCTCACGCCTCACTCCTCGCCCCTCTCTCCTCGTCGTTACACATCCGGCTCCCAGCGGAAGTAAAGCTCCTGGGGCGCCTTTTCCTGTATGTCTTCGATCTCGCGGCGGTGCAGCAGAGCCGTCTTGACGATCAGCCGCAGACGCGCGCCGTTGTCTACCTTCACGCCGACCGGTATAGGGCTGAGCCCCTTGGCATAGCGGGCCGCGTTGCGCCCGATCGCCTGGTAAATCTCCAGCGTCAGGCTGGGCGACTGCGGGAACAGCTCCAGGTTGTTGAGCGGCGCCAGCCCGCGCTTCTGGATGACGGTCGTGCCGCGGCTCTGCAGGCCGACGGCGATGCCGGAGCCGCTCAGGCGCGCGCCCGCGTGGCCGATCGCGGCGCAGTCGGCGCTGTGATAGACGCGCACCACGCGGCCATAGAACGCTTCCTCCGCCACACCGGTGAGCAGCGCTTCCAGCACCTCTTCATGGTCCAGTTCGCCGATGGTCTTCACCAGCGAACGGCCATAGGCCGGCCCCACCGCGACGACGATTTCATTGGCGGACGCGCCCACCTTGGCCGTGTTGATCTCGGCCAGATTGGGCAGCGGCTCTCCCACCTGCGCGTCGATAAAGTCGCGCGGCGATTTCTGCTGCGGAATACGCTGGAGCGCGTCCCAGGTCTCCCCTTCGAGGCGGTAGCCAGTGCCGGGGCCGGTGTAGTCATTGCGGTCGTTGACCGCGCTGATCACGTCGAAACCATCGCTGAAAATCGCCGACGGCTGCAGATAGTCTCCCGCCACGCGTTGCCGGCCCATCTCAAGCAGATTGGCGGCCTCCTGTTCAA
Source organism: Caldilineaceae bacterium (assembly GCA_022824025.1). GTDB lineage: Bacteria > Chloroflexota > Anaerolineae > Caldilineales > Caldilineaceae > Bin5. The sequence goes on from JAJEBF010000029.1 coordinate 63,734, forward strand.
AGCCCCCGCGGTGCAGCGCGCGCACGACATCGGACAGGTTGGCCGTGCCCTCCAGGAAGCGGTCGGCCGCGGCCAGGTCGGCCACCATGTCCCGTTCCGGCATATCCTCGCTGCTGTGGGCGAGCGCGGCCGCCTCCACCTCCTCATCTCCGATCGGCGGAAAATCCAGCGCCGCGTAAATCGCCTGCAGCGCCTGCGCGGCCTGCCGGCGGGCCGCCACCGCGTCGGCCTCGCGCACCGGGCGTATGCCGCCGTTTACCTGCATGTCGCGCTGAATGACGGTCCAGTCGTCGAAGTCCTCGGCGTCGAAGTTGCCGCCGCCGAACATGTTGTCCTGCTTGGGAATGGCGCTGTAGCCGGAGCAGATGAAATCGGTGCCGGGGATCATCTGCAGCATCAGCTTGGCCGTCTTGCGCAGCGCCGAATGGGAGGCGAGCGCGTCGTTGCCCGACGCGCACTCCAGCCCCAGCATCGACGCAAGCAGGTTTTCCGCCAGCACCCCGCGCACCCCGCCCGGCAGCGCTTCCGGCAGCGCGATGCAGGAGATGGAGCCGTTCTGCACGCCCTGGCTGCCGGCTCCCTTCGTCACCAGCAGGCAGCGGGCCTCCAGATAGAGCATTGAACACTGCTCCGCGTAGCCCATCAGCGCTTCGGAACCGGTCCCCGAAGTGAAGCGTATCTTGATGCCGCGGCTGGCGTAGGCCGATGCCAGAAAAGCCTTCGACCAGGGCGTATCGTCGCCGTCGACAAATGAGCGCTCGGTGCCGTAAACGGAGAGCGTCTCGGCATAGGAGGTCAGCCCCTTGATGCCCAGGCGCAGCCCAAAAGCCTCTTCCACCGCGCATTGGGTCAGCACGCCGCCGCGGCCGGTCTGCGAACCGACGAGAATAGCCAGGGCATTGAGCGGCGCGGCGCGCGCGACGCGCACCGTCGTCTCGATCTCGGCAAAGCCGCGCAGCGCGGCTTCGGCCGCGTCCGCGGCCAGCAAAGCCGGGTTTTCGCGCCAGTTGGTGACGTGGGCCTGGTTGGCCGGGGTCTTGCGCACCCGCATCTTGCCCAGCCCCATCATCATCTCCAGCACGTTCATGTGGCGCACGATTTCGCACAGCTTGGCCGGCGTGCAGCCGTCAGCAAGGCGGCGGATCGTGGACTGCGGCACGTTGATATCGACCAGCATGCGCGCGATCTGATGCGAGGGGGTCGCCATCGCCTCTTCAGCCGCGGCCAGGTCGAGGGCGTGGTCGGCGATGAAGCGGTCGAGCGCGTCGAAATCGGCCCGCTCTTTGCCGTCCATCTCCACGACCTCGCCGTCGACGATACGCAGCGACGGCTGCGGGTCATAGGGGCTGTCCGCGACGGTCAGCCCGGCTTCGGCCCACTCCTCGACGTAGGTTTCGCGGTTGATGTCGCGCCCGGCGAGGATGGAGAAGCGGCGCGAGCCGGTGTCCCCGTTGACACTGTGCTCTGCCGCGGCTGTTGTGGTCATGCCTCGTCCTCAGCTCCTTGCCCGAAGGCGATGAAGTACCCGTCCGGGTCATACACGGCGAACTCGATGTTGTCGTATTCGTGCTGATGCGTGAGGCCGTAGGCGAACTCGGCGCCCTTGGCCTCGAATTCGGCATGGAGCGCCCTCACATTCCGTACCCAGACGTAGGCGTCCCAGTAGCCGCCCCGCTCCCGGTTGGGGACAACTTCGTGCTCATCTCCCACCTCAGAGAGCATGAAGATGAAGCCGTCGCGATCGGGCATGGCGAATGTCGGCGGCTCTCCCCAAAGGTGGGGCCGCCTGAAGCCGAGCACATCGCAGTAGTAGTCGAGAGAAGCGGCAAGGTCGCGCACCATGAAATAGGGGGCGGAGCCGATCAGGGCGGGGGCGCTTTCGGATGACATTGCGATACTCCAAGGAAGTGGGAGGGAAGCTTTTACAGTTCAGACGCGAATCAGATCTTTTTCGATAAAGTGGCGGAGCAGAGGCTTTCTGTCGATAGCGCCGCGCGTAAGCAGTTCAACGTTGGTTTCCAGCAGCTCCGCAAGATAGTCGTGCAGGTCAACGAACTCCCAGCCCAGCGGCGCGCTCAACGTGACCAGAATGTCCAGGTCGCTGGCCTCCGTCTGCTCGCCGCGGGCATAGGAGCCAAACAGAGCGATCTCTTCCACGTGGTATCGTTCTTTCAATTCGCGCCGGTGAGAGCGCAAGATTGAGCGAATCTCCTCCAGGCTTTTCATCGTTTCATCTCACCGCACGCCTCAGTTTTTTCGCGCGCTCTGTCCATAGGGGAATCAGGAGCGGCGCGCCGGTTGTCAGGACGAAGCGACTGCTGCTGTGGAAGCTACATCGAAGTTGGCTGCTTCGACGGGAACGACGTCCAGAAACTCAACCGGTTCGGCGTCCCGGCCGTTCTCCCAGAGGAGCGAGAAGAACCAGATACCGCTCTCGCCGACGGTGAAGCTGGCAGGGCTGAAGTGTCTGCGGCGTTCCTGCTTCATGCCATTGTTCTCATCCGGCAACTCAAATCGCGCGCTTTCTTCAATTAACTCCGGCTCGTAATGGACGGACCAGCCCCACATCTGTTCCTCATATGCCTCACCGCGGAGATGCAAGACGTTGGCATATTCCCGCGCCTCCGCCAGTTCGGGGACGTATTTGACCTGCCCGCTACTGAGAGTGCTCATCATGCTCCATCAAACAGATCACTCCTCAGACATCGAGTCGAGCGCGGCGCCGATGGCGTCGACGATCTGATCGACCTCATCCTCGTTGATGACCAGCGGCGGCGAGAAGGCCAGGCTGCCGTTCAGGGCCCGCGTACGCACGCCGCGCGCCGCGGTCGCATTCTGCAGACTCATCGCCAGTTCAGTGTCCGGCTCCCTGGTCTCCTGGTCCTTGACGAATTCGACGGCGCAAAGGAGACCCTGGCCGCGCACGTCGCCCACGTTGCCGAACTCGCTCAACCTGGCCAGCCCGCTGCGCAGCCGATCGCCCATCTCCGCCGAACGTTCGGCCAGCTTCTCATCCTCAAGAATGGCGACATTGCGCAACCCGACCGCGCAGGAGGCGGCGTGCCCGGAATAGGTGAAGCCGTGCATCCAGGCCTCGTCCTGCGGCGCGCTGTTCATGGCGTCGAGGATCCGGTCGTTGATCTGGATGCCGCCCAGCGGCAGGTAGCCGCTCGTGATGCCTTTGGCGAATGCGAGGATATCCGGTTCGATGCCGTAGCGGTTGAGCGCGAACATCTCGCCGGTGCGCCCGAAGCCGCAGATCACCTCGTCGGCGATCAGCAGGATGTCATACTTGTCGCAGATGGCGCGCACAAGGGGAAAGTAGTCCTCCGGCGGCACGAAAACGCCGCCCACGCCCTGCACCGGCTCTGCGATCACCGCGGCGACCGTCTCCGGCCCTTCGCGCAGGATCGTCTCCTCCAGATCGCGCGCCGCGGCCTCGCCGACCGTCTCGCCCTCCCGCAGGTCGCCCTCGTAGCGATAAGGGTGCGGCGCGTGGCAGTAGACGAAGTTGGGCACCAGCGGGCCGAACATCTTGTGGTAGCGGGGCACGCTCGTGGCGCTGGTCGTTGCAAGCGTGATGCCGTGATAGGACTCGCGGCGGGAGATGATCTTGACCTTGTCCGGCTGCCCCTCCCGCTTCCAGAAATAACGGGCGGTCTTGAACGCGGTGTCGTTGCTTTCCGAGCCGCCGCAGGTGAAGAAGGTCGTCTTGAGGCTGGGATAAGCGTAGCCGGAAAGCTTGTAGGCCAGTTCGCTGGCGGGCAGGTTGGTCATGCCGGCGAAGTTGGAGGTATAGGCCAGATCCTGCATTTGCGCGTAGGCGGCCTCCGCCAGCTCGGTGCGGCCATAGCCCACATTCACATTCCACAGACCGGCCATGCCATCCAGAATTTTGCGGCCGTCGGTGGTGTAAAGCCAGACGCCCTCGGCGCGCTCAACGATGATCGGATTTTCTGATTGGGAAGGGTGGTGCAGCGGGTGGAGCTGTCGTCTATCCTGCTCGAGCAGGGAGGGCTTTTCCTGTATAGCTGCCATGTATGTCTCCTTGGTCAGTGCCGTTCACCGGCCTCAGGCCGCGGCGCCGTTGGCAAAGGGCGTCAGATGGCGGGTGAAGTGGGTGTTCAGCACCTTTTCGTAGGCTTCCTCATTGTCGGCGATCAGGCCGTGAATCTGCGGGCCGAAGCGGTCCAGATTGGAGCCGAATGTCACGTGCAGCAGCTGGCGGGCGTCGAACTGCTCCAGCAGCCCCGGCAGCTCTGCGTCGGACAGATCGGCGTTGGCGGGCACCTTGTCCGGCTGGCAGTCAAGAAAGTAGGTTTTGCGATCGTTTTCGAAGCGGGCGCGCGAGTAGTCGAGAATCTGGCGGAAGAGAGCTGTGTCAAGGTCGGCGATGACGCGCAGCGCCTCCAGATAGCTGGTGCCTGCCGTCTTGACATGCACCCGGTCCTCGGCGTACTTGGCGACCAGCGGGTAGATGCTGAATTTGTCGGAGCCGGTATGCACGCTCAGCTTGTAGGCGTCAAAATGCTTTAGAATGGCCGCGTGCTTGATCAGCTCCGCCTCGAACGGGCCCGTGTCGCCGATGTAGTCGACGCCCTTCTGAAACTTGCCCACAAAGCGGGGCGCGAGGCTGACCACCGGCAGATTCCGCCGCAACAGCTCGTGCGCCATGAAGTAGTGCTCGTAGATCGACGTGGGCGTCTCGGTCTCGTCCACCGACATCTCCAGATCATAGCGCGTTCCGCCCATCTGTTGATCGAGCGCGGCCGCGATATCCAGCGTGTGAACGATGGCGCGTCCGTACTTTGCCAGCGCCCGCAGCAGGCGCTCTTCGCTGAAGGTCAGCGTCAGCCCCGCCAGTTCGATGGGGGCGGCCAGATAGTCGGCGCGCAGCGCGGCCAAATCGGTATCGAGCCGCGCCCAGGGCAGCGCCTCGACCTTGGCGCGCAACGCCGGCAGCGAGTCGGTCTCGGCCTCATTGTCGACATGGTCGCTGGGGTCGATCGTGTAGAAGGTATAGCCGGCCGCGACGAACGCGGGCAGGTCGCTGACCAGCTTCACATGGTCGGCGTCCGCGCCCCAGGGGGCGCGCCAGCCCATCTGCGCCACGCCCCACATGGCGTCATCCACCACCTCCTGCGGCGTGCGCCCGATGCGGTCGTTCTCGCGCACCGACTGCTGCGCGAAGATCGGCGCGATGCCGGTGCCCTCGACTGAGCGGATGTGTCCTGGCGTGGCCGCGCCCAACCGGTCGCCGAAGCCGAACGAGGTTTCCACGCCCAGCGGTACCGGATTCAACCAGGTCAGGCGTTCGCGCAGCGCGGCCGCGTTTTCCGCGGTCAGCGGGCAGACCAGCATCCCGTTCGCCGTCTCGCCGCTGAAGCCGCTGGTATCGCCCTGCACGCACAGCCTCTTCGCCCTGCCGGCGCGCGCCAGCGCGTAGGTGGTTCCATCCTGCTCGATAACCGATTGAGGGTACTGTTTCAACTGTGTCATTGTACGGCTTTCCACAAGCAGTTTATCTGATTTTTGTCAGGGGCGTGCCCGGCATTATGACTCCCGGTCGGGCAGAACGCGCTCAGAGCGTAGGTCCCGTTGCCAGGCAACAGGGTCGGAAATCTCGGAAAAAGTTTCTCTCTGGGCAAGCTCTGCCAAGATCTCTGCCATCAATCGTCCTCGATTGGACGGAGTTACGGAATCTGGTTCCTCCAGGAAAGTAATATAGACTTGCGCGGCGTCTATTCTTTCAGGAGGGTGTTCGAGCCACTCTATCTGATTGTCGTGAAGGACTGCCTTGTGCGTGCGCATGTCCCTACCCCAGGCACCGCAGCGGACAAGCGGCCGTGAAAATTTAGACACCGCGAACCAGCGGTTCCGTATCCCTTGCCGCCACGTCATTAGAAGGCTAGAATACACGAGAAGCAGATTCTGCGCTACTCACAGGGGCGCCGAACCCGCAACGTTCACAGCCGGTGACGGCAACAGGAGTCACCGGAAATTCCAGGCAAAAACGGGTGTTGACAATGCAAATCCATCTCCAATACGGCCGCGACGGATTGACCGCCGAGCTGCCCACCGAAAACGCCACGATCATCCGCCCGCGCTTTGTCGAAGGGCTGCCGGACGAGCAGGCAGCGTTCCAGGACGCGGCGCGGCGGCCCAACGGCGCCCGCCCCCTGGCGGAGGCCGTCGGCGCGCACGAGAGCGTCGCGATCGTCATCGCTGACGGCACCCGTCCGCTGCCCTCGGCGCGGCTGCTGCCGTGGATTCTGGCGGAGCTGGCGCACGTGCCGGAGGAGAATGTCACCATCGTCGTCGGCACGGGAACGCACCGCCCCAACACCGCGGAAGAGCTTGCGGAGATCGTCGGCGCGGAGGTCTACCGGCGGCTGCGCGTGCTCAACCACAACGCCTACGAAGAAGAGAGTATGTCCGTCGTGCGTCCTGGTCAGGACGGGCGCGGCCCGCTGATGATGAACCGGGAGTACGCGGAGGCCGACCGGCGCATCCTCGTCGGCTTCATCGAGCCGCACTTCATGGCCGGCTTTTCGGGCGGCTACAAGGCCGCCTTCCCCGGTGTGGCCGACCTGGCCTCGATCATGCACTATCACCGCGCCGAGATGATCGGCCATCCGCAGAGCAAATGGGGCGTGCTGGAAGGCAACCCGACCCAGGCGCAGATCCGGGCCAACGGGTCGGCCCTGCCGGTCGATTTTCTGGTGAACGTCACGCTCAATCACGCGCGGCGGATCACCCGCTTTTTCTGCGGCGGCGTCATCACCGCGCACGAAGAGGGCTGCCGCTATGTGAAGGAGACAGCGATGGCTGCCGTCAACCGCAGCTTTCCGCTTGTGATCACCACCAACAGCGGCTTCCCCCTCGACCAGAACCTCTACCAGTCGGTGAAGGGGATGTGCGCCGCGGCCGAGATCATCGAGGACGACGGCGAGATGATCGTCGCCGCGCGTTGCAATGACGGCTTCCCCGCGCACGGCAACTTTACCAAGCTGCTCTACGAGCACAGCTCGCCGCAGGCGATGCTGGAGACGATCTTCCGGCCCGGTTTTCACATGCTGGATCAGTGGCAGGCGCAGAAGTTCGCCGAGGTGGCGCTGCGCGCGCAGGTGGCGATATACAGCGAGTTGGAGCCGGACGCGGTGGCCCGCGCCGGCCTTACCCCGGTCGCCGACCTGAACGAACACATCAGCACAGCCGTCGCGGACCTGGGGCCCGACGCGCCAATCGCAGTGCTGCCGGAAGGACCGATGACGATTCCCTATCTGGTATAGACGCGGCGGTCAGTCCAGCAGCGTTTCGTTCAGGCGCACGCCGAAGCCAGGCGCGTCGCCGGGGGTCAGATAGCCGTCCACCGGCTGCGGCTCGTCCAGCCACAACCGCTCATGCGAGCGGTGCCGGTTGCCCAGCACCAGTTCGCCGAGCTCTTCACACGCCGTTCCCGCGATAACGTGCAGTCCCCACGGCTCGCCGCCGCGGTGCAGGATCACGGTGGCGCCGGCCTCTTGCGCCTGCGCAATGATGCGCCGCGTCGCGGTGATGCCGCCGCACCAGGTCACGTCCGGCTGCCAGATGTCGAGCGCGCCGGCCCGGGCGATGTCGGCGAAGCGGTGGTGGGTGAAGTCGTGCTCGCCCCCGGCCAGCTGGATCGGCTTGATCTGCGGCCGCAGCGCGGCCAGCCCGTCCAGGTCGTCCGGCGTCAGCACGTCCTCGAACCAGTAAACGTCATAAGGCGCCAGCGTGCGCGCCATCTTGCGCGTCGTCGCGGCATCCCAGGCCATGTAGCAGTCGAACATGAGCAGCGAGTCCGCGCCCAGATGACGCCGTGATTCTTCCGCCGCGGCCGCGGCCCGCTCGAAGGCGGAGGCGTCGCGGAACCGGCCAAAGGGAATCTTCTGCGCGGTGAACCCGCTCTCCGCGAACCATTCCGGGTCATCGCCCGAAGCATAGGCGCGGATGCGGGGCGCGGACGCGCCGCCCAGCAGCGCGTAAACCGGCTGCCGCTCTGCCCTGCCGAGAAGGTCCCACAGGGCGAGGTCGATGCCGCTGAGCGCCATAATGGCGATGCCGCCGCGCCCGTATGGGATCGAGGCCGCGTACAGCTTGTCCCACAGGCGCTCGATGTCGGCGGGGCTGTCGCAGGTCTCGTCCAGCAGCAGCTCGCGCAGGTGGCGGTTGACGACCTCCACCGCGGCCACACCGCCGCCGCCGCAACCGTAGCCGCTGACACCGGCATCGGTCTCGACGCGCACGACGATCTGCCACAGGTAAGGGCGCCAGCCGCCCAGGGATTGGCGGTAGTTGGGATAGACGGCGCGGATGTTGGTGATTTTCATGGGGATGTTTTGCCTATGTGATCTGTGAGAAGAGGTAGCGCACGACTGCCCAGGCATGAGGGCGCCCAAGTGCAAGGACCTCAGGGCTTGTCAAGGGCGCGTTCGTGTGGTTATACTACCCCGGCCATAATTGGACGCGTCCGAAATCCTTCTCTAGAAACTGTCGATAAAGAGCAGAAGCGAATTTGTAAATGGCTATTGCTTTCGAAAGTCCGCCCATCAACGAAGTCGTTGTATCCACGTACTTTAATCCGCAGTTGTCAGACTTTCGCGGTGAGCATGTCGGCCTCTTCTGGGAAAAGATTAGAGAGGAATATCCTGTCGCACGCCAGCAACCTCCGGTGGGAGTAGGGCCGGATTTGGTCTCTGACGAAGTATTTCCAATGCCCAGATATTGGTTCATCGCAGACGATGATGCAAAGCTCATTCAGATTCAGAAGAACGCGTTTATGTTTAACTGGCGGCGCAGAGATAACGCTTATCCACGCTTCCATCGAGATATAAAGCCCACATTTGATAGATACTATGACCTGTTTAGCAGATTTCTCCGAACCGAAATCCAAATGGAGGACCCCGCAATTGACCTCTGCGAGTTGACCTACGTTAATGTTGTGGAGCGCTGCGCGTTTTGGGACGGGCCGCAAGATACGCAGGATGTCATCCCTTCTTTTTCTTTGCTAAATCCAGGTGTTGATACGATTGCTTCTCCGGGATTCGACTGCAATTACACTTACAGAGTCGAAGACGATCTGCAAATTAGTATAGGCATACGAAGTGGTGTCATGGCACAGCAGGCGGATGCTCCGGTTCTGATCTTTGAAATCAGGGCGAGAGCGCGTCTTGGGCAGGTTACAAAATCAGAAGCAGATGAATGGTTCGAAAGAGCGCATCATTCTGTTCACGAATGCTTTGTCGGAATGACGTCTCAAGATATTCAGGAAAGACATTGGAAGCCAACGGAGGCAGTACGATGAAGACGGAAGTAACTGCTACATCTGCTCCAGGCTATCAGCTGCCTGCTCTCCAACGGATAGGCGATTCGGTTTCCGCATTTGATCCTGACAGAGACGTGGTTCCACTGCAGTCGAGCGCTTCGAACTCCTTTCCCGAATCGCGGGCCATCGCCAAGAAGGTGCGTCCAAAGACAGGAGAAAAGTTCTTAATCGCTTTTGGGCAAGTACACCGTATTCGCCCCCCCTCTAATCGTTGGGAAACCGAATCTGGAAGGGACGCAACAATTGCGGTTAATGAGTTTCCCGAGAGCATCGTTTACGTGCCAGTCGTAACTTCTATGGGCGATTCAGTTGGCCCCGCTTTAGGCGCCGGGGCTGATCCGTGGCGCGAATACACCGCTGCGCTTGAAGAAAAAGAGAGTCGCGCGCAGCAAGTGCGCCAGGCGTATAACGCTAGAATTGATATGTTACGCATGGCGGCCGCAGCTGAAGAAATCGAAATGAATGAGGCCTCTGTGAACGATTTTTGGTCATTCATTGGATCGGCGCACTTTTCTCGACAGGCAGGGCTGGCGTTAATGGAAAATGGAAACGTCCGCGCAGTGTGGAAAGGAGAAGAGGATAGTCACCTTGGTCTTCACTTTCTCGGAGAACAACTGGTGCAGTATGTGATTTTCAAACGGCGCCCAGGCAGCAGTAGGATTTCAAGAACTGCTGGGAGAGATTCGTTTGATGGGATCAGGAGACAGATTGGCGCTTTTGATTTAGTTTCACTGGTGAGCGCATGACTGCCGGTGATCTTCCAGACGCGGATCACGTCGTGCGCTACGCCAGGTTTATAGATCTCCTTGACGATGGCACTTTGAACTGCTCCGCATTTCAACTGCGGAAAGCGGAGTCAGGGTTGTCGGTGAACTGGCTCGAATGTTTTGGTGACAAGACTAAGTCACAGCAGCTTGATGAGGTCAGGAGGCTTATTCGGTTAACTATGAAACGGAGCGGTAGGCTCGCCGAATTAAACGTAGGACAAACTCGGAAGAAAGTTGATCGACTGCTTGATGAATTGCGATTCATCCACATGCCCTTAGATGCAGATGAGAATTTCGAGGCCGATCCATCACACAGTGAAATCGTGGGGTTGCCTCCGAAAGATTCGCCGGAGGCAGATATGATTGGAGATCTCATCGCGACTTGCGTAATCGAAGTCCACCCCGCGCTTGCATAGTCGTTGTAGCATATCCACACAGTAGAAGTAAGCGCTGGTCCCTAATCCTCGCTCTCACTGCCAGTCCCTTTTGACATCCTAGTCGGCCTAGATCACGGCATCGCCCACCCGCCAGTAGGGCCAACTATCGACGCGTCCAACTGCCGCAGAGAGCGGGTCTTGCGCCTGCGCCGCCTGCGTCTGAACCAGCCGCCGCTACCCCTTCGTCCACGGCCTGCGCTCTTCCGCAAACGGAAACGTCCCGTCATACCCGCGCGGCCTCGACACATGCCAGATCCCCTCGTACATCGGCGTCAGCTGGTCGTGGCAGACGACGTTGCTGCGCTCGCTGTGCTCCTGGTGCTTCGCGCCCTGGTGGGGAATGTGGTTGATGAAGATGACGCAGTCGCCCGCCTTGGGATAGAGGATGACGTGCTCCTGCGCCTCGCACCACGCCTCGAACTTGGGCCGGTCCATGGGGTCGAGGTGGGGCGGCTCGATCTTATGCCCGTTTTTCACAAACTTCAGGTGGGCCAGGTCGGGGCCGCTGTCCTGGAAGTAGAAGGTCGTGTTGATGCCGGCCGGCTGCGCCGCCAGGCGGGCGTGGCCGACATCGCGCATTGAAAATATCGTGTTGAATGTCCCATTCTGTCTCAGTCGTCGTCCAGCAGCAGCTCGCGCAGGTGGCGGTTGACGACCTCCACCGCGGCCACACCGCCGCCGCCATAGCCGTAGCCGCTGACCCCGGCATCGGTTTCGACCCGCACGACGATCTGCCACAGGTAAGGGCGCCAGCCGCCCAGCGGTTGGCGGTAGTTGGGGTAAATGGCGCGGATGTTGGTGATTTTCATGGGGATGGACATGCGTAAATGGTCAACGGGGGTATGATCTCGGATTAAGCCCACAGCCAATCAAGATCTGAGAAAGCGAGTTTCCGTTGAAAATTGGCGATGTTGTCCTCAACGTTAAGAATAAGGCATCTGTCATTACCGCCATTCTTTACGCCACGCAACCCTCTGCCGATCATCTGGAAGTAGAGATTAGGGCTGTATACTGGACGAGCGACTATGATAGCCCTTGTTTTCGGCGCGTCGAATCCTTCTCGGAATATGCCGTAATTAACGAGAGCTTTAATCTTATTATTCCGGAATTCCTCGACGATGCGGCGGCGACTAGAGGCATCAGTAGTAGCACTTACGGCACGCGCTCTCACTCCCGATGACGTGAGAAGAGCTGCGACTGTCTGAGAATGTTCCACTGACGTAGCGAAAATGAGTGTGGGCCAATCGGGATCGTTGCGAAGAATGTGCGTCTTATAAGCTTCAATGATGCGTTGCGTTCGGCTAATGTCGTCGGCGAGTCGGTTCTCGACACTCTGAGGCAACCAAGGAGTCTGTTTTGTCTGTCTCAGTTCATCTCCGGACAAGAAGAGGCGGCTTCCTGGGATAGTCTCTTGATCTGCCTGGGCAAGAATGCCTAGGCTCTGTAGTTCCTGAATAACCGCTTCTGGCTCATCACTTTCAAATGCACCTACATCCAGACGGTTGCGACTGTATCGATTTACGAGGCGTCGTGTCTCCTCTTGGTCATGGCCCCTGTAGGGCGTCGCCGTAAGACCGATAAGATATGGTTCTTGGGCCCCCCTATAGCGAGTCAGACCTAATTCTTGCATAACCGAAGTGTATGTTGGTGCTACCGATCGGTGTGCCTCATCAAAGATCAAGAGCGTGAAGTCCGCCAGAAATTCGTATAATTCAGGATGTTTGGCAATCTTAGCTGAAAGTGTCTGAATGGACGCCACAATGACGTGCATATCGCTAGTTGGCAGTGGGCGGGGTTGTCTGGCCCACATTCTTGAGATACGCAATTGTGTTGCTTGGGGACCCTCACTGGCCCAGACCTGACGCCATGCCTCTACAGCCTGTTCGCACAACTCGTCGCGGTCGGCGACCCAGAGAATTCCACCTTTGAAACCGTCGTCCCGGATTGCTTCCACAATTGACTGAACGGCCACACGCGTTTTTCCAGAACCGGTAGGCATGCTGATCATGCCGCGCCTTTCGTTGACCGCACCATTTGATCGGACTAGCTCTCTTACATTTTCGACTATTTCTTTCTGATAACCGTGAAGTTTGGGAAGAGAGTATGGCCCTTCTACTTCGATATAAGGGTCGCGTCGAGTGTTCCGCTCTCCGGCCCACTCCTCTCCGAATCCAAGTGACTGGACGAAGTCAATCGCTCGTTGTGAACCAGCCCACTTCTTTGGAGGATCGAGATGATCTAATGTATGACGATATTCCCGCAACGCGCCAGTGTGAAATGTCGCGATAGCGGCTTCTGCTACTTGAACTCCTGTAAGGGATCCCTGAGACTGTTCCAAAATACTGACCAAACTCTCTGGCAGACGTTGGCGCAACTCGATTTCACCCACTGCTGCAAGGAGACGTTCTTCATCTGTCGAGCATCTGCGGACAGCGTTTCGAGCTTCGATAATTCTTTTGTGGGGATGACGCCGGAGAATGTCTTCAATATATCTGGTGGGAAGTGACAGGTCTATCTCTTGAAGAACGGAGTACAACTCGTTTCGCTCATCGTCCCTCCGGGTAAGGTAGATGAAGCCGTCCTTAACTTGGCAGTCTATCTCGGTTTCGCCCGTGGCCTCCTTAGGCCTGCGAAACCCGTCGCAGCGTATAAGTTGAAGTGTAATGCACTGAGCAGAGAGGTGGGGTTCCAATTCAGGCCATACGTCGACTAAGGGAACTGGGTCATCCTCGCCTATCGGTTCAACTGGCGTGTCGAATTCAGTGGACAACCCGAAAGTCTCTCGAATGAAATCGGCTTGCGGATGGGAGAGCAACTTTCTTAACACTGCGCGGTTTCGGGGAGGATCTCCGAGGCCATCAGAAAACTTAAGGATTCTTCTCTCCGTTTCTATGTATCCGTGTTGTCGCAGTGCTTCCAGCGCGGGAGACTCGACCTTCATGAGTGGATAGATATCCTGAGTGTCATGGCGCAATGTCCACGTTGCATAGGTACTACGCAGGCCAAGCAGGGACCATGTGTATAGAGCTCTGCCTCTAACTGAAAGTTTCTCCAGTACGTCCAAGGGACCACTAGTAGTGGACTCTCGAAAGTTAAGATAGTGTTGCTGTGGCGACCTCGGCAGATCTTGCTCTACAAACTCCTTCCGCTTAGCTGCGGTGAATTGCCGTGCCCTTTCTTGGGACAGTTCATGATCAGGGTGTGGGACATCCACTGCATTGAGTCGTTTGAGTAGCGAAATATCCTCTTCATGGAATTTGACATCGATTGCGATGTCGCTATCTCGACTGCCATCGTCTGGAACTATAGGACCCGGCAAAAGAGCAACAAAGAGCGAACGCCAATTTCCTCCCACCGTGCGCACTCGTAGAGCTTCTCGCCACCCCTTAAATGATTCAACTGTCGTGGCTGCTTCAGATTGGCTTACGTTTCGAGCGAGCCGCCAAAATTCACACCAGTCGTTCTCTTTGTCATCTAGCGTATCATGTCCGTCTCTATTGTTTCCGGCGAGGGATGGCTTCAGCAAAGCTGAAGCGAAAGTTCTGAATGCAGTTTTCGTCGACGCCGGTTGCAGACCTAACACCTTCAAAGCGCTAAGTGTGTCACGGTCTGCCTCTAACAGTGGATGTACTAAACTGATTAGGTTGGCAACTTCACCACCACTTAACTGCACGGCCTCTGGCTCGGGTTTAACCCAATTCCCATCGGCTGTGAGTACAATGTTGCCAATGTCCGTGCCTTCACAGATGGATTTGGGCAATAGGGCCGCGGTCTGAATGGCAGCTATTGAAGCCTGAACGATTCGCATCTCCAGTTTTGCGCTATCTCGAATTGGGGCATCCTTCTGCATGGAAGACGCAGGCCCACGAGTCGAATATGCTACTTGCATTTTAGTCGCGATTTGCTGGGATTGCGCGCCCTCTAACAGCGCTTCTAACCATTTCTTTATGGTTGCCCGGCGGGATGACAAACCAGCTCTTCGCCGGAAACTGAATGTTCGTCCAATATCGTCGTTCTTCTCTTGCTCAAAATCTAACAATCGTTCTGCATTTGCAAGCCTGACGCGACTTAGCGCACTGTGGTGGAGCCAGTCCACTGGCCGATCGTCGAACGCAGCCCAACGTTCGTACGGGGCCATTTCAAGCCTCCCCATAGGTGGTATTGCTGGGGGATAGGAAAGCTCACGTAGCTTTCGGAGGGTCCCATCTTGATCGGGTACAATGGGGCGTTCTTGCAGTTTCAATAGCAACTGGTCTCGCAATCGATCGCTGTGCTCCGAATCCCCTGCTTCATGTCTACGCGGCAGGGCATCCAAATGCTTGGCTGGGTCGCTTTGGGTCGATAGCAGAGGCAGGGCATTAGCCACCATCTTAGCCGCAGCATCAATCAGTTCATCGTTGTAGATCCCAGGAAGTAGATTCTGACGATCTTCATTAGTTTTCCAAGGCGCGTTCAGAATTCCGGCCAACAGACTAGTGGTCATCGTAGGAAAGTAAGCCCAAAACTTGCCAGGCTCATTCAGGCGGTCTGTCGGCACGGCCCATGTAATGGGGACTTGGTTTCCATCATCTAGGCTTCTTCTGTCGCTACGAGCGTCGGGCGAGATTGAGTGGATTACCTTTGTAATCATCCATGGCGTAACCTTATCGCCATCGTTGAGTTCGTATAGATTGTCTCTGCGTTGAAGACTGAGTGTGCGAGTGTCTCCCTGAACTTCGTTCTGAAGGACTAGCTGGGAAATATGTTGGACAAAAAGCAGGAATTCCGGTGGGAATTCCCTGATCTGTTTATCAAGAGTCTGGACTGCCTGCTCTCTAAGGGGTAAGCGAACGATGTTTACACTCCAGCACATTAAGTCGCGAAGGATTGGGTCATTTACCATCTCTGGCCAGGGATCAATTGCCTCTGGAAGACGTAAGACCGGGTAACGCTCAGCTGTGGGTACAATAGGCTGAATGAGTTCGGCTGCTCTGTTACGATTGAAACGGAACGATCCAGATCTGCTAAAGAATTCCGGCGTGTCGCTAACACCCAACAATGATTTGAATCCCAGGCCAAACCGACCGATCTCCTCAGTGCCGCGTTTGCTAGACAAGTGAGAAAACATTAGAGCCTTTATGCCATCCAATTCGATCGGATGCCCCTCATCTGCACAGTAAAGATGTGTTGGCGTGAGCCTGATTCGGATGTGTCCTTCACTTGATCCTGCTAGAGCGTCTGCGCTGTTCTGAACTAGCTCGAACAGCTGCCTGGCAGCATAACCACCCCGAGCAGTGTCCTCTTCAAGGTTTGCATGTTCGATGACCAAATTCGGTTGTCTACGATAGCTCTCAAGCGTTTTTTTCGATTCGCCTCTTATGTATTCACCTATGTCTTCCATTGGGCCGTACCAGTCGGAGCGTAAAGGAGTTTCGGGTATTGGGGGAACTGATCTGGCCGGTTCCTCTCTTTCGTTGATGGTGTCGCGCCAAGACGATGCAGGAGAGACATCTGATACTAAATTGGTCAATGCAGAGTTCTTGCGCGTCTTTATGGCTTCACTCATTCGGAGGAGTTTCTCCTTGCGGTTTCTTTTTTTGCGGTTGGGCATTCTCAATTTCTGCCTTGAATGGTCTTAAGGTCATGCACTGTCAGTGCATGACCCTCCTAATGTGGATCCCATTTGAAACTACGACTTTTCGCGATGGCGTCGTGACTGGAACACACCATTCCGCACCTCTGTTTCGAAATGCAAATACTCTTGGTCTCGTGTGGGATCTACATTAGTTGTGTGAATACGATACATTATAGGAGCTTCATAAATGCGTCACTTTTTTGTGGAGTCCATGAACATTGTCGCTACGGACATCCTTTTTTATGATTCTATGTTTCGAACTGCATGTCATCTGCGTTCGCGTTCTTCTACCCCTTCGTCCACGGCCTGCGCTCTTCCGCAAACGGAAACGTCCCGTCGTACCCGCGCGGCCTCGACACGTGCCAGATCCCCTCGTACATCGGCGTCACCTGGTAGTGGCAGACGACGTTGCTGCGCTCGATATGCTCCTGGTGCTTCGCGCCTTGGTGGGGAATGTGGTTGATGAAGATGACGCAGTCGCCCGCTTTGGGATAGAGGATGACATGCTCCTGCGCCTCGCACCATGCCTCGAACTTGGGCCGGTCCATAGGGTCGAGGTGAGGCGGCTCGATCTTATGCCCGTTCTTCACGAACTTCAGGTGGGCCAGGTCCGGGCCGTTGTCCTGGAAGTAGAAGGTGGTGTTGATGCCCACCGGCTGCACGACAAGGCGGCCGTGGCCGAGATCGTGTTTTTCCTGCCAGTAACCGTAGAAATCGAGATGCCACTCCTGCAGATAGGGGCCCGGGTTGATGTGCGCGCGGAAGCTGCGCAGCTGGCACTGCCGCCCCATCATCCCTTCCAGGATCGGGCGAATGCTGGGATGGCCGACCAGGGGCGCGTAGGTCTCCGGCTCCCGGTCGAGGAGCGTGTCGAACCACATATTGCCGACGTCGTTCAGCCCCTCTTCCCAGCCCATCTCACGCGCATGGTTGATGCGCTGACGGACGTGCTCGGTCTCTTCCGGCGAGAGCGCGTTCTCGACGGTAATGAATCCGTCTTCTTCCAACTGATCCAGCCTGGCTTCCAGATTGTCCATCCTGTGTCTCCTTGCGGGGGGCCGTATCGTGGGCCGCATTCGTATGCGTTCGCAATTACAGTAAACAGACGGCCGAAGCCGGTGAATGGGAAAGACCGAAATCACCGGCTCATGCCGGCATCAGGCGCTCCCCCTTGGGCTCCGGTACAGGGTCGCCAAACTCACGCGCGGTGTCGATCCAGAGCGTCATCGCCTCGTTGATGTTTTGAAGCGCGACTTCCTGCGAATCGCCGTGTGCCATGCATCCGGGAAGCTCTGGCGCCTCGGCCACAAATGTGTCGTCAGCATTGCTCCAGTAAATGATGACTCCGTACTTGTACATCACGCCTCTTCCAACCGGTACTTCAGTATGACCTGACGAACCTGTCTGACCTGGTAGGGCTTGGCATTGCTGCCGTCGCGTTGCAGATTCAGTCTTTCGGTCACCCCTTCTTTTCCGAAGATATGTGACCTCCCCGAACGCGCTCGACGAATCCCAATCTCAACAACAGGGCGCGTAACTCATCAAATCGGCTATTCGCTTCAGAGCGGCCTTCGAGAATGCGCTGGCGAAGTTTCGCGCGGCTGCCCAATTCCTTCGACTCCGAACTGTATCAGTCGTGTCGATACAGTAGGCAAAGAAGCGGCTCTTGTCAAACCTGTTCCCTATGGATGGGCCCGAGTGCTCATGCCACTGCCAAAGAAAGATTCACAGCATCGGACTGGATACGGCAGGGCCACCGCGTATCACCGTCGTCGTCGTGAAAGTGGTCTGTCCTCCGCGTGTCTGGTGAACGGTTCTGTCGTTCATTGTAGCGCATGTTTCCGCAAAAGTAGCTTAGGCACGGCCAAAGTCATACCATCAGACGGGGCCATACGCCGCCTTGGACAACTGTTGACACAGCGGTTAACCAAGAGTAAACTCACCTTGGGACACCCCACTGCGTCTTGTGAACAACAAGCCTTCTCTCCACGGGTGTCCCTCTTACACCACCAAATAAGTCTGATCCTTCTCAAGGAGGCTACGATGTCCAAAGCACGAGTCAGTCTCGTCCACGGCGGGGACCGCCGCGCCAACGTCTTCAACGCGCTGGAGCTGGTGCGGGCGGACGTGGAATCCCGTCTGGCCGAGCAGGTTATGCTCAAACCGAACTTCCTCAGCAGCGAGAACCAGCTCGCCTCCAGCCATGCCGACGCGCTGCGGGGCGTCCTCGACTTTCTGCTCACCACGCCCAAGCCGCCGCGTGAAGTCCTCATTGCCGAAGCGGGCGCGCAAGACACGTGGGACGCCTACCGCAACTTCGGCTACCACGCGCTCGAACAGGAGTATTCGATCCCGCTGCGCCTGATGGACCTGCACCGGGAGACCGAATGGGAATCGACGCCGATCGTGCTGGCCGACGGCAGCGAGACGATCGCGCGCATGCCCCGCACTGTCCTGGACTGCCCCTGCACGATTTCGATCGCGATCCCCAAGACGCATGATACCTGCGTGGTCACGCTGGCGCTGAAGAACATGATCATGGGCACGATCTACCGCCAGGACCGGGTGAAGATGCACGGCTTCAACACCCACGCCGAACGCCGCGTCCCCGATGAGTCGCGCGCCATGAGCATCAACCTGATCCGGCTGGCCCGTTTCATGACCCCCGATGTCGCCGTCTTCGATGGCGCCCGCGGCCTGCAGGGCAACGGGCCCGGCGGCACAGACGGACTCGATTTCGGCATCGCCGCAGCCAGTGTCGACACGTTCGCAGCCGACGCGGTCATCGCCAAGACGATGGGTTTCGAGCCGATGGGGCTCGGCTTTCTGCGCTACGGCCACGACCAGGGCCTGGGCACGGCCGACCTGGACGAGATCGAGCTGCTGGGCGGCGTCTCTATCGCATCTGTAGCGCGGCAGTTCAAGCCGCACGAGACGACCGAACTGCAGCTGCAGTGGCAGGTCGAGAATGCGGAGCAACTGCTGGCGGCGTAAACCTAAAACAACGAGAAGAGAGTGAATAGAAGTGAGGAGATAGAGTTCTTCCCGGCCTCATTTCCCGCTCTTTACATCCTGCTTCCTCTACAAAGGCGGTTCCCATGCTTCCTATCATTGATACCCATCAACATCTCTGGGATCTGAGCGTGTTCGACATGCCCTGGCTGGAGGACGCGCCGACGCTGAACCGCAGCTTCGTAACCAGCGATTACCTGGCCGCGACCGCGGGGCTGAACGTCGTCAAGACGGTCTATATGGAAGTGGACGTGAGCGCGGCGCAGAAGGTCACAGAGGCCGAGCATCTGATCGAACTCTGCGCCGCCGATGACAACCCCACGGCCGCCGCGGTGATCGGCGGCAACGTGACCTCCGCCGACTTCGGCGATTACATCCGGCGCTATGCCGGCAGCCCCGCGATCAAAGGCGTGCGCCAGGTGCTGCACGGGCCGGGCACGCCGCAGGGTACCTGTCTGGCGCCGCAGGTCGTCGAGAATGTGCGCCTGCTGGGCGAGCTGGGGCTCTGCTTCGACCTCTGTATGCGGCCATCGGAGCTGGGCGACGGCGTCAAGCTGGCGCAGCAGTGCCCTGATACCCGCTTTGTGGTCGATCACTGCGGCAACGGCGACCCGTATCTGATCAGCGGCATCCTGCCCGGCAGCGGAGCGGACGGCGATGCAGGACAGGCGGAATCCAAGCTGACCATAGCCGACCATACCGACCGCGACGACCCCTTCTGGCATGACGCGCAGCAGTGGATGGACGGCATTGACGCGCTGGCCGCGCGCCCCAACACCATCTGCAAGATCTCCGGCATCATCGCCCGCACCCGCCCCGGTTGGACTGCCGCTGACCTGGCCCCCGCGGTCAACCACTGCCTCAACAGCTTCGGACCGGACCGGGTTGTCTTCGGCGGCGATTGGCCGGTCTGCACACTCGGCGCCGACGCCACCTATCGCGCCTGGGTAGAGGCGTTGAAAGAGATCATCGCCGGCCGCACCGAGACGCAACAGCGCAAGCTTCTGCATGACAACGCTGCCGCGTTCTACGAGCTGGCTTGACGAGCGAGGCAGATTGCGGAGGCCGTATCGCGCAGGATTCGGAGCCTGCAATGTCCGCGGACACTGACCGCGGGCCACAAACAACCCCATGGGACTCGAATGGAGAACGCTGGAAGATGAAGAGGGCCGGGCCCAGGAAGAGGCCCCGGAGGCAATCGCGAGGGCGCCGCAACGCCGCAGGAGGAATCGGTGGCTATCGGCCTTGGTTGCTCTGCTGGTCGTGGCGGCGGTCATCCTGGTGGTGCGCTACGTTCTGCAGGAACGGTTGAACGCTGTCTCCGCCGCCGTCGAAGCCGAGGTCCTGTCCATGCATGGGATCGTGCAGCAGGCCGAGCGCGAACTCGACGGCGCCCTATTCGGCAGCATGATCTCGCCGGACTACCCAAACTGGGGCAGAACCCAGAAGGAGATGCTTCTCAGCGGCGCGCGCTGGGACCGCCCCTATTTCGACTTGACCCTCACCCGCGGCGCTGACGAAACGCTGCCCACAGGCGATGTGGCTGACATCACCTTCACGTCCGACTGGCGGATGGCGACCGTCACCCTGGCCTTCCCCTACGTGCGCGCTGACGGCTCGCCCGTAACGCTTCACCAGATCGTTACCTACCGGGACGAAACGACCGGCTGGGCCCTGGTCCCCGCCTATCCTTCCTTCTGGGGCGAGAAACAGACGTTCACAGGCCGCTATCTGACGGTCGAATACCCGGAACGGGACGCCCCAACGGTCGAGCGGCTGGCGGACGAGTGGGACGAGATGCTGGCCGCAGTCTGCGGGGAGTTGGACGGCCTGCGCTGCCGCCGCGCCTGGCGGCTTAAGGTGGAGCTCTCCACCGAGTCCGGCCCGCTCGCTCGCATGAGCGAAGGTGTCTCCCGCGGACCTCTTTGGAAGGGGATGTCCCATGCGTTCCCAATTAGAAGGAGCGCCGGCTGGTCGGGGTTGGTGTTGCCGACGCCGAGCCTCATCGGCAGTCCGGTGGATGACGCCGGCTTTCAGGCCTTGCGCGCCGGCTATGCGCCGCTGATCGTGGGCGGCGGAATCGCCGACCTCGTCAACTGGCGCTGCTGTGAAAAGATCGTTTTCTTTCGCGCCCTGGTGGATAAGCAGCTCAGCCAGTTGGGGCTGGCGCCGTGGCCGCTGACCGCCTCCGACTATGAAGATATCTTGCAGGGCTCGATTCATGACGTGACAAACCTGCACTGGGTCTATCTCCAGCGTTCCTACAACAACATCACCCCGCAGATCCAGAAAATCGTCCATAGCCTCGTGGACTTTATCCTGGCCACCAATCCGGAGCGTTCGCCAGCCTCGTTGCAACGCCTGCTGCTTCGCTACGACACCTATCGGCCGTGGCTGCTCAGCGCCCTCCCGATTAGCGCAATGCAGACAAGGCAAGGAAGCTACACGCGGTGGATTCAGGGCAATTGGATTCGATACGCCGACCAGCAGCTGGCCGCGGACGCGCCCCCGGGCAGCGCTCTGCCCCAGCAGGATCTGCAACTGCTCTGCACGGCGGAACGGTCCAGCAGCGCACACCTGTACCGTTACGACGTGCAGGATGATCAACTCATCCAGGAGGACCATAACGGCCGGTTCCGCCTCATGTATTCTCTGCCCGACGATAACGGGGTTCTGCTGCAGAGATTGGGCGAAACCGACGCGGCCGAGTCGGGCCCACCACTTCAGATCTGGCGTCAGGGACAGGTGCAGGATGTCACCTACCGCCCCAATAATGTCACCCTCTTTGCAGTGGAGAACACGGCGGACAGGATTCTCTTCTACGCCTATAACACCCGCCAGCGTCCGTCTGTCCGCTTCACCTATCTGGATCATACGGAGTGCGACGGCGGCGCGTGCGCAATTCGGTCCCTGGACGGTTGGCCGACCTGGTCGCCTGACCGGGAGAGAACGATTGTCTCGCACGGGGACGGCGTGCTGTGGCTTGGCAACGAGAAGGGAGAGCCGCAAATGGCGGTCGCGCACGGCCGGTCCGTTGCGTGGTTGGACAACAGCCGCTTTGCCTTCGTTCAGCCGGACGAAGACATGCAGGTGGCGGTGATGACTTTGCCCGATCTTGAATTGAGGACGCTTGTGGAGGCGGAGAGACTGGCAGACGCGCTGCAGACAGCGACGACTCCGGCGCGGATTACCCCGGTCGCGCTGGCGGCGCACCCTGCCCTGCCGGACCGGCTGTTCGTCGGGGTACAGGTGGAGGGAGGCACGGGCAGGGAGGCCGCCCATGTTTTCGTCCATAACCTTGCCACAGACGAGCTCTCAGAGGTTCTGCAGGTCAAAGATCCCCTTGAGCCGTACCGGTCGCTGCAATTCTCCGAAGATGGACGCTGGCTCTTCGTCCACAGCATAGAACGACGCGCCAGCGGCTGGCATCTGCATCTCCACAACAACCAGACCGGTGACATCCTCACCTATTCATCCGAGTCTTCCCTGGCCTTTCCCGGATATGACCTGTCGGCAGACGGCGCGTGGATGGTTCGCGTTGATGATGGCTTCATCCATCTGATCCCCTTGAACGGGGGCAGGCAGAGGCTGGTGGCCCACGATTTTGCCCACTGTTATGCAGCCGTATGGGTGAACTGAGTTAACCGTTGCAATGTTGTCTCTCTGCTGACGGTCAGCCCGGGGCACAGAACCAGAAACCTTGAGAGGAGAACGAGAATGACGACCTACCGCTATGCTGAGATGACCTGGTCCGCCTGCCGCGAGGCAGCCTATTCCGGCCGGGTCGCGGTGCTGCCGGTTGCCACCTACGAAGATCACGGTTACCACCTGCCGATCGATACCGACGTGCGGCTTTGCACGGGGATCTGCGAACGGGCGGTGGCGCGCATCCCAGACGAGGCGGTGTTGATCCCTCCGATCAGCCACGGGTACAGCCCCCACCACATGGATTTCCCCGGCACGATCACGATTCGCTGGGATACCTTTATCAACTACGTGCGCGATGTCTGCGTCAGCCTCGCCCACCACGGCTTCAAGCGCATACTGATGGTGAATGGGCACGGCAGCAACACCGCGCCGGTGGAGATGGCCGCCCGCCTGACCGTGCTCGAAACCGAAGGCAATACCCTGTGCGCGTCGGTCAACCACTGGGGCGTTCGCAAAGGACGGGAGGAGGGCAATGCGATCCGCTCGTCCGACTTTGGCGGCACCTCCCACGCCGGAGAGTACGAAACAGCCCTCTACCTGGCGCTGGCTGAGGAGTTGGTCCAGATGGACAAAGCGGTCGATGAGCGTTCGCCGTTGTCGCCGAGCTTCCAGACGGATCTGCTGATGGGCAAACGCGAGGACGGCTCGGTCGCCAACCTGTGGCCGTACTGGAGTTCGCTGACCGACAGCGGCGTTCTGGGTGATGCCACAGCCGCCACGCGCGCTAAGGGCGAGCAGTTTCTCGAGGCTGCGGTGGAAGGCCTGATCGAACTGATTCGCGAGTTCCGCACCGTCGCGATCAACCCGCGCAAAGATCACATTTCACCGGAAACCGATGGCCGCTAGAGCGCGGACGCGCCCAACCGGCATCGGGCGGGCAGGGGTTGGCGGCGGCCAAAGCCAGCCATGAGCGAGCATTACCGGCTGCGCCCGGCCGCGTTGGGGGACTGGCCCGGCATCGCGGCGCTGGACCAGGAAATCTTCGGCGCGTACGGCGCGCAGGAGGAACCGGCGATCATCCGCAGCCGCCTGCTGACCTTCCCCCAGGGCTGTGTCCTGCTGGAGGGGAGGCGCGGCGGCGCTCCGTTCATCGCCGGTTATCTGACCACGGAAAAATGGGCCGAACTGCGCGAACCCGCGCTGGATGAGGACCCCCAGGAGAGCCACCGGCCCGACGGCCAGGTGTTGAATATCACCACATTGGCGGTCGCCCCCGCCTGCCAGAATCAGGGATTGGGCGCGCGCTTGCTGGACAGCGCCATCGCCATCGCCCGTCAGGAAGGCTGCAGGAAGATCATCCTCGAAACGGCCCACGCCGAACGCTTCTATCTGCGCCACCGCTTTCGACGGACCGGCTCACGCACGGAGCGGGGCATCGACATGGCGATCATGGTGCTGGACCTGCCGGATAGCGGTTCCAGCCGGCCGTAAACTGGTGTTGCCGCCTGCTGGCAGCCGCAGGCTATGCGGGCGGAGATATCACAACCCGCTGCGGCTTGATCCTGAAGATCACCCGCTCTTCCTTCCCCTTCATCGAGGCCGGCATGACGCTGCCGTAGTACTCGTCGGCGCCCACGTAGAGCTTGGCGTGGGCATTGATGTTGGCGAAGTCCGGGTCGGGCACGATCTCCTCGACGACACCCCGCACATCGATCCAGCGGAATGCATCCTCTGGGTCCAAAGCCATCAGGGCCACCTTGGGATTGGCGCGTACGTTTTTCGGTTTGCGCCGCCCTTCAGCCGTATTGACGAGGACGTGCGTGCCGTCCCACGAGCACCAGACGATCGTGTTTTCCGGCGCGCCGGACGGCGAGAGCGTCGTCAGGGTGGCGAAAATGGGGCCGGTCAGCAGGTCAACGTGTGTATCGGGAATCTGTGCGGACATTAGTTGTACTCCTGAAATTTTTGGCGGTCAGGTGTTGCGTTGTCGTCCATCTTCACACGGCATGGATTGACTCCGCCGATTGCAGAATCGCCTTGCGGCGGATGTGGTTGCGACTCTGTTCGACCGCTGAACGCTCCACAAGGTCCACATCTCGACCGAATATCTGACGCAGCTCCTCCTCCATTCGCGCCATTTCGAGGAGCGTGTGTCGCGCCTGTGGCTGAAACTGGATCAGTACATCCACGTCGCTGTCGGGACCGAAGTCCTCGCGAACAACGGTACCAAAGAGAGCCAACTCAGAGACCTGCCAGCGGTGACAGAAGCTGTCTATTTGTAATCGGGGAATCTGGATGTGGGCGCTCATTTCAATTCAAATCAGCACTTACAGCCGGCGGCCATCGCCGGGGGCGTGTGGCCTTGGGCGATCAGGCTCTGCTGCTCTTCCGATAGCTCGATCCAGGGCATGAGCGGGTCATCGGACTGGCGGGCCATCTCGCGGCCATTGATGATCGTCAACGTGTTGCGGACCAGCTGCTGTCCGGGACGCGGGTTCATGAAGACATCATAGAACATGAAGTCTCCCTCGTGGATCTCGAACAGCGCCACATCCGCCAGCGCGCCGGGCCGCAGCGTGCCGACCTCCTTCTCCAACCCCATTACCGCCGCCGGCCGTTCGGTGGATGCATGGATCACTTCGGCGAAGCTCATGCCCAGCGAAAGGAATTTGCTCAGGCAGGTGGGCATGTCGAACATCGGGCCGCTTACGCTCACCTGATGGATGTCGGAGGAGATGACATCCGGCCGGTAGCCCTGTGCCATCAACGCCTCCGCCGTCTTGAACGAGAAGGAGCCCGCGCCGTGGCCGATATCCAATACCAGGCCGGCATCCCAGGCCCGTTTGACTGTTTCACGCAGATTGCCTGACTCCTCGACAATGCGCATCGAGTTTCCGGTAAAGCAGTGGGTGAGAATGTCGCCGGGCCGCATCAACGCCATCACGCCGTCGACCTCCGGCGGCCCCATGCCGATATGGGCCATCAGCGGCAGCTCGCAGCGGTCTGCCGCCTCGCGGGCGCTGCGCAGAGGGGCGAGACCCTGGCCGCTGGTGGTGTTGCTGTCGATACGGGCCTTGACCCCCAGCAGCACGTCACGGTTCAGGTCAATGATCTGGCAGCAGAGGTCCACATCGCAGTAACCGGGGTTGGCCAGCTCCCACGTCTGCGCGGTCAGTCCGATCGACGAGATATTGAGCAGGGCATAGATGCGGGCCCGCGTCTTTTCGATTATGAACTCACGGAAGCCGGGAAAGTTGTATCCGCCGGATGAGCCTACATCGAGCCAGGTCGTCACGCCGCTGCGGGCCGCGATCGGGTCGGGGCGGATCCCGTAATAGCCGCAGCCGTAGTTGACATGCGTATGCAGATCGACAAGCCCGGGCGTTACGTACTGGCCGCCGGCGTCCACAACGCGAAAGGCCGTCTCCGCCGGGATGTCAGCATCGACCGCGGCGATGCGGTCGCGCTTGATCGCAACGTCCAGACGACCGCTCTTCCCTCCGCCGGGATCAACCACTTCGCCGCCCTTGATCAGAAGATCGAATCGCATATTTTCACCTTTCGCGTGTTCATTTCACCGGTGGACAGAAGCGTTCGCGGTCAGCAGTTCACAGCCCGAGGCTGCGCTGAAAGATGGCAACCGGGCTTCGCTGCCTGCTCCATCTAATCCCCTTTCCCGGACATTGTCAAGTGGCCGCGCGAAGTAAGGACATTCCCGCTACAACTCAGAAAGCGACGTAGCCGCCGCAGACGGGGATGCACTGGCCGGTGACGTAGTCCGAAAGATCGGTGACCAGAAATTCGACAACTTTGGCGCAGTCTTCTGGCATGCCCAGGCGGCCGAGGGGGATATCCTGCAACAGGCGGTCGCGCACCTCCGGGCTGTTGCGTCCTCCGGCCACGGCCCGCGAGGAAAGCACAAACCCAGGCGCGATACAGTTGACGTGGACGTTGTGCGGGCCCAGCTCCGCGGCGAGGACGCGCGTGTAGTGGATCACGCCGGCTTTGGCGACCTTGTAGGCCATGCCGCCGCCGATGCGCCCGCTCCAGATGCCGGCCTGGGAGGCGGTGTTGACGATTTTGCCGCTGCCCGCGGCCTGCATATAGGGCGCGGCGGCCTGGCAGCAGAAGATCGTGCCGGTGAGGTTGATGTCCATGATGTACTGGTAGTGATCGGGCGGCGCGGTGACCGCGCTATTGTTGGGCGGCGCATGGAGCATGCCGCCGGCGTTGTTGACGAGGATATCGATCTGCCCGAACGTGTCTACGACCTCCTGCATCATCGCCTCCACCGCGGTCTTGTCGGTCACGTCGGTCTCGATACCGAGAGCGCGCCGGCCCAGCGCCTCCACCTCTGCGGCCACCGATTCGGCGCTGAGTTCCTCGTCATACTCCTGCGCCGCGTTCAGGTCCACGTCGTTGATCACCACGTCCGCGCCCAGCCTGGCAAGATGGAGGACATAGGCGCGGCCCAGGCCGCGTGCCCCGCCGGTGACGAGCGCGACTTTGTTGGCAAGTTTCATGGGAGCTCCTTTTTATTGCGTATATGGCTATCATGTTGACGCAAGAGCGCGTAGAGGGCAAACGCGAATATGAGATTCGGACGGGGATGCACAGGGTCTGTGGGATGAAGACATTTGGCTGAGGCGGTGACAGGTGGGTAAGATAGGCGTGCGTCTATCTCCTTTATATTTCAACAATGCGATGTGGAAGACGGGAATTTTCCGAATGAGAGTAGATCATCTCGTGAGTGACGGCTGGCAGTCAAGCGTTCAGGCAATGCGGCCGCAGTTTGAAATACCGAAGATTCGGGACGTAAGGCGATGAAGTCCTACTACGCCGTTGTTTACGAGCGGACGCCAAACAACTACGGCGCCTACGTGCCGGAACTGCCCGGTTGCATCGCCACCGGAAAGGGTTGGCAGGAGATTCGGACAACAGTGCGCGAGGCGATCGTCTTCCACATTGAGGGTCTGATAGAAAGCGGCGATCCGGTTCCTGACCCACAAATGTCGGTTGGTGAGGCCATGGCCTGCCATATCGCGAGCCTCTCCGACGCTGGCGAATCCGTTCCGGACCAGGAGACCACTTTTGGTATGGTTGAAGTCGAGATCGCCCGGCCTGAAACGGCCGAAGCAAGTTGAAAATGAGCAGTGCTTCAGCCTCCTGTCGCAGGTTATGGGACGTCCGATGGCTTGATCAGCAGACAGCCACCGATAAAACATCAAAGCAAAGTAAGTAAGGATTGAACTGGTCCGTACATGCAACATGACACCATCGCCGTGCTCGACTACGGCAGCCAGTACAGCCAGCTGATCTGCCGCCGCGTGCGCGAGGCCAATGTATTCGCCGAGATGATCTCCTGGGATCGGGCGGCGGAGCGCCTGCCGCAGGTCAAGCTGAAAGGCATCATTCTTTCGGGCGGTCCGGCCAGCGTCTACGAGGCCGGCGCGCCGGCGCTGCCGGACATTGTGCTGGAGAGCGGCGTGCCGGTGCTGGGCATCTGCTACGGATTGCAGCTGCTGACCCATGCGCTGGGCGGCCATGTGGCGCCGAGCGCAAAGCGGGAATACGGCGCGGCAGAGATCGAGGTGACGGCAGAGAGCCGTTTTTTTGGCGGACAGCCGCGGCAGCAGCAGGTGTGGATGAGCCACGGCGATCGCGTGGAACGGCTGCCTGCCGGCTTCAAGACGGTGGCGCGCAGCGGGAATTCGCCGTGCGCGGCAATCGCCGACGATGACCGTTCGCTCTACGGGATCCAGTTCCACCCGGAGGTGGTGCATACTCCGAACGGTTTTGCCCTGCTGCAAAACTTCGTTGGCCGGATCTGCGGCTGCACGGGGGACTGGACACCGGGCCATTTCATCGAGGAAACCGTTGCCGGGATCCGGACGCAGGTCGGGCCGGATGACCGGGTGATCTGCGGGCTGAGCGGCGGCGTGGACAGCGCGGTGGCCGCCACGCTCGTCCACCGCGCCATCGGGGAACGGCTGACCTGCATCTTTGTCGACCACGGCCTCCTGCGCGCCGGGGAAGCGGAGCAGGTGGTGGACACCTTCGAGCGGCACCAGGGCATGCGGCTGGTGGCGGTGGACGCCAAGGAGGCGTTTCTGGAGGACCTGGCGGGCGTGACCGAGCCGGAAGCGAAGCGCAAGCGCATCGGCGCCCACTTCGTGCGCGTCTTTGAAGAGGAGACGGAACGGCTGGCGGTGGAGGAAGGGAACGCTTCGCAGCCCTCATCCAAGGTATTTCTGGCACAGGGCACGCTCTACCCCGACGTCATCGAGTCGGCCAGCAATGACGACTCCCGAAACGCGCGCACAATTAAGACGCACCACAACGTGGGCGGCCTGCCGCAAGACATGACCTTCGAGCTGATCGAACCGCTGCGGATGTTGTTCAAGGACGAGGTGCGCCGCATCGGCGAGGAGCTGGGGCTGCCGGAGGAGATCGTCTGGCGGCACCCCTTCCCGGGGCCTGGGCTCGGCATCCGCATCCTCGGCGAGGTGACATGGACGCGCCTGGAGATGCTGCGCCGGGCCGACCGCATCTTCCTCGAGGAGCTGCGGGCCGCCGGCCTCTACCGCCAGACCAGCCAGGTATTCGCCGTGCTGCTGCCTGTGCAAACGGTCGGCGTGATGGGCGACGGGCGCACCTACGCCAACGTGATCGCGCTGCGCGCCGTCACCACCGATGACTTCATGACCGCGGACTGGGCGCAGCTGCCCTACGAGCTGCTGGCGCGCGTCAGCAGCCGCATCGTCAACGAGGTAGACGGGGTCAACCGGGTCGTATATGATATTTCCAGCAAGCCCCCGGCCACAATCGAGTGGGAATGAACCGCAGGTTGAGGAGCTTAACAATACGAATGATGGACAGACACCTCTCGCCTTCAGACTGGTCTTTCAGGTGCAACGTCAGTCCGGTTCCGTACATCCTGCCGGCGCGAACGCGTGATGTGAGCATGTGAGATGGCCGGATTCCTGCGTTTCGCCCTCCCTCTCATTGCGCTGCTCTCCATTTTTCCTCTGTATACGCGCTATAAGGCCGCGGCCGCGCCGATCCCGCCGGGTGTGCATCTGGCCAACCTGGAGCTCAGCCACCTGAAAGATCCGGCCGATATTGAGACCGCCCTCGTTTCCACCTTGGGCCAGCCGATCGCGGTCTACTATGACGAGACGCGCCTGGTGCTGCGCCCGGAAGAGGTGGGCTTCGCGGTCGACACAGCGGCAATGCTGGCGGAGGCGCAACAGTTCCTGGACGGGCCGGATTTTGTCGATATCGCCCTGCGCAAGCTGGCCGGGATCCCGCAGCAGCGCAGGGATATCCCGGCGCGCTACACCTATGACGCGCAGAAGCTGGCGACCTGGCTGTGGCAGGTGGGCGAAGAGTTGAATCACCCGCCTCAGCCCGGCCGGGTGCTGCCGCCGCAGTGGCACTGGCGGGCCGAAGGGGACGCGCCGGAAGGCGATGGCGAGGCGCGAGTAGAGGGCGGCAACCCTGTTCCTTACGCGACGCTGCCATCCACTTTTGTCGGCGCGGCGCAGCGCAGCTGGCAGTGGACATCCGGCACGGTCGGGCAGACGCTGCTGATCGACGAAAGCGCGCGCCCCCTCCTCGACGCGCTCGGCAGCACCGAGGAGCGCACCGCCCACCTGGCGCTGCAAGAGACGCCGCCGCCCCCGCTGACCATGGCAGAGCTGGGCAGCGAGCTGGACGCATATACGTCCGATTTCCCCGGCTTCGCAGCCATCTATGTCCAGGACCTGACGACCGGCGAAGAGGCCGCCGTCGACGTCGATGTGGCCTTCTCCGGCATGTCGACGATGAAGATCGCGATCGCCGGCGAAGCCTTCCGGCAGATGGCCGATTTCGAGAACGAAGCTGTAGGCCAGTGGATCGACTACGCGCTGGGGGAGAGCAACAACGCCGCGGCAAACCGTGTCCTGCAGTGGATCGGGGACGGCGACATCTATACAGGCGGGCGGCGAGTGACGGAGATGATGCGCGCCCTCGGCTTTACAAATTCGTATATCCAGACCGGCTACGACGACAAATCGATCATCAGCAAGATCCCGACGGAGGCCAACAGCCGCACCGACTGGAATACGAACCCGGATACGCATCTGCAGTCCACGCCCGCGGACCTGGGCCGGCTGCTGGCCGAGATCTACCGCTGCCAGGCAGGGGAAGGGCTCCTGATCGAAACCTTCGGCGGCGAGATCACGCCGGAAGAATGTGGCACGATTCTCTTCTATGTGAGCCATGATGAATTTACCGAGATGGTGTGGGGCGGGCTGCCGCGCCCAGAGCAAAGCTGGATCATCCACAAACACGGCTTTGTCAACGAGGCGCACAGCGACCTCGCCCTGATCTGGGGGCCGAGCGGACCCTATGTCATCGCCGTCTATCTGTGGCGGGCCGGCTGGATGGACTGGCCGACCAGCAACCGCACGATGAAGGAGATCAGCCGCATCGCGTGGAACTTTTTTGCCTACAAGTCGATGACCGAGGGAATCGAAGCGCCTCCCCCGCTGACCCTGTCACCGCCCCCCAACTATGTGCCCGTGAATACCTACAGCAGCCGCGCCGCGCTCAGCGGCCGGCAAGCGGTGGATGGTGAATAGCGGCTATCGGCTGAACTCGGTACAGAGGTGAGGACGGTTCTTATGCCCAATCGATCCGGAGAGGCGCTCGACGGGATTGTGAACGGGATCGTGCAACAGATGGAGGCGATCAGCCAGCTGCGGGATGGCACGCTCAGCCGCAGCCGCCGTCTGATCCGGGACTGCGCGCGCAGCATCCGCGCCATGCACCGGCACGAGCTGGTCGCGGCGGAAGAGATGCTGGCCGCGGCGCGCCGCGACGCGCAAGAGATGGTGGAGCCGCTGGGCTCCCATCCGGAGCTCTACCACGCCGGTTACACCCAGGACGCGCTGAAGGAGTTGGTGGAGGCCCATCTGCTCTACGCCTTCATCACCGGCGGCCCGCTGACGACGCCGGCCGAACTGGGCGTGACCGGGCCGGCCTACCTGAAGGGGCTGACCGAGGCCGCCACCGAGATGCGCCGCTTTGCCCTCGATCTGATGCGGCAGGATCGCGTCGAGGAGGCCGCTCCCTACCTCGACATGATGGACGAAATCTACTCCCTGCTGCTCACGGTCGATTTCCCCGACGCAATCACCGGCGGCCTGCGCCGGCAGACCGATATCCTGCGCGGGGTTCTCGAGCGGACCCGGGGCGACCTGACAACGGCCGTGCGGCAGCAGAAGATGCAGGCCGCGCTGCGCCGGGTGGAGGAGCGGCTGGGTTAGCCGGGGTTTACGATGACGTCATCGTTGAGGATGTCGTCGCTACGCAGAAGGAAGTTTCGGCGTCAAACGGATTTCGAATGAAAAATCACTGGCTGGAGGAGGAAAATCATGCAAAATCAACATGTCTTTATGGGCGACCTGACCCGGCGCGAGTTTCGCGAAGCGCTGGCTGAGGGCAAGTTTCAGACCGCGATCATTCCCACCGGCAGCATCGAGCAACATCTCGAACATCTGGCCATGGAGCATGACATCCGCATGGCCACCCATGTCGCTGAACAGACGGCCCGCCAACTCTACCCGCAGGTGGTCGTCGCGCTGCCGATTCGCGCCGGCATCTCGGAGCATCACATGAGGCACAAGGGCACCGTTTCGGCCAAGCCGGGCCCGTGGCTGAGCGTGGTGTTCGACGCGGTTGAGAGCCTGGTGCGCCACGGTGTCAAAAATGTACTGATCCTGAACGGGCACGGCGGCAACGAAGCGCCCATGGGCGGCATCATCGGCCAGTGGCACCTCTATTTTGCCGCGGAGGCGCCGGAGGCCAATGTGCAGTTTCACTCCTATTGGGATCTGAGCCGCCCGGAAGCCGAGAAGCTGTGCAAGGGCGGCGTGCCCGGCCACGCGCAGGAGTACGAGACCGCCATGGCGCTGGCCGTCTGCCCGCACAATGTGCGCGTGGAGGCGATGCACGACCAGGAGGACAAAAGCCCGCTCGACGCCAGCGCGGAACAGGGGCAAAAGCTGGTCGACGCAGCCGTGAACGCCACCCGCCGCTACGTGGAAGAGATGATCGACGGCCAGCACCGCACGGCCGTCAATCCTGAATAAAGGCCAGTGGCGGCCGGTCAGGAATCAGGGACCGTTCCAGCTTCGATTACGACGTCTCACAGCCCATTGTCGTTCATGCCGCAATAGGCGGCCGCGGTGAGGGCGTAGACCTGCGCGGCCTGCGTCAGCCGGGTCAGTGATACCCACTCCCCGTCCGAATGGGCCGTCTCATTGGAGGGGCCGTAGTAAAAGGAGGGCACGCCGCCCAGATTGACGAACAGGTTGGCGTCGCCGACGATGCGTTTTCCGGTGATTTCCGCCTGGCCGCCATGCACGAAGCGGTGCGCCTGCCCCGCCGCCTGCACAGCAGGATCGTCGCCGGACGTTTCAAAGGGTTCACGCTCGTGGATCATGCGCACGTCCAGCTCCAGCTGGCCGGCAGCGGCGATGGGCGCGGCCAGTTCGCGCAGCTCGGCCAGAGCCTCCTCCGCGTTGGCTCGCGGCCCCCAGCGCAGCGTGCCGGTCAGCCGGCAGAGCACGGGCGTGCGGTTGAAGTAGTCGCCCGCCTCCACCGTCCCTACATCGATGCGCTCCGCCCCCGCCAGGGGATGCAGCGCGCCCCTGTCCAGCTCCTCCTGGTATGCGTTGATGCGCCGGATCAGATCGCCGAGGAATCGGATCGGGTTCTCGCCGAATGGCACGTAGGTGGTATGGGTCCCCCCGCGCGGGGATGTGAGCTCGATCTCGAAGACCATGGTGCCCATGCTCATGACCCACAGCTCGTTCCAGCCTTCACCGATCAGGATCCTGTCGCCGCCGACGCGGCCGCTTTTCCAGTCCTCGATCAGGGCAAGGGGGCCGTCCTTTTCGGCCTCCGGCTCCTCGTGGCCGACGATGGCCGAGAGCCAGAGGTCGCCGGCCAGGGTGACGCCGCAAGACTTGAGCGCCCGCAGCGCGCCGAGCTTGGCCGCCATCGCCCCCTTCATGTCGGTGGCCCCGCGCCCGTAAAGCCTGTCCCCCTCGCGGCGGCAGGGCACGCAGTCGCCGATGGGGATCGTGTCCAGGTGCCCGTTCAGCATCAGGCTGGGCCCGTCGCCGCTCCCCGGCAGCCGCGCGTAGATGTTGTAGCGTTCGCCGTTTACCCGGCGCAGGTCCACGTCGAAGCCGAGCTCGCGCAGTTGGGCGGCGTAGTACTGGCAGACCTCGGCCTCCTGCATCGTCACACTGGGGATCTCCACCATCGCCTGCGCCTGCTGCGCGATCCACTCGCCATCGACCGCGTCTTTCAAGGCTGTCCACTGCTCCGGGTTCTGAGTCATCCCTATTTTTTTACCTGAAATTGGAAGATACGAAAGGATACTATCAGGCTAAGCAGTCAAACAACGCCTGCAGATGCGGAAGCCAGACGCAAACCGCTGCGATTCCTGTGAGCCACTTAATCTGCCGAAGCTCACTCTTAATTCCGTTCACCTCTCTCGAGAACCCGTCCATTTGTTCCTACCCTCCCGTTCTGCGCGGTGAGCATATCCGCAATGCAATGTCCTGATGCACCAATGCCATGAAGCACCGATTTTCGACTCAGAAATGTACTATACACACATAGAAGGAAACATACAATACAATGTATCGGCGCCGTGATCAACTCAAGGTATTGTAGGGGCGCAACCCAAAATGGGGGTGAACTCTCGCATACCTCTTTCTGCAACCAAGCCACGATCATATCCAGTTCCAATCTCCGTCAAATCAAGCAGTGTCACTCTACTTTCTTCACTCTCTGCTATTCTTTGGGCGGTCGGGCCTTCGGCCCTCCCTTGTGCGGGGGCTGCGTGAGCTTGGCCCCCAGCCCCTCACCCCTGCAGTTCCGCGCCCTTGCTAGCGACCGTGCTCATTCTTCCTCAGCAACGTGTCTAATCAACAGTGTTCCCCCCAACCTTTCCGGTAGGAGCAGGCCCTGTGCCTGCCCTGGGTCTCTCCAAGAGCCGGTAAACACTTCCAGCCACCTACGGCATTTTCTCCCCGCCAGACTGTCCCCTTCCCAAATCCGGACTGCATCCCCTTGTAGACAATTCCCTTCTGTATTGCGTCTTGGAACGATTCGAAGTCAGCCTAATACCGACTTTCGGCCAAGCAGCGAATCGCTTCGGCCAATAGGTCGATCTCCTCCTCCAGCAAAAAGAAGGGGACGCTGGCGCGCACGCCGTTGTAGGCGATGGTCAGCGGACGGACGATGATCGGTTTCGGCCGGCGTTCGCGCAGGGCGCGGGTCAACGCCTCGCCGTCCCAGTTGGCTACGGAAAAGGCGGCCAGTGCTGCTGAACGCTTGGAGATCACCATCTCGGCCTCTGAGCTTCTTGACTGCCTGTGCCGGCGTATGCCTCCTCCTAGCTATATTCCCCTCTTTCTACGGCCCAATACGAACATATTACCTGGACCAGTTTGTGTGGGGCAGATCACGCCATATGCCGACGTACGTCAAATGGAAACTCAAAGCTTATAGTCATCCCGAGGTTCATTTCTCCTACACCTGAATGTGCCTCCTTTAGGCGCGCCGTCAACCAACCTGTACATCACGCTAAAGGTTAAGCGTCCATAGAATTTGTCACTATTGTGCGAGAACAACTGCTTTTCGCCACCAATCAGCCACAGGATTGCTAAGTCTTCATTGTTCAACCATTCATCCAACTGTTGGCTTCTGATCAGTGCATAGCCTGGCCCGTTCTCCATCAGACTGGGATCTCTAAAGATCACTCCATCGTCATTCTCCCAAGATCCAATGTCACCAGTGGCCCTTCTCAAGCCCATGCTCCTCACTAATTCTTTGGCAGGCAGGTAGAATGACAAGGAGCTGTCAAGCGAGAAGTCGTTGTCGGCGTCTCCCGCTTCCCATCCATACTCCGCAACGGGAGAAAAATAGGTAGGGAAATTCGATCTTCCAAAGCTGTCATGTTCCTGCCATCCTGATATGCTCTTGTAGACAGGATGCCAGGGATATTCACCCAAAAAGCCCTCATAATTCGTGGTAGGAACAGTAATGATGTAGGGGTCTGAAAACCTACCATCTTTGAATTCCTCGCTAAAGAGCTCAAGGTCCTCCTTGCAAACGAATACAGTGTTTATCCTGAACCAACAATCCAGTCTAGTCGGGTTTGGGCTGCTACTGAGTTCCTTCTGGTCTTCGCGCCAAAATCCACGCAATACTGTCCACTGGTTATGCGCAACAGGGTCCGCAACTTGTAAGATGTCCTGGAAGTCAGGAAGTCGTTGTTCATCCCATAAGTATTCTTGCTGTTCAGAAAAACCCGTTATATCGGCAATAGGGAAGTTGTATGGTTGCCACCACGCATTCACACGTCTGTAGTCTGAAAGACGATTAACGTGTTTACTGATGCCGAGTGTCGGGTCGATATCCCGTCGATGGATCTGCCACGGCCCAATATAGCTCTTGTTTTCCGGGTCGTCGTCGCGATCTGCCCAATGGACGTTATCTGCCAGGCGCGCAAGCAGTTCGTGAAAAGCCAGCCACTGATATTTCTTGCCCACCCTTTCTATCTCTTGATTACCCCTTCCACTGCCATTCCGTATCGCATAGCTCTCATCAAATTGAGAAAAAAGCTCTTCCGTCCAACCGATCTCGTAGGCGCGCTTGCATACCCATCTTTGCGCCCATTTGCGGCTGAACTCGGCTGGGCCGTCGTCACGTAGCCCCGAAAGCCACCTATAGTGTTCTCGTTTATCATCAGGCAACTGGGCCTTTACCATCTCCTCCAGCTCTTCCTGGCGTCTGCGTTCTTGTTCTCTACTTGCCGCAAATTGGCCCCAAGTTTCATCCTGCAACTGATTCCCTTGTTGGAGCATACCGCTATCTTCGTCAATGACCAGTAGGAATTCCTTTAAAGCAGTTGAGGAGGAGTGACTTTCTTGCCTCTCAGAGTTAGGTGGCTGGATTTCTTCCAGAAATCTGGCTTTAACCTCCCCTTGCAAATGGGTTTCTGCGAACTGTTTCTTTAGATCATATCCTGTCTCCGGAAAAGGTTCCGCTAAGGAAGTTGGCGACCAGTTATGGACGCACGCCATGGTATATGTTCCGAAGTCGCCAAAAACGTTCATTACGGACATCTCTATCGAGGAAGTACTTTCGTTCCCAACGATGGTTTCAATTTCCTCAGGTGTCGGATTCTCAATGGGCCATGCGCTTCTGTACGGCGGCCTGAATTGCTGAGCTTTTGCACCTGTGGGAAGCAGATCCTTCGGCAAGGCGAATTCCAGAACACCTCGCGCGTAGTCCCTGAGCAGGATATGTGGCGGTGGCCTGCCGTCCTTGAATACAAGATCAAAGACCAAAGCTGCAATCTGAGAAACGATATGCGGGTCGGTCATATTGCATATAACACCATAGGCAACAGCATATAGACGTTCGACTACATAAGGATCATTAACCGCATGGAAGTCCCGCAACAGGTCTGGCAGGAGCGAGGGGAACCGGGACAAAATTCTTACCAAGGCCTTCGTTGATCTGTCCCTCACTTTACGATTGGACGTTGTGTGAAACCACATCAGTGTAGTTGAGCAGAGTCGTATTCGTTCCTCTTCCGCTTCTTCAATATCCCCAAAGATTGCCCACTCAATAAGCGTTCTTACTATCGACTCATATCCGTTTTCCTCTTCGGAAGCATAAGCGAGAGCTAGCTCAGTTGACCAAAATCGGTCTCGTTCCGCAATGTCTTGGTCGATCAAGTGTTGATGTAGTAGCTCTGCATTCCAGGGGTGCTCCGGTTCAGTTGAAAGTTTCAACAGGATATCAAGTACGGGATGAGGCTGCCCGTACCCTGTCAGTTGATTGAGCAACTCAAGTGTCCTGTCCGTGAACGAGGCCGGTTCCCGCCAAACGACGGTATCACGGAACACGTCGTCGGTGTCACCCGTGGAAACTTTCGCATCTTCCGGCAGAAGGTCGACCAGCTCTTTGCCGTATTTTTCCGCGATGACTATCGCGAGCATTTCGAATATCCCAGCATGTCTGTAAAACCCACTGGGATGGCGTATGGCGTTGCCGAGTGGATGGTCAGGAAAGAAAATGCTGTCAAGGGTTTCCTGGGCAACCTGTTGAACTATCTGCTGTGCTACAAAGTGGTCGCTGAATCTCTCATATGTAAACCGAATGACCGGCTTGCCTCGGTCATTACCCTGATAAAGAACCTCCTCTGCCAAGACGCCTTCGTGCAGTAATATATCAAATAGCGCATCATCTCTATTGGGGGTGCGATCATGTGTGTTGATCAGATCCCTGGCATTTCCCATCGCCATCCCGGTTAAGAGTCCGGGAAATAGATTTGATGCGAAATCCAGCAATGCACCTTCGACAATACCTTCATGAGGGGAATAGCGTTTCTGTTTCGCTACCGTTTCTTCGACGCTTCGAACATAGAATTCAAACAGGCGCGTAATGCCATTGAAGCCCTTTGGGAACGCCGTCTCATGACTTGCTTTCAGTGCCTTACAGCAAGTCTTCAGAAAGAGGGGGTTGGTAAATTCTGGGGCCAGCATGGGAGCGCTTGGCTTCGAAATTCCCTGCTGCGAAAGATACCTTTCGGCAGCACGATGTTCGTGCCCCCTAAACCCGGGATGTTCAATTCGAACGAGCCGGTCTGCATGCAGTACGCTATCGTCAGGCAATATGTATCTGAGATAGGTAGTTCGACAACTTACGAGAACAGCGATATGTTTGTACTCAGCCACATCCGTCAAGAAGCTACTAATGTGACTATGCCAGTCCTCCCTTTGTGGGCCTTCGTTGAGCGCGTCAATCACGATTAGGGATCTTGAACCGGAGGCTTCTCCCGCGGCATCTATCGCCCCAAGTACTTGCTCCATCGTATGTCTCTTCAAGTCGACGACATCTTGTATGAGTTCAATGGGGTTGCCACCTTGATACTGGGAGCCCAGCAGGAACACAGTCGGCAGATTGTTTTTGATTCGATTCAGGCTGATATCGCAGAACAGGTGTGATTTGCCAATGCCTGCTTCCCCGTATACAAGGGCTGCTTTGACCTCTGCCGCCTTAACCCTCGTTGTATCCAAGAATCTATTGAATTCGTCTATAGCGTTGAAGAAATTCCGAAGAGCGTAATCCCAATCTTGCTCCTTTTGTGAGGTTGAGCTATCCAGCGCCTCGCGAATAGAACCGCGAAATCCTGAAATGCCTTCCAATAGCTCTTGCACACGCTGAACGTCGAAGAGCACTGCTGGCTGGTCAAACCCCTCCGACACGATTCTACACACTTCCGAATACAATTTCCTCAGTTCTTCAGCTTTCTCCCCATTCAGCCAGTCCAGTTGCTGACTTCGTAGTTTCCTGAAGAGAGACTCTTTTCTTTCCGTGAGTCCACTCAATCTCTCTCCCAAATCCTTCCGCCATTGTTCGTTCAGGCAGAGGCCATCGATATTCTCGGCAACAGGCAAATCTACGTGGAGCCCGGCGTCATACCTATCCCCCAAAGCATCCTTTGCCCTATTCACTACTTTTTCAAACTTGCCGGTGGCTAGAACTGCAGCGTCAAACCAATACAACGCCCTGCCAGAGTATAATGGATCATCAATTGTTAAGAATGACGTTATTTCGTGCTTGCCCCAATACTCAAATTCGACACAGCGCCCCTGGCTTTTCGCCTTTTCTTTCCACTTCGAAACATTACGTTGCCACTCATCCTCAAGTGAGACGACTTTCTTCCCGTCCTTTCCCGTTCTTCTTATATCTGTCTGATCGATTGGTAAACAGATGACATATTTTGTTAGCTTCGGATGCCGTTCCAGCGCCTTGCTGAAGGATTTGTCCAGCTGTCTCCATCGAGAGGATTCCATTTTGCCGATAAAATACTTCGCTTGCCAGCATATCTCAGTTTGGTCTGCCAATACCCAGTAGCATTCGACGCCGGCATCGCCACCGGCGCCTTCTTTCCTTACGAACCTCAATGCCCCTTCTGGCCTCTGCAAGTGTGCGAGTTGGCAAACCACCTCTTCAAAGCCGCCAGCCTGAGTTCCGTTATGCTCTCTAATGTTTCGAAAATCAATGTTCATCTCGTCACGGCCCTTCCACTACATCGATTTCCTCATCAGTCAGCCCATACTGGTCATGAACTAGCTGGTCAATCTCTTCTTCAAGCGCTTTGGTGTCGGCGGACGGGCTAATGTGCTTTGAGGCAAGAATTCGGTTCACAAGGTCAATCAGTGAGGCTTGTTCCTCATAGGCAACCATTGGAATGGGGAACTTTTTCACATAAGTTGTTTATCCAGCGACTAACTCCCATTCCACTTGTCACTGCGACAAGCTCCAAATAGAAACGAAATGTACTTGATTTCAGGATACCGAGCAGAAATCTCGAATCCCATGGTTGGCCCCAATGTCTAGACCACCGTATGTGTACGGTTATCCAGAATATGTCGGAATGCCATGATGTATCTATGGGTGGTGGACAGTTCTCGGAGGACAGACAACTGTGTGCGGCGGCCGCTTGCTGGCTGCTAGTCTATCTCTCTCCGGGCATCGTGAATTGCTTCATTGTACACCAATGTGCAAATTGCTTTGAGATCGGTGGTAAAGCTGTGGCTGTCGGAGCCGGGCAAGTCAGCCGCGTGCTCGTCAATGCGAAAAAGCGTGAGCCGACCACGGCGTATACTCTCGCGACCATCCGGGAAAGCTTTGGGTAAGCGTAAACGTACTGCCGGCTAGGTGTAGGGACAGAATCGGTCGAGTCTTCTACAAGACTTTTGGTTTGTGTCGCTGGACAAGGGCTAGTAGCGGGGATTACGGAGTTCTGTTCTTATCAGGCCGGTCCCGGTCTGTTCGATATCGGGGTAACGGATGTGCT
The DNA here is from genome assembly GCA_022824025.1 of Caldilineaceae bacterium. Classification (GTDB taxonomy): domain Bacteria; phylum Chloroflexota; class Anaerolineae; order Caldilineales; family Caldilineaceae; genus Bin5. Next base: position 104,505 of record JAJEBF010000029.1, read on the forward strand.
GAACGTGCACCGTTGGCGGGGCTAGGGGCCGAGCACATTTGTTTGACTGCTTCTAGGCCGACGCGATGAAGATTTAGTCTGGAGAAAAATCCGCCTGAAAGCAAAGTTTGACAGGCTTCCCGATCCACTGCTAGGATCGGCGAATCTCAATACGCGACCGATCCACCGATGCCACTCTTTCCAGGGGGCAAACCGGTGGGTCGGCTTCTCCAATCATCGAGAGGATGATCATGAGACTGCTCGACTGTACAACACCCGATTCGACAATTCAAATCCTGACTTTTGACCGTGAAGAAATGATCCAGCGGCTCCATGCGCTGAGTGAACGCGCAATGGCCCAACATTTCAGTAGGCCAACCCCTTGGGGAACGGTATCGAAGCCAGGTCCCGGCCACCCGCTTGCAGTATTCGCCCATCAGTTAACAACTTCCCAAAACCTTACTCCCCTTTCCATTCGAGACGCTTTCAGGCATATTGATAGTATCTGGTATTGGGTTGAAGATCGCGAAGGATTGCAGCACCCTTTGGATCTCTTGGAAAGCGCCGATTTGCGAAAGGAACTGAACAAACTGCGCGTCCAAATAAAGCCGATGTGACCTGCCCCCCAAGAACTGGTCCAGGGAGGCTGTCTCAGAAGGGCAAGATGGGTAGGCGTTGGTAAGTTCCGGCACGCCAGCTTCCGAAGACGGCTGGTTGCATAAGCTGAGCCATGCCAACTGTTGAAGAGGCAGTATTGACGCTGCCGGGCGCTACACTGAGGGAATGGGTTGAGATGCTGGGCTGCAGGGCAGGAAGCCAACAGCGCCTGAGCGCCATATGCGCCAAAGGGTCCTCAGGTTGAACGCGGTCGCCAACAGGATCCACTCGGCAGCTACATTGACGAGGTCGCGCAGCAAGAATCGACGCGCCCCCTGTTGCTCCTTGATGATGCCGAAGACCGGTTCGATCAACTGCTTCCTGCGTTTGGATATTTTTTGTGCCTCGCGGGTGGACATCCAAGTGCGATGGCGGCGCAAGACTGCGTCGTGAGGCCCTGCCGTCAGCGCTCGTCCATTCAATAGGTCGTTGGTGCATACCCCGAAGGCTGGACAGGCCTGGCAAGTGGCAGCGGAGGCCCGGTACACGCGCCTGGGTCTCCCGTTGGGACTGCGCATGGTGCCGACGGGAGTCAGCGTCTGACCGTGTGGGCAGAAGTAGCTGTCGTTACACTGGTCGTAGATGAAGCGCTCCTTGTGATAGGGGTGATGCTGGGCACGTCGCCGCGACGACTCAGGCATCACGAGCTGGAGGTTCCTGCGGGCGCATTCGTCCAGCGCAGACCCGGAGTGATAGCCGGCGTCTGCCAACGTCACCTGGGCCCTTGCCCCGGTAGTCTCCTCGGACTGCTCCAGCATCGGGACCAACTGGGCAGAGTCATTCGGTTCATCCACCACATCAGCCGCCGTGACTAACATCCCGTTCGCACCGACACTCGGTTGCAACGGCGACACCATGGCCTGAGCGTTGTAGCCAGTCACGATACCCTGGCTGCTCTTCATCAATCGGGCGTCTCTGTCAGTCAGGTTGATGCACTTCTGGCGGCCGCGACCCGCAAGGTCGTCCATCGCCTGCCTGACCTGCTCTTTGAGGACTTTCTTGTCGGCCAACTCTTCTGGCAGATTGACGGCAGGCTCATCTTCTCCCGCTTCGTTCTGGGCCTCAAGCTCGGATATAGTCTTGTCCAACCGACCCAGCAAGGCACGCAACTCTTCGGCGTCATAGACCCTGTCCTTGGAGGCGTTGGCGACTATCTTTGTCCCATCGACCGCCTGCACGGCCAGGTCCAACAATCCCATCGTCACCGCCGTGCGCACCGTGCGCTCGAACGGCTTCCTCATATCTGAACGGTGCTTCCTGTAGAACCGCCACAGTGTGTTGTGGTCGGGGTGCTACCATCCGGTCAACCACAGGTACGGTATCTGGTCACGACAGGCCGTCTACAGCTTGTGGCATGAACGCACGCCCGTCATGAATCCGTAAAGCCACACGCACAGGAGCGCTCTGGGATGGTAGGCAGGCGCACCCAGAGGCTCCCCGCCCATCTCCACACCAAGCTCGGCCCAGCCTTCCTTGTCCAGGGCATCGACGAACTCGGCCACAAACCTTGCTCGATGATCCGGCGGCAACAGCTCATCAAGCGTCGGTGGCAGCATCCACATCTGCTCTCTACTCATCTCCCGAAGAGGCATGTGGGCTCCTCCTACATCTTAGGTAAGCCTCATCCTAAACCCGGCTTACCCTCAGACGCAATTGTCGTACGCTCTCAGCCCGACTTCTGAGACAGCCTCCAAGTATGATGTTAGTATTGGGCCGTAGAAAGGGGGAAAGATGGCCAAGAGGAGACATACGACGGAGCAGGTGTTCAACAAGCTCGGAGAGGCTGAGGTGGCGGTAGCCGAGAGCAACACAGCTCTCTGGGCTACATGCCGCCGGCGCCTGAGGCCCTCTTGCCTGCCGACCCTGTCCCCGTGCTTGCCGGACTAACATAACGGGTGGTACAAACGTCGGGGGCAGGTCAAAGGAGAAAGAGAGATGCCAAGGCATATGTCTAGTCAAGACGTAAAGAAGAATTTTGTGAAAACATTCGGCCCAGAGTTGGGTGAAAAATACTACGTGCTTCACAACCAGGTAATTATCGTTCATATGAATTGGGCTATGATCGGAGAGCTTGTGAAAAGTGAAGAACAACGATCATTGCTGAAATCTACGGGAGGGTACTTCTTCACTGAAGTACACAGGGTTTTCGTGAACGATGTGACTCTTAGACTTTCAAGACTCACTGATCCGGCAAAGCAGGGGAGACAGAAGAATCTGTCACTTTACGCCTTGCTGGACGACATCAGTGACCCAGCTCTTAAGTCAAAAATCAAAAATCTTATCGACGAAGCTAAGGACAAAATAGCTCCACTGAAAGAACACCGCCATAAGAGAATCGCACATTTTGACTTCTCTGTGGCTCTCAATAATCCAAATTTCACACTTCAGCCAATCAGAAATGAGTCTGTAGATGAAGCGCTTTCGGCTGTTGGCGAGGTTCTGGTGCAACTCAGGGCCGGGATCACAGACGTGTCCAGACAACAAGTGTGGGTTCCAATAGGAGCTATTGAGGACATCAAAGAGCTTTTGTTTTATCTCGAAGCTGGATTGTCCGAAGGAAAATCGTATGGGAAGAAACTTTTGTCTAGAAGGCAAGAAACCGGACAATCTACACAAGACTGACCGCGTTCTGGGCGGGTGTCAAGGGGCAAAAATTGACCTAGCCGCCGCGCTGAGAGCGATTCTAAGCGAAAATACGCTGTGAAACACTGGGGCCGCTGCCCCACCAGTGCGGAAAAGCAGCGGAAAATGGCCTGTTTTCAGGCGGATCCGGACGAAACCGGCGAAAATCGACCCATTGAGAGGCCTGTACTGTTCTCGAGGTGCTATGGTATGGCCCAATTGGGGTAAAAAGGGCGGTGTTATTCGCTATGAAGGATTTATACCAATCGAGAAAATGCCACTGTATTTTGGTTTGCGGAGGGGGGCGTGAAAAGGTTGCCGATCCATTTGCTTCTGGCGCTGGCGCTGTTGACGCTGATTATGATTACGCTTCTGGCGGCGGTCGCGGCTGTCAATTTCTTGGAAAATCGGCTGACGGTGCGGGAGTATGCCGCGACCGTATGTCGAGAGATTCTACCGGAGGCGTTGCTGGCGAATGTGCCGGAAAAGGGCGTGGTCTATGGGCTGAAATGGGGCATCGTGCGTATGGAGGAGCTCAACCCCCCCTGCTGGCGTGGGGCTATCACAAGGCGGTTACGGCTTTAATGCGTGAATTGCAAAGGTCCTTAACGTTGATGAAAAATAGGCCCTTCTTTGTGATGGTAATGCTGTCTGATCCGCATCGCTATTATGACGATGAATTGCGGTCCATCGGGTTCTGGTTCGGAATGATACCGGGACCGGTGCGGCGCGTGCTGGAAACGGCCGGCTGCCCTCCCGGTCTTTGAATAGGGGGTTCATGGCCCGACGGCGGCTGGTCGATGAGCTGCTGACAAACCTGAGAGCGTTGATCACGTACTCAAGGGCGCGAATTCGCATCATGCTCAATCTAAGGAGACACTACGAACCACCATGGATTCCATCGACCCGCTGACCCTATACTTCTGCATCATCCCAATATGCGTACTTATAGTATTCGGATTCATGGTGGGATTGGCCAAACACAACCGCGACATCGCCCAGGACAGATACAGAATCGCCCAGGGCAGATACAGAAACAGATACAGAAGCCGGACACAAGATAGGCAAGAACTCGTCGAAAAGCTCCGCAAAGATGGCAACGACTTCGAACACATTGCCCTTGTCCTCAACACGGCCGGCTACCATAACCAATCCGGCAACGACTTCACAGCAAACGAAGTAGCTCAAGAGCACGCCGAGATGGTAGCCCAGGCCGACGCTGCGCGCAGATCATTCCGACGGCAACAATGACCTGCCCCCGACGTTTGTACCACCCGTTACGCTAGTCCGGCAAGCGCGGGGAGAGGGCCTCAGGCGTTTCCCTCAGTATCTGGTTATCCAGCGTCAGGCCCGCCACCGCTCTCTTCAGACGTCTGGCTTGGTGGATCCTGAGTCCCCCGTACTCGCTGCGCCAGCGGTAGAAAGTCTGATCGGTCACGCCGGTCCGGCGGGCGGCCTCAGACACTGTACTGCCCTCGGCTATCGCCACCTCAGCCTCTCTCAGATTCTTGATTTCCTGCTCCGACGTATGTTTCTTCTTCGCCATCTTTCCCCCTTTCTACGGCCCAATACTGACATATTACTTGGACCAGTTTTTCGGGGGCAGGTCAGTTACGCGCATTGGCGCAGCTGACGCCGCCAATGCAGTTGTCGCTGTGGGGCACAGAGACAGGACGGCACAGTTGGGATAGGGCGGCTGATGGCCGCGAAATGATCGCTTAACAGAGCGGGCAGGCTGTGTTAAACTCCACAAGAGGTGACAGTATTTTCCTTTCATCGTCCCTTTCCACCCGTCGCTCGGAACTGCCAGCGGACCGCCCGTTGCCGCCCGGTTGAAGATGCGGCAACCTCCGCCGCTTTCGTACCGACGCGGCGCTCTTCTCTTCAATACATCAGGATTTCAGCGATAGACTCTCTTCCAAGGTGATACACAAACTCCGTTGGCCGGGGTGGAGAATATGACAGCAGCCGGGACGGATATTCAAACGGGCGATGACGTAAGCGAAAGGCCCGCCGCGCGCCGGCTGTCGCGCCCCGGACGGCGCAGTCACTTCCGGCAGGAGTGGGGACGGGCCTGGAAATACCGCGAACTCTACCTCCTGCTGCTTCCCGCGATTCTCTTCTTTGTCATATTCCGCTACATCCCCATGGGCGGGCTGGTGATGGGTTTCCAGAACTATTCACCGGTCCGGGGCTTCCTGGGCAGCCCCTGGGTGGGCTTCCAACATTTCGAGACCCTGTTCGCCCTGCCCAAATTCCTCGAAGTCTTTCGCAACACGGTCATCATCAGCCTCTATAAGCTGTTCATCGGCTTTCCCGTCCCCATCATCTTCGCGCTGCTGCTCAACGAAGTGCGCCACCTGCTCTTCAAACGCACGATCCAGACCGTTACCTATTTTCCGCATTTCCTTTCCTGGGTCGTGTACGGCGGCATCATGGTGCTCTTCATCGGGCCGGGCGGCGCTGTGCCGGAAGGGCTGGAGGCGATCGGGCTGAAAATGCCGGCGCTGCTGGTCAATCCCAAGTACTTCCGCACCATCCTCGTCATTACCAATATCATGAAGGAGTTCGGCTGGGCCGCCATCGTCTACCTGGCCGCCATCGCCTCCATCGATCCGTCCATCTACGAAGCGGCGATGGTTGACGGGGCAAACCGGCTGCAGCAGGCGCGATATATCACGCTGCCCGGCCTGCGCGGGGTCATGGGCATCGTCTTCATCCTCAGCATGGGCAACATTCTGGAAGCCGGTTTCGAGCAGGTCTTTGTGATGTACAACCCGGCCGTCTTTTCCGTCGGCGACATTCTGGATACCTATATCTATCGCATCGGCCTCGTGGATGGCCGTTTCAGTCTGGCGACGGCGGTGGGCCTGTTCCGCTCCGTCATCGCCGCCATCATGATCGTGCTGACCAACTATATTCTCAAACGCGCCGATCAACCGACACTCTGGTAACACGGACAGATGAGCGCGCACATCGATACCTCAACCTATGAAGAGCAGCCGCTGCGGTCCAGATGGCACAGCAACCGTCTGGCCGAAACCATCATCTACGGCGTGCTGCTTCTGCTCGGCATCATCAGCGTGCTGCCGATCTGGCACACGGTCAACGCCTCGTTGAGCAGCCCTGAAAAGGTCGCGCAGGCGGTTCTCCTGCTCTGGCCGCACGACTTTACCCTGGACTCCTACATCTTCATCTTCAAAGGCGAAGCGCTGATACGCTCCTTTGGCGTCACCGTTTTCATCACCGTGGTGGGCACCGCCCTCAACCTTCTGGTTACCGCGGCCGCCGCCTACCCCCTCTCGCGCCGCGACCTGCCGGGGCGGCAGTTCATCATGCTCTTCATCATGGTGACTTTCGTCTTCAGCGCCGGCATCGTGCCCGGCTTCATCCTGGTGCGCAGCCTGGGTCTGATCAACAGCCTGTGGGCGATGATCTGGCCCACCCTGGTCAATGTCTTCTATCTGATTCTGTTGCGCAATTTCTTCGAGAACCTGCCGGACGCGGTGATCGAGTCGGCGCGCATGGATGGATCCAGCGAGCTGCGCATCCTCTTTCAGATCGTGATCCCGATGTCGCTGCCAGCGATTGCGACCATGGGGCTGTTCTACGCCGTCTCTCATTGGAATGAGTTCTTTCGCGGTATCTTCTACATCTATGACCCGGCCAAATGGCCGTTACAGGTGCTGCTGCGCTCGGTTGTCATCCAGGCCAACCTGAACGAGATCGGGTTCAGCAACCAGGACATGTACGGCAACGCCCAGGTCAGCCAGCTCACGATCCGGGCAGCGACGGTGATCGCTGCCATTGTGCCGATGGCGCTCCTCTACCCCTTTGTGCAGCGCTACTTCGTGCAAGGAATCGTGCTGGGCGCCGAAAAAGGGTAGTTGCCGCAAGAACGGAGGAGGTGATGCCGCGACGATACCTGATTGCC
>JAJEBF010000031.1 GCA_022824025.1 Caldilineaceae bacterium
AGGGCGCCCAAACCTTCTGTGCCATCCGTTCCTATCTCTCTACCGCTCGCAAACACGGCCTCAATGCCATTGATGTCATCTACAATGCTTTTCTAGGCCATCCCTTCAGCCCTCCTCTACCTTCAGGCTGAGTAGTTACAGGAAAGGAAGAAAGGATGGTTCGACCGGAATTGGGAAGATGGGATCAGACCCCGGCCGATCTGCGTGTGTTGTCCGTGGAGGCCAAAGATGCACGCAGCCGTGAACGCTTTCCGACACTGTATATGATCGCAGATAAGCAGACGAATGCCTGTGCTTGGACACGGGAAATCGAACGCACTAAGGAGACAGCCCTCAAGCGGGTGCATGACTGCAAAAGGACTCCGCTGTGGCCACGTCGGCATTGAGGGCGGGAAGGAGCGAATCGTGAGCCTTCTCAGCCAGTGGCGTAAATGGGACCCCGAGAACTTCCCATACGCATTGGACATGGATGCCGATGTCTTGACATCCCCTAGCTGGAAGCCTTGGGTCGCCAAGTACCGAGGTTGGCGGAAAGCAACAGGAGATCCAGACTTCTGCAAGTCAGGCGACAAGCGTCTCCACTTGGGCCTCATTCCAGTCCCATTCATGGGAGACATGCGGAAAGCTTCCGTTTACATACTGATGCTCAATCCAGGACTCGGACCTGGTGACTACTTCGAGTGCAGGGTGCCTAGCCTACGGCAGGCACTTCTTGCCAACCTGCGACAGGAGCACATGACTGGGGTCACGCCATTTGTGTACCTGGACCCCCAATTCGCTTGGCACGGTGGTTTCGCCTATTGGCACCAAAAGCTCAAGAGAGTCATCGAGGAATTAGCCGAATCGAGGTGTATGTCTTTGGCAGACGCGCGCGCAACGCTGGGGAGCAAGCTCGCAGTTGTCCAGCTTGTTCCCTATCACAGCACCGTTTCCAATCCGAAGGCGCTGAAGCAGCTATCCTCGGTACGCCTGGCGCAGGACTTCGTTCGGCAAACGGTTGCTAAACGTGTAAGAGCCCGGGATGCAATTGTCATCGTCACTCGACAGGTGAAGACTTGGGACCAATGTCTGCCGGATGACCTTGGAGAGGAACACGGAGTAATACGGTACACGCCTTCGGAATCGAGAGGAGCGTCGTTAGGCCCTAAATCCCGTGGAGGTCGCGCGATTCTCCGCAAACTAGGAGTCAGCACAGACAGTTGCTGTAAGTTCAATATGAAAACGCGACTACTTGTGCCTACATCAGATTAGAAGCACAGAAGCACGGCCTTCGCTTGCGAAATACGCAAATTCTAGGTTTCAATTGGGATCCACATTAGTACTACAACCGCACTCCTGCTTGCCGAAGACCGAATGAGCAAAGAGAGGCGCGGAAGTGACTGCATTTGATCTGTTCATACAGTCCCATGGTTGTTCCAAATGCGCTTTCGCGCCATCATTTTCTCCAGAGGAACTGCTCATTCGTGAACAGCGGTTGTAGTATTAGGTGTATGATGGGAACCATTCACCCAGCCTGCGGACGGGCAGTTCGATGGTCAGGTAACAGCACCGATATACGGCAGCAAGTCGGCTCGCCACATTTCCTGCGAAAACGAATGTAAGATCAGTTTGAGCTGGTTGTAAACTTCCCGCTGCCAAACAGCGCCGGCCACAGCCTTCTGGGTGCATCTTATTCTCCCCTTCTCGTGGTCTATACATTGGGGCCGACCATAACCCCACGAAGGAATGAGTCCGTAATGACCAGAAAAATACGAACAGTAGCCGATCGTCAGAAGGCTCTGCAACCGGTTTCTCCAGAAGCGCAGTTTTCCATAGCCGGAGCGCAGCGAATGTACGCGGGCATAGGGGCTGAGGAAATTCATTGCACAATCAGCGGATATTGCCGCACACGGCTCTTCGAGTTTCCTGGAATTGATTTTCGTCCGGCAGGCGACGAACCCCACCACGAGATATACGTGTCTCCCTCAGTTCAGGCATGCGTCACTTCAAATCTGACGGACTATTTCGTGAACTCGACGTGTAGTAAACACTACGCCATCAGCCCTGGCTTACGGCACATGGTCGGCGAGACAGATGAGAAGATCAAATCACAACAGAAGAATCGAGTGCCGGTGTTCTTGATTATTGAGGAGTCTGATCAGTTGACGCCGGTGGAAATGAATAGAGGTGAATGTAGTATAGCGGACGAGGTAATCGTGGAAGACGGCAAAAAGGTGCCCATGCTGGTCGGGGGTAGGGAGGGCGGGAAGTTCATAGTCACTTGTGCTACCGTGGATGGTGCGTGGCCCGAACTACCCAATAATCAACAGTTGGTCAACATGATTTTGGCTGGTGTCCGTGTCGGTCAGCAGACAACGGATCCGATACGCAAATTCCTGGACATGAATGGTCTAGTGACAGATGACGGACGTTTCGTGATAATGATGCGACCCAAAGCCTCGGCGGGAGTAATCACATCAACGCCGATGGATTCCACAGCGTACAGAGACAGGGTATCTGAGATTCGTAAGGCTATCTCCGCTATGGAACAGGACATTGGTGCTCCCCACATGGCGCTGCTAATCAACGCGATCTACAGAGACGAGGATAAGGACGATGCCGTTCAGCGTCTCCACTATTTGCAGTTGTGGCAATCGTTGGTGGAGGCGGGACCGCGATGGCTGAACTACCGGGGGTATGATATCAGACATGACAACGTAGTTGTGGCAGGCAAGAAGACCCTGCAGCAGCTAACAGAATACAGGGATGACATCGCCCACTGGTGGACCGACACGATTGACGGGAACTTCTTGGCAGACCTTCAGCGCACAATAAACGAACTGATTCGCCGGAAATACTTCTGATTGCCTTGCCATTCGGCCGGTGGAACGGAGACTGGGGATTCGTAAAAAAGGGAACGGAGAAGAATGCCCGTTGCATCTTCCGATGAAGTGCAGGACCGCATCGCAGTGTCATCAATATGTACTTTCAGGCAGCCTTCGAAGTTACGAGTCAGTCAAGAGACCGGCTGGACGAGTACATAGAAGGAGCGGCATCGTTAAAGTGCGCATCGAAGAATGGTGCGAGCACAACACGACCGTTTAACCCACTCATCTTCGCTCGTGCAGACAAGCTGGTAAATCCACCATATTTTTCCCTTTTCGTGGTCTAGTGATTGGGGCCCACTTCACACCATACATCAGCGCCGGTCGCAATCGTCTGGATGCACCTTATCTTTGCCGTCTTGTGGTCCAAAGATTGGGGCTCACTTCACCACACAACTCTTTGACAGAGTCTAATGTTCCGCATAGACTGCGTTTGTTTGGTGTAGGTAGTGTTCTCACGCAAATCAGAGATTAGTGGATGCTTGACGACTTTGTCAGGTCAACCTGAAGGAAAACTTGACCCTTCGAATCGTCAGCAAGGTTGCCAGATTCAAATTGACCTGCGAATCCTTCTGTGAGAGGCACTCACCGGAGGGAATCCCCTGGCCTACCTGCTTGGCAGCCTCTGTTCTTGAACATCTGTCGTGCTTCTAACTTCTCGGGCGAACTATAGTTGGATTACGTAATCGAGAGACAGTTTAAGATTTTGACGGAGACTCAGGACAGTTCTCCGCAGTGCCGAATCGAGGAAAAGAATGAAAACCGATCTAAAATTTCACTTTTCTAACGTCGGGCCTGTGGACAATGCAAAACTCGAATTGGGAGATCTGACCGTCATTGCTGGTCGCAACAATACAGGAAAGACCTACCTGGTCTACACACTGTACGGATTCTTGAAGGAGTTCCGCAATCTGAAAAGCGCGATAATCAACTCTCCGGCCCTCGAAGCACACCTGCTTGAAACTACCTCACTGACCGTTTCTGAAATTGAAGAAAAGCTATTGGAAAAAGGCCGCCTGGAATGGGAGAACGATGAAGACGCGCTCGCGCGCTTGCATGCGCAGTTGCTTCAGGAGATGTGCAGAAGATTCTCAGAGACCGGTTTTTCCGACGTATTCAATACCTCGTCTGACTTTTTCAAAGACGCGGCGCTCAGGGTCGATCTCAACAGTGCCTTCAGTAGAAAGGGCGGTATTGGTTTCCAAATTGATAGATCGATCTCGTTGTGGTGTCACTTTGAAGGCGAAAAAATAATACTTGAATTGAATAGGCGTGAACCGGAAAGGTTGGTAGAGGTCGAACCCGGTGAAATCTCTAAGTGGGTGAAGTACACATACCTGGATTCTATTTTTCAGGTTCTCTATACTCCATTGGGAGGACCGATTCACATTCTTCCATCCTCAAGACATTCTATTTCCCTGTTCTTCAGGGAACTGGACAGGGCAAGGAGCCAGGTAGTACGTTCGCTGCAACAAATGAAGGACGACCATGGTGAGGATTCCCACCGAATTTCTGAGCTGTTGCGACAACAGACGAGCCGGTATCCTCTCCCCGTTCAGGACAACATAGATTTCGTCAGAGAGATGTCGGTACTGGATCTTGATACGGAAAATGAGGAGCTGCAGTCGTCTCTTGAAAATATTATTGGCGGTCGCCTTGAAGTCCAGGACGATGAAGTTCGTTTCATCTCATCGAAGAGCGGCGCCCGAACTTTCGACATACCCCTACATCTGGCTTCCTCTTCCGTATGGGAGATGACGAGTCTCTTTTTCTTCTTGGGGCTGTTGGAGGGGCGAGGAAATCCCTTCCTGATTATCGACGAACCTGAGAGCCATCTTGACACGGCCAACCAGATTCAATTCACCCGCCTATTGGCGCGTTTGGTAAACGCCGGCACAAAGGTCCTCATTACAACCCATAGCGACTACATCATAAAGGAGATCAACAACTTAATTATGCTCGGCAACTCGTTTGCAGACAAGGAAGAGACGATAAGATATCTTGGATACCAAAGAGACGATTATTTGAACCTCGATTCGGTCCGTGCATACGTAGCGGAAAACAAGACTCTCTCTCCTTGCCCTAAAGACAAATATGGCATCGACTTTCCTTTATTTGACAAGACGATTGACGACATAAATCGAGTGTCGGACGACCTGTACGCCCGGTTGAATGAAGTACAGGAGGAGGCATAGCACCTTGGAGTTTGTAAAATGGGTGGGGGAGAATGTACAACCGCCCAGAAGAGTTCCGGAGAGCGATCGGGTTGGCCAGACGGTCAATCTAAGAGAGAAAGATGCAAACATCGATATGTGCATAAGGGTTGACGACATCCCGGATTCTGCCGTGATTGTCCGCCCTGATATAGCAGGTCAGTGGCGGGTCCTCAAAGAGGGCAGCGACAAAAAGTGGGATTCGCTTTGTGACTACCTGATACTGTGGGAGGCATCAGCGAAGATATTTGCCGTGTTTGTTGAACTCAAAGGAACCAGCCCTCACCGGACCGGCAAAATCCAGTTACACTGGACCTTGCCAATGCTCTACTATCTCCTGTATGTCTTCAATGCGGATACCTCTTCTGTCTCCCTCCCCATAGAACAGGCAGTTGTGAGCAACTTCATCGAAATTGGCGACAAGAAAAGCAGGAGGATTGTCAAAGGACGCGTCAAGGCCTCGCCTTCACCATTCTTTCGAGTTGACCGCTATAAAGGTATTCAAGTCCATTACAGTGTAGAAAAGGAGTTTTCCCTTTGCCAGTTCATGATTGATTGAATCCCAAGTGAGAGGGGCCTCCGATACTCGACTACAAGGCAAGGTGTACGATGGGAGCAGTTCACCAAGCCTGTGGCCAGGCAATTCGATCGTCAGGACACGGCAGAGACACACAGCGCCCTCCAGCCTCGACACGTTCCCCACTGTCCGCCGCCACGACAAAGCCGCCTTCGGCCACGACCGCGCTCAAAGGCATGACCCTCGCCTATGACAACGCCCTCGCCGCCGGCGACACCGACTTGGCCCTCTGACCGGCAACTTCGCCCTGGACGCGAAATCCGCTAGAATTCACTTGACGCACGACCAATCAGTCATGCACTTGGCAGAACATTCTCAACGAGGTTACCCGCACGTGACTAAAGTCACCATCGACATTGCCACAATCCAGGCCGTTGCCCAGCTGATCGCCCAAAAATTCGACCCGGAGCAGATCATCCTCTTCGGCAGCCACGCCCGCGGCAACGCCGGCTCCCACAGCGACATCGACCTCCTCGTCGTCCTCAAATCCCTGGACAACTGGCCCAAACGGGATAATCCCATCCGCGCCGCCATAGCGGAGCACTTTATTCTTCCAATCGACATCCTTGTCAGCACGCCCGAAAGCCTCGCCGAGCAACGCAAGAATCCTTACTCCTTCGTAAACACGGCTCTCGAATCCAGGGTAATTCTGTATGAACGTAAGACCCCCTGAACTGGCCTGGTTCGAAAAGGCAGAAAAGGATTTTGTAATGGCTCGGCGTGCCCTGGATCCAGAAGGTCCAATTCCTGAGATGGCCTGTTATCACAGCCAGCAGTGCGCAGAAAAGTACCTCAAAGGCTATCTCGTCTCCCAAAAAATGGACTTTTTGTATGTCCTCGATCTTGTCTATCTCACGCAGCGCTGCAAGGAGCGCGAACAAGCCTTCACTGAGTTGGAACAAGCTGCACGGATTCTTTCAAAGTACGGCGCAGGCGTGCGCTATCCAATGGAGAACTTCGTAGACCCGGACGAAGAAGAGGCCTGGGAGGCAATAAAGCTGGCCGGAAAAGTGGCAACCTTTGTGAAGAACCAACCCTGATTTCGCGGCCCTCCTATTGGGCTCTCCACCAAGCCGCAGAGCCCGAAAGAGACGCCACAGCCGTTTCCATGCAACCAGCCCGCACCGCCCGCGCCCAATTTGCCCCAGGACGCATGACCCTTTCAGTGACAATTCATCAGAAAAGGAATTTACGCAGGAGGAACCCCCCATGAAAATGCGCCTACCAATAACATTCATTCTGCTCGTCGTCCTGCTCGCGGCCGCCTGTTCACCGGTCCCCGCGGAAGAACCGCTGACCGCAGAAGAGGAACAGCAAGAGGCGATGCAAGCGGAGGAAGCGTCGCCTCCTGTGGCGCCGGCGGAGATCGCCTGCGAAAACAGCTACGAAGGCGAGAACCTGGTCATCTACCAGCAGGCTGGGCTGACCGGCCCGCTCGCAACCCTGACGGGGACCGGATTTATCAGAGCCACCCAGGACGCGATCGACCAGATCAATGCCGATGGCGGCGTCTGCGGCGTCATGTTGAGTGTGCGCATAGAGGATACGCAATACCTCCTCGAACAGGAAGTGCAGGTCTATGAGCAGTTCCGCGCGGAGACGCCCAAACCCCTGTTTATCACAACGGCCAGCAGCGCGGCGACGATCGCGCTCAAGGACAGGGTGGTCGAAGACGAAATCGTCAACCTGGCCGCTGGGGTCGACTCGCACTCCATCTACAACCCGCCCGACGGCTACACGGTCGGCATCGTGCCGATTCACTCCGACCAGTTCGCCGGCTTCCTGCAGTTTGTGCACAGCAACTGGGACGAGATCAAACCCGAAGGCGCGGGCGATGCGATCACCGTCGGCGTCATTGGTTGGGCAAACGCGTTTGGCGCCGGCGCGACCACACCTGAATCGCTGGCTTTCGCCGAATCTTTGGGTATCACCGTACTGCCGCTTGAGGAGCAGCCGATCGACCCGGCCGCCGACGTGACCGGTCAACTGCAGAGCCTGCTGGTCAACGGCGCAAACGTTATCTACATGCAGGCGCTATCATTCAGCATCGCCCAGGTCATCGGCACGCTGCACGCGCTCGGCTTCTACGATCAGGTGGTGCTCGGCAGCGTAAACTGGGGGATGAACCGCGACGTGCTGAACATCCTGGGAGCGAACGCGCCCCTTGCCGCCGGCTACTACGGTGTCTTCCCCTACCTGTGGTGGACCGACACCGAAGCGCCGGGCGTACAGCGGGTGCTGGAGACATTTGTCGCCAAGGGCTACCCCGAATCGGAGAAAGCCTTTACCTATCTGCTCCTCTACAGCGCCATGTACGGGCTCGTGGACGTACTGACGGTCGCCATGAACAATGTCGGCTTCGATGGCCTGACCGGGGCCGAGTTCCTGAAAGCGATGCAGCAGATGGGGACGATCAGCGCGGCGGGCGTCTTTGAGATGAATGTCGAAGGCAGCAACCGCTCGCCGAACAAGGCCCAGATCCGCCAGGCGCAGATAATGGCAGACGGCAGTGTCGACTTTGTCGTCATCCAGGACTTTGTGACCTTGCCGGATACCCGGCCGGCTCCAGAATAGCCATAGCGGTCTGAGCTGGTCGGCCCCAACTGCCGGGCCGCGCAAAGGGACGAAGGAGACGCATTCAGACGGATGCCGTTGGGATGAACCTCATTCTCAATGAACAACTGATGAACCGTCTAACCGCCTTCATGCGCTTCCAGCGCAGCCCGAAGCTTGCAGACCGCTGTGTGTCGCCGCCGTCCCTTGACCATCGAGCTTCCCCTCCACAGGCGGGGTGAATTGCTCCACTATACACCTTAGCTCGTGGTCCGGCTTTCGAGGCCAAGCTCAGCCAGAACCCGAAAAACCGATACAGAGTAAGCAAAGGCTCACGCCACCACAGGAGAAACTCCCATGAAAATTTTACTCCAGATCGGGGTGCTCTTCGCACACTTCTTGGTCTACGCCTTCGTTGCCACCGTGATAAGACGCTTCTTTCGAGCACTGCTAGGTCTACCGCTAAAGGAAGATGCTAGAGGACAGGCGAGACCTCACGACTTTATTTTCGGTAAACCCCTCAACCGCTACGAGCGCAGAGAACGTAAGGGACGACCAAACCTTTGAGCAGTAATTGCAGACATGCACGCCTCCGGGCACGGGCTATGTCACGTCTCTCCTGTTAGTATGAGGTTAGCCCCAGTGGCTAGACCACAGAACGGGAGAAATGAGGCGCATTCAGACGGATGCCGTTGGGATGAACCTCACTCTTAGTGGACAACTGACGAACGGTCTAACTGCCCTCACGCGCTTCCGGCGCAACCCGAAACTTGCAGACCGCTGTGTGTCGCCGCCATCCCTTGACCATCGTTCTGCCCCTCCACAGCCCGGGTGAATTGCTCCATTATACACCTTAGATTGTAGTCTAGTTTTCGAGGCCAAGCTCAGCCTAAAGGATCAGGGTAGCTTTGCTCTGCCATGTAATGTATCCTTTTGCCTTTCTGGTGTAGCGATTTCTTAGTCGCTCTCTTGAACAGGAGTTGGAGTCACCGTAGGGGTCGTCGTGGATGTTGGCGTAAAAGCAGGCGCAGGTGTAAGTGTGTCCATAGGTTGGGGAAAAAACGGTGCGGGATCGCCTCCAGGCCCAGGCCCGTCATGCCATTCTACAAACCAAGAGCCACAATCACCTGCAGCAGCCATGACAAACACTGCAATCACGATGACCGCTAGGTGTTTCGGGAATGTAATCATAGTCTCGCCTTTGAATCAGTTCTTAGTGTTCAGCGTGCCGGAAAGCTGGCAGGTTCGAGCCCTGCCGCCCTGATTTTCTGGACAGCTGAGGTGGGCCCCAATGTTTGGACCACGAAATGGGGAAATTAAGGTGCATCGAGACGGATGCGGATGGTCTTGATCAGAGCACGAAGTACTCTTCCGCCGGTGTGCGATAGTTGAGCCTTTGATGGGGTCTTGCATGGTTGTAGAAGTCGAAAACATTCTCAATTTTGCCTTCATCTTTCTATCGTCGTGTCCCTGATAATCACCGCGCACGAGCGGTGATTATCACTTATTTGTGGGTTGGCCCTCCTTGAAACATGCTTCTTCACCGATTCTTTCTCGTCGACCTGAAGTCGCCGCGATTCAATAGGCGAACGATGTGAGGCACAACCCATCTGTTGGCCGCATCAAATATGAATGGCCACAAAACATGCCCTCCCAGAAAGACAAGAACGGCCAATGATATCCAGAACGCCAGAGAATACCATCCAGAATCAGAAACGATGGAACGCCACTCAGGATAGAACATTGCAGCAGCATCAATGACTGCCACCACAATCACGAAGCCAATAACCCATCCCCTTGCTCTTTTCATATTCGTTCTCCTCCCTTGACGCTAACAATAGTTCGGGAACGATATGGTATGGTTGATTCCAATCTTTGCGCCGTGCAACCGAACATTAGGATGCACCCAGACGCATGCGGTCGGCGCCGAGCGGTTACGGACTGTCCGCCGCCATCCGAGCGCGTACCGCTCTTCAGCCCCCGAGTTCCATCCTGGACCGCCCGACCTGTAGTATAGTGCCCTCACCTCATCACCAGCGGGGGAACTGCCATGGCACTCACAACAGAGGAACTGCTGACCGCTGACGACCTTCTCCGCCTCTATGGCGAAGGAGTTCGTGGCGAATTGATACAGGGGGCGCTTTGCGAGACGATGCCAGCAGGAGTAAGACACGGCCGCATTGTTGTGAATCTGACAATTCTGTTGAGTGGATTCATCAAGCCCCGACGGTTAGGGTGGATCGTAGCTTCCCAAGTCGGTTTCCTGCTAAAACGCGACCCGGATACTGTGAGGGCGCCTGACATTGCGTATATCTCCGCCAAAAAGCTCCCTCTGGATGCTGATGTCCCTGAATATTACGAGGGCGCCCCTGACTTGGCAGTCGAGATCTTCTCTCCCAACGACAGTCCCCGGGAGCTCTATCACAGAGCGCGCATGTGGATCAGCTTCGGCGTGCCGCTCGTATGGGTTGTAGACCCGGAGAACCGCGCCATCGAAGTCCACCGTCCCAATCAGCCAGCGCTGCGTCTGGCCGAAGACGACACGCTCGACGGCAGCGAGACGCTGCCCGGCTTCAGCTGTCCGGTGCGCGACCTGTTTGAACTGTAGCCGTGAATCCTCCGCTGCTTGACGAATGAATCACGCGCGGCTGCAGATCAAAGAGACGCCTGCGTGAGTAACCTTGCCACCCGCCCTCGCCCCCAGAGGGCATACCCGTTCGTAGCACCCAGCACGCTATCCATCTGCGACAGAAACACCCATAAAAACGACAATTTGTCGCATTTGCCAGCGTCCCGGCGGCCCTCACGAACAGAAATCCCGCCGCGAAGCGACCCAGGGGCAACCCAATACATCCGACCGCACCAAAGCCGTTCTAAGCGATTCTTCAGGCATGAGGGTACCCCCTCACTCCCCCTTCCATAGCGTTTGACCTGCCCCCTGAATTTCTCGACAGGGAAAAAGCTGGCCATTGGAGTCGACTGTAACAGAACCGTTTGAGTGCCAGGCGGCCCTGCAGCGGCTATCGCGGACTGCGATGAGCGCGGCACACTGGTCAGGGCAGCCGGCACGAAAGCGCGCCCGGCTCCGGCCAAATCACAGCCCATCTCCTGAATCCCCCGCACTGCAGTTCAGACAACCGCCCTCGTCGCCTGCATGCACCTTGTTTCCCCCGTTTCGTGGTCCAAAGATTGGGGCCAACCATACCTATGCAAATTGCTAATTTGCACTTTCTGGGGTCAGTGTGTACTATGTGGGCAAGCCAGTGGACAAAATTCGGCTCCATGCCGTGTGATTATCGGGCTACGGTCCGCATAATCCTATATCCCTGGCTTTTCTCTTTCATGCCTCCACGCAAGCAAGTCGGCCCTAATGGGGCTTTTCCGCGTATAGTATTTGCCAGCTCCAGACTTGCGCTTGTCGTCAATATCCAGCACCACGCGAACAGCCTTCCCAAGATACCTCACATACCGTTCCTCGTGACGCTCATAGAGCCTCTGTATGGCCCATGTAAAATAATCTACGGCTTGTAAGCCCGCCTGCTCTCGTGGAGAAAACTCAAATACCTGCAGTGACGCTCCAATTGCAATGCCATGCTTTTGGGCGAACTGGCTTCTGGCTGTTTCAATTGCTTCACGCAAAGCAAGTGTGCGATCGGATTTGCCCCGCCTGGAGAAAAATATTTTGTATGTGTCGCTTTTGTGCAACTTTTCATTGAGCAAACGGCGCACTAGTGAGTCATACAGTTCATTTGGGTGGTAACGGTAGCCAGAACCATCCTCGTTTCGTCGCCGAACATACTCCAGGACACTGTGCTTGTCGGCAACCACAGCAAAGAAACGCAACCCCCTCATGGCTCGCAGGAGCTTGAAAACCTCCCATCTGATTTCAACAGGATCGTCTTTCGCGTGAAAGGCAATAGCTGTCTTCCTCTTTTCGGCTTGCATTGATGGCACATCCCGAAAATACGGATTTCCAAGTAGCTGTTTTCGTAAATTTTCGAGCGAACATTGTAGAGCCATTGGGTCGGTGACATCCAGCAAACCAAGCACGAAGAAACGAGAACAGCCTTTTGAGCCAATCAGCACCCTCCCGCCACGGGAAAACAATGTGCTGTCGCCACCTTCATCTATAAAGTAATGTCGCACCTCTGATTGCTTGTTCGTCATAAATACCTCGCTGCCAAATGCGTGAAACGCTGAACAATAACCCGCCAACTTTGATCCTGGCCAAAACGATAAGCGACCCGATCGGGTCGCAATCACAACTGCAACATCGGGCGGAATCTGACGGGCCTGAATATGTGTCTGGGCTCGACTCAGGCCCCGCCTAAAATCCGCACGCACACTTGCGCGGCAATGTTAACCACTCCCGTCCCAGAACGACAGTAACGCAATTCAGTTTGCGCCGCGGCACTACCCGGGACAATATCACGCCGCCCGCAACCGTCCAAAAATCGCTACCTCATAACTTGGTCCCATTAAATCAATGAGCAACTCCCGTTAGGGACCCGGCCGCCCTCAAGAAGCAGGGTATACCGGTTCCTACCACCCGGCGCTCTATCCATCTACGCCAGAAACACCCGCAAAAACGACAAACAGTCGCATTTGCCAGACCTTCGGCGGCCCCTGCGCGGAGAAATCCCGGGGCGAAGCGACCCAGCGGCAACCCAATACGACCGACCGCGCCAGAGCCGCCTGAGTGCCTTTCCAGAGAAGAACTGGCCCGACTGCGAGAACGCCTGATCAACGAACCCCGCGTCCGGGGACTCGGTTACAATCAGCATGCAGACGAAACTGAGGAGGAGACCGCCGCGGCAGTCAATCAATAGGCCGGCTGACGGCACGCCCGCGCCAACAATTTCCTCTCCTGCTCGAGGAGTCAGGTACTTGATTCCCTTCCTCAACCGCTGTTGACCGACTCGTCTCCGGTCGCTTAACATTTGGTTGCAATACTGCTATCATGCAGGTCTGGACAAGACCCTGGCCAAGATCAGGCGGAACCCCCGACAGAGCGGCAGCCGCCTGTTCCATAGAACGCCTTGGCAGGGCGAGCCGCTGGTCAATATCCAGCGCATAAAGGGCATGGCCAAGCCCTATCAGGTTCGCCAAGCCCTCAAGGCGATCGACAAACTGTTGGAGGAACTGCAATGAATCGCCATGACCGCTATACCTATCGCGTTACCTGGTCCGATGAGGATGAGATGTTCGTGGGCCTGTGCGCGGAGTTCGGGCTGCTTAGCCACCTTGACGACACTCCGGAGAAGGCGTTCTCGGGCATTCGGGACGTAGTCGCTTTCGCCGTGCAGGCGTTAGACGAGGATGGCGCACCGATCCCTGAGCCGCTATCTACACACCGCTACCGCGGCGCCCTGACCCTTCGCATCCCTCCTGAGACCCACCGTGCCTTGGCAATCGACGCCGCTGAAGCTGGCGTCAGCATGAACCGCCTGGCTGCCGAACGACTGCTGCTGCGGCGCTAGAGCACGGTCTCTTGTCCCGCTGGTCCCGGCAGGGCATTCTGAATCCCGTTGACAATCGGCGAAAACCGCTCCAAATGTGAAGCATGCAAGGCCACCTCCCTCCCCGTCGATCCACCGTACGCTTCCCCACGACGGCTCCCCGTCCCGCCATTGACTGACCACTGACCACCGACCACTGACCACCGACCACTGACCACCGACCACTGACCACTGCAGTTCCCCATCCCCCAAATCCCAAAAATCCCCCCAAATCCCCGTCCCAATCGCCCCGCCCGCGCCAGCCAACCGGCCGGCCGTTGGGCAGCATCCCGTAACAAGGACACATCACACCATGACACATCCCCGTGCGCACTCGCTCACCAACACACAACCCCTCTGCAAGGGCGTCCGCAAAGACGGCTCCCCCTGTCAGGCAAAAGGGCATCACGACCTGGACGGCTACTGCATCGCCCACGCCCCCGCCGACAAACTGCACGCCTGGCGCGTCCACGGCGGCAGCGCCGCCACCGCCACCCTGATCGACCGGCGCGTCCCCGAACGCTTCAAAGACATCATCGAGCTTCTCACCGAAGGCATGACCGCAGTGCGTTCAGGCCATCTCAGTCCCTCCGCCTACAACGCCATCTGCAACGGCGCCAAAGAGCTGCGCGACGACGACAAGCTGGCCGACGAAGAGATGGAAGAAATCCGCGCCGAAGAGGACCACGCCGCAGCCGCGGCCATGGCCGGCGGACATAGCGACCTCAACATCCTCAACACCGCCCTCGAGCCCCTGCGCGACCCCCTGACCGGACAGCCCATGGACAGGCTGCCCGCCCGCGCCAGGACCGGCGTCGTCCCCGAAACCGGCGAAGTCGAAACCGACCCCGAAGTCCTGGCCGACCAGGTGCGCCAGGCCGAGGACCTGATTCGCCTCCTCGAGAACCTCTATCGGGATGACGACTACGAGAGAACGCAGGACGAACTTCACAACCCGGACGCCCCCAACGGCGCCGTAATCAACCACCAGCCCGTTCCAACCTCCTGACATAGGAAAATCGAAAAATAAATAGAATATAACGAACTCCTGCCACCCCTCCCCGTGGCAGCGTAATCCCCACCCTCAATCCTGCCGCCCCACCCGCCGCAACGCCCATCAGACCACCCAACGACCCCCAACCCCACGTCAGACGCTCGCAAACGCCCATTCATCGCCCATCTATCACTCGCCCTGGCCCCGATTCGCTCCCCTTTTTGGTCCCCTGCCCTTTTCCACCCCCAAATCACACACCAACGCTCGTAAACGCTCATGCAACGCTCACAAACACTCACCAACGCTCATGGAACGCACACGAACACTCGTAAACGCTCATGCAACGCACACGAACGCTCGTAAACACTCATGGAACACTCACGAACGCTCACGAACACTGGTAAACGCTCATGGAACACTCACGAACGCTCTTAAACGCTCACAAACGCTCGTAAACACTCGTAAACGCTCATGCAACACTCACAAACGCTCGTAAACACTCGTAAACGCTCATGCAACACTCACAAACACTCACGAACACTCGTAAACACTCGTAAACACTCATGCAACGCTCACAAACACTCGTGAGCTCTCACAAACGCTTGCGAACACTCGTAAACGCTCACGAATACGCACCACAAAGGCGCTGCCCTCCTCCGTGTCCCTCCGTGGATCAAAAGATGTTGAAGTTCGCCGTTGCCCTTCTTCGCGCCCCTTCGCGTCCCTTCGTGGATCAAGAGATGTTGAAGTTCGCCCTTGCCGTTCGCCCTAATCCCCCAAATCCCAAAAATCCCCCCAAATCCCCGTTCAGACAAAATCCCCGTCCCAAATCCCCGTCCAAAAGAACTACCGCTCGCCCAATGGCTGTAGTATACTTAGCCCCAATCCCTGAGCGCCGACCCGCCCGGTCCGCGCCCCAATGTCAATCAGTCCAACATCCATATCCCAATAGCTCAATGTCCTCCCTGTCCCAGCCGCCCCCCACAAGCGCAGGGAACATACAGGGCGACCAAAAGCACGCAACCAGCGGCAGGAGAAAATACCATGGCAAAAACCGGCAGAGCCGTCATCGCCCACGGACAGGACTTTGAAATCCGCGAATATCCCGTGCCCAAACCGGAACCCGGCAAAGTGCTCCTGCGCCAGGAGCTCGCCGGCATCTGCGGCACAGACCTCCACAACTGGCAGAACGGGATCGAGGGCGAGCTCGTCCTCGGCCACGAAAACGTCGGCGTCATCGAAGCCATCGGCGCCGGCGGCGCAAAAGACTACATCGGCCGCCCCCTCGAAGAAGGCGACCGCGTCATCTTCTCACCCGGCACCGGCGGCTATGGCGCATACGGCTTCTACGACACCCCAGACGTCGCCCCCCACTTCTACGGCGGATTCGCCGACTACATCTACCTCGGCTTCGAAAATACCTGCATCCTCAAAACCGACTGCTCGCCCGAAGTCGCCGTCCTCACCGAACCCTACACAATCGGCGTCCACGCCGCCATGCGCGGCAAAGTGCAGCTCGGCGATACCGTCGTCGTCCAGGGCTGCGGAGCCATCGGCCTCGTCACCCTCCTCTGCGCCAAACAAATGGGCGCCGCCAACATCATCGTCGTCGGCGGCCCCGCCAAACGCCTCGAACTGGCAAAAGAGTACGGCGCCGACGTGACCATCAACATCGAAGAGGTCACCAGCGTAGAAGAGCGCACCAGGCAGGTAATGTGGCACACGCCCCTGAAGCGGGGCGCCGACATCGTATTCGAATGCGCCGGCTTCCTGCCCGCTACCCCGGAAGGCCTGGGCTTCCTCCGCTTCGGCGGCACCTTCGTCGAAGTCGGCCACTTCGTCGACATGGGCTCCATCGATTTCAATATCAACCAGCTCCTCATGCGCAACAACGTCACCTTCGAAGCCGTCTGGGGCAGCTCCTACGAACACTTCGTGCGCGGCCTCCCCATCCTCGAGAAAAACGAATTCCCCTACGGCGACATGGTCAGCCACAAACTGCCCCTCGAACGCGTAGGCGACGGCTTCCACGCACTCGACGGCACCTACCGCCTCGGCGACGAGCAAGTTATCAAAATCGCCGTCCAAGCCTGGGACGATTGAGGCTTGTTCACGCACGTCAAAACAGCAAATTACGGGAGCAAAGTGCGCCCAATCCGTGTAGGACCGCGTGGTCACGCAAAGAAAACACGAAACGCCTTTGGTGTTCTTCGCGCCCCTTCGCGTGCCTTCGTGGATAGATAGGTTTTGTCTATCCCAGTATTCATTTCAAGAATCCATTTCCACGCCGCGCCCGCGGCGGGACGCAACCAGGCAAAGGAGATTGCCATGCCGTTCGGAACCGGCGCCTATCAGTACGAACTAGTGGAAAACTGGGCCAAACTGCCCGCAGGTTGGGAGTTCGGCTGGGTCGCCGCAGTCGCCTGCGACTCACAGGATCGCGTCTTCATCTATTCGCGTAGCGAGCATCCGCTCGTCGTCTTCGACAAAGACGGCAACTTCCTCGCCTCTTGGGGCGAAGACGTCATCGAGGACGCCCACGGCATCTTCATCGACGACGAAGACAACGTCTGGTGCACCGAACGCGAGACCCACTGCATCTTCAAGTTCAACGCCGCCGGCGAGCTCGTCATGACCATCGGCGTCCCCGGGCAGGAAGGCGCCCCCGGCGAACCCTTCCGCCTCCCCACCGATCTCGCCGTCGCCTCCAACGGCGACCTCTTCATCTCCGACGGCTACGACAACGCCCGCGTCCACAAATACTCCGCCGCCGGCGAGCACATCCTCTCCTGGGGCGACTGGGGTGAGGGCCCCAGCCAGTTCACTCTCTCCCACTGCGTCCGGCTCGACAAACACGACCGCGTCTGGGTCTGCGACCGCACAAACGACCGCATCCAGCTCTTCGACACCGACGGCAACTTCCTCGAGGAGCGCACCGGCCTCCTCAAACCCGACACCATCTACTTCGACCCCAGCGGCGAAGTCGTCTATGTCGCCGAGCTCGAACAGCGCGTCAGCGTCTGGACCCTCGACGGCGACCTCCTCAGCCACTGGGGCGGCGCACAGCCCAGCGACAAACCGGGCGAATTCAAGGCCTGCCCCCACGGCATCTGGGCCGACTCCCGCGGCGACCTCTACGTCGGCCAGGTCCAGGTCGACGACGGCCTCCAGAAGTTCCGCCGCGTGTGAGAGGAGATGGGAAATTTTGCAGACTTCCGCCCTCTTGTCTTCCGGGCCGGCAACTGTGAAGACAGAACTGAGGTATCCGTGTCATATCCGCGGATACCCTTCTCTTTCATTCGGACCTGAACCATGCTAATCGAATTCAGTATTGCGAACTTTCGCTCCTTTCGAGACGAAGTTACCTTCAGCATGGTGGCCAGCCCGCTCAAGACGAACGGCGGCCAGTTGGACGATAGGAACTGCTTCGCCGCGCCCGGTAGCATCAATCTCTTGTCGAGCGCCGCTATCTACGGCGCGAACGCCAGCGGCAAAAGCAACTTCGTCGCCGCCTTCGACTTCATGACACGTTTCGTCAGACGCTCTCACGATAACACGGAACGGACCGGGGGAATTGAAGTTGAACCCTTCCGACTGAATACTGAAACCGAAACCGAGCCCTCTTACTTTGAAGTCCTGTTCATTGTTGATGACGAACACTTTCGTTACGGATTCGAGGCGACTTCGGAAAGTGTAGTCACTGAATGGCTTCACATCCTTCCAACCAACCCAAAACCGGGTCTCGTTGAGATTGCCGGCCAGGAAGTCAAGCTGTTTGAGCGGGATGGCAATGAAATCAGACTGGATCAGAGTTTCGAAGAAGAAGCCGGTGGACTGGAAGCGAGAACGCGGCCCAACGCACTCTTTCTCTCCGTAGGCGCTCAATTCAACGGCGAAACCGCCCAAAAAGTTCTCGGCTGGTTCCGCTCAATTGGGATTGCAACCAGTTTGGGCCACCTGGATTTTGGAATGAAGATGTTTACGGAACGTATGCTCAGCGACAGAGACACGGCAGACGAGATAGTCGATCTCATCAAGAAAATGGATCTTGGGATTGAAGCGATTCAGATCGAAAGGAATGCGCCCGCTACAGATCCACTCCCTGACTACGCGCCCAAAGAGTTACGCGAGGCCATGGCAGCCTATCAGGAAAGTCTCAACCGAGAAGAACAGGTAGCGGTGCGAACGGTTCACCGCAAAACAGGCGATAGCGGCCAGCCTGTGGAACCCGCGTTGTTCGATCTGGATGAACATGAATCTGAAGGAACCAGAAAGCTTTTGGCGATGGCCGGCCCCTTGGTAGATACGTTGAAGTTTGGCGATATTTTAGTAATTGACGAGTTGGACGCTCCTCTGCATCCCCTCTTGACGAAAGAAATCGTGGGTCTGTTTGGCGATCCGGAGAGGAATCCCAACGGCGCCCAACTGGTCTTCACAACCCAGGACACGAATCTCCTTGACCCTTGTTTCCTGCGTCGAGACCAGATCTGGTTTACAGAAAAGGACCGTCAAGGCGCCTCCCATCTCTACTCATTGGTTGAGTTCAAGATAGATGAAAACGCGCCGTTCGAAAGGGACTACATCCAGGGACGCTATGGCGCAATCCCGTATCTGGGAGACGTTCGCCAACTGTTCTTGGAGAAGGACTGATGTCCTACCGGCGAACACGGCGGGGCCAGCGCAGAAGAGGGACGCGCAATTACAGGCAACGACGCGCAGATAGACAGGAAA
This sequence comes from Caldilineaceae bacterium, assembly GCA_022824025.1. GTDB lineage: Bacteria > Chloroflexota > Anaerolineae > Caldilineales > Caldilineaceae > Bin5. The sequence goes on from JAJEBF010000031.1 coordinate 19,431, forward strand.
CGCTTCACAGTTTCCTTGTCGTTTGTGAAGGCGAGCGAACCGAACCAAACTATCTGCGCAGTTTTCAAGGCCCCAATCTGGTTGTAGAGATCAAAGGCTTCGGCATAAGCCCGCGGCAACTGGTAGAAAAGGCGCTGGACCTCGCAAAACAAGGCGACTACAACCAAATCTGGTGTGTATTTGATCGGGACGACCGCAGTGTCAACGACTTCAATGGCGCGATTCAAAGAGCCAGGAGCCAGGGATTGCAGGTCGCCTATTCCAATCAGGCTTTCGAACTCTGGTATCTTCTCCACTTCCACTTCTACAACACGCCAATGCGTCGTGTGGATTATATGGACAAACTGAGCCAAATGTTGCCCGGGCCATACCGCAAGAACGATTCCAATATGTATGCCCAACTGCTATGGCGGCAGACATCTGCCTTAGACAATGCCGAAAGACTGCTCGACCAATATTCTCCCCATAATCCGGGGACCGATGATCCGTCCACCACGGTTCATCTGCTCGTCCAGGAACTGAACCGATTCCTGCCTGAAACGAGGGCGAAACAGGAATGACCCGCTTCGACCAATCCGTCCTGACCCCCAATCCGTCCGTCCGCCGCCCCATCCTCGCCGTACTCGACGCCGCCCTCGACGCCGTCGACCCCTTCGCCGCCGTGCAGAACGTCCTCAGGCGCCAGGATGATTCCCTCACCGTCGCCGGCCCCACCGCCCGCGACCCCGCCGCCGCGCTGACCTACGACCTGCGCCGCTTCCGCCGCATCTTCGTCGTCGCCGCCGGAAAGGCCGCCGTGCCCATGTCCGCCGCCGTTGAAGCCGCCCTCGGCGACCGCATCAACCGCGGCCTCGCCGTAACCAAGTACGACCACGCCCAGCCCGCCGGCCCCGCCGCCGCCTCCTCCTCCTCCCGCATCCGCGTCGTCGAGGCCGGCCATCCCATTCCCGACGAAGCCGGCGTCCTCGCCGGCAAAGAGATGCTCGCCCTCGTCGAGCAGGCCGACGCCGGCGACCTCGTGATCGCCCTGCTCTCCGGCGGCGGCTCCGCCCTCCTCGTCGCGCCCGCAGCCGAAGCCACCGACAGCGCCGGTCATACCCACCCCGCCCTCACCCTGTCCGACATGCAGGCCATGACCGACGCCCTCCTGGCCTGCGGCGCGACCATCAACGAGATAAACTGCCTCCGCAAACACGCCAGCGCCGTCAAAGGCGGCCAGCTAGCTCGCGCCGCCGCACCCGCCACCCTCCTCACCCTCGCCCTCAGCGACGTCATCGGCAGCCCCCTCGACGTCATCGCCAGCGGCCCCACCGTCCCCGACGAAAGCGCCTGGGCCGACGTCCGCGCCATCATCGAAAAGTACGACCTGAACGACGCCCTGCCCGCGGTCATATCCGCCCGCCTGCAGGCCGGGCTTGCCGGCGTTATCCCCGACACCCCCAAACCGGACGACCCCGTCTTCGCCAGCAGCAATACCCTCGTCGTCGCCGACAACCGCGCCGCCGCCAACGCCGCCCTCGCCAAGGCAACCGAGCTCGGCTACAACACGATCCTGCTCTCCACATACGTCGAAGGCGAAGCCGCCGAAGTCGCCAAGCTGCTCGTCGCCCTGGGCCGGGAAGCTCTGGACAGCGGTCTGCCCGCGCCCGCCCCCGCCTGCATCATCCTCGGCGGCGAAACCACCGTCAACCTCGGCGACAACCCCGGCCAGGGCGGACGCAACCAGGAGCTCGCCCTCGCCGCCGCCCTCGCGCTCCGGAACCTGCCAGGGCTGACAATCGTATCCCTGGCGACCGACGGCACCGACGGCCCCACCGACAGCGCCGGCGGCATCGCCGACAACGGAACCGTGGCTCGCGGCGACGACGCGGGCCTCTCTGCCGCCGACCATCTCCGCCGCCACGACGCCTATCCCTACCTACGCGCCGCCGCCGATCTGCTCCTCACCGGCCCCACCCAGACGAACGTCAACGATCTTCTCTTCGTCTTTGCGCAGAAAGTATGAGAGAATGGCGAAACCATAGGCGCGACACAACTGATAAGGCCTGGCCAGCGGCCTTCTCAGTGCCGCTCTCTATCTCTGACCTGGCCGCGATGAATGCGGCGCAACGCGACCGGCGCCCAAAATGCAACTGAGCTTTCGGTCCGACACGTTTCCAGCACAGGAGTTTTCTCATGCCCAAGTTGACCGTTGAAAATGTTGGCACTTTCGAAGTCCAGGCAGGCAAACGCCTCGTTCTTGCACTGGTCGAGGACGCATCCGTCGATCAGCTGCACGCCTGCGGCGGCAACTGCAAATGCACCACCTGCCGCGTCGCCTTCACCGACGGCGAACCCGCGCAGATGACCGTCGCCGAAAAAGAAAAACTGGCCGAAAAGGGCCTGTCCGGTGTGCGCCTCTCCTGCCAGTGCCTCGTCGAAGACGACATGTCCGTCCAGCTAATCAGCCGCCTCGAAGGCAGCGGCCGCCCCGACCCCGGCCCGCCCCCCGAAACGACCATTCAGCCGGATCCGGAGTGGACAACCGCAGGCTGAGCCCGATAAGCAGCCTTCCGCGCCGGCTTGCCGCCAAGGGATCACCGGGCGGGGCAACCCCCCACCCAACCCCCTCCGCGCAGGCCGGCGCACAGCCCTGTCATTTGCACCCGGACACTGCAACCGCCGCCCTCCATCCCCCTGCCTGAATTCACCGACCCAAACGAGGACAATTTGACCAGCCCAATGACAAATCCCACACCTGCGGCCGGGCCGCCCCGCCGCCCCGTTCTGATCTCTGCAATGCAGATGGAGGACGAGCTCAAAAGCGGCGAGCGTTCCGTCTGGGACCTGATCGACACGGCCCGCCAGACCGGCGCAGACGGCGTGGAACTGCGCCGTGAAACGTGGCCCCGCCTCGACGCAGAGCTGGCCGAAGCCGCCCGCCGCATCGCCGACAACGGCCTGCTCGTCACCTACGCCACCCAGGCAACCCTCTTCAACGCCGCGGCCGATTCATCGCAACTGCGCCAGGACATCGACGCCGCCTCAACCCTCGGCGCGCCCATCGTCCGCTTCTTCCCCGGCCCCACACCGCCGCCCGACGACAGCGCCGCCTGGGCCCGCGCCGAGCAAGTCGTCGAATACGCCGCCGCGCGCAACACCGTCATCGCCCTCGAAAACTACGCCCGCGCCCCCGGCGGCACCCTCGCCGAGGTGCAAGGCGCGCTCGCCCGGCTCGCATCGCCCGCCCTCCGTACCAACCTCGACATGGGCAACTATCCCAACCACGGCCAGGACGTTGTCGAAGCGATACATGCCCTCTCCGACAAGATCATCGCCGCTCATCTCAAGGACAAGACCGCCAACCCCGACGATCCCCCGGCCCCCCTCGGCGCAGGCGTCCTGCCCCTTGCCGAGATTCTCGACGCGCTCGATAAGCTGCCCCAGCCCGTCTACTACATTTTCGAATTCCGCGGCGCCGGCGATCCTGTGGGCGGCATCGAGCGCAGCCTCGCCTATCTCAGGCAACGCGCGGGCAAACCCGGATGATGATACGGGAGGATTCAGGCCGCATGAAAACCCCTCGCGCCTCTCCTCCCGAAACGCAACACACATGCTGGAGACGTGAAATGAGCGAAAGGAACTCGCTTGCCGGCAAGAAGGCACTCGTTACCGGCGTCGATCAAGGCGGCATCGGCCAGGGCATCGCCCTCGAGCTGGCCCGCCAAGGCGCCGCCGTCGTCTGCCACTACCCTTTCAGCGACGAAGGCGCCGCCGAAGCCGTCGCCCAAATCAGAGCCGCCGGCGGCAGCGCAGGCGCTGTCCAGGGAGACTTCACCCAGTCCGCCGAAATCTGCGCCAACGTCGTCGAGACCGCCGCCGACCTACTCGGCGGGCTCAACGTGCTCGTAAACAACGCCGGCCTCACCGAAACCCGCCCACTCCCCGACGTAACACCCGAACACTACGAAAAACTCTTCGCCATCAACATACGCAGCCACATTTTCTGCACCCAACAAGCTCTGCCCTTCATGCAGCGGAATGGCGGCGGCTCAGTCATCAACCTCGCCTCCGTACACGCCCACTCCGGCGTCCCCGACTACGCCGTCTACGCCGCCACCAAGGGCGCCGTCACCGCGCTCACCCGCCACCTGGCCGTCGAGCTGGCGCCCCAAAAGGTGCGCGTCAACGCCATCGCGCCCGGCCTCATCGAAGTGCCCCGCTACCACACAGACATTCCCGACTACAAACCCGCCATCTTCGAGGCCACCGTTCCCTGGGGCCGACTGGGAGAACCCGCCGACATCGCCGCCGTGGCCGCGTTCCTCGCCTCCGACGGCGCGGACTTCCTCACCGGCCAGACCATCTACGTCGACGGCGGAACCACCGCCTACATGTCCTTCGGCGCGCATCTGGACGGCCAGAGCTGGCGCCCCGAAGAATAGGCGCCGCGCCCTTCCCGTCGCTCCCCCGATTGCGCGCCCCGCGGCGCCTTCCCGCCCAAGATCGGACCGCGCCGGGTCGCGACAGGCTTTTTGTGCGAATGCCCCGCCCTGAGTACAATAGCAGGGCATCTCCCATATTCTCTTTTACACAAATATCCAAGAGGAAGGAGAAACTGAAATGGATCGAAGAAGATTCCTGAAAGTGGCCGCCACGGGCGCCGTCGGCGCAGCCGCCCTGTCCGTTGCAGGCTGTGAAACCGCCGGCGTCATGACGCCGGGCCAGGTCGAAGGCGCCGTGGCAGAAGATTCAAGCCTGCCCGAAATTGAATGGCAGATGGCGACCAGCTGGCCGCCGGCCCTCGATACTATCTTTGGCGGCGCGCAGACCGTTGCCGCACGCGTCGAAGCCATGACCCAAGGCAAATTCAAAATCGAGGCCCGCGCCGCCGGTGAGCTGGCCCCCGGCCTGGAAGTGCTCAATGTCGTCGAAGAGGGCGCCGTCCCCATCGGCCACACAGCCTCTTACTACTTCGTCGGCAAGAGCCCAATCACCGCCTTCGGAACCGCCATGCCCTTCGGCCTCACCTCCCGCCAGCAGGATGCCTGGCTCTATGAAGGCGGCGGCCTCGAAATGCTGCAGGCCGTCTACGCCGAAAAATTCAACACCATCCAGTTCCCCGCCGGCAACACCGGCGTGCAGATGGGCGGCTGGTTCAACAAAGAGATCAACTCCGTCGCCGACATGGAAGGCCTGAAGATGCGCATCCCCGGCCTCGGCGGCCGTGTCATGGACCGCCTGGGCGTTACCGTGCAGGTCCTGCCCGGCGGAGAAATCTTCCAGGCCCTGCAGACCGGCGCAATCGACGCCGCCGAGTGGGTGGGCCCCTACGACGACGAAAAACTGAGCTTCCACAAAGCCGCCAGCTTCTACTACTTCCCCGGCTGGTGGGAACCGGGCCCATCCCTCGAAATCCAGATCAATCTGGACGAGTGGAACAAGCTCCCCGAACAGTATCAGGAAGTCCTCAAAACCGCCGCTTACGCCGCCAACACAACCATGATGGCGCGCTACGACGCCAAAAACCCGGCCGCCCTCAGCCGCCTGATCAACGACGCCGACATCACCTTGCTGCCCTTCCCCGATGATGTCATGCAGGCCGCCGAAGAGTCCTCCTTCGAACTGTTCGACGAGACCGCTGCCGAAGACGCAGAATTCGCTTCGATCCTGAAGGAATGGTCCGCCTTCCGCAACGCCATCCAGTCCTGGCACGGCATGGCCGAACGCGGCTACCTCCAATACGTGGGCACAAGCCGCTAACTGCCGCCGACCTTACGCGATTCACTTCCCGCCGAACGCAACAAAAAAGGGGCGAGCGTGCAACGCTCGCCCCCTTCTTACCGCTCCGTCCCCTACGACGCTGCATCGACAAGCCAGGTAACCGTCTCCGGAACCAGAATAACGATCACAAGCGCGATGCCCTGCAGCACCATGAACGGCAACGCGCCTTTATGAATATCCGCTGTCTTCACCTCCGGCGGCGCAACGCTCTGCAAGTAGAAGAGCGAGAAACCCACCGGCGGCGAGATGAACGCCATATTCAGGTTGATCGCCATCATCACCCCAAACCACACCATCTGCGCATTGGTGAAACCCAACTCCAACGCAGCCGGCACAAACAGGGGCATCGCGATAAAACTGATCTCGATAAACTCCAGATTGATGCCCAACAGGAATATCGCGATGTTTGCCACAATCACGAAGCCCCAAAATCCCCCAGGCAGACTCGTCAACAGGCTCTGCACATAGTCCTGGCCTCCCAACCGGTCGAAGACCAGCCCGAAGTAGGTCGAACAGAACAGAATCATGATGACCAGGGCGGTGATGTTTGCCGTGGAGCGCGCCGCATCCTTGATCAGCTTCCAATTCAAATTGCGATTGAACGCCGTCAGTATACAGGCGCCGACCGCGCCCACCGCGCCCGCTTCGGTCGGCGTGGCAATCCCTTGAAAAATACTGCCCAGCACAGAAAGAATCAGCAGCACGGGCGGCACCACCGCGATCAGCGTCTGCCGCATCAGGGCTGCCCCCTGCAACGTTCTGGCCTCGGGCGGCAAGGCAGGCGCATCCTGTGGACGAACGATCGCAATCCCGATCACGTACAACGCATACAGCCCCGAAAGGATCAACCCCGGAATCAACGCGCCCACAAAAAGATCGCCCACCCCAACGCCTATCTGATCGCTCAGCACCACCAAAACAAGGCTGGGCGGCAACAACTGCGCCATCGTTCCGGACGCCGTGATTATGCCCGTCGCCAGCTTGTGATTGTATCCATAGCGCACCATGATCGGCAGCGACAGCAATCCCATCACGATGACAGTCGCCGCAACCACGCCCGTTGCCGCCGCCAACAGCGTACCCACCAACACCACTGCCAGCGCCAGTCCCCCGCGCATCGCGCCCAGCAAAATGCCCACCGTCGTCAACAGCCGCTCAGCGAGCCCCGACTTTTCGAAGATCGCCCCCATAAAGACGAAGAATATAATCGCCAGCAGCGTAAAGTCCGACATCGTGCCGAACCAGCGGTTGGGCAGTAGCTTTATCCAGTTCATGTTGAAGATACCCAACGCCCAACCAATCAACATGAAGACGAAGGCGGTTCCGGCAAAGGAAAACGCCACCGGATATCCGTACAGGATCAGCACAAAGAACAGTACGAACATCACAATCGCCAGCCATTCCAACCCCATAGTCACTCCCTTTTCACATGTCCTGCATGGTGCGGGCTCTGCGCTCGCCGCCCCCAACTTGCAACGAGACGCCCCCTGCTGCAACGGGGTAGAGCGCCTCTACTCGATTCGCAACGCCTCCTGGTGCGCCGCCAGATCTTCGACCTCGTCCTCTGCCCCTTGCATCACGGCAAACAGTTTGATCAACTCCGATATCGCCTGCAACAGCAACAGAACAAATGCAACGATGATCATCGTCTTCAGCGGCGCACGCGGCAGCCCGCTCGGGTCCGGTGACTGTTCCCACTGCCGCCACGATGTCAGAACCGGATTTACAGTCACCCAGATGCCAATCACGCAGTAGGGAACAAGCAGAAGCAGATGCCCCCAGAAGTCAAGCAACGCCTGGCGCTTCCTGCTCCAATTCGCGTAGATGAAATCGACGCGTACGTTGATCCCGTTCTTCAGGATATACGCGAAGCCCAAAAAGAAGACCAGCGAATACAAATACCACTGCAACTCGATAAAGAAATTGGAGGACAACTGCACGCCGATAAACTGGCCAAGATAGCGAACCAGCACATTGTAAAACCCAACCACAACAGTGATGATGACAAGGCCCACCGACACACTGCCAACTCGTTCCGAAAGGCTGTCAATGACACCGGATATCTTCAGAAGCGCATTCAACATAGTTGCTGTCCCTCGAACATTGCGTTACGCTGGAAAAGCCCTACCCAGCGTATATCTGCCGAATCTAACACTTGACGCAGGACCGTTCTATCTTAACCGAAACAGGCAAATATACAACATCCCAATTCTGCCGCACTCGAACGCCGCGACTGAACCCGCTCATGCCCGCGCCTGAATTCCGCAGCTCGTTGAGTTCCCATTCATGGAGTACAATAAATCTGTACAAATTCTGCATCAGTTCAAATGCCTGTACACCCAAACTAAATCCAACTCGTCCCAAAGGAATTCCAATGGTCTGGCAACAATCTCAAGTCAAAGTCGGCGTTTATGTCGATGCCGCCAACATCTACCGCAACGGCGGTTCTCGTATGCAGTATGATGTCCTGCGCGAATTTGCCTGCCGGGACATGGGCGAACCCGTCCGATTGAACGCCTATGTTACCCACGACGCAGAACGTGCCCAATGGGATTTCGACTACCGCCTCGGCGCCCTTCGCTTCCACTCCGCATTGCGGGATCTGGGCTACAAGGTTATCATTAAAAACGTGCGCTGGTACGATGACGAAGCCGGCAACCGCTACGCCAAAGCCAACTCCGATCTGGACCTGGCTGTGGATGCGCTGCTCCAGTCCGAAAATCTTGACAGAGTTCTCATCGCTACCGGTGACGGAGATTTTGTCCAGGTCGTGCGCGCGCTCCAGAACAAGGGCTGTCGCGTGGAAGTGGTCGCCTTCGACAATGTCTCCGGCAGCCTGCGTCAGGAGGTGGACCTCTTCATGTCCGGCTACCTGATCCCCAATCTCCTGCCCGTCCCCGACGGCGTCGCCAACTGGGGACAGCCCGACTCTACCGTGCGCGGTTGGTGCTACTACTACAACGAGGACAAGGGCTTCGGCTATATGCGCTTCCTCACCAAGGTGTCCCCGCACCTTTGGCTGGTCGACAAACGCAAGAACCCCGACTCCCCCTACGAGAGCGCCTTCTTCCACTTCTCGATGATGCAGGATGATTCAGTAAAAGACTATCTGCCAAGTCGCGATCATATCTTTGAATTCCGCCTCATTCCCTCGGAACGGGACCAGAAAGAACTCACCGCAACCAACATTCGTATCGTCAGCTCGTTGTAACGCCGCCTGCCCGACCCAGCGAACCGCGACCGCCTGCCGGCCGTGTCCCCACGCCGGCGCCCCTTTTCCCAAATAGGAGCCTGAACCCAATGCCCGCCGCCATCTCTGCCCAACAACCGCTCGCCGTTGAAGCCGGCGCCAAAGTGCTCATGTCCGGCGGCAACGCCATCGATGCCGCCGTCACCGCCGCTCTCGTGCAGGCCGTCGTGAGCCCGCAAATGTGCGGCATCGGCGGCTATGCCGTGATCAATCTCCACATGTCGGGCCAGTCCGGCTCGATCGGCATTGACGCCCCCGCGCTCGCCGGCGCGCTCGTGAAGGATGATATGTGGGTGGACAAGCTGATCCGTCCCAATCCCGGCGGCTGGGGCTTCTTCCTCGAAAACAACGTCAATGAGGCCGGTTACACCTCCGTCTGCACGCCGGGCGCCGTCAAAATGTTCGCCGCCCTTCTCGAACGCTGGGGCGCCATCGACTTCGGTCAGGCCGCGGAACCGGCCATCCGCGCCGCCGCGGACGGCTTCACTGTTACCGATTCCCTGGCTGTCGGCTGGAAGCGCTCCAATCAGTACTGGGAGGGGATGAGCCTGCGCGACTACATCAACAGCAACCCGGAGGCCCGCCGCATCTACCTCCGCGACGACGGCCAACCCTATGACACCGGCGAAACCCTGCGCAACCCCGACTATGCCGCCTCACTGCGCCACATCATCCAACACGGCAGCGAAGACTTCTACCACGGCCAGTTCATGGAGCGCATGGCCTCCGACCTCGCCGCCAACGGCAGCTTCGTCACCCGCCAGGACTTCGAAAACTACACCCTGCGCGAGGACGCCTCCCTCTCCGGCAGTTACCGCGGCCACACCGTCACCAGCGCCACCCCGCCCCACGGCGGCGCAACCCTCATCGCCATCCTCAACATCCTCGAAGGCTACGACCTCGCCGCCATGGGCCACAACTCGGCCGACTACATCTACACCGTCGGCCTCGCCATGAAGGCCGCCTTCGCCGACCGCAACCCGCACATGGCCGACACCGACTTCGAGGACGTGCCCCTCGACTGGATGATGTCCGCGGATCGGGCCGCCTACTGGCGCGAACGCATCGACAGCGGCCAGCCCATCGAGCCCGCTCCCCCCCAACCTGAGACCCCGCACACCACCCACGTCTCCGTAATCGACGAACAGGGCATCTGCGTCTCCCTCACCCATTCCCTCGGCTCTTCATCCGGCGTCATCACCCCGGGCCTCGGCTTCATGTACAACAACTCGATGGTCAACTTCAACCCGCTGCCCGGCCATCCAAACTCGATCGCGCCCGGCAAGGGCCGCACCACCGGCATGACCCCGACCATCGTCTACGGTAAAGAGTCTTCCGACGGCGCGTCCCAGCCCCTCCTCGTCCTCGGCGCCCCCGGCGCCACCCGCATCATCACCTCCGTCCTCCAGGTTATCCTCAACGTCATCGACTTCGGCATGGACATCGAAAAAGCCGTCCACGCGCCCCGCTTCGACTGCCAGCTCGATTCCATCAACTGCCAGCGCCGCATCCCCATCTGGGTTCTCGACGAAATCAACAAGCGCCACCCCGCCCTCCACATCCCCTACAGCCACGGCGGCCTCGCCCTCGTCCACGCCCTCCACGTCGACCCCGAAACCGGCGCGCTCAGCGGCGCCGCCGACACCGGAGCCGAAGGTATGGCCGTGGTGGTGTGAGCTGATCGCTGGCTGCAACCCTGGCGAGGCAAAAGGAGCAGGACCCAATGCCATGTGCCAAGTACACGCCTGAGGAAGTGGCTGCAAAAGGGGATACGATCTATCGCCAACGGCTGCAGAGAATAGTTGAGCCGGAGTACGAAGGCAGCTACCTGGTCATTGACATCGAAACCGGCGCCTATGAAATCGACGCTGACGATGTCCTGGCCGCGAGGCGCCTGCTTGCCAGCCATCCCGATTCTGTCATCTACGGTCTGCGCATCGGCTTTTCAGTCGCCTATCGAATCGGAAGACCATTTGCAGTAAATCAACAATGACAAAAAGGAAAGTCACTGATAGGCGAGAAACTGTCATTGACCTGGACTTTGTTGGATGCAATCTGAAGGCGGTAAAGGGCCAGGCGGTCATCAAGTCAGGGTTCAATGGCCATCCGATTTTGCCGGCGGCGGTGTAGCCGCTGCCCCTCTCTAATGGCAGAGAATGTTCATAACGCATTCCGTCGAGTGGCTACCATCATTCGCCGCGTGGACGGCTCTCCGGGCAGGCCGGCCAAGCCGAAGTGGCATTCAGTCAATCGCGGGCGTTCATCGGCAGGGCGCGGAATACTGCCCGAGGCGCCGCGGCAGGTACTCTAAAATGAAACTCTATACCATCGGCTTTACCCGAAAAAGCGCCGAGACCTTTTTCACCCAACTAAAACGATCCGGGGTCCGCACGCTGATCGACACACGCCTCAACAACCGTTCGCAGCTCTCCGGCTTTGCTAAGCAGCATGACCTCAGGTATTTCCTGCATGCAATCGGCAAGATAGACTACCTCTATCTCCCCCAACTCGCGCCGACGCAGGACATTCGTGATGCCTTCAAAAAGGAGAAGGGAACTTGGGAAGCCTATGAGCGTTCATTTCGCAACCTCATGATTTCCCGCAGGATCGAAGAAGAGTTCCGGCCGGAACTCTTCGAAAACGCCTGTCTCCTGTGCAGCGAGCACGAACCCCACCACTGTCACCGCCGACTCGTCGCCGAATACCTCCGCGAAAAGTGGGACGGGATCAATATCGAGATCGAGCATCTCCAACCACAGGATCCCGCCTGAAACGCCGACCCCTCACCGGTCCGGCTCAAATACCCACCCGTCCAACTCCGTCTGCAGACCCGCCGACACCGCGTTTAACCGCCTGATATCCTCCTCCGGCAGTTCCAACCCCACCGCGCCCGCCGTGTCCTCGATATGCGCCGGCACATCCGCGCCCGAAATAATGCACGTCACCTCCGGCCGCGAAAGAATCCACGCTTGTGAAACCTGGCCCGGCGTCGCCCCGACACGCTCCGCCACCGCGAACACCTCCGCCACCACCTTCGCGGCCCTGTCCCGAATCACGTCCTGGTACGCGTGCCGCCTACGCCCTCCCCACAGAGTATTCGTCTCCGGCATCCTGTCCGGCGAGTATGTCCCGCTCAACAACCCCACCGCCAGCGGGCTGTACACCATCACCCCCAACCCCAACTCCGCCACCATCGGGAACATCTCCCGCTCCAGCTCCCGGTTGAGCAGATTGTAGGGGTTCTGCACCGTGATCGCCGGCGCCGCGTTCAACCGCTCCTGCACCCGCAGCGCCTGCACGATCTGCCACGCCTGGTGGTTGCAGATGCCTACATATCGCACCTTGCCCTGCTGCACCAGGCTGTCCAGCGCATGGAACGTCTCCTCTACCGGCGTCGATTCATCCAGCCCATGAATCAGGTAAACGTCGATCCGGTCCGTATCCAGCCGCCGCAGCGAACGCTCCGCCTCGCGCAGAATGTGGTACCGGGACAGGCCGCTGTCATTGGGGCCGTCCCCAATCTCCCCGCGCACCTTCGACGTGATCACCACCTCGTCCCGCCGCCCTTGCAGCGCCTTCCCCAGCAGCATCTCCGACGTTCCCCGCACCGCCCGGTCGTCCATCAGACCATAGATGTTCGCGCAGTCGAACAGATTCACGCCCTGGTCCAGCGCCGCCGCAACCAGATTGCGCGCCTCACTTTCGTCGCCCTGTCCCCGCAGTCCCAGCCCCAACGCGACGCGCGAAACCTTCACGCCCGCCTTGCCAAAATTCACGTATTGCATCCCTCTCTCCCTATTCTAAGAAGCCTGTTCAGTGTAAGAATTCACTCTCGATACGCTGCGGCAGAGGGCGCCATAACCAGGTAACCCCCGCGCATTCCAGCGCAGTATAAGGCTTTGCCAGCCAAGATTCAACTGTCCCGGGGGGAAGAACCATCCACCCTCTTCACACCCATCCAAGTAGTCACCCAAGGGCCCCGAGAATTTTGACAGAGCCGGTTTATCCGCTACAATATCTTCTTGTGCCTTCCTCCGCGCCCGCCCCCCGAACTGGCCGCGGCGTCACAAGAATCTGGCCGCAACACAAGGGCCCGATCGCCTAGCCCGACCGAGATTCTTCCTCCCAAGAGTTGACATCAGCAGTATCTCATCTTCCATTTCAAGGAGACAAGAAGAATGGCAAACAAAGTAAGCCGACGTCAATTTCTCCAATTGGCCGGCGGCGCCGCCGGCGCCATGGCCCTGGCTGCCTGCGCCGCGCCCGCGGCGCCCGCCAGCAGCGGAGGCGAAGCCATGTCCCAGGAGAAAATCGTCATCCGTTACGCCGGCTTGGACGGCATGGGCGCCCGCGTCGAAGCATTTATGTTGCCGTGGGTTGAGGATAACGGATATGAGCTCGAACGCGGCGCATTCGGCCAGCAGGAGTTGACCGACAAAATCATGCAATCGGTCGCCACCGATACCTACCTGGCCGACATCTTCCAGTTCCCCAGCAACGCACGCGCCGATGTCATCGGCGCCGGCGCACTGCAGGAGATTCCGACCGAGGTCCTCGAGGCCATCGACTTTGACGACGTCCTGCCCGGCATCGTTAATACTTTGTCGTGGGAAGGCAAAGTCTACGCCCTGCCCTACGACGGCGACATCCACTACTACTCCTTCCGCAAAGACCTTTTTGCCAATGAGGACATCAACAGCCGCTTCAAGGACAGCTACGGCTACGATCTCTCGCCCGACACCGGCGCCGTGACCTGGGACCAGTGGCGCAACATCTGTGAATTTTTCACCGGTTGGGATTGGAACGAGAACGGCGAGGAAGACGACTTCGGCGCCGCCTGCATGACCAAGCGCGGCGATACCCTCTGGTGGGGCTTCAACTCCCGCGCCACCGCCTACGCCAAGCATCCCGACGACGACGCCTACTTCATCGACCTCGACACCGGCGAAGCCCGCCTGAACAACCCCGGCTTCGTCCGCGCACTCACCGAATGGGTCGAAGAAATGCAGAACTGGGCGCCTCCCGGCGGCACCAACTTCACCTACGGTGATTCCCTCAACGCCATGAACGGCGGCCGCGTCGCCCAGACCTATAACTGGGACGCCGTCACCAGCGCAACCTCGCCCGAAACCTCCGTAATCCAGGGCCTGCAGGGCTACAACATCCTGCCCGGCTCACACGAGGTCTTTAACTCCAAATCGGGCGAATGGGACTACTTCGACATTCCCAGCCACGCCCCCTTCCACGCCTTCGGCGGTTGGGTCATCGCCGTCTCTGCCCAGGTGGACGACCTGGCCTACGACGCCGTCTGGGGCTTTGTCACCCATCTGACCAAACCGGAAAGCGGCCTGGCCTTCGTCACCGACCTCACCGGCGCCAGCCCCTACCGCTTCAGCCAGATGGACGCGGTCGAAGAGTTCGCCACCGGCCCGCTGCAGCTGGGCGAAGAAGTGGCCATGGACTATCTGAACGCCGCTCGCGAGACCCTTGACCACCCCAACGCCGTTACCGACCAGGCCTTCGGCGGCTGGGTGCAGTATCGCGACGCGCTCGAACTCGGCGTTTCCAAGGCGCTGGCCAACGAGCTTCCGCCCCAGGATGCCCTGGACGAAGTCGCCGCCGCCTTCAACGAAATCAGCGAACGAATGGGCGGCCTCCAGCATCAGGCCGAACTGTACGCCCGCACGCTGGGCAGGTAACCGCATCCAATTTAGCCAGTCGCCGGTGACCGGTCGCCAAAAGCCAACACCGGTCACCGGCCTCTGGCCGTCACAATCCTCGGCTCTCCCTCCCCTGCCTGGCAGGCGGGAGATGTCGCGCAGCGCTCAGCGGAACCATGGCAACTGAACCCCGAATCTACCCCTCCAAACGATTCCGCTTCGAAATCAAGGACAATCTCTGGAAGTGGATCTTCCTGTTGCCAGCAGTTGCCATCATCCTGATCCTGCTGGCTGTCCCCGTCGTCTGGACGCTATACGCCGCCTTCACAGACCTGCACCTCTACCGCATCGGGGATTTCGAAACGGAATTCGTCGGGCTCGCCAACTTCGAAAAACTGATGAGCAATCGCTCTTTCTGGCGCACCGCCCGCAACACCGTCGTCTTCATGCTCGGCGTTGTCCCCGCGCAGCTCATCATCGGCCTGACCGTCGCCCTGGCTCTGAACAACATCACACGCGGCCAGAAGCTCTTTCGAACCTGGTTTCTGATGCCTCTGATGGTCAGCCCGGTCGTCGTCTCCTTTATCGTCGGCCGCATGTTGTTCCAGGAAGACATCGGACCCATCAACGACATCCTGCGCAATCTCGGCTTCGATGGCGTCCCCTGGCTCACAAGCCCCACCTGGGCGATGGTCGCGCTCATGGCGATCGACGTCTGGCAGTGGAGCTCCTTCATGATCCTCATGCTGCTGGCCGCGCTCCAGGGCGTGCCGCCAGACCTGCACGAGGCCGCCCGCGTCGACGGGGCCAATCAGCTGCAATCCTTCTGGCGCATCACCGTCCCCCTGATCATGCCGATCACGATGACCGCCCTCCTGATCCGTATTATCGATGCCTTCAAAGTCGTGGAAATTATCATGGTGCTGACCGGCGGAGGGCCGGGGCAGGCCACCGAATCGGTGACCCTTGCCATTTATCGAACCGGGGTCAAAGGCGGTGATCTGGCATTCGGCAGCAGCCAGGCCTACTTCCTCTTGATCGTACTCATGATCTTCGGCGGCGCCTACCTGGTACTCACGAGAAGAGCGATGGGGAAGGACTGATGGGACTCAACGCGCAAAAACGACTTCGCTCAACCATTTCCTACTGCATTCTGATCTTATGGTCCTTTATCCTCCTCTTTCCAATGTATTGGGTGGGGATCACCTCCTTCAAGAACGCCATCGACATGTCCATCAAGGCGACTTACCTCCCCTTTGTGGACTTCCAACCAGGTCTGCATGCCTGGCGCTATCTCTTCGTAGACCGGCTCACCTGGTTTCTCGACCCCTTTATGAACAGCGTGATCGTCGCCTTCGTCTCGTCAACCATCGCCCTCATCATCGGTTCAAGCGCCGGCTATGCCCTGGCCCGCTTCGACTACGGCGGCCGCAACAACTCGATCGTCCTCGGCTTCATGTCCCAGCGCATGTTTCCCGGCGCCCTCTTCATCCTCGCCTTCCTCGTGATGTTTCGCGAACTGGGCCTCCTCGACACCCGCCTTTCTCTCATCATCGTCTATAGCAGCGGCGCCATCCCCTTCATCGTCTGGGTGATGCGTGACTTCTTCGAAGGACTGCCAGTCGAAATCGAAGAAAGCGCCATGATCGACGGCGCCAACCGCCTCGGCGTTCTCTTCCGCATCGCCATGCCCCTGGCCGCGCCCGGCCTCGTCGCAGTCTTTGTCCTCTCTCTCATCGGCGCCTGGAACGAATACCTCGTCGCCCTCACGCTCACCTTCCGTGAAGCCATCACCATCCCGCTCTTCATGACCATGCAGGTCAGCCAGACCGGCTACACCGAATGGTGGAACATGAGCGCCATCTCGCTCGTCAGCGTCATCCCCGTCGTCGCAGCCGGCATGGCCCTGGAGAAATACATCACCGGCGGCCTGACCTTCGGCGCCCTCAAAGGCTGACGCAGCTCCGCCACGCCGGCTGCTGGCCGGATCACCCCGACTCCTCGCCTTTGCGGCGCCGCCCCACCCAGAGGCGCGCAAGCCAGATTAGCGCAGCCAGCGGTATCAGGAAGACAAGCAGCAGCGGCGTCAAGTACAGCACAGCCCAGATCAGCGCGGTCAGCAACCCCTGCAGCGTTGACACCAGCGCCCGCAACGCGCTCCGCGTCGGCCCGCTTGCGCTCCACGGCTCCTCCACGATCGGCCGGAACACGCTGTCCGGGATCAGCTCCACCCAGATCGTCGAAAAACCGATCTGATTGTCCAGCAGGTTCTTGCGTCCCTGCAGCAACTCGATCTCTTCCCGGATCTGCGTCAAACTGCGGTGGACCGCCAGGATATCCTCTACCTTGGCATTGGGCCTCTCACGCACCTCCGTCAACAGCGCCAGCAACTCGGTCTCGGTCGCCCGCAAGTTTCTCAACCGCGCGTCCAGATCACTGTACTGGTCCGTTACATCCTGCCGGTTTACATGCAGATAGTTTACATCCCGGGCCAGCGCCTGCAACCGGGCCAATGCCTCTTCCAAGCTTTCAGAGGGCACCCGCAGCGTGAGAGTGCCGCGCATCACTTCCGACTCCTCGAATCCCCCTTTGGACAGGTCCATGTCGGACATGTAACCCCCTAGATCCGACAAGACCTCCTGAACACCCGCCAGCGTCGCCTGGGCATCCGCCACGATCAGCGAGAGATTCGCATTGGCGATAACCTGCCGCGGCCACGACTCGCCGTCTGCCGCCGCCTGCTCTGCTTCCCTTTCCTCATACGCAAATGCCGCCGCGCTCTCCGAGACAAAGTGGTCAGGTTCCATCGGCTCCGCTCGGGCAGCGCAGGCCCCACACATCCACACGACGATAAGCAACCATACCGGTGCGGTGAATCGAATTCGCCCCATGGTTCGCCCTCCTGTCATCACATCATCAGACAATTAGCCTGAACCATAAGACGACCTGACCTGTCGAAAGGTTCCCCAGGATACCTGCGAGTGGCGCCCGCTGGCTGCTATTCATCCCCCGAACTTGTCCGCCGCCACCCCGCGTACGCCTGCGTCCGCCACAAACAGCCCGCCCGCATGGGGCTGTTCCGCCTTCTCCGCGTCGCTCAGCCGGAACGAAGCGCTGGTGATGTACAGCTGGTCCAGATTGTTCCCGCCAAAAGCGCACGCCGTAATGCTTGCAGTCGGCAGCACGATTTCGGCCAGTACTTCAGCCGTATCCGGATTCCAGCGCCGCACACGGCTCGCCCCGTAATGCGCCACCCACAGCATCCCTTCCTCGTCGATCGTGAAGCCGTCAGCAAAGCCCATCTCTTCAGGGATACTGATGATCACCCTTTCGTTGCTGATGCCGCCCGTCTCAACGTCGTAATCGTAGGCTCGTATAGCGAAGTCGAGCGAGTCTGTGTAATACATCGTCTGCGCGTCCAGGCTCCAGATGATGCCGTTCGAGATTGCGATGTCCTCGATCAGCCTGTGAACGCTCAGGTCGGTGTCCAAGCGGTAGACGCTGCCCTGGTCCGATTGATCTTCATACGCCATCGTACCGGCCCAAAAACGCCCGTCCGGCCCGCACTTGCCGTCATTGAAGCGGTTCCCCGGCAGATGGGACTCCGGATCGGCCAGCATCTCCAGGCCCCCGCTCTCCGGGTCAAACGCGGCAAAACCGTCCCGCAGCGCCAGCATCAACCCGCCGGACGCCCGCTGCACCACCGTCCCCACGTGCTGCCCCACATCCCATTCCCGGTTGCTTCCCGTTTCCGGGTCGTAGGCGTATAGCTTGCTCGACATAATGTCCACCCACCACAGCACGTTGTCGTCTGCGTCCCAAATCGGTCCCTCGCCCACCAGCGCGTGGGCGTCAATCAGAAGTTCAACGTCAATCGACATGATATCCCTCCTGGCAACTTGCCATTTCTACTACTGGAAATCCGTACCTGCTGCGCCGCACTCCACCGCAGCCCCAAGACCAACCTCCCTCCAACACACGCCGCCAATCCAGTCTACCCAGCCGGCACTCTCCTTCCCCCGTATCGTGCTCCCCAAGAGCCCCTCTCGTCCATGCGCCATTTTCCCAGCCCTGAGAGCCTTGACAACCGGGCCGCCCGCAGCCCTGTGCAATCAGCCGGGCTGACCGTCAGTCCGAAAAGCGCGGCAGCACCTCCTGTATGAATAGCTCCGTTCCCGCCGTCGCCGGAAAATCGGCAAGTCGGATCTGGAACAGGGTGACACCTGCATCGATATACCCTTGCAACTGCGCCGCGACCTGGTCCGGCGTGCCCGCCAGCCCGCCCCCTCTCTGCGCGTAGGGTGTCGCCTCCAACTGCTGCCGGGCGACAGCCTCCTCATGATGCACCGCGATCGGCGGAAGCGAGATCGTCTTGCGAATCTCGTCAAAATCGCGCCCCACCGCCTCGCAGTGCGCGCGCAATACGCCCAGCTTATGCGCATACGTCTCCGGGCTCCCGCCCGGCAGATTCCACCAGTCGGCGTGCTTGGCCACCACCCGCAACGTCAGCTGCTCCCCGCCCCCGCCGATCATCACCGGCGGCAACGGATTCGGCTGTGGATGGCAGTACGCGTTGACGACGCGATAGTGTCGGCCCTCGTAGCTGGCGGGTGACTCCGTCCACAGGAGTTTGACGATCTCGACCGTCTCCTCCAACTGGCGAATCCGTGCAGCAGGGCGCGGAAACGGCCAATTGTATGCCGCGTACTCTTCTTCCAGCCAGCCCGCCCCGATCCCGAATATATACCGCCCGCCCGTCAGCCACTGCAGCGACGCCGCCATCTTTGCCGTCAACGCCGGGTTGCGATAGGACTGGCACAGGACCAGACTGCCCCATTCGTAGTTCGGATAGCGGGCCGCAAGATAGGCCAGCGTCGTCACAACCTCGGTCGCCGGCGTCTCTCTCGCCACAAACATTCCCCAAGGATGTACGTGATCGTCAACCCAAACCGATGTCAAGTGACCGTCCATCAGCTGAAGATGGGTATGCATCTGAGCCAAAAAAGTGTCGGCATCGCTGCCGTCCACAGGGAAAGACGGCGCGTGCCAGCCAAAGTCTACTGAGGGCATTTCATGGGCTCCTTTTGTCAAGTCGGCTTCCCGCCCGCCGATCACCCATTCAAAGGAGAACAGCCCGACGGCAACAGGCCATCGCCTGCGAACCGCTGCCTGCAGCGGAGCGGGAACTCCGACTGGTTGTTGGTTTACCGGTAACGCTGGAGAAATCTGACGATGCAAGTATAGCCGCCCCAGACTCCGGTCGCAACCCATCTGCCCCCGGGCCTCTTGCTGTTATGGCGGGCCCGACCCTTTCTCTATCCCTTGGTTTCTCACTTTGTGGCGTGTTATACTCACAACGTTGAACAGCGCTTCGTGCCGCCTGGTCTTCCATTGAACATAACACGTAAGCAATGTGAACGCCGCCAACCGTTGCCGCAGCCTTCCTTCCATCGTACTGCGGTTTTCCCTTCTCCTGCTCAGCGCCGCCCTGTTCGCGGCCTGTGAACCCACACCAACAATGCACGTGCTCGGTTACATGATCGAGCGGCAGCTGGGGGGCCCGGTGGAACCAGAGCCATCCTCCCCCACGGGCAGCCTCTCAGGCCAGATCCTGTACGCAGGCGAACCGGTGACGGGCGCGGCTGTGCTCGTCGCCGCGCGCACGGGCGCCCCCTATGCCGCCCGCACCGACGGTTCCGGCCGGTACCGCATCGAAAACATCCCGCCCGGCCAGTACGTGCCCGCGTCGGTAGCCCCCTCCTTCTCCGAAACCGCGCTCACCGGCGCATTCGGCCTCCCCTATCCCGTCACCGTACGTGAAGGCGAAACGGCCCACGCGCCGGACCTGACATTGCGCCGCCATGTGCCAAAACCCCTCCCCGCCCCCCTTCCCGACGCAGTCGACCTCTGGGCAGGCGAACCGGTCACCAGAACGGCCCCCTTTCCTTCCGGCGCAATAGCTTGGGAACGGTCTTTCGCCTTTACGCGCGCCGGCGCCCGCATCATCTCCCTTCGCCTCTACCGACCCTTTCCCGATGCCGGCGAGAAGCTGCCCCTCCTGTTCGGCCTTTACCCCGGCTGGGTCGATGACTGGGCTCCCGTCAACGTGGCCCTGGCCGATGCCGGTTACACAGTGCTGGCGCTGTCTCCCTCCGGCTCCTGGGGCATAGATGTCGCCGCCCACGCCGAGGACGCCCGCCTCGCGCTCGCGCTGGCCCGCGGCGGCCACCTCGGCGTCGACCTGGCCGGCGTCCCTGCCGTCGCCCTCGGCGGCAGCTTCAGCAGCGCCATCGTCAACCGGCTCCTGCGCGATGAAAGAGATCAGTTCGCAGCCTGGCTAACCCTGGGCGGCATCAGCAACGCCTTCACCGGCAGCGCCGACTTCTACGCCCGCCGCCTGACCTTCCCCGAACGGTTTCGCTATGTGATTCCCGCCTTGGGGCCCGCAAATATCTACCCTCTGCCCTTTCTCTACTATTCTCCGGTCTATACCGCCTCCCAACTGCCGCCGACCATGATCATCCACACCGACGTGGACCGCATCATTCCAATCACGCAGGCCTACGAGCTCGAGGAAGCCCTGCGCGCCGCCGGCGTTTACGTGGAGGTCCTGTACTACCAGGACGTGAGTCACTACCTTCAGATCGGTGAAAACATGACCGCGTCCGGCGAAGAGATGTTCTGGCAAGTGCTGAAATTCCTGGAAGCCCAGACGGCCCAGGAATGAGTGGAAATGAATCTGCCCGCTCCCTCCAACTGCAGTCAAACTGTGGCATTCAACGCGAATCGACTATAGTGACTCCAGAGATTTCTTTATTGGCCGACCGAGATCGATCTATGCGACCGATGTCTCGTTCCTGCCGAACGAAGAGGGCAGGCCGCCGCCCCTGACGCGATTCCGTGCTTTCGTGGTTGGCGGCGCAGTCAATCTGCCCGTTTAGAGCAACTTGAACCTGAGACCGGTTCGATTTGGAGGATCAGATGAGCGCTCCAACAGCTGTTGCCGTGAACGAACGCGAATACCAGGCGCTGGCGTCCGCCGCCGCATTCCAGGCGCGACCCGATTACGGGATCCTGCGGCTGCAGGGCCGCGACCGCACCGACTTTCTCCAGCGCATGACAACCAACGACGTCGCTCGCCTTCAGCCGGGCCAGGCCGCGTTGACCATCCTCACCAGTCCCGTGGCCCGCATCGACGCCGTCTTCTCCGTTCTCTGCCGTAGTGATGACCTTCTGCTCCTGGCATCCGAAGGGCAGGCGGATGCATTGCGTCAGCGGCTGCAAAGTCAGATCTTCTTCATGGATAAAGTAACCGTCAGCGACGAAAGCGCCCACTTGAACCGCCTGCGCCTGCTTGGCCCCGCCGCGGACGAACTGCTGCCGGCCGCCGGACTGCCCCAACCCGAATCCGATGACCATTTCCTCGAGCGCGACGCCGTAACCGTCCTGCGCCAGGAACGCTATGACATCCCCGGCTACGAGCTCATCTGTCCGGCCAACGAGATGGCCGATCTCCAGCAGCGGTTGACCGCCACCGGCGCCGACCTTCTCGCCGGCGCCGAAGCCTATGAAGCCCGCCGCATCGAATTGGGCCGGCCCCGCCCCGGCAAAGAGCTGACCGACTCATTCTCGCCGCTGGAAGCAGGTATGGTCTGGGTCTGCGCCGAGAACAAGGGATGCTACACCGGCCAGGAGATCATCGCCCGTCAACTCACCTATGACAAGGTAACTCGATCACTGGTCCGCCTGCGTAGCGAACAGCCACTGCCGGAGGGCGCATCCGCAAAGGTAGATGGCCGCGCCGCCGGAACGGTGACCAGCAGCGGCTTCAGCCCGACCTCCGGCCCGGTTGCGCTGGCTGTGCTCAAACGGCCCCACAATACCGCCGGCGTAGAGGTCACAGTAGATGACGCCGACGCTTGCGTCGAAGAGATTCGTCTGCCCGCGGCCTGAGCCGCCGCGGCCGGCCTCCACTCTCCGACTGCCAGGACCTTAATCACCTGCAGGCCGCTGTGGGCAGCCGTCACTTCCCCCATCTGCATCCGGCCTCTCTCTATGTCTTTCCCGCATTGGCGTCTCATCATCGAGGATTCGCCCCGCTCCGGCCCAGCCAACATGGCCGTTGACGAAGCCATCGCCGAAGCTGCCGCGGCCGGCGCCGTCCCGCCTACCCTGCGCTTTTACCGCTGGCTTCATCCCACCGTCAGCCTTGGCCGCTTCCAGAAGATCGCCGACGTCGACGAAGCCCGCATCACCGCGCTCACCTATGACTTGGTACGCCGCCCAACCGGCGGCAGGGCGATCCTGCATGTCGACGAGCTGACCTACTCCGTCGCCGGCCCCATCGCCGACCCCCACATGGCCGGCGGCGTGATGGACGCATATCTGCGATTCAGCAACGCCCTTCTTTCCGGCCTGACGGCTCTGGGCCTGAAAGCCGATAAAGCGGGCAGCCGTTCCCGGCCCCGGCAGGAGCTGTCTGCCGCCTGCTTCGAAACACCCAGCGCCTACGAAATTACCGCCGCCGGCCGTAAACTGATGGGCAGCGCCCAGAGCCGCCGCAAGGGGTACGTGCTGCAGCATGGCAGCCTGCCTCTATCCGGCGATGTCACCCGCCTTGTCGATGTGCTCGCCCTCTCTTCCGCCGCCAGGAACCGGCTCCGCCTGCAGCTTCGCCAGCAAGCCATTACCCTGGCCGAAGCGCTCGACCTGCCGCCGGAATCAGAGGGTCTCTCATTCCAGCTTGTGGCCGAGGCGATGACGGGCGGATTCGCTTCCGCTCTCCAGCGCGACCCCAAGCCCGGCCAGCTCTCCGCAGAGGAGCTGCGCCGCAGCGCCGAACTGATCCGAATTCGTTACGCCGACCCTGCCTGGACCCGGCAAAGGTAGCGGAACATGGCGATAGGACATCTGACCCTCGAACTATATCTGCCCCTCACGACGTCGCTTAAGCAGAAGCGCAGCATCGTCCGGCCGCTGATCGCCCGACTGCGCCGCGACTACAACGTATCGGTCTGCGAAGCCGACGGGCAGGATACATTGAGCCGGGCCGTCCTCGAAGTGGTCTGCGTCAGCCAGAACGGCGCCCTCGCCTACCGCCAACTTGAAAAGATCGCCGGGCGCGTCGAAAACTGGCGCATTGACGCCGAGGTTGTCGACTACCTCATTGAAATGGTGGCTTGACAGTGGAGTCCGGTCTGTGGGCCGGTTTCGCCCGCGAAGTCTACACGCGGCTGGGGGGGCGCATCTCTCACGCCTGCTCGGACGTGAGCCCCTTTCCTTCAGTGCCCGCCTTGCCGCAACGCGTGCGCGTCACGCGGCCTGCGCGGCCAACGGCACGCCCGGAGAGGGATTGTGTCTGCTGAGCGCGATCAGGGATTCGTCCCGATTCTCTGCAGCCGACCAGCCGGAATGGCGCCAAATGAGAAGGGCCGCGCTTGCAACAACGCTGATGATCGCGATCCACTGGGCCGTCGCCAGCTCTCCCATCACCCACGCGTCGGGGCGGAAATACTCGACCCAAAAGCGGCCCAGCGGGTAGGCGATGAAATACAACAGCGCCCCGTCCCCCCGGCGCAGCTTGTGCCCAAACTGCCAGTAAATGAGATAGAGCAGCGCAAACAACAGAACGTTCCAACCGGCTTCATAGAAAAAGGTCGGGTGAAAGCCGTTGCTCGCATACCAGTCCAGCGTTGCCTGCGGGACTTCGGCCACTCCGCACGGAGGCGCCCCTTCAGGGCGCTGGCAAGGATGTACGGGGTTTATGTGGAAGGCCCACGGCAGGTCCGTCGCCTGCCCGTACAACTCCTGATTGGCGAAGTTTCCCAGCCGTCCAATCGCCTGCGCCACCAGCACGTTGGGCCCGATGTAATCCAGGTAGCTGAGAAAGCTCAGGCCGTTGCGCCTCGTATACAGCACGATGGCGACGACCCCGCCAATCAGGCCGCCGTATATGCCCAACCCCGTAAACCCGAAGCCCTCTTTCCCCCCGCCCCATAATCTGATGATTTCAAACGGGTTTTCACGATAGAAGGCCCAACCCGGCCCATCGGCAGGTGTGCTGAACACATGGTACAGCCGGGCGCCGACGATGCCCAGGAGCAGTGTCCACGCCAGAAGGTTCCAGATGTGGTCTGGGTTCTCTCCCGCGCGCTGTGAAAGCCGCCCCGAGAGCCACGCGGCAACAACCGCGCCGCCCACAATGAATACACCGTACCATCCCGGGGCAAACACTCTGCCAAAAATCTCAAGTTCAAAAATGGTCGGACCCATACCGTTACCTTGTCGATGAATGTGCGCAGTTGCTACCTTGCGACAGTATAGAAGAATCTCACCCTTTACCCTAAAACCCGCTCAACTGGCGCCCCGGCAAACGCCCGCGCCCCTTAATTCCTTTAAGGGCCAGGCGCGCCGTTTTCCAGCCATACCTCGAGCGTGGCGCCAACCCGCTCAAAACTCTCCACCCCCAGCTTATCGATCGTATCCTCAACCGTATGCCAGTATGGATAGGTGAAGTCGATGATGTCTATGGCCGTGTAACCAGCCTCGATGAACGGTGTGTGATCGTCCAGCAATGGCGTGCCCGCATCCATACGGAACCATTCCCCGTATCCCAGCTGCGCGGCAACCGACCAGATCGCTTCTGTAAGGCCGCGGTGCGAATTCGGCTCCCACAGCAGCTGCTGATCCGCGTCACCAATCATATCTACGATCACCGTGTAGCGCGGCGACTGGCACTCTCCCAACGCGTCCCAATTCTCAACGAAATAACGGCTGCCCAGAATCCAGTCCCAGCCCTGAATGTAACCATTGTCCTCGGCATCGAAGAATGCCAGGCAGATCGTGTGATCTGTGCTCTCCACATCCAGCGTGCGCGCCATCTCCAGCAGCACGGCCACGCCCGAGGCGCCGTCATTCGCGCCCGGCACCGGCTTGCTGCGGTTCTCAGGATCCGGGTCAGAATCGGAAAAGATGCGCGTATCGTAATGCGCGCCCAGGATGATCACCGGGCCCGATCCCCTGTAAGCGACGATGTTGCGCGCTTCCACGTCGGGCAGCGGCCGGAACGGTTGGATCAGCACGTCCCATCCATGCGCATTCAACTCCGCAACCAGCCAGTCCCCCATCTCGCGGTGGGCCGGTGTACCCGTGATGCGCGGCCCAAAGGCCATCTGTTCCTCTACATAGACCATCGCCTGCTGAGCCGAAAAGGAAGGAGAGGAGTCCGGCAGTTCCAGCAGCCCGTAGCCGAGATAACCGAAAAACCCCGCGGATGCGGCCAGAGCCACCAGCAGCGTGATCTCAGTCCGGAAAGTCTTTGTTGTACTCATCAGGCGCCGCCAGTTAATTTGGATCATGGCAAATGTTGGGAGCCTCTTGAAATGGTTGCTTCTTCTTTACGCTGAGATACCATTTGCGTCCCTTGCGATCGCCGGGGACCAGACGCCGCCGCCTGCTCTTTGCAGCCCGTACGCCGTTCCTTTGCGCCTAATTGGTATCCTTCCGCCCCTATGCCGCGTGCCCAGCTGCAGAAAAAGTCAGGAACGCGGCCGCAGCCGAATCCGAATGGGCGTGCCCACAAACGGGTGGTGCCGGCGCAACTGATTCTCCAGGTAACGGAGGTAACTGAAGTGCGCCAACTCCGGATCGTTGACAAACAGAATAAAGGTAGGGGGCTCGACGCTGGCCTGCGTTGCGTAGTAGATTCGCAGCGGCCGCAACCGTTTCGTTGCCGGCGGCGAACGGTGATAGGCATCCTGTATCACGCCGTTCAACTCCGCCGTTGGGATACGGTGGCGCCGTTCCGTCGCGACCGCCAGCGCGGTTGGCAACACCTTTTGCACACGCTGCCTGGTCAGCGCGCTGATGAAGAGCACCGGAACATAGTCAAGAAACTTCAGATCTTCCCGTACCTTTCGCGTGTACTCCACCATCGTCTGCGTGTCCTTCTCGACCACATCCCACTTGTTCACCAGAACGACGACGCTCTTGTGCGCCTCCAGCACATGACCGGCAATATGCGCGTCCTGGGCTGTGACACCTTCGACGCCGTCTACCAGAAGCAGGGAAACGTCGGCCCGATCTATGCCGCGCATACTGCGAAGCACGCTGTATTTCTCGATGCCCGGCTCCACCCGCCCCCGCCGCCGTATGCCTGCCGTGTCAATCAATGCGATCTTCTGACCGTGATAGATTAATTCAGTATCAATGGCATCCCGGGTGGTCCCCGCAATGTCGCTTACAATTGCCCTTTCTCGCCCCAGCAATGTGTTGAGCAGACTGCTCTTGCCCACATTCGGCCTGCCCACCAGGGCAATCGCTACGACATCCTCTTCTTCCTCATCCCCAACCAGGCTGTCTGCAAGTTCGTCCGTGATCACATCGAGCAGGTCGCCGACACCAATACCGTGAAAGGCGCTGATCGCAATCGGTTCGCCAATGCCCAGCGCCCAGAACTCGGCCGCGTCAAGTTGCCTCTGCTCGCTGTCCGCTTTGTTGACCGCCAGCAGAACCGGTTTTGTCGTCTGCTGCAGGAATTCGGCCAGGTCTTCATCGGCCGCTGTCAAACCGTCCTTTCCATCCACCACCAGAACGATAACGTCAGCCTCGTTCACCGCGATCTGGGCCTGATTCGTAATCTCTTTGACGTAGCGGGAAGAGTCGCGCGCCAAGGGCGCCACACCCGGCCGAGAGGCACGGAACTCCGCCGTTTTCTGCGCCTCCAGGCCGCCAGTGTCAATCACAACGAAGGAAACGCCGCGCCACTCTACCTCCCCATAGATGCGGTCCCGCGTCGTGCCCGGCATGTCTTCAACGATCGCTGTTCTCTCGCCGATCAACCGGTTGAAGAGCGTGGACTTGCCCACATTCGGCCGGCCAACCAGCGCCACGACTGCCTGTCGTCGTGCCATGTCAGTTTGCTTCCGTCGGCGTTGCGGTGGGCGACGAGCCCGGCTGGTCCGGAGCCGGAACCGGGGATGGCTCTACCGTCGCTCCCGCCGGCTCCGGTGTCGCAGTTGTCTCCCCGCCCGGTGAGTCCGTCGGCTCCGCCGGTCCGGGCACCGGCGTGCCCGGTGTTTCAATCGGCTCTGGAGTCTCCGTCGCTGTCGGGGTGATCAAGGACTCGATCAACACCTCAATCGCTTCCGGAATCACGCCCTCCTCGACGATCCCTTCCGGCACAACAACCGTGGGCTCCACCAAATGGCTGCCGGGCAACAGTCCCGTCAGATCAAGAAGCACCCGTACCTCCTCCGGGCCCAGCAGCTCCAACCGCGGCAGCGGTCCGCTCACAATCACCTCCACCTCTTCCAGCGACACCGTGATGCGCATGTCATCCCCGGCGCCCTGTATCACCGGATGGCGCCGGACCGTCAGGCTGCTCTCCAAGGCCGCCACGCCCACCGTTACCGATACACTGTCCTCAGCCGTGGATACATTCTCCGGCAGAATGAGCGCAAGTCGCTCCCGAACATCATCCGTCGCGCCTTCTATCTGAAGCGTTGTCGTCTCCACGAATCCAGGAACTTCCCTCAGCGCATTGGGGCTGCCGAGCAGTACAACCGTCTGCGGCTCGACCTTTACCCCTGTCAGCCGGTAATTCGGTGAAGGCAGCCCCTGCACATCTGCCCTCACCACGACCTCCTTGCGCCCGGGCGGCTGCACGACCGGCACAACGATTCGCGCCGTGCCCGGTTTCACGACGACTCTCTCCACCTCCAGGTTTTGAGCATTGCGGGCAATCAGGGGTCGAACCTGTTCTACCTGGCTCTTGGCGTTGCGTAGGAAGACTGACGCAACCACCGACCGCACCTGCGTTACCAGCGTGCGCGGCCCCGAAATCTCGACCTCGGCCGGTTCCGACAGCGGCTCCTGCCAGTCATAGCCAAATGCCGCGCTGTCCATCACCTCTACTTCCACCGGTATGAATCTCGAGATGACCGGTTCCAGCTGCACGCGCAGCTGCCTCGGCTCATGCGCAATGACCTCGACATCCGGATTCAATGCCGTGACCACGACTTCCACTTCATGGCTTCCTGCCGTCAACCCCGCCAAATCGATCACCGCGCTGAAATCGTCCGCCTGCTGCGACTCCAGCGAACGTTGCGGCGCACGCAGCGTCAGCACTGCCGTACGATTGGTCAAGTCCTGTAAACTCCGCAATCCGGCGCCCATGTTCCGCACCTCGATCAGAATCGGCTCCTCGTACTCCAGCCGAGTCATCGGGTTTTCCTGCTCGATTGCGATAAACCAGACGACAAACGCCAACAACACTGAAAGCAGCAGAGTTGTTGTCGGTTTTACGGAGCGGCTGTAACGCCGAATCCTATTAAACTTCAGCAAGAAATTCCCCAGTTTCTGCATTGCCCATTATCGGCCGCGGTTCATAAAATTCGGTTAACCTGCGCCGTAGCTCATTCGCATCCAACCGGCGGGCCATCCGCCCGCCCGTCGCAATCGATATCGCGCCCGTCTCCTCCGACACGACAACGCTCATCGCGTCCGTCAACTCCGTAATGCCAATCGCGGCCCGGTGCCGCGTGCCCAGCTGCCGGTCAGTAAGGTTGCGATTTGTCAGGGGCAGAATGCACGACGCTGCCGCCACCCTGCCGTTCTGTACGATGACCGCCCCGTCGTGAAGCGGTGTCCCCGGGAAAAAAACGGTCAGCAACAGTTCATCGGTCAGTTCCCCGTCGATCTTCACGCCGCGGTCGACATACTCCATCAGACCTCCGCTCCCTTCCAGCACCAGCAGAGTTCCATGACGCCGCGCCGAAAGTTGTTCGCATGAGCGGACAATCTCGTTGATCAGCGGCTCCGCTCCCCCACTTGCGCGTCGCAGAAAAAACGGAGTCCTCCGCCCCACCTGCTCAAGAACGCGCCGGATCTCCGGCTGAAATATGACTGGGATCGATACAAATACCACCAGCGAGCTATTGCGTAACAGCCAGCTGAAGGCCGTTAACTCTACCGTGCGCACCAGCACAAACACCAGGATGCCGATGATCAATATGCCAAGTACCAGCTGCGCCGCCTGCGTCCCCCGCAGCAAATGCAACAAGGCATAGAAAATCACCATCAGCAGAAAAAGGTCAACGATGTTCTGCCAGTCTGTCAGGCGACTGAGAATTGCCACAAAGTCGGTCATGTCACCCTCTTCTCCCACAACGAACCATCACTGGAACCCATCTTCTCTTCACGCGCAGCCTGTCGCACACTTACGCCCTCCTATGAAGGCAGCGCCGCGCCGCCCAGCAAATGCGCAAGAATCGCCTTCTGCGCATGCAGCCGGTTGTGCGCTTGCGGGAACAGGCGGCTGCTGTCCCCGTCAGCCACCGCGTCCGATATCTCTTCCCCCCGGTGCGCCGGCAGACAGTGCATCACAAGCACCTCTTCGTTGGCCGTCCGCCGCACCAACTCCGTATTGATCTGGTAGGGCGGGAGGACTGCCATCCGATCCTCCTTCTCCTCTTCATCACCCATGCTGACCCACACGTCGGTGTACAGGACGTCCGCTCCCATCACACCATCCAGGTCGTCCGTGATGTCGACCTCCGCCTCCGCCGCAGTCAAAACCTCATCGGAAGGCACATACCCGGCCGGAGCCACCACGCGTACATTGAGCCCAACCTTGCCCGCAGCCATCAGCAAACTGGTCGCGACATTGTTGGCGCCGTCGCCCACGTACACAAGCGTCCTGTCCTCCAAACTGCCGAGCTGCTCCCAGATTGTGTAGACGTCGGTCAGAGCCTGGCACGGATGACTGAAATCACTCAATCCGTTGATCACGGGCACGCTGCCCCACGCCACCATCTCCTCAATGTGACGGTGCGCAAAAACACGCGCCATGACGCCGTCCACGTACCCGCTCAATACCCGGATCACATCAGCCGGGCTCTCTCGCGTCCCCAGACCAACCTCAGCCGGACTGAGATAGAACGCATACCCGCCCAGGTGCTGCATACCCATTTCAAAGCTGACGCGAGTGCGCAATGACGGCTTCTCAAACAGCATCGCCAGCGACTTCCCGGACAGAATCGGTTCATTGCGCCCGCTGCGCGTCCACTCCTCCTTTAGGTCCCTGGCCAGCCTCATCAGGCCCCAGAACTGTTCACTTGTCAGACTATCGATGCCAACAAAATGGTCGAGGGGCGTAACGCTCACAATCCTCTCCTGATCTGTGGTCCGGATATGCCCCCGCGAAGGGGGGATGCATCCGAGTATAAAGACGACGGTTCCGCTCGTTTTGTTCCCACAGCGATGAACTGCCCCTGCCTGCGCCCAATTTGAGTTGGGCCGCAGTCAAAAAGGGCTCTGCGCCATCGCCGCCGCGCTGACCAGCATAGCCGCCGTCCATGAAGCCTGAACATTGACGAGTGACCGACCGCGGTAGACCGCCGCCCACGTAGCCAGCCACAACACGCCCAGTACCGCCAGAGCCAAGGGCGCCCGACCAACGATCAGCATCAACGAAATCCCGGCCTGCGCCGCGGCCATGACAGTGAGTCCTCTGCGCGCGCCAACATCCTCCATGCTGCGATTCGCGCCCCAAACATGCATGGTCCACAACAGTACGAGCGCCCAGTGATGCCCATCCCAGGGGTCGAGGCCGAACAGCGTCAAGCCCAGGATCCAAGGCGCCGCCACAACCGCAACACTGTGCAGCACGGCAGCGGAGACCAGCGGCACATGACGCGAAAGCCAGCCGCTCACAGCAAGGCCCAGCACGACCAGCGTGGCCCATACCGCGGCCATGCCGATTGCTGAGGCGGCCGCCATCGCCACGAGGACGCCCGGCAACCATGCCCGCGCCGCCACCGGGAGAACGCCCGGTCCGTGCATTCCCATTACGCGCGCGGCAGGCGAACCCATTGCCAGGTACGGCAACCATGGGCGCCTGTGTTGCATCGTATATCTGATGCGGGGCAATGCCTCTGGCGTTGCAAGCCCGCCCCAGATGTTGCCCCACAAGGGATCGACCAGCAGAAAGAGGAGCGCCAGCGTCTGCGGGGAAACCGTGCGCCCCACTTCGCCGATGCCAGCGGCCAGCGCCGCCGCGGCCAGCGACCATGCGGCAGAAATGCGCCAGGGGGAAAGCTCCAGCCAAAAACGCGCGTCCAATAACGCGCTGCTGGACGTTGCCGGTATCGTCACAGGTCCTGACTCTCGTTCGCCGTCCGCGCCGGGAACCTCTTTGCCTGTGCGCCCCGCCTCCGCTGCAGCCGCGCCGAACCTTTCTGATGCTGTCAAAGTCTAACTGTACTCCTTCGCGCTACCGGCAGGGCCAATTAGCCTACGGATCACCGGCGCCGATCGCCAATCGGAGCATGACCCCAAGGTTTGAGATAGGCTAATCCGCCACTGTAAGTATAACAGAAGGAGTTTCAACGGCGAATATCACACGATTACCTGCAAACGGCCCGGTTGCACGACCGCAGTCAGCTTCTCAACCCCCCGAGCCAAAACCTCTCCGTCCGTATGCACCGGGACAGGCTGCCGCACCGTAATGCGGACAGACCGCAAGCGGCCAAAATACACGTCCTTCTGGCCCTGCAACCCCGTACTGGTCATCGCCCTGGGAAGAAGATTCAATATCCCCAGCCTGGACTGCGCTTCTGCATAGGCCAGATCAAGCAAACCGTCGTCCATCACCGCATCAGGCGTCAGATAAAATGCGCCGCCAGTGCGTCGCGTGTTGCCGATGCTCACCAACAACATGGGCATCGCCGCCTCGTGGACATTGCCCTCGCCGTCGGTCCAATTGACCTCGAAAAACGGTTGTTCATACGCTCGCAACGCCCGAAACGCCGCCCACAAATAGATGGCGAATCCCCGCAACCGTTTGATTTTGCGGCTCTCTACCGTTACCTGCGCCTCAAAACCCACGCCAATATTATTGCCGCTATAGCGATGCAGGGTGTCGCGCCCGTCAAATGCTTCCACCAGTCCCAAATCGACTGTGCGCGTCCCGCCTGCGCGAATCGCCTGCACGCCCGCATCGAAATCCCGCGCCGCGCCCGCCATATCGGAAAAGTCGTTGCCGCTGCCCGCCGGAAAAACAGCCAGGCCCCGGACCGTCTCGCCGTCCGGCGTCGCCTGGGCCAGGCCATTTACAACCTCATGGACCGTTCCGTCCCCGCCTGCGGCCGCCACGATCGCATAGCCGTCCAACCGCGCCTGCCGCGCCAAGGAGATTGCCTCGCCCGGTCCCCTGGTTTCCGTCATCTCAAACGGAACATTGCCCCGCCGGAACGCAGCCTCGAGCGCGTTGGCTACACGACCGCCCCGCCCCCGCCCCGCATATGGATTGAGAATAACCTTAACCGTCTCCATCGCGCCCCCGCTCGGAAAGACTTCCCGCCTCAGTCGACACTTCTTCGAGGATTAACGTCTCTCTCGCCGGTATCGTCAGGTCCCAAAGTGTTCCATTGCGTGCGCCTGTGATTTCGCCGCTGGCCTGCGGCGGCCAGATCGTCCGAAAGGTCCGCTGCGAAGCGTCGGAACTCTCCTTTTGGCCCCGCGCTTCGCCGGCAAGCGGAACCGCCAGACGGGCCTCCGCCCTCGAACGGTTAAAGAGCGCGATCAGATGGTCTTTCCCTTCGCAGCCTTGCTCCGATGCCTGGTCCCCCGTGCCTGTGCCGCCGCGCAGCCAGCGGCTGAATCCGAAGATGTCGCCGGCAGCCACCAACGTCCTGTACCCGCCCGTGCGCAAGGCAGGCTGGCTGTGCCGCAGCGCAATCGCCTTCCGATAGTAGTCGAGAAGCTCACTATCCCAACTCTCCTGCTCATCCCATGGAAAGGCCCCGCGGCAGCCGGGATCGGGTCCGCCATTCATGCCGATCTCTTCGCCATAGTAGATGCACGGCGCCCCCGGCAGCGTCATCTGCAAGAGCAGGCATAGCCGCACGCCGCTGGCGTCCCCATCCAAAGCCCACAGGTTGCGCGCCGTATCATGGCTGTTCAAAAGATTCAACTGCGCCGTAACCACCTGCCAGTCGTAACGCGCCAAAGTCCGCTCGATCACCGCCGCAAACGCATGTGTATTCAGCTTCTCGATCGCGTATCCCCCGGGCCGGTAGTCGCGTGGAACCGTCTCCGCGCCGAAATACCCGTACGCCGCGCGGCTCAGAACGTAGTTCATCACCGCATCAAAACGATCCCCCTGCAACCACTCCTCTGCTTCATCCCAGATCTCGCCCACCGTGTAGGCGTCGGCATTCGTCTCCTTCACCACGCGCCGAAACGCCCGCCAAAACTCCGGATCGTCAATCTCCTCCGGCACATCCAACCGCCACCCGTCCGCGCCGAATTCGATCCAGTGACGGGAGACCTCTAACAGATACTGCCTCATGCCGGGGTTGCCCGTATTCAGCTCAGGCAGTGCGGGCAGGTTCCACCAGGCCGCGTAATTGTGCGGCTGTTTCTCGCTGCTGTGATAGGGCCGCAGCGGCCATCCCTTTACCCGGAACCAGTCGAAATAGGGCGACCTCTTTCCGGTTTCCAGAATATGATGAAACGGCCAGAAGCCCCGGCCGCAATGGTTGAACACACCGTCGATAACCACGCGCATACCCCGGCTATGCGCCGCGTCCAACAACTCGCGAAAAGCGGCGTCCCCTCCCAACAGCGGGTCCACCTTCATATAGTCGAAAGTGTGGTAACGGTGATTGGCGGCCGAACTGAAGATCGGGTTCAAATAGAGGGCATTGACGCCCAACGCCTCCAGATAGTCCAGCCGGTCAACGATGCCCAGAAGATCGCCGCCCTGGAATCCCTGTTCCGATGGCGGCGCGCCCCAGGGTTTGAACTGGATTCCTGGCGGATGTTTCAGACGCGGGCTGCGGCTGAAGCGATCCGGAAAGATCTGATAGAAAACCGCATGCTTCACCCAATCAGGTGTCTTGACGCCCATCTGATTTCACCTTGCAATAAGGGGAGGCCCCGGCCCTGAGAGCCGCCTGTGCCTGCGCTCTCGCCCTGATTGTTGCACAGCCACCAGTGGTTGTCAACGCCCCAAGCCACCCGCTGTACCCTGCAATATGCCAACAAGCAGCCCGCCCGGGCAGCTTTCAAGAGTGTGGAACCAGCGCCAGGGGAGAGTACAAGAAAGAGCGGCGCGGACCTGCACGGTTTCTTGGAAGTCACGGGTGAGCGCCGTCTTTCACACTTCCTGCAGATTGCGGCGCTTGTACGCCTGCCAAAGTTCACGAGCCTTTTCAATGTCCCTCCGTGGATCAACAGGATGTTGCCGTTCGCCGTCGCGCCCCGTGGACCAAAGTCGTGTCCGGCGCAGTCCGGATCAGGCGTTATCGCACAAAGCGATCTGCAGGATTCAGTGTAACTAGCCACGGGTAACGGCAGACTCGTCCCCATTTTGGACTGCGCCCGACCATTGCGTACAGTTCACCGCTGTGTGATAATTTCCCGTGCCGCCCTCCCGTCTTCCCTTGCGCATGGCCGGCGCGCCGCGAACCGACTGGCCCCAAACCTATGTACCTGCGTTTTACCCGTTTCCTCCTGCCTCTGATCCTCACCATCCTTATCTTTGAATTCGGCGCGCAGAGCATCAACGCCGGCATGGCGCGCATGCCCGACGCCACGCGTGTCCTGGCCGCATTTGGACTGGCGTGGGGATTGGTTACCGCTCTGTCCAGCCCGCTCGCGCAAATTCGCTACGCCGGCATGGTCCTGGTGGAGGACAAACGAGACTTCTGGCGGGGTCTGCACTACGTCAGCGCGCTGGCGTTTCTGATGGTGGCGATACAATGGCTGCTTAGCGGCACGCCACTCAGCCGCCATCTACTCGAGGGTCTGCACGGCATCGACCTCGAGACCGGCGAGCGCGTGCGCATGATGATGCTGTGGCTTCTGCCAATGCCGCTCATAAGGGGCTTGACGCAGCTCGGCGCCGGCGTCCTGACCCGCGCCAAACGGACCGGCCAGATAAGCCTCGCAACCGCTCTGAGCGTTTCCGCCGGCCTCGCGACCGTCGTCGCGCTTCTCCAGGTCGATACT
Organism: Caldilineaceae bacterium; assembly: GCA_022824025.1. Lineage (GTDB taxonomy): Bacteria > Chloroflexota > Anaerolineae > Caldilineales > Caldilineaceae > Bin5. The sequence continues at coordinate 55,119 of JAJEBF010000031.1, forward strand.
ATTCGCGACCATCCCATCTGGCTGCCGATCCTCGTTCTCTACGCATCCGCTCTGACTGAGTTCGGCGCCATCCTCTGCTTTCTCTGGCGTTTCGCCGGCAGCGGCCTGCCGCACAGGCTCGATCGTCCCCCGATCACCTATGCCGCATTCTTCCGCTTTACCTGGCCGCTGGGACTCATGAACTTCATGCAAGAGTCCAGCCGGCCCCTCATCAACCTTTTCGTCGTGCGCGGCGCCAACGGCGCAGAAGAAATCGCCGCGCTGACAGTGGCCTACACCCTCGGCCAGTGGACCTACCGGTGGTTGAACGAACTGCGCGCCCTCATGCCCCCCTTCTACGCCGAACTGCGCGCCTACCGTCCGTTCCTTCTCTACGCCTACTGGTGCGGCTTCATCGCCAGCGCAATCTGCCTCCTGTTCTTCTGGACGCCCCTGCGAACAGTCCTATTGGAGCAGGTCATCGGCCTGACGCCGGCCCTGGCCGAGCTCAGCCGCGCGCCGCTCCAGATCTACACGTTCTTCCCCTTTGTCGTCATTCACCGCGCCTACTTCCACAGCATCGCCTTTGTCGAGCGGCACACGCTTCCCATGGCGGTTGGCGCGCCGATGCGCACCGGCGCCATCCTCGCCGCCCTGCTGCTCCTGCCCCTGTTCGGCGTGCAGGGCGCAGCGCTCGGCGTAGCATCCCTGCTTGCCGGCTTCGTCTCCGAAACCGTCACCGTCTGGTGGCTAATCCTGGGCAAAAAACAGTTCCGCCTGTGGCGAGCGCGTCCAGCCGTCTAACGCCGCCTCCCCCCCAACGTATCCTCAATCCCCATTGCCCCATCAATAGCGCCTCCCGCCACGAACCCCTTACCCTTGGAGCCTGGCCCCCAACCTCCGCCTGTCAACCTCTCAGCCTTGCCCTGTGTCGGCGGCCCCTCCGCGCCCAGCCGCACGCCAGGGAGGTCAAACGCCGCCAGCCGCCAAGTCTCCTCATCAACCGGGCGGGGCAGTGCGTGGACCAGGTGGCCCTGCGCCGGGCCGGGTAGTTCCCAGGACCCCCCGGCCCAACACCCGCTCGCCCCCGATCGCAATGTACGCCCGCCCGGCCTCGTAACACCTCCAAATTACCTTCTGCACGGGCGCGCTTCTTGTGTCCAGGGCATACGCATCTGATTGGGGGAGAACCTTCATCGGGGGGGACGGGGATTTTGTCTGAACGGGGATTTGGGGGGATTTTTGGGATTTGGGGGATGGGAAACTGCAGTGGTCAGTGGTCGGTGGTCAGTGGGTGGCGGGACGGGGAGGCGCCGCGGGCGGGGGTACGGAGGGGCTTGGGCGCCCACAAGGGATGCCCCTACGGGGTGTTTGCGAGGGCAGGGAGGGGTGGAGGGGACGCGTGGGGGTAGCGCGCTTTGTGACCTTCCCGCGCCGTGAAGTGAACGTTGCCCCACGCGCAACCCCTGATGTGGCCCCGCATGTAACCCTTCAAGTAGGACGACTCGTTGCAGCCTTGCAGGGAGAGATGAGCCGGGCCGGGCTCATGGCCGTTTTGGGGTTAGCGGATTGGAGTCTTTTCCTCAAGACCTATCTACACACCAGCCTTGACGCCGGCCTGATAGAGATGACACATCCGCAAAGACCAAGGAGCAGGAATCATCGATATCGGTTGACCGACCTGGGCGGCGAGGCTCGGAACACCCCATAAAAGGAAACTTTATTCATGATTAGACACGGATCGTAACTGGCTTAAATGGGAATAGACCGATTTGGGCAATTTCTACTAATTTGTATTGCAAATGATCAAAGTCCCTCGGCTGCCGAGGGATTCTAATCAGGAGATGGCATAGCCGCCTACGGTTACATTGCTACCTGCCAGGGAGCACGACTGTGAAAGTCCTTTCCGCCTTAAAGTCAGGTCGGCCTTCGCGCATGGGGCGGATCCGACTGAGGCGCGCCGCCATGCCTGCCTCTCAAGGTAGGCGGTATAATCAGTGTTCGACTTCGACCCACAACTCTTCGACGCCCCGCAGGACAATCTGGTCTTTGAACACAGGTTCAGAGGCCAACCGCAATGAAGAGTACCGATCCAGCAGGCTGGAGAAGGCTATGCGTCCCTCCAGGATGGCAAGCGGAGAGCCGAGGCAGTAGTGGATGCCGCGGCCGAAGGAGAGGTGACTGACTTCGTCGCGCCCGATATCGAGCTCGTCGGGATTGGCAAAAACTTGCGGATCTCGATTTGCGGCCCCGACTATCGCCAGAATCCGCTGGCCGGCCGCAATCCGTTTGCCCCCGATCTCAACATCGTCGATGGCGTTACGCGCGTCCATCTGCACGGGGCTGTCATACCTGAGCAGCTCGTTGATAGCCGAATCCAACAGTTCGGGATGCTCCCTCAATCGTTGCAGCTGCGCCGGATTTTTGAGCAGAGCCAACATGCCGTTGCCGATCAGGTTACGCGTCGTCTCGTTGCCTGCGACCAGCAACAGCATGAGTGTTGAGAGCAGCTCTTCGTGGGTAAGTCTGTCCCCTTCTTCTTCAGCAGCCAGCAGCGCGCTGATCATGTCATTCTGGGGCGCCTGCCGCCTCTGCTCGATGATGCCCTCGAAGTATTCGAAGAGCTCCTCGGTCGCCTGTTGGACCCGCTCTATCTGTTCGCTGTTGAGCAGTGGATTGACCGAGAGCGCAATATCGTCGGACCATTCCCGGAAGCGCTCTCGATCCTGTGCCGGAACGCCGAGCATCTCGGCGATGACGATAACCGGCAACGGGAAGGCAAAATCGCTGATCAGATCGATCCGGCCTCTGCCGGCGGCCGCGTCCAGGAGTTCGTCAACAAGCTCCTGGATGCGCGGACCAAGCTCCCTTACCGCGCGAGGGGTAAAGGCCTTGGAGACAAGCCCCCGCAACCTGGTGTGATCAGGGGGGTCCAGATCCAGAAATGTTCGATACTGCATGTAGTCGTAGTTGCGCTCCGCGTTCGTAAAGCGTTTGTGGTCAGCCAGAACGTCCTGCACATCTTCGTACCGGGTCAACGCCCAGGCCTCGATTAACCGCATGCGGTGGACGGGGTCCTTCTGGCGCAGCTGTTCGTAGGTGCGGTACGGGTCCTCTATGAACGCGCTGGAGGTCAGGTCGTAACTTACCCCTGACTCCAGACGCTCCCACGCCAGCAGAATCCGCTTTACGACCAGTTTCACTGCATTGAGTCCGACATTCGACATACCAGCCACCCTCCTTATGACGCCGCGTTTTCGCCTTGCTATGCCACTCTTGTCAGGAACCCGGTTGAACGCTCCTTCCTGACCTGCCCTCGACGTTTGTACCAGTCGTTATGTTAGTCCGGCAAGCCGGGGGACAAGGCAGGCAGGCAAGAGGGCCTCAGGCGCCGGCAGTTACAGGCCCAGAGGGCCAGCTAAATTGGGCATTCCAGCAGGGACGGGAGGGCGCAATGAGCGACGAGGCCGGGCGCTCCTGCGCATGAGGTCATGGCGCAGGGCCGCTGGCAAAATCCCGAAGTGATCGCCGACGACACACAGACCGAAAACGCAGAGCAGCCGTATCAAGCGCCCTATGCTGCGCGCCGATAAGAACTGCCCCCCCACAGTGCATCCCCGCCCCCTTCATCTGTCCTTCCAATCACCCCACCGCAACCTCCATCCTCCCCCCAACACTCCTTCCATCAAAAAATCGCCCTTCCTCGCGCCCCTTCGCGTGCCTTCGCGGACAAAAGATGCCCTTCGCCGTTCTCCGCTGTTCTCCGTGTCGCTCAGTGGATCAAAAAGATGTTGCCGTCCGCCGTTGCCCTCTGTGAACAAGAAAACGTGCTCCTCCCCCCGGTTCCTAAGAATAACGCCCCACCGCGTCCATATCCAACTCGATTCCCAGACCCGGTCCATCAGGAATCTGCAACATGCCATCCTTATCCAGCTGCCAGCCGCCAACCACGATCTCATCAATATAGGGCGAACCGGTTTTGTACTCCACCAGGTCCGTATCCGCCAGCGCAGAGGCCAGCTGCAGGTCAGCCGCCAGCCCCATCGCCGTGTTCCAGCCATGTGGAATCATGCGCACACCGTTCTCCTGCGCCATCCACCCAATGCGGCGCTCCTCGCTGATTCCGCCTACCTTGGCGACATCCGGCTGAACGATGTCGAAGGCGCCCTGCTGGAGGAAGGGAAGGAATGACTGCCGCCGGGTCATCACCTCGCCCCCGGCGATGGGGATCGTCGTGTTACGCCGCAGATGGATGAAGTCTTCCAGGTCGTCGGGCCGCAGCGGCTCCTCGAACCAGTCCACGCCATAATCGGCCAGCATGCCCGCGCAGCGCAGCGCCCACGTGTATCGCCCTTGCCAGTGCGCATCGCTGCCGCCGGCATCCACCATCAACTGGTTGTCATCGCCCACAACCTCGCGCGCCGTTGCCACAATCTCCTCGTCCAGCTTGTCGCTGACACGGCCAAAAGGCCCCCATCCCATCTTGAAGGCGCGGAACCCCTGCGCCTTCCACATCTCCAGCTCGTCCCGTAACGGCGACGGCTGGTCCATCAGCAGCGAAGCGTAGGGCCGAACGCGTTCGCGGTATCGCCCGCCCAGCAGGCGGCCAACCGGCTGACCCGTCACCTTGCCCAAAATATCCCACAGCGCAATGTCGATGCCGCTGATCGTATGTGTGACGCTGCCGCCCCGCCCCAGCCAGAACGTATTCTGGTGCAACCGCTCGCTTACCCGTTCCGGCTCAATCGCGGACTGCCCGATCAACAGCGGGCGCAGCACCTCCAGCGCGGCCAGCACAAGCCCATCGTTCGTAAATACGGCGCCGTGTCCGGTGACCCCTTCATCCGTTTCCACGAACACAAGCGTGTGTACGCAGTCCTCCTCCTTCAGCTCCTCGCTCCAGCCGCCTTCAGGCGTGGCACCCCGCAGACCCACCGCGCTGACCTTTTCGATCTTCATCTCCGCTCCTCGCATGTGTGTTAAATCTTCCGTTCAAGCTCCGCGTAGATGTCTCCGACGCGCACCAGTTCTTCGGCAACATTGAAGTATCCCGTGTAACGGATCTGTTCGGGGCTGACATCATAGTGATAGTGGCCGGCCTGGTTGAGATCACCCATGTGAAAGAAATGCGTGTGTTCGCCCGATTCCCGCAGATGCAGCCGGCCGCCGGTCGGGTCCCCCGTCCAGAATACCGCGAAGCAGAGCAGGTCCGGCCCCATGTGCTCATAGAATTGGAGAAAGTCCGCAACCACCTCCTCGGCCTCGGTGTCGTAATACTTGTGGGCGATGCACTCGTAATCCGGCATGATGTGAGAGCGGACCTGGCCCGCCTCCACCACAAAGACGCCGCCCATGCCCACCTGCAAGGCCCCTTCAGGCGCGCCGTCGCCCCCAATCTCCGGGCGCGCCTGCAGACTCTTCCGCAACGCCTGCGTGAAGGACCGCTCGCTGCCTGTCCGTTTCTCCACGCTGACTCTGAGCGCCGGCCCCGGCAACCCCTCCGACAGGAACAGGTTGGAAAGCCCGCTGTGCCGCGTCGAAGCATAGGCCTCAACGATGCACTCCTTCTCAGGTCCGACCCGCGCCGCCTTCGATCGGTTGACCCCATCCGCCTGCAACGTGGCGATGACCTCTCCGCAATGCCCTTCCAACACGCCCGGAAATGCCATGCCCGCGCCCAGGATGCTGCCGTCGGCCCGGCCGCAATCGCGCGCCATGTCCGCCATGTCAAACGTGACCTGCCGGTACCTTGGGTTGTGCGCATAGGGTTCCCCGCCCGCCTCCAACAGCGCCGTGGAACCGCCGATTCCCCGGCTCGCGCAGCCCAGCCGCCGCAAGTCGGGGCAATCGGTCACGTCAACCTCGACACGGGCGTAGTTGGCCTCCAGACCCTTCCGCACGACCGGCGCAAGCTCCTCCAGCCGCGGAGACCACAACGCCGCTCGTTTCATCTCTTCCATCCCGCTCCCCGCGCCTCCTTCTATTTCTGGTACCACGATCCCACCAATCTCAGCCAGACGGCGCGATCAACTGCTCGGCCAGCTCCAGCGCATCCACCGGCCAGAAGCATTCGGGGCGGGGCTTATGCACGCCGGCCCTTCCCTTCTCCGGCCGGCAGCCAAGGATCGTCTCGATCCACCGTTCGGGGATCGCCTCCCGCCCATAGACAGCGCCCAACAGCGCGCCGCATATCGCCGCATTGGTGTCCGTGTCGCCCCCGCCCATGATCGAGTCCACGATTCCTTCCTCCACATTCGCGGCGTTGAGGAGCTGCCACAGCGCATTGCGGAAGGCGATCAGCACCCATCCCTGCTGGTGCATGTAATCTGGGGGCGGTCCTTCGGCAGCTTCGGCAATCGTCTCCCTCAGTCGGTGGTCGGCTTCGAATTCATCCGCCCAATTCGCAATCTCGGCGTACAGCTCTTCCGCCCCGCATCCCGTACGCACCGCGTGCGCGATCGCCATCGCAAACAGTGCGTTCGCCTCCTGGCACACCAGATGAATATGCGTGAGTTCAGCGTCCTGCCGCGCCCATTCGGCGACCTGCTCCAACTCGTAGTTGACCCCAAAGATGCCCAGCGGACTGATCCGCATCATCGCGCCGTTGGCCTGGCTGGATTGAATCGGCCAGCCGGTCAAGCCGCTCTGGGTGGCGGTACCCACGTCAAAAGGCCTGGAATCCAGCCAGAATACATACGCCTTTCTCACCTCTTCCTGGTCGAACGTGCCGCGTGCGACAAGCGATCGCGCCAGCATCAGCGCCAACTCCGAATCATCCGTGGGCTGGCCCGCGAGCGTGTTCCAAGTGCCGCCGTCAGCCATCTCGCGCACGCCGCCGGGGTACCTCCGCCGAATCCATTCCGGCGACTGAAACTCAACCAGGCTGCCGAGTGAATCCCCGATCAACTGGCCGAGCAGACAGCCCTGTGCCCGCGAAAGTAGGTCCGACCCGGAACTGTTCCCTTCAACTGTCATCCGTTTTCTCCTCTGAATCGTTTTGTATTGGATCACTATTGTACCACCATGCCTGCAAGGCAGACGGCCGCCAACCGCCTCAACGCCTCCGCAAAATGATCTCATAGACGGTGAACTGTTCTTCCTGGACCCTTGGCTCCAGCGCCAACCCGCGCGCAGCCAAATGGGGATAGGCGTTGCGCATGGGCCGCCAGGCCGGAACGATCACAAACCTGGCGCGTTGCGGCCTCTTGGCGGCATCATCTGCCAGGGCAACAGGGCTCGCAAACCAGCGTGCGCTGTATTCCCCCGGTTTCTCGAAGAGATAGAACTGGAAGTGCCAGCTCAAAGCCTGATGATACACGATGGTGCCAGGCGGGCTGTGCCCGTCCAGCCACGCAGTCGCCTCCTGCAGGCCGTCATACGCGCCATGATCCCCGCCAATCGGCAGTTCGCCCCGCGCCGCCCGCCCCGCGCCGGGAAGCAACAGCGCAATCACCAGCCCGACAACAGCCGGTCTCCACAAGCCGCCGCGATCCGCCGCGAGCCTCCCGCCGGTCCACCCGCAAAGCAATGCAAATGCCGGCGCCAGCGGCAAGAAATACCGGTCCCAGATCGGCAGACTGAACGCCGCATGCACCGCCCAGTACCCCCCAATCCACCCACAGAGCAGAACCGCAAACACCGCGCGCCGCGACCAGGAATTCCCCTGGCGCCAACTGTAGACCGCCGCCAGCGCCGCCGCCGACCCCAAAACAGCCCACACCATGCTGTTGGCGGTCAGATACCATAGTAATTCGGCGATCCCCACAAACCGGCCCGGCCACTGGTTGAGCGGAAGCAACGCCAGCGCGCCGTAGTTGCGCACGGCCAGGTCCCACGGCGAAGGCGCCACCGCCCAGCGCAGACTGTCCCAGTACAGGACCGGCAGCGCCGCCAGTGCCAGTCCCCCAACCGCACGAAGCGTCGAGGCTACGATTGATTCCGGGTTTCTCGCGAGCAGAACCGCCAGCGTCAGCGGAGCAAAGAAGACCCCCTGCTGCTTGGTCATGATCGCGGCCCCCAGGCAAAGCCCCGCCGTAAAGGGACGCGACCGCAACGCCGCGTACAGTGAACAGACGCCTGCCAGGACCAGCAGCGGATCGGTGAATGCCGTCGGGCTAAAGCTGATGGCAAAGGGGTTCAGCGCAAAGGCTGCCGCCGCAACTGCGCCCGCAACGGGCGACCATGCCCGTCTCGCGATCGCGCCCACCACCGGGATCGTGAGAATGCTGATCCCGACATTCAATAGCCGCGCGCTCGCCTCGGACGCGCCAAAGGCCTTAAACCAGACAGCAAGCAGCCAGATGAACAGCGGCGGCTTGTCGATCCACTGATCCAGAAAATAGGGATCACCGTGCAGAAAGCGCAGCGCCCAGTAACTGTAGAGCGCCTCATCCTGGTGAAAGCGAAAACGGTCCAACAGGACCAGGCGCAAACCGAAGCCTACCAGAATCAGGATGGCCAGAAAGCGCTGATACCCCAATCCCGCCGCCCATATTTCGGGCAGCGAGATTCCTCGGTAGAATGGCCTTGCGGCCTGATACCCTGCAGCCGCAGATTGCATGGCGTCTCGCACGATTCCGGCGCTGCCGTTCGATCAATTGCAAAAGGGAAAGCGGGACCCAATCGCCCCAGTTGGTCAGGGCACTCCCTGAGCACCGACCATTCTACTCCAACGCAAACTGCGGATCAAAAGCGGGGCCAATTCCGCAAAACAGCGCCCGTGAAACGCAATGGCAACGCGACCGGTTCGGCTGGCTCTTACAGAATCCCACCCCAAACCTGACCCTCTTTCGCAAATGTACCGATTTCGGGAGATCAGGCTTTCAGATTTGGGAGCATGATCACTTGAAATTGGGTTTCAAGCTGATAGAATTTCTTACAGAAGGAAAGGCCGGATACAACGTCGTGTCCGGCGATAGACAGCGGAGGATGCTGTGGAACGCAAAATGTTCGGCAAAGTCGTCGCCGCCCTGCGAAAGGAGCAGATGGATTTCGATAGCGGCAACAATTGGAGCCAGGAAAGACTGGCAGAAGAAACCGGGCTGACAACAAGAATCATCGGCAAGATCGAGCGGGGCAGCCAGGTCCGGCTGGACAAGGCAATACTTCAGGACCTGGCGCGGGCCTTCAAACTTACCTCACTGGAACGCCGCGAATTTTTCGCCATGGCCAGCGAAATTTCAGACGAATCGATCGTGCGTTCCGACCTCAACCACCAGGAAGTCTTCGCCAGGCTCTGGGGCACGCTTGGCACGCTCTGTACACCCGCCTTCCTCATGGATTCGTTCGGCGACCTGGTCGGCGCCAACCGCGCCGTCCTAGACTTTCACAGGCTCAACTGGGTGCAGCTGGAGGCGGTAAGATGCGCAGCCGGCAACGTCAATCTCCTCTCCCTGCTGCTCGCCCCCGATGCGCCTCTCCGCCGCGTGATGGGCGCCGGCTGGAATGCCATCGCTCTCGCCAATATGCGTCAATGGCGGGTTATGACCCTCCGTTACCGCCATACCGCCCGCTTCCGCAACCTTTTTGCCACCCTGTCCGCCTACCCTGACTTCCAAATGCTCTGGGCGGCCAGCCGCAAACGCGTCGAAGACGACAACAGCCGCCTGCGCAGCCATTTCTATCAGCATGGCGTCTATGGGCCTGTGGCATATACCGTCTTCACCAATGCCAGCCTGAGCAACTACGGCGATCTCTACCTTGCCACCTTTGTCCCCCGCAATCGAGACACCGGCGCCGTGTTCCAAAACCTGGCGGAAAGTCATCACCGTCCCCTGGCGTTGATGCCCTGGCCCAACCCCAGCCTGCCCTGCAACGCCTTCGTGTAGACATGAGCGAGCCTGCGAGGAAATGCCCTCCTCTTCCGCGAGCGCCATGCCAACAGTCTGTCTTGCTGTCAGCGTACACTCTGTCGGGGTCAAGTAGGATGGTTGTGGGGGGCATACTGCGCAGAACCGGCAGGTTGCCTGTCGTCCGCGTTGCACTCCGCGTCCTTCGCGCCGCGGCAAAATGCCAGGGCGCGGATAGGGTTCTCTTCCTATCCGCGCCCTGCTTTGTCATTCAACCGTTTGTGTACTGTGGATGGCTGCTCGTGTAGAGCTCACACAGCCTGGCGCTGATTCAAGCCCGTTCCAGCGCTAATTCCACGAATCGAGCCCGAGCAGCCTGCGTCCCAGCGGCGTCAGCTCGGCCGGCGTTTGATGCTGGTGCTCCCAATCTCGCGAATCGCCCGGCCATTTGGGCATGGGCCGGCACTCCTGCCACGAGCGAATGCGCGCCGCACGCAGCGCCTCGTCATTCTCCGGCGCCGGATCCATCGTGATGTACTGCGCCAGCCGCGGCCGCGTTGAGCGATTGTGGCCGTTTCCGTGCGCCAGCAGCCGGTGCCAGATCACCAGGTCCCCCGCCTTTCCTTCCACGGCCTTGACGTCAAGATCCGGCAGGTCCGGAATGCGCGGATTCCGGTCGGCCGGCTGCGTCTTTACCCACTCGTAAAATGTCCTGTGAAAGCCCGGTATACACTGGAAACCGCCCTGGTCGGGGCCGGTGTCGGTCAGATACAGGACGCCCTGAACGCCAATATGCGTCTCAGGGTCCGGTCGCCACGTGGCCGCGATATCGTCCCCCTCCAGCAATGGCAGGGCGCTCGTGTCAATGTCCCAGTGAATCATGCCCTTGTGGCCCCACTCCGGCTTGTCGGCCCTGTCCGGCGGCTTCATATTGGCGCGATCCAGCGATACCCACAGCTTCTCCGTTCCCAGAATCTCACTGAAAGCCTGATGGATGCGCGGGTACTGGCGGTTGTCCCACAATGTCTGATGCTGATACATCTCCACCATTCCGGCCTGTGAGATTGGAGAACAAAGATCTTCTCGCGTATAGGGCTTGTACCTATACCAGGATTCCTGATCGGCCTCGTCCATCTCCAGAAACGTCCAGATCTGCTCTACAAGCGCGTCCAGGTTCTCCTGCGGCACCGCATTCGGGACCACAACGTAGCCGTGCTCTTCCCAGAACGCCCAATCCTTTTTGCCCAGAATCGGCATGTTTCCCCCCTTGTCAATTGACAGTTGCCCCTAAGGTCCTTCAAGAACAGGCCCACATCCTGACCGCTATCCGTCGAGCCGCTGCTCCCGCCCGCTTTCGGCGCTTCTCAACAGTCCTTCCATCATCTCCTGTACGATCAACCCATGACGCAGAGGCGCCTTGCAGGCGACGCCGTCCAGAATGCAGGCAACGAAGTGAGCGGCGATCGAGTCCCACGTCGCGCTTCTCTCCTCGGTAAGCCCCTCAAACGTGATGTCAAGCGGACCGCCCTCGTCCTCCAAGCCAGGCTCAGCTTCCGGTTTGGCGCCAAACGCATCCGCAGTTTCCGCCACCGCGGCCGGGATGGGGCCGTTTGTGTACACCGTTGGCGGTCGCAGCTGCGCCCCTGCTTCGTCCCCGAACAGCTCGATCTGCAGGTCACCGGGCTGGTGCGAAGCCCAGAAACTCTCCACCTGCAGCGCGCCGCCGCCCTCAAAACGGATGAAGCCGCCCGCGTAGTCGTCCGCGGCAAACTGGCTGTAGTAACTTTCCGGTGTTGAGGCAACTTCGCCCGGCGCCCTCTTTCCGAAATACCCCAGCCCGCGCGGACCAAACTTTGCCCCCGCCGCGCCGGTCACACTCAGCGGCCTCGGCATCCCCAGCATCCACCAGGCCGCGTCCAGCACATGCACGCCCATATCGCGAAACGCGCCCCCGCCTTCACGAATGAAGCCGGTATTCCAGGACGGAATGCCGTTGCGCCGGATACTGCGGGCCCGGGCGTAGTAGATGTCCCCGAAGGCGCCCCGACGCGCCAAGGCGCCCATGTAGCGGACCTCTGCCGAGAATCGCGTCGCCAGCGACATCATATTGACGACACCGGCGCTCTCTGCCGTGTCCGCCATCCGCCTCGCCGCATCCACCGAGTCCGCCAGCGGCTTCGTGATCAGGACGTGCTTGTCCTGGGCCACCGCCTTCAAACCCATCGGCACATGTAGCTGATTGGGCGTGCCAATAAAGACTGCGTCAATCTCCCGGTTACGGCACAACTCGTCGAAATCCGTGTACAGGCGAATCTCATCCGGCTGCGGCAGGAGCGACGCAAAATCTCTCATGCGCTCCTCGACCAGGTCGCATAACGCGACGACTTCAGCACGCGGGTTCCCTGCCAGGGCAAGCCCATTGGGCCTGCCAATGCCCATGCCGACAATGGCAACGCGAACTTTCTTCATCAGGTTCCCTCACTTTCCAACTGCATGCGCCAAGCCAAACGCAAACAACCTCGGGCCGCCTGCCCTGGCGCCTCAACTGCGCGGCCACCTGTCCAGCGTCACCGCGTAATGACCTTCAATGTAAGGAAAACGCTCCGTCAGATTCTCTGCCAGCTCCATGCCCAGGCCGGGCCGGTCCGGCAGGTACAGGCGCCCGCCCTCCATCACCGGCGGCTCCGCCGCAATCCCCCACTGCAACGGACCCTGAATCTGGCAGACTTCCAGAATCTCCAGGTTCGGCAGCGCCGCAATCGCCTGCGCATGCACCATCGCCATCAATCCATTATGCCACGAGTGGGGATAGAGTTTAAGGCCGTGATGCGCCGCCATCTCCGCGATGCGCGTCAACTCTGTCAGACCGCAGATGCCGGCATCGGGCTGCACAATATCATAGGCGCGCTTCTCAATATAGGGGCGAAACTGCTCCAGCGTCGTGAAACTCTCCCCCCCGGTAACAGGCATATCCACGGCCGCGGCCAGCGCGGCATAGCCATCGATGTCACGCCAGGGAATCGGCTCCTCCAGCCAGGCGAAGCCCAGTCGGTCCAGCTCTTTGGCGATCGGCATCGCCTCCTCCATCGTCAGCCGGCAGTTGCCGTCCAGCGCCAGCGCCATGCGCCCCGCCACCGCCTGATGCAGCTCCCGCGCCAAGCCGAGAAAACGGTCGACGGTCACCCCGTCCCACTCCCAGTGCGTGCCGATGCGAAACTTCATCGCCGGGAAGCCCTCTTCAACGTAGCCCAGCGCCTCCTCGATCAACTGCTCCGGGCGGTCGCGCCAGTCGTAGCGGCAACCACTCGACGCGTACATCGGCACAGAGGCCGCCGGACTTTCGCCCAGCAGCTCGCTGACGCGTTTGCCCTCTGCCTTCCCGCGCAGATCCCACAGCGCGCAGTCGATGCCGGCCACAGCCGTGTCATGCGCCCTGTCCCTGCCATTCGGATGCGGCGCCGTAGCCGGAGCCAACGCATCTTTGCCGATCAGCGTCGGCGCCAGCCAGTCGACCCATTCCGCGATGCGCGACGACCCGCCGTACGCGCTGGCCTCTCCAATGCCGACCAGGCCCTCGTCCGTCCGCACTTGTATAATCGTGCAATCGGCCTTTACCGTCCGGTACTGAGCGGTGATCCACTGCCGTTCCGGCTCATGCATGCGCGAAAGGCACAATGTTTCGAGAGCGGTAATTCTCATCTGATTCCCCTTCACCAAGGCAAATTGTATGACGGCTCGTTTACATAGCGGGCCGTCTTGATGTCTAGTTCAATCCGCGTCGCCGGCGGAAGCTCCACCTGCAGATAGACGTCGTTGACCTCCGCATCCCCCGTCGTCTGTTCGACCGCAGGCGACTGGTATGCCTGCTGAGGGCCCGGAAAGTCGCTCGCACGCGTCGTGTACTGAACCGTCTCGAACCGGTGTTCGCCGAATCCCCCCGCCTGCAGCAGCACCATGCGCGTCTCATACGGGCTCAGGTTCACCAGCTCCACCACCGTTCGATCCGTCTCCAGCCGGGATACCAGCGCGGCGACGTCCGGCGGCAGCCCCGGCCGCTTTCGCGCCGCGTCGTAATACCGCAGCCGGCAGTGCAGCAACCCGCCGTTGTAGATGATCTGCGGCGCCCCCAGGGTGAGCTGCACCAGCGCCTCGGTGATCACAGGATTGAGCTGCTGCCAGTGATGAATGTATACCTGCGTCAGGTCCTCTTCGTCCTCTCGGATCAATGCCAGCCGGCGGCAGACCTGCCCATAGGTGGCGGCAAGCATCTTTTCGGGATAGTCGGGGTTGTCTCCCGCCAGAAAACGCAGCCACGGCTGTTCGTGGCCGTTATCCTCCTTGTTCCGAAATCCCTGGACGCGGCGCCAGTCGTACTTCTCCACCCTTCGCAACGCCTCGATCCGCTCCCAGTCCGCCGGATCCATCGTCATATTCCATACCGCCGCGGGATAGACCGGCGACATCGGCTGATAATCGAACCAGCCCTCGTCATTGTGCCTGTAGGGCACAACGAAAATGCCCTCGTCTTCATCCTCCAGCTGGTCTACCCAGTGGCTGCGCAGGCTCATCTCTTCGCCCTCGGAGCTGCGCATCTCGCCCATCGCCCAGATGGCATCGTACTGGTCATTGGCCAGCTCAAGATGCGCCCTGTCACCCGTGAGCAGGAACGCGTTGCCCCCGCTGACGACAGCGGCCATCCCAACGTTGTAGTACCCGTGAGGCCAGCTCCAGCCGTATAGTCCGCCATACCAGCGCCCGTCCAGATATTCGCCAACCTCGCCGGAAAGCCCCACATTGTCCGGCAGCAGGCCGCCGTTGCCCGCGGCCCGTTCTCGCCAGGCGTCCAGGTACTCGACTATCCAACGCCGGTACTTCTCCTCGCCGGTCAACAGAAAGGCATTGGCAATCAGGCTCGTCACCATCAAGTTGCCGACTACGTCCCCTTTGCCCATCCGTTCCTGCATTGCCTCGCCCATCCGGCGAGCCAGGGCCGGGTCTTTCAGGTCGTCGTATTCGTGGACCTCCGGGATGTCAGTATAGGGTAGACCGTAGGTGCGCATGCCTGCGCTCCAACCGTAACTTGGCTCAGCGCTGTCGCTGAATCCCCAGCGCGGACCGCCGCTGCCGTTATGCGGCGCACGGATCAACTTGCGCTCCGGGTCGTAGTTGCGCGCATCCGGGTTCTCGTTCAGGTACAGGCCGGCAAACCGGGCGGCGCGCTCACGGTTTCGCGCATTGGTCGGATCGGCCAGACATAAGAAATAGAAATAGATGTAGCTCTCGCTCTGGTGGAACTGGTCATAACCCCGTTCATACTCGTCCAGAACCGGGCCGAGTTCCGTCAGCTGCTTTGTGATGGCGTCCCACTGGCGCTGCCCCAGCGTGAGCAGATGATCGCCGCCGCCTAGCAGGTAGTAAAGGGGCCAGTTGTAGGAACTCTCGTAGAAGTCATCGGCGCCGTCACGCGAATTGCTCCACCTGTCGCCCCAGATCAACGTCCCGTCAGGCCGCGTGTACTTTTCCAAGAATGGATGTACAGACCTGTCCATCAGATCAAAAAGCGTCCGCTCCAGCACGGCCCAGGCGGGCGGCGCATCAAGAGGGACGCTGGCAGTGAGTGTAAGCACGAGGCTCACCTCTCTTTTGTGTGCGTTTGTCGGTTTCCGGCTGCTGCTCGCCTGCCTGGTCCCCGGCGGGCAAGGCCCGCCGGGGACGCGCATACCGCAGTCAGCAGTTTTGCGTTCACCCCCGCGCTCCGGCCCAGACACAGCCGGGCGCGGCGGTTAAACGTGATTTGCGCATCGGCGCTTCGCAAACTGCGCATCGGCGCTTTCGACAACACTGCTTCCCAACGCCGATGTGTGAAGGGCTACCGCGGATTCTTCGCCCGCCACTCTTGCAGCTGGCGGTTCACTTCGTTGATGATCGTCTGCGCGCCGGCCTCGTTCAGCTTGTCGATGGCCTCGGCGCCGGCGTCGGCATAGGCAACCCAGCCGTACTGAATCGGCAGGACAAACTCGTTGTAAACGGCCGAGGTCTGGGCAATCTCAGTCTTGATCGGCTCTCGATCAACCACAAAGCCCAACGCCTCCGACGGGAAGGCCGTATCGTTCATCACCTTGGTGGCTTCCCAGGCGCCAACCTGCTTGGCATCCCGGTAATACGCATTGAACTGATTGCCGAACATCCAGTCGGTGTTGGGATTGTAGGAGCTGGTGCTGCCGTCCACGCCATCGGGGTAGCGCATGACCTGGTTGGCCTCATCCTCCCACACCCAGTGGACGCCTTCGATGCCCCGTGAGAGCAGGTTATAGATGTAAATGTTTGTGTTGAACTCCTCCAGAACCTCCATCGCTTTGGCCGGGTTCTTGGAAGTGGAGCAGATCGCGTTCATCGTTGCCGTGGCGCCGGCCGTATCCAGAATCAGGGGGTCTGTCAGGTTCTTCAGCAGGAACTCGAAGCCGTAGGCGTTCTGCGCCTCAACGTCGTTGCCCGGCTTTTCAACATGATATCCCATTGCATATTGGCCTGCGCGGAAGGCAGACTGGGCCTCGTCATTGGGCAGTGGCTCCAGCGGCATGTAGCCTTCATCCACCCAGCGTTTGGTCGTATCGGCCGCCATCTGGAATTCGACCGTGTCCACCATATTGACGGCTGTCAACGTATCGTCGTCAGCCTTCATGCCCAGAAACCCGATGCCGTCGTCAAGGGGGTCGAAGCCATAGTACTGCGAGAGGAAGAGGCCCCGTCCCGGCGCGGCAACGAATACAGGCGTGATGCCCTCGCCATCGCGCACATCAGCCAGCCACGGCTCCATATCTTCCCACTTTGTTACCGAATCAAGGTCGAGGCCGTACTTTTCGGCCAGGTCCTTGCGCGGATGGACGCCCCAGGGCTTCGGGAAAATCTGCTGGTTAATCACGCCATAGATCACGCCGTTGACGCGCGCCGCGTCCCATGTTGTGGCCGGCATGCTGCCCCACAGGCCCGGCGCGTGATTGAGCAGCAGATCGTCCAATGGCGCCAAAACGCCGTTGGCGACATTGTTGGCGTAGCTGTTGATCCAGGGAGCGGTGAAGATTATGTCACACTCTTCGCCTGCGGACAGACGCAGCTGCATCTTGTCATTGAACGCGCCGAAGTCGATCGGTTCCAGCGTCAGGTGTACGCCGATCTTCTCGTGAAGGATTTCATTCATCGCATCCTCCACCATCTGCAGGTCGGCCGGGATGCCGCGGCTGCCATAGGAGTAGGTGATATTCACCAGCCCGTCAGCCGGCGACGGCGCGGCGGCTTCCATCTCTCCGTCCGCCGGAGCCGATTCCGCCGGCGCGGGGGCCGGGCAGGCTGTGAGTACCAGTGAGGCGACCAGCAAAATGCTGAGAATGGCCAAAACACGGTGTCGGGTCATTTGTTGCTTCTCCTTTTCGTGAACAGTTTGTTGAATGATCTCTGGGCGCAAGTGGTATATCGTCAACGGAGAAAATTGCTTTCCGGTATCGAACTGCCGTTCAGATCTTTCATCCGCGCAACCAGTCCTACCGGCTTCATCACAACCAGATCTAACCTTTCAATCCACCGATAGTGATGCCGCGAACAAAGTACTTCTGCAAAAGCAAAAAGGAAAATAGCGCCGGCCCAAATGCCAGGACCGCCATCGCCATGCGCGCCGAAAGCGTCGGGATCGGCATTCCGGTCGTTTGTGGATTCGCGGCCATGAAATTGATATTGGCCATCAACACGTACAGCAGATACTGGAGCGGATACATCGAACTGTCGTCGATGAACAGCAGCGCCAGAAACCAGTCGTTCCAGTAGCGCAGCACGAAAAAGAGACCGATCGTCGCAAGCACCGGTTTGGAGAGCGGCACAACAATCTGGAAAAAGATGCGCCACTCGCCGGCTCCGTCTATGCGGGCCGCATCCAGCAATTCGGTCGGCAACTGTGTGAAGGAGGTCCGTATGATCAGGACATACCAGGCTGTGACCATGTACGGCAGAATCAGGACAAAGATGTTGTCTTTCAGTCCCAGATAGCGCGTAACCAGAATATAGAACGGCACCATGCCGCCGTTGAAGAGCAGCGTGAAAAAGACATAGAACGAAAGCGGCCCGCGCAGTCGGAAATCTTTGCGCGCCAGTGGCCACGCCAGCAGAGAGCAGACCAGAAGCCCCGCGACCGTGCCGACCGCCGTCACAAAAGCCGTCACCCCGTACGAACGCAATATCTGCCCCGGCTGCTGCAGGATGTACTCGTATGCAAACGTCGTGAAGCCGACCGGCAGAAGCTGGTATCCCTCCTTCGCCAGTCGCAATTCATCGGAAAGGGAGATGCTGAGCACAAGGATCAGCGGAATCAGGCAGGTCAGCCCAACCAGAGTCAGCACGGCGTGCACCGCAAACCGGCCCAAAGATGCCTGGACGCGATAGCGGTTCATTGGCGCTTGCTGGCGGCTGGTCGTAACGGCCATTGCAACGAAATCCTAGTACAGTGCGTAGTCCTCGTTCACCCGGCGCACAACCCAATTGGCCCCCACCACCAGCAAAAATCCCACAAACGACTGATAAAAGCCGGCGGCTGCAGCCATGCTGATCTCGCCCAACTCCACCAGGGAGCGGTATACAAAGGTGTCGATGACGTCAGTTGTCGAATAGAGCAGCGGATTGTCCCGCGGCAGGAAGAAGAACAGGCCGAAATCGGCGTGAAAAATGCGCCCAATCGCCAGCAGGGTCAGAATGATGATCATCGGGTACAACATTGGCAACGTGATATACCGGACCTGTTGCAGCTTCCCCGCGCCGTCTATCTTCGCCGCCTCGAACAGCTCCGGCGAAATCCCCAGAATCCCGGCCAGGTAGATGATGCTGCTGAACCCAATTCCGTTCCATAGATTGGCAAGAACAAGGATGACAGGCCAATACTCCGGCGAACGGTACCAGGCAATCCGGTCCAGGCCAAGCGCATCGACCCACTGATTGACCAGCCCGGTCTGACCGTTCAAAAAGGCAAACACAAAATAGCTGACAATTACCCAGGAGATGAAATAGGGAAAGAACAGCATCGTCTGATAATACTTGCTCATCCGGCTGCGATAAGCTTCGTTCATCAGGATGGCGACAGCCAGCGCGCAGACGGTTGTCGTGCTGATGAATAGAAGATTCATCAACAGTGTATTGCGCGTGATCCGGAACGCGGCGTCCGTCCCGAACAAAAAGCGAAAGTTCTGAAAGCCGACCCATTCGCTCCCCAGAATGCCCAGATTGAAGCGATAGTCCTTGAACGCGATGACAATGCCCAGCATCGGCAAATATGCGAAAACAAAGAGCAGAATGATTCCCGGGAGCGACATCGACAGCAGCGAGAGATTTGTCTTCAGCTCCCGTTCGTTGCCGAAAATACGCTGCAAGATTCGTCTGGCATTCGACATCGGGCGTTGTGGCTGCCGTGAGTTGGCCGTCGCGGCCTGGCTTTCCAGCTGCTCTTCGTTGATCACGTGAATCTTTCCTGCAGAGATCGCGTGCCTTTTCCTCCGCGGCTACTGAATTCAGCCGCCGCAGACTACCGTGTCGTATACCGCAACCTCAATTTATCTTGGGTCTCACCGACCCCGCCGCGACAACACCGCGGGGCCGCCTTGCTGGAGGAATCGGTGCTAGGCTACCTGACTCCGTTCACAATGTCAAATTTTCCGCCAACTGTTACGCCCTCTCCCAGTCCAACCGCAACTCTCTACCGGCTCCCGAAAAATCATCGTATCCCCAAATAATTTCCACCGCCTGCAAAAATAGGGCATCTAACATCGTTACAGTATAATGTTCGCCCAGTACCCCCATTGAGCAGTCAATTAAGAGCGAAAGTCAGGAGTTCCAATGTCAGTTAGCACTGGCCCGTGCTTTGCTGTGCCCGAACCCAAAACAGCCCCGCCGCCTCCTGTGGCGCCGGTCCAGCCCGTCACCCACCGGAATCACGGTGACGAACGCGTCGACAACTATCACTGGTTGCGAGAGCGCGACAACCCGGCTGTGCTTTCCTACCTGGAAGCCGAAAACAGCTATACAGATGCGATGTTGGCCCATACCGAGCCCCTTCAGGATGTCCTCTTCGAGGAAATGAAGAGCCGCATCAAGGAGACCGACGAATCCGCGCCTGTCGCCCACGGCGGCTACTTCTACTACTACCGCGAAGAAGAGGGCAAGCAGTACCGGATCTACTGCCGCAAACACGGCAGCCTGGACGCGGCCGAACAGGTCCTGATCGATCTCAACCTGGAGGCCGAAGGGCGCGACTACCTGCGTATGGCGAACTATACGGTCAGCCCCGATCATTCGCTCCTGGCCTTTGCCCTCGATACCGACGGCTCGGAAACCTACACGCTGCAAGTCAAGGACCTGTCGACAGGCGAACTGCTGCCGGACCGGATCGAAAACACCTACTACGGGCTGGAATGGGTCAACGACAACCGCACCCTCTATTACACCACCCTCGACCCGGCGCTGCGGCCGTACAAGCTGCATCGACACCGCCTCGGCCAGGACACGTCGGATGACGAAGTCGTCTACCACGAAGAAGACGAACGGTTCTTCCTGCGGCTCTACAAATCCAAAAGCGAACGCTACATCTTCTTCGCTCTGGATAGCGCCGTAACCTCAGAGGCCCATGCCATCGACGCCGATGACCCCGACGAGCAGCCTATTCTGGTGCAACCCCGCGTGCAGGATATGGAATACTCCGTCACCCACCACCGTACGCGAACCGGCGAAGACCGTTTCCTCATTCTGACAAACTGGCAGGCGGAAAACTTCCGCCTCATGGCGGCGCCGGTTAGAACGCCCGCCAGGGAAAACTGGCGGGAGCTGGTCCCCCATTCCGCCCAGATCACGCTCGATAGAGTCGAACCCTTCCAGGACTTCCTGGTCATCTGGGAGCGGGAGAACGGCCTGACCCACATCAGAATTCAGGACCTGCGCGACGGCGCCTTCTTCGCTGGCAGAGAATCATCCTCACACCGCGTCCAGCAGATGGAGCCGGTCTACACCGTTTCCCCCGACCAGAATCCCCAGTTCACCAGCCAGGTCGTCCGCTACCGCTATACTTCCCTCGTCTCGCCGCCCTCTGTCTTTGACTATGACATGGCCGACCGTACCGGCATCCTCCGAAAACAGAAGGAAGTAAACGGTTACGATCCGGCCTCCTTTTCCACCAACCGCATCTGGGCTCCCGCGCCCGGCGGCGTCAATGTGCCGATCTCTCTAGTCATGCCGGCCGGCCTGGATTTGGACGGTCGGAACCCCTGCCTCCTGATCGGCTACGGCTCCTATGGCATGAGCTATGACCCCGTCTTCCGAAGCGAGCATGTCAGCCTGCTGCAAAGAGGCTTCGTCGTCGCCTACGCCCATATCCGCGGCGGCGGCGAGATGGGCCGCCAGTGGAAGGAAGACGGCAAATATCTCAAAAAGAGAAACACATTTACCGACTTTATCGCCTGCGCGCAGACGCTCATCGACCTCAACTACACATCGCCCCAGAGGTTGGCCGTCAGCGGCCGCAGCGCCGGCGGGCTGCTGATGGGCGCAGTCACCAACATGCGGCCCGACCTCTTTGCCGCCGTCGTCGCCGGCGTCCCGTTTGTTGACGTGGTTAACACCATGCTCGACGCCTCTATCCCCCTGACGGTCATCGAATGGGAAGAGTGGGGCAACCCCGCCGACCCGGAATACTACCGCTACATGAAGAGCTATTCGCCTTACGACAATGTCGAGGCCAAAGACTATCCGGCCATTCTGGCCACCGCCGGGTTGAACGACCCGCGCGTCCAATACTGGGAGCCTGCTAAGTGGGTGGCCAAATTACGGGCCTGCAAGACAGACAACAACCCACTGTTGCTCAAAACGGAAATGGGGGCCGGCCACTTTAGCAAGTCCGGCCGCTACGACTACCTGGAGGAGATTGCCTTGGAATATGCATTTGTCTTGGACACCACTGGTTCCGCCGAAGCTGGTAGCGGGAGCAGTGACCGATGATTAGGTTGATTGAAAAAGAGTTCGTGAGAGAGTGCTCGTACGCTTTCCCCCCGGATTCTCCATTGCCGCAAATTTCGAGTTCACTGCCCCAGCGGCTGCTTGGGAACAAACCAGGATTCGACGTAGACGCAGAGGATCTGGTTACGCTTCGGTTCTTCCTGCGCAGTCGCGTCGCCTGCATTCAAACCCGCGAAGGGAGCGTGTCCTGGAATTTCGACCCGGCCAGTATGTTACAGCTCAACTTCCACCAGAGCGCCCATCAGCCCCACACAATCGTTCAGGCCGCCGAGAAGGCTGCTCGTTCCATCTCCTGGGATGCCGCAACCCCCGCCCGGGCACGCGCTTTGGGAGTGCAGGGATTCCATCTGGCCGGGGAACCGCAGGAACACGACCTGGCCCAGGGCGCCATCTCGTCCGCCGTGCTTGAAGGCGAATCCGTTCATGTCGCGAGCAACGGCGACAATGGCCAGCTCCTTCCCCGCAACGGCGAACATTCCGCCATCGCCGAACTCGGCCCACCGCAAACCGATGGAAACGGCGCCGGCCATCAGATGGATCTCGGGTACGTGCGTCTCGAGTTGCTTGAGACAGAGTCGCAAAAGCCGCACACTATTCTCAGCTCCGACGCCTATAGCCTCGCTCTCCTCGGACGCTATCGCCTGCTCGCGGATACACTGGCAGGATGGGCTGGCGCAAAGATCACTGTCGTCCGTAGCTGATACCGCGGCCTGCTGGCCAACATAAAATTTCATTCAGCGCAGTGTGAGGAAGAGTATGATTCGGATTGCCATGTGGTGCGCGCCCCGCACAGTCTCGACCGCTCTGATGCGCGCCTGGGAAAATCGCCCTGACACGACTGTGCTCGACGAGCCGTTTTACGCCCATTACCTACAGGCCACCGGCATCGATCATCCGGGTCGGGACGACATCATTGCCGGCTATGAGACCGACTGGCGCGTCGTCGCCCGCAATCTCACGGAAGATCCACTGCCCGCTGGCGTTGCGATCTCCTATCAGAAACATATGGCCCACCACATGTTGGACCATATCGAGTTGGATTGGATTGAGAAACTGTCCAACTGCTTCCTGATTCGGGCGCCGGAGGAGGTGATCACCTCCTATATCAAGGTGCGGGCGCAGCCAACGCTGTTGGATCTCGGCTTCCCCCAGCTGCTGCGGCTCTTCGAAACCGTTCGCCGCGACACCGGCTCGATCCCGCCGGTCATCGACAGCCAGGATGTTCTCGCCGATCCCCGCGGCCTGCTCTCTCTTCTTTGTGAGGCCGTGTCCGTGCCATTCTCCGAACGAATGCTCTCGTGGCCGCCCGGCCGCCGCGACAGCGATGGCGTCTGGGCGCCCTACTGGTACGCGGCCGTCGAAAAGTCGACTGGATTTGCCCCATACCGTCCCAAAGACGAACAGCCCCCGCCCCACCTGCAGGATCTTCTCGCACAGGCGCAGGAGATCTACCAGGAGCTCTACCGCTTCCGCCTCTCAACCGCGCGCCATGCACACTGACATGCGCTGACGCCCGGCGGAATCCTTCCCTTTTTGGAGTTCTGAATCATGTTGCAGAAATTTTACGAAGCCAATCGCGATCTGCTGGTCAACATCAACGGCCAGATCGTCCACAGAGACGAGGCAGGCGTCAGCCCCTTCGACTCCTCCGTTCAAAACGGCGATGCCGTATGGGAGGGACTGCGCCTCTACAATGGGCGTATCTTCAAACTCGAAGAACACCTGGCCCGCCTGCAGGACGGCGCCAAAGCCCTGGCCTACAGCGGTGTCCCATCCAACGACGAAATCGTGGACCAGGTCCGGCGCACGCTCAAAGCCAATCACATGCAGGACAGCGTCCATATTCGCCTCACATTGACTCGCGGCGTCAAGTACACCAGCGGCATGGATCCCCGCATCAATACCAGCGGCACGACTCTCATCATTCTGGCCGAGCACAAACCGCCGGTCTATGATCGGGGCGGCATCCGTCTCATCACCTCCGGCATTCGCCGCATCCCCCCGGACTGCCTCGATCAGAATATTCACTCCTGCAATATGCTCAATTCGATCCTGGCTAAAATTCAGGCCAACACCGCCGGCGTCGATGATGCCGTGATGCTCGACACCAACGGCTTTGTCGCCGAAACCAACGCTACCCACCTCTTCCTCGTCAAACGCGGCGTCGTCGCAACCTCCCACACCCACGCCTGCCCCGAAGGGATCACCCGAGCAACAGTGCTGGACCTCTGCCAAACGCATCGAATTCTCGCCGAAGTGCGCGACATATCCCTGCCCGAACTATACCGGGCCGATGAGCTGTTCTGCACAGGCACCATGGGCGAACTGACACCGGTAATCGAACTGGACGGCCGCGCAATTGGGTCGGGAGACGGCGCCCCGGTCACCCAGCGCCTGAGCCAGCTGTACGCCGAACTGACTCGCAGCTCAGGCTTCCCGATTCTCGCCGGCTGAATGAGAGGAGAAGGTGTGGCCCGTCCCCCCGAACGAACCACACCTTGAGACTGTCGTCGAGTCGCGCCCTGCGCACTCCACAGAGCGCAAAGCCTTGGCCGTTCCCAAGTGGCGTCGCATCGCAAAGACCGAACTCCCAACGCCTCGAGGGAAATAGGGCCCCACTGTCTTGCCCCTTTTGACTGTTCTCAAACGAGAACTATATACTTGGAAGGACGGTGCAGCGGCCTGTACCTGTCTTGACCGCAAGGTCTGCCGACCAACAGTCCTCCCTGAGCCAGACCAATTCCCCATGCAGACGATTTCAGACTCAAAAGCGTCAGGAACCTACGCCATTGCAGGCTGGCTTCCGACCCTGGCCGCTCTCTCATTCATCGCTTTGCTTACAGCGCTTCTGATTGGCCCCCTATGGTATCCGCAAGGAATCCCTGGGGGTAATTCCGACTTGAGAATCCACATTCTACGCGCGGCCGCTGTAGAGCAATCCTTTGAACAGGGGGTCTTTTGGCCCCGCTGGGTTCCTGATGTTTACCGGGGACTGGGGGCGCCGGTCTTCCACCATTACAGTCCGGGTCTGTATTGGCTTGTCGCCGCAGTCCACTGGACAGGTATCCGTCTGGACACGGCGTTTCGCATCGTGATCACCTGCGCCTTCTTCCTGTCGGGAATGGGGATCTACGGCTGGCTCCGGAAGATGTTCAGCCAGCCTGCGGCGCTGGTCGGCGCGGCCTTGTTCCTTGCTCAACCCCATTTTATCTTTGCAGGATACTACTACCTCGGTGATTACCCACAGATGCTGGCCCTCCTGCTGCTGCCGGTCTGTCTGTGGGCAGTAACGGCCCTTCACTTCCGGCCAACTTCCTGGCACTGGTTTTCCGCTGTTATCGCGCTTTCTGCCTTAGCGCTCAGCCACAACCTGACCGCCTTCATTGGCGCGGTCATCCTATCGCTATATTGGCTCTTTCTTGCTCTGGTTTACCGGCGTCCTGGCGGGCTGGTAAGCTGCGCTCTGGCCGCTCTGGCTGCAGCATCAGTTACGGCCGCCTTTTGGCTGCCCGCCCTCCTCGACCTGCCTTTTGTGCAGTTCGAGAACGCGCTCAACGTCAGAATCAATTACAAGGCAGGCTTCTACAGTTTGCTCGAACTTACATCCTTCCAGCCCGCCTTTCTGGACAGCAGCGCAGGCAATCCTTTAATGCCTCCCGCCTTCACCTTTGGCGTAATTCAGGGGGTCGCCCTGGTTCTGTGCCTGATCAGCGCTGTCTTCGCGAGGTCCCGCGAAAAAAGACTTTGGGGGCTCGCCGGCTGCCTCCTGGCACTGCTGTTTTTGGCCCTTACAATGCCCGTTTCCGAGCCAGTCTGGAATTCACTGCCCTGGCTGCACTTTCTCCAGTTCCGTTTTCGGTTGCTGCCTTTTGCTACCTTGGGCTCTCTGTCTGCTGCCGCGTTCGCAATCGATGTCTGGCCAGCCAGGCATCAGTGGATCCCGGCTTTCGTCCTCCTCATTGGCGCCATCCTGCCGCCTTTCCCATATCTTTTCCCGAATCTGGTCTCGTTTACTTCCTTTTGGTCGGTGGAAGCCGTTCCCGGCAAGAGCGTAATCGGCGGCCAGGAGCAAGACTTGGACTGGGATTTCATTGTCGGCACAGGCGAATTCCTGGTACGCGGCGCCGAAATGGACTTTGCCAAAGGCGTGAAGCAGGGACCTGACGCGACATCGCTGCACTGGCATTCCCCTCACGAGGCTGTAGCAGACTTGCCCCCACCATCAGAACCGTTTCTGCTTCGGTTACACTTTCATCCTGGTTGGGCCGCAGGACAGGGAGCGGTCCTTGAAAAAGGAACGTCAGGCTGGACTCGGGTTTCGAAAAGACCTGAAAGCGGGGAGCAACTGGAAATTCGGTGGGCTGGCACCAGTGCGCAGCGCTGGGGAGAGACCATCAGCCTTCTTGGAATCTTCGCGACCGCTGTGGGTTTTGTGTTTCTGGCCCGCAAACGTCAACCCTATGTCACTGTCCGGACGAAAGGGGCGCAAAACGCCGAAAGTAGGGGAATTCCCAAAGTCGTGGTCCCGTTGACAACGGGCGTTCTACTGGTTCTCCTGGCGCGCTATGCCGTCGATATGTATACCGAAGGGCCATACATCTGGAACTCCCTGCCGGGCACTGTGCCCTTTTCCATCCAGGGAGATCCTACAATCATTGGAGACACATCAACGGCTCAAATGACACTGCTTGGCTGGAAGCTGCTAAGCAGTCCAACCCCAAAACCTGGAGATTCGATCATTGTTCGTCTCTTCTGGCGCGCAAACCAGAAAACTGACGAAGACCTGCACACCCTGCTCCACCTGTATTCACCTTCCCTGAAACACTCCTGGGCCGCCGACGCTCAGGGCGCCATTCGTATACCAACCAAGATCTGGGACCCTGAAAAGTACTACGTCGATACAATGTATCTCCCCATACCTCTGGATGTCCCGCCGCTGACTCTATCGCTGGCGGCTGGATTGACCTCCTCTAC
Organism: Caldilineaceae bacterium; assembly: GCA_022824025.1. GTDB lineage: Bacteria > Chloroflexota > Anaerolineae > Caldilineales > Caldilineaceae > Bin5. The sequence goes on from JAJEBF010000031.1 coordinate 81,899, forward strand.
GCACGGAAGACTGAACGTGACCGGCTCGGACAGCGGTCTCCTGCACCTGCGCGACATTGACGTCGCGCCGATTCGGCCTGGGCTGCTTCAGCGGGCGAAGCCCTCCACGGAGTCGTCCGCCGACACTGCAGACGGCCTTCGCTTGCAAGGGTACGACCTGGCTTCCCAAGGTGACAACTTCACGCTACGGCTCTTCTGGGAGACCGAAAACGATGTCTCAAACGACTGGATAACCTTTATCCATATGCTGGACGGCCACGGCGAGTTGGTCGCCCAATTCGATGGCCCCCCTTTCGGCGGACTGCAACCCACCAGCCGGTGGCACAGAAATTCGCTCTATGTCGACCGGCGAGAAATCACCTTGCCCGACGGTCTCGTCCAGGGAGACTATCACCTTCGCGTCGGACTCTATGACTTTGCGACAGGGGAGCGTCTGCCTCTTCGACCCCGCGATGCTGAAGACCATCAGTTTGAAGAGGGCCAGCTATTGGTAAGGCTGGGGTTTCTATCAACAGAAGGACTGCAGGACTCCTGCATAATCTGTTCAGGGGAACAGTAGTTGAACACCCGGTGATTCGCGACCACTTTGTGTCTGCACCTGGATGGGAGCAACTGTATCAGCAAGGGTCAGACGCCGTGGTGGGGCAACGCCCCGGTCACCCAGCGCCTGAGCCAGCTGTACGCCGAACTGACTCGCAGCTCAGGCTTCCCGATTCTCTCTGGCTGAATGAGAGGAGAAGGTGTGGCCCGTCCCCCCGAACGAACCACACCCCATGGTCTTCCGCCGACTGGCATCTTTGCTCATCTTGCGGGGACCACACTTCAGAAGGGTCCTGCGAGGATGTACTGCGCCAGAGCCGGATTTCCATCCGTACTCTGAAGAGAGAGGTTGGCTGCTTCGACTATCAGGTTAGTGCAGGTGGGTTAAGCGCGTTGCAACAGGAAGTAAACGTTCGGTTAAAACCGTTTTCCGTCAACTGGAAGTGAAATTCAGAGGGCCTGCGCGTTCCGGAGCCCCAACGGCCTGATCATTCTCTGCCTCCGCCCAGAAGCTCAATCGTGTGGTAGATGGGCAATTGACGACCGAGCCGCCGCAGATGGCTGTCAATCTGCGTCATACAGCCGATGTTGCCGGTAACCACAGCCTGCGCGCCCGTGCTGAGGATGGCCTCGGCCTTCCTCTTCCCCAGCTCGGCCGCAATCTCCGGCTGTTCGATATTGTAAGTTCCGGCCGAACCGCAACAGATTTCACCCTCCGGGATCGACACGAGCTCCAGGTTCGGCACTGCCGAAAGCAGCCGGCGCGGCGCGTCCGTCACGCCCTGGGCGTGCGCCAGATGACAGGCGTCGTGATACGCGACTCGCGTCGGCGTTGGCAGCGCCGGCGGCGGCTCAATCCCCAGGGCATCCAGAAAAACCGTGACATCCTGCACCTTGGCGGCAAACTCTCGCGCCGCCGCCTCTTCCGCCTCGCCCGCGAACAACAGCGGGTACTCGTGCATGCCGGACCCGCACCCCGCCGCATTGGTCACCACCGCGTCCACTTCGTCAAGCTCGAAAGCTCCCAGGTTGCGTTTCGCCAGCCCGCGCGCCTGATCCGCCGCGCCGGTATGCATCGACAGCGCGCCGCAGCAGCCCTGCCGCGGGGGGATCACCACTTCGACCCCGTTGCGGCTCAGCGCATCGACCGTCGCCCGGTTCACCTCCGGCGTCAGCACCTGCTGCACACAGCCGCTTAGCAACGCGACCCGCGCCCGCCGCGGCCCTTTGGCCGGTGTCAGCGCGGGCAGCGCCGCGCGCGGCGGCAGCCGGTCCGGCAACAGATCCAGCATCGTGCGCAGCGCCGCGGGCAGCAACGGCCTGAGCGCCTTCGTATAGCGACCCAGCGCCGCCGCCGCCCGGAATCGCCCCGGATAGGGCAGCGTCTGGTTTGTCAACGCCCGCGTCAGATTCTCCAGCGGTGAACGGCTCCGCTCCTTCTCCGACATCTCCCGGAACGGCGTCAGCAGCTCGCCGTACTCAACCCCGGAGGGGCAGGCCGTCACGCAGGCCAGACAGCCCAAACATCGATCCACATGCGGCAGCACATCCTCCTGAGAAAGTTCGCCTTCCAGCGCCCCCTTCATCAGCAGGATGCGCCCGCGCGGCGAGTCCATCTCCTCGCCCAAAGCCAGGTACGTCGGGCAGGCCGGCAGGCAGAAGCCGCAGTGTACGCAACTGGCAACGGCTTCCGCCATTGAAGGCGCTTGCGGGCCGAGCGAATCGACCGGAATCGTGTGACGCATCAGCCTGTACTCCCCAAAATCATGTCGTCAACAATACCTTGCCCTTCGTCTGCCGCGCTTCCAGGTAACTGTGCGCGCCCTCCGCATCCTCAAGCGCAAAAGCGCGGTCGATCCGGATCTTCAGCTTGCCTTCGGCAATCCAGTTGAAGATGTCCTGCGCCCGCCCCTCCAACTCCGACCGCGTCAGCATGTATGAGCCGAGCGTGGGCCGCGTCAGGAACAGCGAGCCCTTCTGGTTCAGGATCTGCGGGTCCAGCGTCGGTACGACACCGCTTGCCTGGCCGAACAGCACCATGTACCCGCGCGGCTTCAAACAGTCCAGGCTTTTGTCGAATGTGGCGATTCCCACCGAGTCGTACACCACCTCCAATCCTTCGCCCCCTGTCAGGTCGCGCACCGCTTCCACAAAATCCACTTCAGTATAGCGAATGACCTCGTCTGCCCCGGCCTCCCTCGCAATGCGCTCCTTCTCTTCCGTGGATACCGTGCCAATGACTCGCGCTCCCCGCAACTTCGCGATCTGCACCAGCAGCGCGCCTGTGCCCCCAGCCGCTGCATGCACAAGGCAGCTGTCCCCTTCCTTCAACGGGTAGGTGCTGCACGCAAGGTAATGGGCCGTCATCCCCTGGATCATCGCCGCCGCGCCACTCTGCGCGTCAACACCGTCCCCCCGTTTGACCAGCACACTCGAGGGGACAACTGCGTATTCCGCATAGGACCCCGTCGACATACCGTACGCGACGGCATCCCCCACCGCAACCTCCGTAACACCCTCGCCGACCGCATCCACGACCCCTGCGCCTTCGACGCCCGGCGTGAACGGCAGCGGCAGCGGGTACCAGCCTCTCCGGTGGTAGGTGTCGATAAAGTTTACGCCTGCCACTTCGATCCTGACTCGCGCCTCCCCTGCGCCCGGCTCCGGCATCGGCGCGTCAACGCACGTCAGCACACTCGGGTCGCCCACCTCTGTTACACGTATCGCTCTCATCAAGTCTCTCCTCCAAGTCTTTTCTGCGACCATCTACGAATTCCTAATCCAGGCAGTTCTGGGCCTCCCCCAACCCTCACCCTTCTACCCTTACGCCTTGCCCTGTGTCGGCGGCCCCTCCGCGCCCCGCCCCTCGCGCGCGCCGCCGCACGCCAACGCCATCAAACGCCGCCAGCCGCCCGCTCCTTGTTCAACGGGGCGGGGCAGTGCGTGGACCGGGTAGCCTTGCCACCGTTTCCCCCACCACTGACCACTGACGACTGACCACTGATAACCGACCACTGCAGTTTCCCGGCTGTTACCACGCTCCAAACTTCCCCTCAGGATCCAGGGCCGCCGAAATTCGCCGCAAAAACGCATTCTGAACCGGCTCGCCCAGCAAAGGACCTTCCCCGCCTTCCGAAAGCCCTTCACTTCGCGGCCCCCGCCCAATCAACTGTACCCCTCGCAACCCCAATTCCATCAAGAGGCGGTGCAGCGTCCGCGGGTCATCCTGTTTCCCGTCTGTCTCTCCCAAATCTCCCGACTCTGGCCAGCCGAGCCAGAGCAGGTTCCCGCCCACACTGTAGCGCCGCGAAGCCGGCTGCGCGCGCCCAAACATATCCTCGGCCGCCGGAATCCGCCCCGGAGTGAGGGGAACGCGCGCCAGGCCCATACCCTCAGCCAGCCACGCCATCGTCCTCGCCTCCTGCCACAACCTCTCCTCCTCCTGGTCCCGGTATAGCCTGAGAAGCCCCGTTCGTCCTACGCCCCTTGAAATTATCTCTTGCAGAGCTCCCGCCCGCTCCTCCAGCGCCGGCGCCAGCCCGCCAATGCGCACCCACAGCCTCCAGCCCGCCTCCGCCGGCGCAAAGTCGACCGCATGAAGGTCAATCGCGCTGCCCGTCACCGCATTCAGACCGGCCAACAGATCGGACAGCGCTTCAAATTCCGCCTCCACCGTCGCAAAGGCCGGCGGCCGCGGAAAAACCTTGAAGGTCAACTCGGTCAGGACCCCCAGCCTCCCAAGGCTGCCGACGAAAAGTTTGGGGAAGTCGAATCCCGCCGCATTCTTGACCACTGTGCCCCCGCCCCGGATCTCCTGGCCCCGCCCATCGACAAAGCGAATGCCAATCAGGAAATCGCGGACGCCGCCGTAACGGTAGCGCCCGGAACCGCTCAGGCCCGCCGCCACAGTGCCGCCCAGCGTCGCCCCGCGATCCGCCAGCGGCGGATCAAATGGCAGGTACTGCCCCTTCCCATCCAGCATGGCCGCGACCTCGGCGACAGTCGTGCCGGCACGCGCAGTAAACGTGTATTCCTCCGGCTGATAGTCCACAATGCCCTGCAAGCCGGCCAGATCGAGCAGGTGTGTACCGTCGCCGCACCAGCGCTGCGAGAGCGCCGGCTTGGACCCTCCGCCCCGCACCCGTATCCGCTTCGCTCCCTTCACTGCATCCTGAATTTCTGATACCGTGTTCATTTTCCTGGTTTCTTGCAAGAACGCTTCCCGCCCGGACAGGCTGCCAAATTAACTTACTGTGCGCCAGCCAGCATGGCGAAAACTGCTGAACATCGGGCTTCCAGGCGCCCCCATCCCCGAGACCGCCCGCCGCGACCGCCTATCTGGCCGTGATCAGGTAGAGAGCGCCATCCGCATAGCCCGTCACGTACAGGTTGCCTGCTCCGTCTTCCCCTACGCTGCTCACGGGGACCTTGGCGTTGACGGGAAGCGTACTCTGCCAGCCATCATGGATGCTCCCGTCCGAATCCGTCTCCGCACGCTTCAGGCCCCACACTCGACCGCTGCAAAAGTCGCCATAGAAGAATGTGCCCTGAAGCGTCGGGTAGTCGCTCCCGCGATAGACCGCCCCGCCCACGATCGCGCAGGAATAGACATGATCGTACTCAACCACCGGCGAAATGAGACCCTGCGCGCTGCACGGCAACGATTCAAAACACCGGCTCCCTTCTTTGATGTTCCAGCCGTAATTCTCACCGCCTCCGCTCTCCGCGGGCTGAAAATTTACCTCTTCGTGCTTGATGTGGCCTGCATCCGGGATGTACAGATCACCGGTCTCACCGTCAAAGGCAAAACCCCAGGGATTGCGCAGACCCAGCGCCCATATCTCGGCGCGATGACCCTCGCTCTGCGCAAATGGGTTGTCTGCCGGAACGCCGTACGGCCTGGTCTCAGATTCCACGTCGATACGCAAGATCTTGCCCAGCAGCGTGTTCGGGTCCTGCGCACGATTCTCCACATCCTTGAGCGTCGGATGGCCGCCGTCGCCGCTCCCAACATACAGGTATCCGTCCACGGGCCCGAAGACAATGCGGCCGCCATTGTGGACCTGGTCCGGCTGCGAGATCAGGAGAACCGCCTCCTCGCTCTCCGCGTCCGCCCTGTCAGGATCGTCCGTCGTCCTGAAGCGGCTGATAACCGTATCTCCCGGTCTATCCGTGTAACTCACATAGAAATACTGTTTGGCGTCATATCCGGGCGGGAATGCGACATTGAGGAGCCCCCGCTCCCCGCAACAACGGACGCGTTCCGATATGTCCAGGAAGGGCGTCTCCACAACTTCTCCATCCCTGACAATCCGGATGCGCCCCTCCTGCTCGACCACAAATAGTCGCCCGGATCCGTCGCCGGCATGGGTCACATGCACAGGCAACGCCAGCCCGTCCACCACTTTGCGCAACACAAATGGAGCCGCCGCCGCTGCCCCGCCTGTCCCTGCCGTCGCGGATCCAAACACCCTTACCTCGCGCCAGGCCACCGGGCCGGGACTGTCCAGCGTCAGAATCTGTACCTCGCTCACACTGCGCGCGGGAACGATCGGGACCTCCAGCGCCTCGCCGTCTTCCGTATGAACGCCCTCAAATCGCCTGTACAGAGTCCGTGTGCTGGAGCCGTCTCCCAGCCACACTTCATGCGTGGTGGGCCCGGCCGCAGGCTGCGCGATCACCAGCTCCACCTTGTCTACGTCATACTGCTCGTCAAACGATACCGAGTACCACTGTGGGGCCGGAAGCTGCGCCGTCCAGATTGAGTCGGCGTCGCCGTCAACCGCCAGATGCGCCAGCTCCTCCCCCGCCGAAGCAAACGCGGAGCCGATGGCCGCAATGTTTTCTCCCACCGCCGCCTCTTCCCCCGCGTCTCCCTCTCCCGCGGGTTCCAAAAGGCCTGCAGACTGCAACCCATACACCTTTACCTCTCGCCAGCCGACCCAGCTGGGGCTGTCCAGTGTAACAATCAAGACCTCGTTCGCTCGCCGCGCCGGCTCGATCTCGATCTCCAGGACCTGGCCGTCTTCCGTCTCAACGTCGATCAGCCGCTCCTGCAGCACCCGCCTGTCCGAACCGCTCCCGAGCCAGATCTCATGCGTAGTCGGCCCTGCCGGCAGTTGCGTCACAACCAGCTCGATCCTGCTGACCAGGTAGAACGCATCAAATGTGATCGAAAACCACTGCGGCGCAAGCTGTTGGGAGTTCCAGATCGTCTCAATGTCCCCATCAATCGCCAGCTGCGCGTCGCCGCTTCGCTCAAACGCATCTCCTGTGCCCAACACCGCAAGGTTCTCAACCGGCGGCGTCGGCGTAGCGGTCGCGTCAGGCTGCTGTTCGGCCACCGAAACTGTCTCTTGTTCCGAAAGACTCTCGCTCGGAGCGCACCCCCCGACAGCGGCGAGGATGAACAGGGCAACTGCAAAGAAAACGGTTCTTCTCACCGCAACAACACTCCCACACTCTGGGCTTCTGTCAAATCGTCTGGCCCTTCTCCGAATTTCCCCGTCCCGGTGCATGCCCCCCCAGTCCCTTGGGCAACTCCTCGGCGCGATCGCTTCCGCGGGCCCCCGGCCTTGCGCTACTCCCTGAATATGACGCCCGCCTTCTCCAGTGGATGGGGGCCGACGTGCGTCAAAGATTCCGCCTCCCCCGCCGGCAGCATCTTGCCGCGATTGGCCAGTGATAGACTGTCCACGCTGTGCCGCACGTCCTCCATCGCCTGCATCTCCACCGGCCCATACATTTTGGGAAGATACGCCCGCTTCTCCATGCCCACCCCATGCTCGCCCGTAATCGAACCCCCCAGGTCGACGCACAGCTCAAGGATTTCGCCGGCCAGCTCCTCCGCCCGTTCCAACGCGCCCTCCTCCCGGCCGTCAAACAGGATCAACGGGTGCAGATTCCCGTCCCCCGCGTGGAACACATTCGCCACCTCTATGCCATAGCTGGCGCTCAGCCGGTCAATCTCCGCCAGCGCGTCGCCAAGCCGGCTGCGAGGTACGACCCCGTCCTGCACAATATAGTCCGGGGCCAGCCGACCCACTGCCGAAAACGCCGCTTTGCGTCCCTTCCAGATGCGTGCGCGTTCATCCGCGGTCTGGGCCATGCGCACCTCAAGCGGCGCGGTCTCCTCGATCAGCTGCATCAGTTGCGCGAACTCTGCCTCCACCGCGCCCGCTTCCCCCTCCAATTCGACGATAAGCAGCGCTGGCGCCTTCGGATACCCCGCCTTTGCCCCCACCTCCGCCGCCTTGATCGCCAGCGCGTCCATGATCTCGATCGCGCCCGGCAGCAGGCCCGAAGCAACCACCGCCGTCACCGCGTCCCCCGCTGCATGCAGCGAATCGTAGGCCGCCAGCACCGTACGATACGTCTCCGGGATCGGCAGCAGCCGCAGCGTGATCTCCAGCGCTACGCCGAACAGCCCCTCGCTGCCCACGAAAAAGCCCGGCAGATCAGGACCGACCCCTTCCAGGCTCTCGCCGCCAAGCGTCGCGACCTCGCCATCGGGCAGCGCAACCGTCATCCCCAATACATGGTTGCTCGTCATTCCATATTTCAGGCAGTGCGCCCCGCCCGAGTTGAAGGCCACGTTTCCCCCAATCGTGCATATCGACTGGCTGGACGGATCGGGCGCATAGTAGAGGCCATGCGGCTTCGCAGCTTCCGACACCTTCAGATTGATGACGCCAGGCTCGACAACAGCAATGCGCTCCGCCGCATCCAGCCGCAAAATCCGGTCCAGCCGGTTGAGCGCAATCACAATCCCGTCCGCGATCGGCAGCGAACCGCCCGACAGACTGGTGCCGCTCCCCCTCGCAACGAATGGCGTCTCGTGCTCATGGCAGAGGCGGATCGTCTCGATCACCTCCTCCCGGTCCTGCGGGATCACCACCGCCGCCGGTCTCTGCTGAAATGCCGTCAGCGCGTCCGACTCGTATGCCATAAGCTGGGCCGGTCGCGTCAGGAGACGGTCAGCCCCATACTTGCGCGCCAGCGCCTGCATCAACGGGTGCACGCTCACTCGCGCCCCTCCTTACTGCGATCGGTGCGGCGATTGCGTACCTGTACGATCTCCGCCATAATCGCCAGCGCGATCTCCTCCGGGCTGCGCCCGCCCAGGTCGAGCCCAATCGGCGCGTGGATGCGGGCAATCTGTTCGTCGCTCATGCCGGCCTCGCGCAGGACAGCCACCCTCTTCGCATGCGTCCGCTTAGATCCCAGCGCGCCAACATATCCCACCGGATGGCCCAGGGCATGGATCAGGGCCGGTGTGTCCAGCTTTTCGTCATGCGTCAAAGTGACGAAATACGTGGATTCCGACAACGTCATCTCCTGCAGCGCGTCCTCGGGCCAGCTCCGAACCAACTCGTCAGCATGGTCGAACCGGTCCTGGGTGGCAAAGATCTGCCGGGCGTCAATCACAACCGTGTACAGCCCGAGCGCCTTGGCAAAAGTGACAAGCGGAATCGCGATGTGAACCGCGCCCACGATCACCAGCTTCTCCTGCGGCACATGGACGTCGATGAGCAGGTCCCATTCGCGGCCTTCTGCCGCAATCGTAACGCGGGTCGTTCCCCCCGCCTCCATCGCGTCCTTGGCCCGCTCGACAGCAGCCTGGTCAAGCGCCCCGTTCCCCAAAGATCCTGCGGTCGCGATGGCGGAGCCGCGTTCCCGAGAAGCCGCTCGCCGCGCCAGCAGCTTGCCTCCCACTTTCTCCCCGCCAAGCACCGTCACCACGGCGCACAGTTCATCCTCCCGGATGGCCTGCGCGACCTGATCGAAAAGTTCAGCCACGTTTTCCTTCCAGAGTCTACCAGTCCAGTGGTTCGATAAAGACCTCGATCGTGCCGCCGCAGGCCAGGCCGACCTCCCACGCCGTCTCATCCGCGATGCCGTAGGAAACAAGGCGCGGCGCGCCCGAAGACAACACCTCCAGCGCTTCCTGCACAGTGGCGCTTTCCACACATCCGCCGCTGACCGAACCGACCATCGCGCCGTCTTCCGATACGGCCAGTTTCGCCCCCAGCGGCCGCGGCGCCGAACCGTACACCTGCACGACAGTAGCCAGCGCAACCCGCTTGCCCGCCTGCCGCCATCCGTCAATATCCGCCAGAATCTCTTTCATCGGAACACTCGCCTCCCCGCAATCCGGTCATTATCCAGCCGCCTCAGTCAGCCATCAAAATGGCGAAGGGCCGAACCACACGGACCGCCTCGCTTCAAAGCGGCAGCCCACCCTGTTCTCATGTCCGCGCGTCCGCCATCACCTGCGCCAGCTGCTCCAGGCTTATCAGATTATGCACTGGCAGAAACTCGTCGGTATGCGGCAACGCCGCCCGGATTCCACGCGTGAGCGGCTCGTAGCTGGGCGAGCCGAGCAGAGGGTTGAGCCAGATTAGTCGATGACAGCTGCGCTGCAACCGGCCCATCTCCGTCCCCAGCAACTCCGGATCTCCCCGGTCCCAACCGTCGCTGATCACCAGAACGATGGCCCCCTGCCCGCAAACGCGCCGCGCCCAGTCAAAATTGAAGGCCCTGATCGCTTCTCCTATGCGCGTGCCCCCGGCCCAATCATGCACGGCCTCGGCGGTCTGGTTCAGCGCCAAATCAATGTCCCGTCGCCGCAGATGCCGCGTGATTCGGGTCAACCGGGTGCTGAAAACGAACGCCTCCACCCTGTCCAGCGCATGGGTGATCGAGTAGAGAAACTGCAACAGGACGCGGCTGTAGCGATCCATCGAACCGCTGATATCGGCAAGCGCCACGATCGGGCGCCGCCTCCGCTTTCGCTCGCGCCGCGCAATCACCATCGGTTCCCCGCCATACCGCACGTTCTGGCGCAGCGACCTGCGCAGGTCGACCAGGTCGCCGCTGCTCGATGGCGCCCGCCGCCTCGTCCGCCGTTCCGCCGGTGACCACTGCAGCTGTTGCATGAACGTCCGCACCTGCTGCAACTCAAACTCGGTCATCGTCGCAAAGTCACGGCTGCGCAGGGCTTCCACGCTGCTGTACGTGTAGATTTTCTCGACAAGGGGCTCTTGATCCACCTGCTGGGGGCCGTCCTGATTTTCGCGGTTGGCGCGTATCAGGCGGTACTGAATCTCTCCCTGCGGCGTGCGCTGCAGCAGTTCACCAAGATTGATCCGGGCCAGCTCCTGTCTCTCCCGCGCCCGCCAGAACAGCTCAAACGCCTCGTCGAAAAGCTCCAGATGCTCCTGCCTGCTGACGAGAATCGCCCTGGCCGCGTCCCGCGCCTGCGCCTTGACCCGTAAATTGATCTGCGTCAGCGCTTCCGCCAGGTCGAGAATCTGGGTCGGTGTGACAGGAATGCTCAACCCGCGCAGCAGGCGGGCGAAAAGCAACATATTCTGCAGAAAATTCCCATCAGCGCCGTTGATTGGTGGAGAGTCAGGAGTCGTTTGGGACTGCACTATTCATTGACCGCCGCAGACTTTCGCAGCACTTGCACGATCTCGCGAACGGTTTGGCCCTGCACCTTTTCGATGTCGTCCCGGTATTTGAGCAGTACGCCCAATGTTTCGTCGACGACATGCTCGGTCAGCTCCTCCTGATCGAGCGCCGTGAGGGCATTCATCCAGTCCAGCGTCTCAGCAACCCCCGGGAACTTGTACAGCTCCCCGCGCCGCAACTCCTGCACAAAACCAACAACCTGACGCGAAAGCCGTTCCGACGCGTCCGGCGCCTTCGCCCGCAGGATCGCATACTCCTTCTCAAAGCTCGGATAGTCGATCCAGTGGTACAGGCAGCGCCGTTTCAGCGCATCATGTATCTCGCGAGTCCGGTTGGACGTGATCACCACAACCGGCGGTGTCGCCGCCCGAATCGTGCCAATCTCCGGTATCGTGATCTGAAAATCGCTCAGGACTTCCAGCAGAAACGCTTCAAACTCCTCGTCAGCCCTGTCCAACTCATCGATCAATAGGATCGGCGCCTTCCCGTTCTGCCGCTCGCGGCTGTCTATCGCCTCCAAAAGCGGCCGCCGCAGCAAAAACGTGTCGCTGAACAAATCCTGGATTGCCGACTCCCGCAACGCCCGGCCCGTTTGTCCATCGAACTCTGACGTCGCCTGTCTGGCCGGCTCCGTCGCCTCCATCAACCGGATCTGGAGCATCTGGCGCGCGTAGTTCCACTCATATACCGCCGTGCTCACATCCAACCCCTCGTAACACTGGAGCCGGATCAGACGCGTGTCAAGCATCTGTGACAGAATCTTCGCCACTTCGGTCTTGCCGACGCCCGCCTCTCCCTCCAGGAACAAGGGACGCTTCAGTTTGAGGGCAAGGAAAACGGCCGTCGCAAGGCTATGGTCCGCAATGTACGCCTTCGTGCGCAACGCGTCAGCGACGGATTCAACCGAGGGCAACTGGTTTGGAGTGATCATGGGGGCGTCGATAAATTGGGATGAACTGTTGTCCGCAGCCAGTGCAAGGCCTCTTGCGGCTCCTGGAACCGGATCACCTGCAGGTGTTTGAACTTGTCGTTGTCTAAAAGCGGCAGATACTTCTTACGGTAGCGGCGATGACTGGTGAGGGCATACCAGATGATGCTGTTGCGCCCAACTGAGTTGCCCAAAGTCTCGCGATTGCCGCTCCAAAGCTCCTGTCTCGACAGCATACGCCTGAACGTCCGCCGGATCACGCGCCCCATTACCCGGGCCAGTCCGTAATCCAGCCATACCAGATGCGTGGCGCGGCCCCACACGATGTCTCGGGCCTGGCTGTAGTTGCCGTCTACGACCCAGGCATCCCCCGCGGTCGCCGCTTGCACGCGCCCGCGAAAAACAGGCCTGGACGCGGCCTGCCAGTTCGCTTCCCAGAAAAGCGCGTCTAACTCGACGTGCGGCAATGACAGCTTCTGGGCTATCTGCCGCGCCAGCGTCGTCTTGCCCGAGCCGCTGACGCCGACCACAACGAGACGCATGAACTGCCGCGGATCGTAACGAGCGGCAAATGAGCTGTGTCTTCACCCGCCGCCCGCTACGCCCCGCGATTCCTTCTACGATTCCTAAGCTGTTACGCTCTGTCTCGCGCCGTGCGCAGAGCCTGCGCGCCCAGCGCTCTCGCCAGCTCCTGCCGGTAGCCGGCCGAGGCAAACATGTCCCCCGTCGCGTCTGGAATGGACATGCCGCTCAACGCGCTGTCGATCGCGCCGTCGCTCAGGTCGGAACCCACCAGGCCCGACGCCGCAGCCGCCGCCGAAACCGCCGTGGCCGACACGCCGTTGAAACAGAGACTCGCTCCCGTGCAGCTTCCGCCTGCGTCGCGCGTCACCACCGCCGCCGCGCCGCACAGCGCATAGCCGGAAGCCGGATGCTCGAACTTCACGTATGCCGAACCGGTTCCCGCCCCTGCTGCCGGAATCTCGACCTCGGTGAGAATCTCATCCGCCTGCAGCGCAGTCATCATCAGATCGACAAAGAAATCCGACGCGCTGACCGAACGGCTGCCGCCCGACCCCGCCACATGCAGTGTCGCGCCCAGCGCCAGCGCCGCCGCCGGCAGATCCGACGCCGGGTCAGCATGCGAAAGATTGCCCCCGATCGTGCCGCGGTATCGTACCTGGCGGTCGCCGATCTGGCCGGCCGCCTCCGCAAGCAACGGCGCGGCCTCCTGTACATCAGCCGAATTGGCTATCTCATTGTACGTGACACACGCGCCGATGCGCAGACTGCCGTTGGAACGGCTGATGCTCTGCAATGCGTCAATGCGCCCGATGTCCACCAGCGCGGCAGGCGCAGCCAGCCGCAGCTTCATCACCGGAATCAGACTGTGCCCGCCTGCCAGAACTTTGGCATCAGGATTGTCAGCGAGGATCTGAACCGCCTCCTGAACGGATGACGGGCGATGGTAATCGAATTTAGATGGGTACATTCGTTTTACTCCCGTTGTGCGCTTCCAGCTCTCCGCTTTCAGTGAAACAAGGCTGGCCGTCAACCAGGACGGCCGTCAACCCGAAAGTTGGCCGCTGCCACTGAAAGCGTTAAGCCAAAAGCTAGTTCATTGCGTTCCAGACCTTTTCCGATGTCACCGGCATGTCGATGTGGTTCACGCCGAAAGGAGACAGCGCGTCCACCACCGCATTCACAACAGCGGCCGGAGAAGCGATCGTGCCCGCTTCGCCCACGCCTTTAACGCCGAGCGGATTGTGCGGGCAGGGGGTCACGGTGCGGTCGGTTTCGAAGGAGGGCAGGAAGTGGGCCTTCGGCACCGCATAGTCCAGCATCGTGCCGCTCAGCAGATTGGCGCCGTCATCGTAGACAGCCGTCTCATAAAGAGACTGCCCCACGCCCTGCGCAATGCCGCCGTGTACCTGTCCATCCACAATCATCGGGTTGATGACATTGCCCACGTCGTCCACCGCAAGATAGCGCTTCAGATCAACCTGGCCCGTGCTGGCGCAAACCTCGACCACCGCGATATGCGTGCCAAACGGGAATACGAAGTTGGCCGGATCGTAGAAGCTCGTCGCCTCCAGCGCCGGCTCGATTCCCTTCGGCAGATTGTGCGCAAGATACGCCTGCAACGCTACATCCGGCAGAGACTGGGCCTGATCCGGGGAGCCCTTGACGAAGAAGTTGCCATCCTCAAACTCCAGATCCTCCTCGGCTGCCTCAAGCAGGTGGGCGGCGATTGTCCTCGCCTTGTCAACCACCTTTTCTGCCGCGGACGCGATCGCGCTCCCGCCCGTCGCCGCGCTGCGGCTGCCGTACGTGCCCCAGCCGTGCGGCATGACGCCGGAATCACCCTCGATTACGTCGATATCGTCATATGGAACACCGAGCGCGCTCGCGACGATCTGCGCAAAGGTGGTCTCGTGCCCCTGTCCGTGGCCGGAACAGCCGCTGTACACCGTCACCTTGCCGGTGGCGTGAACGCGCACAACCGCGCTTTCCCACTGGCCCGCCTGCGCGCCCAGCGAACCAACTACCGCCGAAGGCGCCAGGCCGCACGCCTCGATGTACGTGGAGAGGCCGATGCCCAGATATTTGCCCTCTTCTCTCGCCGCCGCCTGCTCCTTGCGGAAGTCGTCGTATCCGATCGCCTCCAGCGCCTTGTCCAGCGCGCCTTCATAGTTGCCGCTGTCATACTCAAGCGCAACCTGCGTCTGGTATGGAAAGGCGTCCGGCGAAACGAAATTGCGTCGTCGGATCTCGGCCGGATCGATGCCGGAGACACGCGCGGCCTCGTCCACCAGACGTTCGACTATAAATGTGGCTTCGGGCCGGCCCGCACCACGGTACGCGTCAACAGGGACTGTGTGCGTGAAGACGCCGTATACATGGCAGTGGATCGCCGGCAGATCATACTCGCCGGACATCAGCGTGCCGTACAGATAGGTCGGCACCGCCGGCGCAAATGTCGACAGATACGCGCCCATCGCCGCGTATGTGTCCACGCGCAGCCCGATGAACCTGCCGTCAGCGTCCATCGCCAGCTCGCCGTGCGTCACGTGATCGCGGCCGTGCGCATCCGTCAGATAGGTCTCAGTTCGCGTCGCCGTCCACTTCACCGGCCGCCCAACCTGCATCGACGCCCACGCGGCGATCGCCTCATCCGCGTAATGGTGAATCTTGCTGCCGAATCCGCCCCCCACTTCAGGCGCAATCACCCGGATCTTGTGCTCCGGCAGGCCCAGCGAAGCCAGGCTAATCAACAGCCGGTGAATGTGCGGATTCTGCGTCGTCATGTAGAGCGTCAACTCGCCCGTGATGCTGTTGTAATCCGCCAGCGCGGCGCGCGGCTCCATCGCATTCGGAATCAGGCGGTTGTTGACAATGTCCAGGCTGGCCACGTGGGCAGCATTGGCGAACGCCGCGTCCGTCTGCCCCTTGTCGCCAATCTCCCAATCGAAGGCGATGTTGTTGGGCGCCTCGTCATGCACCAGCGGCGCTCCGTCCTCCGTCGCCTTCTTGGGGTCGGCAACCCCATCGCGCGGATCGTAATCCACATAAATCAAGTCCAGCGCGTCATGCGCCGTATACTGGTCTTCCGCCACCACGATCGCCACGCCGTCACCAACATAGCGCGTCGTATCCTTCGCCAGCATGTAATGCTCGGGAATCTTCATGTCCGGCAGCAGCCAGCCAACGGGAATGCCGCCCGGTACGCCGCTCGCCTCGATATCTTTGGCCGTGTAAACGGCAATCACGCCGTCCAGCGCCTCGGCTTCGCTGGCGTCGATTCCGTTTATCTTGGCGTGGGCGTAGTCGCTTCGCAATACCGTGCAGTAGACCATCCCTGACAGCTGAAGGTCATCTGTATATTTCGCCTGACCCGTAATCAGCTCAGGATCCTCTCTTCGGCGGATGGATGAACCGAATACACCCGCGCCGTTGCTTTCACCTGCCATATTCCAGTTCCTCCTTTAGCCGTTCATCGTCTCGGCGGCAGCCTGCACCGCACGCACGATATTATGATATCCGGTACAGCGGCACAGATTCCCCTCCAACCCATGGCGAATCTCATCTTCACTCGGCTGCGGGTTCGAGTTCAAAAGGTCGACGCAGGAAATAATCATGCCCGGCGTGCAAAAGCCGCACTGCAGCCCATGGTTGTCCCAGAAAGCCTGCTGCATTGGATGATATTCCCCGTTGGCCAGGCCCTCGATCGTTGTTACCTCGCTGCCGTCTGCCTGAACCGCCAGAACGGTACACGATTTGACCGCCTGCCCATCGAGCAGGATCGTGCAGGAGCCGCACTGGCTCGTATCGCAACCGATCTTCGTGCCCGTCAGGCCCAGTTCCTCGCGCAGGAGATGCGCAAGAAGCAGCCTCGGCTCAACCTCCTTGCTGACGCTGGCGCCATTGACCTCCAGTTCGATGGATATACCCATTGAGCTTCCTCCTCTTTTGGAGTTTTGAAGAAATACCTACGATTTGGCTTTGCCGAATAGTTGACGCCACATCCACACAATCGCGGCGAAACCGGCTAGAATGTAAAGCGCTTTGCGCCCGTTGCTGTCGATCGGAATCTCTTTGGCCAGGTCCGAGACGATGTCTCGGGCCACATTGACGCCAACTTCCACTGTAGAGGGCGTCGCCGCCTCGGGTTGCCCGCGTGGCGCGTTGGCGCCTCCCGGCGCAGCCGCTCCCGGCTCGTCCGCGCCCGATGCCGCCTCCGTACCGTTCGAGGGCGCCGTCGCCGCATCGCCCCCGCCAACCTCCGGCTGCGCCGGCTGCAGGCGCGCCGCGATGATGCTATCGAGCGACTGCAGGCCCTGCCGGGTCAGAGAACGCGCCGTGCTGTCAACCAGGCGCTGCCCCACACTGGCAATGCGCCCGCTCAACTGCGCATCGCCGTCATAATGAAGCGTCGTCGGCCCATCGCCCTCCAACCGCAGCGTGCCAACTCCCTTCACGAATCCGGGCCGCCCTTGGCCTGCAATCTCCATCCTGTAACCATTCGGCGCATCAATGTCATCCAGCGTGACCTTGCCGTTGAAATTTCCCTGCACAGGCCCGACCCGAATGCTGATCTCGCCGCTGAATTCGTTGTCCGCGGTCTTATCCAGCCGTTTGCACCCAGGCAGAATCCGGGAAAGCACGTCGGGATCCATCAGCGCTTCCCATACTTCGCTCTTCGGTGCGTCAAAACTGTGTGTGCCCGCCAATTTGACCATTTTAGTCAGTGCTCTTTCTTGCTAAAGTGTTTTCCCAGTTGAACGCACGCCTTAAGAGAGGTTCCCGACGGTGCGTGCCCTGAAAAACCCATCCCAAATTCTTTTCAAAAATGGTGTTGTCCTGCTGCCGAGAGAGTCGTCAACCCGGGTCCCGGTACGGTGATGAGGGTAAGAAGAATCCGTTCCGGTTATAATGCGCCAGATTATAGCCTACCGCCAGCATAAGGGCAAACAACGCCCATCCGACACCTGCCCCGGATCTGGAACTGTCAGGAAACATGGGCTGCGGCGCGTCTCCGCCCCTCCACCCACTGACAACTGCTCACTGACCACTCTCCACTGCAGTTCTGACAACCACAGTGCCCGCTACCCGGTCATGGATGCTCTGCAGCCTGGGCGACAGCGCCGCGGCCCCCACATACGCCAGGATCAATGCGCCGACCAATGCGTATTGGAGCGCAAGCCGGTCCGGTATTCCCGCAGGCGAGTTTGCCCAAACCATAAAGAAATGGTTGACCTCAAAAGGGATCAACATCACGACAGTTCGCAGCAACGCCCGCGCATAGCCAACCGATTCCCCGCTCGCGGCCTCCAAACGCAACCCCAGCCAGCGCATTACAATTGTCGCCCGCGCCGGAGAGCCCAGTGTCCCCGTGTAGTAGAGAATCAGTGGCAGATCGACCGTGCCCAGCAACCACAAGTGATATTCGCCCCTGGAAAATCCGGCTCCGCTCAAAACACCCTGCGCCAGGGGATTCAGTCTCAGCGCAATCAACAGGCCCTGCAGAGCCAGCACGCCCGCAAACAGGAGGAAGACCTCCGCGATATAGCTGAAGACCCTTCTGCCTATTGACGCGTATCGGTGGTGGGGGCCGGCAGTCGCCACGAAAGCGCTCCTTGTCTGAGATCGCAGAATCGCCTATAGTCCAGTACAGAGACGCGACCGCATGTGGGCCGCATCAAATCTTTGAAACTGAATTCCATCGCCAGACCGCAACGCCAATGCCGCGCCAAACATGGAGAAACAGATGCGCATCTCCTCGATCCAAGCATTTCCCATCAAGATACCGCCGTCCGCTGATAGGTCCCGGTCAGGCGCCGACCAGGTCGAATCCTATGGCGACTACACCATCGCCGCCGATGCCTGGACTTCGATCTACTCCCGCAACCATGAAACCTGCCTGGTTCGCCTGGAGACCGACAACGGACTGGTCGGCTGGGGCGAAGGCCAGGCGCCGGTCGCGCCCCGCGCCACCGCCGCAATCGTAGATGACCTGTGCGCGCCCCTCGTCCTCGGCAGAGATCCCTTCGACGTCGAATATATCTGGTATCGCCTTTACAGCGCCATGCGCGAGCGGGGTCACATCACCGGCTTCTATGTGGATGCGCTGGCAGCCGTCGATCTGGCCCTCTACGACCTGCTCGGAAAGGCCCTCAACAAACCGGTCTACAAGCTCCTCGGCGGCAGCTTCCGCCCCGATGTCCAGGTCTACGCCGGCATGGGCGGAACGCAGCCCGACGCAGCCGTCTACAGCGCGGAAACGCTGCTTGCCGCCGGCTACCGCGCCCTCAAGTTGCACCTGCGCATGCCTAATCCCCAGATACTGGCGGTCGTGGAAGCGGTTCGCCAGACTGCCGGCCCCGAAATTGAGCTGTTGGTCGATGTGCATGGCACACGCGACGTATCGCAAGCCATCGAGCTGGGGCGCGGGTTGGAAGCCCTGGGCGTACGCTGGCTGGAGGCGCCCTGCCAGCCCGAGGACATCCGCGGCCAGGCTGAAATCGCCCGCGCCCTCGCCATGCAGGTAGCGACCGGCGAGTGGCTGCGCACCGTCTGGGAGTGGCGCGACTGGATCGCGCTGCGCAGCTTCGACGTCGCCATGCCCGACATCGCCCGCACCGGACTCTCCGAAGGCAAACGCATCGCCGCCCTCTGCGACAGCTACAACCTGCCCGTTGCGCCCCACGTCGGCGGCGGCGGCATCCTCTCCGTGGCCGCGACCATTCACTATTCGCTCGCCATCCCCAACTTCCAGATTATGGAGCATAGTCACGAAGCCAACGCTTGGAAAGGGTCCATTGCCAGCGCCTATCCCACGCCCCAAAACGGCCGCTTTGCCGCGCCCTGCCAGCCCGGCCTCGGCGTCGACATCGACGAAGCCGAAGTGGCCCGCTATACTTCCTGAGAAACAGGCCGTCGGTGTTCAGTCATTCGCGGCGTATCCTGCCAGGGCCATGCAGAGGCGCGGCGCCGGCTCTGCCCGCCGCCCGCAACGCTTCCTTCCTCCTCAAATCCCCAGCGCCTCCCGCAAATCCTGCACGTGGCCAACCTCATGCGCGTGAATCGTCTCGTAATACTGCGCCACCGTGATCTCTCCCCGGGACGGGTGGCGTCCGGTCAGTTCCCATTCGCCTTCTTCCAGCGATTCCATCACCTCCAACGTCCTGGCTCGCGTCGCCGCCGCACTGGCCATCAGCTCTTCAGGCGCAACATCCCCCACGCGCCGCGCAAGACCGGCATTCCAGCGCTCCAGATCGAAGTCCTCCGGAAGCGTCGCCTCCCCTTTGCGAATCTTATGCACGTGGATGCTCATCCCTCGTTCGCTCTCGACCAGATGGGCCAGAACGGTGGTCACCGTCCACACATCGCCTTCAGAAAATACCTGCGTCTGCCACTGCTCCCGCGAAAGACCGTCAAGAAGCCCCATCAGCGCCTCGCGAGATTCGTTTAGCTTTTGCTTCCAATGAGCACTTCGTTCTGCGCGCATCTCTCCTTCTCCAATCCGTAAAGTCTGACCGTTTATCGTGTCCCGCCGCCTTCCCTATGGTATACTTGCAGGGCCAAAATCACCGCCGTTGCCAATCCACCAAACAGGTTCGACCTCAATCTCTCGGACTCTTCCTGCCGCCAACGCCCGCAGAGAACTTCTCACAGGAGCTTTGACAATGAAAGGTAAGTTTATCACTGCCTCGACCATGGAGCGAGATCAGATGGATTGGGGTGTCATGGGATGGGCCAGCCGCCCCGCCACCACCGCCGCCCGCGACCTTGTCGTCATCGAAGTGACCCTGGAATCCGGACAGGGCCACGCCTTTCACAAACACCCCGACCAGGAGGAGGTCATCTACGTCATCGACGGCGCAATCGAACAGTGGATCGAACAGGAGAAGCAACTGCTCTCCACCGGAGACTCTGCCTTCATCGGCGCCGATGTCGTCCACGCCTCCTACAACGACTCCGGCCGCCCCGCCAAACTGCTGGCCATTCTCGGCCCCTGTATCGGGGACGAAGGCTACGCCCTCGTCGATGTCTTCGAAGAGGAGCCCTGGCGTTCCCTGCGCTGATACCTTCTATCCAACTCTCAGACAGACAAACCACCCAGACAGGAACCTCCTCATGACCAGCAAGTACCGCATGATTCAGGTCGGAACCGGCGGACAGGGCAACGGTTGGTGCTCCCGCTTTCTGCCGCCCAATATCGCCGACGGCCGCATCGAAATGGTCGCAGCCGTGGATGTAAACCCCGATGTCCACATCAATGCCCAGAACCACCTGGGCCTGCCGCCCGAAAAGTGCTACACCGACATCGAGCGCGCTTTCGATGAAAACCCCGCCGACTTCTGTTCTATCGTCGTGCCTCCCGCCTTCCACGAATCCGTCGTCGATGTCGCCCTCGCTCACGACATGCACATCATCTCGGAAAAACCGATCGCGGACACCCTCGAGGGCTCGGTGCGCATCGCCGCCAAAGTGAAGCGGGCAGGCAAAAAGATGGGCGTGACCATGAGCCACCGTTTCGACCAGGACAAAACCACCCTGCGCCGCGAATTGCGATCCGGGCGGCTCGGCGTGATCGACTACATAATCTGCCGATTTACCTGCGGTCTCCGCCACTTCGGCGACTGGGGCGCCAGCTTCCGCCACACCATGGAAGAGACCCTCATGATCGAAGGCTCCGTCCATCACCTCGACATCATCGCCGACCTCGCGAACGCGAAGTGCGATACACTTTATGCCCAGACGTGGAATCCCACCTGGGGAGAGTACAATACCGGCTCCCAGGGCCACGTCATGATGACTTTCGAAAACGGAACGCGGGCCTTCTATGAGGGCGCCAAAACAAACGCCTGCGGCTTTAACGGCTGGAGCCACGAGTATTTCCGCGCCGAATGCGAAAACGAAACCCTGATCATGGACAACCGCCGTATCGAGAGCTTCCCCTATCAGCCAAGACAGTACAGCCGCGAAGGCCAGGGCCGGGAAGTCCCCCTCATGGAACAGGACAAATGGCGAAACACCTGGCTCATTGCCCAATTCCTCGACTGGCTGGACGGCGGCCCGCCCATGGAGACCAACGTCCAGGCCAACCTGCAATCCGTTGCCCTGATCTTCGCTGCCATCGAGAGCAGCCACACAGGCCGGCCGGTCAAGGTCCAGGAGTTCCTGCGCCAAGCCCAGGAAGCCGAAGAGGCGTCCCACGCAGCTTGAAAGACTGGAGCAGGCTGCATTAAGTAAGAGGCGGGGCGCCCTGCTCCCTTTATCCCGGCCCTCGCCAGACCGATTGCTTTCCCGCCGCTACTCGCCGCGACCGACCCCGATCCAAACGTTGGACGAATAGGTAGAAGGACCCAAACTCGAAACCGGGAATGCCCAGCGCCAACGGG
The DNA here is from genome assembly GCA_022824025.1 of Caldilineaceae bacterium. Taxonomy (GTDB): domain Bacteria; phylum Chloroflexota; class Anaerolineae; order Caldilineales; family Caldilineaceae; genus Bin5. The sequence goes on from JAJEBF010000031.1 coordinate 103,748, forward strand.
CATTCCCGCCGTCACAGGCCCAGCTGCGCAAGTTCATTGGAGGTGCGTCATGTCCGGAACCGTTCTTCTCGTCGGCGCGTTGGACACGAAAGGCGCTGAATACGCTTTTGTCAAAGATATCATCGAAGCGGCCGGTCTGCAGACGCTCGTCGTTGATTTCGGCGTCATGGGCCAGCCGGCCTTCCCGCCGGATGTAAGCCGCGCCGATGTGGCCGCCGCCGCCGGAGGCCATCTGGCCTACTTGGCCTCCGGCACGCGCAAGGATGAGGCGATGCGGACCATGGCCCAGGGCCTCGCCGCCGTCGTGGAGCGCCTCTACGACGAAGGTCGATTCGACGGCATTCTGGGTATGGGAGGCAGCGGCGGCACCTCCATCGCCACCGCCGCCATGCGCACACTGCCCGTCGGCGTCCCCAAACTCATGGTCTCCACCGTCGGCGGCGGTGATGTCAGCGCCTACTCCGGCAGCAAAGATATCACCTTCATGCCCTCCGTCGTCGACGTCGCCGGCATCAACCGCCTCAGCCGCGCCATCTACGCCAACGCGGCCGGCGCCATCGCCGGCATGGTCAAGACCGAAGCCGAGGCCGCCGCCAACGAGCGGCCCCTCATCGCCGCTTCCATGTTCGGCAACACCACCGCCGCGGTCGACCACGCCCGCGACCTGCTCGAAGCCCAAGGCTACGAAGTCCTCGTCTTCCACGCCACCGGCAGCGGCGGCCGCACAATGGAGGACCTGATCACCGACGGCTACATCGCCGCCTGCCTCGACATGACCACCACCGAGCTCGCCGATGAGATCTGCGACGGCGTCTTCAGCGCCGGGCCCGACCGCGTCCAGGCCGCGCCCCGCCAGGGCGTTCCCACCGTCATCGTCCCCGGCTGCGTAGACATGGCCAACTTCGGCGGTATCGAGACCGTGCCCGAACGCTACCGGGAGCGCAACCTCTACCAGTGGAATCCGGAAGTCACTCTCCTCCGTACCAATGAAGAAGAGAACCGGCAGATGGGCGCGATGCTGGCCGCGGCCGCCAACACCGGCCAGGCCGGCAAAGTCTCCCTGCTGCTCCCCCTCGCCGGCGTCTCCATGCTGGACAGCGATGGCGACCGCTTCTGGGATCCAGGCGCCGACCAGGCCTGCTACGACGCCATCAAGAACGACCTGCGCGCCGACATACCGCTGATCGAAGTGGACGCCAATATCAATGATCCGGCGTTCGCCGAAAAAGCGGTCGAAATTCTGCTGGAGATGCTGGGAGAGGAAATCTGACTCGTCCACCAACCCCGCCCCCTCTCTACCACCCGGTCCGCTCTGCGAGACCTCCAAGGAGCATGCCAAATGTCGATTCCAAGACAGGAGATCATCGCCCGGCTCCAGGCCCAGCAGGCCGCGGGCAGGCCCATCGTCGGCTGCGGCGCCGGCACTGGCATCTCGGCCAAGTTCGCCGAAGCCGGCGGCGCCGACATCATTATCATCTACAATTCCGGCCGCTTCCGCATGGCCGGCCGCGGCTCCCTCTCCGGCATGATGCCCTACGGCGACGCCAATGGCATCGTCGTCGAGATGGCCGCCGAAGTCCTCCCCGTAGTGCAGGACACACCTGTCCTTGCCGGCGTCTGCGGCACCGACCCCTTCCGCCTCAAGCCCGTTTTCCTCAAGCAACTCAAAGAGATCGGTTTCAGCGGCGTGCAGAACTTCCCAACCGTCGGCCTTCTCGACGGGACCTTCCGCCAAAACCTGGAGGCCACCAGCATGGGCTATGACAAAGAGGTCGAGGCCGTCGCCATCGCCCATCAACTCGACATGTTCACCGCCCCCTACGTCTTCACGCCGGAAGAGGCGGCCGCCATGGCCGAGGCCGGCGCCGACCTCCTCGTCGCCCACGTGGGCCTCACCACCGCCGGCAGCATCGGCGCCGCGGTCGCCTTTACTCTTGAGGAAGCCGTCGACAAAGTTCAGGACATGGCCGCCGCCGGCCGCAAAGTCAATCCCGACCAGACAGTCATCTGCCACGGAGGACCGTTCGACGAGCCCGAAAACGTCGGCGCCGCCCTTAAGATGATGCCCGGCATCGCCGGCTTTTTCGGCGCCTCCAGCATCGAACGCCTCCCCACCGAACGCGCCATCCGCGGCCAGGTGGAGGCGTTTAAGGGCATGGCGCTTGCTTGATGCATTGCCGGATTGATCGACGGCAACGACGTTCGGTCACCTGCGATTGTGAACCACAGAGCGGCCAGCCAGGAGATTCTGCCAGCCCAGCGCTGGGCGCGCCGCACATGCCGACCAAGACGACGTAGTCATCAACGAATCCGATTGCTCCGAATCACCATTTGCAATCCTTGCGCCCGTCGTACACAGCGCCTTCATCCCTTCGCCACCGACACTGAGGAGTCCCCTCCATGCTTTATTCCAGAATCCCCGGCATCGACAAACCCGTCTCCCGGCTCGTGCTGGGAACGATGTGGATAAACACGCAGACCCTCGAAGACGCCTTCCCTGTTCTGGACGCCTTTCACGCGGCCGGCGGCAACTGCCTCGACACCGCACACGGCTACGGCGGCGGCGACAACGAGCGCGCCGTCGGCCAGTGGATAAACGAACGCGGCCTGCGCGATGAGATCGTCATCCTCGGCAAAGGCGCCCACCACAGTCAGGACCGCAAGCGGGTTACGCCTTTCGATATCCAGTCCGATCTCCACGACAGCCTTGCCCGCTTCAAAGTCGACAGTATCGACCTGTATGTGCTACACCGCGACGACCCCGAAAAGCCGGTCGGCCCAATCGTAGAGACGCTCCACGCAGCAAAGGAGGCCGGCCAGATCGATGCCTACGGCGGCTCCAACTGGAGTGCCGAACGCTTGCGAGAGGCCAACGAATACGCTGCCGCGAACGGCCTCACACCCTTCGTCGCCAGCAGCCCCCAGTTCAGCCTCGCCGTCCAGATAGAGCCGCCCTGGCGCGACTGCATCAGCGTCAGCGGCCCGGCCGGAGAGGACGACCGCGCCTGGTGCCGCGCCAACGGCGTCACCCTTTTCGTCTGGTCCAGCCTGGCCGGCGGCTTCTTCAGCGGCCGCTTCCGCCGCGACAACCTCGACACCTTCACCGAATGGTATGATCAGCTTGCCGTTAAGGTCTACTGCAAAGAGGAAAACTTCCAACGCCACGACCGCGTGCAGGAACTGGCCGCCAGCAAGGACGTCTCCGTGCCCCAAATCGCGCTGGCCTACGTCTTCAACCAGCCCGATGGCATCCACGCGTTGTCAGGGGCTCGAAACATCGATGAGGTCAATGTGAACGTCGAGGCATCCGAGATCGAATTGTCTGAAGAGGAGATTGCCTATCTGGAGTTGAAAAGCTGAAAGCCGGCCGCTTGGCGCACAGTCCTGAGCCCCACGAACCTCCTGGCCATCTGCGACTGAGGTCGTGCAAACGCTGTTGGCCCGGTTCGTCAACCGCCTTTCTCCATCAATTCCGGGCAGAGGAAAACGAGCCTGACTCCGTTCTCCTCCAACGCTCTACGGTCCTGCCACCAGTCAGTATCCGTGGCGTTAAGGAGTTCAGGCCGTGTCCCGCTCGCCCGCGCAACGGCGACAAATTTGCGATCAGAACGATCAAATGCACCGAGTTGAGGATCAGCAGGGAATTCCGCAAATCCCCTGACAGCATGGAACGATATGGGTACTTTACGGCAATGCCGAAGGTTCCCTTGGTTCTCCCACAACCATTTGAAGAAGGCGTCTCCCAGGCCCGGCTGCCCAGAGTGGCTGAGGCTCTTGCGGTATTCCTCAACAATCAACCCTTGGTCGTCCAGAAGCGTTCTGCGCCCGGATTGTATCTCCTTAAGCGCCCGTATGCAGGCCGCTTCACATTCCGGCCCTGCCTGCTCCGCCCTGAAATTTGCCGTGATCGGCACGTTTGAGTCCACCACCACCTCAGGCCTATCCATTCTCACACCGCAGTCTGGCGGCGTTTCAGAGCGGCTTCGCTCATGGACGCGATTTCGCCGAACTGGTCACCGAAAAAGTCTTGCGGCCAGTTTGCTATGTTGCCGTAAAGGTCTAAATCAAGCTGATCGACTTTGGAGACGCCATTCTCCACAGAACAAAAATAGAGTCCCAGTTCATCATGGCTGAGCGCCTCTTCGGCGAGGCGGCGCTGCAGCCGGCGCAGCAGGTGTTCGCTGTGGCTCTCGAACAGAATCTGCACGCCCCGCTTGCGCCAGGCGTCAATGAAGACATCAGCTAGACCGGACTGGACACTTGGGTGCAGATGAATCTCAGGTTGCTCCAGGACGACCGTCGAGCCTACCGGCACGTAGAAGCAGAGGACAAGCGCAGGCAGGATCTGCGATACGCCGAACCCGACGTCGGGTATGAGCACTTCAGCCGTTCCCGGGCTCTTTCGTACCCTGACCTCAAACAGATTGCTTCCCTCGGCAACGCGTACGACGCGGAAGTCGTGGATTAAGCCAAGCTCCTTCAGCCACCGTGCGACATACTGCTCCAATGTCAGTCGGCGCCTTCTATAGCCTGGGCTGATCTTCCGCCCCCGCTGGCGGGCCGCCAGCAGCGCATCAACGGCCAGTTCCCCCGCCTGTCCCATATCAGTAGGTTCCCCGCCGGACCAGGTATAGGTCCGCTGAGGAAAGGCGCGCAAAGGACCCAGGTAATAGACATTTTGTAGACGCTGCTCCAAGGCGAATTCGAGGTCGGAAAGGAAGCCGGCGTTCTGGTAGTTTGCTCGCAGCGTGTCAGGAAATCCATAACACTTGACAAGTGAATTGATTTCCCAGGGTCTTCCCCTGCTCCGAACAAACTCAAAATCAACACTTTTGGCAAACGGTTTGAATCTGTTGCGTGAGTCCGTGCGCATTCCAAACTGGGCATCGCCAACGCGATAGGACATTTCCTTCACGACCACATTCGAACTTGACCGGGACGTCTCCAGTCCGGCCTTGACGTCAAACCCTACATCTTTGCTGCGAGTGACATCCCGGCTCTTGAAGGTATCCGTAATCTTTACTTCCCGTTCAGTTCTCCATCCAAGCGAGATTCTCAGCTGGCAGTCTTTCTCATGTCGGTGCAGCACGCTCGCAAAGTCGCCCATCTCCACTCGCGCAGTCTTCCCGCCAAAATTGAAGACGTTCCCGCGATCGGCCGATTCGGCAGTCTGCTTCAGCAGCAATATGGAATGTATCAGTCCCGACTTTCCTGAACTGTTCGCGCCAAAGAAACCGGTTATCGGCCTGAGAGAGATGTCCTTAGTGTCCTTCCAGGATCTGAAGTTTTCAAGACGTATCCGGGTCAACATCTCCCTGTCTCCTGTCACCACTACCCCGCAGTAATCAATGCTCGAGCTCAGAACGCACTATGCGATTCACCTGTCCGGTTCAATGAACCATGTTTCCCAGAACAGAACCACCGCCAACGAAAGTACCGCTTGGCCGCGCTACACCTCATAGGGGCAGCTTCTCTCAGCGTCAGCCATTTCACCTAGCTCTCCGCGTCTCTTCCTCCCTCAGATTCCAACAGAGTCCGCAGCGCGGGCAGAAGGTTCGGAATGTCATTACATATGATGTCCCATAAAACGTCGTCATCCAGTCCCAGGTACGCGTGCGCGACTTGATTGCGCGTTCCGATTATCTGACGCCACTGAATCTCTGGGTGTGCTTCGCGCACTTCGCTCGGAATATGGGTTGCGGCCTCCCCGATTAGCTCAATGTTGCGGAGAGTAGCATCGTAGACCAGGCTATCGTCAAGGAAAGCATCCAAGTCCAGGTCTTCGGTGTAGGTAAGAACTCTTTCGCTGAATTCGCACATATCCCCGATGTAAAGCCGCCAGTCACGTCGTTCAAGCTCCGCCTCACACATAAGCCGCTTCCCTTTCCACAATAGGGCGCAGTTCCTTCCGCAGCGCCTTGGTGGTTACCAGATCCACAGATCGGTCCAGCAAGTCTTCAACGTAGAACTGAACGCCAAAGAACCGTTGTGATGTAGCTGGGCCGTCGAACCGCACCAGGATATCCACATCGCTGTCGCTGTCAGCTTCACCGCGCGCAACCGACCCGAACAGAGCCAGTTCCACAACGCCAAAGCGTTGCGCGAGAGTGGGCTTGTGTTCCTTGAGCAGCTCGAGCAGTTGCTCTCTGTCCATGTCTTACGCCCCTCATCGGTCCAACGTCAAACACGCGACGGTTACGCGTCCATTCTAAACGAAGTCACCTGAATTGCCAGCGCCGTCCTCCGCTCATGAGCTGTGCCATGCAAAGGAACGCGCAGCCCCTCCACCCCGCAAACAAAAAGGCGACCCGGTTACGCACCCGGATCGCCCTCCGCACAAGGACGCCTTTATCGCTTGCGCCCCTCTATGTTGGTGGAGATGGCGGGAATCGAACCCGCGTCCGCAACATTCGCCCTGAAACGTCTACAAGCTTAGTTGATCTATCTCATTTTTGTCGGTGGTCCTCGGATCAACACGAGGCCCATCACCGACTAGCCGATTCTCTTAGACAGCGCTATCGGCGTACCGCTGCCGCAGCTCACAGTTTATGTCGGCAACCGCCCAGCCTGCTGGCCCCACCGGGGCGGGCCGTGGCCCTTCTTAAAGAGCCGGTGGCTTACTTAGGCCGCCGCAGCCGCGGAAGCGGCCGGGGTGAAACCAAAGTTGAAAGCCATGCCTGTGTTTTTGGCATATGTATGTGTTTGCGCCTTTTTTACGTAGTCGACGCTCTACGGCTTGCAGTCTCAGGCCTGACAATGCCCCGTCGAAGCCGTTCATCCCCATCTGCACACAAGTATAGCTGAATCCACCCGTCAAGTCAAGATTTATGCGCCTTCGCCGCCGGAGAATTCCAGCCTATCCTCAGCAGGCAGCGCCATCACGAAATAGACTGAATCATTCTCCAGACTGGGCTGGATACCGAAACCCAGCGAGATCTTCAGATGGTAGTTGGCGCTGTTGCCATAGTCGCTTCGCGAGCGGACCTGACAGCATTCCAATGCCCGCGCCCGTCTCATCGCTTCCTTCTGAAGCGTGCGCCCTATGCCGCGATTGCGCTCCTCCGGCAACACACCGAATGCGATAATCTTCGCTTCGTAAAGCGTTCGGTCCCGGAAAACGATCGGCGGCCGTCCCTCGTCCTCACCCAATCTCTGCACGACAAAGCGCAGAAAACCCACTGATCGGTCCTCCAAAATCGCAGCGAGCACATGGCTCGAATGGAAGTGCCCGGCATCCGCCTCAAAGTACGGCCGTTGCGCCAACTGCTCAACAACAGGCCAAATCTGCTCCCATATTGGACTTTCCTCCTTAACTTCCACAATTCTCAAACCCTGTACGCCGCCTGCAACCCTGCCCATCGACTCTCCTTGCCTTTAAGCCATTCAGTCCTGGACTGTCTCATCACTTGCCGCCCCATTTCGCCTTGCCAGCGCCAGCAGCCACTGCGCCGGCAACAGCAGCGCCGAAGAAACTGACAGCGATGCCGGAACGCTCGCCGCCGTTCCGATCCACCCCAGAACAGGCCCGCCCCCGGCCTGGCCCAGCGAATTCGCCTGCCCCCACACTGAAATTACCGTCGCACGTTGCGCGCTTTGCGTATTGCGTACGATCCATGCGTTTTCCAGCGGGTCTATCGTGCTGCGGCAGATGTTGATCGCCCATAGCGCCAGTACCGCCAGCCAGAAACTGCCCGTCCAAGCCAAGACCAGGAGGCTCAACGGCAAGAGACCGTAAAGCGCCTTCAGCCAGTTGACCGTCCTCCTCTGTTCCTCGGTCGCCCCGCCGCGCCGCGCCAGTTCGTTGGCCGCAATCCCCGCCATCGTCGCGCCAATCCCAATAATCCCAAACCAGATCACGGCGTCATCCAGGCCGAAAAAAACGGGAAATCTGAAGTTGTCCAGCAGATGAGGTGTCCAGAGACGGTCATAGCCTTCGCTATACAAACCAGTCACAAGGCTGAGCCCCACCACAATACGCAGCGCCGGGCTCCCGCGCACGGCGCGCAGCCCCGCCCGCGCCGTGTCCGCCATCTGCTTCCACGTCTCGCGTTCCTCCGGCGGCGTCGGCTTAAAGCCCCTCTCCGGCATCGTCAACGCCGCGAAAGCGGCCAGCGCAAGGTACAGCACGCCCCCTGCCAGGATCGGCAACTGCAGCCAGCGACGCGCCAGCCACACACTGGCGCCGATGCCGACCAGCCCGGCAATCAACCCGACCTGCGAAGAACGCAGATAGACTGGCCCCGCCTCTTCCGCGCCAATCTCGTCCGCCAGCCAGGCCTGCAGCGCCCCACTCAGAAACGTATAGCCTATGCCCCACAGCACCTGCGCGCCCAGCACCGCCCAAAACATCGGGATCGAGCCCTCGAGCAGAAATCCGCAGCCCACCAGCGCCAGCCCGATGATCACCGACAGCCGCCGCGAATAGACGTCCGCCACCGCGCCCGTCGGCACCTCAAACAGGACCACCGTCACCTCCAGAACGGTCCCCACCAGCACCATTTGCAGAGGATTCAGCCCCACCGTCTCCACCTGGTAAATCAGGTTGATCGTGAAGACCAGCGCATTGAACAGCGCCCTGCCCCCGCCTATGACCAGGTAGATCCGGATCGCATTCTGTTGCAGCAAGAGGATTCAAGTCCGTGTGCCCGCGGCCGCGCCCGGCCAAACTGGGCTCGCGCCCCGCCGCCCGGTCCGGCCGCCTTCCACCGGCATCTGAAGTTCAACTGAATTTGACTGGACAAAAAAAAGTCGCGTGTTCGCACCGCTTCGCCAGCTGCCAGGCAACCCTGTGGCGCCCAGAACGAATCGCTTACCGCTGCTGCCTTCCGGCCCTGACGGGGTTCACGGTGTCCTGCCGCACAGGACCCAGCGACTGACGAAGCGATGCAAACACGCGAGGCGGAGAGGGAGGGATTTGAACCCTCGAGGGCTTGCACCCTACGAGCTTTCCAGGCCCGCGCACTCGGCCAGACTATGCGACCTCTCCGAACTGAAAGCGGCGGCACACGAACCTGACCCATGACCGCCCTTTCCAAAAAGCCGAATCAGTATAGCCAATCACCCAAAGACAAGCAAATCGCCGTCAATCTAGTTCCCACCCCGATTGCGGGCGGGCATCACCTGAATCAGCAATCTCAAGACTGACGGCGCGCTTCATACCCGCTCAACCCAGTGCCGCTGTATTTCCCCCGTGCATCGTCAAAAGCCCTTCTCGCCACTGACCACTGACCACCGCCGTGCCTCCCTGCTACCCTTCTTCGGCCAGCCAAACGGCCGCATCCTTGGCAAAGTAGGTCAGAATCATGTCCGCCCCAGCCCGTTTGATGCTCGTCAGGCTCTCCAGCGCGCACTTTTTCAGATCAAGCCACCCGTTCGCCGCGGCCGCGTGCAGCATCGCGTACTCCCCGCTCACCTGGTACGCGGCAGTCGGCAGCCTGAACTCTTCCCGCACCGCCGCCAGCACATCCAGATAGGGCAGCGCCGGTTTGACCATGATCATGTCCGCGCCCTCGGCTACGTCGAGCGCGACCTCCCTGAGCGCCTCGCGGCGGTTGGCCGGGTCCATCTGATACTGGCTGCGGTCGCCGAACGAGGGAGGGCTCTCCGCCGCTTCCCGGAACGGCCCGTAAAAGCTGCTCGCATATTTGGCCGCATAGCTCAAAATCGGTACGTGCGCCAGCCCCTCTTCGTCCAGCGCTCCGCGAATCGCGCCCACCATGCCGTCCAGCATCGCCGACGGCGCAATGATGTCCGCCCCTGCCTCCGCGTGGACCACTGACGCCCGCCCCAAAAGCTCCAGCGTCGGGTCGTTCAGCAGATATCCCTCCGGCAGCGCCGCGTTGTAACTGTCCACCAACGGCGTATTGATCACCCCGCAGTGACCGTGATCGGTGTATTCGCAGAAACACATGTCGGAGATGACGACCAGCTCCGGAGCCGCCTCCTTCAGAGCCCTGATCGCCTCCGGAACCACACCGTGCGGACTGAAATTGTCGCTCCCGCACCAGTTCTTTTCCGCCGGAATGCCAAACAGCAGAACCGCCGGGATCCCCAACTCCATGATCGAGTCGGCTTCCTGCGCCAATTCATCCACCGAAAGCTGGCACTGCCCCGGCATCGAACCAATCGGGCGCCGCTCGCCCCGGCCATGGCGCACAAACAGCGGATAGATGAAATCGGCCGGCGAGAGCGTCGTCTCGCGGACCATGCTCCGCAGCGCAGAACTGATCCGCGTCCGCCGCGGCCGCAGAACCGGGTCCGCGGCGGCTTGGCCGTTGACGGTTTTTCGTACAAGCTGTAGGCTGTTCATAGATTCTCCGCCGTCTTCCCTTCGTGCAAGCGGTCAGACGCGTCCGTACTCTGATCGCGGCGCCCGCCAGCTTTTGGCAACACCAATTTCCCGCTGAAAAGATGAAATGAATTTCGCATTGTAGCGCCTTCGGTATCCCAGACAGTTCCCGGCTCGGCCATCGAAGCCTACGCCCAAACCCCGCGCCATCACCGTCCCCGCCGCGCAAAGTAGGCCTTCAGACTCTGGACCAAACCCTCAACTGTGTGGCTCTCGGCCACAACCCGAACAGGCAGCTCGTGCCTCCGCGCCGCCTCCGCAGTCATCGGTCCAATGCAGGCAACCGTCACGTCGCAGAGCATGCCGGCATCGCCGCTCTCGGCCTTGAGCCGGCTCACGAAATTGTGAACAGTCGAAGCGCTCGTAAACAGGACGACGTCCACGTCCCCTTGCCAGAAATGCTGCGGCAAATCATCCCCTCCATGGCCGACCACCGTCTCGTATGCCTTCACATTCCGGACCTCCGCTCCCGCCCGCCGCAGCGCCTTCACCAGCACCGGGCGCGCAATCGCCGACTGCGGCAGAAATACACGGCTCCCCTTGCCCACCTGCAGACCGGCGACCAGGGCCTCAGCCACATATTCCTCCGGCAACAGGTCAACCACCAGGTTCAATTCCTGGGAGATTGCTGTCGAGGTCGCCGAGCCCACAGCCGCCACCTTTGTCTTGGATTCAGCCACCCTCTCAAGGTCAATGCCCAGTTCCCGCATCCGGTCGGCCAGAATATACACAGTGTTCGTGCTGGTCACGATCAGCCAGTCAAAATGCCCTTGCGCCAGCTCCGCCAGCGCCGCATCAAAATCCTTAGAGTCCGCGCTGGGCTCAATCTCAATCGTCGGGTAGTGCAGCACTTCAGCGCCCTCCTCTTCCAACAATCGTGTCAGAGCAGGCGCCTGCCGGAGCCCCCGTGTATTGGCGATTCGAAGACCTGTGAGTTTCTGTGTGTTCATCTTGCTCGCTCTTTCTTCTTTGGTTGGACAAAAGCAATCTGCTACGCCTGCCTGCCCACTTCGGAACCATCTTCCTCAGCAGCGATCTGCTCGATGACCTCCCGGGCGCCCTTCTGCATAATCAGCTGGGCAAGGTCCTGGCCTAACTGCTCGGCTGTGTCAATTGCGCCGGTCAAGCTGGCATCAATTTGGCGGCTCCCGTCCAGCGCGCTGACTCGTCCCCGGAGCTCCAACTGTCTTCGGGCCTTTCCGTCTGCCTCTTTCTCGCCCCACGCGCCCAACGCTCCCACCGGCGCGCGGCAGCCTCCGCCGAGTCCACCAAGGAAGGCCCTTTCTGCCGTCACCGCTGCCCGCGTCTCCTTGTCGTCGATGCCGCCGAAGAACGCCAGCCACGCCGCTTCCCGGCGGCACTGCACCCCCAGCGCGCCCTGGCCCGGCGCCGGCAACATCGTCCCAAAAGGCAGTGTGTGGGAAATGGCGGCATCCAACCCCAGCCGTTTCAGGCCGGCTACAGCCAGTATCGCGGCGTCATATGGTCCGTCCGGATCAAGCGTCTTGCGGACACGCGTCTCAACATTGCCCCGAATCTCCAGCACCTGCAAGTCAGGACGCAGAGCCAGGAGCTGGGCCGCCCTGCGCCGGCTACCCGTCCCCACCACTGCCCCTTCGTGTAGCCCAGCAGACCACGGTGACTTCCTCCCTGTCCATCCAGTCTGTTTCGGCGCCCCCGTCTCCGCAATCCCGTTTCCGGCCCGCGCCACGAGCGCATCCCCGGCATCACCCCTCGCCGGAATCGCGCCCAGCGCGAGTCCCTCTGGATCATCAACAGGCAGATCCTTCAGGCTGTGAACCGCCCCGTCGATGCTGCCTTGCCGCAGCCTCTCTTCCAGCTCCAGCGTGAAAAGCCCTTTGCCGCCAATGCTCGGCAAGGGGCTCTCCTTGAACCGGTCTCCCCTGGTCTGTATGACGACCGTTTCGACAGACAGGCCAGCGTACAGAGCGCGCAAACGTTCCGCCACATGCTCTGTCTGCCACAGAGCAAGGGCCGACCCGCGGCTGCCTAGACGGATATGACGAGGGGTGGACATTCCTGGTCGGAACTTGGCGGTCTGCCGCCAACGCCTGCTTCGGTTGCGGTAGGGTCAGTCCTTCAGCCCAAAAACTGAAGACGACCTCCTGACGGGCTCCTCCGGCGCTTCTCTCCTTACGCCGCGCTTAGCATAGCAGCAGCATATTCACCGGTCAAGTGCCGCCTCCTGAAGGCGTTCACCCATCCCACTCCGCCCCATTACTCCTAATCCCCAAATCCCCCTCCATCCCAAAATTCTGATTCCATCCTGCTTTCATCCTACTTCCTTCCTGCCCCTTCCTGATTCATGCCGGCCCCCAAGGAATCTGGCTCACACCCAGCAATGCCACGCGGTTGCCGCTTCACTGACATTCAAGTAGAATTGGGCAGTTTTGTCTTCCATCAACAGAGAAACCATGACAACGCTGCGACTGCCCGGCCTAATCGATGCCCACGTACATTTCAGGGAACCGGGCCACACCCAGAAAGAGGACCTCCATTCCGGCAGCCGCGCCGCCCTGGCCGGCGGCGTGACCACCGTATTGGACATGCCCAACACCGTCCCCCCCACCTCCACCCCGGCCAACCTGCGTGAAAAAGTGCGCCTGGCCGAAGCAAAGGCAGTCTGCGATATTGGGCTCTTTGTTGGCGCAACCGTCGCTGACGTGGATGCCTACCTCCCTGTCGCGCAAAACGCCTGTGGTCTCAAAATCTATGTCAACGAAACCTTCGGCAGCCTGCGCATCGAAGAGCTGGGTCTCCTCCACCGTCTCTTCCAAACGTGGGCGCAGCGCGCCGAACAGCTCGACGGCTGGCGGCATCAAGCGCCCGACACAAAGGCCCCAGACGACGACGCCGCGCAGCCTTCCACCGCGGCGCTGGGCCCCATCGCCGTCCATGCCGAAGAACTGATGGTCCCTGTCTGCCTGGCCCTCAGCCATCTCTACAATCTCCCACTGCATATCGTCCATGTCAGCCGCCGGAGCGAGATCGAACTCATCCGCGCGGCCAAAGAGAAGGGCATCCCGGTCACCTGCGAAGCCACACCCCATCATCTCTTTCTCTCCGAAGAGGACTACAACCGCGGCGGCAACCGTTTTGACATGCGGCCCAAACTGGCCTCCCCCGACGACGTGGCCAGCCTCTGGCAAAACCTCGAGGTCATCGACATCTTCGCCACCGACCACGCGCCGCATACCTTTACCGAAAAGGGCATGCAATCACCGGGAGAATCCGGTAGAGAGACAGATGGCTCCCGTACCGAGTCAACCCCGCTCCCCGGCGTCCCGGGCGTGGAAACCATGCTCCCCCTGCTCCTGACAGCCGTCGAAGACGGCCGTCTGGAACTGGACGATCTGCTCCTGCGCTGCGTCGAAAATCCCCGCCGCATTTACGCGCTCCCGCAACAGCCGCAGACCTGGATCGAGGTGGACGTAGACAATGCGTTTACACTGAATGACGCCCACATGCGCACTCGCTGCGGCTGGACGCCCTTTGACGGCCGCCAGGTAATCGGCCGTGTCGAAAAAGTCGTGCTGCGCGGCGCAACTGTCTTTGACGGCGAGCAGGTCCTTGCCGAGCCCGGCAGTGGACGAGTGCTGTTTCAATCGTCTGGCGCCTGACGGTCGGCGACCGGCCTGAAACGCCTGCATCCGGCGCCAACTGCTCTGGCGACGTGAAGGCCGCACGCAAACAGTGACGATTGCCGTACCGCCCACAGTTTGGGTCTGGACCTGCATCAGAGGAACCTGGAAAGGTAAACATGACGAACACGATCGAGAGCTTCGCCGGCGAGGACATTCTCAGCGTCAATCAGTTCGATCGCGAGTCGCTAAATGCCATCTTCAGTATCGCGCACGAAATGCGCGTGCTGGTCGAGCGTTTCGGCAGCGCGGAACTGCTGCAGGGCAAAATTCTGGCCAACCTTTTCTACGAACCCTCCACGCGCACCAGTTCCAGCTTCACCGCGGCCATGCAGCGTCTTGGCGGCCAGGTCATCCCCATCAACAACGTCCAGTACAGCTCCGTCAGCAAAGGCGAAAGCCTGCCCGATACCATTCGCACCCTCGAATGTTACGCCGATGTGATCGTCATTCGCCATCCCGAAGTGGGCGCCGCCGCAACTGCCGCCTACTATGCACAAAAACCTGTGATCAACGCCGGCGACGGTGTCGGCGAACACCCAACACAGGCCCTGCTCGATCTCTTTACCGTGCAGGAAGAGCTGCACCAAATCGACGAACTGACTGTCGCCCTGGTCGGCGACCTGCGGTTCGGGCGCACAGTGCATAGCCTGACCAAACTGCTGCTGAACTACAACGTCTCATTCATCTTCGTCAGCCCGGAGATCCTGCGCCTGCCCGCCGATGTGCTGGCAGCCGTTGACGCCTCCGGCCATTCCTATACCCAGGTCGAAGACCTGCACTCAGTTATCGGCGAAGCCGATGTGCTCTATATGACCCGCGTTCAGAGGGAACGCTTTACCGATCTGGCCGAATATGATCGGGTCAAAGATTTCTTCATCGTTGATCAGGCCCTAATGTCCCAGGCGCGGGAGAGAATGATCGTCATGCATCCGCTGCCCCGCGTCGGCGAGATCAGCTACGCCTTAGACGACGATCCCCGCTCCGCCTACTTTCGCCAGATGCGCAACGGCATGTATATCCGCATGGCGCTGCTGGCCGCGCTGCTGGGAAAGGCGTGACCGTTCCAGGCCCGCGGAAGACCCGCAAGTCACGCCTTTGTCGGCGATCCTTCCGCCGCCGGCCCTCTGCGCCCGGCCTACTTCTCCCCGACTGCCTTCAAAAAAATCCCCCATGATTTTGACGTCAAGACTTCTCTCCTCTATAATCTCCTCTAACCTGTTTTTTGGACGACGAAGGAGCTCTGCCCTTCGGCTGCAACGGCAGCCAGCGGCTCTGAGCACTATATTCTTATCGCCGGAGTTCGTATGGGGAACGCCAACTCCACAATCCGGCCAGCGCAATTCCCCCGTTTGAGTATGACCAACTCCACGTCCCAAATGGCGCGACTTGAATGATGAAGGAAGGTTCGCATGAAACGGATTGTGATCACAGGCATGGGCGCGATCACACCCATTGGCAATGATCCCGTCGCCTTCTGGAAGAACCTGCTGAAGGGCCAATCCGGCGCCGGCGCGCTCACGCTGTTCGATGCCGGAGAAATGCCTTACAACATCGCTTGCGAGGTGAGGGACTTTGACGCCCGGCAATATATGGACCGAAAGTTCATTCGGCGAACGGCGCGCGCCACCCAATTTGCCGTTGCCTCCACCAAACAGGCGCTGTCCGACGCTGAACTGGAAATCACCGACGCCAATCGCGACGAAGTCGGCGTCATGATGGCCACAGGCGGCGGCGGCATCATCGAAATCGAGCACGCAACTGAAAAACTGGTCGAAAAGTCCTGGCGAACCGTGGGGCCATTTGTCGTGCCCAGCGCTATGGCCAATGCCGCCAGCTGCGTCGTCTCCATGGCCGTCGGCGCCCGCGGCCCCGTCATGACCAGCACCGCAGCCTGCGCCAGCGGCCATTACTCCATTCTGGAGGCCTTTCACTTTCTCCAGAGGGGCGAAGCCGATGTGATGATCGCCGGCGGCACCGAATCGGCCATCTCAATGTTGACCTTCGCTGCCTTCGGCAACATGGGGCCGCTCTCGAAAGATACCGACAGGCCGCAACAGGCCTGCCGCCCTTTCTCCGTCGATCGAAACGGGTTTGTAAGCGGCGAAGGGGCTGTTACGATGATACTGGAAACAGAGGAGCATGCCCTCGCCCGCGGGGCCGAAATCTACGCCGAGGTCCTCGGCGGCGCGCTGACCGGCGATGCTTACCACCTGACCGCGCCCGACCCCAGCGCAGACGGCGCCAGCCGCGCCATTGGCAGAGCCCTGCGCTTCTCCAACCTCGCCCCGGAAAAAGTAGACCTCATCCTCGCCCACGGCACCGGCACAGAACTGAACGACGAGGTCGAAGCCCTTGCCATCCGCCAGGTCTTCGGTCAACCAACCCCCAAAACCACAAGCATCAAGAGCATGGTCGGCCATGCCCTCGGCGCCGCCGGCGCCGAGTCCGCGCTCGCTGCCGTTATGGCCATCCGCGAGGATGTCATCCCACCCACGATTAACTACACCGAAGACCCCGAACTGGGTATCGATGTCGTCGGCAACCAGCCGCTCGACCACAAGGTGCGTTACGCCATCGTCAACGCCTTCGGCTTCGGCGGCCAGAACGTCGTCGCCGCATTCGGCGAATACAACGGTTGATCGTTGTGACGCAAGGCCGCCGCGTTAACTCTGCCAAAAGAGCGTTCCCAAGAGCCGCCGGACCGGCCGCCTTTCCCCCCGGTTGTCTAAAACCATCCCTGAATGCGCCCCAGGCCCGCCAACACCAGCAGCCCCGCGACCACAAAAGTCACCGCGCCACTGCGTATACGGACCGATTCGTCCGACCTCTTCGTCCATATCCAGCCAACGTGCAGCAAGACGACCGCAAGCAACATCGTAAAAGGATGCTCTATCGTACGCGCCGCATTCGCCCCGATGATGCCCAGACTCCACCCTGTGCCCCACAGGATCAAACCCAGCAGCAGTTGGATATCAACCACAATGATGGCGTACGTCCCGACGCGCTGCTCCAACCGGCTCCACGCCTGTCCGCGCGCCCACTGGACCAGAAATGTTCCCACCGCGACAACCAGCGCCAGCGAAGCCAGGTAATGCCAACCATCGTGGGCCTCAGTCATAAAGTTGTACATCAGTATCGAAACTCCCCTTAAATTAGATGTCCTCTCTCGAACCCGGAGCCCGTTTAGAGCCCCCACTTACAATATTATGGCATAGGCCGCTGCATTACCGTATGCGTTCATACCTTGAAATAGTTGTTTAGGCCGGCTTCTGGTAGACTTCACCAGAATTGAACGCCAACCCGCGGCGCAGCGGAACCTTTTATTTCTCTCCCGGGCTTGCGTCCCGGTCGCGCAGAAAGGCCCCGGCCTACTTACTAACGATGACGGAGCGAAAACACTCCAGAAAACTCCAGGGGCAGGTGGCGATCATCTCCGGCGGCGGACGCGGCATCGGCGCTGCCGCCGCCCATCTGCTGGCTTCAGCCGGCGCAGCCGTCGTCCTCACCGCCCGCAGCCAGGACCAGGTCGAGGCCGTTGCCAGCCGCATCCGCAGCGCCGGCGCGAAGGCGATCGCTGTGCCCTGCGATGTCGCCAATCCGGATGAAATCGAGGAAGTTGTGGAAGCGGCCCTCTCCCAGTTTGACCGCGTCGACATCCTCGTGAACAACGCCGGCATCGTCTGGCCCGTTGAACAGGTCCGCGAGGCAGACCCGGAGGAATGGGCCTACAATATCGTCGCCAATCTCGTGGGGCCATTTCAAGTTGCCCGCAACGTCCTGCCCGTTATGCTCGACCAACGCTACGGCCGCATCCTCAATATCACCAGCGGCGCAGCCGACCACGCTGTCCCCGGTTGGAGCGCCTACTGCGCGTCCAAAGCCGGACTCAACATGCTCACCCGCTGCCTGGCCGCGGAACTGCTGGCCGATGGCGTCACCGGCGTCACTGTCAACGCCCTCGCTCCCGGCATGGTGGATACGGAAATGCAGGCAGACATCCGCAGCATCGACACACACGGCTCCAGCCTGGATTTCAGCCGCTTCCATCAGGCCCACCAGCAGGGCGAACTGCTCACCCCCGCATCCGCCGCACGATTGATCTACTGGCTCGTTGGGCCCTGGAGCCGGAACCGCTCAGGCGAAATCTTTTCACGTACCGACGCAACCTGGCTTGCTGAAGTTGACCATGACCTGTCGTAAGACTTCTTTTCACCCTATCTGGAGGCTTTTCACTGATGGTATATGAGCGCATCGTCGTTCCCAGCGAAGGCAAAAAGATCGAAATCGATCAAGATGGAAATCTGCAGGTGCCGGACAATCCCATCGTCTGTTTTATCGAAGGAGACGGCACCGGCCCTGACATCTGGGCAGCCAGCCAGCCAGTGCTTGACGCGGCCGTGGCCAAATCCTATGCCGGCCGGAAAAAAATCGTCTGGATGGAGGTCTACGCCGGTGACAAGGCCAATGACGTGTACAATGAAGTCGTCTGGCTGCCGCAAGAAACCCTGGACGCCATCGATGACTACAAAGTCGCGCTCAAAGGCCCTCTCACCACACCCGTTGGCGGCGGCATCCGCAGCATTAACGTCGCCCTGCGCCAGAGGCTCGACCTGTACGCCTGCGTGCGCCCGGTCCGATACTTCAGCGGCGTCCCCAGCCCGGTCAGACAGCCGGAACTGGTCGACATGGTGATCTTTCGCGAAAATACCGAGGATATCTACGCCGGAATCGAATTCGAGGAAGGCGCCCCCGAAGTGGAACAGTTCAAAGAACTCCTCAATTCGGCCTTCCCGGAAAGCTACGCCAAAGTCCGCTTCCCCGACACCGCCGGCTTCGGCATCAAGCCGGTCAGCCAGGAGGGCACCGACCGCCTCGTGCGCGCCGCCATTCAATACGCACTCGACAACGGGCGCAAAAGCGTAACCCTCGTGCACAAAGGCAACATCATGAAGTTCACCGAAGGGGCATTCCGCAACTGGGGTTACGAGACCGCCGACCAGAGCTTCGGAGCGCAACTGCTCGATGGCGGACCCTGGCGGCATCTGCCCGCCGCGGAAGGCGAAAACATCATCATCAAAGATGTTATCGCCGATGCCATGCTCCAGCAGATCCTGACGCGTCCAGCAGAATACGACATCCTGGCCACCCTCAACCTGAACGGCGACTACATCAGCGATGCCCTGGCCGCGCAGGTGGGCGGTATCGGCATCGCCCCCGGAGCCAATATCAACTACGAGACCGGCCGCGCCATTTTCGAGGCCACCCATGGCACCGCGCCCAAATACACGGGCCAGGACAAAGTCAACCCTTCCTCCGTAATCCTGTCCGGCGAAATGATGCTCCGCCATCTGGGATGGCATCAGGCCGCCGACCTGATCATTCAGGCGATGGAAAAAACGATCGGCCAGAAGAGAGTCACCTATGACTTCGAACGGCTGATGGAGAGCGCCGAGCTGCTCAAATGCAGTGAATTCGGTCAGGCGCTCATCGACAATATGTAGGTCTGCGCCGCCGCATACATCTGCTCGAAACAGAGTGGCCCGCGCAACCTGCGCGGGCCGCCTCATTTGCGGCCCCGCCTATAGCCAGTCACGAGACTCTCGCCGCGACTGGTCCGAAATCCTTAAATGGCAGAAACACTCTACAGACGCTGTCCGGACTGCGCACAATTCATCCCGCAGACTGAATCCCTCTGCAGTCACTGCGGCTATGCCTTCGACGCCCCGCCATCGAAACCCAGGGCAAAGGGACGGTGGATCCAGGCCGCTGTCGCCGGCGTCCTGCTCTTTCTCCTGGCTCTGTCATTAATCTCTGAATTCCGGCCCCAGTTCATCGGTTCCCTTGTCACCGCAGTCGATCAGCCGACCGGGACCGCTACCCCGTCCAACCCAACCCCGATCCCCGAAGTCTTCCCTGACGTGGCCTCGAAGCCCACACAGACGCCCGTTCCCGAACCCGTTGTCCTCGTCGAAAGAAACATGAATATTCGGGGCGGGCCCGGAACCTATTACCCTATCGTCGGCGCCGCGCAGCCCGGCGACCAGTTCCCAATCATCGCCAGAAATGATACGAGCGACTGGTGGCGGATCCGATTTCGCGGGGCCCAGGCATGGATCTACGCTCCTCTCGTCACTACGGCCAATACCGAGAGCGCAACGATCGAGGTCTTCATTCCCCCCAAGCTCACCTCCGCCCAGATCTTCCAGAAAGTTTCGCCGGCTATCGCCTACGTCCAGACTGAAGAGGCCAGCGGAAGCGGCGTGCTGATCGAGGGAAGTTTCCTCGTTACCAACCGCCACGTTGTCTATCCCTTCGAATCGGCGCGCGTCGTCTTCCCCAATGGCGCCGAGTTCGACGGCGTCCCGGTGATCGGCTGGGATCAGGAAGCCGACCTCGCCGTGCTCGGCCCAATCAACGTCGCCGCCGCGCCCCTGCCCCTGATCGACGGAGAAAGCACACCCATCGGCGCTGACATGTATCTGATTGGCTACCCCGCCGAATTCGAATCCTTCCCCCAACCTACAATCGTAAAGGGTATTCTCTCCCGCCTGCGTCAAAATGAGTCCGGGCGGCTCACCTATTTCCAGACCGACGCCTCCATCGCCGGCGGCCAGAGCGGCGGCGCGCTCGTGTCAGATACCGGCGCCGTCATCGGCATCAGCGGGTCAAGCATTGCCGAAGGCAAATTCGCCCTCGTGGCCTCCTCCGCAGACCTCCTCCCCCGAATCAGGCAGCTCATCGCCGGCGGCGGAGACCCGATCCAGGCTGAGCGCCGCCGCCGAGCAGCCGTCAACTACGACGGCGGCATCGATCTGCTCGGCTTTGCCCTGGAGCAGGGCGAAGACCGCCTCTCCACCCAAGGAACCGTCACTCTGAGACAGGATCTGACCCTCTGGGTCGGAATGCGGTGGCGAATCCCCTCGCCCATCGAAGTCGATTTCGCAGTCTCCCTGCGCATCCATGAGCAGAACGGAAACAGAGTGCTCCAACAGGACGAAGTGTTGACCGACTCGGAGTCCAGGGCCACAAGCCGGTGGCTCGCCCAGGAACCGGTCGACACCTGGTTTGAACTCGAAATTCCGCCCGACCTTTCGCCCGGCGTCTACGAACTTCGGCTCGTCGTCTACAACATCGAGTCCCTTACGCCGACCGTCGAAATCGACGTCTGGGAGCCGGATGTCCTCCTGGCGAGACTCCGCTGGGACGAAGAGCAGCAGTAGAGAACGTCTCCACCGCGCAGATGGATCCGCATGACCCCAGTGACGATACCTGGTAGGTACGCCGGCCCCCTACGCCCGCCATATCGAGACCGCGATTGCCTGCGTCCATGAACGAATGCACCGTCTGCCCGCCGCTGCCCCGCACGCGGCCCGCTCCGCCAACCCAGGGCCGCGCCAAACCCGGCTGTTGCAAGGCCCCAGCCCCTCCGATCCAGTTTTTTCGCCGGTCTGAATTGACAGGATCAACGGGGATGATTATGATTTATCTATCGATCTGTTCTGTTCCCTCCGGAGCAACGTGGGTTCGATGTCTTTCCAAATCCACAACTCGCGCCAAGGAGATCCCAGCCAATGGCTGCCCTCGTAGCATCGCTTTACAGAGGCATATCCTACAGAGGAGCGGAGGGCCAGTGGGCCTGGATATTGCATCGGGCCAGCGGCCTTGGCATCGTGCTCTTCCTCTATATGCACATCCTCAGCATCTTCGTCGCCGCAATCGGGCCCGAACCCTATGAATGGGTCCACAAAACCCTGTACACCTCTCCCCCGGCTAAGGTCATGGAGGTCTTCCTCCTGTTCGGCGTCCTCTATCACGCGGCCAACGGCATGAGAATAATCATCATCGACTTCTTCCCGGCCCTGGGTAAATACCAACGCACAATCGTCCGCATCGAGCTCGCGCTCGTCGCCATTGTGCTCGTGCCGGCAGCCATCATCACTCTGCAGGGACTCTTCTGAGGAGCGCGCCATGGCAGTTACATCTTCAAGTAGACCAGTCCAGGGAAAACTCCGCTACGGAGCGCCAAATCACGAACACAAAATCTGGCTCTTCATGCGTCTCAGCGGGCTGGTGATGTTTGTCACCGTTGTCTTTCACCTGCTCTACATGCACATGTTCGTGCGCGTCGAAAACATCACCTTCGACAATATCGCCGAACGCTGGTCGGGTCCGGCCGGCGTATTCTGGCGCCTCTTCGACGCCTCCCTCCTGTTTATCGGCATGGCGCACGGCATGAACGGCGTCCGCTTCTCCATCAACGATTACGTTCACAACAAAATCCTTAACTTCCTGCTCACCGCGGCTGTCTACGGAATCGGCCTGCTCTTGATTCTACTGGGCAGTCTGGCGATCATTCTCGGCGCCGGCGGCCTGGGACGATTGTTCGAGAGCGTGATGGGATAGGGCGAACGCCAGCCCCGGACACGCTCCCCTGCAATCCCACACGGCGCCAGTTGTACCACCGCTCCGCAACACGAGGACAAGATGATCCATACGCATAAATTCGAAACAATCGTTGTCGGCGCCGGCGGAGCCGGGCTCATGGCCGCGCTTTACGCCAGCCAGGGCAGCGATACCGCCGTCCTGACCAAACTCTACCCCACCCGCAGCCACACAGGCACCGCGCAGGGGGGCATCGGCGCCGCCCTCGGCAACCTCGATGAGGACCGCGCCGAATGGCACACCTTCGACACAATTAAAGGCAGCGACTACCTCGCCGACCAGGACGCAGTCGATATCATGTGCCAGGAAGCCGTCAATGTCATTTACGAGCTGGAACACATGGGTCTGCCCTTCGACCGCACGCCAGAAGGCAAAATCGCCCAGCGGCCCTTCGGCGGCCACACCAGCAACTTCGGCGAAAAACCGGTTCGCCGCGCCTGCCACGCAGCTGACCGCACCGGGCACATGATCCTCCAAACGCTCTACCAGCAGTGCATCGCCCGCAATGTCCGCTTCTTCGACGAGTTTCACGTACTGGACCTGCTGCTCTCCGCCGACGGCCAGGCAACCGGCGTCATCGCCTACGAAATCGACACCGGGGACCTCCACGTCTTCCACGGCAAGGCCCTGATTTTCTCCACCGGCGGCTTCGGCCGCATCTGGGAAATCACCAGCAACGCCCACAGCCTCACCGGCGACGGCCCCGCCATCGCCCTGCACAAAGGCCTGCCCCTGGAAGATATGGAGTTCTTCCAGTTCCACCCAACCGGCATCTATAAAATGGGCATCCTCATCACCGAGGGCGTGCGCGGCGAAGGGGGCATCCTCCGCAACCGTGACGGCGAGCGCTTCATGGAGCGATACGCGCCCAACCTCAAGGACCTGGCCAGCCGCGACGTGGTCAGCCGCGCCATCTACCTGGAAGTCCGCGACAACAAGGGCATCGACGGCGGGCGCTATGTCCACCTCGACGCAACCCACCTTGGCCGCCAGGTCGTGGAAACAAAACTGGAGGACAGCGCCGAATTCTGCAGGACCTATCTCGGCATCGACCCCGCGGTGGAGCCGATGCCCGTGCAGCCGACCGCCCACTACGCCATGGGCGGCATCCCCACCAATGTCGACGGCGAAGTGCAGCGCAACGCCTCGGGCGCCGTCGTGCCCGGCTTCTACGCCGCCGGCGAGGTCGCCTGCGTCAGCGTACACGGCGCCAACCGTCTCGGCACCAACAGCCTCGTCGACCTGGTGGTCTTCGGCAAACGGGCCGGCAAGGCCGCCGCAGCCTACTGCCAGCAGAACGACTGGGCCGAGCTGCCGGCGGAAACCTGGCAGCCTGTCCAGGCAATGCTGCAAAGAATGATGGACAAGGACGGTCAGTACAACGCCGCCGACCTGCGCGCCGAAATGCAGTCCCTGATGATGGACAACGTCGGCGTCTTCCGCACCGAAGAGGGCATCCAGTCCGCCCTCAACCGTGTCCGGGAACTACAGGAATGCGCCCAGGACATCACCGTCATGGACAAGGGCAAGCGCTTCAACACCGACATCCTCGAAGCCATTGAACTCCAGAACCTGCTCGACCTTGCCGAAGTCACCGCGGCCAGCGCCCTCGCCCGCCAGGAAAGCCGCGGCGCGCACAGCCGCGAAGATTTCAAGGCCCGCGACGACGAGAACTGGCTTACCCACACCTACGCATCAAAGGTGGATGGCAAGATCAACCTGGAGTACGCGCCCGTGAACATCACAATCCACAATCCAGAGGAGCGAACCTACTAATATGCGCATCAAAATGCGAATTCGCAGATTCAATCCCGAGGCCGATTCCAAGCCCTGGTGGGGTGAATATTGGGTGGATGTGGAGGAAAGCGACCGGGTGCTGGACGCTCTGCATCAGGTGAAGTGGTACCAGGACGGCGCCCTCACCTTGCGCCGCTCCTGCGCCCACGGCATCTGCGGCAGCGACGCCATGGTCATCAACGGACGCAACGCCCTGGCCTGCAAAGTGCTCATGCAGGATGTCGGCGACGTGTGCCAGGTCGAACCACTGCGCAACATGCCCCTGATCAAGGACCTGGTCGTCGATATGGAGCCCTTCTTCGCCAAATACAGAGCCGTCCTGCCCTACCTCATCAACGACAACCTGCCCGCCTCCGGTGAACGCTACCAGAGCCAGGAAGCCCGCGCACGCTACGACGATACCACCAAATGCATCCTCTGCGCAGCCTGCACCACCTCCTGCCCCAGCTTCTGGGCCAATGAGGACTATATCGGCCCCGCCGCCATCGTCCAGGCCCACCGCTTCATCTTTGACGACCGCGACGACGCCGCCGACCTGCGCCTGCGCGTGCTCAACGATGTGGACGGCGTCTGGCGCTGTCGCACCGTATTCAACTGTGTCCAGGCCTGCCCCCGTGAAATCGACGTCACGCGGGCCATCGGTGAAGTAAAACTGGCCCTGCTGAACGGCCTCAACGAATAGCCGCTCTGCCCGGCTCGTGCGCGAACCGGGCAGCCCAATCCCTACTCAGGCCGCACTGTCTCCTCCAGCCACGCTCGCAATCGCGTCGCCAAACGCGGCTTCGGCGTCTCCGTTTCCACCTCCACGCCCCGCAGCGCCAGCGCAAACTCGCCGCCGCTTCCGAACCGGTCCTCCGGCTTCTTCTCAAGAGCCTTCAGAATGATCCGCTCCAGCTCAGGCGATACCCATCCCCATGCAGAGGGCGGCGGCGGTTTCTCCGAGAGATGCGCATCCAGCACCTCTTCCCTCGATCCGTAAAACGGCCTGCGCCCCGTAACCATCAAATAGAGCACAATGCCCAGGCTGTACAGGTCCGAGCGGCTGTCGGGTTCGCCGTCTGACCGTATCTGCTCCGGAGCCACAAAGGCCGGCGTCCCATAGATCCCCGGCGCATTCTCCATCACTCCATCCGCGTCGTAAACTGTGCCAAAATCAAAAAGCACCGACCGCCCCATCGGCCCCAACAGCACGTTGGACGACTTGACGTCGCGGTGAACAAAGCCGAATCCGTGCAGATAGTCCAGCGCCTCCGCTACCTGCCGGGCTATGTCGATGGCCGCCACCTCACCCACCGTTTTCGCCCGCAACAGGAACTGCTCCAACGTGCCCCCTTCGACGAGCTCCATCGCAATAAACGGCCGTCCATTCGCCTCGCCCGCTTCATAGACGCGCAAAATGCCGGGATGTCGCAACCGGGCCAGAGTCCGATACTCTGACTCGAAGCACGCGCGCATATGGGCCTGGCTCGCAGCCACAGGGCTTAAAACCTTGAGCGCAACCTGGCGGCTTGTCAAATCCTGTGCGCGGTACACAACCGCCGTCGCGCCCTGTCCCAATGGCTCCTGTATCCGGTACCGACCCAGCTGTGATGAAATTGGGAGTAGATTGGTTCCTGCAGACGCGCCGTAGGACATGTCAGCTTCTTCGATGGCAGGGATTGGCGCAATCGGTGGTTAGTGGAAGGCGGTCTGCGACGCCGCGCTCCACACGCTTCTATCATCCATTATATACAACTGATCAGAGGTTGCCAATGAACGACAGGAATGCCGCTCCGCCGCCGCACGCCGCCTCAACCAATATCAGGATAGAACAACCTCGCGCCTCTCAAACCCGTGCGCGCGTTCACACCCAGATGCCAGCGCCCCAGATTGGCCCAAAAAAGCTCCGACAACCCGGGCCCGCCAAAACAAACATTCGTCGGCGCCCCCAGAATCGTTCCTTCGTAGTCATCCATCAAAACGGTCAGATCCCCGCCTGGCAGGACGCGCAGAATTGTGTCCGGGCGGTAACAGGAGATCACAAATCCCCCGTCCTCGCAGAAAGCCAGGCCGTCGGGCACAATGCGCGGCAGTTCCACCACCGTCTCCGTCGGTCCAACCTTCCTTCCCCCTTCAATCGGAAACCGGACGATCTGGGGAGGACTGAGCGACATCGCTACATAGAGAAACTGCCCATCCGGGCTCACCGCGCAGCCGTTCGGGAACTGGCTGTTCTCAGTATCGATCACGGTCGTGGTCCCATCGGCGGCCGCGCAGAAAATGCAGCCGTCGTTGCCATACCACGTGCCCGAATCGGTCACAAACAGGTTCCCGTCCGCATCGAACGCCGGATAGTTCGGCGTCTGCATCGGACGCTCCTCGCTGCCGGCGCTGTATTGGGTTGCCTTGCCCGCAGGCGTCACCCTGTAAACTGCCCCTCGGTCGGCAGTGCAGATGTAGACATTCGCAGCGGCATCCAGCGCCATGCCCAGATTCAGACCGCCCGTATTCGCGTATTCCTCGACCCGGCGCTCTTCATAGTCGATCCGGTAAACTTGCCCCGCTTCGCCGCCCGCATATAGGTTCCCGTCAGGCCCCAGCGCCACGCCTTCAGGGTGGTCCAGACCCTCTACAAACGTCTCTGCATGTTTAAGGTTGATCAGCGGCATCGCCTTCCTCCTCAGCTGATATGTTACTCTTTCTCTATGCCCGACGACCCAGTCGAAAAAATGGTGCGACCATGTATCGCGGGCGTTGCTCCCAGCACATTCACAGGACCGCCCTCGCTAGTACCGGTTGGTCACAACACCCGGCTGCCACTGGTGCGCGCCCATCAGCTGCTGCACCAGTTCCGACGGGTTTTCCAGATCCGCCAGCTGCGCGCGCATGTCCTCCTGCGTAACATAAAATGGCCGCGTATACATACCCAGCAACACCGACCGCGGCTTGTCTGTCACATTGGGCCGCGCCGAATGCCAGGTTTTGCCGCTCATCACCATCACGCTACCGCGCTGACCTGTCAAAATCTCTGCCCCCTCCATCCACTTGTGAGCGACTTCGGGCGCGGGCCGGTGACCCTTCAGATGGCTGTACGGCATGATTCCCGTGCCGCCATTCTCCACCGTCAAATCATCCAGCAGCCACATCGTCTGCCCGCTGACGTTGTCCGTCGGCCAGGGCTGGTTCACCCGCTGAAACGGAAAATCCGGATGCCAGCCGTACCGGTTGAAGCCCGGGTAGGCCGTATTCGAGGTCCACGTCGAGCAGATCACATCCTCGTCCAGGTACGCCTTCCAGATCGCGACAATCAGAGGATGGGCCATCAGCTCCACAAAGATCGGATCTTTGACGGCGATGCGGGCAACGCGCTGCGTCCGTGCCCGCCAGGTGCCCTCAGTTGCCTCCTCGGCCAGCAGACCTTCCAGTACCGTTCGGGCTTCATCCGCCTTTTCCGGCGTAATCACACCTGGAATTACGCAGTAACCCCGTTCATCCAGCTCGGCAATAATCCTGTTGACGTCATGACGCGCGTTCATACTCGTGTCCACGGTTGTGCTCCTGTGCCTTTCTATGCATTCACGGTAAGTGCCGGCTCCTGTCTGCGCTCAGCGGCGACCAGCCGGATAGGCCAACTCCTGGCCGGCGCCCTCCTGTCAGGCGCCGGCCAGTGGCGGCTGGCCGTGCGCGATGATCCAGTCAACGAACCTGTCTCGCATCGACGGAGAGCGGGCATGGCCGACCTCCGGATCAACAAATTGCTCCGCTCGCCCTCCCCGCTCGTTGATCAGACGCACTGTCTCCACATTCGTGGCCGCCGGGCAGTCCGTATCCAGGCCCCCGTCGATAAATAGTACCGGCCGGTCCGTAAATCGCTCCGGGTGAGACTGCGTGGAGTACTGCGCGCACCACTCGTCGCTCCATGTCCCCCGCTGCGCCTGCCGGCACCACTCATCGGCCTGGTAAAAACTGGACCGCCCCACAATCGAGACCATCGAAACATACGCCCGGTTCTCCGCGAATACCATCTGCGCGATCAACCCGCCCATCGAGGTCCCGCATACCTGCGGATCGCGCGCCGCGCTGTAAGGCAGCGCCAGAGCCGCTTCAAACAGATCCGGCGCCTCCGCCCGCGTCCGGTCCATCGCCTCACACACAAAGGCCCAGCCGTTGAACTGCGCCCGAAACCAGGCATCGGTCCGCCGTTCACCGTGTTCAAAGCAGTCCGGCGCAACCACGCAAAATCCCGCCGACGCCAGCTGCGCAAGCGACTGGTCCGGGTTTTCTATGCTGCCCTTGTCCCCCGTCCAGCCATGATAATGGACAACGAGCGGAGCTTCCTCAACCCGTGTATCACGCAAAATGAGCGCGGGTATTCCGCCGAGCTCCTCTCTATCGATCGTGATCATGACGCTGCGATCCTTTCTCGCCTTCCCCAAACTCCCGCTCCAGCGTCGGCGGCCAGGCCCGGAACAGCTGCCGTTGCTCTGACGTATACCGCGCATACGTCCGGGGCAGAAGATACTGATCCTCATCCATCGTGGCAATGTTCTGCGACTTCATCCAGAACGGACCATAGCCAATATGAACTGTCTTGCGCGTCCTGTCCGAGCGGTTCGTGAAGCCGCCGTGCCGCAGATTCTCCGTGAAGAGGATGGCATCGCCCGCCTTCACCGTCAGCCCGATCATGCCCGGCTCTTCGTCAGGGTTTCTTCCCGGGTATGGGGAGACCATATTGCTCTTGTGCGTCGCCGGTACCACGCAGAACGGCCCATCCTCCGGCCCAACGTCATGGACGAAGTAGACCATTCGCACCATCATGCAGTTGATCCCTCTCTGGTCATAGCCATACCTGTGCTTGCCGCCGATCGGTCCCCCCATATGCGTCCCCGTCTGGTTGCCGGGATAGCGAATCCGAATCTCAGAGTTGTTGATCGTCGCCCGCTCCTGCACGATGGCGTGAATGTAAGACATCGTCGGCGCGTGATCGACGAGAAAGTCAAAAGCGGGGTCTGCGTTGAAAAAGTCCTCAATGATCAGCGTGTTTCCCGTTTCTCTGGCGCCGCTTACATAGTAGCCCCCTTCCACGTTGTGATGATACTCGATTCCGCCTATGGGGCTTGGCCAGCGCGGCGACTGCGCCACCCGCGCGGCCGCCTCCTCTTCCAGCGCGTCGACGGCCGCTGCCAGGCTCGCCGCCTCCCTATCCATCAACAGGCCGGCAATCGTAAGATAACCCACGCGATCGAATTCGTACTCTTCGATTTCGTTCATAGTTTCCCTCTCCCCAACGCCCTCCAAAAGTCTCTCTCACATCTATCCACCATCCACTATCCACCGCAGTCCCCAACCTGCGCCGGCCTGTTCCCCGCAAGACTCTCCTGCACCGCCTCTATCGTCTTCGCCACGACGTACGCGTCCTCCAGAGTCACCCGTAGCTCCTCCTCACCCCGCACCGCCTTTACAAAATGCGCAATCTCCAACTGGTTCATCGGCGTATAACGAACCGGCGCCAGCTGGGCAGACGTCGCTCCGTGCGTCACGACCGGATAGTTGTGATAGTCAGTGCGCAGGCAACCCGTCTCACCCACCACCTCCAAATCAAAAAACGGGTACTCCCACCGGATCGACGTGCAGATGTGTACGCTCCCCAACGACCCATTGTCGAACTTGACCAGCGCCTTCACATTGTCCCAGCTCTCGATCACGCCTTGGTGCATGAAATTCTCGCCATAGGCGAAGACCTCCACCGGCTCACCGCCCAGCGCCCAGCGCACAATATCAAACCCGTACGTGCCGAACTCACCAAGAGGGCCCCCGCTCCTCGCCGTGTCCCGCTGCCAGTCCGGGCTGGTCATCGCCGCATGGTTCACAAAGACGCGCGCCGTCAGCGGCCTGCCCACTGCGCCAGCCCGCGTCTGCCTCACCGCCTCAATCAGGCCGTCCTCAAATCGCGACGGCACCGCCGGCATCACCATCTTACCCGTTCTCCGGGCCGTCTCCTTCGCCCGTCGGACCTCATCGGAAATGAAACTGAATGGCTTGCAGGCAAAAACATGCGCCCCCGCCTCCAGCGCCTGGCAACTGTTCTCGCAATGTTCCCCGATTTCGCTCGCCACCACCACGAAATCGAGATTCTCTCCCAGCAGGTCCGCGGCGTCATGGTAGAGCGTAGCTTCAAACTGGGCCGCAAACGCCTCCGCTTCCATGCCGATACAGTCCAGCGCATAGTCCCGGCTCTTCCCAAGATCGCACACGCCGACCAACGCAACGTCCTTCATCGCCAGCAGCTCCGTCGCGAACAAATTCGCATACCAGCCCTGCGACAAGCCAATCAACCCACATCTCAGTTTCTCTTCCATCTGCGTCCAACCCTCCACTTTCTGCCCGTCAGATTGTAGCCAGGCCCCCGCGGCTACGCCTGCCCGGTTGCGGCAACGCTGTCCGCCTACCTGAAATTGGCAAATCCCTCCGGTGTCTTCACGTCGATCACGGCTGCCGTCTCCGCCTCCAGCGCCCTCTCCAACGTCTCCGCAAGTTCCGGCAGCGAACGAGCCTGCGCGCCCCAGGCCCCGTAGGTCTCAGCCAGCCGGGCAAAGTCCGGGTTGCGCAAGTCGCTGGCGATATAGCGCCCGTTTCCCCGGCTCTTCTGGTAGTGCCGCAACAAACCCCACGCATCGTCGTTGAAAACAAGAACCACTGGCCGCAGCCCGTACTGCACACAGGTTCCCAACTCCTGGATATTGAACTGGAATCCGCCGTCGCCCGTAAGGCAGATCACCTGCCGGTCGGGAAAGGCCGCCTTCGCCCCCGCCGCGGCCGGCAAGCCAAATCCCAGGCCGCCCCACGCCGGCGAAAGGTAACTGCGCTGCGCATAGATCTCCAAACAGTAGTTCGCGCCCCGGTGATTGCATATCCCCACGTCCCCGACAAAGATCGCATCCCGCGCCGTCGCTCCTCGGATCGCCCCCATGATCTCCGTCTCATTGGGCATCGTCTTTCGTTTGTACGCCCTGATCCTCTCCCTCACTTCGCCCACCTCGCCTGCGAAGTCCGCCTCCTTCCCGGAATCGCTCTGGCAGGAATCCGCTCTTTCCGCCACCGCGGCATTGAGCTGCTCCAGCACTGTCTTGGCGTCGCCCACAAGACGGACCGAAGGAGCGTACCATCTGTCCATCGGCTCGGCGTCAATGTCCAGGTGGATCAGCTGCCGAGGCTGCCGCAGCCCCTGAGACTTCGCCCTGAAGTACGACAGGCTGGATCCGGCGACCAGCAGTACGTCCAGGCTGTTGGCGAAAGTCTGGCGCGGGTCTTCCAGGCCCCCTGGCGGAAAGTTGTACTCGCCGCCGTACATGCCCAGGCTCAGCTCGTGATCCTCCGCGATCGCGCCCTTCCCCCCCGCCGTCGTGAACACCGGCGCGCCCAGTCGCTCAACCAGACGCGTAAGAGCCTGTCCTGCACCGGAGCGGTGCACTCCCGTCCCCGCCAAAACGCCGACCCGCTTGCCCGCCAGCAACAGGTCCGCCGCCGCCTCGACCGCGGCCGCGTCTGCAGAGGGCGCCGGGTGTTGGACCGGCCCCGGAATCGTCATCTCCGCCACCTGCCCCTGAACGTCCGCCGGCATCTCAATCGCAATCGGCCGCGGGCTCCGGCGGCAAAACAGCCCGAATGCCTCCTGGACCCGGGCCGGCGTCTCCTGCGCCCTGCCAATATGGACGCTATGCTGCGTCACCGTCGAAAGCATCCCCAGCTGGTCCTTGGTCTCATGCATCGTCCCCAGCCCGCGCTCGTACAACCGCTCTTCCGCCGAACTGGTAATCGTCAGAACAGGCGACGACGCGGCGTAAGCCTCCCCAAGGCCGCCCATCGAGTTGGCCGCCCCCGGCCCGGTGCTGGTCAAACAGACGCCCGGCTTGCCCGTCACCCTGGCGTACCCGTCCGCCATCATCGCCGCCGCCTGCTCATGCCGCGTGCTGATGAAGCGGATGGCGTCCTGATGGTCGTACAGCGCGTCGAAAATCTCCATCGTGTGGCTGGAGATAATCCCGAAAATCGTGTCCACGCCCTGCGCCCGCAGCGTCCCGACCAAGGCCCGCGCCGCTGTCATTCTTGCCATCCGTACGCCTCCACCCAGCCAGTAGCGAGATGACTTGCTTCTTTCTCTTCTGTCCTTTTCACTTTGCCATCAGAATGAGACCCGTCGTGCATCCCGAAAACCACGCCAGTCGCAGTTCAGGCAGCTAATGCGGCGCCACCCGAAACCGCTCCACCACCTCTTCATTCAATGCAAAGCCCAACCCCGGCCGTTTGGGTACCTCGATCATCCCGTCGATGTCCAACTCCACCGCCGGCACAAGCAACTCCGATATGATCGGCGAATCCGGAAAGGCGATCGGCATCTCGAAATACGGCATATTCGGCAACACCGCGGCCAAATGAATCTCCGCCGCCACACCAACCATATGACACCACGCATGAGGCACGCAGATCAGGCCCCGCCGGTAGGCCGCCTCCGCAATGCGCGTAATCTCCCGCATCCCCCCGGACCGTACCGAGCTGGGCTGGACCACGTCAACGCGCCCCTTCTCCATGATCTCCTCAAACTCGAATCGGGTCGTAAAGCCCCAGTCGCCCACCGCAATGCGCGTGTCTACGGCATCGGCCAGGCGGGCCAGGCCGGCAAGATTGTCGGCCGGGAGCGGCGCCTCCACAAAGAAAGGCCGGAACGCCTCGATCGCCCGGATCGACTCAAGCGCCTGTCCCGCTTCATACCAGCGATTCTGCACGTCAATCATCAGATCGCGATCATAGCCAATCGTATCCCGCGCCGCCCGCACAACCTCAACGTCCCGCTCAATGCTGACATGCGAAAAACCACCCGGCCATTCCTCCAGTTTCATCGCCCGGAAATTCCGTTCCTTCGCCAGCGTGAAGCGCGCCGCAATTTCGTCTATCTCTTCTCCCGGCGGATACACGGTGGCGTAGGGTCTCACCCTCTCCTTGATTTCGCTCGACTCCGTCACCGTGCAGCACGCCTGCCAGATCAGCTCGCATACAGGCTTGCCCAGCGCCTGGCCCGCGATGTCCCAAAGCGCCGTTTCCACCGCGCCGATCGCCGCGATCGTGACACCCCGCCGCCCAAACAACCCCGTCGCCGCATACATCTTCTGCCACAGCCGCTCCACCTGCAGCGGATCTTCACCCCGCAATAACGCCTCCAGGCCCCCGTCGCAACGAACGATGGCCTCAATCACCAGCGACGGCGACTCCGCCTGTCCAATCCCGCTGATTCCCTCATCGGTATGAACACGCACCACCGTCTCCCATGCCTTGCCCGGGTCCACCAGCGCGATCGTCTCAATGCCCGTAATCTTCACGATACCCTACCCCCATCATCAGTTCCCGTTTACCCGCGCCTTTCCGCTTCTGGCCCTTATCCTCTGTCCCTGCAGTCCTGGGCCTCCCCCAACCCCCACCCTTCTAGCCTTACGCCTTGCCCTGTTTCGGCGGCCCCTCCGCGCCCCGCCCTCCTCGCGCCCCGCCGCACGCCAACGCCATCAATCGCCGCCAGCTGCCAGGGCCCCTGATCAACGGGGCGGGGCAGTGCGTGGACCTGGTGGCCTTGCCACGATCCCCGGCGGCAAACACCCGCCGCCGGGCCGGGGGACACCCCCGGACCCCAGCCAACCCGCCGCGCCCCACTCCCCTACTCCTATGCCTGAGCGGCCCGCCTTCCCCTATCCACCGCAGCCCCGCCATTTTGTCCAGCCGCCCGGTCCACTCTGAACCGCTCATAACTCGAAAAATTGAAACGAGTAAAGATCAGCATCCTGCAACACAAAGCGCAATCGCACCGGTACCCCTTCCAGACCACCGACGTCGGGTCCGCCCGACCAGCGAACGACCCGTTCCAGGTCATCCCCCAGCAACTCGATGCAGTCATCGAGGCCGAATCCCGCAACCGACGTGTCCATCTGGTCCCGTAGAATCTCCACCCTGACGCTTCCGGCCGCAGACGCAGAGAAATTGACCCGCAAACGGTTGCCCGCAAAGACGACAGGCTTCGTCACCAGCTCCCCGCCGCTCAGCGGAGCTTGCACCGACGCGAAACCGTCCACGCGCATTGTATACCGCCGCAAGCTGCTCGCTTCGTCCCGCCAGTACCCTTCGCGCACATAGAACGACAGCTCATCCGGCGAGCCCGAAATCGCAGAAGGCGTCGTCACGATCCCCCAGCTCTGAAAGTTGTCCCCGTAAGTCCAGTTGTCGCGCGGCCGCAGGCCCGGCCGGATGAACGACTCCGGCCACAAGTTGAAGCTGTACCCGTCCCGGCTGCTCATGAACATGCCGTCGGTCAAAGCCGCGCCGTAGCGCTCACTTATCTCGGCGCGCATGCGGCGATGCGCCAACTCCGGCAACGCCTCCAGCGACTCCGACCACGCCCGTTCTACATACCGGGTCGGGAACCCCAGGAAGAGATGCGGCGCTCGATAATAGGGTCTAATCTGATTCGTGTAGAGCTCGCTGGGACGGCCCTGGTTGTAGTTGACAAAGACTGAATCGGTCCAATTCACGAAATCTGAAGATGTCGCGGTGAATATGTCACGGCCGTAGCGAGAACCGCGCAAGCCGCCTCCACCTTCACCAACCTCGAGAGACCCGTAAGGCTCCTCGCCCGTCCGCTCCCGCCGGAACTCGTTGCGATGATAGGCCCGGTACTCGCCGCGCGCCCCGTCCCAAAAGCCGAGATTCTGCGTGTCCAGCAGCCCTTTCGTAATCACCGGTCCTTCGCTTAGCGCCGACCACGCAAAGCCGTCGGGCGATCCATACGCCCACAAACCCCTCGCGCCGCCTCGCTCCATCAGGACGAACGCCTTATAGCGGGCATCCGCCGCACAGGCAGGATTCCCGTCCCGGAACGGCGAGAACATCCCATTCAAAATCTCCTCGCCATCCATGACAATGTTATTCTTCTTGGAGCCCTCAAACGCCACCAACCCCAATTCCGGTCTCTCCCAGTGGATGCCGTCGGCGCTCTCAGCATAGCAGACCCACTTGCCCCGCGGACTGCTCAATTTCCCGTCACTGTATTCGAAGTTCTGCCCCCGGTAATACATGCGATAGCGGCCACCATCTTCAAAGACGGTAAATCCGCCGCTTGCATTGCCCTCCCACGGCGCGTCCAAGTGCAGTGCAATCTCCCTGGGAACCGGTCTGTTCAGGCTTCGCCGTGCGCCTCCGCCAAGCCGGGCTTCCAGATAGTCATCGACCATCAACTCCAGGCGGGAACCGATGTCAATCGGAATCGAGCCTTCATGCAGACTAGCCATTGTCAATTCATCTCCTCTATGCCCTGTCAGGTCGTGACGAACTGAAACGCGTACACATCCGCGTCGCGCAAAACGAATCGCAGCCGAACGGGCGCCCCCTCCAAACGACTGACATCGGGGCCGCCCGACCAGCGCACGATACGCTCCAGGTCATCCCCCAGCAACGCCGCGCAGTCATCCAGGCCAAACCCCGCGACCGGCTCGTTCATCTGGTCCCGCAATATCTCCACCCGAACGCTGCCGGCAGCGGAAGCCGAGAAATTCACGCGCAAACGGTTGCCCGTAAATTTCAGCGGCTTCGTCACCAGTTCGCCCCCGCTCAACGGCGCCTGCGCCGACGCGAAGCCATCGACCCGTAGCGTATAGCGCCGCAAATTCATGCTATCGCCCCGCCAGTACCCCTCCGACACGTAGATCGAAAGCTCGTCAGGCGCCCCGTCAAATGGCGAGGCAGTCGTTACAATTCCCCAACCGGGAAAAGCGTCCCCGTAGACCCAGCTGTCTTTGGGCCGCAGACCCGGCCGGATAAACGACTCCGGCCACAAATTAAACGTGTCGCCGTCGCGGCTGCTCATAAACATAGCGTCCGTCAAGGCGCTGCCGTAACGTTCGCTCACCCCTGCGCGCAGGCGGCGCTCGCCCAACTCCGGCAGGTCTTCCACGGCCTCCGACCAGCCGCGGTCAATATACCGGCTCGGAAACCCCACGAAAATATGCGGCGCGCGGAAATAGGGCAGGATTGCGTTATTGTAGATCTCGTCCACACGCCCCTGCGTGTAGTCCACATAGTCCGGCTCGGTCCAGTTGATAAAGTCACTTGATGTCGCCGTGCGCAGATCGCGGCCATAACGGGAGCCGCGCACACCATGTCCCCTCGATCCGGCACGAACCTGGCCGCCGTACGGTTCCTCCCCCGTCTTGTCAATGCGAAACTCGTTGCGGTGGTAGTCTCGGTACTCCTCGCGAACTGGATCCCAAAAGGCTAAGTTCTGAGAGTCAAGCAGTCCATCGGCTATCACCGGTCCGTCGCGCATCGTTGACCAACGGATCCCGTCGGCCGATTTCAGAGCATGCAACCCGCCCGGCACCTCTGCACTGTGCCCCGGACGCGGCGCAGAACCATCCAGACGCGGAATACGCACCGCCCAAGCCTTGTAGCGAGCGTCGGTCTCCGCGGCAGGGTTTCCATCTTTGAACGGCGCAAACGCCCGCGAAGGAAAGGCACTGTCCTCGCTGCTCAGAATGATATTGTTCCTTGTCGACCCGTTAAACTCGACCAACCCCAATTCCGGCCTCTCCCAGCGGATCCCATCGCTGCTCTCGGCATAGCAGACAAAGTCCGGGTGGGGCGCCTCGTCAAGCCCCGCTTCAGTTGTGACGAACTGTCGGCCAAGGTAATACATGCGGTATATGTCGCCATCCTCAAATACCGCAAACGATGTGCACGAGTTCCCCTCCCACGGCTTGTCAGTTACCAGCGCCACCTCCCGGGGAACAGGATGGTTCAAGTGCAGGCCCGCGTCCCCGTTCAACCGTGCGATAAGATTATCGTCTACCATCAATTCAAGGCGCGATCCAATGTCTATTGGGACGCCGCCGTGGCTTTTGGGCCCGTTCACCTCGCCTCGCCTTTCTTCCTGCTTGCCGGTACTCGCATTTTCGCTTGCAGCCGCCTTTCCCCAGGTTCCGCTAACTCGCAGGAAGGATTTCGAACTCCGCCATCGACAGTCTTCCCTGTACCTCCCGGCTGAATCCGACAAAGGAAAAGCCGTAACTGTGCGCATCCCCCAGCACGCTGTCCAGTCGCGGCCCGCCCTCCGGATAGCTGCGGCGCCAGAACTCTTCGCTGCTGTAACTGCGATGCCACAGCGATTCGTCGTTCTTCAGGCGAAACCGGCTCGGCTCCGGCGCCCACTCTTCGTCCGCGATAGCGATCGGATGTCCCGAATAATGCCAGCGGACGCCAGGAGCATGAACCCAGAAGTAGCACGCCGCGCCGTAGAGTCGCAGATCATCACCCCTCAGATATACCGAGACCTCGCAATCTCTCAGATCGATGGGGTCCAGGCCAACCCAGTTTCGGTAGTGAATGAGCGCCAGAATCGAAATCGGCCTCTCCGGCACATCGGTACTCCAGCGCGACTGGTCCGCCCAGATGCACCCCCCGCCGTTGACGCCCCCTTCCTTCTGCCACGTCGTCAGCGGAAATATGCCCGCGCCCGCCACAATCTCCCCGTGGTAATCGTATGAATGCCACCCTTCCGGACCCACGCCAAAGCTGTTACGTATCACTGTCTGAATCTCCAAAGTATACTTCCAAATCGATTTTCATATCCGGGTCTACTGCGGTACGGCCTGGGAGCTGCTGTTGGGATGATCGTAGAGAGGCCAGGGATCGTCAGGCCCAGCAACAATGGGCCGGCGACAATCTTTCAATCTCTCGCAGCAAGTGGAGTACCGTCCCTGCCGCCTGGGCGCAGATGCGCTATCGAATCAGATCCGGTGGACTGTGATTATACAAGGTGAAGAACCTGTGTCAACGCCCAAATGAGGAACTCAGATCGGGCGTCGGTCAGTCGGAACAGTCGTGAGCGCAGTACCGAGCAAAGATTGCAGAAGACAAAAAAGCGTCCCTCTCGCCATCTTTACGCCGAGAGAGGGACGCTTTCTTTCTATTCCCTTTTCAAGTGAATCAAGCGGAACCCATAACCGCTCATAACCTGCAAGTGGCTGATTCTATACTGGCAATTGCCTCCACTGTGACGGCGAGGGGCTCAAGCAGGTTCCTCGCCGGCCAGATGATACGCGCCCACTCCGTGCTCGGACAGATCCAGACCGGCCTGCTCCTCTTCAGGCGAGACGCGCAGGACGCCCAGCGCTTTGATGACCGTGAACAGAATGAAGGAGGCAACGAACGCCCATACCGGAATCGCGATCGAACCGACGATCTGCGCGATCAACGGGTGGCCCCCGAAAATACCGGTGGCAATCCCGCCCCAGATGCCGCAGAGCCCGTGTACCGGCCATGCGCCTACAGCGTCGTCGATCTTGAAGTTTTCCAATGCCTCCATGCCAACGCAAACCAGGACTCCGGCCACCGCGCCAATGATCAGACTTTCGACGTTGTTGACAGAATCACAGTTGGCCGTGATGCCGACCAGGCCCCCCAAAGCGCCGTTCAACGTATAGCTCAGGTTTGGCTTGCCCGTCTTGACCCAACCGTACACCATTGCCAGCAGCGTACCCGTCGCCGCCGCCAGCGTCGTATTGGTGGCGATCAACATGACCGCGTCCGTATTCACCGCTCCGGTGAAGGCAAGCTGGCTGCCTGGATTAAAACCGTACCAACCGACCCACAATATGAAGACACCCAGTGCCGCCATCGCCATATTGCTCGGTGGCAGCGGGTTGGTCGAACCGCCCCCGAATCGCCCTATACGCGGGCCGAGCACAATGACCGCCGCCAGCGCCGCAAATCCGCCCACGGCATGAACAACCAAAGACCCGGCAAAGTCGTAAAAGCCCATCGCATCCAACCAGCCGCCGCCCCATTTCCAATAGCCGCTCACTGGGTAGATAATAGCCGTGAGGATGATGCTATAGATCAAGTAGCCTGAAATCTTCATGCGGCCGGCTACCGCTCCAGAAACGATAGTGGCTGCCGTTGCCGCAAATACCGCTTGGAAGAGGAAATCGACCTGAGGGTTCAAATTGCCCGCCATCGCCTCTGGCGGCGTCGAAGAGATTCCGAATCCGCCAAATCCGAACCATCCCCCGAGCAGCGGGGCGCCATACATAATGCTGTAGCCAATCAGGAAATAGAAGAATACACCACTCGACAGGTCGATGATGTTCTTGAACATAATGTTGACAGTGTTCTTGGCCGAATTAAACCCTGACTCGACCATTGCGAAACCGGCCTGCATGAACAGAACCAGCACTGCAGAAACGAACAATATCAAGTTGTCGATCGAATAAGCGATTTCATCCGCCGTGAACGGCGCCGCATCCTGTGCGAATGCGGAAGGGGCAAACACGAGCAACCCAAGAGCCGCAAGAAGCGCCGCCCGCCACTTCGAGCCGTGGGTCACAGCACGCATGAACATGGACATCGGATAGTTCTCCTTCCTCAAGTGAGACCTGAAATAAAAGTGCCCATCCTCTACCTTTCCTGCGCAGCGACCGCTTCCCTGGGGCTGATCGCAACTCGCGCACGCCGTGGCGCAGATGAGCCAAACTAAACCTGCAGGTTTGCGCTTCCAGCCTGGAGAAGCCCAGCAGAACGCTGCCCGGCGCTGTGCCGGCGCCCCATAACAGTTCACAAACCAGCGATTACGAGCAAGGATACCTGATCGCGAAACGGATTCCACTGCCAATCCTGCATGAAGTTGAAAGCATGTTTTTGTGCATATTGCACATAAAAGGCTCCCGTCCTGAAAATGATGCTTCCTTTCTGGCCGCCTGCCCCGCCAGTACTGCCCGTCTGTTACCACCATGAGCGCCAATGACTTGGGAACTCTGCGCATCGGAACCTCCTCCTGGAGCTTCCCCGACTGGCGCGGCGTCTTCTACCCCCCCAACACCCCGCCCGACCGGCAGCTTAGCCATTACGCCGTAAACTTCAACACCGTTGAAGCCAATACCAGCTACTACGCCCTGCCCCCGCCCAAAACCTTGATCCGCTGGCTCGAAAACGTGCCCGAGCAGTTCACCTTTTCTCTGAAAGCCCCCCGTGAAATCACCCACGAAAAACGACTGGTGAACGTTGAGCGGATTACCGCCGCCTATCTGGAAGTCATCCGTTCCCTCGGCCCCGCCGCCGGACCCGGTCTCATCCAGTTCCCCGCCTCCTTTACCCGCGTCAATGGCGGCCGTCAGCTCGCCAATTTCGTCGACGCCCTCGCGCCCGCGACGCCCGCGCTCCCTCTTTCCATCGAAGTCCGCGCCTTCGACCTCATGACGACCGCCTTCGCCCGCTTCCTCTTCGAACGAGGCGTCGGCTTTGTCGTCGTCGAACGCGCCGGTCAGCCCGATACCTTCGCCAACTGGCGGGAAGCCGTCCGGATCACCGGCACGCGCCTTCCGCTGCACATCCGCCTCATCGGCAACGACCGGGACCCGCTTCCCGACGACAAACGCATCCGGCGGCCCCAGGACGAGCTGCTCGACAAGTGGGCCAAACGTATCGCCGACCTGCTCAAAAGCGGCGCAGACGTCTTCTGCTACCTGCACAACCCCTTCGAAGGACACGCCCCTGAATCCGCGCGCCGCCTGCGCGCCCGCATCGGCCAGTACCTGCCCCTCCCCGACTGGAATCCCGATCCCTTGCCGCCGCCAAAGGAAGACGACGGCGGGCAGCTATCTCTGTTCTCTCCGCCAAGAGACAATTAACCAAGGTTAATCCGCTGGTTAACCCAGGCTTGCTTTTTTCTTCACCCTTGCAGCGGCCAATTGCCCCCGACTGACAGCCTCACGCTCCGTTCTGCAGTGATATACTATTGCATACGCCCTATCGCGCGCCGCTTGGCCGAACATTATATCGGGGATCGAAATGGAACTTGTGAGTCTTATGCAGCTTGTCCTTCTGATGGGTCTTCTGGCGGCCTCCGCACTCCTGTTCTTCAGTCTGCGCGACGTGCGCCGCCTGCTCGACAAGCGCAATGGGGACGCCAAAACCAAAGCCTGAGAGTCCGTTTCCTTCCGCCGTTCGCACTGCCCACGCCTCGCCCCCGCCCACACAGAAACCGGCCGCGCGCGCGCCGCCGATGGCCCACAACGGGGCCGGACCTCCT
This sequence comes from Caldilineaceae bacterium, assembly GCA_022824025.1. GTDB lineage: Bacteria > Chloroflexota > Anaerolineae > Caldilineales > Caldilineaceae > Bin5. The sequence continues at coordinate 145,098 of JAJEBF010000031.1, forward strand.
TCCTCTTCGCCTCCCCACACCCCGCTGGCTCCCGTCCCAAACATGACTTCGCAGTCCACCAACCGACCAGGACTGTAGCCCACGCCGCTTTTGGTCAAAAGCGGCCGGTTGGGGCAACATTGTTCTGCGATACACGACGCGTCGACCCTTCCGGGCACGACGCTGTAGAACTTGGGGGCCTCCGATGGGTCACGAACACAACCACTTCCATGAACACGGCAGCGAACATGGCCACAGCCATCATCCGTTTCACCATCATCATGGCGATTCGGCCAACCTTCGCACCGCGTTTTTCCTCAATCTGGGATTCACGGTTATCGAAATCATCGGGGCATACCTCACAAACAGCGTTGCCATCCTCTCCGATGCATTGCACGACCTTGGCGACTCCATCGCGCTCGGCATGGCCTGGGCTCTGGAGAAGCACGCTGCAAAGGAGGCGCCAGCCCGCTACTCCTACGGTTACGGCCGCCTGTCTCTCCTCGCCGCCTTCATCAATGCTGTTGTCCTCATCGCCGGTGGGCTCTTCGTACTCTCAGAAGTGGTCCCGCGCCTCCTCAACCCCGAAGCCGCCAACGCGCCCGGCATGATTCTGCTTGCCCTTGGCGGCATCGCCGTCAATGGCGCAGCCGCTTGGCGCCTCCAGGGCGGCGGCACGATGAATGCCAAAGTCGCCATGTGGCACATGCTGGAGGACGTCCTCGGCTGGGTCGCAGTCCTCATCGTCGGCATCACGCTTCTCTTCGTCGATCTGTTCATCCTGGACTCCATCCTGTCCCTCCTCATCACCCTGTACATTCTCTACAATGTGCTTGGGCACTTGAGAAAGACCGCTGAACTGTTCCTGCAGGCCGCCCCCGAAGGCGTCGATATGTCTCAGCTGGCGCAGCGCCTGTGCAACATCAACCAGGTCGAAGATTGCCACCATACCCATCTCTGGTCGCTGGACGGCAACCATCATGTACTGTCCACCCATCTCGTCGTCAACCAGTCGGTCGACCAGGACCAGATTCGAGCAATCAAACAGCGCGCACGCGAAGAGCTCGAAGGCATGCACCTTACTCACATCACCATCGAAATCGAATATCCGGGCGATTGCAGCATGGCGGAAGCCCATATATGACAGCAAATCCGCCCGCAATCCGGACGGACCTCCCATCGTCCCGAACCAAATCGACTGCCCGCGCCCCGGGTCCCGCCTGCTCGTTCCCATTCGAGGCGTTCCCCTTGGCCCATTGCGCACAGTTGACCGCGCAGGACGCCTTTCGACTCGCCAAGCCATTAATGCGCCGGTATTCCCTGCCTTCGAATACGCCGTTCACCGACCACGGGTAAGAGTTCACCAGAAAGGAATCGACACATGTTTGTCGACAACGTGCAAAGCGCCCTGAATCAACAGATCAATATGGAACTGCAGGCCTACTACACCTACCTTGCAGCCGCCGACTACTTCGAGGGACTGGGCCTCAAGGGCTTTTCCCAATGGATTTTCAACCATGCAGAAGAAGAAATGGCCCACGCCATGAAAATCTACCACTTCATCCACAGCCGCCGCGGACGTGTCGAGCTCTTTTCTGTCCCCGTGCCGGAAGGCGGCTTCGGCTCTCCGCAGGAAGTCATGGAAGGCGTGCTCAGACATGAACAGAAAGTAACCGCCTCCATTGACCGCATTGTCAGGCTGGCCCGGCTGGAAGGCGATTACGCGACCGACAGCTTTCTGCAATGGTTCGTCGATGAACAAGTGGAGGAGGAGGAGCTGGTCGATGACCTGGTGCAAAAACTCCGCCTCATCGGCGACTTCAAACCAGGCCTGTATCTGCTGGACCGTGAACTGGCCGGAGTCGATTCGCTGGAAGAAGAAGGAAATTGAGGTTGGGAGCCCCCGGCAAAACTGCCCAACAGAATTCCTATACGTGCCGCCAGCTTTGCCCATGAACGGACTCTCTTGCCGGTCTTTCCCTTCGCCAAAACAGGGTTTCTCCCGGTATCGGATTCTCTGTGACTGTTCCGGGCGGCTGACGTTGCTTCTGCCTCCAGGCGCGCCAGCGTCCTACACCCCTTACGCCCCCCGACAGGCAAAAACAGGCCGCCCCCAAAATCTGGAAAACCCGTGTCTACCTCCCCCAATTTCACCCCTGAAATCGAGGGAAACATCGAACCAGTTTCAGGCTTGACAGCCTTGCCCGTCACGTGTATTATTGTGCCAGACGCACTCTCCCAGAGTGTATCCCGGCGCCGGGCTCCTGTAGCTTTCATCTGTGTTTCTCAGAGTTGGCAGAGGCTTGTCCACTACTTCAGGAGCCAAAGGGCCTCCAAAAAAACGTGGCCCATGCGAGAAGGCGCCCCCTGTTTTCTCCGGTTTGTACAAGAATTGTTCTTGTGAGAAGATAGTGTCGCAAACTGGATGTCAGTCCCTCAGACAAGAGTACGAAAGAGTCGGTCCTTAGCCCAACGACCCGTTTTTTTCAGATTTGCGCTCGTTATGTTCTTGTGAGACGATGTGACTCGTGGTCATCATTTGATTGTTTCTCTATCAATTTATGATGAGATCAAGAGTTAAAGTTCCCTTAACCCAATTCTCTCAAGGAGCAACAGAACCATGAACAAACGAACCCCATTCATCTCACTCGTTGTACTGTCTCTGCTGCTGGTCGTGGTCAGTGCGTGTACAGCACCCGCGGCTCCGCCCGATCGCGACGTCGAAATCTCACACGAGGCCGCCCTGTCCGCCCAGGATGCCTTGATCGGCGCCCTGACAATGGGCGAGGTGACGCTGAGCGAATCTGAGTTCAGCAGCTACGTCACTAAGGCTCTTGAAGCGAACAGCGGCCCGAATCAGCCCGTCGACTCCGTCGTCGTGTGGATTGAGCCCGATGCGATGCATTTCCGCGTTACCCTAAAAGACGGTGTCAGCATGATGGGGAATACGCTCGACCTCGTCGGCAACTTGGGCGTTAGCGATGGCCACCTGATGGTCGATCTCCACTCGGCCGGCGCCGGCGGCATGGCTGTCGGTGGAGCGCTGCTCGCTCCGGTTAACGCGCAGATTAATGCCGTCCTGGCCCAGAACATCATGCTCCCGGGCAGCGTCAGCGTCGCTCAGGACTCCGGCTCCGTTTCAATCAGCATGAACTAAGCAAAACAACGAGTGCGCAATCCGGTGGCGCTGCTGAGCTCCTTCTGCGAGTGAACAGATGCCGTCGGTTTGCCCTCAGTCTGGTCGGCGCGTAAATCGTTTCTGCGCTCCCATATGGCAACCGGCCTCGATACCCGGCCACACGCCTGCAGCAGACACGATGCGCCGCCGCTGAAGCAAAGAAAACTGTCCGACGTTTACACCGGCCCCCTTCTCTGGCCCGTAGCGTCGGACAGTTCTTTTTTGGCCGGAAAAGATCGCCAGTCCTCCTTCTCCTCCCGGCGCCGCCGAAGCGATCCCTTTTTTCGCCGCGTTCCCCGCACTACTTTTCTGAACCGCTCAACTCTACTGTGCAAAAAGCATAGGCTGGCCGTAGCCCCAACGTAGCCGCGAAACCCCCTCCAGGGCTTGCCAATTAATACCGCCTAACCGATACTTCTGATAGCCCTCTTTCAGGATTGAGAAGCCTATCCCTTCGCCGCGCGCATCACATATGGCCGCGGCGTCTTCCACTGCATAAACGGACTGATTCGAATGCTTCAAACACCCCGAACTGCTTTGGCCAAACGTCTATTCCTGCCCCTGCTGGTAATCTGGCTGATGGCCCTTTCATTCGCCGGCGGTACAATCTCCGGCTTCTCAATTCGCACAGCCGCCGCAGCCGAAGAACGACCCTCCGAGTTCGGCGTCTTTTGGGAAGCCTGGGACTACGTCGTTGCACACTTTGTTGATCGCGAACGAGTCGACTTCACCGCCATGACGTACGGCGCCATCGAAGGAATGCTCGCCTCGCTGGGCGACGAAGGTCACACGACCTTCCTTCCCCCGGACGCCCTCGAACTGCACCAGACCAGCTTGGAAGGCTCTTTCGAGGGCATAGGCGCCTATGTCTCCATGGACGAGGGCGATGTCCTGATCGTTGCGCCTATCACCGGCTCGCCCGCTGATCAGGCCGGCATCCTTGCCGGTGACATTATCCTCGCAGTGGACGGTGAACCAGTCGAAGGCAAAACGCTGGACCAGGTGATCTTCCTCGTCCGAGGCCCGGCAAATTCCGAAGTGGTGCTCACGATCCGCCGCCCTGATACCTTGGAACCCCTCACCGTCCCAATCACTCGCGCCCGAATCGAAGTGCCGAGCGTGAGTTGGACGCCCATCCCCAACACGGACATCTCCTACATCGCCATCTCGCAGTTTACCGCCGGCGTAGACCAGGAGCTGGAAGCCGCCCTGCGTGAAATTTCGCAAATCAACGCCAACCAGGGCATTATCCTCGACCTGCGCAACAATCCAGGCGGATTCCTGCAACAGGCCATCCGCGCCAACAGCCAGTTCCTACCAAAAGGAGACCTGATTCTGATCGAATCGGACGCCAACCAGAACCAGACCGTTCACCGCTCTCGCGGCCTCGGTTACGCCCGCGCAACGCCGCTGGTTGTCCTCATCAATGAAGGCACCGCCAGTGCCGGTGAAATCACCGCAGGCGCGCTCAAGGAGAACGAGCGCGCAATCCTCATCGGCGAAACTACCTTCGGGACCGGAACCGTCCTCAACCAGTTCGGCCTGAGCGACGGCTCAGCCATTCTCCTCGGCGTGACCAACTGGCTCACGCCCGATGGCAATCTCATCAAGGGCCAGGGCATCACGCCCAACCTGGAAATCCCGCAGCCGGCCACTGCAAAACACGTGAACGCCGAACTGCTCAGCAAACTCACGCCGGAACAGTTCAGCGCGATCGAAGACACACAGTTTCTCAAAGCCCTGGAACAACTGGGCGTCGATACCTATGCACCCCCTTTCCTCAACGCGGCGCCCCATGACTTCGTGACGAGTGAATAGCGCCTGGCAATGAAAAAAAGAGACCTGCCACTTTAGTCAGTGCTCGGCCCCTTCAGGAATGTCCTCCCCTGGGAACGGTACAATCCCTTGTCAAATATGTATCGTTCAACCGCGCCGGGGACCTGGAAGCGAATCGGCCTTCCCGCCCGAACACGGCCCCGCAAATCGCTGCTCGAAATCTCCACCTCAGGCATATCCAACACAATGACCCGATCGCGCACGCCTGGCAGTTCAGCTTCCAGGCGCACCCAATCGATCTCGACATCATGGCGCCGCAGCGCAACCAGCCGGCAGTTTCGCACCAGCCACGCCGGCTCATGCCACGTGGGCAGATCCCGTAAACTGTCCAACCCCATCAGAAAAAAGAGCTGCGACGCCTCCCCAATCTCTTGGCGAAACAGCCGCAGCATGTCCGACGTGTAGTGGGGGCCGGGACGCTCCGCGTCGATCAGACTGATGCCGATTTCATCGTCGTCGGCAACCGCCAGACGGCACATCGCCAACCGGTGCTCCAGCAACGAGATCGGACTATCCGGCTTGTGCGGAGGATTCCCCGCCGGCGCCAAGAGAATCCTGTCCAGATCCAATTGATGCCGAGCCTCAACCGCCAGGATCAGATGCCCGACATGGATCGGATCAAAGGTGCCGCCGAAAATGCCAATCCGCCTGCCGCCCGACCCGTCTTTTGTGTTCATCCCTCTTAAAGCTCAGTGCCCGCAGTCCCTGAACCTCGCGCCCCCCTTTCCTGTCCCAGGACCGCCCGGCCCCGTCGCATCCTCATCGCCATATCCGGTCGCTAGCTACCCGCCGCCTGCATTCTGCGCCGTTACTCTCCCAGCGCATTCTCGTATCCCCACACCAGTTCAGTCCCCCCAATCACAACCGTGTCTCCGTCCTGAACCCCTTGTTCCCGCAATGTATCGGAGATCCCCATCGCCGACAGGATCCGCTGAAAGCGCAGACCTGCCTCGTAGTAGTCCCAGTTCGTCATCTGCGCCACCCGCTCAATCTCAATGCCCTCCACCTGCCACATATCATCCTCCAGACGTGTGACCCGAAACGAGCGTTCATCTTCGACCGGCGCAAGCGTCGGCAGCTCTTCCGCCTCGTCCGTATCGGCGGGCTTCGGTAAACTCTCCAACTGTGCTTTCACTTCGTACAGCAACTGCTGTACATTCTCCCCCGTCACCGCGCTGATTGCCAACATGGGGCAGCCCGTCTCTGCCAGCGCCTCCTGCAGGCGCGGCCAGATTTCCCGCGCCTGCGGCAGGTCCAGCTTGTTGAGCACGATGAGCTGCGGCCTGTCCGCCAGCGTCGGGTTGAAAAGCTGCATCTCCTGGTTGATCACCGCAAAATCGCCGACCGGATCAGGGCTCGCGCCGTCCAGAAGATGCACCAGAATTCGGCTCCTCTCAATATGACGCAAAAACTCCAGCCCAAGACCGACGCCGTCGTGCGCCCCTTCCAGCAGTCCGGGAATGTCGGCAAACACGATCTGAACGTGGTTCACCTCCGCCACCCCCAGGTTGGGGACAACCGTTGTGAACGGATACTCGGCTATCTTGGGAGTGGCCTCACTGATGACGCTCAACAACGTCGACTTGCCCGCATTGGGCACGCCAATGATTCCGGCGTCAGCGACCATCTTCAGTTCCAGCTCCAGCCAGCGTTCCTCGCCTACTTCGCCATTCTCTGCCAGGCGCGGCGCACGGTTCCTCCCGCTCTTGAAAGCAGCATTTCCTCGTCCTCCGCGCCCGCCCCTGGCGACCAGCGCCCGCTGCCCGTCCCGCACCAGATCCGCCAGTACTGTATCACTATCCGCGATGCGCGCCACGGTCCCCACAGGCACCTGGATCAGGAGATCATCACCGGTCGCGCCGACTTTCTTGGTGCCGCCCCCGTGTCGGCCTCGCTCAGCCCGATAATGAACCTTGCGACGAAATCCGTGCAGCGTATTGATGTTTCCGTCGGCAACGACATAGACACTCCCGCCGCGCCCGCCGTTGCCGCCCGCCGGGCCGCCTTTGGCCACAAATTTCTCGCGGCGGAACGCGACAATACCGTTGCCGCCCGCCCCAGCCTGCACGTGGATCTTTGCTCGGTCAAAAAACATGACTCAGGTCTCTTTCAAATAATGGTTCACGCTTTCCCCCATCGAACGCAACCTCTCCTCACGCAAACGCCCGCGCCCCCATTCTATAAGAGCCGTTTACGCTTCAACAAGAAATTGCCTCCACCCACTCCGGCGGTATAATGGAGCCGCGCTGCCCAACGCGCCGAACCGCGCTGATTCGCGGCAATGCCGGTCGTCTGCAACCACCTCAGCGGTTCGAGTAGCGCATGAGAAAGTGCATGATCCATGACAGACGAGCGCATCTTCGTCTACATCGACGAACAGTTTCAGGAGACTGTAGCGGAACCCCTGCTTGTGGCCGCGGCGCAAGCCGCGCTGCGCGCCTGTGGACGGACCGGCTGCTCGTTGTCAGTCCTGGTCGTGGACGATCGCGTTGTGCAGCGATACAATCGCGTCTATCGCAATCAGGACGCCGCGACCGACGTATTGAGCTTTGCCGCCCGCGATGGACCGCCCCTCTCTTCCGACATCCCCGACGAACTCGCCGCAGAACTCGATGCCGAATTGGGCGATCTGCTGCTGGCCCTCCCCTATGCTTCCCGCCAGGCCCGGAAACACGGCCACTCACTGGCCGCCGAGCTTCAGCTCCTCGTCGTCCACGGTACCCTGCACCTGCTCGGCTACGACCACGACACCAGGGCCCGCCAGGCAGAAATGTGGCGCAAACAGGCCGAAATCCTCAACACCCTGACTTCCGAGGACCTCTCGCCTCGTCTCACCGCGCCGGACTGGTAGATGAAGCCCCCCGTCCGCGCCCGTAACGTCTGGCAGAGCTTCTCCTTCGCCCTGGCCGGCCTGCGCCACGCCCTGCGCAGCCAGCGGAATCTCCGCATTCATGTGACGGTCGCAGCCGCTGTCGTCATCGCCGGCCTCGCACTGCGCATCAACCGGTCAGAGTGGGCCATCGTCGCCGCCCTGATCGCCTTCGTCATCGCCCTGGAGCTGCTCAATACCGCCATCGAAGCCCTGGTAGACCTGGCCTCTCCCACGGCCCACCCTCTTGCCAAAGTCGCAAAGGATACGGCCGCCGCCGCCACACTCGCGGCCGCGCTGGGAAGCGCCGCAGCCGGCCTCATCATCTTCCTGCCTCGCGTCTGGGATCTCTTCTCCTGACACCGGCGCCTGCTACCCCCCGTCCACGCTGCCGCGTTCCGGCAGCTTCAGAACCGCCGGCGCCCCGACAAAGGCGATCAACCCGCTGATAAGGAACGCCGTCGACAGCCCAAACCTGTCTGCCATGACGCCCAGCAACCACAGTGCCGGGGACCGGATCACAAAGTTCGCCATCAAGAAAAGACCGTTGGCCAGCGCTCTGTTCTCCTGAAAACTGTCCTGCACCACCGCCAGCAACACGGCAGACGGCGAGAGCATCGCAAATCCCAGCGGCAACAAAAAGGCGAACAGCAGCCAGCCGGTACTGTTCAGAAATCCCAGGAACAGGACGGGCGAAACCAGAAAGAGGACAAGCAGGATCCGTCTCCGCCCCAACCAGTCACTGGCCGTCCCCATTGTCAGAGCGCCCAACACGCCGGCCCCCTCCAACAGCGTTAATGACAGGCCCGCCGCCTCGAACTCATAGCCCTTCACATCCTGCATGAAAATCGGCAGATAGGTTGTCATCGAAATCGACATGAAGACGCGTGCAAACATGATCCAGAGCAGCGGAGGATAGACCTTTCGCGCAGCCGGCAACAGCTGTTGCAGCGAGAGCCCGCCCCTCTGCGCGGGACGCGCTGAAACCTCGTGCAGGCGCCAGTAAAGAAAGATTGACGCCAGCCAGCCAAACACCGCCACACGCCAGATCCCCTGAAGCCCAAACCAGCTGACTGCCGCGATGACGACCAGCGGCCCTACCGTGCGCCCCAGTTCGCCGGCCGCCATGAAAAAGCTCATCCCTGTTCCCACACGGTCGCCCGATATCCGCCCTATCATCGCCGGCGCCGGCGCATGGAACACCGCCGAGCTCGCGCCCACCACAAACAACAGCAGGGCCAGCAGCGCGTAGCTGTTCGCCAGCCCCAGCAGCCCGCACATTGTAGCCGTCAACGCCGGCGCCAAAATGATAAAATACCGCAGACTGATCCGGTCTGCCGCATGACCGATAAACGGTTGCATCAGGCTGGGAATCTGCAAAAATATCGCCAGGCCTCCAATTGCGGCGTAGTCGGCTGCCAGCTTCTCCCGGATCAGAGGCAGCAGAGGCGGCACAAACGCGCTGAACGTGTCGTGTACAAAGTGCCCACTTACAATCGTGAGCACCTCTCTGGTCTGAAACTTTTTGCTTTCCGGTGGCTCAACCTGGTCGGTTGCCGGTTCCGCGGCCCGCTCCAATGTAGCTGACATGGGACACTCTGTTCCTCTCTGGGCTTTCCCGTTCCCGGCTCCAAAGCATGAAGAAAGACCGCAACGGGCAAATCTTCTGGGTATCCGCTGATTGTAACACCAGTTCGAAAGAAAACAACCCGCGGCAAAACATGGGACCTGTCCCAAGCTGGGGCGGTCAGCCGCAAGCGGCTTCCCTTGTGCAGGGGGACACCCCCCGCAACGCCCCCCGCAAAAACGTGCCCCGCCGGCAATGTGTGGTCATTGGAGAAGGCCGCCCAGGCCAACGCCTTCCGCCAATCCCCGAATCGCGCCGCCCTCGCTGCCAGTCAAGCCCCCCCACTCACCCTACCCCCGCACCGTCGCCCGCGCCCAGGCGCCCGTTCCCCCCGCCACCCATTATCCAATGCAGTAGAAGCGTCGTTAGCCAGTGAGAACCCCAAAACTCACCCCCCCTTGTTATCCGCCCACTTGACACGCCCACACCCACAATTTATAGTATTTCTGGACGTCCCGGGCCGCATCCGCCCGCACACAGTAATGCGGTAGCACTTTCAACGACAATGCGAAGACTCTCGCTCTTTCTCACTTCAGCCCTTCTACTTTTTTCCGCTTCCTGCGCCGCGCCCCCCGCGGAAGACGCCGCGCCCCTGCGAAGCGAACTAGCCTCCGACCAGCAGGAGCCTGCCCCGGCAGAGCCCGCCGCAAACGCGACCGCAACCACCCTGCCGACAGTCACGCCTTTGCCCCCGCCCACCGAAACGCATACCCCTCTCTCGCCCGCCACGCCAACGGAGACTGCGACCTCAACGCCAACGCCCACAGCGGCCCTGACTGTAACGGCTGAGCCCACCACCGCCCCGACAGCGACACCCACTGCCACAGACTCGGCCCCCCTGCCCACACCGACACCGACGCCGACGACCACGCCAACCGCAACGCCCACAAGCACGCCAATACCGGCCACCGTTTTCATTCGCAGCCATACAAGCTATCCGCTCGATTCACAACTGGTCGTCGTTGGCGAACTCGTGAATGGCGCACCCCATGAACTGTTCGGCGTCCGCGTGCACGCAACCTTCTTTGACGGCAACGGCGCCTCGATCGCCTCCGCCGAAGCGCTCGCCGTCTTCGGCATGCTGGATGTCGAACGCGCAATCCCGTTTCGAATCGAGGCCGACGTCGACCCGGAATCAGTGCAGCGCTATGAGCTGACCGTAACCTTCGATGACGCCAGCATAGTCGAATTCCGGGAGCTGGAGGTGTCAGCCGTTACCGTGGTGGAGAGAGATGGGCGCATCGCTGTCGTAGGACGTCTGCACAATGGCCACGAGACCGCCCTGTCGTCGGTAGTCGTAGCCGCCGCGTTCTACGACGAGGCCGGCGAAGTCGTGGATGTGGTGGCGCTTTCCATCTTCGGCGAGACGATCACGCCTGGCGCGGAATACCCCTTTGAGATCCCCTTGCAGCGCGTCGGCAGAGCCTACGCGAACCTGTCCGTTCAGGCCCAGGGGCAACTTAGCCTGTTCTAATCTCCGACCCGCTCCCGTCCGCCGCGCCGTCCCTCCTAACCGCTGGCGCGAAACGCCCCTCCGTGCCTGGGCCTCAGACACGGAGGGGCGTTGCTGCCTGCTATATTTGCTGTTGAACTATCCGTCTGCCGGTTCCAGAGAGTGGACGAGTACGCTCACCCGGTTGTCCAACTCAGAACTCTCCACGACCAGATTCGATGGATCCACCACGACCTGCAGCGTACGTTCACCCAAACCGCCGGCCGCCCGGAATATCGTGCGTACGGTAACCGCATCTCCCGCAGCCAGACTCTCCACCGTCTGAGGCGAGCCGAGCGGATTCAGATCGTCGGTCTCGTCCAGGACATGAACCGAAAATCCGCCCACGTCCAGGCTGCCCTCATTGCGAACCGTCGTGGCTACGACCACCAGGTCCCCTTCGCTGGCCCGCGTTACATTCACCTCCACTTCCTGGGCGTTCAGAGCAAGATTCGTCCCCGCGGCATTCCCTGCGCCGCCGTCGGACGACGCCAGACCGCTCGAGTCCGACCCCTGACTGTTCCCCTGCGCTGACGAGCTGAATCTCAGTGTGCGCTCGGCGGAATTGTCGTCCTCGTCCGTTTCGCCTATCGTGTCCTCGGGGTCGGCGGTTACTCGAATGATCCGCGTTCCATCCACCTCGCTCGTATCGTAGGACAGCACTGCCAGCTCGCGCGCGCCGGGCTGAATCGGCTCCGCTATCGTGAACTCGCCAATTTCGACCGCTTCCTCATCCGTGGCGTCCTCGAACAGGACGACCACGTCCTCCGCCACCGTGTTGCCCTGGTTGCGTATCACCGCCGTAATCGTTACCGGCGCCCCCGGCTCAGGTACGGCTGGGAAAAAGCGAATGTTCGAAGACAGGACCGTCAGATTCGGCGCATCATCCGACGCTTCCGAAACTGTGCGGACATTGAGGACCAGCTCGACCCTGTTGTTCTCCTCGTCCAATTCGTTCACTGCGTCTTCCGAATCAGCCACGACGCGGATCTTGCGCTCTCCTGCTTTGCCTGCGGTATCGTATGTGACCGATACCGTCGTACTGTCATTTGCGCCAAGCTGGTCGATCCGCCGCGGGCCGCCGATGGGCCTCGGCACCCGATCCGTCACATCCAGGAAGCGTACGACGAAACCGCGCGCGTTGGCGTTGCCTGTGTTGGCGACCGTCGCCGAGATGGTCGTATCCGTGCCCTCGACCGGTTCTTCGGGATCGAACTCAACATCCTCTTCCTCTACGACGATGTCGGCCAGCTGCGGCGGCGAGATGAAGATCCCTCGCGTCGCCTGGTTGTCTCGCTCATTCATCTCAGTGATCACGTTGTTGGGATCAACCACCACCCGAATCTGGCGGCTGCCAGTCTCGCCGGTGTCGGTGAAGAAGACTTCCACCGTGCCGCCGCCGCCGGCAGGAACCGCATCCAGCAACTGTTCCGTGCCTATCGGCGTCGAGCCCCCGCCGGTCACGTCCAGAACCTGAACGATGACGTCGTGCGCCGTCTCCGTGCCGTTATTCAGCACGGTTGCCGACACCGTCACCACGTCATGGAGCTCCGGCGACTGCGGGGCAAACTTGATGTTGCCCGACAGCATCGCCAGGTTCGGCGCCATCGCAGCCTGAACCGGCAACGTAACCACCGTCTGATTGTCCTCTTTGCTGCTCTCGCGAATGAAATTGTTCGGATCGACAACGACTCGAATGCGGCGGTCTCCCGGTCGGTCGAGCGTGTCATAGATGATGGGCACCGTCGCGCTGGACCCTGCCGCAAGGTAGCCCACGACGTGAGGCTGGCCGATTGGCACGACACCTGCCTCGGTTACGTCCAGGAACTGGACCACCACATCGGTCGCATCCTCTGCTCCGTCATTGAGAACAATCGCCCGAATCAGGACACGATCGCCCTCGGTCGGAGCGGCAGGATTGAAGCCCACGTTGCGGGGCTGTACAATCAGGTTCGGGGCAGCCCGCTCCAGCACCTCGACCATCTTATTCGCCGAATTATCGCTTTCGGCGCTCTCCTCGATAAAGTTCCCCGGGTCGACCGTCACTTGGATTCGACGCTGTCCTTCTCTTTCGGTCGTGTCGTAGACGACGCCCACCGCCGCGCTGCCGCCGGACGGGATCAACGATACCGTCTGCGCCGCTCCAATCGGTACACCGGGCCGTTCCGTCGCATCCATGAACTGTACATCCACATCACGCGCCGGCGCGCTGCCGTGGTTGACTACAACGGCCGTCAGGATAATCCTCTGCCCCTCGCGCGGCGACTTCGGCGTGACCGCCACATTGCTGGTCTTGACAGACAGATTCGGCAACGGCTGCGCCGTCATCCTCAAGGATGCGGACGCTCTGTTGTCCGTCTCTTTCGTCTCCGCGACATAGTTATTGGGGTCAACGATAACCTGAACTCGCGGGTCATCCTTGCCCGCCGTATCAAAGATTACCTGGGCAACACCGCTGCTGCCAGCCGGTATTCTGTCGATTACCTGCGGTTCGCCTATCGGTACGCCGCGCCCGCTCCCTTCCACAAACTGCACAATCACCTCGCTGGCGTCGCCGCCGCCTTCATTCAGAACCGTGGCGCTGATCGTAACCTGATCGCCGTCCACAGGCCTGCTGGGATGGAAGCCAACGTTGCCTGATGAGATGACCAGGTTGGGAATCGCAGGCGGGTTGATCGTGATCGCGGCCTCTGCCTCATTGTCTGTCTCGTCCGACTCAGAGATCAGATTCCTTCTGTCCGCCACCACCCGGATCTTGCGCTCTCCCGACAGGCCGCGGCTGTTCAGTACAGACTCCGCAATGCCACTGCTCCCCGCCGGAATCGAGTCAATCAACTTCCCTGACCCGATCGGTATGGCCTCGTCCCCTGTCACATCCAGGAATTGAACATCGACTTCACCAACATCCTGCCCTCCCTGGTTGAGGATGACGGCCTGCACCCGAACCTCATCTCCTGAGTTCGGATTTGTGGGCGTGAAACTGATATTGGCCGCCTGCACAGACAGGTTGGGCGAGGTCCCCCGCGCAATCAGCAGCGTCTTGCTGGCCGTGTTGTCCGTCTCATCGCTCTCTGTAATGATCGACAAGCTGTCTACACTTGCCCTGATGCGCCGCTCCCCGGAGCGCCCCGCAGTATTAAACGTCACGCTCGCGATCGCGCTGTCACCGGCTGCTATCGCGGCCAATGTCTGGATGTCGCCGATAGGACTCAGCCGTCCACCCGTGACATCCGTGAAGTGAACCTGCACGTTCTCGGCAGCTGCCGCGCCGTTGTTCACAACGGTCAACGAGATGATCACCTCGCTGCCGGCCGATGTCGTCGGAGGATTGAATCCGATGTTATCCGAGAGCGCCACCAGGTTCGGCATCGGCGCTGCCTCTACGTCCAGACTGCGCGTGCCCTTGTTGTCGATTTCATTCGTTTCCGCGATGAAGTTGCCGGGGTCCGCCACCACCCGCACCTTGTAGGCGCCCGCGGCATCCGGAATCGTATACTTCACCGTCACGACGCCGCTGCCGCCAACCGGGATCCTGTCCAGCTCCTGCGCCTCTCCGATGGGGACCGGCCGGCCCGCGCTCACATCCTCAAACTGCACGATCACATTCCTGGCAACAACGTCGCCGTCGTTGCGAATGACCGCCAGGATCGTCACCGTCTCGCCGACACGCGGATTGGCCGGACTGAAGCCGATATTCTCGGCCAGCGCCACCAGGTTCGGCATCGGTTCAGGATCGAGAGTCAACAGCCGTGTGGCCGTGTTGTCCTCCTCGCTTGATTCCCTGATGCGGTTGTTGGCATCGACCAGTACCTGGATCTTGCGGTTGCCAATCGGCCTGTCAACAGTAATTGACTCTGTGATTGTGACCGATGCAGTGCCGCTGCTGCCCACGCCGATCGCCTCGATCGTCTGCTCGCTGCCCAGCAACCTGGCTTCGCCGCTGGTTACATCGAAGAACTGGACAGATACATGCTCCGCCGGCGCTGAGCCGTTGTTGCCCACAACGGCCCGCAACGTCACCTCCTCGCCGCTAACAGGCTGGGCCGGGTAGATCGCGATGTTGTTGCTATGTATGAACAAATTCGGCAACGGCGCGCTGCCAACCGTCAGCGACGCGCTTCCTTCGTTGTCATCTTCACTGACCTCGCGCACAAAGTTGCCGGGATCCGCAACCACCTGAACTGTCCGAGAACCTTGCCCGCCCGAAGCCGTGTACTGCGCAATCGCTACCGCCGAGGCGCCCGGCTCGATCGCCTCGATCGTCTGTTGCTCGCCTATCGGCTTCACGCTGGCGCTGGTCACATCCACAAACTGCACGATCACGCCTTCAGCCCTCGAACTGCCTGAATTCAGAACTGTCGCGTAGATGGTGATCGGCGTGCCTGCTGCCACCTCGGTCGCGCTGAAGCCTATGTTCTCGTCAACAACCACCAGGTTGGGCGCCGGCCCGTGCGCCACGCTCAGCGTGGCCGTGGCGCTGTTGTCTCCCTCACTCGATTCTGCCACCAGATTGTGCGGATCAACCTGCACCTGGATCTTCTGGTCCCCGCTGCGGTTGGTCGTATCAAATCGGATCGACGCCACGCCGCTGCTGCCCGGCGCAATCGAAGGAATCACCTGAAGCGCCGCAATCGGCGCCGCAGGGCTTCTGTTCGCATCCAGGAACTGCACTTGCACATCCTGGACTTCAGAGTCGCCCGCGTTCAGAATCGTTGCATAGACGGTCACTTCATCGCCTTCCACCGGATTGGACGGCGCGATGCCGATATTGCCGGAAGAGAGCTCCAGGTTCGGTTCCGTGTCCGACTGCAGCGTCAGTGTCTTGCTCGCGCTGTTGTCAGTCTCGTCCAACTCTGTGATGAAGTTGTCCGGATCAGCTGTGACGTTGATGCTCGGATCGCCCGTACTGTCGCTGGAGTCAAAGGTGACGCGCGCCACCGCGCTGCTCCCTGCAGGGATGCTGTCGATCACCTGGTTCAAGGCGACCGGCGTCGTTCTGCCCTCTCTGAACCGGACCACAACGCTCTCCGCGTCGGCCGTTCCGTTGTTTATGATCGTCGCCAGGATCGTAACCTGCTCGCCAGGCTGCGGCGAGGCCGGGTCGAATCCTATGTTGCCCGAGTCAACGTACAGGTTGGGCGCCGGCGCCTCCGCCACATTGAGAATCCGATCCGCGGCATTGTCAGCCTCATTCCGTTCGGCAACAAAGTTGTTGGGATCGATCACCATGCGGATCGTTCGTTCGCCGTCCTTCTCCCCTGTGTCGTACTGCACCTGCACAACGCCGCTGCCTCCCACCGGGATTTCAGCAACTGTCTGAGGCAGACCGATCGGGACCGCGGCATCCTCTTCAGTGACGTCAACGAACTGCACCGTAACCGCACGGGCATCCGCGTTGCCGTTGTTGAGAACCGTCCCGTGAATGGTTGTCTCTTCGCCGGCGTGCGGGTCGGCCGGGTTGAAGCCGATGTTGACCGACTGGGCAACCAGATTGGGCAGGAGCTGCTTCTCACCCGGAAGCTGCAGTTTCGCCGTCAAAACCTGGACGTCGTCGATATACCAGCCTTCATTATCGTTGAAGGAGTCGTCTATCGTATCAAACCAGAATCGAACCTGGATCGAGCCGCTTTCGCTCACCGCCTGGCTCAGGTCCACATCCCGTCTCGCCCAATTCCCTTCTGTGCCATGAGACTCGAAGACGGTTCGCCACGTCGTTCCGTCAGTCGATATCTGAACCCGTGTGCGGTCGAATCGAGTGTTCCTCTGCAATTCGCTCCACTCGTAGAAGGTCAGCAGCGCGTCGTCGGCGCCCGCAATGTCGATGACGCCGGATGTGATCCTGCCCTCATTCGCCTCGCCCGTGTCGTAGTCCCGCTGCCTCTCCCGACCGTAGTACCAGGAAGTCTCCGGGCTGTTGAACCGCAGACTCGAGAGATGCCACAGGCTGTCGTCGGCGTCTTCAATCGTCCACTTGCCGGCGCCGCTCTCCATGTCGTCCTCAAAGACGATCGTGCCCGCGCTGGTGCGGGCGATTACGATATTGGAGAGGTCCGACACGTTGCCCACATTGTCGGCCACCCGCAGCGCAAAATAATAGGTTGTGTCCGGTTCCAGCCCGGAAACCTCAAGCGCCTCCCTGGATCCGGAACTGCCGGGAATGGGAATGTCTGCCACCTGCTGCGCAGAATCCCAAGTCGCGTTCGAAATCGGCGCCGTGTCGTAGCGCACGTCGTAAGCCGTGGCCTGCCCCCTGAAACCGTCATCGCCGGTGGCAGTCCAGGATAGAAGGATCTTGGTCAGGAGCACACCGGAGGGCGACAGGTCCGAAACCGTCGCCGGCGGCGTCGTGTCCTTTTCCATTGAGTTGAACAGATTGAGGCGTCCGTTGGTCAGCGTCTTCTTGGCCTGTTCCGGCAAGGGATCCACGCCCGACAGGATGCGCTGCTTTACCTGGTCATTGTTCAGCCCTTCAAATTCCGACCAGATCAGCGCGGCCGCGCCGGTAACGTATGGCGCCGACATCGACGTCCCGCTCGTGGCCCCATAACCCGAAGGCAGACACATGGGGCAGCGTCCGTCCGGTATGGTCGAAAGAATGTTCACACCCGGAGCGGCCAGATCGACCCAGTCCTCGCCCCAACTTGAGAACCCTGCATAGACATCGTCGTGGTCGGTCGCCGCCACAGAGATGATGTTGTCCAGATCGTAGCCGGCAGGATAGAGCCTGCGGTTCGAATTGGCATTCCCCGCAGAGCAGACATGCAACGGCGAATCGACCCGCCCCATCGCTTCTCTCAGCGCGTTGGAGGCCCCGCCCCCGCCCCAACTGCTGTTCGTAACCAGAATGTTCTGCTTCTGCTTCGTGCGCAGGTCGTAAATATAGTTGAAACACTTGACCGCGTTGGATGTCGTGCCCGTGCCGAACGCGGTGATAAACTTGCAGCCCAGGATCTTGGCATTCCAGCTGACGCCGACGACGCCCGTCCTGTTGTCTCCGGCCGCCGCCGCAATGCCGGCCACATGCGTCCCATGCCCGTAGTCATCGATCAGCGCGCCGCTGTTGTTGATTGCATTGATGCCGTGAAAGTCATCGATATAGCCGTTGCCGTCATCATCGATTCCGTTCTCTACACACCTGCCCACACCCCTGGGACACTCCTTCGGGTTCGTCCACAGGTTCGCCTGAAAATCCTCGTGTTCCACATGGATGCCGGTATCAATCACAGCGATAATGATGTCGTCCGAACCCGTGCCAATCTCCCACGCCTCAAGCGCGTCAATGTCGGCGTCGGCTGTTCCGCCCGTCTGACCGGTGTTGTGCAGACCCCATAAGTTCTCAAACAGCGGGTCCGATGGCGGCGTCTCGCTGATCTGCAGCAGGTAGTTCGGCTCTGCCCAGGCAACTCGCTCGTCGCTCGCCAGCACTTCGATCAGGTTTTCGTCCACATCAACCGGCGCCCCCGCCAGACGCAACCCCTGGTCCGCGTCGGTCAGGTCGTTATCCAGATTGTCCTTTTCGGAAAGCCCGTACTCTGCGTAGAAGTCGGAGATCTGATCGCGGGTAACCGTCTTCTTGAAGCGAATCAGCACCTGCCCCGGCACATACTCCGCGACGTCCTCTTCCTGTAGAAACGCCCTCTCGATCCGCTCTGCCCCTACGCTGGAAAAATCCGCCTCTCCGGAGCGAAGACTCGTGTCGAGAATGGTCCCAAACCGATCGCCGGAAAGAAGGAGACCGGCAGCCAGGCAAAGGACAATGAACAGAGCAAAGAGCGAAAACCTTTTCATGTCTGGTCTATCTCCGTAAACTCACCGATCCTAAGCGTTCGTAAGAGGATCGTCGTGGATTCGTATCAATTTCGGTGACAACAGGTCCGTTCATGGTTACATATTTGAAGGGATTGATCAAATGCCAGACGCGCTGGCCCAGAACGAGAAGCGGGCATACGCCGCCTGACTATACCATTAAGGAAGGTCTCTAAGTGTGGCGAGAGTTCCAAAGAGGGGACAATTGGAGGAAGGCCATCAAGTTCTGACAGACTCCTCCGAAGAATTCCTTCCGTTCCAAATGATTCGCTCGCCGCCTGCGTAAATGTTCAACCGCTCCCCGCGCAGAAATCCTATCAACGTGACGCCGAACCGGCGGGCCACGTCCACCGCCAGATGGCTTGGCGCAGAAACAGCACAGACCACAGGCAGGCCCGCCACCGTCGACTTCTGCAGAATCTCAAAAGAGGCGCGACCGCTGACAAGAAGCATGCAATCGTGCAACGGCAGTTTGCGCCGCATAAACGCCCAACCGATCAGCTTGTCCACCGCATTGTGCCGGCCCACATCCTCACGCAAACACATTAGCTCGCCCTCGGCATCGAAAAGACCGGCCGCATGCAGCCCGCCGGTGGCGTCAAACAGGCCCTGCGCCGCCCGCAACTTCCCCGGCAGCCCAGTCAGAACCGACGGACTGACCCGCGGACCCGCCGGCAGGGCCGGGCAGTCGCGCATCTCGATGGCGTCTAGGCTCGCCTTGCCGCACACACCGCAGGCGCTTGTCGTGTAAAAGTGGCGTTCAAGGGTCGCCAACTCCGGCAGGCTCGCACGGCGCAGCCCCACGTTTACGATGTTGTAGCGCTGGTCCGCCTCCACATCCGCGTCCACGCAGTAGGAGATCCCGCTGACCTGCGCCGGCTCGCCGATGATTCCCTCATTATGCAAAAACCCTGCCGCCAGCTCGAAATCGTTCCCCGGCGTGCGCATCGTCACCGCGACCGTCTGCGTTTCGCCCTCAGCCTGCAACCGGATCTCCAGCGGCTCTTCCGCCGCCAGCTGGTCATCCCGATCTCTTCGCCGCCCACCCTCCACAACCGTAACGCGGGTGCGCACCTTGCTACCAACGCGAGGTATCATCCTTTCTCACCGGGTTGTCCAAATGGAAGCGAAGCGAGCAATCCAATTTCTTCGCCTTCCGCGTCTCGCTACCAGGGAGAGTGGGATTCCCGTGTAGGAAACGGCAAGCGCGCCTTACGCAGTTGAAGCAAAGAGCGGCCGCCTCATCGCCGCATCTCGGAGAGTGCATCCATCAAGGACTTCTCTGGCCGAGGCGTCTGCGACATCCTTTCGCGCAACCTTTCTAAAGCGGACCAGCTATCCTCACTCTCCTCTGGAACAACATCGCCATGCCCTGCAAACGGAAGCAGAACGCCCACCGGCTTGCCCCGATAGGTGATCGTATAGGTCGCCTGTTCCTCTCGCACCTTGCGCATGATTTCTGAAGCGTGCGTCTTCAGTTCGTTAACGCCGATTTTGCGCATTATCTGTCTTCTGCTTGGGCCTTCCTGAAGCCACCATGTAGCAAGAAAAAATGTGGCCTGTGGCGAAGGCGTAAGATCCCCCTTGCCTTCTGCAAACCCCATCCATCTCAATCAGCCGCCAACTGCGCCTTCTCCGCAATCGGTTCCACATGAACGGGGCAGACCTTCAACTCCGCCGTATGCGTAATCGGATCGTAGCCTGAGCCGGTCAGTACGTTGATCGGCACATCGGCAAATGAAAAACTGGCAAACACCGTCCCCTGCGGGGAGCGCCTTGTCGTCTGCACGCGCACATCCACCGCGCCGCGGCGGCTGCTCATCCTGGCCCAGCCGCCGTCGCGCAGACCGTACCTGGCCGCGTCACCCGGATGCACCTCCAGCGTCTCCTCCGGCAGCAGCTCGTTGATCCCCTCCGATCGCCCCGTCTGCGTGCGCGTATGGTAGCTCTCCAGCCGCCGCCCCGTCGTCAGCCACAGCGGATAATCCTCGTCGATCGTCTCCGCCGGATCGCGGTAGTCGGTGAAACTGAACTTGCCCCGTCCGTTGATGAACGCGTCTTCATGCAGGCGCGGCGTGCCGGGATGCCCCCGGTACGGAATCGGCCACTGGTACTGGCCGCTTTCAGCCAGGTCCCAGTCGATGCCGTTGTAGATGGGCGACAACGCGCACAGCTCATTGAAAATGGGGACCGGCGAGTCGTAATCAAAGCCGCTCATACCCATCCGCCGCGCGATCTGACCGATGATCCACCAGTCCGGCCTGGCCTCGCCAGGCGAGTCCACAGCCTTGCGCACCCGCTGGATGCGCCGCTCCGTATTCACGAAATGGCCGTCGGTCTCCGCCCAGGACGCAGCCGGCAGCACAACGTCCGCCAGTTCCGCCGTCTCCGTCAGAAAGATATCAATCACAACCAAATGTTCAAGGCTCTTCAGCGCATGGATGCAGTGCTCCTGGTCCGGGTCTGAGACGACCGTGTTCTCGCCGTCTATCAGCATACCGAAGATCCTGTCACCGCACTGCTCCAGCGCAGTCACCTTGGTAATTCCCTTTTCCAGATCGACCCTGCGCCCATACGCCTTCTCGAACTTGGCCTGGTTGGCTGCATCGTCAACCGGCTGGAAGCCGGCGTAGTTGTTGGGCAGCGCGCCGCTGTCCCCGGCCCCCTGAATGTTGTTCTGCCCCCGCATCGGGTTGACGCCGGTGCCCTCGCGCCCGAAATTGCCCGTCAACAGCGCCAGATTGCACAGGCTCTGCACATTCTCTACGCCGCAGATATGCTCGGTAATGCCCAGCGTATAGAAGATAGCCGCCCTGTCGCTTGAGCCGTACAGGATTGCCGCCTCTTCGATCCGCGCCGCCGGCACGCCCGTGATGCTCGCCGCCCACTCGGGCGTCTTCTCCTGCAGATGATCGACCAGCTTATCATAGCCCTCGGTGCGGGTCGCGATGAACTCTAGATCGGCCAGCCCCTCGCGCACGATCACGTGCGCCATCCCCAGCAGCAGCGCCGTATCGCTGCCCACCCGGATCGGCAGATATAGATCGGCCATCTCCGCCAGCCGGATGCGCCGCGGGTCGGCCACGATCATCTTGGCCCCCCGCGCCAGCGCCTTCTTCAGCCGCGTGGCCGCCACCGGGTGCGCCTCCGTCATGTTCGTCCCGATGCAGAAAATCACGTCCGGCTTTTCCATGTCCGCCAGCGGATTCGACATCGCTCCGCGTCCGATTGTTGCCGCCAGACCGGCGACTGTGGGAGCGTGTCAAGCCCGGCTGCAGTTGTCAATATAGTTTGTGCCGAACCCCACCCGGATGAACTTCTGCATCATGTAGTTGGCTTCGCTCGGCGTGCGCCCGGAGGCCACACCGTAGACCGCGTGGCGTCCATGCTTCTGCAGTACATCCATGAAGCCCTGCGCCGCTCGATCCAGCGCTTCTTCCCAGCTCGCCTGCCGCAACCTGCCTTCTCCGTCGCGCACAAGCGGATGGCTCAACCGGTCCGGATGGTGAACGTAGTCGTAAGCGAACTGGCCCTTGACACAGAGCGCGCCCTCGTTGGCCGGCCCGTCAAAAGCCGGATGCACCGCGATGATGCGGTTGTCGCGGGTTACCAGGTCCAGCGAGCAGCCGACCCCGCAGTAGCCGCAGATGGTCCGCGTAGTCTGGATGTCAGACGTGGTAGCGTTCATCGAAACGTCCTTTCGACGAGATAAATGCGTGGAGGCGCGAAGCCTCTTCAGGATCAACGCCCGCCGGACAGCCTGCCGTCCCCCGCGAAGCGAAGCGCCTTCTTGTCGGCCAGCGCGCCCGTCGGGCAAGTCTGCACACACTGGCCGCAAAATGTGCAGGCCGAGTCCTGCAGATTGCCGCCGAACTCCACCGTAATCTGCGTCCCAAAGCCGCGGTTGGCGATGCTGATCGCGTAGTCGCCCTCCTGCTCAGCGCAGACGCGCACACAGCGGTAGCAGGAGATGCACAGGTCGTAGTCGCGTAGAATAAACGGGTTCGGGTCGTCCTGCCGGCTGCGGCCCGACTGCGCGCCGGCAAAACGGCCGCGGCCCGCGTCATACTGCTCGACAAGCGTCCCCAGCTCCTGCGAAGCCACCCCCCGCAGCGCGTCCACCGCCACCTCGCGGTTCTCGGACGCAACCAGCTCCAGCAGCGTGCGCCGCAGCCCTTCCACCTTCGCGGACGCGGTCGTGACCTCCATGCCGTCCTCCGCCCGCGTTGTGCAAGAGGCGACAGGCACGCGCTGCCCGGCCACCTCCACCACACACAGCCGGCAGCTGCCGAAGGCCTCCAGCCGCGGGTCATAGCAGAGCGTGGGCACGGCCTTGCCGGCCCGCGTCGCGACCTCATAGACCGTCTCGCCCGGCGTGAAGGCGATCTCCTCACCGTCAAGCGTCAGCGTGGGCAGTTCCTGCGAATCATTCAACGTCTGCATCCAGGCTTTTCTGTCATCCGAATTCTTTCCGATATCTGTTCAATCCGAAACCGGGACAGTTCGTACGGGTGTTGGGACAATCCCCGATCCGCTGCCGTCAACCCCGAAACGCCGCCACCTGCTCGGGGAAGTTCCGCAGGAGACTGTCGCTGACAAATCCGGCGGCTATGCCCAGCCCGCAGGCGCTCAGCTCCAGCACTTCGCCGATGTCGCTGATCTCTTGCCGCCAGGCATCAAGCTCGTCGGGACCGCCGCCGGAAAGCCGTTCCAGCAGGCGCTGCGTACCGATGCGGCAGGGGAAACATTTGCCGCAGCTCTCGTGGGCGAAGAACTCCATCGCCTGCCGGGCCGCATCCACGATATCGCGGCTGTCGTCATATACGATCACGCCGCCCGCGCCCAGCATCGCGCCCGCGCCCCGAATACTCGGTTCGTCGAGCGTGGCCGACTCCAGCGCCTCGCTGGCCAGGAATCCGCCCGACAGCCCGGCCATCGTCGCGGCCTGAAACGACCGCCCCGTCAGCGGGCCGCCGGCCCAATCGTAGAGCAACGTCCGCAGCGGCAGTCCAAACGGCACTTCATAGTTGCCGGGACGCTGCACATCCCCGGAGAGGCTGATCACCTTGGTGCCGGCGTGGTCGCCCAGTCCCAGGCCTTGGTACCATTCGGCGCCCCGCCGCAGGATCTGCGGCGTCGCGCACAGAGTCTCCACATTGTTGACCGCAGTCGGCAAGTTATCAAAGCCGTGTGTCGTTGGGAAGGGCGGGCGGTTGCGGGGAAACGGGTGCTTGCCCTCCAGGCTGTTGAGCAGCGAGCCCTCCTCGCCGCAGATGTAAGCCCCCGCGCCGCGCCGCAAATAAAGTCGGAAATTGAAGCCGCTCCCAAGTATGTCCTCCCCCAGCAACCCGGCCGCTTCCGCGGCCTCGAGCGCGTTTTCCAACCGCTCGTCGGTCTCCGGGTACTCGTAGCGGAGATAGAGAAATCCCCGCTCGGCCCCCGTGGCGTAGCCAGCCAGCGTCATCCCCTCGATCACGGCAAAGGGGTCATGGTCCATCAGCGCCCGGTCTTTGAAGCAGCCCGGTTCGCCTTCGTCCGCATTGCACACAATACTCTTCGGCTCGCCAGGCGCATCGCGCACGAACTGCCATTTCATGCCCGTCGGAAACCCCGCGCCGCCCCGGCCCGCCAGCCCCGACGCCTTCAGCACCTCGATCACATCGGTCGGGCTCTGCTCCGCCACGGCGCGCGTCAACGCCTCGTAGCCCCCGCTGCGCCGGTATCCCTCCAGGCTGCCCCGCTCAGGCTCGCGGATCTCCGCGAATACGCACTCCTCGCGTCCGCCGGGGTTCGGCGCCGGCAAAGGCGATGAGATCCGCCGCTGCGGCGTCTGGAGCGGCGCGCTCGCCACGAAGGTCTCATGCCCAATCAGCAGCGGCACCGGATCGTCGCATCGACCCGAACAGGGCATCTCCTCCGCTCCCTCCAGGCTCTCCACAATTTCCAACGCGCCCCGCTGGCGGCAGACAGGCCCGGTGCACACGCGCGGCCGCTGCAAACCGCCCTCCTCGCGCGCGAAATGATGGTAAAAGGTCACCGTCCCGTACAGGTCTGCCAGCGGAATCCGCAACGCCTTGCCGATCGCCTCGATCGCCCCGGTCCCAATGTAGCCGTCCCGATTGTGAAAAGCGTGCAGAATCGGCAGCAGCGGCGCCGGCTCCTCCCGATATCGCCCAATCAAGGCCAAATCGGTCTTCGCCACGACAATGTTCTCTGTGCCGCCGCCGGTTCTCTGTTCTCTTCTCGTCATACCTGCCTAAGCCAGCTTCTGTGAATGCTCCATGGAAAACGCACAGGAATTCTACCAGTTCAACGCCGTTATCCCAACTAATTCTCCCGATCACCCATGCGCCCGCGTAACCTCTCACACTGTTTCCCGTCCCGCTTTCGTCCGCAGTCGCCAATCTTCCGCGAAAAAACAGACTCCGCCCAGCCATCGCTGTGGTATACTGGCCAGGATGATCAACACCGCCTACGCCTACTTTGCCGACACCGTACTTTCCCCCAGGCCGCACGTGCGCCGCGCCCTCATCGGCCTGCTCTTGGCTGCCGGCGCCCTCATGATCACTCTCCTCATCGGCATCACCGGCCCGCTCATCGCCCTCGTTCTGGCCGCAGCAATCGTCGGCGGAACTCTCATCCTCTTGGATACCCATTGGGGCTACGTGGCCCTGGTTGGCGTTGTCTTCGTCCTGCCCTTCGCCAGCCTGCCTTTTCGCCTCGGCTTCAAACCGACATTTCTGGATGCCGCGCTCGGCGCCCTTGTCTTTGTTTGGGCCCTGAAACTGGTCGCCGGCGGGCCGGGCTTCTCCTTCTCCCCCTTCGCTCGCAACGCAAAGCACGCCCAGGCCCGAACGTTCCAGTTCTCTCCTATCGGCCTGCTCATCGGGCTCTTCATGCTCATGGCCCTGTTCAGCTTCGTCTACGGCATGTCCCACAGCCGTCCCACCACCACCGTCATCCGCCGCTTCGGCGAAATCCTGCTGGGCATCGGCCTCTTCTTCGTCGTCATCAATACTGTCCGCACCCACAGAGAACTTGAGTGGGTGACCCGCTGGTTGTTCCTGGCGGCCTGGGCCTGCGCCTCGATCGCAGTGCTCTTCTATCTGATGCCCGAAGCCTGGACCGTACGAGTGCTCAATGCGCTCGCCCGCTTCGACTATCCTGGCGGTTTCGGGGCCCTTCGCTGGATCGAAGATGACCCCGATGGCACGATGCGGGCCATCGGTACGGCCGTCGACCCCAATGTCCTGGGCGGCATGATGATCCTGGCCGCGGCCGTGGTCGGGCCCCAACTCATCTCGCCGCGCCCCCTGTTCCCCAGATGGCTGACCGTACTCTTCTTTGCCGCCATCACACTCGCCCTCTACTTGACCTTCAGCCGATCCGCCCTTTTCGGCATGATCGCCGCGCTCTCCGTGCCCGCCGTGCTCAAATACCGCCGTCTCCTGCCCTTCGGCATTGTTCTCGGCCTTCTCCTCTTCCTCTTGCCCCAAACCCAGGACTATGTCGCGCGCCTGCTCGCAGGCCTCGCAGGCGAGGATGTTGCCACACAAATGCGCTTCGGCGAATACAAGGACGCCCTCATCCTCATTCGCCGCTACCCGCTATTCGGTGTCGGCTTTTCCGGCGTGCCCGACATCGACATCTACCTCGGCGTCAGTATGTTCTACCTGACCCTTGCGGAGAACATGGGGATCATCGGCCTTCTCATCTTCGTCGCCATCATGGTAGGCTTCTTCCACATGTTCATCACAGCCTGGCGCGCCGGCGTCGCGCCCGAACGAGAACCCCTCCTGCTCGGCTTCAGCGGAGCCATCCTGGGAGCCCTCGTCAGCGGCGCCGCCGACCACTACTGGTTCAACCTCACCTACCCCCACATGACCGTCCTCTTCTGGATGTTCATGGGCCTGGCCGTTGCAACCATCCTGGTCGAACGTGAACGCGCTGCCCCGCTCCGGGATTCCTGAATGACGCCCTCGCGCCAGGACCGCCCTTGCCGGAGACGAATTGCCAAGAGTAAAACGGGATGAAAAGAGCAAATACAGGTCTGCATAGCGAACTGAACGAAATGGGCAAGGTCCGCGTCGATCCGATTCCGCTCGCAGCGTCCGGTTCGACCGCCGCGCGAACGAGCCCCGCGACCGACCTTCATCCCCTGCCCGCCGCCGTCGACAGCAACGGCCCCGGCCAGCTTACCCGCGGACGCCGCCCCCCCTGGTTGCGCGTTCGCGCAGCTGATACGCCCAAATACCGAGAGCTCAAACAGCTGTTCCGCGGCAAGAGCCTCAACACCGTCTGCGAAGAGGCCATGTGCCCCAACATCGGCGAATGCTGGGGCCGGGGGACCGCTACCTTCCTTTTAATGGGAGATACCTGCACCCGTTCCTGCGGATTCTGCAAGATCAAGACCGGCCGCCCCGGTCTGCTTGACCCGGACGAACCACGCCGCATCGGCGAGAGCGTCCAGGCCATGAATCTGCAGCACGCCGTCCTCACGAGCGTCAACCGCGATGAGCAGCCCGACGGCGGCGCCTGGGTCTTCGCCGAATCCATCTACTGGATCCGCCGCCTGCAACCCGGCTGCACCGTGGAAGTCCTGATTCCCGACTTCAAAGGGGACTGGGCCGCGCTGCAGACTGTCATGGACGCCAAGCCGGAAATTCTCAATCACAACACCGAGACCGTCGAACGCCTCTACAAAACCGTCCGGCCCCAGGCTCGCTACGCCCGCTCGCTGGAGCTCCTTCAGCAGGCAAAACGCATGGACCTCCAGTCTCTGACGAAATCGGGAATCATGATCGGGTTGGGCGAAACCTGGGAGGAAATCCTGGTGGTAATGGACGACCTGCGCGCCCACGACGTCGACATCATGACCATCGGCCAGTATCTGCAGCCCAGCCGCTTCCATCTGCCAATTGCCGGATACTATACGCCCGAACAGTTCGACCGCCTGCGCGTCGAAGGCGAACGCAGAGGCTTCCGCTGGATGGAATGCGGCCCCCTCGTCCGCAGCAGTTACCACGCCGACGGCCAGGCCCACCTGAGCCCCCGCGCCGATGCGGCGAGTGCCCCGCAAGGCGCAAACTAGGGCACGCAAAATACTTAAGAGAGGCAAGCCGCTCCCCGCGGGCCTCTGCGTCCTCCCCGTCGAACCGCCCACATGCCCGCCCCGCGGCGCATCCCCTGGCCCCTAACCCGCGGCCCCCAACCCCTGCCCTCCCGCCATGCCTAACCTTTCCCTCGCTATGGCAATATACGACCGGGAAATGTCATATCCAACAAAATAGCGCCCCGCCTCCTTCGCGGCGACCGCCGTTGTCCCGCTCCCCACAAATGGGTCCAGGACAACATCATTCGAATACGTGTACAACTGAATGCACCGGGCCGGCAACTCAACCGGAAACGGCGCCGGATGCTTCACCCTTTTTGCCGACTCCGCAGGAAACTCCCACACGCTTTTCGTCCAATCCAGAAAACTGTCTCGTCCGATCGTCGCCTCCTTCTCACCGTCTTCCGGTTTCCTGCGCGCGAAATCCCCCTTGGAAAACACCAGAATATACTCATGAACATCCCTGAGAACCGGATTTGACGGCGAGCGCCAGCTGCCCCACGCGCACGACGCCCCCGCGCTGGCCTTCTTGTTCCAAATGATCTGGCCCCGCATCAGAAAACCCGCGTCGATCATGTCCGCAGTAATGAAAGCGCTCAGCGGCACATACGGCCTGCGGCCAATGTTGGCCACATTCACGCACGCCCTGCCGCCGTGCGCCAGCACCCGGTAGGTCTCTTCCCAAACCTCCCTGAGGAACTGGCGGTACTCCTCCGCGGTCATATCCTCGTCGTAATCCTTGCCCACATTGTAAGGCGGCGACGTCACCATCAGATGCACGCTGTTATCCGGCAGTTCGTGCATCGACCTGCTGCAATGCGCATAGAGTCGGTCCAGCTCCGGGATCCCGTTCTCCGGCAATGGGCCGCCCTCAACATGCTCCCCACCTTCGTACATCTTGCGATCATAGAAAGCGCTGGAGTCGTGTCCAACTCTCGCGCTCGTTCCGAAAGATTGCATCGTGGTTCTGGATTTCGTCGTTTTGGTCACTTTGGATCACTCCATGCCGTGCTGTCTGCGCCCCGCCGCCGAAGGCCGACGGCCCCCTGTCCTATGCTCGCTCGTTCCAGCCGAGTATGTTCCTCGGCCCTTATTCTGTCAAGTCCCGCCAAGGCGCGGCCCGCCGGCGCGCCGCCTTCTCGTCGCCCCGGATCCCTTACCCGGCAACGGCCCGGCTGCGCTCTCCCGCCTGCTCGCCTGAAGTCACCGCAGCCCGCAAGAGGTTCCCCGTTTCGGCTCCTTCGGCCTCTCCTAAACCGGTACTCCGACGCCGCAAGGACAGGTCGCCAAATTATGCTTTCTCTCTTCAATACGGGTATGATAGGGCTGCCCGACCAAAGGCTGGTTTGCCTGACCCTCGTGAACGATCAGTCCGGCCAGCGCACATCGACACCGTCAGACCAATTTACAAGGGGGTGAAATGGCTCGACAGGATTATTTCAACGCACGCGACACCCTGAACACGCGGCGCGGCCCTGTTGCCATCTACCGGCTGGATTCCCTCGAAAAGGGCGCCTCTGCCAGCGTGAACCGGCTGCCTTTCTCCATCAAAGTGCTCCTGGAAGCCGCTCTGCGCCAGGCCGAAGGCTTCGAGATCACACAGGATGCCATCCAAACCATCGCAAACTGGGGACCCGATACCGCCGGCAAAGTTGAAATCCCGTTCAAACCCGCCCGCGTTATCCTCCAGGACTTTACCGGCGTGCCCAGCGTCGTGGACCTCGCCGCGCTGCGCAGCGCCATGGCCCGCATGGGCGGCGACGCCAACAAAATCAACCCGGTCGTGCCCGTCGACCTCGTCATCGACCATTCGGTCCAGGTCGACCGATTCGGCTCCGCGGCCGCGCTCTTCTTCAATGCCGAACGCGAATTCGAACGCAACCGCGAGCGTTACGAGTTCCTCAAATGGGGCCAGCGCGCCTTCGACAATTTCCGCGTCGTGCCCCCCGCCACCGGCATCGTCCACCAGGTAAATCTGGAGTACCTCGCAAGCGTAGTCCAGACCTCCTCCTCAGACGGCGCCGGCCCGCCCGAAGCCTTCCCCGACTCGCTCGTCGGCACCGACAGCCATACCACGATGATCAACGGCCTTGGCGTGCTCGGCTGGGGCGTCGGCGGCATCGAGGCAGAGGCCGTCATGCTGGGCCAGCCTATCTATATGCTCATGCCCGACGTCGTCGGCTTCAAACTCACCGGGGCGCTGCCCGAGGGCGCCACCGCGACCGACCTCGTGCTACGCGCCACCGAAATGCTGCGGCAGCACGGCGTCGTCGGCAAGTTCGTCGAATACTTCGGGCCCGGCCTCGCCCAGCTCAGCCTGCCCGACCGCGCCACCCTCGCCAATATGTCGCCCGAATACGGCGCAACCATGGGCTTCTTCCCGGTCGACAAGGAAACTCTGCGCTACCTCGCCAACACCGGCCGCGACCCTGAAGCCATCGATCTCGTCGAACGCTACTGCAAGGAGCAAGGCCTCTTTCACACAGAAGACGCCCCCGACCCCATCTTCGGCGACGTAATCGAACTCGACATGGATACACTTCAGCCCAGCCTGGCCGGCCCCAAACGCCCCCAGGATCGCATCGCCCTCTCCGACATGAAAAGCCGCTGGAGCGGGATGCTGTCCGGCCCCGTCGGCCCCCAGGGCTTTGGCCTCGAAAGCGCCGAACTGGACAACAGCGCCGAAGTCAGTTTCAAAGGCACAGAGTTCGCTTTGCAGCATGGCGACGTCGTTATCGCCGCCATCACTTCCTGCACCAACACCAGCAATCCCTCCGTCATGATCGGCGCCGGCCTGCTCGCAAAAAAGGCCGTGGAACGCGGCCTCGACGTCAAACCCTGGGTCAAGACCAGCCTGGCCCCCGGCTCCAAGGTCGTCACCAGCTACCTGGAAGCCAGCGGCCTCATCCCCTATCTGCAGGCCCTCAACTTCCATACCGTCGGCTACGGCTGCACAACCTGCATCGGCAACAGCGGCCCCCTCCCCCAGCCCATTCGCGAAGCCATTCACGACGCCGATCTCGTCGCCGCCTCCGTCCTGAGCGGCAACCGCAACTTCGAAGGCCGCATCGGTCCCGACGTGCGCGCAAACTTCCTCGCCTCGCCCCCCCTCGTGGTCGCATACGCCATTGCCGGCACCGTCAACATCGATCTCGATAACGACCCCCTCGGCTACGACCCAACCGGCGAACCGGTTTTCCTGCGCGATGTCTGGCCGAGCCAGCAAGAAATCCAGGCCGAAATCCACCGCAGCCTCAAACCGGACCTGTTCCGCCAGCAGTACGCCAACGTCTTCACCGGCAACGAGCAGTGGAACGAAGTCCCAATTTCAGGCGGCGAACTCTACGCCTGGAGTCACGACAGCACCTATATCCAGGAACCTACCTTCTTCCTGGATATGGGCACCGACCTGCCCCCTGTGCAGCCGGTCGTCGGCGCCAGGGTCCTCGCCGTCATGCCCGACAGCACCACAACCGACCACATTAGCCCCGCCGGCGCCATCGCGCCCGACAGCCCGGCCGGCCGCTACCTGACTGATAAAGGCGTTCCCCGCGCAGAATGGAACAGCTACGGCAGCCGCCGGGGCAACCACGAAGTCATGATGCGGGGCACCTTCGCCAACATCCGTATCAAGAATCAGATGCTAGACGGCGTCGAAGGAGGTTATACCGCCTATATCCCCGCAACCGGACAGCTGACCGAGGCGCCCGCCTCCGCCGACGCGCCAACCGAAATGCCCATCTGGGATGCCGCCGCCAAATACCAGCAGGAGGGCACACCCCTCATCATCCTCGCCGGCAAGGAATACGGCACAGGCTCCAGCCGCGATTGGGCCGCCAAGGGGCCTTGGCTGCAGGGCGTCAAAGCCGTCATCGCGGAAAGCTTCGAACGCATCCACCGCTCCAATCTTGTCGGCATGGGCATCCTCCCCCTGCAGTTCAGCGACGGCCAGAACTTGCAGTCACTGGACCTGAGCGGCTTTGAAACCTACGACATTCTCGGCCTGACCGAAGAGATGACGCCCAATCAGGAATATACAGTGCGCGTCACACGTGAACAAGGAACAGTGAACGAATTCCGCGTCACAAGCCGTCTGGATACGCCTGTCGAAGTGAACTATTACAAGAACGGCGGGATTCTGCACACCGTTTTGCGGCGTCTCGTCAAGGAAGACTGAAAGAGGAAATATTCCCCATGGCTGTACCCACCGCAAAGAATCAGGAACGCTATCAAATGTCGGGCTGGGATCTCTCCGCCCTCGTGCCGTCCGATCCGGAGGCCAACGGCTCGGGCGTCCCATCCCCTTCCACCGCCGCCATCGAAGAAATGCTGGAGCGACTCGAGCAAAGTGTCACCGCCTTTGAGGCCCTCCGCGAGGAGCTCTCCGACGATTTGGAGCCGGCCAGGCTCATCGAGACCATGCGGCAGTACGAGGACATCACGTCGCAAGTCTACCGCCTCGGCGCCTACGGCAGTCTCTGGTTTTCATCGGATACCCAGTCGCCCGACGCCCTCACCTATTCAAACCGCATGCGCCAACTGATGGCCGATGTTCAGAACCGGATGCTCTTTTTCGGTCTCTGGTGGAAGGGGCTCGATGACGAGCGCGCCAACCGGCTGCTGCCAGACGCAGCCGAATTTGATGACTTCCGCCACTACCTGCAAACCATGCGCCTCGCCAAACCCTACATGCTGGAGGAAACCGCAGAGCGAATCATCAACCTGAAAGATACCAACGGGTCCAACGCAATCGTAACCATCTACTCCATGTTGACCAACCGGCTTGAATTCGAGCTGGAGGTGGAGGGCGAAGTCAAACAGTTGACCCGTGAAGAAGTGATGACCTACGCATACTCTACCGACCCTGAAATGCGCGCCGCCGCCTACCAATCCCTCTACAAGGTTTACGAGCGGGAAGCCCCTATCCTGGCCCAGATCTACGTCAACCTCATGCAGGACTGGCACACCGAAAACGTAACGCTGCGCAGCTTCAATTCTCCGATCGCCGTGCGCAATCTCAGCAACGACGTCCCCGATGAAGCTGTAGAGACCCTCTTGGAGGTCGCCCGCCGCAATGCCACCCTTTTCCAACGCTACTTTGCGCTCAAGGCCAAGTGGCTGGGCGTGGACAAGCTGCGCCGTTACGATATCTATGCGCCGCTCGCCGGCTCCTCCAAAGACATTCCATACGAAGATGCCGTCGAACTGGTTCTGGATACCTTCAAAAACTTCGACCTCGACTTCGCCGCCAAGGCGCAGCGCGTCTTCGACGACAACCATGTCGACAGCGAAATCCGCAAAGGGAAACGGACCGGCGCCTTTTGTGCTACGGTTCTCCCCAGCATCACCCCTTACGTCCTCCTGAATTACACCAACAAGGTGCGCGACGTGGCCACGGTCGCCCATGAGCTGGGCCACGCCGTCCACAGCATGATGGCCGAAGATCACTCCATTCTCACCCAGCACTCAACCCTGCCCCTGGCCGAAACAGCCTCCGTCTTTGCCGAAATGGTGATGAACGAGCAGCTTCTCGCCGAGGAAAAGGACCCGCTGGTTCGCCGCGAGATCCTGGCCGCCAGCGTCGACGACATCTACGCCACCGTGATGCGCCAGGCCTTCTTCGTCATCTTCGAAAACAGCGCCCATCAGGCAATCCAGGAAAACGCCTCACCCCAGGAGCTGAACCGCCTCTACCTCGAAAACTTGAAGGAACAGTTTGGCGACAGCGTTGAGGTCTCTGACGAATTCCAATACGAGTGGGTCAGCATTCCTCATATCTATCACACACCCTTCTACTGCTACGCCTACAGCTTCGGCCAGCTCCTTGTGATTTCACTCTTCCGGCGCTACCAGGAGGAGGGTGACGCCTTCAAACCTGGCTACTTGAAAATGCTGGCGCGCGGCGGGTCCGCCCGCCCCCATGAAATCCTGGCAGAGGCCGGCATCGACATGACCGACCCCGACTTCTGGCAGGCCGGCTTCGATGTAATTCGAGATATGATCGACGAGCTGGAGGCGACAACGGTCTCCTGAACAAGCTTCTCTCCCTGGCCCGGAGCGATAGACAGAGCGATAGACAGCCAGAAAGAATAGGGGCGCCCTCCAATCGGGAGGACGCCCCTTCTGCTTGCTTAACTTTGAATTCGCTGACCCAGCAACCTTCAGCTAGCTGCCCGCCCCTCGCCTATCCCACCAGGCGCCGTACCTCCAGTACATTCGGCAGGCGCTCAATCCTCGTCATGATGCGGGTCAACTGGGATATATTCAGAAGCTCCAACGTCGCGTTGATCAGCGCCATGTTATTCTTCATGCCGGTCACAGCCTCGGCTGACCGCATGTTAATCTTCTCATCTGCCACCAGCCCGGTAACATCCCGCAGCAGGCCGGCGCGGTCATACGCCTTGACCTGGATGCTGACCGGATACTTCTCCTCGCTCTTCGCGCCCCATTGCACCTCGACCAACCGCGCATGGTCTGCCCGCTGAATCAATGAAACAATGTTGGGACAGTTGGTCTTGTGTATCGAAACGCCCCGCCCCTTCGTCACATAACCCACGATCGGATCCCCGGGCACCGGGTTGCAACAGCGGGCAGCGTGCGCCAACACGCCGTCCAATCCCGCCACCTGGACGCCTTCAATTGAGACAGTGCGGGGGGGCGTCTGCGTCAGAAGCTGCTCAGGCTCTTCCTGGCTCTGCTGGCTCCGTTCATGTTCGATCACTCGCTGGGCGATCGTCTGGCTCGTCACATCGCCATATCCAATCGCCGCCAGAAAGTCTTCCAACTCCTCAAACCCGCAAATATGGGCCACCAGCTCGAACGGCTGGTCAACGCTCAACCGCTTCAAATCCTTTTCCAGGATCTGACGCCCCTGCGCTATATTCTCTCCTCGCGCCTGCTTGCGGAACCAGGTGCGGATCTTCCCGCGCGCCCGCGTCGTCGCCACATAGCCCATATTGGGGTTGATCCAGTCGCGGCTTGGTCCCCCACGCTTGGCCGAAATGACCTCCACCTGGTCACCATTCTGCAGCTGAAAATCCAGTGGCACAAGCCGGCCGTTTATCTTCGCGCCCCGGCAGCGGTGGCCCAACTCCGTATGCACCCGGTAGGCAAAGTCAATCGGAGTCGAATCGCGCGGCAGGTCAATCACATCACCTCGCGGCGTAAAGACGTATACCCGGTCCTGGAACACGTCCGTCTTCATCCCGCTGACGAACTCCTGAGCGTCCGTCACGTCCTGCCGCCATTCCATCAACTGGCGAATCCAGGCAATCTTGTTGTCCAGATACTGGTTCGCCTGTCTGCCCTCCTTATAGCGCCAGTGGGCGGCAATTCCAAACTCAGCGACCTGGTGCATCTCATGCGTCCGAATCTGCACCTCCATCGGCTTCCCGTTCGAGCCGACCACCGCCGTGTGCAGGCTGCGGTACATGTTGTCCTTGGGGCTGGCGATGTAGTCGTCAAATTCCCCAGGTATCGGCCGCCAGTGGCTGTGCACCACACCCAAGGTCGCGTAGCAGTCCGCCACCGATTCAACGATAATTCGGAATCCGTGAATGTCGTAAATCTGGTCAAACGGCACGTCCTTGCGCCGCATCTTTCGATAGATGCCGTAAATATGCTTGGGGCGCCCGTTAATCTCCGCCCTGATGCCCGCCTCATTCAACGCCTTCGCCAGCGTATCCCGCGTCTCATCCATCCAGCTGACGCGCTCTGCGCGTTTCTGGTCCATCGCCCGCGACAAATTCCGATACGTCACCGGCTCCAGGTAGCGGAAACTGAGGTCCTCCAACTCCCACTTCATCTGCCAGATCCCCAGCCGGTTCGCAAGCGGAGCGAAAATCTCCAGAGTTTCGCGCGCGATGCGCCGCCGCTTGTGCTCCTGATGGCCCTCCAAAGTGCGCATATTGTGCACGCGATCCGCCAGCTTGATCAGCACGACCCTGATGTCCTCGACCATCGCCAAAAACATCTTGCGCAGGCTCTCGGCCTTCTCATCCGCCACGCTGTGACGCATGTTGCTCAACTCTTTGATCCGGTTGAGCTTTGTCACGCCATCCACCAGCTCAGCTACATCCCGGTTGAAGTTCTTCTCCACATATTCGATGGTGTAGACCGAATCCTCCACCACGTCGTGCAGAAGCGCCGCCGCCAGCGTATCCGCGTCCAGCTGCAGCTCCGACAAAATACTCGTCACGTCGATTGGATGCAGAATGTAGGGCTCGCCCGTCATGCGCGTCTGGTCGCGATGCGCATCGCTCGCAACCAGATAGGCGCGCAGAATCGTCAACTGTTCGTCGGCGCCGAAATAGGCCGGCAGCCCCTTGTACAACTCTTCAAGCGCTTTGATCTCGTGCAAATTCATCAGCGGCTGAAGGAACAACTTGCCGCCGCCGACAGGCGGAATCGCCTCGAGGGGAATGCTGCGCAAAAGAGGACTGTCCGTGGGAAGTCCGTTACTTTCTTCGTCTAGTAGATCGGGCAGGACGCTGGGGTCCGCGGCAGTGAGGTCCGGCGCCAGTTCCGTGCCAGCCATTGCGATATCTTTTCTCTACATCCTTTCACAGTTGTTGCGCCAGGCCAATTCGAATCTATTACTGCCTCCTCGGCTCGGCCCGCATTATAGCAAAGATTGAGCTAGCCCTGCAATCCCCTGTTTTGGGCTGGTCGCAAGCGTGATCTTTCGGACAATATGTGACCGATTTCGGGGAATTACACTGGAAATGGGCCGTATTTGCCTCTATTGCGGCCCATGCCAAGTCCCAATATGCTCGTGTAGTCGAATTGAGACGAATCCGCTCCACTTCACATACGACCCGGCTATGATCCGACGCGCATCGCCAGACCGGCCGCCGGCAGGCCCCCCGAAGAGAAAGACCCGCTAGCGCGGCGCAGCCTCCTCATTCTTCCCCTCAGGCATCAGCCGATCACGCGCATCGCCCTTCCTACGCAAAAAACGCGCCGCCAGCTCCATGATGGCAGCCTGCGGCGACTCGGATACGTCAAACCAGTGAACATCGGGCATCCGCCGGAACCACGTGTACTGGTGGCGAACAAAACGGTGCGTTTCAATCTGAATGCGTTCAATGGCCTCCGCCAGCGAAATCTCCTTCCGCAGATAGCTGGCAATTTCCTGGTATCCCAAACTGGAAAAAGCCGGCAGCTCAGGCGGATAGCCTGCCGCCAACAGTGACGCCATCTCCTCCACCAGGCCCGTTTCCACCATCTCCACAACGCGCAGGTCTATGCGCGCATGCAGTGCCGGCCGCGGCATGTCCAGCCCGATCTTCAGTATGCGGTAGGGCGGCGGAGATGCCGCCTCCAGCTCGCTCTTCCTCCGGCCCGTCGTCTGCACAATCTCCAGCGCGCGTATCACCCTGCGCATATTGTTTGGATGGATCCGCGCCGCCGCTTCCGGGTCCAGCGCCTCCAGGCGCGCGTGCAGCGCAGCCCGTCCATTCTCCCGCGCGAATGCCTCCAACCCGGCCCGTAACGCAGCGTCCGGCGCAACCTCCGGAATCCTCAGCCCTTCCGTCACCGCACGCAAATAGAGGGCCGACCCGCCCACAAGAAAGGGCGTCCGCCCCCGTCCGTGAATGTCCTCGATCGCGGCAAATGCCAGCCGCTGATAGGCCGCAAGCCCCATCTGCTTGTCCGGCGGCAACGCATCGACCAGGTGATGCGGCGCCCGCGCCATCTCCGCCGCGCTGGGTTTGGCCGTGCCTATGTCCATCCCCTTGTATATCTGGCGGCTATCCGCCCCGACAATCTCGCCGTCAAATCGCGTCGCAAGATCAAGGCTCAGCGCCGTCTTACCTACCGCCGTCGGCCCCAGAACGACGACCAGTGGCGGCCATGCCTGCCCTCTCCTCCCTTCACCCCGTGACCGCATGGCGGACATGCTCCACTTCGATCAACCTGCCCGACCTGTCCATCTGCACAGCCACCGCGTCAATGCGCCAGGGGCCCTCCCACTCTCTTTCCCGCACGTACAACGCCGCCAGCTCACGCAGCTTCGCCTGCTTTTTGCGCGTGAACGCCTGCAGCGCCGACCCGTAGCCATCACCCCGCCGCGTCCGCACCTCCACCACGACCAGCCACCGTGAATCCAGCGCGCCCCGGCTGTAGTCCGGGGCGCGCTCTTCCGCGACAATATCCAACTCACCCGCTCGGCATCGCCAGTTGCGATCGATGATCCGCAGACCGGCCTCCCGCAGCGCGTGTAACGCGATCCGCTCTCCTCTTTCTCCCAACGCCCGGCGGCCGTCCTGCACGCAGCCCCACTCCTCTCCGAGCCCGTTAGTTGGGTGTCGTATCCACCGTCGGCACGATGCCCGGGCCAGGCAGAACCAGGGTCGGCGTCATGCCCTCAGGCGTGAAGATTACCTTGTCCGTGGCCCTGAGCGCGCTCGCATTGGCCTGCACAATCAGCAGTTGCACATAGTCCGGACGTCCAGCGTACAACTCTGCCAGCGCCGACTCCACCGCGATCTGCGCCCTGGCCTGTTCTTCTGCCGCAACAGCCAGTGCCTGCGCAATCTCAATGTCCCGCTGCGCCGCCAGCAGCTCATTCTGCTTCTCCGCCTCAATCACCGCTTTCTGCGCCTCAACGCGTGCAAGCTCGTTGGCCCGCTCCGCCTCGATTACCGCTTTCTGCGCCGCAACCTTCTGCTCCTCCAATTGGGCCAGCGCAGTCTGCTGACGCGCCTGCTCCTGGATCCGGCTCTGCTCAATCCGGATCTCACCCTCCTGCCGCGCCTGTTCCGCGTCGGCCTGCGCATCTGCTCGCAGCTTGTCCTGCGCCGCCTTTTCCGTCTCCAACCGGCTCTGCACGATCGCGTCCAGCGCCGACTGTACCTCTGGCGAAAGAATCACATCCGGCACCACCAGGTTCTCCACCCGCAATCCGAAATTAGCCGCCCGTGTATTCAACTCATCGTCAATGCACTGCCGCAGCACATCCCGCGCCGTGCCCACCACACTATCGTCAAACGTTCTGTCCCCCACACATACCTTCATCGCCTGCCGGGCCTGATCCTGAATCCGGCTGCGGGCCAGTTCATCCTGCAGATAGATGCTCCTGTACTGTGCCCACAACGCCTGGATCGTGTCTTTCTGGCTGATGTTCGGGCGGAAAATATCGCCGCTCACCAACAGGCCGATCCGCTGTTTATCCTGCGTGATAATCTCGTCGTCCTGCACGCTGAACGATATCGCCTGGCTTGACACGCGCACAATCTGCACAAACAGGCCGACATCTGTATACACGCCAGGCCCAACGACGTCCTTAATCCTGCCGCCTTGGAACTGTACGCCGACCTCCTGTTCATCGACCCGCTCAAACGCATAAAAGAAGTTGCGGGCAAAGACCATCAGAAACAGAACCACAATTACAATCACGATCACCATAACGAACGGTGACCCGCTCGGCAACCTTCTCGGAACTCTGGGGACATTGCTCATACTGTTCATCTGCTACTCCTTTTCGAGGGAACTCCAGCTGGCGCCTTTCAGCAACCGCCCTATAGCGGCCGCCCGCCGCCGACATGTCAGTACTTGCTATACCATACCATACTTTGTCCTCCGCTCCCCCTCGCAAACCTGACATCCCCCTGACAGCCCAATTTCGTGCCGAAACACGCAATCGAACGCCTCCCCCAAACGCCCCACCGCCCCATCAAAACGCCCTCCCGCCTCCTCCCCCTGGCCCCGCCGTTCTCCGTGTGCCTCCGTGGATCAAAAAGGTGTTGTCGTTCCTCATCCCCTCCTTTCCCCTACCCTTCCCCCAGATTTGACATCCCGCCGACTCCTCGCTTACCATAGGCGCCAACAACTGAATCGAGCCTTTGGCCAAGATTTCCCGCCGTCGGTCCAACCGCAGTGCCGCATGTTGAAATCTTGCCAAAACTCTTATCAAGAGAGGTGGAGGGGCCGGCCCTATGAAGCCTCGGCAACCGGCGCAGTCGGGATCGAATCCCGCAGCGCGGCAGGTGCCAATTCCGGCGGTGTGGATACACCGGCAGATGAGATGCTCAGGATTATTTCCCGCAGCCCTCTTCCCACTATCCACACGAAGAGGGTATTTCTTTGCCCCAAGTCAATTCAAAAGACCAACCTGCAGAACCGCCCCGGTTCTGCAGCCCAACTGAACTGCGCTGTGAAGGAGATACCATGGCCACGACCGCCGCCGTTACCCAGAACGCCGACGACCCCGCGACCCCTGCCGCCGCAAACAGTCGCGGCCCCAACGCCGCGTCACCGCGCCTTTCCAGCCAGACGAAAGCCGTCCATGCCGGCGAAAAGCGCTTCCTCTCCCACGACAGCGTGACTGTGCCCATCGTCCAAACCAGCACCTACACCTTCGAAGACACGGCCAGCCTCATCAACTACATGGAAGAGCACATGTTCTGGGATGCGCCGGAACGGGAGGAGTACGGGCGCTACGGCAATCCCACTGTACGCGCCGCAGAAGCCAAACTGGCCGCGCTCGACAGCGCCGAAGACTCTCTCCTGCTCTCCAGCGGCATGGCCGCCATCACCACCACCCTCTTTATTCTCCTCAGCCAGGGCGATCACTTCGTCATGACTGAAGACTGCTACCGCCGTACCCGCGGCTTCTGCAATACCTTTCTTACCCGTTTCGGCATCACCTGTACCACCGTCACCCCCGGTGACTACGACGCCATCGAAGCCGCCATCCGGCCCGAAACCAAACTGATCTTCTCTGAATCCCCGACCAATCCCTTCCTGCGCTGCCTCGACTATCCCCGTCTCGTCGAAATCGCCCAACGCCATGGCCTGCGCACCGTCATCGACACCACCTTCGCAACCCCCAGCAACGTCCGCCCCATCGAATACGGCGTAGACCTCGTCATCCACAGCGTTACCAAGTATCTCGCCGGCCACAACGATCTGCTCGCCGGCTGTGTCACCGGCAGCTTCGACATCACCACAGCTCTGCGTCAGTCTCAGGGTGTATTGGGCGCGGTAACCGACCCCCACTGCGCCTATCTCATCCTGCGCGGCCTCAAAACCCTTGGCCTGCGCATGCGCCAGCACAACGAAAGCGGTCTCCGTATCGCCCGCTTCCTCGAAGACCATCCCAAAATCCGCCGCGTCTGGTATCCCGGCCTCGAAAGCCATCCCGACCACGACGTCGCCAGCCGCACAATGTCCGGCTTCGGCGGCGTTATCAGCTTTGAAGTCGAGGCCGACGGCCCCACCACCAGCCGCTTTATCGACGCCTGCA
Source organism: Caldilineaceae bacterium (assembly GCA_022824025.1). Lineage (GTDB taxonomy): Bacteria > Chloroflexota > Anaerolineae > Caldilineales > Caldilineaceae > Bin5. Next base: position 186,246 of record JAJEBF010000031.1, read on the forward strand.
ACATCCCTCGCATCGGCCCCAGCCTCGGCGGTGTCGAAAGCCTCATCGAGCAGCCGGCCCTGGTCAGCCACTTCGACTCCTCGCCCGAAGACCGGTTGGCGATTGGAATTACCGACGAGCTCGTGCGCCTCAGCGTCGGCATTGAGGATTCCGATGACCTGCTGGCCGACTTCGATCAGGCTCTCGCCAAAATGTAGTCTTTCTGGGCCGTCCCTGTTATGCTCACCCCTTCGCCTGATCCGTTCAGCGCCAACAAATGGCCGCCATGCCGTTGACCAGACCATTGAGTCGACAGTGCCAACCCCTATCCGCAAAACAATCCAACGCCGGAGGAGCGCCCCCCTGCCTGCTGCCGCTCCTACTCTCCCTCTTCCTCACGGCCTGCGCATCCCCGCAGCCCTCCCTGGCATCGGCCAACGTCGTCGATGTTCTCAACAGCCCCGTCGACGATAGCTTCGCACGCGCCCTCGAGCCCCTGGCCTTCCAGTTTCCCCGCGATCACGGGCCCCACAATGAATACGCCACCGAGTGGTGGTACTACACCGGCAACCTCACAGGCGGCGACGACGGCCAGTACGGTTTCCAGCTCACTTTTTTCCGCAGCGCTCTTGCCCCCGGCGAGCCAGACCGACCCTCCGATTTCGCCGCCAAACAGATCTACATGGCCCATTTCGCCGTAACCAGCGCCCCAGCCCGCCGCCATCTCAGCTTCGACCGCTTCAGCCGCGGCGCCGCCGGCGTCGCCGGGGCCACCGGCGCACCACGCTACGAAGTCTGGCTCGACGACTGGCGCGCCCAGGAGACCGCGCCCGGCCAGATGCGACTCCAAGCCGCCGCCCAATCCGACATCGGCCCCGTCTCCATCGACCTCACCCTCACCGAAACCCGCCCGCCCCTTCTCCACGGCGACGCCGGCTTCAGCCGCAAAGGCCCCGAACCCGGCAACGCCAACCTCTACTACAGCCTCGTTCACATGGACACCGCCGGACACATCGTTTTCGGCGGCGAAAAAATCCCCGTCACCGGTCTCAGCTGGATGGACCACGAGTTCGGAACCTCCGCCCTCAGCCGCGACGCGGTCGGCTGGGACTGGTTTGCCGTCACACTCGACAACGACGTCGTTCTCATGTTCGCCGAAATCCGCGCCGCGTCCGGCGCAGCCCAGGAAGTTTTCGAAGGCTCCCTCAGCTTTCCCGACGGCCGCCAGTTCTCCATCCGCCCCGAAGACTTCACCCTCACGCCCACAGGGCAATGGACCAGCCCGACCTCCGGTACCGTCTATCCCAGCGGCTGGCGCGTCTCCCTGCCTCAGCATGATATCGACCTCACCATTGACCCGCTGATCGACAACCAGGAGATGAATGTCGCGTTCACCTACTACGAAGGCGCCACCGTCGTGCGCGGCACAATGGACGGAAAACCGGTCACTGGCGCCGGCTACGTGGAACTGACAGGTTATGCAGAAGGTGGATTTCAGAGATAGCCGCCTGAACACACCCTGGTTTTGCCAAACGCCCCAAATCAGTCCAAAATGGTCCAAGAAGCCAGAGCATACTCCGCTGCCGTACCGTGCGGCAGCGATGACTGACATCCGGACGGATGGGGAGCCCACACAATGCAACAGCATTTTTCGACAGCCGGATCGCGCGCCGCTTCAACTAAAACTACCTTGGCCGACAAGAACGCATCCTTTCGTCGGTTCAAGTTGATCACCTTTGCCCTGCTCGTGGCAATTCTGCTCGCGGCCTGCGGAGGCTCCGACGCCCCCCCGGCCGAACCGGAGGAGGCCCCCGTTGCCGCCGACACGGCCACAGCCGAGCCTCAACCTGATCCAACCGCCACGACCGAACCCGAACCCACAAACACGCCCGAACCCGAAGCAGAACCCACAAACACACCCGAACCCGAACCCACAGACACGCCCCAACCCGAAGCAGAACCCACAGCGACTGCCCAGCCGCAACAGGAAGCGGAATCGGAAAGCGCTGACATGCCCGCCGTCGGCCAGACCTTCACAATCGTGGCCGAAGAATCAGAGGCGCGCTTCATCATCGAAGAAGAGCTGTTAGGTCAACCAAAAACCGTCATCGGCGCAACCAACGCAATCTCCGGTGAACTGATGGTTGACGCGGCCAACCCCGCCGCCAGCGCCATCGGACCGATTCAGATCGACGCCGGCACGTTCGTAACCGATGACAACCGTCGCAACGGCGCAATCCGTCGCTTCATCCTGCAGACAAATCAGTACCAGTTCATCACCTTCAACACAACCGAGCTGATCGGCCTCCCCGAGGCCGTAGCTGTCGGCGACGAAGTCGTATTCGAAATTAACGGTGATCTGACCGTCCGGGACATAACCAATCCAGCCCTGTTCGTCATCACCTTGCAGGTCGTTTCTGAAACTGAGCTGAGAGGGTCGGCCGCCACCATCGTTGCCAGAGAAGATTACAATCTCACAATTCCGCAAGTCCCAAGCGTGGCCAACGTCGGCACAGAGTTGATCGTCGAATTCGACTTTGTCGCCCGCGCCCAGTAGACTCGAACGCTGGAGTTTCGCCGGCACAAATCTGACCTGACCGCCTGCTCTTGGCCGAGGCTACATGGAGGCCCGTCTGCCTTGTCTCTGCAACAACAGCCCGCCATCGTAACCGGCGCCGCGGTCGAAGTCGAAGCCCTGCGCCAGGGCTTTAACAACGGCTTCGCCGACTACAAGTACAACATGCGCATGGAAGCGGCTGCCATGCACGCCTACCTGCAACGCTCCACCATCGCGCCCGAAGACTGTGCGGTCCTTGTGGCGCAGGAAAACGGGCGTCTGCAAGGGGTCGGCGCCGCCCTTCTCGCCGTTCGCGGGGATGAAGGCTGGTGCGGCGGCCTCAGCGTTGCGCCGCCCTACCGCGGACACGGCTGGGGACGCCGCCTCATGGAGCGCATCAAGAGCAGCGCCTTACACCGCGGCGTCCGCCGCATCCTGCTCGAAGTGCTCGTCTCCAACGACCACGCCCGCTCAGTCTATCGCCAGGTCGGCTTCAAAACCTGGCGCGAGTTGCTCCTTTGGGAAAGAGACCCCCGCCAGGGCCCTCTCCCTCTGCCCTACGAACGGCTCGAAGAGGCCGACCCCGTTCAACTCCTGCAAGACTTCTACCGCTGGCACGAACTTCCCCTGACCTGGCAGCGCCGCGCCCGCAGCCTACTCAACTATGTGCAACGCAACGACTGCATCGGCCTGACAATTCCGGCAAAGGACAACGCCCCCGTTGCCTACGCTCTGCTGAATCGGCCCAGCCCGGGCCAGCCCCCCGCCCGTATACGCATCCTCGACATCGCCGTCGATCCCAACGCCGCCCTGCAGGACGCCGCCCGGCCCCTAATCCAGGCGCTCCAGCTCCGCTACATCGATTCCGTGTTGACGCTCACCGATGAACCTGCCGACAGCCGGCTCAGCCCAATCTTGGCCTCCCTCGACTTTCGTGTGTACGACCGCCAATATGAACTGACCCTCGACCTCGAAGAGAGTCCGCCCCAAACTGTTCGTTGAAGGCAGCGGGCGTTTCCCTCTGCCGCACCAGGAGACACCAGATCCATGAACGACCCAATTCGTGTAGCCGTAACCGGCGCCGCTGGCAATATCGGCTATGCCCTAATCTTCCGTATCGCCAATGGCGATCTGTTCGGCCCGCAACAACCGGTCATCCTCCAACTTCTCGAGATTCCCCCCGCTATGGGCGCGCTCGAAGGCGTTGCCATGGAGCTTGATGACTGCGCCTTTCCCCTCCTCTCCCAGACCATCCTCACCGACGAGCCCGACGTCGCCTTCGCCGGCGCCAACTGGTCCCTCCTCGTCGGAGCCCGCCCCCGCTCCGCCGGCATGGAGCGCAAAGACCTCCTCAGCGCAAACGGCCCCATCTTCGTAACCCAGGGCCGCGCCATCAACGACAACGCCGCCTCCGACGCCCGCGTCGTCGTCGTCGGCAACCCCGCCAACACCAACTGTCTCATCGCCATGCGCAACGCGCCCGACCTGCCCAACGAGCGCTTCACCGCCATGACCCGCCTCGATCACAATCGCGCCCAGAGCATGCTCGCCATAAAAGCGGGCCGGCCGCTCCAAACTGTCAAAAATGTCACAATCTGGGGCAATCACAGCGCCACCCAATACCCCGACGCCTTCCATGCCCAAATCGACGGCCGGCCGGCTGCCGCCGTCATCGCCGATCTCTCCTGGATCAGGTCTACATTCATCCCCACCGTACAACAGCGCGGCGCCGCCGTCATCGCAGCCAGGGGCGCCAGCAGCGCCGCCAGCGCAGCCAACGCCTGCATCAACCACGTGCAGAGCTGGCACGCAGGCACGGCCAAGGACGATTGGGTCTCCATGGGCATCCCCAGCACCGGCGCATACGAATCGCCCGCCGGCGTGATCTTCAGTTATCCCGTGACGATCAGGGACGGCGCCTACCAGGTCGTGGAAGGGTTGCCCCTCACCGACTTCGACCGCGCCGCCATTGCCGCCAGCGGCCAGGAGCTTCTCGAAGAGCGAGAGGCCGTCGCCGACTGGCTTCCCTGACAGTCTCCGCCGCAATCGAAAGTGCTGCCAGCCAGCAAATCGGACCCCGCCATCCCCCGTAGAGGCGCCCCTCGTGGGCGCCCAATCCCTTCCGCACACAAACCCGCCTCCAATCAGAGACGCCTACACGTTCCTTCGCGCCCTTCCCCCGCAGTTCCCCTGCAGTTCCCCTGCCCTTCCCCTTTTGCCAGCGGCCCATATGAGATATACAATCGATCATGATGAACGTTTCAAGGATGATGCTCACTGGCCCTGCAAACCACCGCTTGTCATACTTGCCTGCAATCTCCTATGGGCCTCGCCGCATGGATGTGCCCGGCGCGGGCAGAGGCAAGCTCTCCTCGCAATCTGAACTCGCGTTGGCCGCACCGCGTTTGCCAGCGCAGAATAAGAGATACCCATTGCGACCGCATCGATTCAATTGCCCGCACGATGAGGATCGATTCCAGCAGACCGCCAACAGTTCCCTCGATTGACCCCCGGCAGAAAACGTCCTGGGCCGCGTCCCTCACCATTGACATCCGCGCTTTTGACCGGATTAACGCTATTTCAGACCGGAAGAGCGATTTCACCAGCTGACAGGAAGGGAATCGACGATGACACACCGAGCAGTTTCTCGACGCGTATTTCTCAAGACAGCAGGTGTCGCGATGCTGGGAGTGGGCTTGGCGGCCTGCCAGCCTATTGCTCCCATCAGCGACGGCGAAGCCGCGATCGGCAAGTTTTCCGCGGCCCAAGTGACCGACTCCGAAAGCCTCAAGGCATACGTCCTCGGAGGGAAGGCGCATATCGAGTCGATCACAGACATGAACGAAGGGGCGATGCTCAGGGAGGGATTGAAAACGGAGGGCGACTGGAAATCCGGCTCGACCTACCTCATTATCTTCCTCATGAACGGCGACGCGTTCATCCACGGAAACGATCGTGACGCCGAAAGCAAAAACCTGCTCGGCGTCGAGGACGAACGCGGGACCAGGGTCGTCGAAGCGCTCTTCGCGGCCGCTGCCCAGGGCGGCGGATTCGTCGAATACTACGACGATGGGCTGAAGACGGCATACGCCGTCGAGTACACCTCCGGAATCACCGGAAGACAGTTCGTTCTCGTCGGCGGCTACTCGCAGGACGTCTCCCACGTCCCCGTCCGGATGGCGGACCTCCCAACGCCCGGAGTCACCGCGTCAGAAGTGGTGGACCGCGAGACGCTCATCGCCTTTGTCGAAGCCGCGGCCAAGACATACAGCGAGGCCGTCCTGTCCGAAGGCTATAGCGACCTCACCGGGGTCAGAAACGCCTTCAGGCTGGAAGGGGGGGACTGGAAATCAGGCTCCATCTACCTCTACGTCGTGAGTGGCGGGGGCGTCACCCTGTTCCACGGGTCCGAGCCGTTTCGCGAAGGAAGACCCACCGACATGACCAGGACGGACTCAAAAGGGGTGAGGTTCGCCGAGGAGCTGATCGGAGGCGCCAGGCGCGAAGGACGCAAGTTCCTGCGCTATCACTACGACAACCCGGCCATCGAAGGAGACGAAGAAACAGGCTCCCCCAAGCTCGGCTACGCCGTGAGCTTCCAGGCGCCCAACACGGAACAGAGGGGCGTCATCGGCTCCGGCATCTACGTCGACATCGACGAAGAGTGACCCGCTGCGCATCCCTGTCCAGACTCGAACCATCCTCCAAACCCCCGCCCAGACAACTGACCACTGTAGTATTACCTCAGGGATCTATCGGCAGCCCGAAACTCGCCCCACTTTGGACTCCGCCCCCGCAAGCAGAATGGTCGACGCGAAAAGAGGAAGAATCAAGTCCGACGCGTGTCATCCCCATCTACCAGTCAAACAAAAAAGTCCGACTCTCAGTCGCCGCGCCGACCTCCCCTCAATCGTCAACTGTTTTCGCCTGCCAATTCCTCCGGTAGCGGATCAACCCAGCCCTCGATGACAATCTGCCGGTATGACCTCTCAACCGACGCCGCCAGCTCCTCCTCCAACCCATAGTGGATCGCCAGCTGCAGCACAGCCCGCATCACGTCCTGCAACTCCTTCGCAAAAGCGGCCCGATCAGGCGATCCCAGTTTCGTTGCCTTTACACCCTTGCGCTCGAAATGGTTCACCTGGCTCGCCACTTCGCCGCACTCCTCCGCCAGTCGCGTGACGATGTAAAACGGATCGTCCCCGTCCTGGAACCGGTTGTTCAATCCTTCGGCAATCCTGTAGAGCTTGTCGACCATATACCGTCACTCCTCCAACCGGTCCAGTATGCGCTGCAGCTCCGCGGGCAGCGGCGCTTCGAACACGCGTTGCTCTGCCAGCCCGGGCAGCCGGATGCCCAGCCGGCGCGCATGCAGAAATGGCCGCTTCAGCGATAGCCGCGGCCGTTGAAAACCGTATTCCGTGTCACCCGCCACAGGATGATTGCGCCAGGCAAAATGGACGCGAATCTGGTGCGTGCGTCCCGTGTGCAATATCGCCCGCACCAGCGAAAAACGCGCCGTCTGGCCGCCCTGCCGCGCCTCGTATACGCGCAAACAGTCGTAATCTGTTACCGCCGCCCGCCCCTTTGCAGAACCTAACCCTCCGACCGTTACGACCGTCTCATCCCCTTCCCCCGTCCGCACGGCCGGCGCCGGCAGCACAGCCATGAGCTGCCTCTGCCTCGGGTGCCGGCCAATCGGCGCGTCAATGCGCCCCCGCGGCGGCTCGATCCTGCCCTCCAACAGCGCCAAATACGCCTTGTAAACCGTTCGCGCGGCGAACTGCTCCTGCAAAAAACGCATCGTCGCACTGTTCTTGGCCAGCGCGATGAGGCCCGATGTGCCCTTGTCCAGCCTGTGGACAATACCCGGCCGCTTCTCGCCGCCTATCCCCTCCAGCTCCGGACAGTGATGCAAAACCGCGTTTGCGAGCGTGCCCGCCGCATGACCCGGCCCAGGATGCACGACCATCCCCGCCGGCTTGTTCACCACCAGCAGGTCTTTGTCTTCGTAGATTATGTCGAGAGGAATTTCTTCGGGACGCAGTGCCGTCTCCACCGGGGCCGGTGGCTGCGTTGCTTCAATCCTGGCGCCGGCTTCCAGCGCCAGTCCCGCCTTCGCGGGACGTTCTCCATTGACGGTGACCAGTCCTTCCGCAATCCAGCGCTGCACAGCGCTGCGGCTTGCCTCCTCAAACTGGGCCGTCAACCAGCGATCCAGGCGCTGGCCTGCGGCTGAGGGGGGAACGGTAAATCTGCGCGCCGCACGATTCTCGCTATCCACCCGCCCCCTTCATTACGCCTCCGATGACCCCGCAGCCCCAATCTCGATGGCCTCCTCCTTCGCCTGCCTGGAGACCTGAATGTCCTGGTAGAGGATGACAACGGCCAGCGCAATCACACTGCATACGATAGCGGAGTCAGCAATGTTGAAATTCGGCCAGTAGTAGACACCGGGGATGCCGACCTTCACAAAATCTGTTACGTACCCCTGCATGATCCGGTCAATCACGTTGCCCAGCGCGCCGCCAACCTGAAAGCCGAGCAGGATCCGAATCAGCCGCTGATCATCCGGGAGATGACGAATTGCATAGTAGAAAACCCCAACTGTCACCACGGCCGCAATTACAATGAAAATATTGCCCGCGCCCTGCAAAATCCCAAACGCCGCGCCGTGATTGTCCACATGTTCAAAGACAAAGTACTCGCCCAACGATGGAATCGGGATGATATAGTCAAACTTCGCGATGTTCTGCCGCACCAACTCCTTCGTCCACTGGTCAAGCGGAATTACGACCGCCGCCACCAGCGCAATGATCCAGGTGCGTCTTGCAATGCGTCTGACCATCATCTCATCTTCCTGCATGGAAAGTCTCCCTTTTTGGGTTGCGCTGAAATTCTATCACACCAGGCGAAAGATGAGGAAAGAAGTCAACCATGCTATACTTCACTGGTTTATGCCCAATGTGACCCGATTCAGGCCCTCCGGAGAGAATGCATGGCCCGTGAAATCACCATTGCTCTCGTGCAGATGGACCCCGCGCTGAACAGCGCCGAAGATAACCTCCGCAAAATGGGGGAGTTCGTCGAGCGCATCTGCACCGCGCAGCCTACAGACCTCATCGTCTTCCCCGAACTCTGCTACACCGGAACCGAGCTGGGCCTGCGCGCCACAACCCTGGCGGAACGCGTGCCAGGCCACGCCACCAACTATCTGGCCAAACGGGCCGATGACTTCAACACCCATATCGTCTTCGGCCTTGTTATTAAAGAAAAGGTCGAGAGCATTCTCTACAACGGGCTGGCCTGCCTCGGCTCAGAGGGCGAAGTCTTGTCCTCCTACCATAAAGTCCACCTCCAGGGCGAGGAACGCCAGGTCTACCGCTCCGGCTTCCGTTTCATCAACGTTGATGCCGACTGGGGCCGCCTTGGTCTTATGATTGGATCAGACCTGGTCTTCCCCGAAGCCGCCCGCAGCCTGACCCTCGATGGCGCAGAGTTGCTCGTCCTGGCCGCCAACTGGGAAATCGGGCGCCATGAACAGTGGCGCGCCCATATTGTCAGCCGCGCCACCGAAAACGCCCTCTTTGTCGCCGCCGCCAATCGCGTCGGCGATGAACCCACCATGCAGTTCGCGGGCGACTCCATCCTCGCCGGCCCCGCCGGCGAAATCTATACGGTCCTCGAAGAACCGATGGAAGGCTATGCCGTCGCCACCATCGACCTGGATCGTGTGCGCACAATCCGAGAAGAGCGTCAGCTGATCCAGGTTCGTGAACCAAACGCCTACCGCGCCATCGTCAGAAAATACTGACGCGCCTACCCCTGGCCGGCCGTCCCCATCAGGACCGCCGCCGAAAGTATCATCATGAGCGAGACCGCGCAATCGCCCCAACGATTGTTCAAACCCTTCAACAGCGGCGAGTGGAGCGACAACGCCGCCATGACCGACTATCGCGCCGAGTGGTTCAACTCCCTCCTGGTCGAACGCGCCGCCTGGACTGACCAGGCCCCCACCGTCGAACTACACGACACCGTCATCGGCGCGCCAGGGTTCGTCTGGTTCCGTTTCTGGCTCCCAGACCTGGACCAAATGGTCGAAAAATACTTCAACGCCGACGGCGCCGCAATCGGCCTCTTTCTTCCTGTCTGCAGGCCCCTCCAGAGAGAAGACAGAGGCTACCGCACCTCGGACCTCATCCTCGCTATCTGGTATAATGCCGACAAACGGGTCTTCGTCCTGCGCGAGGAAGAGTTTGAAGAAGGTGTCCGCGACCAGCGCATCTCCAGCCAGGAGGCCGAAAGAGCGGAGACCCGCATCCGTGAACTGACAGCCGCTATCTTTCGCGAGGAGTTTCCGCCGCCACTGGTGCGCAACTTTGCCATCGCCATGGAAAAGAGCATTTCCCGTTCGCAATGATCGCTATCGTTGACTACGGCGTTGGCAACCTGCGCAGTGTCTACAAATCCTTCGAGACGGTCGCCGGCCCACTGGGCATTCAGGTCGATATCGTCGACCACCCGGTCGACTTCAGCCGCTGGCGCGCACTCGTTCTGCCAGGCCAGGGCGCATTCGGGGACAGCATCAACAACCTGCGAAGTCAGGGCTTCGAAGCCCCCCTCCTTGACAGCGTCGCCGCAGGGCTCCCTCTCCTCGGAATTTGCGTTGGCATGCAGATGCTTTTCGATGAAAGCGAAGAAATGGGCCGGCACGAAGGGCTCCGCCTGATCCCAGGCCGCGTCCGCCGCTTCCCTGACAATTTGCCCGACCCGCACCGCAGCGGCCGCAGCCTGCGCATCCCCCAAATCGGCTGGAATCAACTCCACCAACAGCGCTCCGATCCGCTCCTGGCCGGCGTGCCCGATGGCGCTTACGGCTACTTCGCCCACAGCTTCTTCTGTGATGCCGCTGAAAAAGATGCCGTGCTCACCCTCACCGATTACGGCGTCGACTACCCCTCCATTGTCCGTCACCGCAATGCCTGGGGCATCCAGTGCCATCCGGAAAAGAGCCACACCGTTGGCCTCCATATCCTGCGCAATTTCATCCAGACCGTGGAGAGCCAGCCGAATGTCGCAAACAGTTGAACGAGAACTGGAACCTGTACGCCTCGTTCTGTCGCCATTCGAAATCTGCCCAACAGAAAACCACGGGCATCTGAGGCATCCGCTTCACAGGAATGGTCAGAATCCGCTTTGACTGTGACCGAAATCAGTAAGCCGCGCAAACTCTACCTCATCGCCCACGCCTGCACGCGCCAGGTCCCAAACACCGACGCCGTCCTCTGGCATTTGAATGACCTGGGCCAGTCTCAGGCCGCGGCGCTCGCCCGGCAGCCGTTCTGGGACGAAGTCGACCGGCTGCTGCTGAGCCGCGAACCCAAGACCCGCCTGACAGCCGCCCCGCTTCTTCAAAGAAAAGACCTGCCTGTGGAGGAGGACGAGCGCTTCAATGAGCTGCGCCGCACGCCCGAGTGGACCGACGACTACTCCGCACGCGTCGCCGAACTGTTCCGCCGCCCCCTCCATTCGGTCGCCGGCTGGGAAACCGCCGCCGGCGCGCTCAACCGCTTCCGCGCCGGTATCGACCACTGGGCTGGCCGCTTTCCCCGGCAAACGCTCGCGCTTGTCGGCCATGGCCTCACCTTCAGCCTCTATCGGGCGCATCTGCTCGGCCTGCCCTCGGTTCCCTTTGACGACTGGCGGCAACTCTCCTTTGCCGCAGTCGCCTGCGTGCAGAACGGTCAGATCGTTGATGATTTCGCCGTCCCGCCCGGCGTGCCGCACGTCCCCAGGGGGGCGGCTTCATTTGCGCCAGGACCCGCGGATGAGTAACCTGGCAGACGGCGAATGATCCCCTTCTCCCCCACCGTTGCTCTGGAGTAAGTCGTGGAAGCCTTCTTCGAATTGGAATTCGAAATCGTCCAGGTCCTGGCAGTCGTACTGCTCGTTGCCCTGGCGGTTCGGCGCATCCGACTTCCCTACACCGTGGCCCTCGTCGTCGCCGGCCTGGCCCTGGCCTTCCGCGGCGGCTTGCACCTGGAGCTGACGCCCGGACTTGTGCTGGGCCTGTTTGTTCCCCCCCTCATCTTTGAAGCCGCCTTTCACCTCCAACTGAAAGACCTGAAAGCCGATCTGACGCCCATCGTCGCCATGGCCGTGCCCGGCGTTCTGATCAGCACCGGCCTCATCGCCGCCGTCCTCGTGATCGCCGGCGTGCTGCCGCTGCCCGCCGCACTCATCTTCGGCGCCCTCATCTCCGCCACCGACCCCGTGGCCGTCGTGGCCACCTTCCGCTCCGTCGGCGCGCCCAAACGTCTGATGACCCTCGTCGAAGGCGAAAGCCTGTTCAATGACGGCACCGCAGTCGTCATCTTCCATATCATGCTTGCCCTCGCCCTCGAGGGTACCCTGAACCCCATTCAGGGTCTGTTTGACTTTCTCCGCGTCTCCGTCGGCGGCCTCCTCATCGGCGGAGTCCTCGGCTATGCCGTCGCCAAGCTGATCGAGCAAATCGACGACTATCTCATCGAGGTAACGCTCACCACCATCCTCGCCTACGGCAGCTACATCCTCGCGGAACAATTCCACTTCAGCGGCGTCCTCGCTGTCGTGGTCGCCGGCCTCGTCAACGGCAATATCGGCCCCCGCGGCATGACACCTTCCACCAAGATGGTGCTCTTTACCGTCTGGGAATACATCGCCTTCCTCGCCAACTCATTTATCTTCATCCTGCTCGGCATCAGCGTGGAATGGGAGCAGCTGCGCGCCTACCTCGTTCCTTCCCTGATCGCAGTCGCCGCCGTGCTGGCAGGCCGCTTCATCGTCGTCTATCTACTGGCCGGTGTTGTCCGACTCTTCCGCAAAACACTGCCGGCCCCCTTCCTCCTCGTCATGTCCTGGGGCGGCCTGCGCGGCGCAATCAGCGTCGCCCTGGCGCTGAGCCTGCCCCCGGCAATCGCCGACCGCCCTCAGCTTCTGGCCATGACCTTCGCTGTCGTCCTCTTTACCCTCCTTGTACAGGCAATCTCAATCTCCGGTCTGCTCTCCTGGCTCGGCTTGACGCAAGGCGCCCAGCAGCCAACCGAATACGAACGCATCCAGGGCCAGCTCCTGGCCATCCGCTCCGCCATCACCTATCTCGACCGGCTCTACACCCAGGGCGCGCTCATCCCCACCGCCTATACAACCGTCAAGGCGGAACTGACCGCGCGCGAAGAACGCGTCAGCAGTCAGATCGAAGAGCTCCTGGAGGACCAACCCGACCTGCGCGCCCAAATCGTCTCACTGGCGCGGCTGGAGGCCCTGCGCGCCGAGCGAACAGCTCTGGACGAACTCTCCCGCGAAGGAATCCTCGGTGAGGAGACTCTGATCGAACTGCAGGCCGAACTCGATGAAGCAATCTACCAAGGCGGACCCAGTGAAAACCATACCTGATTTGCCGGCCCGTGCTCATTCGTTACCATAGCTTCTTGTAGAAAAGATCATCACCACCATGCTAATCTATCCTGCAATTGACTTGAGAAAAGGACGTTGTGTCCGCCTGCGCCGCGGCGACCCAAACGCCGAAACCGTCTTCAGCGACGACCCCGCCCAAATGGCGCGCCACTGGGAAAACCTCGGCGCCGAGTGGCTGCATGTCGTCAACCTGGACGGCGCCTTTGGCTTCGCCTCAGACTTCCACCCCAAAGTCCAGCGCCTTTCACCCGACGCGCTCGAAAACACCAAACCTGCCCCAGATATCCAACCCGACCTGGATTCCGGCGTCCACGGGGACGACCCCCCATCTGCGAAGAACCTTCCCATCAACCTGCGGCGCCTCATCCAAATCAGGCAGGGGGTCAATATCCCTATTCAATTCACCGGCGGCCTGCGCAGCATCGAGGATATCGAGCTGGCCTTCTCCTTGGGCGCCGACCGCATCATTTTGGGGACTGCTGCCGTGCGCGACCCGGATCTGGTACGCGACGCGCTCAATCGTTGGGGCTCCTCCCGCATCGTCGTTGGGCTCGACGCAAAGGACGGCATGGTCGCCACCCACGGCTGGCAGCAAATCAGCCAGATAAGCGCCGTCGAACTGGGGCACCGTATGGCCGCCCTCGGCGTCGAGCTGGCCTTGTTCACCGACATCAGCCGCGATGGCCTGCTCAGCGGCGTCAACGTGCAGTCGACCGCCTCTCTGGCCGACCTGACCGGCCTCCAGGTCATCGCCAGCGGCGGCGTCGCCAGCCTCGACGA
>JAJEBF010000013.1 GCA_022824025.1 Caldilineaceae bacterium
GATCGTCGCCATCAACGGCGTCGACGCCACTGCCGCCAATGTTGACAATGGCAGCTACCCGCTCGCACGGCCGCTGTACATCTACTCCGATGCCGGCATCATGGCCGAAAAGCCACAGGTCGCCGCCTTCGTCAATTTCTACCTGACCTACGTAAACGAGGAGATCGAACGCGTCGGCTACTTCCCCGCCGAAGCTTCCGTTCTCGAAGCCGCCAAGCAGAGCCTTCTGAACGCCATGAAGGCCATCGAACAGTAGCCAGACGCGCAGCTCGCTGCACGAGCTGAGTCTTTTGAAGCGCAGGTCTATAGGTTGGGGACAGGGGGTAGCCCTGTCCCCAACTTTCCTAATTGCAAGCGGTAGGTTTAGAATGGGCCCAAGCAGTGGGTTCTACTCCTGCAAGAAGGAAAACAGGAGCTGGCAGACTACCGGCGGAGAGGCTGCAAGGAATCGCGAACTTCTCAATGCGAACCGTGAAGAACCTTTGGGCTTTCGGCCCGCCGCGCACACCTATGCCGGCCTGCCAGCAGAAGTCTTTAATGAGCAAGGAGAAATCATGACACAATCGGCGCCAGTTGCGCAAGCTGCCATTTCTGCCGAGTCAATGCGAGGACCGGTGGCAGGCGCTGAAAGCACGGGCGAAACAGTCGTGGGCGGTGGTCCTCAGTTTGATTTGAGACGCAGGCCAAGGGTCGCCGAATCCTTTATCCAGGGCTTCCTATTCCTTTGCGGCGCCATCTCGATCCTGACGACTTTGGGCATCGTCTATGTCCTGGGGCGCGAGTCTCTGCTTTTCTTCGCAAACGAGGAAGTGAACCTGCTCAAGTTCTTTGGCGGCACGGAGTGGCAGCCGGCCATCGGCAGATTTGGCATTTGGCCTCTTGTAACGGCCACACTGATGGCCAGCCTGATTGCCATGGCGGTGGCACTGCCGATGGGACTGTGTATCGCAATCTATCTAAGCGAATATGCCGGCCAAAGAACGAGGAGCATCTTGAAGCCGATTCTTGAAGTCCTGGCAGGGATTCCCACGGTCGTTTACGGCTACTTTGCCTTGACGTTCATGACGCCATTGCTGCGCGGCATATTTGGCCGGGACATCGTCGAAATCTACAACACCGCCTCCGCCGGCATCGTGATTGGCATTCTGGTCATACCGCTTGTCAGTTCCATGAGCGAAGATGCCTTGAGCGCGGTACCCGGCTCTCTGCGCCAGGCTTCGTATGGCGTGGGCGCGACGAGACTGGAAACAGCCGTACGGATCGTATTGCCGGCTGCGCTCTCAGGTGTCGCAGCGGCATTTATCGTCGCGATTTCCCGGGCGATCGGAGAGACGATGATTGTGGCCATCGCCGCCGGGGCCGGCCCGAACTTTACGTTTTCTCCCTTCCGCGCCGCTGAGACGATGACCGGACACATAGTCCGAATCAGCGGCGGCGACCTCAGCTACGATTCGATCGACTACAACAGCATCTTTGCCATCGGCTTGCTTCTCTTCATGATGACCCTTAGTCTGAATATTTTGAGCCAGTGGATCGTACGGCGCTTCAGAGAGGAGTATGAATGATGGCACTCAATCAACAGCAGACCGCTTCCCAGCCGACGGGCGGGCTAATGCCTTCCGGTCCCGCCTACCACGAACGGGTGAAGGCCAGGCAGCGTCGGGGGAGGCGTTGGGCGATCATCTTTCAGGCGGCCATGCTATCCGGCATCATCGCGTTGTGCGCGCTCCTCTTCAATATTCTCAACCAGTCGTTCGGCTACGTCGCCATCATCAACAACATTGACCCAGCCGAACTGGCGATTGACGGCGTTCCCTTAAATGAATTATCCAAAGATCAGTTGGTAGGGATTCTGGAGGCAAATGTATCCGCGGGCCTGATGCGGCGCTATGAAAACGACATGCCGTTCGCCCAGCGAACCAGCGAAAGTGTCCATGAACTGATCCTGGAACGGGTTGTCGAGCCGCAAGTACAGGCAACCTGGGGACTGTTCGAATCCGCATTCGCTCGCGGCAGCGTTTTCGCCGATGCTGAAGAGCGGTTCCCTGGTTCCGAAGTCTACTTTCGCAGTTGGCTCACAACCAGCTTCATAAGCAAGTCTCAGTCGAGCGAACCGCTTCGCGCCGGGGTTCGGACCGCCATTTTCGGGTCGCTTTGGGTCGTTGCGATCACGATTCTCTTCTCCTTCCCCATTGGTGTTGGGGCTGCAATCTACCTTGAAGAGTACGCCCACAGAGAGCGTCTGCTCAACAGGTTGATTCAGACGAACATAAACAATCTCGCCGGCGTTCCTTCAATCATCTACGGCATGTTAGGGTTGGCGATCTTTGTCCGCATACTGGAGGTGTTTACCAGTGGAGCGTTCCTTGGCATAGGCGATCAATCCACCGCCAACGGCCGCACGATCATCTCTGCCGGTCTCACGCTTGGGCTGTTGATTCTTCCCCTCATCATCATCAACGGCCAGGAGGCGATCCGGGCGGTCCCCAACTCCTTGCGTCAGGCCGGCTTCGGTCTCGGGGCGACCCACTGGCAGGTGATCTGGCATCACGTTTTGCCCAGCGCCATGCCCGGCATCCTCACAGGGACGATCCTGGCGATAAGCCGGGCCATCGGTGAAACCGCGCCGCTGGTCGTTGTGGGCGCTTCAACATTCATCGCCTTGGATCCGAGCGGCCCGTTCTCGAAGTTCACGGTCCTGCCGATCCAGATTTACCAGTGGACTTCGCGGCCCCAAGACGAGTTTCGAAACTTGGCGGCAGCCGCCATTCTCGTCCTGCTGGTCCTATTGCTGACCATGAACGCCTCGGCCGTCCTGTTGCGAAATCACTTCAACCGCGGTCAGGCCAACGCATAGAGGAGCGCTAAACCACCATGACAGTCGCCATTGAACGTCCCGCCCAGACACAGTCTGGGGGAGCCGCAGCGTCCGCGAATGCGACCGGCAGGTTTGCCATCGAAGCCGGAAAGATGAACGTCTTCTACGGCAGTTTCTGCGCAGTTCGCGATGTAGACATGCGCGTCCCGACAAACAAGATTACCGCCATCATTGGGCCTTCCGGTTGCGGCAAGAGCACGGTCCTGCGCTGCTTCAACCGCATGAACGATCTGATTGCCAGCGTACGGATCGAAGGCGAGGTCCTGTTTCAGGGCCAGAACATCTACGACGACAGTGTCGACCCTGTGGAAGTCAGACGCCGAATCGGTATGGTCTTTCAGAAGCCGAACCCTTTCCCGAAAACGATCTATGAGAACGTCGCCTGGGGCACGCGCATCAATGGGTTCCGCGGGGACATGGACGAGATGGTCGAGAAGGCTCTCCGCTCGGCCGCGCTATGGGATGAAGTGAAGGACAAGCTGCAACAGAGCGCTCTCGGCCTTTCCGGCGGACAGCAGCAGCGGCTTTGCATTGCCAGGGCCATAGCGGTTGAGCCGGAAATCATTCTGATGGACGAGCCAGCCTCCGCCTTGGACCCCATCGCCACGTTACGCATCGAAGATTTGATGAAGGAGCTCTCGGAGAAGTACACAATTATCGTCGTTACTCATAATATGCAGCAGGCCGCGCGTATCTCAGATTTCACCGCCTTTTTCAGTGTTGACGAAAACCGGACCGGCAATCTCATCGAGTTTGACGAAACAGAGAAGATCTTCACCAATCCCAGCCAGAAGAGCACTGAGGACTATATTACTGGGCGGTTCGGATAGAATCCGAATCCTCGTAGAGGATAACATGAGCAAAAACAAGAAACGAGTACTCATACTATGCACCGGCAACTCCTGCCGAAGTCAGATGGCGGAAGGCCTCGTTAATGCGTATATGGGCGATGAGTGGCAGGCATTTTCGGCCGGTACGGCCCCATCAGGCATGGTTCACCCGTTAGCCGTGAGAGCGATGTCGGAAATCGATGTCGACATAAGCGAAGGCGTTACGCAGTCCGTAGACGAGTTTCAGGAGCTTAACCCCGACCTGGTTGTGACCGTCTGCGACAGCGCCGCCCAGAACTGCCCCGTTTGGCTTGGGGACGAGGAGGTTGTCCATATGCCCTTTGATGATCCCACCAAAGTGCTGGGCAACGATGCAGTGAGAATGGAAGCCTGCCGGCAGGTAAGGGACTTGATGAAGGAAGAGCTGCTCGCGTCACTTCAGAGTCGTTAACGTTTTGGCAAAAAGGAGGCCATTGATGGGTCAACTATTGCGCACCTCATTTGCCAGGGAGTTGGAAACGCTTCAGACCGATACACTCATGCTCGGCAGCATGGTGATCCAGGCCTTAAAGGAGTCCGTCGAAGCTCTCAGGCGCCGGGATATGGACGTTGCGAGGCGTTTAATCAAAGAAGATGAAATTATCAACAGCAAGCGATTCGAAATCGAAGCCGACTGTCTTCGCTTGATTGCAACCCAACAGCCCATGGCAGGGGACCTTCGACTGATTGCCGCGGTTCTCGAAATCAGCACGGAGCTGGAACGAATCGGGGACTACGCGAAGGGGATTGGCCGCATCATATTGCTGATTGGCACAGAGGTCTTGATCAAGCCCTTGGTCGATATACCCAAAATGTGCGACATTGCTACGGAGATGCTACAACAGTCCCTCGACGCCTTCCTGCACCAGGACCTGGAAGCGGCCCGCACCATCCCGCTCCGCGATGATGAGGTCGACGATCTGTACAATCGAGTGCACCGCGACTTGATCGAAATGATCCTGGAGGATACGTCCTTGATTGACCGCTGCAACTACCTGCTCTGGGCTGCCCATAACCTGGAGAGGGCGGCCGACAGGGTCTCCAACATCTGCGAACGGATTATCTTCACTGTTACGGGAGAGTTCTTCGAGTTTGACATGAATTGACGCCCGCCTCGGCCAGACCGACGCTGGCATTCCAGTCGGAATTCCAGCGTGTCCACCATTTGCCCACTCTGGCCCTGCGGATGTCCGTTTGGTTTCTCCACGCGGGCCGGGCGCGAAGCAGTGCCTTGCCTGTCTGGCCACGCCGCAATGGATGCCGGACTTCGACTGCCCGTGGAGGGGCGCCCACGGACAGCAGCTAGCGTCGTCCCGCTCGCCGCGCCACAGTAGTTCCCATGGAGTACAGCTTGACGAAACGTTTGACTTCAGTTAGTATCCGGCACGGACTGCGCGATTCGCTCTTGCTTACCTGCCGATTCAGGAGTTTGCGCTTTTGACGATTCTTGCGTATCATCTGAGACGCATCATGGCATTTTGCCAAAGTAAACGGGCTTTCGCACGCGTTGTCTCCGCGAAGAATTAGGGGTATAATTCCTGGAAGCGGTAACTTTCAGGATTCGCCATTAGGCGTCACACTTTTCCTGTTGTTGCAGAAATCAATCATTATCCCACTCTTACCTAGTCCGCCCTTAGGAGGTATCAAATGCTCAACCGACGTTTGACGTTCTGGGCCGTCATCATGCTTATTACAGTTCTTGCGTTGTCGGGCTGTGCCCCCCGCGCCGGTCAGGGCAGCGTCGCCGCAGATGCAGACCAGCTGGTCATCGATCTGCCCGCGCTCGTGCTTGATTTTGGTATGGATGGCACGCCGGCGATTCAGAACGCGGCTCTTTCTGACCTCGTAGCAACGCTTGGCGTACCGCTGGACTTGCCCGTACCGCCGGAAATGGTCTTCCTGATGGAAGCCAGCAACATTCAGCACATCCAGGTGAGCAATACACCTGATGGTTTGCTGCTTCTGGTGAACGGCCGCAGCATTCCGTCAATCAGCTATGAAGGCGATTCACTGGCTGCCCTGCCGGGCGCGTTGAACACCTTTGGCATGGTCCTGCCGATGGCCGACCTGCTGTTTGCCCTGGTTGATCAGTTGGGCATCGGCGTCATTGCCCGTTTCCCGGTTGCGCCGGGCGCAGAAGAAATTCCTCTCTACGTCGAGGGTGACAGCGAAGCCGCGATGGCTGCTCAAGCCGCACAGGAAGAGTTCCTGGCCGCAGTAGGCACGCCCCCGCGTATCAATCTGCCAATCTTCTACAATGCGGACGGCAGCTTCAATATCGGCGACCTCTCAATCGCAGAATTGAACGCCATGACCGACTATGCTCTTGCCCCACTGGCCTTGACACTGTCACAGATCGGTATGGCCAGAATGCTCGGTATTTCCGAGTTGGGCATCAGCACCAATGTGGACGGTATCTCGATTTCCATTGACGGGACCGCGCTGCCGACATTGGACTGGTCCGACGGCAAGGCCAGCAACCTGCTGGAGCTGATCACCACGATTCCGGTGCTGGACATGGCCATGCCTGGCATGGGCTCCATGTTGCCGACAATCAACCAGATTCTGCCGCTGGTCCAGGCGACGGAGTTTGATTTGACCTTGCACTTCTAAGTTGAGGCAGCAGGATTGGGCCGAGCCGGCTTCACGGCGCCGCTCACAAAGTTCAGTAGTTCCAGACTGACAAAAAAGGGTTGCGGCATCTATGCCGCAACCCTTCTGTTTTCCATAGAGCCATTCATCACTACAAGACATGCAAGGCGCGGACCCTGCAGAAAGAACTTCCTTTTCTTCTCTGGTCAACTTCAGGCCAAGAGCGTTTGTCTGTCAGATTTCTTTAGCGCAGTGGGAAGACGATAGACGGCGCCACGACAACATGACTGGAATCAGCCGCAGACCGCCTGGACGGCGCAAAGGGACTCAGGTTGAACCCGTCATGTACAGATTCCCAAGTTCGAAACCCCGCGCAGCATAGTAGGCTTGCGTACCGGTCGCGGCGATTACACTGATCCGTTCAAAGCCGGCTGCGCGGCTGAGCCGTCGAGCTTCTCGCAGGAGACGCGTGCCGACGCCGGCATGCTGCGCCGCCCCCGTTTCAGAACGCCCAATCGCAAGAGCCGGGCCGTACACGTGCACTTCGCGTATCATGGCCGCCCCTTGGATCTCATCCAGAAAGGCCCGGCTTCCCGCGGTTGCCGTTTTGGGAAGACTCAATCTGAGAAACCCTGCGAGCGGGAGGCGCGCCAAGTCTTCACGCGGGCCGTTCTCCCCGCCGTCGACCGAAACGAACTGCAGGAAATGCTCGACAGTCAGATCCGTGGTGTAGGTTGAGACCGACAACCGCAGCGAATCCTCGCGAATCTGCTTGCGGCGCACCTCGCGGCAACGGATGCAGTGACAGCTTTTGCCCCGCCTCGCCAGCTCCCGGTGGACGACCTCACGCAGGTTGCTTGTCTTGACACCGGCCTCGATGTGATGGGCCGGGATGTCGCGAAACAGGCGGTTGATCCGCGTGTAGGGCGGCACGAACGGTTTGACATCCGCAAGCAGACCGACCAGCTCCTGTTCGGTATAGGGATGATAGTTGCCTGCCAGCCACTCGTCGTAGAGCTCGGTTCCGGCGATCAGTGAGCATGGATAGATTTTGAGTTCGTCCGGCCGGATCGACTCATCGTCGAAGAAGCGGCGAAAGGAATCCCGATCCGAATCCAAAGTTGCTCCGTAGAGGTTGGGCATCCAATGCAGATGAATTTTGAATCCGGCAGTGCGCAGCAGGCCCAGGGCGTGCTTCACTTCGTCCACCGAATGACCCCGCTTGTTCAGTTCAAGTACGTGGTCCTCGAGGCTTTGGACGCCGATCTGTACCTTGGTTACCCCCAACCGGCGCATCTGTTTGATTTCGTCCGGCGTGATCCAGTCAGGTCTTGTTTCCACCACCAGGCCAACATTGCGGTGCGCGGAGAGGACGTTTTCCTGTTTGGCATCTTCCAGGCTGGAGGACGGTACCCATCCACTGTTGCCGAAAGCGTTCATCGCGTCGTAGCAGCGACGCACAAACCACTCGCGGTAGTCCTGGCTGTAGGCGCCCCATGTACCGCCCAGGATCAGCAGCTCAACCTTGCTTGCGTCGTGTCCGATACTCTCAAACGCTTCGATGCGGCCGTACGTTTGTTTGAAGGGGTCAAAACCGTCGCGTTCGGCCCTCTGCGCCCCTGGTTCATCGAAGATGTAGCTCTTGGGCATCCGCCAATCGTCGGGGCAGAAGATGCACTTTCCCGGACAGCCGGCCGGCGCTGTCAGAACCGTCACCGGTGCCACGCCGCTGGAGGTCCGCACCGGCTTCATGCGGATTCTGTCCAGAAGAGCCGAGTGAGGTTCCAGCTCGCCCTCTTCGATCAGGAAGCGGAAACCGGCAACCAGGTCAGACTTGGCATAGAATCCTTTGCCGTCCTTTGGGTATCGGGCTAGAATGGATCGCAGGGTACGACTGGCGTCCCAGTCCGATTCCTGTACGGCAAGAACCTCGCGGAAGATCGCGGCCAGCGCGGCGCGGTGATCAGCCGGTTCGAAGCTGCGTTTCTTCTGCCACTCCTGGGATATCTGCAATACCTCAGCCGGAATCTCTTCCGGTGTCAAGACTCGTCTCATGATTTCGGGAAACTCTGCCGAGTTGTCTCTGTGGTCGATCAGCAAGCACGCCTCCGTCTGATGAACAGGCAGACTCAGGCAACGTTGCTTGCGTTGAACCGCGAATTCTACGAAAGAGTCGCGCCGCATTTCGACGCGACGCGCCGAGGTTGGACGCCAGGACTGTGCGCTATTCTACCTCATCTCAGAGCCCTCGGAAAGGAGAAGCTGGCTGTACTGGACGTTGGTTGCGGCAACGGCCGTTTCGCCAGGCTGCTGGCGCACGAGGGAATATCCGCCCGCTACACAGGAGTTGACGGAAATCAGGCCCTGCTCCAGCTGGGCAGGAAAGCCGCCAAAAACCTGGCGGGGGTCGACTGTCACTTTGTCGAGGCCGACCTGGCAGACCCGTTCTGGACGGACACGTTGACGGTCCGGCGCGACACAGACGCCGGCGTCTCGACGACAGTTGAGCCGCCCCGGTTTGACGTCGTCTTGTGTCTGGCAACAATGCAACACCTGCCGGGCTATGCGATGCGACTGCGACTGCTGACAGAGTTGTGCCTTCTGAGCGCAGGTCCTGTCATTCTCTCATTCTGGCAGTTCCTGAGCAGCGAGAGATTTCGATCCAAGTTAATCGAGCCGAAGGAAGCTGGAGTTGATTCTTCCACGCTGGAGACGGGGGACGCGTTCCTCCCCTGGCGGCAAGGCGTCGAGGCCGTGCGTTACGTTCACCAGGTCGATGAAGCCGAGTTAGGGCAGTTGGCCGCAGACGCCAGCATGTCCGTTTTACAGACGTTTCGCGCCGACGGCAAGGAAGCCAACCTGAATCTCTATGCAGTGCTTGCGTGCACACGCTAGGCGAACATGAAGAGCAGGACCTTGCGCTGATTCGGCGCTTCAGGATCAAGAGGCTTGATACCTTTTACCCATACTGGTGGAACGATGCAACCGGACAAACGAACGAAGAACATATTCGACGGATTCAATACCTTCTTTGAAGGGAGTCCGACCCATCTTGCCATCGCGCCGGGCCGAGTCAATCTGATCGGTGAACACACCGACTATAATGACGGGTTCGTCTTGCCTGTCGCTCTTGACCGTGACGTTCGCGTGCTGTTCCGGCCGCGCAGCGACGGTCGGATCCGGCTGTACGCCCTGGAGTTCGACTCGTGGGCGGATTTTGAAGTCGGGTCGAGGGAAAGAAACAGGAATGACTTGTGGCCCAACTATGTGCAAGGCGTCGGTTTAGAACTGGCAGAGTTGGGGCTCCGTTTGCAGGGATTTGAGGGGGTTGTCAGCGGCAACGTGCCGCGTGGAAGCGGTCTGAGCAGCTCCGCGGCGCTGGAAATCGCTTCCGCCAAGGCATTCCTGACCGCGGCCGACCAGATTCACGCACTGACCGGCCCCCAACTGGCGCGGGCGGCCCAAAAGGCAGAGAACGAATTTGTCGGCGTCAACTGCGGCATCATGGACCAATTTATCAGCACGCTCGGCGAGGAGGGCCATGCCCTCCTGATCGACTGCCGCACTCTTGACTACCGGCGCGTACCGATTCCCGATGGTGTGTCCCTGGTGATCGGCAATACAAAGGCAAGCCGTTCGCTCGCCGGCAGCGCGTACAATGAACGCAGGGCCCAGTGCGAAGACGGCGTTGCCAGGTTGCAGACGGCGCTTCCATCCATTGCGGCGCTGCGCGATGTGAGCAGTGAAGAGTTGCAGGCACACAGCAGTCTGCTCTCAGAGACCGTCTACCGCCGCTGCCGCCATGTTGTCAGCGAGAACGAACGCGTCGTGGCTGCGGTTGACGCCCTGGAAGGGGGCGACTTTCTCAGAGTGGGTCAGTTGATGAATGCTAGCCATGCCAGCCTGAGGGATGATTACGAGGTTAGCAGCGAGGCCCTGGACAGGATGGTTGATGCGATGCGAAGCCATTCCGCTTGTCTGGGCGCCCGGTTAACGGGAGCGGGTTTCGGCGGCTGCGCGGTTGCGCTGGTTCAGACGGGCTCGGAGACAGAGGTACGCGAGTCAATTCAGGACAAATACGCCAAGACGATGAACATCTGGCCGGAGGTCTATATCAGTCCCCCCAGTTCAGGCGCACGCGTTTTGCCTCTCTCTAACATGTAATTCCATGGAGAACAACTCCTGCATCGAACGCAGCCGGCCAGAGTTAAGCGGGCCCAGTCCCCCGGAATTCAAAGAAGGGCTGCTGTCCTGGTCGTTTGTCGATGACCGCATGCGTTCAGCCGTCAACTACTGGATCGCCAGCGCGTCCGTTGAGGGTAGACCGCACACAGTGCCCATCTGGGGCGCGTGGCTTGAGGGCCGATTCTTTTTCGTCGGCGGGGGACGCAAAGTCAGGAATCTACGCGCCAATCCACACGCCGTCGTACACCTGGAGAGCGGAAACGAGGTTGTCCTCATCGAAGGACAGTGTACAGAAATCACAGCCCCCAGCAGGGAACTGTTGAGTCGGGTGGATGATGAATTCCTGCGAAAATACCCGGACTTTCGTCCAAGCGAACAGTTGCAGCTGGATGGCGACAGCAGGCTTCCACCCGGAGGCCTCTTCGTTGTCCATCCGGAAAAGGTCATTGCCTGGAGTGGCTTCGCCAGCGATGCCACCCGCTGGCGCTTCCCGAGCGGATCATAGGCGCATCTTCCCATAGCCCAGTGATTCGCCCAGAATCAGTCGCTCGGGGGGTCTATGGACAACATTCCACGAAGAGACATCACAATGCCAATACTAGCCGATTATTGTCAGTTCACAGGTCTCCACTGGGAGACCGGTACCGTCCGCAACTATCTCGACTACTGCGGGGCCAAGGCCCCCCATACAGGAGAACCATTCTCTGAAGCGCTGCTCATGGGGATCAGCGGCGGCGCGGTGATGGGCTACTTTGTCTTCGCCTACCAGGGCATCGACCCGCACGCCCGCATCCTGACGCGCAACACTTTTGACCCATTGGAGACGCTGTTGCAGCGCCTGGGAACTGAACAGAACGCGCGTCAGACAGCGAGCGCTGCCAGGGCGTTCAGCAACCTGGTCGACGCGTTGGAGCAGGGCAGGCCCGCCATCACCTGGGTCGACGCCTACGGCTTTCCCTACGACCCACAGCCTATGGAGTTTGAGATACCTCACATGCTTCCGGTCGTGGTATTCGGATTTGACGAAGAAGCCGACCGCGTCTCGATCGCCGACCGGGCGCGCGTGCCGCTTCATGTCTCGACCGGTGAGCTGGCAGCAGCCCGAGCCAAAGTCAAAAAGTTCCGGCATCGAGTCTTGACGTTGGGGATGCCTGACGATGACAAGATAGGGGATGCAGTCCTCGCCGGCATTCAGGACAGCATTCAACTGTACACGGAAAAGCCCCCCAAGGGCGCCCGCCACAATTTCGGCTTTGCCGCATACCAGCGCTGGGCCGACGCCCTGAGAAAACCCAAGATGCGGGGCAGCTGGGAAAAGGAGTTCCCTCCTGGCCGAAAGATGTATGCCGGTCTTGAATCAGTCTTCAGCGATACGCATACATACGGCAAGGAAGGCTACGCCGAAAGAGATGTATTCGCGGATTTCCTGGATGAGGCCGCGCGCATCCTGGATCGCCCGTCTTTGCGGGAGGCGGCTACGCAATTCAGAACGAGCGGGCTGGCATGGCGGGATCTTGGCGAGCTCCTGTTGCCGGACGCGATCGCACCCTGGGGCGAGGCGCGCAGGCTGATGTTGGAAAACCAGCGCATCTTCCTGGAACAAGGCGCCGGTTCGTACGAAAAGGGCAAGGCCAACGCGGACCGCTTGATCGCGATTCGCCGTGAGATGGAGACCGATTTCCCGCTGTCCGAGGCCGAGGTTGTCAACTTCAGAGAGGCAATTGCCGAACAGGCGCTTAAGATCAGCGCAATTGAGGAAGTGGCTGTTGAGGCCATGAAGGAGGCGATCGTATAGCCAGCGGCAGCCGGAGGCGCGCCAATCAGGAACCGGCTGTCTGCTCCTGGCTGTCGCTCACCTGACGGATGGCCGGAAGCGTAATCGCGACAGTCGCCACCAGCACCGCGGCCAGCGCTACCTCCCCTCCCACAGCCAGGGGCGCGCCGATCGCGTCCGCGAGCACGCCCGTCTGCAAGCGGCCAAACGGGCCCGCGCCGATGGCAACGGCAATGGCTCCCATCGCCTGGCCCCGCCTCTCGTCTGCCGCGGAAAGCAGTACGATCGAGCTTTGCATAATGCCGAAGCAGGCGTGGCCGATTCCGACCACGAGCAGGAACGCCCAGGACAGGACGAAAACGGCGCTCGTGGTAAAGGAAAACAGCGCAAAACAGTGCAACAGTGTGCCCGCCACAAAAATCCACCCCGCGCTGGCAAATCGCCTGGAGAAGTTCACCAGGAAGAGTCCGAGGACATTGCCAATTCCCACAGCCGCGCCGAGGTAGCCCAAGCCGACCGGCCCTTGGCCCAGCACGTCGCGAGCGAAGACGGGAAGAAAGTTCATGTAGGGAAACGCCAGCATGTTCATGATCATCGTGATCAGGGTCACGGCCAGGATGGACTGATTCTGACGAACATAGCGAACGCTGTCCTGGATTTGGGCCAGAGGGGAGGCGCTGGATGGGGAGGAAGTTTGGGGTATCGGCTGTCTGGACAGGGCACGCAGGAGCAGCAGGGAGATGGCCGAAAGTCCACTCAGAGTCAGGAAACAGCCCAGCACATCGAATGCGTCCAGGACCACGCCGGCAAGCAGCGGCCCGAGGGCGCGTGCGATGCTCATGCCAAAGTTTTCCAGCATCAGGGCATCGACAACACGAGGCCGGCCCACCAGGTCTGGAATCAGCGCCCGTCTTGTCGGCCAGTCCATCGCCCATGCGCAGCCGAGCGTTAGCGCAATGACAACGAGATGCCAGAGAGCGAGCAGGCCCGTTGCCAGAAGGAGCGCAACCGTCCCGTACATGCAGAAGGTAAGCGTCTGGGCCGCGAGGATCAGTGGGCGCCGGCCCAGACGGTCGGACAAAAGGCCGCCGAAGCCGCCAACAATCAGCGAAGGAATTGAACGGCAGAACCCGACCAGGCCGACCAGGCTGGCTGAATCGGTCAGCTCCAGCACCAGCCAACCCAGTACGATCATCTCCATGTAATGGGCAAGCCACCAGAGTGTGCTTGAGCCCAGGAGGAGCCGATAGTCGGTGCTGGCGAGGGCGGCGCGGATGCCCGATTCCGTTTGGAATTGGCCCCGGATACGCCCCAGAAGTTCAGTCCACATCTGGCCCTGGCAGCCCCAGCACCCGGTATGCGAATTTCAGGTGGGCCTCCTGAATGCGTTCGGCAGTGGCTGCGTCGCCAAACCCGTGGCCGCTGTCAAGCCAAACCAGTGTGAAGTCTTTTTTCATCGCCTCCATTTCAGCGGCGAAGCGCGCCATCTGGCGGGGCGTGGCGCGGCTATCATGTTTCCCCTGAAAAATCAGCAAAGGCGCCGTGATCGCGGCCGCGTGCGTAAGCGGGGAACGGTCCCGGTACAGATCGGGCCTTTCCTGCGGCGTCCCGCCAAAGAGCATCTGCGCCCAACCCTTCATTGCCGCCGAAGAGTCCTCGTAGTTCATCGTCCAGTCTACAATTGCCACCGGCGCCAAGCCGCCCGCCCACTGATCAGGCGCCTGCGAGAGCGCCCACGCCGTCAGGAATCCTCCGTAGGAGCCTCCCTCCAATACAATTCCTTCCGGCGCAGAAATCCCCTGCTGGATTAGCCAGCGCCGCGCGGCAAGCATATCCTCCAGTTCCCAGCGGCCTACGTCGCCGTTTATCTTGTCCTGAAACTCGCGGCCGAAGGTCGTGGACCCGCGGTAGTTCACGCTGAGGAAGGCAAAGCCGTGGTCAAGCCAGGCCTGGCTTGTTGCATCGAAAGAGTTGGACACGGCCCCGGTTGGGCCGCCGTGGACGTGCAGTATCGTGGGATAGGGACCTCCCCCTTCTTTCGAAGCGCCTGGCAGGCCCAGCCAGGCCTGGATGGCAGCCCCGTCCGAGCTGGGAAAGCTGACAGATTGCCACGGGCTGCCGGGCGGGCAGTCAGGGACGGGCAACACGGGCTTGGGCGGCTCAGTTGCAGACAGTGAGAGTAGCCTGGAGGGATGGGAGGCATCACTCCATTGCGCCCAAACGGTTCCGTCCGGCGCGAAATAGGTGGCCGCCGTGCCCGTATGAAAGGTCCCGGCGCGCCCGCGAAAGGTCCCAGGCTCGTGATGGAGGGAAGACAGATCGCCGTCACGCAATCGGTAGACGAACAACCCTTGCTCTTCTTCAGTCGTCCTCATTTGGACAAGAAGCTTGCTACCATCATGGGACCAGTCCAACGGCAGAATGTCTCCTGCCGCCTGGGGTATGTTCAGGTCGGTTCTCTCGTCTGCGCGCACGTCCCAAATCAAGGGCTGCGTGGAGCCGCCTGCGGTGGTCGTAGCGAGAAGCCGGGCGTCTCCCGCTATGGGCGAGAACTGAATGGGTTCCACACTATGTTCCTCCCCGTCCCAGAGTTCTGCTACCTGTTCCCCAAATACCGTATCGAATACCAGGACCGCGTATCGCCGGCTGCGGGGGGCCCTCTTCGTTGACTTGACCGCAAGCAGGCTGCCGTCGCATGAGAGGTGGCAGCCCCATGTTTCCTGGCGGGCGCTGTATACCAGGCGCGGCCCCGAAACGGAACCATTCGATTCCAGATCCAGGCAATAGAACCAGTATTGATTCTCGTAAACGGCGTCAAAGGCCAGACGGTTCCCGCTGCGGCTGATATCAAAGCCGCGCAGGGTATAGGAGGGCAAATCCGGAGTCAGATCCACGGGAGGGCCGCCGCCGAACGGGACCCGAACAAGGTGTCCGATCTCGCTGCCCCGATCGTCCTGCAGGTAGTAGAGGAAGTCGCCGGTCGGTCCTAACCAGGCGTATGAAGGCGAATCATCGGCCGCCGTCAAGGGGTTCAGGGAGTTGTCCCTCGTTTCCCAGGCATAGAACCTCTTCGCCGGGCCATCCAGGCTGGCGTGTACGATGCCGCGGTCGCCTTTTTCGGGCGCAAGATAGGTATAGCCCAATGTGTTGCAGTGGAAACGCCGCCGCCACGGGGCGTCGTGATCGAGTTGCAGAGGTTTGACCATGGTTGTTCTCAGGATGTGGGGAGGGATGTTGCGCCCTGCGCTTCCCGGATGCCCCTCTTGCTGCGGCAGGCCGCCGCACGTTCTCTCAGCATAGGGATTGTCGCCAGTGTAGTGAAGGGCGGAGCTTAGAGTGAATTGTACATGGGCAATGCCGCCGGCGCAACGAAGGGGAACTGACCCGCCTCCTCCAGTTGATGCATGGCGGTGCAGATGCCATAATGGGAAGAATGAACGAGAAACTCGGTTCAAGGGCCATCGCAGCGATACGAGCGCAACGGGGCGAACTTTCAGTTGTGGTCGCAATCACCGTCGCCGCCGGTCTCCTCCGCTTCTACCGGATCGACGATAAGAGCATCTGGCTGGATGAGTCGTTCAGCCTGTGGATCGCCAGCCATTCACTCTGGGACGGTTGGCGCTGGCTGATTGAAGTGGACCAGCATCCGCCGCTCTATTACAGCCTTCTTCACCTGTGGATCCGGCTCTTCGGCTCGCTGGAAGGCCCGGTCCGCGCACTTTCCGCCCTTGCCTCGACCCTGACGATCCCGGTATTCTACGCCGCCTGTAGGCGGCTGCTTGACCGGCCGACCGCCGCACTGGCGGTCGTCATCCTGGCATTGTCGCCCTTTCATGTGCAGTTCGCCCAGGAAACGCGCATGTACGCGCTTCTGACACTCAGCGTGGCATTCGTGTTCTACTTCCTGGCGCGGCTGGCGACCAGCCGGGCGCCAGAGGGCAGAGATTGGGTCGGACTCTCGGTGTCGCAGGCCCTGGTGATGTTGACCCATAACACAGCGGCTGTCTTTCTGCCCGCGGCGCTGAATGCGGCGGCCGCGATAATCTTCCTGCTCTTTCCCTCAGGCGTTGGACGAGGACTGGGTATTGGGCAAGATACTCGCCAGCAGGGAAGCGGGCAGCCAGACGAAAGGGAGGAAGGTGGTCCTTCCCGGAACAACCCGCCCACCGCGGGGTCAGCGCATGCGCGTACAGGAAGCAGTTCAGGGCGTATGGAGCCCGACCCGGACTCTTTTTGGCGAAACTGGGTTCGGTTTCAGGCTTTAGCCCTGTTGCTTTGGCTGCCCTGGGCCGTGCCGTTCATCATTCAGGTCATCGACGTAGGCTCAGGATTCTGGCTGCCGCCACCCTGGCCCGGCCTGGTACTCGACACTTTCCGTAACTTCCACTTCGCGTTTCTCCCCTCCGATCTCCCTTTGCGTCCAGTCTGGATGTGGGGCTATGGCGCTCTGGCCGCCGCCGGACTGGTGGCTCTCTTCGCCCAGGCCGGATGGGGGTCGCAAGTTTCGCAGAAGCATCCTCTGCATGGCCAGGAGATGCCTCGCGGGCGTCTCCGGCCCGAAACGCAGTCCGCGGACAGCGACAGAGCGGCGATCCTGCTTTTCTGCCTCTTTGCCGTTCCCCATGTTGTCGCGCTGCTGGTCAGCCTTCGTAGCCCGATTTATGCGGAGCGTCCACTGATTTGGACGACGTTGCCTTACTTTGCGCTGATCGCAGCTGGAATGCGCGCTCTGGGCGGTTTGCTGTGGGGCCGTCTGTCAGAGCTCGTTGCCTACACGCGAGCGCCCAGGGTAGCCGCCGTCGCGTCGACTGCTGGCCTGGGCTTACAGACTTTCTGCCTTGCCGCGATCATCGGTCTGAGCGCGCTTTCTCTGAACGGCTATTATTTCTGGTTCCAGAAGGAGGCTTGGGACGACGCCGCCGCTCATATCGCGCAGCAGGCGCAACCGGGGGACATGATCGTGTTCAACGCCACCTGGGTTCAAATCCCCTTTGCGTATTACTTCGAACGCTATGAAATTGACGTGCCGCTGAGAGGACTGCCTGTTGATCTGTTTGAACGGGGTGAGTTGGAACCCAGGATGGAGGAGGATGACGTTCCCCATATCGAGGAACTGCTCGCCGGACGGGACCGGGTCTGGCTGGTGTATTCGCACAACTGGTATTCCGACCCGGACGGCATCATTCCCCGCGAATTGGCAAGAATCTTCGCTGAGTCACGGCAGGCCGAGTTCGTGGGGATTCAGATCATTCACTTCTCAGGCAGAAAGTAGGGTCAGGTCGCGGGAACGCAGGAACAGCGACATGGGCCGTTTAGGCCGCAGTCTATCTTTCGGTTGCATCAATTGGCTCTGTTTTTGCAAGAATCCCGGCCAATCCCACGCCCTTTCTGGCCCCCCACACCAGCGCGATCCCCACCAAAACCAATGTCGGCGCCCACTCCAACAGACGTACCCAGTTCAAGTCCCGCAAGTTCGCCGGATCGATGTAGGTGATATACGAGAGCGCCACAATGCCGCTCAGCCAGAGCCAGGGCAGCGGCCACAGCCATGTGTGAACAGGCTCATCGTCGCCGGGCGCGAGGAAGGGGAGGAAGGGCATCAGAATGAGCAGATACCAGGGATGAATGGTGGTCGCCAGCAGGAGGTATCCGCCAATGGGGACCGCGAACCATCGCATCGTCGCCCTCGCGTCCAATCTCCCGTTGCGTGAGAGCAACCACACGCCCAGTAGAAGAACAACCAGCAGGAAGTAGGCGATCTCCTGGGCTTGGGACATCGCGTCGCCGATTCCCATGTCCCGCAGCCAGTTCTCCAGCCAGCGGAACAGCCCGCTGTTGAAGTTCCACTGCGCGTTGTAGATGCGCAAGGCTCCAAACAGGCCCCGCCCGTCCAACTCGCCCGTCAGTCCCCAGCCGGCCCGCAGCGCCGGGGAAACCAGCATTCCAATCGTGAGATAGCCGTAGAGCAGACGGCTTCCCCAGTTCCACCGCCACCAGAATATCGGCGTAACGAACAGCGGAATCAGCTTTGTCAACGTCGCCAGCGCGAGCAGGGTGGGTGACAGCAGGGAGAATCCCGGTCGTTCGGACTCGGCGCGTTGACGGCCGGCCTGCGATGCCCCGCGTTCGCGTCGTCCTACACAAAGCAGCGCATAGACTGCTGAAACTGTCAGAATGACCATCAGGGCATCCAGGTGCGCCCCCTGGGCGGTCTCGACGATTACGAGCGGATTCCACAGGTAGATGAACAGCCGATGGGAGGGCAGCCCAACGTATGAAAGCAGTTTGGACACGATGAAAGCAGTACCCAGGTCGAAGAGCACCGCGGAAACCTGGAAGGAGTGCGCGTCAAGCGGGTAGAAGATGGCGATGACGGCGAAAAACCACTGGGCCGCGGGCATGTACGGACTCGCCATCCAGGCATGATTCGCCTGGGCGCGAAACGGAACGTCCAGCCAGTCCAGCTGGGAGGCTTCGATGGGATAGGCAAAGGGGCTCACCCCGTTGGCGGTCACATATCCGTCCCACATGTAACGGAAGACGTCTGAGGAGAGGGTAGGAAACGTCTGCAGGAGCATCCATCTGAAAAGGCATCCTCCGCCCCAGATCCAAAGAAGCAGATAGGCTCTCTCAATTCCGGAGCTGGGGGCGGAATGAGCGCATCGTCTGTCTCGCCACCATCGTTCAAGCCAGAATAGCGCAAACGCGTACGCCGTAAATGCCGCGGCATACCACATTAGGAATTCGTCCACTTCGGTCGTTCCCAGGTTGCCGTGACGAAACTGCATGGAGACCATGCCGCCATAGGCCGCCAGCGAGACGATGGAGATTAGTACGGGCGCAGACCAGGACGTCAGACCGACCATGCCGCTTAACGCCCTCCCCCTGGCGTCATTTCAGTCAAGATCCGGTATTCCCCTTGTCCTGTCGTTCCGCCAGCCTGTGAGATCATTGTCTCAGACAGGCTTTGTGTGCGCCGGGCGAACTCCGACACGGTATCGTAGCGGGGCAGGTCTCCGGTGACGTCCTCATTGAAGTAGATGTCCGTACTGTTGGCAATCGCAGGCGGCAGACCGCCATAGCCGTGGATCAGCCCGAGCAGACCGGCGGCGGTGGCCATCGTATTGTCGGCATCCCATCCCGCCAGCGCCGCGATCTCGATCGTACGCAGAATGTCGCTCTCGCCGTACAGCAGGGCCATGATGGTCACAGCGAAATTCACGCGCGAGGCCCACCACATCGGGTCGGTGTCGTACTCGTCCCGGATCAATTGCCGCGTTAGCCTCCAGTCGTCAGGACTCTCCAGATGCCATTGCACGACGCTGTCCACGATGGGGGCGATAATGGTTTCGTCCGGGGTCAGCTGTCGCGCGGCGGAGATCAGGGCAGGCACGTCATCTTCGAAGAAGGCCAGGCTGTAGAGCGTAGCGAAGAAGACGCTGGCCTCCACCGCAGGGCCGCTGTTCGTGACGCGGGCAAAGCGCTCAGCGTACAGGGCGGCCAGCCCCGGCATTCCTGGCGTCAACATCCCGAAAAGCTCGGTCTGCAGCTGGGCGTCGATGGACCAGGCGCCGTCGGGGTTGTTTTCGGCGTTCCCTGTCTCGGGGGGAAGGAGGCCTTCGTCCATCAGGTCGCGCGCCCGGCGCGTCGACACCCAGATGTCGTGGTTCAGATGATCGACCCATTCCAGGCGAATCACTTCGGCTGTGGGTTGGAGGCCGTGCGTTTCGAGAATGTGGAGGTCCACCCATTCGACGTGCGTGTCATCGTCGGTGGACCACTCTTCAAAATGCACGGGGGAGAAAGACCCTGGAGGGCCTGGCTCTTCGATGTACACGCCCTGCAGGTGGAGGCCCGAATGGTTGGCGAACATGGTTGCCTGCCAGGCGCCGTACACCTTGTCGAGGTACTCTTCTGCCGTGAGAACCTGGACACGGGGCGCGGGTTCCGGCCGGGCAAGGCCGATGAGGAAGACGAATGCAAGCCAGACGGCTGCGGTCGGCGCGACGATGCGTCGGTCCATGAGGAAAGTCCTTCAGTTGGCGGCTGCCGGGTATTCACTATGGGGCAGTATAACTGAAGGAAGAAGAGGAGAAAACTTGAAGAAGGATTCCTGACCGGAAACTGATGCTACGAATCCGGCCGGAACCCTTAGCAGTGTTTCAATATACAAGGACTACATTCGCGGGATCACTTCGCGCGCCTTGGGAGTTTTTGGACTTGATTGAACTCTGTAGAGGCGTGTTCAATACACGCTCAACCCTGAGGACATGCCCAAAGTGGAGTTTCTCAGGATTCAGGGCTCTGCGTCTGCAGGGCAGGATGGAAGTAGGTGGCGGCGATGGCCAGGATCGCCGCCAGAGCCAGGATTCCGGGAGCAAGCAGTGGATTCCCGCCGTGCAGCGTATCATTGAGCAGGACTGAGAAAGTCGCGTTGGGTCGGATCTCCCGGGCAAACTCCCAGTTGTGCTCTATGTGTTCATAGAGGCCGAAGAGACTCCCGAACAGCGTGACCCCCATCACGATTCGCAGCGCCCGGATGGCATTCCGCCCCGGACGGAAGAGCGCGACCGCAACCACGGCCGCGCCCAACGCGCAAAGGATGAACGGCAACAGTTGGGTGGGACTGCCGGTGTGTTCCTCCAACCAGAGCTCCACAACGGTAAAGAGGCAGCTGAAACCGGAAACAGCGAGTAGAAATTTACGGTAACGGCTGACCAGCGTATCCGAATTCATGAAATCACTCGTTCAGGTACGTTGCTGCCGCCTGAAGCTGTTCGGCATCGACGAAGGCCGAGAGCGCTTCCAAAAAGGCTTCGTTGGAGTCAAATGGCCGGGCGGCCATCAGCGCCTGCGCGCCTTCGTCATCCAGTCCTGGAATCTGCTTCAGCGTTTCCGCGTCTGACTCGTTGACATCAACGGGAACGTAGATATACGCTTCGTAATACGCAACTTGCTCGTCATCGACATACTTGCCGATTTCTCTGCGAAATTGTTGGATGCTGACATAGGGCTGATATTCGAAGAACTCGCGGACCATGCGGCTGCCGAAGCCGGGAATCGTTTCCAGCAGTTGTTCGCGGGTCATGTCGTTCAGATTGATCCTGTCCAGAACAATTTCCTCACCCGAATCGGGGCTTTCAGAGGCGGCGCCTTCTGAAGGTTCTGCAGAGACCGAAGCTTCCTGGGCCGGCGCGGAAGGTTCCTCCGGCGAGGGAAGCATCATACAGGCGCCCAGCGTCAGAGCGAGAACCATCGGCGCAACAGTTCGCGCTGCATTTCTCAAATAGCGATCCATCTACAGTTACTCCCGAAGTCTTGGGGGCTGAGATTTCGATAGCCCAAAAGTTTGACCAATCACGGTCCTGATGAAAATTACTCCCGGCGCAGGGCTTCAATTGGGTCCAATTGAGCCGCTTGGGTAGCCGGGTAATAACCGAAAAAGATGCCGACGGCGGCGGATGCGCCGAAGGCCAAAGGGAGAGAGAGCGGCACCAGTTCAGTGCGCATGCCTCCCAGCTCTCCGAAAATGAATGAGCCGGCCACGCCAAAGACGAGACCGGCCAGCCCTCCTACCAGGCTGAGCATCACCGCTTCGAGCAGGAATTGGCGCTGGACATCGCGCGGGCGCGCGCCAAGGGCCTGGCGGAGGCCGATTTCGCGCGTTCTCTCGGTGACGCTCACCAGCATGATGTTCATAATGCCGATCCCGCCTACGACGAGCGAGACGGCGGCAACCCAAGCAAGCAGACTGCGGAAGGCAGCCGTCGTTGAGGCACGGGCGTCGACAATATCCTGTTGAGTCCGAACCCCGAAGTTGGGTTCGTTGGGATCGATCTGCCGGCGACCGGCCAGCAGCGCCGTGATCTGGTCCATCACGACTTCCAACGCGTCGCCGTCCTCCGCCTTAACCAGGATCATGCGTACGCGATCTCCGCCGAATCCGGTTCCCCCAAACTTCTTGAAAACAACCGATGCGGGAATATAGATGCGGCCGTCGTTGTCGGTCGCGCCGACGACGCCTTGCTCCGCCATCACGCCGATGACGGTAAATCGAGAGGAGCCGATGCGCACCTGCTGACCGATCGGGTCTGCATCGTTGAACAGGTCCTCTGCGATGCCGGCGCCGAGCACCGCCACCCGTTGCGTTGCATCGTTCTCAGCGTGCGTAAAGAACCGCCCCGCGCCGACTTCGTAGTCTCGCACCTCCAGAAAGTCAGCGGTAACGCCGACGATAGAGACGCTGTTCAGGGTTGAAACGCCGCCCTTTACCGTCTGCGTCGTGCTCTGCTCCAGGGAAACGCCGCTGACATTGTTCAGATTCTGCGAGAGAAACAGGACTTCATCATAGGTAAAGGTGGTGATGCTTCCCGGTCCTCCGCCCCCGGGACCGCCCCGCACACCGCCAAAACTGCGGAACGGCGTCACCATGATCAGATTGGCGCCCAGCCCGCTAATCTGGTCCTCGATCGCAGCCTCCGCGCCAGCGCTGACAGCCAGCATGATGATCACTGCGGCCACGCCAATAATGATACCCAAGGTGGTGAGAAATGACCGCAGCTTGTTGAGCATCACCCCCTCCCACGCCACGCGGAAGGAGTTGGGCAGCGTCATCCCATGAAGGTCCTTGAACGACTCTTCTTCGGAACTCGTTCTGCCTGGCGCAGCTTGTTGAACAGTGTCCTGAAGCATCTGCTGTCCATCTCCTAATCATCTCAGTGAAGCAATCACAACAGTGACAGTGACCCGCCTGGCCTAAACACAGTCGGGTTCAGGTCAGGATACCACGAGCCGTTCCATTTCACTCTCAGGGGACACGACACGACCATCAAGGACGTTCACCGTGCGTTGCGCCTCCAACGCACGGTCCGGCTCATGCGTCACCATCACGATGGTCGCGCCTTGCTGGTGAAGTCGGTGAAAGATCGCCATAATTTCGGCGCTAGAGCGGGTGTCAAGGTTTCCCGTGGGCTCGTCTGCAAGGATCAGCGAGGGATCGTTGATGAGCGCCCTGGCAATTGCCACTCTCTGCTGCTGGCCGCCCGACAACTCAGTGGGCAAGTGATGCAACCGGTCGCCAAGGCCGACAAGCTCCAACAACTCGGCGGCCCTGTCGCTGCGCTGCTCCTCGCTCCAATTCTGAAAACCATTATACATCATCGGCAACATGACGTTTTTTCGGGCGCTCAGGCGGGGCAGCAGGTTGTAGGACTGAAAGACGAAGCCAACCTTGCGGTTGCGAACTGAGGCCAGTTGATCCCGGTTCATCTGGCTGACATCCTCCCCGTCAAGGATGTAGAGGCCGCTCGTAGCTCGGTCGAGACATCCGATAATGTTCATCAGAGTGGACTTGCCTGAGCCGGATGGACCCATGATTGCAACAAAATCCCCTCTTTCCACCTGCAGATCCAACTCAATCAGCGCATGGACGGCGATATCGCCTTCACCGTAGGTCTTCGTCATCCTGTGAATTTCAATTACGAATTCGCTCATGGCGGCGCCGCCTTGAAATGGTGGCCAGGCTCTTTGCGCATCACAACGCTCAGTTGCTCCCTACTTGCGCATCCCCTGTGCTGATGTTTTCGCCTTCGTCAAGTCCCGACAAGATTTCGGCGCTCACGAAATTCCTCAGCCCCACTTGCACAGGCCGAAACTCAAGCTCCTCATTTGCGCCGACAACGAATACCGCGTGCTGTCCGGGGCTGATCTCGCGCAATGCCTGGACCGGGATGAGAAGGGCGTTGCGCGCTTCGCCGGCGATGATCTCAACTTCGGCGTTCATCCCAAAGAGCAGCGGCGCGGCATGTTGCATCATGTCGATGCTGGCCCAGGCCTGGATTGCGGAGGCCCCATCGACTTCGACCAGGGCCGGCTCCACTCGGGTGATCTCGCCGGTGTAGGTGTACTCTGGGAACGCTTCAAACACGATGCTGACAGGGAATCCGGGCACGGCCGCGGCAATGTCCAGCTCCTCGACCCAGAAACGGACCTGGGCGACGTTGTTATCTGCCAGCCCGATAATCGGGCCGCCTGAAACGGAATCTCCTTGCTGAATGTCGACCGCAGTGACGACGCCGGCAAGGGGAGCCCGAACTGTGCCGCCCTCGATCTCTCGTTCGACATCAGCCGCGGCCAGGCGGGCCTGTTCGACCGCAAGTTCGGCCCTCTCCAACTCTTCCGCGCTGGGCCCGTCGAGCAGGTCCTCCAGCGCGGCGCGATTCTGTTCCACCTTCGCCCGCGCCGCGGCGACATCCAGATCTTCGGCGCCCTGAAGCAGCAGATTTAACGTATTTTGGGCTTGCAGCACCCTGGCCCTGGCTGATTCGATCTCGTCTTCCGACGCGCCGGCGACGCCTATGTTGTACTGGGCCAGCGCCTTTTCATAGGCAAGTGTCGCGGCCTGCAGGTCAGCCGCTTGCGAAGTTGTGCCGACATCGTTGCGCCACGCCACCCTGTCGTAGGCAGACTGGGCCTCGGCGAGCGCGACCTCCGCGGATTTCAGATCGGCCTGCAGGCTCGTCATTGTGTCCTG
The DNA here is from genome assembly GCA_022824025.1 of Caldilineaceae bacterium. Taxonomy (GTDB): domain Bacteria; phylum Chloroflexota; class Anaerolineae; order Caldilineales; family Caldilineaceae; genus Bin5. The sequence continues at coordinate 24,831 of JAJEBF010000013.1, forward strand.
GGACGGGCCGGCCTGCAACGTGTTCAGGGCGCTTTGCGCGCTGACAAGCTCGCTGCGGGCCGCATTGACCTCTTCCGCGGTGGGAGGCGCGACCAGGCGGTCATATTCCGCCTGCGCCGAGGCCAGACTGGACTGCGCGGCTGCCAGCTCCGCGCCGCCCGCCTCACCGGTCAGTTCGATCAGCTCGATCTCTGCCAAACGCAGATTGATCTGGGCCGAAATGAGTTGCGAATTCAGGTCCGAATCGTACGCAAGGGTCGCCAGAATCTGGTCAGCGTCAACGTGGTCACCCACCTGGGCCGCCACGCTGCTGACGATCCCGCTGCTGCGAAAACCTACCTTCGTCTCCTCGCCGGCGAAGAGCGTGCCGATTCCCCCTGCGGTCAGGACAAGGTCACCGCGGCGGACCTGTGCGGTCTGGAGTTCGGGTTCTACAGCTTCCGCAGGGGCGGTTACGAAATAGGTGTTGTAGCCGTAGTAGGCTCCCGTTCCAAAAATGAGAAGCGCTGCGAGACTCAGAAGGAAGGTCTTCATTTCTCGTCTCCGTTCTCCACCGCATGGCTATATGGCGCGGCCACGTTGTTAGAGTGAAGCCTTGGACTCAAGAAGCTCGATCAGGGAGGACATCAGTTGACCGAAGCGGCCGCCGGCTCCGCCAGGGCCTCCTTGCCCGCCTCCGCCTTGAAAGCCCCCTTCGGGAACTTCAACTCCCATTTCCTGCAGGCGCTCCTGGCGTTCTTCGGGAGAGAGATTCTGCATCTCCTGACGGAAGGCGGCGCGCTCTTCTGCAGACATGTCCGCAAAAATGCCGCCGGCCCTGTCCTGGCCCCCTTGTCCTCCCTGCCTGCCCTGTCCTCCTTGGCCAAGCTGGGGCAGCTCTATGCCATTCGCTTGCGCCCAGTCATTCAAATCGGTGAAGGTCAGCTGCATGGCCGCGATGGCTTCAATCTGCGCGTCGGTCAGGACTCCTTCAATCTGGCGGAGAATCGCGGCCCGCTCAGTCTGGTTCTGAATGGTTCCACTCTGAAGAGCTTGCCACAGAACCAGCATTGAGGCAGCCTGCGCTCCGTTGACAGCGTCGTCGGTCTCTTCAAGCAGCATGATCCCCAGAATAAGCTGGTTTGTCGGCGGTAGGGCTCCCTCAAAGGAGTTGTCCAGTTGGGAAGTTGACTGGCCTCCGTTTGTGGTTACAGATTCACTTTCTTGCGATGGGCCGGCGCTGACCTCGCCAGCGCTTGCAGCCGGGGAATCGTTGTTTCCGTTACATGCGGAAAGCGTCGCGACAGTTATAGCGATGAGAAAGACGGCATAGGCTCGTTTCATGTCCTCAGCTTCCTTTCAGCAGAAAGCGCGTCAGTGGCGGCAATTCACGACACTGACGCTATCTTGTGGCCAGATTCTGATATCTATTCTATTGGTTGCCTGTTAACGTGATATTAACACGATATTGAGATGCCACAACATAGGAGATTCGCGGCCTCAATTGGTTGAGGCGGCCTTATCAGAAGGTCTTTTCCTGCGTGGAATTCAGCCGCGTGTCTCTCCAATTGGCCCCCAACCGCATACTGACCTCTTTGGGAAACAACCTTTGCCGGCGCGGCTCATGGGATAACGGAGAGGATACGCGACAACGGGGAATCGAAGCAGGATCATTCGAACCGCAGATGTCAGCGTTCAGAACTGCTGCGATCAATGGCGGGGCGGAGGCTCAGGCGTGAGAGGAGGGGGCAAGGGGAAGGGACACAGGGCAAAGGAGGCGCACATTTCGAGCTGCCCTTGGGAAGTCGTGTTGAGACCTGCTGCCGCTCATCGCGACGCCCACAAATCCGGAGGGCAGGCGACTATTCAAGGCGTTCGGCCACCAGTCTGAAGCTGTCCAGTGTGCGCTTGAGCCAGTCTTGCGAAGGTCTGCGGACTGTGTTGGTTGTGACACGGAACAGGCATACGGCCTCCCGCAGGTTGAGGTCGTATTCGCTCCAGCGGAAGCGGTCCAATGCCGCGGTCCGGAGTTGATCGTAATATGCGCCGCTCACGTCCCTTTTTCGACCGCCCCCAATACAGGAAGTCCACTTCAGATGGGCCAGGAAGTTGCCGATGTCCAGCATCGGGTCTCCGGGGCCGGCTTCTTCAAAGTCGACGACTGCCACGCGCCCGTCGGGCAGGACCAGGAGCTGGTCATCGTAGAGGTCATTATGTGCGACAGTTGAAGGCTGCCAGGAACGAACGAAAGGATCCAGCCGCTGGATGACATCCTCCAAGAGCCGTAGGGCGAGGTCGTCGTTTCGTAGCGCGTGCCGGAAGGTTCGCATGGCTCTTCGGAACGCTCCCCTGAGGTCAAACGCGCGCCGATCCGTCCCGACAGGTGCGTCCCATAGGCCTTCCAGGCTGTCAAGAATCCCTGTGGGACTTGGTGGCCTACCGCGGCGCATGAGCTGTCGAAGGTTTCTCCCCGGGATTTCGGACAGCCAGACAAGGCCGCCCTCATGCCAGCATCCAACGATACGAGGCACTACGAAGCCTGAGCTTTCCAGGAGTTCGTAGGCCTCCAGCAGGTTTGGCAGCGCGGTGGGCCGGACGACGCGAGCATAGAGTTTAATTCCCCCGGTCCTGTGTCGGAGAACGGCGCGGCTGCCAGGGCGGTAACGAATCATGTTGACGCGAAGCCTGCGGCGGGGAAACGCGAAGGCATGTTTGTTTAGCAGTCCCAGAGCCGTATCGGGATGAGCCGCCGGTTCGAGCCCTGGCAGCTGGCGGTCTTGCGGATAGCGGGAGAATGCGGGAGGCTTTCCTCTTTCCAGCCTGAAATTAATTATCTCAGACGGAATGTAAGAGTCGGGATCCCAGTCGGCAAAGTAGCTGACAACGGCAGATCTTCCAGGAATATGGCTGAATTGGCGTATACGGAACTGGCCTGGCGCTGTGTCCAGGTCCAGGAAGTGTTCGCGAGCGGCTTGCCAGACCCAGTCGCCGTCAAAGAGTCGTGGCAACTCAGGCAGGTTCGGGTCTTCGGGGAAGTCCACCCGAGGATGGAGAGGGATGGTTGCCGCCTGGTTGCCCGCCTGGTTGCCCGCCTGTTTCCTAGCTGCTGACACTGCTCGCTCCGCTTACAGAACTTGCGGGCGACGGCGTGGGCGTGTCGATGCCGTCGCTGTCGGTGCCGTCGCTGCTGGTGCCGTCGTAGTCGGTGTAAGGTGTATGAAACCCATCGTTGTCGGTGGTAAACGGCGTTGAGATGCCATCATTGTCGGTCGCGGGCGTGTCGTATCCGTCATAGTCAGTGACCGGGGGTAGGAGCTGTTGGAGGCTTGCGCCGGGGGTCGCTGTTGGCGTAGGGGTGACCACTGTAGTGGCTGTAGGGGTAAGGGTTGGCGTTGCGGTCACGACATCCGATCTCTGGCCGTTTCCTGGCAGAGATCGGGGGGACGCGCTCCCGGTTGAGGTCGAGGTTGGGGTCGGTGTGGTGGTGGAAGTGGACGTGGGCGTTGCGGTCGATTGGGACGACGCTGCTCCCACTGTTGCATTGACGTATTCGGACCAGGGTCCCGAATTGCCTGACGCATCCACGGCGCGGACAACGTAATAGAAGGTTATGCCAGTAGACAGACCCGCGTGTTTGTAGCTTGTTTGCGTCAGGCGATTGCCACCAATCTCTTGCCACTCATTCACTTCGTCCCAGGCCCAGAGCTCGTAGCGAGCCGCGCCTGCTATGCTGTTCCAGCTGAGATCCACGTAGCTTTCGCCCGAAACCGCCGTAAGCGCCGGGGCGGCCGTTACCGAACCGGGACTTTCCGCTGACGCGGATACATAGGACGACCACGCGCTCTTCTCCGCGTGCCCTGCCACCCCGCGAATCGTGTAATAGTAAGTCGTTGCGGGTACGACTCCGGTGTCAGTGTACGTCGTGGCATTCAGATTTTCGCCGCCCAGTTCCCGCCAGCCGTTGGTCTCTTCCCATGCCCACAGGTCATAGGAATTGGAGGCCGCGGTTGCATTCCAGGACAGATGGACTGCGGCGCCTCTCGCTTCCGCACGAAGAGTAGGAACCCCAGGGGCGTCGACACCATCATAGTCTGTATAAGGCGTGTTTACCCCGTCATCGTCGGTCGACAGAGGCGTATCAACGCCATCGTTGTCAGTCGCAGGTGTGTCGATACCATCGTAGTCAGTTTGGGGCGTGTCGAAACCGTCGTCATCTGTAGGGGGTGAATCCCCGTCATCGTTGTCGTCGCCGCTTTCCTCTTCGATTGAATCGGGAGCCGCCCGTGAGAGCAGCGCAACCGGTTCAGTTTTTCTGTCGTAGTTGCTCGCCAGTACTGTGCCCAGACCGCGACAGGTCAAGGCGCCCGCGATGAGGAGGGTTCCGACAAAGCGAAGTAACTTGCGCATGATTGGCCTCCAGGCTCAGGAAAGGCGTCAGTTCGTCATTCCTGATATGAAACAGCCACGTCTTAGGGTGACGCACGGGCGGCTGAAAACTGCTTCCGCGGCGCAGGCTGCTACGAAGTATGACCCTGTTATCGTTCGTCCGGATTGGCCCCGGCGCTTGAGAGGAGACATCGAGAGGTGACTGTTTTCCTCCGTACGCCTGGAAGTCCAATTGCGACAGTTTGACTTTCTTGCGTTACGTGTCTCTGTTGAATCCTCAGATTCTCGGCGTATCCGGACGGCCAAATCGGTCAGGAAAATCGCGTTCTCACCTGGATCTTACATTCAACTCGTTCAGAAAATGTGAAGGAGGTGTTTTGAAGTTGTTTCAATTGGAGGACTTGGGCAGGAGAATGGTAAAACTTGTGCCCTTTCCAGGGGTAGAATCGGCAGAAATAACACCATCGTGGGCTTCGACGATCGCCTTGGCAATTGCAAGTCCGAGCCCGGACTGTGCCTGCCCATTGCGATGCCGGGATCTGTCCACCTTGTAGAAGCGGTCGAAGATGAAACTGATTTCTTGCGGTTGGATACCGGTTCCTGTATCAGAGACGCGCAAAGCCACTGAACCGTCAATGCTGGCCCCCTCAAGCAGGATCTCGCCTTCTGAAGTGAATTGCAGGGCGTTGGTAACCAGGTTGTCCAGAACCTGCGTCATGCGTTCGACATCGACGGATACCGAAGGAAGCGTGTCTGGGGCTTCAACGCGCAGCGATATGCTCTTCTGGCGAGCGGCAACAACGTGCGCCAGTCCCGCCCTTTCCAGCAGGGCCTTTGGATCTATGATTCTGCGATCAAGACTCAGTTCACCGGCATCCGCCAGAGAGAGCGTTCGAAGATCCTCCACCAGATGTTGAATGTGGACGACCTCCTGGTGAAGCAGTTCGTAAAGCTCTTTGCCGTTTTCTATTGAGCCATCGCTGAGTCCTTCAGTGTAGCCGCGCAAAATGGTAAGAGGGGTCCGCAGGTCGTGGGCAATGTCTGCGGTCATCTGGCGTCGCAGATGGCTGGCCTGTGCCAAGTCTCTACTCATTTTGTTGAAAGCCGTCGCCAGCTTGCCGATCTCGTCCCTGGCATTTGCTTCGACCTGCTGGCCAAGTTGACCGGCCGCCATCTCCTCTGTGGCGGTCGTGAGTTCACGCAGCGGCCGCGTCAGGGCTCGAGACAATAGAATTCCCAGCACAAGCGCCAGCAACGCGGCAATTGCCGCAGACAGCGCCGTCGCCTGGCTCACACTGTACAGAAAGAAGCTTTCCGGCGAGAATCCGGGCAGTCCCTCTTCGGGGATGATCCGATCGCGGAAATAGGCAGTCCCCACCAGTTCGTTGTCATGAATTACGGAGATACCGCCTCCCAACCCCGCCGAATCAACTTCCAGGCCAACCTGTTCAGGGCCGGGAGAGTAGATCATCCTCCCTTCGCTGTCAGCCAGCACGATCAACCTGCTCAGAAAGCTCAGGGAGGGTTCATTGGTCAACCACTGCCCGATACCTTCCCAGCTGTATTCGTTTTCCTCATAGAAGCCCAGGAGAAGGACTGCAACGACGGAGTCGCCGCTCTGCTGCGAGACGAAGCGGTTGAATTCCAGACGCGTGCGTTGGCCGCTGATGAAGGCGACCAGGAGCGCGCCTGAAACGCCCACTGCGAGAAATGCCAGCGTAAGTTTCACGGCCAAAGACCGAATCATCTATTGCCCCTCCGCGACGAATCTGTAGCCCATGCCGTAAACGGTTTGGATGTAACGAGGTTTGCTTGGTTCCGGTTCGATCTTGGTTCGGAGGTTTCTAATGTGAACGTCGATGGTGCGTTCGTAACCCTCGTATGCATCACCGCTGACAGTCTCCAACAGATCGAGGCGGGAGAAGGCCCGCCCTGGCGACAGCATGAAGGTTTCCAACAGGTCGAATTCAGAGGGCGTTAGGGAGACCGATACTCCGTTTACGGTTGCCACGCGGCCGGCACGGTCCAGAGAAATCGCCCCGGAGCGGAGAATTTCCGGCTGCCGGCTCTGCTGGCCTGCTCTTCGGAGAACGGCGCGGACTCGCGCAACCAACTCCTGAACGCCGAAAGGCTTCGTTACATAATCGTCGGCCCCCAATTCGAGGCCCACAACTTTATCGCTTTCCTCAACTCTGGCGGTGAGGACGATGATCGGCGCGTCCGATTCCCTGGTGAAGTGCCGGATGAAATCCAAGCCGCCCATTTCCGGCATCATCAGGTCGAGGAGCACCAGGTCCGGCTTTTCAAAGCGCGCTGTAAACAGTGCGTCGCGCCCGTTGGCCGCTTGCAATACCCTGTATCCCTCGCGCTCCAGATAGAGTCGAACCATTTGGCGCAGTTTAGTGTCATCATCGACAACGAGGATGGTTTGCGCCACGAGAAGCGCCCTCCCTTGGCCACAGAGTGTTCAGTTAGGTTTGATCTTGTGGTCGCGCCGAGGCGGCAATTGCGGCCATGCAAAATAGCTACTCGGCTTCTGTCCAAAGTATCGCGTGTTAATGTTCAGAAAGTATGAAGGAGAATTGAAGATCCAACAAGGCCGCGGAAATACACAGGCATTCAAGTTGACCGAGTGCGTGTTAGGACTCAGCCTGACACTGTGCGCTGCGCTTATCCTGCAAAGTCCTCCTGATCTTGGGCGGTAGACGCCCTCGTATGTGGGCGGAAATCCGCTGTGGTACAATGCTGGCAGGCCAAGGAACGATTCACTGTTTCACTCAGCTCGCAATTCTGAGATTCTCCAGTGCTACCTACACTGAATCTGAAAGGACGTGTGAGATGTCACAGGCAGCAATCGGGATTCACCGGCAAATTCGATCTTCGATATTGACCGCAGTGGAAGGACTTTCCGCTCAGCAGTTACACGCAGTTCCGCCCCGTTACGACAACAACATCGCTTGGAACCTGGGCCACATTTTGATGGTTCAGCAATGGATAATTTACGATTCCAGCGGACTGCCACTGTCGATACCCGAAGATATGATCCCGATGTATCTGCCGGGCAGTTCGCCTGCGGACTGGGAAACGGAGCCGGATGCCGAGGCCCTGGTGGCTATGTTGATGCCGCAACAGGAGCAACTGGAGGCGGATTACGCTGCGGGACGTTTCAGCGAAGGCGAGTTCAAAGGGCTAACCAGGCCGGGCCTGACCCTTGACGACCTTGACGGGCTCCTGAATTTCAACATTTATCACGAGTCTCAGCACTACGGCTTCATCCTCGCGTTGATCAACCTGGTAGGCTGATTGCAATGAACGAGGTTGTCATCGTAAGCGCGGCGCGTACGCCGATAGGCAGGATTCGCGGCGCGCTGGCCGCTGTGCGGCCGGACGACCTGGCGGCCACGGTCGTCCGCGAGGCGGTGGCGCGGGCGGGGGTGGAGCCCGCCGAGATCGAGGAGGTCTACCTTGGTTGCGCCAATCAGGCCGGCGAGGACAATCGCAACATTGCGCGCATGGCGGCCTTGCTGGCCGGGCTGCCGCAGGAGGTCGCGGGCGTAACGGTGAACCGGCTATGCGCCAGCGGGTTGACCGCGGTGAACCAGGCTGCGCGCGCGATCGCGTGCGGCGAGGGTGATGTCTTTGTCGCCGGCGGGGTCGAGAGCATGACGCGCGCGCCGTATTCTCTGCCGAAGAACCCGACCGGATTCGGCCCGTCAGGCAACATAACGGGTTACGACACCACGCTCGGTTGGCGATATCCCAACCCGGCGATGGAGGCGCTTTTTCCGCTGGAAGCGATGGGGGAGACGGCAGAGAACATTTACGATTTGAGCTGCGCGTCCGAGATTGCCGGGGGGGAGATAAGCCGCGAGGAGCAGGACCGGTTCGCGTTGCAGAGCCAGAACCGGGCTGTTCATGCCATGAACGAGGGCCGTTTCGAGCGGGAGATCGCGCCGGTGGCGATTCCCCAGAGGCGGGGAGATTTCGTTCGATTCGATACCGACGAACACCCGCGTTACACGAGGACGGAGGAGGGTTTTCGGCTCGCGACCAGCATGGAGGCCCTGGGCGGCCTTCGGCCCGCCTTCCGTAAGGGAGGGACTGTCACAGCCGGCAACGCCAGCGGCCTCAACGACGGCGCGAGCGCCCTCGTGCTGATGTCGCGAGAGAGAGCCGCGGATCTGGGAATTCCGCCGCTGGCCCGCTGGGTAGCCTCCGCCGCGGCCGGCGTGGACCCGCGCGTCATGGGACTGGGTCCTGTGGCCGCGTCGCAGAAGGCGCTGGATCGGGCCGGGATCCGGATCGATGAGATCGATCTAGCGGAAGTCAACGAAGCGTTCGCCGTCCAGACGCTGGCCGTCGTGAGGGAGCTCGGCCTGGCCGAAGAGATTACCAATGTGAACGGCGGGGCGATCGCTCTCGGCCACCCCCTGGGCTGCTCCGGCGCCCGCATCCTGACGACGCTTCTTCACGAGATGCAGAGGCGGGCAGCAGCTGGGGAGTCGTGCCGCTATGGCCTGGCAACGCTTTGCGTGGGCGTGGGCCAGGGCGAGTCGACAGTCGTGGAGAGAGTGGACAGGTGAAGCAGTTACCGCAGATCACGCCGAAGGAAGCGGCCGCCTTAGTCAAGACCGGTGACACGGTTCTGGTTGGCGGCTTCGGCATGACAGGCAATCCCACCCAGGTACTGCATGCCCTGGCGGAGAGCGACGTGCGCGAGTTGACCTATATCGCCAACAATGTTGGCGAGCCGGGCCTAGGCGGGGGGAGGCTGCTGCGCAACGGGCAGATCAGGAAGGCGATCGGCTCTTTTTTCACCAGCAACCCGGAAGCGGTGGCTGCGGCGCAGTCGGGGGCGATCGAGTTTGAGCTGATGCCGCAGGGAACGATGGCGGAAGCGATACGGGCGGGCGGCGCGGGACTGGGCGGCTTCTATACGCCGACGGCCGCGGGCACCGTGCTGGCCGAAGGGCGCGAGACCAAAGACATTGACGGGCGAACCTACGTTTTCCAACCTGCCATTCGCGGCAATGTGGCGCTGATCCGCGCCTGGCGCGGGGACACGGCGGGAAACCTCGCTTACCGGATGACTGAGCAGAACTTTAACCGGGCGATGGCGACGGCCGCCGATCTCGTCATTGCCGAGGTTGAGGAGTGCCTGCCGGCAGGCGAATTGGGCCCGGAGAACATCCACACACCCGGCTGCTACGTGGATTACCTGGCGCCGGCGCGGACGACGGCGGCTGACTTGGGGTCTTCGGCGTCGATTGCCGGCAGCGGCAAAAGAGCCGGGGACATGCGCATGAACCTCGCGCGGCGGGCGCTGGCCGAGCTGAAGCCGGGAGACATCGTCAACTTGGGCGTCGGCATTCCGACGTTGGTGGCGGACCTGATCACACCGGCGCACGGCATCATCCTGCATACGGAAAACGGTATGTTGGGCGTTGGCCCCGCCCCGGAGAGAGGCGGCGCGCTGGAGTACCCGATCAATGCCAGTAAAATACCCGTGACCGCGCTGCCCGGCAGCAGTTACTTCGACAGCGCGGACTCCTTTGCCATGATTCGCGGGGGGCATGTAGATGTAGCGATCATGGGCGGCCTGCAGGTTGACGAGAGTGCCAACCTGGCCAACTGGGCGGCGCCGGGAAGGCCCTTGCTGGGGGTCGGCGGGGCGATGGACCTGGCGTCCGGGGCCAAGCGCCTGATCGTAACGATGACCTACTCCACCCGCGACGGCCGCTCCAAGCTCGTTCCAGCCTGTACGCTGCCGCTGACCGCGATCGGCTCAGTTGACGTGGTCGTCACGGAGCTGGCAGTATTTCGCTTCCGCGATGGCCGGTTGACGCTGACCGAGCTGATGGAAGGGGTGACTCTGGAGGAGGCGCAGGCGAGAACGGATGCGAAGTTTGAGGTCGCGTTGACAGATTGATTTACGCGGCCCCGTCCTGGTTTGGGCTGCGCCCCGGTTCGCGCCGCGGGACACTGAACATTGGGGCGGAATTCCGGTTGCGCAGCCTATGCGACTTCAATGCACTGGCATGGTTTTGCAGTTGAATGGGGGCAGGGCAGGGCAGTGCGGTGGCGACCTTCAGTTTTCGTCCGGCGCATTTCGCCGAATGCCGCTGCCAGCTTCCTTTGACAGCCCCAAGTTTGGACTGCAACCGTTGCTTGGCGCCCATAGAGGTCGGGAGACTGTGATTATAGGTTAAGAAACCTTCACTTGAGAGCCACAGGAAATACACACTCCTTTGATACTCTTTAATGTAGTGTGTGTTCAGATGCAAGTAAAAGAGTTTCAAGGAGAGTTCAATGGTAAACACAGAGAATGCTTCCGGCAGGCAGACCAGTCGACACTCCACGTTTAGGGCCCTTGGCCGGTTGAAACGGGCAGAAAGCAGGTTTTGCTTGGCTGCTTTGCTTCTGCTTGCCTTGTTGGTCAGTGGCTGTGGGGGCATAGCGCCGCCTTCTGCAGATGAGCAGACGGGGCCGTCGTCGGGCGGGGGCGTGACAGAGCCTTCGGGGCAAAATGCAGGAAACGCTTCAGGGGAAGGCGAAACTCGGTCAGGTGAAGAGGGTGGTGAGGGCGCGGTGACGACGCCTGACATGCCCCAGACAGAGGGGGATGGCGCGGAGGTGGGAGAGGCGAATGAGGAGGACTTCCCGATTGAAGTCACCTACTTCACGCCTGCCCAGACTGAAGGACCTTACTATCCCGTCAGTAAACCGGAGGACCGGGACAGCGACCTGTACTTGCTGGAAGGCGCAGAAGCAAGGCCGGCGGGAACCATCCTGGCGTTTGACGGCAGCTTGATTGATAGCGGGGGGATGCCTGTTCCAGGCGCGGACATCGAAATCTGGCAGACCGACAACAACGGCGCTTATCTCCATCCCGCAGATTCTGCCAGTTCTCGACGGGACGTGAACTTCCAGTCCTATGGAGAGTCGATCACAGATGAGAAGGGTCGCTACAGTTTCCGCACAATACTGCCGGCGGCATACGAGCGGCGGCCGCGGCATATTCATGTAAAGGTGAAGTTAGGCGGGGAGGAGTTGCTGACAACGCAGTTCTACTTTAGTAACGACGCGGAGTCGGCCAGAGACCGCATTTTCGCGGGAGCGGGGGAGGAAGTTGAGGCGCTGATCATGGAGGTGCGGGAAGGCGTTGACTTTGAAGGAAACCAGGCGCTGATAGGCAGGCGCGACATAGTGCTTCGCAGCGCGATCTCAGATTAACCGAATGATCTGCGACTGGGCCATATCGGGGACTCAGCCGTGGATTGATGGGTGAAGGCGAGGCAAGTGGCCTGCGTATTCCCTTCGCTTTCGGCGGAACGGAAGTGGTCGGAACTGCAGTAGGCAATGGTCAGAAACTGCCGTGATTCGTGATGGGAAGGTCTTCTGGCGGGACATTGAATCTTGGCGAAAAATCGCGGCTAAGCAGTTGCCTGTATGCTGAACTGGAGAAGAATGCGATATGAAACTGGCGGACCTTGACAACCCGAAGTACATCGCGCTGGAGACTTTCCGGAGAAACGGACAGGCCGTCAAGACGCCTGTGTGGACTGTGCGCCGTGACGACAGGCTGCTGGTATGGACGCAAGGGGACAGCTGGAAGGTGAAACGCGCGCGCAACAACCCACGCGTGCGCGTCGCCGAGTGTGACATGCGCGGCAATGTCTTGGGACCGTGGGTAGAGGGGACTGTCGCCTCCATTTCCGATGATCCGGACACCAAGAAGATGATGGGGGGCCTGCTCAGGCGAAAGTACCACTGGATGGTGGCTTTCGTCTCCCTGGTTGCCATCGTGCGCAGGCAGAACAAGGGCCAGGTGGTCATGGAGATTGCAGACGCCTGACGCGTTTTCGGGTTGGACTGCCGGCCTGCCGCGGGCAGGTTGGGCGCTGCAGGACGTTCGAACTTGCGAAGGAACTCGCTTTTCTTGGCTGGAACTAGACGACAGGAGCTTGTAGACCTATGAAAGCTGTGATGGTCATGTTCGACACGCTGAACCGGCACATGTTGCCTCCCTACGGTTGCGATTGGACCCACGCGCCGAACTTCACGCGCCTGGCGGAGCGGACGGTCACGTTTGAAAACTGCTATGTGGGCAGTATGCCGTGCATGCCTGCCCGCCGGGAGTTGCACACCGGCCGCTATAATTTCCTGCACCGCAGCTGGGGGCCGCTTGAGCCCTTTGATGATTCGATGCCTGAACTGCTGTCGCATCACGGCGTCTACACGCACCTGAGCACGGACCACCAACATTATTTCGAGGACGGCGGGGCAACCTACCACACGCGCTACGACAGCTGGGAGTTCCATCGCGGTCAGGAGGGGGACCCCTGGATCGGGCAGGTGGGAGACCCCGACGTACCTGACAACATCAACCGCACGACGCCCTCCACGGCCCGGCCCTCTCAGGTGGCCACCAAAAGGCGCGGCGGGGACACATCGCGCCAGGACTGGGTCAACCGGGCTGTTTTGGACAGCGAGGAAAAGCAACCGCAGGCAAAGACCTTTTCCGCCGGGCTGGACTTCATCCGCCGCAACAAGGATGAGGACAACTGGTTCTTGCAGGTGGAGACGTTCGATCCCCACGAGCCCTTCTTCACGCAGCAGAAGTACAAAGACCTCTATCCGCACGAATACAACGGCAAACTGTTTGATTGGCCGTCGTACAAGAAGGTAGAGGAGTCTCCGGAGGAGGTGCAGCACCTTCGTTACGAGTACGCAGCCCTTCTCAGCATGTGCGACGAATACCTCGGGAAAGTGCTGGACCTGATGGATGCGTACGAGATGTGGAACGATACAATGCTAATCGTCTGTACGGACCACGGGTTTCTGCTGGGCGAGCACGACTGGTGGGCTAAGCTCGTTCCGCCTTTCTACAATGAGGTCGCGCACACGCCGCTCTTTATCTGGGACCCCCGCAGTCAGGTGGCCGGGGCCCGCCGCGCCCAGCTGGCGCAGTTGATCGACCTGCCGGCGACGCTGCTGGAGTATTTCGGCGTCGACCGCCCCGCGGACATGCAGGGAATCCCGCTAGGGGAGGTCATCGCCGACGACGAACCGACTCGCGACGCTGTCCTGTACGGGGTGCACGGGGGGCACGTGAACATTACTGACGGCCGCTTTGTCTATATGCGCGGGCCTGTCGACCCGGCGCATAACAGACCGCTAAACGAGTACACACTGATGCCAACGCATATGCGCGGGCTGTTTTCCGCTGACGAGCTGCAGGACATCCAGCTGGCCGAACCCTTTCCCTTTACGAAGGGATGCCGCACGATGAAGGTCGCTTCACGCCAGGTATTCGGCGCTGTCCCTCGCTATACGATGTTGTTTGATCTGGAGGCGGACCCGGGCCAGGATAGCCCGATAGACAACGTTGCCGAAGAAGCAAGATTGTCGGCCCGCATGGCGGAGCTGATGCAGGCCAATGACGCTCCCCCCGAGCAGTTCGAACGGCTTGGGCTGGCTGTTCCTGTCACAGCTTAGACTGACGATGGGCGGCGAGAGAATGTGTTGCCGCCGCAGTTCCTGGAGGCACGGGGCCAACAGCTCAAATATTGCTGGTCCCGTGCCTCTTTTTTCCTTTTTTTGAGGCGTTCGGCCTCGAGCGGCCTCGAGTGTGCGTAGGGATTCCCCTTCGCGCTGCCTCACCTCGGTCAGCCCAAGGTTTTACACAGTAGAACGCGGTGGCCCTGGAGGTTTGCGTCTAACATCCCCCCGCGACCTCAATCCCAGCCATCATCCACCCAGCTGAAGGCCCTTAGATTGTACGCCGCCCAGGCAGACGGGAGCTTGTAGAGAGGCCTACAAACAAAAAGCGCCGCACACCATGGCGGTGTTTCGGCGCCCCAGGTTGGAGACTGTCGAGCCTGCTATGCTATTGTAAGCCGCTCTCAGGAACAGTACGACAGACTGTTCCTACACCCTGATGAAGCGCTTTTCCTTCAGGCGGGCCGACTTGCCCTGACGGTCCCGCAGGTAGTACAGCTGCGCACGTCGGACATTGGTTTTGCGCAGGACCTCGACCTTGTCCACGCTCGTGCTGTGCAAGGGAAAGGTCCGCTCAACGCCGACGCCGTGTGAACCGGTTCGGCGTACCGTGTAGCTCGCGCCCGCGCCCTTCCCGCCGCGCATCGCGATCACGACACCTTGAAATACCTGAATGCGTTCGTTGCGTCCTTCAGTGATGCGCTGGTGAACTCGCACTGTATCGCCCGGATCGATCTGGGCTACGTCCGCGGAAAGCTCCGGTTGCAGTGAAGCCATCAATGCGTTAGTCATTGTAAACCGCCTTCTCCGTTCTCTAATTTACCGTCTCTTTCGGCACGGCCCGTTTTCAGCTCCGGAGCCGGCTCAGTCTTCACCTGGCAGACGCCCGCTCCCGTTGCGCCGGCAAACAGCTCTAAAGAAAAGTAGAGCCGCCGGGGTTCGCTTTCCCCCTGAGACCACTATGACGCACAGCCTCGCAGTATACCAGCCAGAGCAGGCCCTCTCCAAATTTTCGCCTACAGTTCGGCGCGAACGATGTGAACCCCATCCACCATGTTCTTCAGCTTCTGCCGGGCGGCCCAGCGGGCTGTCTGGCTGAGACCGCAGTCGGGCGCGAAGGCCAGCCTGTCGGCGGGAGCGAATTCCAGGCAACGGCGCACAATTCCGGCCACGTGCTCAGGAGACTCGATGAAGTAGCTCTTCACGTCGATGATACCGACCGCCACGTCCTTTCTGGCCGCAATCTCGCCAATTAAGGCCAGCTCCGCATACTCCCGGTTTGCCATCTCCACGTGGATCTCATCAACGGCCATCTCCAGGAAGGCGGGAAACATCGGCGCGTAGCGTCGATAGCCTACTGGATGCCCCTTATAGTTGCCGAAGCAGAGATGGGTCGAGAGCCTGCATCTGCCCGTGACAGGCTCTACCGTGCGGTTGAAAATGTCGACGAACCGGGCCGGATCTTCGCGATACGCATAGCAGCTCATCGAAGGCTCATCCACGGTGATCTCAGCGCATCCGGCCTCGACCAGGGCCTCCAGCTCCCTGCGCACGATTGGAAGCAGCGCCTCAGTCACGGCATAGCGATCCGGGTACTGCGCATTGGGCAGCAGGCGGCCGCTCAATGTATAGGGGCCGGGCACGCTGGCCTTCAAGGTGGGCGCATCGGGTGAATCCGGCGCCAGCCGCTGCAGGCGCTGGAACTCCTCCACCGCGCCGAGCCCCTCCGGCGCGCAGAGCTCTCCGGTAATGGCGTGCTTTCCGCGCTGGTCATGCGCCGGGGGGCCCCACCGTCGCGGTGACTCCTGCTCCGGCTCGATGCCCTCCAGATATCCGTAAAAGGACAGGTTGAAGTCGAGCCGGGTCTGTTCGCCATCGGTGATGACATCGGTCCCGGATTCAAGCTGGTCGTGGATGGCGGCCACGACCGCGTCGTCCACCAATTCAGCGATGTCTTCACTGCCGAACTGGTCCAGGTGGGCGCTGGCAAACTCGAGCCACGCGGGAAACGGGTAGCTGCCTATGACGGTTGTGCGCAGAGGAATGGGTTGCATAGTCTCTTCAGGTTACTCGGAGTTGACTCGGAATCATTCTGGTTCCGACAGCGCGGATGGGCTATTGGGCTCGCGAATCAGCCGCCGTAGACCCGGCGAATGCGGCGCCGGTAGTCGTCGTAGGAGGCGTCAAACTTGGCTGCGGAGGCCTCTCCGGAGAAGACGCTGCTTGAAAGCACCAGGGGCGGCTTGCCGCGCCGGGTCAGGCCATCGGCCACCATGCACTTGATCGCGTTTACGACCGCAGCGGCGCCGACTGTCGAACCCGGCCCGACCGGGTCCTCGAGACCGTCTATCGAGACCATCGCGTCCCCTGCCGGGGTGCCGTTGTCGATGGTAACGTCGGCGACATCCGGGAGTTTCTTGCCGCTGCTGTGCTTGGGCGCGGATGCGTTGCAGTGGTCTGCCGAAACGACCGCGATGACCGGCAGGCCAAGCGCCTTCGCTTCCAGGCCCATTTCCACAATCACCTCATTGACGCCGCTGTTGGAAAAAATCATGAAGCTGTCCGGCGGCCGCAGAACGAAATTGCGCAAGATCTGCCGGGCGAATCCCTCCACATGCTCAATGAACATCGCCTGCCGCTGGCCGTTGGCGCCGACGACCTGGTTGTGGAAGGTAAGCGACAACTCCACGATGGGATGAAAGCCGGGAAACGAACCGTGACGGGGATACATTTCCTCGATGAACATGCGGGAATGGCCTGTGCCAAACAGATGGACGAGCCCTTCTCCGGCAATCGTGTCGACGCAGATTTCCGCGGCGCGCTCAATGTTCTCGCTTTGCGTCGCGACGATTCTGTCCAAAATGGCCTGCGCTTCCGTCAGATAAGCGTCTGCTGGATTCAACTCTGTCCTAAGCCTCCCTGTCCTGCTTCGTTACAGGCGACGACCACTTCGTCTTCCCGTGTTGACTTCCTTGCGTCTCACCAGTTAAACGGAACCGTCCCCGTCTTGTCCAGCGGATAGCCCCACTTCTCGATGTAGGTCTCGCCGGGCAGGAATTCATCGCCCCGCTCATCCAACTTTTCCTGCAGCGTCGCGTCCAGTTCGGCCTGCACGGCTTTGGAAGAGGGGCTGTCGACAAGATTTACCAGTTGAAAGGGATCGGCCGCATTGTCGTAGAGCAGCCATGGCCCGTTCAGATCGCGTACATACGTGTGGGTCTTTGTGCGCACGCCCCGGTACTCGCGGCCGCCGTCCTGGCGCAGGAACTGTCCAAAGGGATGGGGGCAGTAGATGAGCGCGGCGCCGCCCGAAGGGTCCTGGCCGCCCTGTATGGTTGCCGAAAAGTCGCGTCCCTCAACCGTTTCGGGAACGGGCAGACTGCAAAGCGACAGCAGAGTGGGCAGAATGTCGGGTGTATCCAGCAGCGCGTCGACCTCTCTTCCATTCTGGCCGAATCGTTCGGGCCAGCGGAGCAGGAATGGGACCCGAATCGACTCCTCCCAAGGGCGCTGCTTTTTTACTTCCCCTTGCGAACCGAGCATGTCACCGTGGTCCGAGGTGAAGACAAAGATCGTATTGTCGGCCAGTCCCTCTTCGTCCAGTGTTTGCATCAGGGCTCCGAGGCAATCATCCAGGGCCGTGCAGTGTGCATAGTATCCGGCTATCCATTCACGCGCTTCACCTTCCATCTCTGGCGTCACGTTTGGACGCAGTTCAATTGCGGCCGGATCATACATGGCGCGATAGGCCTCCGGCGCAGTTTCGTACGGCGCATGGGGCGGTCCCCACGAAAGGACGAGCAGGAAGGGTGATTCGGACGGCGCGCCGCCGGACGAGCCGCGTGCGCGCAGATACGCCTGCACGTCCCTGGTCTGTTCGATGGCGTCGTAACCGTCCCAGGTCAGGGCCTGGTCGGAATCGCCCGCGTAGTATTTCGAATTGTTGTAATCGTGCGTGCATTCCAGGGTCTTCCAGTAGTCGAAGCCCTGGCGGCTCTCAGGCGGAATGTAGCTGCTGCGCCCGCGGCCGTCCACATGCCATTTGCCCACGTAGGCTGTATCATACCCTGCCGCCTTGAACAGCTTGGCCATGGAAACGGCATCGTCTGCAAGGTGCACGTCATTGACGAAGACTCCGTGCGTCAACGCGTGCTTCCCCGTCAAGAGGCAGGCGCGCGCTGGGCAGCAGACAGAAATGCCGGCGACGGCGTTGGTGAAATTAACGCTTTGCGCGGCCAGCTGATCGAGGTGGGGCGTCTGAACCTGTCGATTGCCGTTGTAGCCGGTATCCTGCGCCCGCCACTGATCGGCGAAGACATAGATGATGTTAGGGCGTTCTTGCGGCATGTGCCGGTCTCTCCGGGTAGCTGTTTGCTTGTTACAGCGAGACGCCCAGTAGCCCGCGCGTAAACTGGAATTCAATGTTCCCAGCGCGCATCGCCTTGGGCTGGCGCTGCCCTCCAAGCGTCTCCGTCAGCAGGCTGGCCAGGGCCTGGGGCCAGGATTCCGGTTCGCTGTCGAGAATGGCGTCCATATCCTCGGCGAATTGGTGGGCGAGGCTGCCTGCGGCGGTTACCTGGAGCACAGGCACCAGTGGATGACCTTCTACGGGGTGAATGCCGGCATACGCCAGTATCGCCTCAACGCCCACACCGCCAAGGCCGGTCAGCGTCTCCGCCCAGTGCTCGGTGGGGGTCTCCATCACATGCAGCCCGCTCGCTTCCGCGGCATCCGCCAGCGACTGGCCATAGGCGAGCGTAGGCAAGTGGGGTCCTTCCCCGATGCACTCATCCAGGAAGGCGCGCGCCGAAAGAAGCGGGCTGTTCTCCGGCACGACGACGGCGCCTCCGCCGGCCGCGATCGCCGCGGCCAGGCGGCCGAACTGCCTGGAAACAGCGGCTGCTGGCTCGCCGGCGCTGACAAGCCCGATGCGGAGATTGGAAACGTTGGCTTGCGTCGGCTCGGGCGTCTCCGCCGCGGCCAGCCGCTCATCAAACCAGGAATCTACCTTATCCAGGACTTTATCGATTCCGCCGTCCAGCTGGATGCTGGCCCACCCAAAGCGGTCCAGGTCCATTCCGTTCAGTTCCAGCTCGCGGCGGAAATAGTCGTTGTGCGTCTTCTCACAGCCGTGTTCCAGGAGCAGAGTTTCGGCTGCATGGGGATGACGCAGATAGCCAAGAACGGTGCGGACATACAGATCACCGGTATGCCCGCCGGAAAATCCGCACCCTTCAGTGTGGGCAAGCGCCACGTAGCGCCTCAGCTTCGGCCCAGCCTGCGCGCCGGACCCGTACCTGCTGTTCAATCGCGCGGCCGCGATCTGGCCGATTTGCCCGGAGCAGAGACTGGTGGGAAGGATCAGGCCAATGCGATCGGATGCCGGGCCGCTTGGGGTGGCAAATGCGCTGTAGGCAATATCGAGAGCAGGAGCCGGCGCCGTACGCCGCAGCGGCAGTGCTCGTCCGCCAGGCTTGGGCCGGCTGCTGATCTTTTCGACCTGGCCCGGCCCAGTCTGGCGCCAGTCCCGCCACAGTTGCACCTGGGCATGGCCCGCTTTTTCCCCCACCGTTCTCTCGCCCGAAGCGGCGCGTACGGTCACGTCCAGCGTTTCAGCGCCAAGCTCGTCCATCGGCGTGCCATCCAGATAGCGTCCTGCATTGACATCCATGTCTCGGCTGAGCAGCTCATAGCGGCGGGTCGTGGTCACGATTTTGATGGTGGGTACAAAGGGGAAGTTGGTAATCGAACCGTTACCGGTGACGAAATAGATCATGTTGCAGCCGGAAGCCACCTGGCCGGCAATGCTCTCCAGGTCGTTGCCCGGGCTGTCCATGAAGTAGTAGCCGGGCTCTTTCATCGGCCCGCTATAGGGAATGACGTGGTCGAGGCGCACGTCCGGATGTCTCTTCATGGCCGCGCCGATCGATTTGAGGACGATGTTGTAGAGCCCTCGATACTTGTTGCCGCCGGAAGGGTTGCCCGCCGCGGAATGGCCGTGCCAGGCCACCCGTTCCTGGAAGCGTTCAATCGTATGGAGAAACTCGGCGGCAGTTCCGGCGTCGCGCACATTGAGCATCATGTATGGCTCGGCGCCGATCAGCTCGTCGGTTTCGGCGAGGTTGGCTGCCCCGCCGTAGCGAACCAGCTCTCTGGCCACCCACGAGGCAAGGGGATTGCCGGAAATGCCGGAAAAGGCGTCTGAACCGCCGCACTGAAGGGCCAGTTTCAGCTCGGAAAGAGGCTGGGCGGTTCGCGGGGTTGCGTTTACCTGCTCCAGCCAGCCCTCTACGATCGACTCTGCCTGCCCCAAACCGGCCTGGAAGCCCTCCTTCAGCGTCAGAAAGGCGTGAGGAACCGCCTTTATCGGGTAGTTGTTTTCTTCCAGGTAGGCGGCCAGCAATTTGTTATTCACGGGCTCCAGACCGTAGTCCACGCAGAGCGCCGCGCCAACATTGGGGTGGGTGATGAAACCTGCCAGCGTCCGCAGCGTGGTCTCAGTGTTGTTTGGGTCGTCGTGGCCGCCCTCGGTATGGGCGACGGCGACGATGCCGTCGATGCCGGCATATTGATCGGCGACGCCAGCGAATCGAGATTCCAGCTGGCGGACGAATCCTCCTGTGCGCGACGACGTTCCCAGGAGAACAATCATATTGCGGGTCCCCACACCGCGGCCTCCGGGACGGGCATACCCTTCAAAGAATCTGTCCAATTCATGGCGAGGGACCTGCCGGCCAGCCTGGAAACCGGTCGCGTCAAGCTCATAGGCTTCAACGTGATCGGCAAAATTGGGTTCGCTGGGAAGTTCAAAGTCGAGCGCGCGTACACCGAGGGCGTCGAGCATCTCTGTGTTGCGAATGTACTCGCCCGGAGCAATCTCCCGCGTCGCCAGGCCAAAGGGGAGCTCCCAGGAAAGTAACGGGCTTCCTGCCGCGATGGGGGCCACGGCGAACCGGTGACCTTCCATCACTGTATAGTCCAAAATGAGGACTGCGCCGCCGAGCGCGATCTGTGTGCCTGCCGGCAGCGTACGCGTGGCGATGGCCACGTTGTCGCCGGGAAGGGGCAGGCGGGCGACGTCATGGAAGGGCAAAGGAGAAGATGCGCGGGATTCTTGTGTGGGAGTCATTGGTTCACCTTTGCTGTGCGGAGACGGTTCTGCCAACCGGGATAGCCTAACACAGAAGCTGGAAATTCACAGGTTTGGGTCGTTATGCAGAGACTCCTTCGGCGCCGGAGTCGCATCGGACGGGCCTGGTTTTGCCTTGTCAGCGGTTACCTGTCATCTCGGCGTCCAGCTGCTCGTAGAAGCGTGTCATAAATTCGTGCCGCTGGGCTCCGATCCGCCGCGCCGTCGCTGTGTAGAGCGTGGACAGAACGTAGCGCAGCTTGTAGACATACTCGTGTACCGGCGTGTAATCGGGCCCGCTTGGCCGGGCTCCCGGCGGGGGCGCCTTATCCACGGGCTGGTTCCAGATCCGCGTGTTGTGGCTGCCGGAATGCGAGAAGGCGCGGGCGACTCCGATCGCGCCGATACTGTCCAGCTTGTCGGCGTCATAGAGACATTTTGCTTCCAGGGTCTGCGGCTGGATGGACTGGTCGCGGTAGCGGTGGGCCTCTATACAGTGGACGACGCTTGCGATGCGGGCGGCGTCCCAGCCCTCGGCGCGCAGATGCTCGGCGGCAAAACTGGCCGCGGCAAGGTGATGATCGATGCGGCCGCGTCCCGCGCCAGGCACATCGTGAAGCAGCGCGGCCGCGCGCACGACCGCGATGTCCGCGCCTTCGGCCTGCGCGAGGCGGATGCCCATGTGGGTCACTCTCAAGACGTGGTCAAAGTCGTGGGCGGCGTCGCCGGCTGTGTAGAGCAGGCGCGCGGTCTCTTCGCGAGGCGTGTCGACTTGTCTGTCCTTGCTGTGCGCTTCGTCCATGGTTGGGGGGCAGTTGGCAGTTAACCGGCTGCTACCGGTTGGAATTGAGGTGATTTCGGGCGACGATCTCTTCCAGGGTCCCGAGCAATCGCGTGCGGAACGCCTCCTGGCTGAACTGCTCAGCCTGCGCGCGGCATCTGGCCGAGTCGTACGCCTGGGGATTGAAAGCCTTCAAGGTCTGCTTCAACATGTCCGGCGTCTGCCGGTCGAAAAACTCGCCTGTCTCGCTGGGAACGACGGTGTCCAGGGCGCCGCCCCCGCGAAAGGCGATGACCGGGCGGCCTGCGCTCATCGCCTCAACCGGCGTGATTCCGAAGTCTTCCAGACCCGGAAAGAGGAACGCCTTGCAGCCCCGCATCAGTTCCAGGATCCGTTCGCCGGGTTGCCAGCCGAGAAAGGAGACATTTGGCCCCGCCACGTCTTCGAGCGCCTGTCTTGCCCGGCCGCTGCCGACGACGATGAGCCGTTCGTCCGGCAGCTCGCGGAAGGCCCGAACTGCCAGATCGATGCGTTTGTAGGGAATCAGGCGGCTCACGACCAGATAGTAATCCCCCACCGGCGCCGAGGGGTCCGGAGTGAAACGGCGCGTGTCGACCGGAGGATGGACGACGACACTTTCGCGATCGTAGATCGTTCGGATGCGCTCCTGGACAGCGGTGCTGATGGCGATGAAATAGTCGACTCTCTGGGCAGCGGCATAGTCCCAACGGCGCAACAGCGCCAATAGCGGCTTCAGACCCAGGTCCAGCAGGCCGCCAATTCGTTCTCGCTCCCGATACTGCTCGTAGAGCCAGAGAAAGCGAGTGGGGGTCAGACAGTAACAGACATGCACGGCCCTTCGCTCGCCTCTGCGTGAACGGACCCCGTGGCAGAAGCCGCTCTTGTTGCTCAGAATCAGGTCGAACTCGCTCAGATCCGTGGATTGAAATGCGGCCGGGTAAAGGGCAAGATAGACCTGGTGGCGGTCCAGTATGCCCGGAAGGCGCTGCATGAAAGTCGTGCGAATCGGCAAGGCCCGGTACAGATCCGGCATCTTGTCCGGTCCGTACATGCTGGTGAAGATCGGCGCCCCGGGAAACAGGTCAACAAACTCCTCCAGGACGTTTTCGGCGCCGCCCATCTGATTGAGCCAGTCATGCACCAGGGCCACGCGGAAGCTCTCTTGCCAGCCGCGGCCGCCTTGCGCAGAGGCTGAGCCGGCTCGCCCTTCAGCTTCCGTCTTCTTCTTGCCGTCCACTTGCGTAAGCCGCTGAAGTTGGCGAAATCGATTTGCCGCTGGGTGCTGGCTGATTCTTTTCGGCGAATACAGCCAGCTCTGCCTGGATGAAGTGGTCGACGACTGCTGTGAAGAGCCTTTCGACGAAGTCCGGGTCTACGCCGGCAGCGTCGGCCCAGTCTCGCCGCGCCGCGATCATGCGGCGCTGGCGTTCGCGGGCATGCACGTGCGCCGCATCGCGCTTGAAACGGGCCGCCGCGTGCACGTACTCCTGCCGCCGGCTGATCGTCTCTATGAGCGACCGGTCCAGCTGGTCAATCTCAGATCGCACCTCTTCGAGGGTGTGACATTCCTGGGGTTGTGGCATCACATTACCTGCTTAGGGTGTATCCAGGGCCTGTTGGATATGGTGGAGAATTCTACCCTAGTGCGCGGCTCGAAACAAAGGTGGGGACAGGGCAATCGCATCTTGTTGGGAGTGAACTTTCGGCAGAAAGTCAGTTTTCCAACCAGCTCGTTTGCGTTGACCCGATTCAGATGCGATTGCCCTGGGACG
This sequence comes from Caldilineaceae bacterium, assembly GCA_022824025.1. Lineage (GTDB taxonomy): Bacteria > Chloroflexota > Anaerolineae > Caldilineales > Caldilineaceae > Bin5. The sequence goes on from JAJEBF010000013.1 coordinate 48,400, forward strand.
GGGATTTTGTCTGAACGGGGATTTGGGACACGGATTTTGTCTGACCGGGGATTTGGGGGGATGAAGGGGATTAGGGGGGATGGGGCGAACGGCAACGGCCTTTTGATCCACGAAGGGACGCGAAGGGGCGCGAAGAAGGGCAACTGCGAACGGCAACACCTTCTGATCCACGGAGGGACACGGAGGGGCATTGAGGAGGGCAGCGCCATTGTGGTGCGCGGAGGGGAAGGTATGAGGGAGTGGTGCGTGTTCGTGAGTGTCTGTGAGTGTCTATGAGCGTTCACGAGTGTTTGTGAGCGTTTGCGAGTTTTTGTGATTGTTCGCGAGTGTTCGCGAGTGTTCGCGAGTGTTTGTGAGCGTTTACGAGTGTTCACGAGCGTTTGTGAGTGTTTACGAGCGTTCGTGAGTGTTTGTGAGTGTTTGTGAGCGTTTGTGAGCGTTTGTGTGCGTTCGTGAGAGAGTGGAGGTGGAAAGGGGCGGAGATCCGCGAAGTGAAGCGAATCGGGGCCAGGGCGAGTAATAAATGGTCGATGAATGGGCATTTGCTTGGGTCTGACGAGGTGTTGAGGGGGGGGCGGCCTGATTGGCGCTGCGGCGGGTGGGGCGGCAGGATGGTGGGTAGGGAGTTACGCTGCCGAGGTGAGGGTCGGCAGATGTTCGTTATATTCTATTTGTTTTCCACCTTCCCAGGTCAGGAGGTTGGAACGGGCTGGTGGTTGATTAGGGCGCCATTGGGGGCGTCCGGGTTTTGAAGTTCGTCCTGCGTTCTCTCGTATTCGTCATTCTGATAGAGGTTCTCGAGGAGGCGAATCAGGTCCCCGGCCTGGTGCACCTGGTCGGCCAGGACTTGGGGGTCGGTTTCGACTTCGTCGGATTCGGGGACGGCGCCGGCCCTGGCCCGGGCGGGGCGATTGGTTGGCGTCGGGGAGACCATACAAACGCGAGGGAATGTATGACAACGGCAGAACAACTGTACTTATTTGGCTGCACGATGTCAAGGGGCAATTGGGGCAATTTGAGGGCCATCGCACCTTGTTGGGAGAGGACTTTCAGCCGAAAGCCAGTTTTCCAACCAGCTCGTTTACGTTGACCCAATTCAGATGCCATTGCCCTGGGGGTGGGGGCGTCTTGCACGACCGTGTCATTTCGGCAATCTTCCGTCACTCGGTTGTCGCGCTCGCCATCAAGCGGCCCAACATCGCACGACCTCGGTTCTTGCCGTCAGACCCTGCGGGCTCTTGACCTGCCCGCTGGCACTGCAGTAGAATGCGCCGCATAGCCAGATCCGGAACCCGTCCAAGGAGCCCCATCCATGCCAGCCTACCAGTCCTTTCTCAGATCCAACGAGGAGCGGTTTCTCGACGAACTGCTTGACTTCCTTCGCATTCCCAGCATTTCAGCGCTGCCCGAGCGAGCCGGAGACGTAGCCCGCGCCGGAGACTGGGTCGTCCAGCGTTTGACCGCAGCGGGCGTCGAAAATGTCGAACTGCTGCCGACCGGTGGTCATCCCGTCGTCTACGGCGACTGGATGCACGCGCCCGGCAAGCCCACCATCCTGATCTACGGCCATTTCGACGTTCAGCCCGTCGACCCCGTAGAGCTATGGACGAACGCGCCTTTCGAGCCCACGATCATTGGCGATCGCGTCTATGCCCGCGGCGCGTCCGACGACAAGGGGAACATGCTGGCGCCCATCCTTGCCGTCGAAGCGCTGCTGCAAAGCGAGGGGGCCGCTCCTGTAAATCTGAAGTTTTGCTTCGAAGGCCAGGAGGAGATCGGCAGCCCCCAGATCCCGGAGTTTATGCCACAGCATCGGGAGCGTTTTGCCTGTGACCTTGCTGTCAGCGCGGACGGCGGACAGTTCAGCGAAACAGAGCCGATCCTGCTCATGTCCCTGCGCGGCATCTGCGGCCTGCAGATCAATGTTCATGGCGCGGCCACCGATCTCCATTCCGGCCTGCACGGCGGCCGCATCCAGAACCCAATCCATGCGCTTACACAGATTCTGGGCTCCTTGCGTCGGGCCGACGGCACGGTGACGGTGGAAGGATTCTATGACAGTGTCGTTGAGCTCAGCCAGGGGGAACGCGACGCCATCGCCAGGGTACCATTTGACGGCGTTGAATACCTGCATGAGCTGGGCCTGGAGGAGGAGTTCGGCGAACCTGGCTACACAAACCGCGAGCGAGGGTGGATCCGTCCGACTTTGGAGATGAACGGCATCTGGGGGGGATTTCAGGAAGAGGGGATCAAGACGGTCCTGCCCAACTCTGCGCATGCGAAGATAACATGCCGGTTGGTTGCCGACCAGGATCCGAGCGAGATCGTCGAGCTTTTGCGGGCGCATGTGAAGCGAAGCGCCCCGCCTGGCGTGCGTGTGGAGGTGGCGCCCCTTTCAATTCAGGGCCAGCCTTACAGTATTTCGGCCGATCACTGGGGAAATCAGGCCGCGGAAGCCATACTCAAAGAGTTGTACGGACGCGACCCTTACCAAACTCGAAGCGGAGGCAGCATACCCATTACTGGCGTCTTTCGCGAGCAGCTTGGAGCCGATACCATCAGCTTTGGCTTCGGGCTTGAAGACGAAAACATCCACGCGCCCGACGAGTTCTTCCGGCTGGCCAGCTTCCGCAGAAGTCAGGTTGCTTATTGCAAATTGCTTGAAAAACTTGGGGAGTCAGCGCCGCCGAAACGGGGTTAAAACGCAGACGGCTTGCGCGTCGCTCATGCGGCAAGCTGAAACCACAGGACAGTGTAGAGGACACCGACGAGAGCGCCAGTGTATACTTCGGTCGGTGTATGTCCGATCAGTTCCTTCAGCTCCTCTTCACTGACCGGTTGCCCCGTGAAGAGCTCACGCAGGATCTGGTTGAGGACCTTCGCCTGCTTGCCCGCGGCTTGCCGCACACCGGTTGCGTCGTACATGACAACCAGGGCGAAGATTACGGCCATGGCAAATATGTCGCTGCGAGGTCCGGACCGGTAACCGATGGCGGAGACGAGGCTGCAGACCATGGCGGCGTGGCTGCTGGGCATCCCCCCGGCGCGCGCCAGCACCCGCAGATCAAAGTCGCGATGCTGGATCCATTCGAAGAGAAACTTGTAGAGTTGAACGATTAGGCCGACACTCAGTGGCAGCCAGATAATGGATCCGCTCCCGAGCAGCTGCATTTCGCTACTGTCCCTGTGAATCGCCCAACTGCGCCAGGTTCCCGTCCGGCTGCCACTTCCTGACTCTGAGCTCGGCCTCTTCAAGCAGCACACCGCAGCGCGAGGCCAACTTCACGCCTTTTTCGTAAAGCTCCAGCGAGTCCGCCAGAGGCAGTTCGGCTGCTTCAAGACGCTCCAGAATCTCCTGAAGCTGGGCATAGCTCTCCTCGTAGGACAGGTCTTCAAACTGTTCGGCCGCCTCTTCCCTACTCGCCATTGCGTTCCTTTCCCCTCCTGCCGGTTTGGCTTTAGTATAACAGATGGGTTCGTGGTTTCAGCAATGGAAAAGTTACCGCCGACATTCATTCGCGGGGCGGTTCAGCGGAACCGCCAGCCAGCCTGATGACAGGGAGATCACCCGTCAAATTCGGCGAGGTTTTCAAGTATGGTCGCTTGCCAATGGAAGGCGGGCGAAACAGGAACTCACCCGTTTGGAGGACAAAGTGGCAGACACCGATCAGTACCGACCGGTCGTCGTGATTCTCGAGCCGGACCTATTTTTTTCGGTTCGACTGGAAGACGTTGTGCAAGCTGCAGGCGGCGAACCGGTCACGATCGACCGATCAGAGTTGTTCATGGGCGCGGTGGCCAGCACATTTCCCGTTCTGGCCCTGCTCGACCTGAAAACGCCCGGCGACTGGGAATCGGCCATCAGACAGTGCAAACTGAAACCGCACACGCGGCTCACGCCCATCTATGCCTTTGGCAGCCATGTTGACGTGGAGACGCTTCAGAAGGCCCGGAAGGCCGGCGCCGATCATGCCTGGGCGCGCAGCCGCATGATGGAAGAGCTTGTGGCCGTGGTCGAGCGACACATTCATCCACCGCCCCGGCTCCCTGACGGTTGCGCCGATCCGCCCAGTCGCGCTGCAGTCGCCGGGCTGCTTGCCTTCAATCAAGGACGTTTTTTCGACCAGCACGAATACCTGGAACTGGCCTGGAACGAAGAATCGCGGCCGGTGCGCGACATTTACCAGGGCATTTTGCAGGTCGGTGTCGCGTTTCTTCAGATTGAGAGGGGAAACCGGCGAGGTGCGTTGAAGATGTTTCGCCGCGGCCTGCCAAAACTTCGGGGATTGGCTGACCAGTGTCAGGGGATCGGGGTGGGACCCTTCCGCGCGGCCTCCGAGAAGATCCATCGCCGGATCTCCGAGCTGGAGCCCGAGCTTCCCGTTGACGCCAGTGATATGAACTTTCCCAAGTTAGATTTCTCGAATCCCTACGGTGGTGAAGTACCTGAGGATCTGGGCGTTCAGTTGCCAGAGGAGGAATAGGAGGCGCCACAGGCCCAGACGAAGGAGGCATCCAGGTTGCGCGTCCTGTTCATTCCAGTTCTCCGCTACCTTGAAGCCGCGATGGCAGAGTCGTCCCGGGCCTCCCTGACTGTCGGCGCAGCCGCAGCGGCGGCCTGCCGCCCACGCGGTGACAAGAAAAGCGTGGCCGCGGGGAATTTGTGGTTGCTGAGCAGGAGCCCTTCATCGTTCAATCGCCTCACGTCTTGGGGGGCCACAGGACGGGAGCCGCCGCCAAGCGGATGCAGACGGTATTCCTTGTTGCCGTCGATGTAGCGATGGGATTTGAGGGTTTCACCCAGCAGCAAAGCTCCAAGGAGTTGCCGCTGGGAGGGGGTCAGGGGGGAGCGAGGCGTTCTATTCGCAGAGCGTCCAAACGCGGCGCGCAGGCGCGCGCTCAATCTCGCGGCCGCGACGCGCAGCATCATCCCAGATCGTCGACGTGCTCTTGGAGCTTTCGCTGGCTGATGCGCACGTATTGGTCGGCTATGATGTGGCCCATCTCCTCGTCGGACAGGCGAATGCGCAGAATGTCCAGCGCGTCCTCCGGGCTCTGTCCGTAGGCAAGTTTCTTCTTGCCGTTCTTCATGTCAAACAGGTACATGTAGTGGGGATTGGAGAAGCTGCTCATCATTCAGGCCTTATTCTATTGCAAGACGAAAGTCGACCCTGATTTCTTGCAAACACTACGAAAACAATCGAAACAGAAATTTGACAACCGCTATCGCCATAGAGAACGCGGTAACCTTCTTCGATGCCCCTTCACCTATCTTCTTTTTCCCAAATGCCGCATGGCACTCTTTAGCACTATTGATTTCGTCTTCTGTAGAAGCCATTGAGTGGGAGCAATCGCCGGCACTTCGTGCAGATTATCATGCCCGCAAATCTTTCCAACTGGCAGAGTCCTTCATCCCCTTCTCTATGCCTGGAGTATTCGTCTGGAATGACAACGAATTACCAAGCAACTGTGACCCCATAAGCCGCAAGGATATGTTTCTTCATCCCAGTGTCTGTGACACGCACTAGATTACTGAAGAACGCTTCCGTGTCACGAATTGCTTCGCTCGTCAGGCGTACACGTCCAGTGGGCGACTGCGTCCATGTGTAACCTGGCACTGAGAATCCGTGGGCAAAACTGTGTCGGACTCTCAGGATCTCATTCAGCCTTTCTCGAACTTGAATGCCAACCATTCGCCTTCTTGTCCAAACCCAGTCGCCAATGGGGTCATAGCCTGTATACTGTTGAAGCAGGGCCCTCGTGTTTTCCGCGTTAGGCGTGTTAAACCTCCTCAGAGCTCGTTCCGTTGCCTGCCGGGAGATGCTGTAAATTGCACGGAACTCGGCATTTCGCGGGTTTTCAATCTCAACGTAGAACGACCGCACTAAGTTGTTGATGTAGGCGTCCCACGCGGCGACATATCCCGCAAGGGCTGCGTGATAGAACACCTGCTTTTCAGTCGACAATCTAAGGGGCAATCGCCCATCTGTCGCTGCCCCGCGGAGTGTTCTCACGCGTACAGCTGCGGCAAAGTAATTCAAGGCTGCGGTTGATGCCACAGCAGCCCTCTAAAGACAGTCGACAAAGGTTGCAAGAGCGCTTCGATAGCGGTCTAGTGGATCGGGATTGAGTTGGACCCTCTCACCTTCGATCTCCTTTTGTCCTGGGCGAAGGTTATACAGAGGAATCCCCTTTTTTGTCATGATGACGCATGCGCTGTGATAGTCTGGAATCTCAACAAATCTCTCGCTTGGCTTTTCTTTCGGGGTTGTAAAGACCTGGCGATGATTCTCATGGAGCTGGTCGAGCGTCTCTTTGATGGTCTTGCTTACTGCCTCGAAAGCGCTACTTGCATTTCCCTGGTAAAGGGTCACGCGGTTATTGGCAAATGCGTGGAGTTTGGGGGTAACGACGCCTTCGCTCTTTGCCCTTTTTGCAAAGTTAATTCTGGCATAAGCATCAATTTTAGGGTCACCGCTAGGGTAACCGTAGAGAAGGGCAACAACATTTTCCAAGGCACGGCGTGAACTATCGTCCGCGGTAAAGGGTACAACCACGTTTTCCGCCGCGACGAGTGCTAGCTGGGTGTAAATGGCAAAGCTCGGGTTACAGTCAAGTATGAAAAGAGTATCTCTATTTCCACTCGTTAGACGCAAAGAAACTGTCAAATCTCTTATCCAACTGAGAACCTGCTTCCACGCGTCCACTGGAATTGCTAATTGAGAAGTTTGCCGAATCGCCTCGGATAGGATTTCGAGCAGATTATCGCCACAGACGAGCAGCAAGTTTGTAGGCAATTTAGAGTTGTAGTCCTTGGGGCGCATTACGAAAGGGCTTACATCACTCAAGCTTTGGAATGGTGAATTCAGACGCGCTTCCAGGTAGCCGGCAACCGTACGCCGTGGATTTTCTCCAATTAGGTCGCTAAGAGCGTGCGATTTGACCAGGAGAGTTTCAGAAATGTCTGCCTGAGGACAAAGGTCGATCACATACACATCAACGCCAGGATGGGCGTGTGCATACTCAGTCGCAGCCACAAAGCAAAGAAAACTCTTACCTACTCCACCTTTATTGTTCCAAAATGCATAAGCGGTCATGGGCTGATAGCTGTGATCGATGTAGTGTGAATTGTGGTGCGCTACTCTTCAACTCTTAGGCCTTTACCAGGGCCTGCTGGTACATGCCTTCATAGCCGCGCCGCTGTTCAGCGTCCGTCAGGCCGCGATTCACTTCGGCGTCATATTTGCCTGCAAGCAGCTCCCGGTAGAATCCGTAATCGACGCCCTTCACTTTCTCGTCGTCGGGGAAACGGTGATAGTTTTCCCGGCTCATCAGGCTTTTGCCTTCGGCGATCAGTTGAAAGCCCAGGGCTGAGCCCGGGTACGGCGCGTAGTAGGAGATGGAGGGGAAGACCCGCTTCATTCGCTTGAGCATGCGCATCGTCTTAAAGGCATCTTCGTCCGTTTCTCCCGGGATGCCGAGCATAATGTTGGACCAGAAGACAGGGGGCTCCTTGCCTTCCGCCTCCATCTCGTCGCCAAGGCGGTTGACGAGATCTATAGCGTAGTCGTTATCCTCTTCGGTGCATTCCTTGTTGAGCAGCTTCAGGATGCGGTCGCTGCCAGACTCGAAGCCGATGGAAATCAGGTTCCAGTTGGTCTCGCGCACGAGCGCAGTAAAAAGTTCGGGCCACTGGCGTACCGTGTCTGCGCGGGCGGCCGCCCAGTAGGGCCATACCTTGTTGGCCCGGCGAGGATACTCCTGGATCCATTCTTGCAGCCATTTCGGGTTCTGGAAGAACATTGAGTCATGGATAACGACGGAGCCCACACCGTATTTCTCATCGAGCGCGTTCAACTCGTCAATGATCATGCCCACCGGACGACGGCCCATGTTGGGAATGTAGGAGGCCTCGTTACAGAACACACACTGCCACGGGCAAACGCGGCTGGTGATAATGGTGGCGACAGGCGGAGGGCCCCACCCGCACTCCGGTTCCATCGGCCAGTTGAAGTCCTGCTCCAGCTTGCTAACCCGGAGCGCCCGCCGCGGACGCCCAATCGCCAGCGCTTCCTTCCAACTGGCCGGTTTGGGCCACAGTTCGCGGTTGATCTGCGGCCAGTCGGCCATCGAGCGGGAGCCCTGCCCCATGAACACTCTTGAAAAACTGTCAGGATCCCGCACCAGATCGAGGATTACTTCCTCTCCGGCTCCCTGGCAGATCTTGTCAAATGCCTCCACCTCGGCCATCTCGTCCGGCGCGACCGTTGCGTGCATGCCGCCGGCCAAAACCAGTCCATCCGGGTTGATCTCCTTGAAAATCTGGGCAGCCTTCAAGGCCACCGGGAATGTGTAGCTGCGCACATTCATCAGCGCCATCTTGTAACCCCGCAGCTTGGGCGCCAGTTGTTCCCAGCTGGTCACTGCGCGCGTGGAAACGATGTCGGTCTCGATGCCGTTGTTGTGCATGATCGTCCGCAGCAGCCCGAGCCCGTGATCCTGCCACTGCTCGTGGGGCCCCTGTGGATAGACCAGGTCACCCAAATCGCCCAGATCGATCCAGACAATGTCATTCTTGCGTTCTTTGCTCGGGGGCCAGATCGACTTCAACAGTTTCTCCTCATTCCTAACTCTGAACAGAAAGCCAACTTTTTACATGCTTGCGTACTGGCCGACGGACTCGTCAATCTCTTCGGCCCAGGCATCTATGCCACCGGCCATGCTGACGGCGTTAGACCAGCCCTGCTGGCGCAAGAACACAGTCACCTGGGCGCTGCGAAGTCCTTTATGGCAGAACAGGACGACCTCGGCCTGCTTATTCTGGCTCAACGCCTCCGGCAGGGCCTCCAGCCGACGCTCGCGCAGTTCACTCAAGGGCATGCTGATGAACGCGCCGTCCGGCAGGCTGGCCAGTTCCAACTCATTGGGTTCGCGCACGTCCACCAACAGAAAGTCCTCACCTTCGCGCTGCTTTGCCGCGACATCCTGAACGCTAACTTCAGGCGCGCCATATGGGTTGGGCATCGTCTCTACTCACAATTTCTTGTTACGGATTTCGATTGAAGATGGGGAATCGTTTTCCCGAGAAGCGGTTGAACTCTGGCGGCAATCAGAAGTCATCGGGATCAATTGGTTGGCGGCCTCCAAACCCGGCGTGAACATCGTGCCAAAAGGAAAGCTCCTCTTCACCGTGTTTCCAGCAAAGATATACTTCCCGCCCGTTGCGAATCGCAAGGAAATCAATCAGGCCCTGATCAATGTCCTTCACCAGGATCCCCATTTCAAGGATTCCCTTAACGCCGGATTCCAATTTGTCGAACTGTGTGTAAACTTCGCCGGCGGCGGCGTTTCCACCATTTTGGGCCGCCTTTTGGAGGACGGGCCAGATTTCAGGCCGCAAGCGCAGTATTTCACTGCGGGCCTCCTGCACCTGGGCCATCAACGCCTTTACAATGGGGAGGGCGGCCTTCGCCTCCCGCAACGTGTAGTATCGTGCCTGCATGGCACTCCGCTCCAGGCAGGGCATGGGTCTGCGAACCAGCCGCCCGCGCTGACGACGGGCGACTGGCGCACTGCAAACCCAACCCTTACCGCTAATCGTGCGAGTTCTTCAACAAGCGACTAGTGGCCGCAGCCGCTCCCGCAACCGGAGCCCGCGGCAGCGCCTGCCGGCGCGCCATTGGTCCGGAAGCTGCTCCCGCAACCGCACGAGCTGACAGCGTTCGGATTCTCAATGTGGAATCCCCCGCCCATCAGGTTGTCGATATAGTCGATGCTGGAACCGCCAACGTACAGGAAGCTGGTCGGATCGATAACGACGCGCAGCCCAAACTGCTCAAAGACCTGGTCCGACTCCTGGATGTCGTCGTCAAAGGTCATGCCGTACTGCATCCCTCCACAGCCGCCGCCCTTAACAAAGACGCGCAACGCGTGTGACTCGCGCAGGCCCTTCTGATCCAGAATGCCGCCCAGCTTATCGGCAGCCATCTCAGTCAGTGTTACGACCTTCGTGCTTGTGTCGGTGAGGGTAATGTCCATCGAACTCTCCTTGAATGAATAGGTGTTTCCGACCTGGCTAAATAGTCAATTTATCGACGCCGGGTGGTGTTCGTCCTTCTCTGACCAATCACCGGATGATACCAAAAATCACACATTTTTACGCGACGGCAGCGAGGACCGCTATCTGATGCTCCGGATTCGCCGCCGGCTCAGTCCACCGCGCCTACGGGTGACCACAATTATTTCCCGCCCCGCGGCAGCCCTAGCCACCGATCTGGTTCATCGCCCGATCGTCGGCGAATACCCCTGACGCCAGCCCGTGTCCCCACGGCTTGTGAAAGGCGCCCTCCTGCATCAGCGTCCGTATCTTATCGAAACCGGCCCCCGCGCGCAAAGGCGTCAGCAGGTCAACCTCGTCGTCCCGCAAGAGACATAGACGCAGTTTGCCGTCCGCCGTCAACCGAACGCGGCCGCAGCCCTGGCAGAATGGCTCGGTCACGCTGCTGATAAAGCCCAGGGTGCCCGTCGCCCCGGGAATCCGGAATGGGCGGCTGGGATCGATAAAATCATAGCTGGCTTCTTCCAAGGGCCCAAAGACCGACTCGACCTTTTCCCGAATTTCGCGGAATGAGACGACGTTGCTCAGCTGAAAGTCGCTGACCTCGCCAAAAGGCATCATCTCGATGAAGCGAACTTCCCATTCCTCTTTCAAGGTCAGGCGCGCCAGGTCGATCACGTCCTCCTCGTTGAAGCCGCGCGTGACGACACAGTTTAGCTTGACGGGCCGCAGTCCGGCACGCTCGGCTGCCTGGATGCCTCGCCAAACGTCGTCAACGTCTCCCCAGCGCGTGATGCGGCGAAATCTTTCAGGGTCAACCGTATCGATACTGATGTTGACCCGGTTCAGACCTGCATCGGCCAGCGGCTGGGCCAATTCATCCAGAAGCAATGCGTTTGTCGTCATCGCGACGTCGTCGATGCCGGGCACTGTGTTTATGCTTCGCACAAGGTCCACGACGCCGGGGCGGATCGTCGGTTCGCCGCCTGTAAGACGAATCTTGTCCACGCCCAGGCTGGCTGCGACTTTGACGAGATAGATTATTTCATCATCCGACATCAGTTCATGCCGCGGTCGGAACTGCATATGTTCCGGCATACAGTAGACGCAGCGCAGATTGCAGGCGTCAGTCAGGCTTATGCGCAGGTAGCGGACTCGGCGACCGTAGCTGTCATGGGTCGGTTCAGTCATCGCGGCCAGGGCATCGGCCCCCGGCAAGGGCGACAAGGTTACACTGCCATATTTCGTCCGATGGCTGTGCCCATTTTGCTTGGCCCCTGTCTCTTCGACCAGCGGCAGTTCTGGCAGAGTCAAGTTACGCGTTGTCGTTGGCATAGCTGTCGATCCCAGGGAAGGAACGCTCATGCTCCGAAACAGTCAGTTCAACATTCTTTGTGCGGGCATCTTGCCCGTCTACATCGGTCTGCACGTGAAAGCTGCAGCAGATGGCGCCGTCGGCAATGGCCTGCACACATTCACAGCTTTGGCCGCTCAATGATTCCACCAGCGCGAGGTCCATGCAGCAGAGCTCTTTGTGCTCAGCGGCCACACCGGTATAGGGGCAGTTGTGCGTGCGCAGCGTGCCGCTTTTCGGCTCCCACTGCGCCAGATATCCCCGTTCATTGAGGAAGGCGACCACCTTCCCCATCCGCTCATCCAACCCCTCGTCAGGCGGGCTTTGCAGCGTGACCGGTTGCGCCATTTCTTCGGCAAGGGTACGAAAGCAGCCTTCAATCTTCTCAGGGGGGAGCATCTGCTTCATCTGGCGAACGACGCCGGCGGTGAGGAGCGCGAAATTATCGGGAAAATGGGAATCCGCATTCTCCGTCAGTGAATAGAGTTTCTGCGGCCGCCCTACCCGCCGCCGCCCCTCGGCCTGTGAAACTGTGATGAGATTATCCGAGAGCAGGATGTCCAGATGATACCTTACCGAAATCGGCGCCAGGTCGAGACGTTCAGCCAGCGCGCCGACCGAGGCTTGGCCATTCTGCTTCAGGATATCCAGAATCCGGCTGCGAACTGTCTGCACCTTTACGTTCCCTCGATAAATGCTGGCACGTACACCCTATAGTAGCAAGATTCGGTCCCCATGTCAAACATTTTTATGAATAAATTCATAAAAAAACCTTACGGATTTGCGGCCGTGCGTTCTCCGCCCTCTGCCCCACTGGAAGGTTCACCAATTAAGCGCACGCTACCCGTTCCGGAAAACTGTCAGAAAAGAGTTCAGGTTCCGGGCAGTGGGTCTAAGACGTTTCCCCATTCAGGGCTCACTCCCGCCACAACGTTTCCTTTGGGTTGCCTCGCCGCCGAGCGTGAAGGAAAGGCGATTGTCCTGCGTTCCATGATTGCGTCCGATGGGCAGTGGTTCGTGGGTTGGGGTCTTGCGGGCTGTTGTCTGAACGGAAGCTTTGGGGGGCTATTCTAGATGGGTTTTGAGTTGTGAGCAAGGGGCGGGGCAGAATTGGCGTAAGTTTGAGGATGCCTCTGGGGAATCCACGCCGCGCCTTGCAGTCAGCTTATCCTGGCAACCTCTTGCCATGACTGGCCCCCTCCGAATCTTGCTCCTTGACGGGCCTTTTCCGGTGCGCTACCATAGCTTTAGCTGTAGGGTGGCGGCAGAAAGCTAAGATGCCGATCTCAAGCACATGGTCGTGTTTGCGCTGTTACCAAGATTCGGTATCAAGCAGAAGTCGCCCGCAGTTTGGGCGCAGTGGCCGATAGCGATTGTAGCGGCTGGCCTGAACAGAGCGCGAGCAGGTCTTCAACTCCTAACTCCTACCAATCTACACTTTCCGTTGCTTTCATCAAGCGAATTGGCCTCTGCAGCATGAACGTGAACGGTGCTGGCACTCCACCGATTTCAGATGTAAGATTGACTTGGCATCCCGCGCCGCTTTGCTGACCCTTTCTTTCAAAGGCGTACGGCCCACATGGCCTTCCGCCAAAATGCATCAATCTGACTTTCAGAATTCAATACTCCAAGAGAAAGAGACTTTCATGATCACTCAGTGCCCTGGCGTCTTTGCCCAATACCGGTTTGAACGAATCCATTGCAGCTCGCGTCTAATTCGTATCTTTGCGTTTGCGCTACTACTGTCTCTGGCAATGCTGGCTTTTGCATTCACGCCTTCTTTCGCGCAGTCTCCTCCTTCCCCGAACATTCTGGTCGACGACTACGTTTCCGTCCCCAAGAACGGCAGCGTTGAAGTGGAAGTTCTGGGCAATGACACGCTGCCCGAATTTCAAAGTTTCGATTTCACTGGACCGGAGAACGGAAGGATTACAACATTTTCCAGCAACGCGTTTCGAAAGACGCTGGCCTTCACGTACAGGCCCAACGCCAATTTTGTTGGCCAAGACAGCTTTTACTATCTCGTTTCTGACAATAGCGGGAGGACGTTACACGCCTCTGTATTCATTTCCGTGTATGCCGAGCTTGATTGCGCGACCTGTCTCATCAGACACGCCGGCACGCCCGTGAACATTACGATAGGCGGAGACGGGGCCTTCAATTTCCACTTTATCGGCGACGATGGTGTCGCTTCAGGGCCGGTGCTCCCTCCAGTGCGGGAGTTGGCGGAAGAACACCAGGCTGACTCTGGCAACATCGTCCTGTACGAGGGAGTGAATTCAATGTCGGGGGCGCCGGTTGTTGTCAGCTTTCTTTCCGCTGACCAGGTTCTCCACGTGAACACGTCGTACCTGGACCGGCACAACGGGACGATGAAGCCCTATATCTTCGTGGTCAACCTGGACGACGAAGTATCTCACTGGGAGTGGTAGTCGTTGTGGGCCTGCCCCGCGGCGGCAGGAAGCTTTTGCGCTTGGGGTTGTACATGGTAGAGAAGCGCAGGGGCCCTCTTTCCCAGAGAGACTTTGTGTCCAGACAGGAAACGCCGCCAAATGACGGCCAAACCAGAAAGGGAGGTGCTCTCTAACAGAAAGAAAATCCAAATGACCGTGTTTCGCTGGAGCTGAAGACGACATAGGCTTGTGCGTTTTCACATCAAGCCTGGCCGTGACCGATCTTGGAAGCGGCCCATCCCAAACTCAGAGGGGGAGAAAATGTCTGATCCTCGAAATTCCCGCAAACAGTTGAGTCGACGCGGCTTTTTGCGCGCCATGGCTATGGGCGCTGGAGGCGCGGCGCTGGCCGCGTGTGTGATGCCTGAGGGGGCCATGCCCGCCGCAGAAGAGGCGGCATCACCGGTACAGGAAAACCTGCCGATTATCTATTGGTCGATGTTTGGCCTGCAGGAGGCCGCACAGGCACAGAACCAGGTCGAGCGATTCAACGAACAAACAGGCGAAAACGCGATTTTCATGTCGATTGGCTGGGGCAATGTCACCCAGAAAGCACAGGTCGCAATTCAGGGCGGCAACCCTCCCGACATGGTCTCACTCTGGTCACAGGCCTATACTTGGGGCCCCCGCGGTCTCTTGCTCCCGCTGGAAGATTATGCGGAACGAGACGGATTTGACGGTGCGGGGTGGTCCAAGCCGGCCTGGGAAGCTCTCTGGTCGGAAGGGCACCTTTGGGGCACTGGCCATACGCTCAACGTCTTTGCCTTGCACAGCAACAACACGCTGTACGAAGAGGCAGGGTTCAGCAGTGACAGCCCTCCTGAATCCTTCGCCGATCTGGATGTAATGGCTGAAGCGATGACGACATGGGATGACGACGGCAACATCACCCGGTTGGGTTTTCTTCCCTGGCTCCGCTCGGGCAGCCTCTGGCACTGGGGCTGGGCAAACGGCGCTCAGTTCTACGACGAGGAGACCGACACCATCACGGCCGGCTCAGAAGAGGCGTTGCTTTACACGCTCGAGTGGTTCAAGTCCTACGCCGACAAATACGATATTGAGAAGATCGACCGCTACGTTTCCGGATTCGGCAACCGCAGTTCTCTGACGGAAGACCCGTGGTATGTTGATAAGATCGTCATGCAGATTGATGGCAGTTGGAAGAGAAGCTGGATTCCCCGTTACGCCCCCGACCTCGACTACAGTGTTTACAAGTCTCCGTATGGACCGGGATATTCTGAGCCGACAAGCCTCGTCGAAATCGGCGCGATGTTCAACGTTCCGAATGGGGCCCAGAATCCGGAGGGCGGCTGGCAACTGGCGCTGTTCATGGCCGGCAAGCAGCAGCAGATTGAGTTCGGCAATCTCGTCGGCGACGTCCCGCCTTTGAACGAAGCCGCAAGAGATCCGGAGTTCCTCAATTCGCTTCCCTATAACGAACTGTATGTAGAGCTGACAGAGTCAGAAGGCGGCCGCGCGTGGCCGCGAATCCCGGTCCTGGAGCAGTACAAGACCGAAATCAATCGCCTCCAGGACGAGGTCATCCATGGTCAGATCGATCCACAGCAGGGCTTGGACGATATGACCGCCAAGCTGCAGCAGGAGCTGCAGGACTTCCGACAGCAGGTAAGTTGATTCGGACACTCCTTTGACAGAACCTCCCGGCGGGCAGGCGGGTCAGCCCGCCGGGAGACTGGAGTTGGTTGGCATGTCATTCGGTCTGACACGACAGGAATTCAGGCGCCTCCGGATTGGACTGTTGTTTGCGCTCCCCTGGATTATTGGCTTCGCGAGCTTTACCATCATCCCGGTCGTTGCCTCCTTTTACTACAGCCTCAACGTCTTTACGACCTTTGGACAGCCTTTGCACTGGGTCGGACTGAGCAACTATGAGAAGCTCATGCGGGACGACCTCTTCTGGATTTCCCTATACAATACACTCTACATGGTCGTATTTGGGGTCTCCTTCCATATCGTCCTGGCCATCGTCCTCGGCCTCCTGCTCAACCAGAATCTGCGCGGTGTTTCCCTGTACAGGACGGTTTACTATGTGCCGACCATCGTCCCGATTGTTGCCACGTCGGTGCTTTGGATGTGGGTATTCAACCCGGAGTTTGGGTTGATAAACTCAGCGCTGAGCATTCTGGATATTCACGGTCCGGGATGGTTAACGGATCCCGTTCTATCCAAGCCTTCCCTGATTCTGATGGGTGTGTGGACAATTGGAGGAACCCTGGTCATCTTTCTGGCCGGTTTGCAGGACATTCCCCAGCACCTCTTTGACGCGGCAATGATTGATGGCGCGGGCGCGCTGCAACGGATCATGAATGTTACACTGCCGATGCTCTCTCCCGTGATTTTTTTCAATGTGATCATGGGCGTCATCAGCGGGTTTCAGATCTTTGCTCAGGCTTTCATCATGACCAGGGGCGGGCCGTTGGATACGACACTATTCTACGCCTACTACCTTTACCAAAACGCTTTTGAGTTTTTCCAGATGCCCTACGCTTCCGCCATGGCCTGGATTCTATTTCTGGTTGTAATGGGTACAACCCTGATCATTTTCCGAAGTTCGGCCCGGTTCGTCTACTACGAAGGAGAGGAGCGTTAGGGGCATGGGCAGGACAGTGACCACCATGAAGCGGCAGCAGCCGGTCGGGGCCAAAGGCGAGAGGGGCCTCACCGGGTCGCAGCGCGAGACGTTGAGTCACGCTGCCAGTCATGTCGGACTCTTCCTGGCTGGCCTCCTGTTTTTCCTGCCCTTTTTCTGGCTTATTTCCACTTCACTAAAGGATTTGGACCAGATTTTCACGTTGCCGCCCGTTTGGATTCCAGACCCGTTCAGATGGCAGAACTATCCGGAATCATTAAGTTACTTCCCCTTTTTTCAACAGCTGCGCAACACCCTGACGATAGCAATTTCTGCCGTCTTTCTCACGCTGGTCTCAAGCTCCCTGGTTGCTTACAGTTTTTCACGCCTCCGCTGGCATGGCCGCGACATCTTATTCTTTGCCATGCTCTCGACAATGATGTTGCCCTATCAAGTAACGATGGTCCCACTCTTCATCATCTTCCGCACGCTTGGGTGGGTCAACACGCTTTTACCTCTGATTGTGCCGCATGCCTTTGGCGTTCCATTTTTCATTTTCCTCCTGCGTCAGTTCTTCCTTAGCCTTCCCAGAGACCTGGACGACGCCGCCATTATCGACGGCTGTTCTGAATTCGGCGTCCTCTGGCGGATCATTCTTCCCCTATCAAAGCCGGCCCTGGCAACAGTGGCCCTGTTTCAGTTCCTGGGAAGCTGGAACGATTTTATCGGGCCGCTCATCTACCTCAACGATCCCAGCAAGTATACGCTTTCGCTCGGAATCCAGGTGTTTGTTAGCACGGTAGGCGTCCAGTGGGGTTGGATGATGGCAGTTACGACAGTACTGACGGTACCGGTAATCGTGCTCTTCTTCTTTACGCAGAGAACATTTATTCAGGGGATCGCTCTTACCGGAATCAAGGGGTAAGAGGGACTTCAAATGGAACCCATCCCGTCCAAAGAACTTTCCGAACCCGGCTCTTCAGTTGGAGGTCATCTTTGACGAAACAGGACGGAATTCTGATTGGAACACATTACGAATATCCCTTTGGCGGCATGGCGGCTCGGCCGGAGTGGCTGCCCCAAGGAGAGGATGACTGGCGCCGCGATCTGGCAATGATAAAGGATACCGGCTTCGATTCCATTCGTATTCGCATTGGACTTGATAGCAGCCTCGACGAGGTGGGACGTCTGCTGGATCTCTGCCAAGAGCAGGAACTGGGCGTTCTTTTCGGATTTGCAACCTTTTACGTACACAACCGTTTCATCGAAGAGTTTCCCGATGCGAAGGTCGTTGACAGGCAAGGTGTGGCCTACCCGGTCCATGAGAACGACTTTCGCTGGCAAAGGGCCTGCATCAATCACCCCGAATACCGCAGACAGCGGGACAAGCTACTGGCCGACTGCGCGATCCGCTTCGCTTCCCATCCGGCCGTATTTGATTGGGACGTTCACAATGAGCCCAGCATCGGCCCGGGGGACCATGCCTGTTACAGTCCGCACACCGTGGCCAAATACCGAGAGGACCTGGCCGCGCGTTATAGCTCGGTCTCACTGTTGAATAGTCGTTGGGGAACTGCTTTCAAGGACTTTGGGGAAGTAGAGCCGCCGACCGAGGTCGAAGAGAGTCCGGAGAGCTTCTGGCGCGACTGGCGTGAGTTCATTGCCCGCAACCTGAATGAGTTCCTGCTTGACGGCATCCGCATCATAAAGGAGAATGCGCCGGGTGTACGAGCGAGCTTCAACTATACCAACCCATACGGCATTCAGGGTTCCGGCCAGGACTGGTGGATTCTGCCGGAGTTGGACTACGCGTCATCAAGCCACTATTGGGGATCCGGGCCGCGCACGGGGGCGGAAGCCGGTTCGCGCATTGCTCTGCTAAAGGCGCTGGCGCCCGGTACGCAAATCTGGCTTACCGAGTGCCAGGGAGGGCCGTTCCGCGAGGATATCCTCTGGCGCGGCATAAACATAGAGGCCGAGGTCAACCAGGTCTTCAGCTACGCCAGCCACGCCCACTATTTCTACCGCTGGGACCCTCTCATGTCGGGACCGGAACCGTGGATCAATCACATGGTTGATGCCGACAACTACAATACCGAGAGGAGGCTGGCGACCAAGAGGGTCGTCGCCGATTTGCGCCGCTACGAAGACCTGATCGCAGCAGGCGATACGGTTCAGCCTCGAATCGGAATCTACCTGACTCGGGAAATGATCTGGGCGGCCAATGCCCGCAACGCGCCGATCAGCGAGAGCGTTGTCGGACTCTATGCGCTGCTAATGGATTTGGGCTACGAGGTCACTTTTGTGCCCCACGCTCTCAGCGCCGACTGCAACTTGGAACTGGTCGCGATCCCGTTCACCTTGGGAATCTCCGAATTGGAAAAGCAGGCTTTGCATGGCTACGTGGAACGTGGTGGCAGAGTCATTGCGGAACTGCCCATGACCAGCCTGGAGGAATGCCAGAAAGTGGGCAGTTCGTTGGGCTTGACCTGCCGCGAGTGGGTCCGTCCCATTTACTTCATTGCAGGCTGGAGCGTAAATGATCCGGACGGCAGGTTTGGCGGCTTTGCCTTCCATGACCAGGTGTTACTGGACGGCTACAGTGGAGAGCCGGTCGCAACGTACCGGGACAGCGGCGAACCGGCATTGATAGGTTCAGGACCAGAGGGCCGGATCCTTGTTCCGACGTTCGCGCTTGGGCGCTCCTACTTTTCCTCGCTCCACCGCGGACTAAGACGACTCGTCCTAGGATGGCTTCCCGATTCTCTGGATCCCGATGTTACAATTCAAGGCGTGCCCGACGAATACCGTTCGCTGGTGGAGGCGCGCCTGGTTGAAAGCGACCGCGGCAACCTGCTCTTTGTCATCAACCGGTCCGGTTACGATTGGGAGATTGACGTTCAGCCGCGGGGGTACCAGCCTGAAAAGATTCGCCTGCCAACGCACGGGGCCGCGCACAGACTCGTCCGCAAACGCAACTGCTGAGGGCGACAGGGGGGCGCAACCATCCTGACTAAATTTTGGGAAGTGGCGATGAAGCCAATAAGTGAACTGCCAAGAAGGAGCGGAGCATGAAAACAAGAGCTGCGGTAGTCTATGAACACGACGCGCCGGTCGTCGTTGACACGCTGACGCTGGACGATCCGAAGGCCAACGAGGTCCTTTTGCGCATGGGCGCCAGCGGCGTGTGCCACTCGGACCTGTCGGTCGTGAACGGCACCATCTATTATCCTCCCCCTGTGGCCCTAGGCCATGAAGGGGCTGGGGTGGTGGAGCGGGTAGGCGAAGACGTTTCCTATGTCAAACCGGGCGATCACGTCATCCTTTCGTTCGTTACTTACTGTGAAGAGTGCGTGATGTGTGGGATGGGAAGGGTATGCCTTTGCAATGGAATCCACGCCCGCAAGGGTTTTCTTCTTGACGACACCTGCCGTTTGCACAACAAGGCGGGCCAGGACATTCCTCAGATGTCTCGCATCGCCACGATGTCCGACCTTGCGGTGGTGCCGGAACAGGCTCTGATCAAGATCGATCCCGAATACCCGATGGACAGGGCCGCTCTTGTCGGATGCGGCGTGACGACGGGGGTTGGCGCGGTGCTGCGAACGGCGCAAGTCGAGCCGGGAAGCACGGTCGCGGTTATCGGCTCGGGCGGCGTAGGGCTGAACGTCTTGCAGGGCGCGAAGCTGGCAGACGCCGAACGAATCATTGCGGTCGACCTGGTTGAAAGAAAGCTGGACTTTGCCCGTCAGTTCGGCGCTACAGATACCGTAAACGCGTCTGAAGTCGACCCGGTCGAGGCTGTCAAGGAGTTGACCGGCGGCCTGGGCGTGGACTATGCATTTGAGGCAATTGGAAGCTCGGTGACGATCCGGCAGGCCTTTGATATGGTGCGCTCGGCCGGCACCGCTGTCGCAATCGGACTGGCGCGCAGCCACGACGTTGTTCCCATCCCGCCTCAGGAGCTAATCTGGAGTGAAAAGAAGCTGATCGGCTCTTACTACGGGTCCTCGCGTCCTCGTGAAGACATGCCGGAATATCTTCGATTGTACGATGAAGGCAAGCTGATGCTCGATGAACTGATCACCAAGACCTATGACCTGGACCAGATCAACGAGGCATTTGCCGACATGGAGGCGGGGAAGAACGCAAGAGGTATTTTGGCGCTCGACCTTTAGAGTAGAACAGCCGCAGCCTGCAGAAGAGACGGTCCGCGAAACCTATGCGGGCCGTCTTTTTTGCAAGCCGATCACATCGACCGAATTCCAGGCTTCTCGTTCATTGGCCCACTGTGCCAGCGCTGCAGTCTGTAACTCGTCTTCGGCAGCATTCAGACGGAGAGCAGCCTCTTCACTGCAGCGCAGTTCCACGCCGAAACTGCGGGGATCGCGGCCGGCGTTTGTCACCCGGGCGCGCAAGTTTTCGAGTCCTGCGGCTGCGGCATGGATCTCGCCGTCGATGCTATCGCCTTCACTCAGGGCTCCTTCGGCCTGGTCGGTTAGCCCGTCCTGCATTCGTGCAAGCTGCCATCTCCATGGCACTGCCCCTGGGTCGTCAGCCGCTTCACAAAACACGTTCAGAGAGAAGTCCGCCTGGCTTGCGAGCGCCCCGCGGAAGAACTGATTCACGTTCGTGAAGTCGCGGCTGAACTGCGCCGGCGGCAGATCCTGCCGTGCCCGCCTGCCGTAGGCTTTGCTGGACAGACGCTCGTCCAGGATCGCCACCACGCCTCGATCCGCGGTGCGGCGAATTAGCCGGCCAAAGCCCTGTTTCAACGCCAGCGTCATCAGCGGCAGCATATACCTCCTGAAGCTGCTGCCCGTCTCCGCCTCGTCAAGCGCCTTCATTCGGGCCTCATGCAGGGGATCGCTTGGGGTGGGGAATGGCAGTTTGTCCAATACCACCAGGCTTAGGTCGTCACCCGGCAAGTCGACTCCTTCCCAGAAGGATTTCGTGGCCAGCAGCACGCTGTGCGGGGTGTCGCGGAACCAATCCAGGAGGGCGTTGCGCGGCAACTCGCCCTGGGCCTGCAGAGGCCAGACGGACCCGCGCAGCCGCTCATGGACCTGCTGCAGCCCGCTCCAGCTGGTGAAGAGGCAAAGGGCCCTCCCGCGGCTCACATTGAGGAGCCGTTCAATCTCAGCCGCGACCGCGTCGAAAAAGGGATCTCTGTCCTTCCAGTTAAAGGCTGGCAGCTGCGGCTGGTACAGGAGGGCCTGTTGGGAATACTGGAAGACTGCGTCCGCGATCAGCTCCAGCGGCTTTCCGACGACGCCGCACCGGCTCCTGAAGTGCTCAAAGCTTCCGTCCGTTGCCAGGGTGGCGCTGGTACAGATGACCGTGCGCTTCTCCTCCTCGAAGAGATGGCGAGACAGCTCTCTGGCAGGATCGATGGGCGCGGCATGCAGACGAAGTTTTATCTGACGGGAACCGCTGACTTTTTCGGCGTAACGAATTGAGATGTCGTCACCGGAGCTGCTCGCCACGGCCTGCAGCTTTCCCGCCAACGAACCCAGGCCCTTCACCGCCAGGTCATAGTTTGCTGCCTCTTCGGACTCCTCGACGGTGAGAGGCGGGCCTCCCGTATCCTCTGCCTGCTGAAAGGGATTTGCCTGACGCATGTCGTCCTGGAGCTTTTTCAGGCCTCCCGCGAGCTTTTTGATCTCTTCCAGTTCGCTCTCTACGCGGAACACTCGATCGTCGGACAGGTTTTCGACCTCAGAGAAGGCCAGCCGGTTGTGCCACCGCAGTTCGTCGAGCGACTCTGCATCCACATAGGCCTTGAAGACTTCACGACTGAGAAGCTGCTCCAGCGAAAAGTCAGAGGTCTCTACTTCGAAGACCGCGGTTGCGGTGTTTTCCAGCTGGTGCGCTTCATCGACAACGTACACCGCCGCTTCGGGCAGAATCGCCTGCCCCATCTCGCCCAGCTCCAGGGCATTGAGAAGAAGATGGTGATTGGTGATGACCACCTGCGCCTGTCGAGCCCGATCCCGCATCTGGTTGACAAAGCAGTTGTCTGAGAAGTGGACGCAATCCCTGCCGATGCAGTCGTCGGGAAAACTGACGATTCGAGGCCGTAAGTCGTTCTTCAAGACAAAAGGCAGGTCATCCACGTCGCCTGAAGTGGTGCTTTTGAGCCAATCCGTGACGTGGTTGACCTGCCCGTCATCCTTGTCCAGCAGGGCAATCCGCCTTCTCTCCGGCGCCTCGCGTTCCCACTTCAGTGAACAGATGTAGTTATTCCGTCCTTTGACCACTACGGCCTCGATCGGACGATCCAGGACCTTGCTCAGAAGGGGAATGTCTTTGCGGTACAGTTGGTCTTGCAAAGATTTGTTCGCAGTTGCGATAACGACAGTCTGCTCGCTGAGAACGGCGGGGAGCAGGTAGGCGATTGACTTGCCCGTCCCGGTCGGCGCCTCGATCAGCGCCGGACGCCGTTCGAGAATCGCCTGTCGCACGATCGCCGCCATTTCCAACTGACCCGGTCTCTCCTCGAAATCGGCCATTCTGCTGGCTAAAGCGCCGTATGGCCCGAGAAACGCCGCCAGTTCCGCGCCTTCCAGTGGTGAAGGCGCCTGGTTGCCGCTGTCCTCGCCGTAGCCTGATTTACGCTCACTAACCTCAGACAGTGATGCGGTATCGGGCAGTTCTCCCAGATAGATCTGCTCTGCATTCGTCATAGTAGAATCCTAGCACATCTGTGCCAGCCCAACAAAAAGGAAGAACGCCCTCGTTCAACGAACAGAGGGCGTTCTCTATGCGATCCTGCCGCCGATTTCAGAGCCCTGAACAGGCGTTATTGTGAACTGTTTTCGTCCGGGTCGGGCAGGAGCTGGTGAATGAAGTGTATGACGCCATTGGACGCCTCCACGTCAGACCGGACGATGCTGATTCCTCCGACTGTGGGGGTCCCGTCACCGCTTGCGCTGATCTCGATCGTTGATCCCTGCAGCGTGGTCAGCGAAGTCTGCGCAGCCAGGTCTGTCGTTGTCAGACTTCCGGATACTACATGGTACCGGAGCGTGTTGGCCAGCAGTTCAGAGTCCGCCATCAACATATCCAGTCTTGCTTCCGGCAACGAAGCAAAGGCCGCATTGGTTGGCGCGAAGATGGTAAACGGACCGCCACTGGATATCGACGATGTCAGGCCTGCCAGGTCCAGCGCCAGCAGCAGGATATCCAGGTCCTCGTAGTCTTCGGCGACGTCAATCAGATTGTCGGTCGTCATGCCGGGATCGCTGGTTGGCTCCGGCATCGCTTCCGCGGTCGCGGCCGGTGTGGCTGCAGCGGTTGGCTCGGCAGTCGCAGCCGGCGCTGATGTCGGCTCCGGCATCGCCTCCTCCGTTGCGGCCGGCGTCGCGGTCGGCGTCTCGCCGATCACGACTTCAACCGTCGGAACGGGCGTCGGGGCCGTAACTGAGCCGACAGAGCCCACCTGCTGTTGGGTCGGGATTGTCAGGACATCACCGACTTCGATTAAGTCGCAGTTGGCCAGAGAGTTTACTGTACAGATGGCGTTCCAGTGTTCTGTGGTGCCAAACGCGTCGGATGAAATCGTGCCCAGCGTGTCACCCTGTTTGACGGTGTACCGGCCGCCGACCGCAATCTCCCCGCCCGCGGTTTCCTGCAGGTCGCTCGTAACCCCGCCTGGTTGCGAGACGACGACCCTGTCACCTTCAACCTGCTCACCTGAGTCATCAAGGAACAGAACGTTTTCGCCGGTCAAGGTATAGGAGAAGGGTACAGTTGTGTCGTTGAAAGTGACCAGGGTCACAATTTCTGACACGTCATCGACGCCAATCTCGCCGACTTTACGTTTTATGCCTCCCATCGAATCCAACGAGCCTGTCAGGAAGACACTTTCCGACGGCGGGGAAGCATTGATGTAGCGGTCGAATCCGGCTTGCTTAAAGACGTAAAACCCTGTGCTGTCGTCCACCGGCTGGCTGTCCTGTGGATCATATTCCATCTTGATTGTGACAGGCTGGCCGGTATCAATCACTTCCAGGCCGAGGTAGTGCTTTTCGAACTGTTCATTCAACTGTCCTTGCGCCCAGCTGGACCGCACGGCATTCGTCGTAACCACTGCTTCCGGCGCGGTCGATGCCTGGAGGCCAGAAGGCACAGGGGTGGCGGTTGCCGGGACTTCGGGCGTGGCGCCGCTGACAACTTGCTCACCTGATTCGTCGAGGAACTCGACGTTCTCTCCAGTCAGGGTATAGGAGAGGTCCAGCGATGTATCGTTGAAGACAACGATCGTAACGATTTCGGCGGCATCTGTCGCGCCGATTTCGGCGACCTTTCTCTTGATGCCGCCCATCGTGTCCAGCGAGCCTGTCACGAATACGCTTTCCGATGGCGGAGAGGCATTGATGTACCTGTCAAATCCGGACTGTTTGAAAACGTAGAAGCCGGCGTTTTCGTCCACGAGGTAACTGTTTTGGGGCTGGTATTCCAATTTGATTGTGACTGTTTGCGATGTATCCACCACCCGCAGACCCAGGTAGTGTTTGGCAAACTGTTCGTTCAGCTGCCCGCTTACAACATTCGACTGTACGGAGCCCTGCACAGTTAACGCATAGGGGCCGACTACGAGTAAGAGCGCCAGCATTGCGGCCAGGGCCGCGAAGCGCCAGGTTAATCTGATTTGCATCGAATTCCTCCAAATCCCGCCTGAATAGTCCGACCTGCCGTCCGGTCTGTGAAAACGCTGGTTCCTTGGCCCAATCGCCGACACAGGTTCCCTCCCAGTAGACCGACGCGGTTCAGGGACATTTCACGAATCATATCCAGTGTATCTAATCTGACGGCTGAAATCCAACACGCCGGACCCTATTTCCAACCCGATCCCGCTTTAGTTTTGCCGTATCCCGTTAGCTCGTGGCGCGACCGTAGGCACAACGCATTGCAATCGTTGAATTGCTATGGCAGGTATCGGCGTTTCACGATAAGATGGTGACAAGGTTGATTGCTGGCTTCGTCAACTCGATGCGGGATGAGAATCGGGGCGCCAATGGGATTTCCATTGGCGTCAGTTACTTGGAGGGTGAGCCTCTGTGGTGAGTTCTGCCCGTAAATTGGAAAGTCGAAGCGGCCGGTGTCACCCGCGCCGGTTTTGGAGACCGCCTGGTAGGTATTGTCCCAGGCATCGATGAGCTTAACGCTAATACCGGGGAGCGGCCTGCCCTGTTCGTCAACCGCCATTCCCATGACGTACTGGCCGGGGCACTGGTCGTCGTGCCAGAGTCGATCCAAATGAAACTGAAAGGGCCCAATGTCGACCGATCCGGTTACCTCTGTCAGCTGCCCCCCTGTGAATATCTCCGGTGAAATCAGAGCGCCGGCATTGGCAATATCGATGCCGACTTCCAGTCCCGTGTATTCAGACAGCGCGACCATGTCGTCGCACCGACCAAGGTAGACAGGAAACTTAGGGCCCGCATTCCAGGCGAGGGCGCCGCTCCGGTCTCTGAGCAGCCTGCCGGGGTCGCTAACTGGATGGGTTGATTCCTCCTTCGACCAACAGTTGTTGCAGGCTGGAATCGGCTCCGCGGGAAGTCCGAATGGATCGGGAAGCGCCAGCATGGCGCGCCTGGCTCCTCCTTCGATTCCGCAGAAGCCCAGCAGACGCGATTCCTGGCCGGACTCCGTCTGCCGCGTCGCATAGACGGGCGCTGAAGGGAAGTCTACCACGCTGTCGGCCAGAGGCATGGTTTCCTCGCCTGGCTGGTCTTGGCCCTCGTCCTGATTCAGTGCGGACGCGTAGGCGGCGGCGGCCTCCAACCAGTTTGCGCTGAAGAGTTCGCCGCCCTCTTGCCGGCAGGTAAGGCCAAGCGGGCACACATCCAGCAGCTTCAAGCTCTCCGGAATGGTGAAGGCCCAGTCTCCCTCTTCCGTTCCTGCCCCCAGGATTTCCGTAAACGCCGGATCCTCGTGAACCGTGCGCATGAATCGATTCCAAACAGGCGCCGCGGCGCCCGCCCCCGTAGCGTTTCGCATGGGGCGGCCATCGGTGTTGCCCACCCAAACGCCTGCCAGAAGATGGCGCGTATACCCCATAGTCCAGGCGTCGCGATTGTTGTCGGTCGTGCCGGTCTTGGCCGCAACCGGCCTGCTCAAGGTCAGGTTGCTTCCGGCGCCGAACATGGGCACTCTTGCCGGGTCATCGCTGAGGATATCGGTCACCATGGCAGCGGACGCCTCTGAAATCGCGGCCACGGGGGTTGAGGCGCTGTCTTCGAGCAGAGTTTGGCCTTGTCCATCCATGATGGTGAGTACGTATCGCGGCGAGAGATGGCGCCCTCCGTTGGCCATCGTGTGATAGGCGGAAGCCAGGTCGAGCAGCGTCACCTCGCCGCCGCCCAGCGTCAGGCTCAGCCCGTACCAGTCGGTTCCCCGATGCAGGCTTTTGATGCCCATTCTGCGTGCGCTCTCCAGCATTCGCTCGACGCTTACTGCATCAAGTAGTTTTACGGCGGGGACGTTATAGCTGTTTGCAAGAGCCGTTCGCGCGGTAACCGGGCCGTGAAACTCTCGATCATAGTTCAGGGGCTGGTACTCCTCGATGGTACTGACCGTATAGGTAATTGGCGTATCCCAGATTACCGTCGCCGGGCTGATCAGATTGTCGTTGAGCGCGGTCGCGTAGAGCACCGGCTTGATCGCGCTGCCCGGCTGCCGCGGGCTGACAGCGACATTGACCTGTCCGTCAATCACTTCGTCGCCGAAGTCAACGCTGCCCACCATGGCCAGAATTTCGGCGGTCCCCGGCTTGAGAGCGATGAGCGCGCCGTTGTTCATGTCGTAGCGAGGGCTAAGCGCAGCGACCTGTTCCGCTACCACCTGTTGGGCCGTCTCCTGAAGAGACAGGTCAAGGGTGGTAAAGATGTGGAGTCCCCCGCGCCGTACAAAGCCCTCCCCCAATGAGTCATCCAGCTCGCTGATCACAAAGTCCACAAAATGGGGCGCGCGCGGCGAGTGTATTTCCGGCGACCCGCCGAGCGCCACGGCAGCGCCAAACGCCGCGTTTGCCTGGTCAAGGGTCAGGAAACCGTGCCGCACCATCAGCGACAGAACGGTACGCTGCCTTTCCTTGGCCGTCTCGAGGTTTTCGAACAGGTCGAAACGTGCAGGGGATTGAGGAATGCCGGCGATCAGGGTTGCCTCAGCCAAGCTCAAGTCCGCGGCGGATTTGCCAAAGTAGGTGCGCGCCGCGGCTTGGGGCCCGTAGGCGAGGCGGCCGTAGTTGAGTAGATTCAGATAGAGTTCCAGTAACTCTTCTTTTGTGTAGGACTGTGTTAACTCGGCGGCCAGACCCGCTTCAGCAATTTTGCGGTCGAAGGTCTGATCGTAACGTTCCTCGGAACCCAGGAACAGGTTGCGGGCCAGCTGCATCGTGATCGTACTTGCTCCTGATACGATTTCGCCCTGCTCGACATTCTGCAACGCGGCGCCGGCGATCCGGACCGGATCGATTCCCGGGTTCGTGAAGAAAGTAGCGTCTTCGGTTGCAATCGTGGCGTTTATCAGGTGCGGGGAGACCTGATCGAGAGGAATCCATTCACGGCGCCCCTCTCCGATCAGTTCGGCAAGCAGCCTACCGTTACGGTCGTATACAAACGTCGTCTCGAATACCCGCGGCAGCGGCCCGGGCTGGTACAGCTGCAGATAGGCCTCGGCAACGTCGGAAAGCGAAATCGCGGGCCGCCTTCCCACGGCCCCGTCGCGGGAACTGCATCCCGCCAGGATGAGAGCCCACAGCAATAGGAAAATCGAGCAACGTCCACACAAAGACGTTCGAGGCATGTGACTTCAAAGTCTGATTCAATGTGCTCTGTCAGTGGACTCTTAGGCGTTTGTCCCGCGGTGTAGACGCCGCGTAGACAAAGCGGGTTCGTTCTTAACGCATGGAGTCTATCCTGAATAACGGTATGACGGGGCGAAACGGTTCCACGAGTTTTGGGCGTCTAAGAGAAAGGATTCTCACGCGCCTGACTGGTGGAAGGGCGCCCCCTCCATTCCATGATGCTTTGCCTGCTTACTCTTTTGCCCGAATTGCCTACTCATAGGGATTATGATAGATGTCCAGGTTTTCGGGGATGTGCAGCAGGTCGCCGGGGCGGAGAATGTTGTAGGGACGGACCGCGTTTGGATTGGCTGCCCGGAGCAGACTGATGGGAATGTCGTACTTGAAGGCAATGTTCACCCAGGAATCGCCCGATTGCACTTCATGGATCATGCTCTCTTCATGGAGACGAATGGGAATGCCGCGGGGGAGGAGAAGACGCTCGCCGTTCAATGCGCCGCGCACGTGCAGATTTGCGTTTCGCAAGATGCTCTCCGGCAGCCCGTGGGAGCGCGCCAAACCTGCCCAACTGTCGCCCGCTCTCGCCGTGTAGTAGCGAAGGTCCGAGCAGGAGCCGAGAGAAACCGGAATCTCATTTTGCATGCTCCAAGAGAGAAGCCGGAACTTCTCCAGTTCCGTCGCGGGGAAATACATGAGGTCTTCCCGATAGACCGGCGGCGGTGTATTGATTCCTGGATCGTCCTCATCAACTTGAATCTCAGGCATTGGCCGCAGGGGTCTGCCGACCGTTGAGTAGCCAGGGGGAAAGGCGAGGCCGACCCAACTTGACAGTCTCAGAAGTGAACGGGTCTCCGGCTGGCTGGATGTCCTGCCCCCGTTCACCGCGCCGACGGTCTCGTCAACGATACAGTAGGAAAGGTCCTTGAAATCGCCTGAGCGGGCGAAGTGGGTGGGCAGCGACCTTCCCGTTACCACCGTGCCGGCCAACAGGCCGTTGCCGCGTGTTTTGCTCAGCCAGCTGGAGGTGAAGAACTCGCCGCCGGTTCGACAGCGCACCGCCGGCGGGCAGTCGGGCAACTGAACGACCGAATCAGGAACTTCAAAGGTCCAGAGATTGGGATCATCGGGCGCGCCGATCAGCTTTCGCATGCCCTTGTCCGCGATCACGGCCTCCATGAAATTGTGCCAGAGAGGGGCAGCGCCGGCCGCGCCGCTGTTGCCCCACATCGGCGTGCCGTCGCTGTTCCCGGTCCACACGCCCGCCACAAGATAGCGCGTGAAACCCACGGTCCAGTTGTCCTTGAAATTGGTTGTCGTGCCCGTTTTGGCAGCCGCGGGCATGCTCAGTTTCAACCTGCTGTTCAGGCCGAACGCAGGTTTTCGGGCCTCGTTGTCGCTCAGAATGTCGGCGATCTGAAAGGCCACGCCTGGTGAAATGATCTGTTTTGTTCTTACCGGCGGCGGGGAGCGGTAGCGGCCCAGATCATCCACCATAAAAAGCGCAAACTGGGGGGGCGCGTATTGACCCTGGTTGGCAAATGTGCGGAACGCGTTGGTCAGCTCCAGCAGCGAGATTTCGCCTGCGCCGAGTGACAGGCTCAGACCGTAACTGTCCGGCTCACGCGTCAGGCTTGTGATGCCGAACTCCTTCGCTTTTGACACGAGGCGTTCGTTGCCAACTGAGGCCAGGAGTTTTACGGCCGGCACATTGTAACTGTTGGCCAGCGCGGTTCGAACCGTTACAGGACCGTGGAAGGTTCGATCATAGTTACGCGGGCTATAGAAGTACCCCATGCCGACAGCATAGGCAGTCGGCGTGTCCCAGATTACGGTGGCCGGTGAAATCACGTCTTCCGAGAGCGCAGTTGCGTAGAGGATCGGCTTGAAGGAGCTGCCAGGCTGCCGCAGGCTTGTCGAGAGATTGACCTGGCCTGAATCTTCTTCGTTGAAATCAACCCCGCCGACCATGGCCAGGATCTCACCCGTCTGCGGCTGAATTGCCACGAGCGCGCCGTTTGTCATCCGGTACGCTTTGCCGACCTTGTCAATCCAGGACTTGAGCTCCTGTTCAGCGAGCACCTGCATCGGCATGTCCAGCGAGGTGATGATGTGCATTCCGGAGCGGCGCATTTTCCAGCGCCCGTCCTCGATTCCCAGGGCCTCTGCCATTCGCTGCTCCAGCGCACGCTCCACATAGAGAACAAAGTGCGGGGCCAGATAGTCCTTCTTTTCCGAGCTTCCAATCAGGAGGATCTCCTCCTCGAAAATGGCATCGGCCCTTTCCTGCGACAGAAATTCATGCCGCACCATCAGATTGAGCACGACCCGCTGCCTCTGTTTGGCCGCGTCGAAATTGCGGAACAGATCAAAGGACGCCGGCTGCTGGGGGACGCCTGCCAGAATCGTGGCCTCCGCCCAGTTCAGGTCAATTGCGCTCTTGCCAAAGTAGACCTGGGCCGCGGCTTCAGGGCCGTAGGCCAGGTGACCATAGTTGACAAGGTTCAGGTAGATCTCCAACAGTTCATCTTTGTTGAAGAGGATCGTCAGGTCGTGCGCGAGCCCGATCTCATGGATCTTTCGGTCGATCGTCTGCTCGAACCGTTCTTCAGGCCCCAGGAAGAGGTTGCGCGCCAACTGCATCGTAATCGTGCTTGCGCCGGAGGCGATGGACTGGGTCTGAACATTCTGAAGCGCCGCGCCGACGATCCGGCGGCTATCCACCCCGCGATTGGTAAAGAACGAAGCGTCTTCGGTTGCCACAGTGGCCGAGATCAGAGCAGGGGATATCTGGTCGAGCGTCACCCAGGTCCTGCGCCCCTCTTCAAAGAATTCAGCCAGGAGCACGCCGTTGCGATCGTACACGCGGGTCGTCTCGAATAACTTTGGCAGTTTTCCTTCTGGCTGGTATTGCTGCAGATAATGTTCGACAACCGTTTTGATCGATCCTTCAGGACGAGGTCCCAGCCTTTCGGGGACAAGCTCGTCCAACGAGGGCGCTTCCATTTCGTCGAACCCGAAGGGCAATCCTTCAAGACCCAACTCCTGTTCTTGTGATTCATCTCCTGAACAGGCCGCCGCCAGCGCGAGGACGAAGAGCAGAACGAGCGAAAGCGCCGCCCGCCGCGCGCGCGCGTTCCATCCGTTCTTGCGCCATCCGTCCGCCCAGAAGGGCAGCCCCTCACCGCTCACTAAGTTTTTCTTCGTCCTGGCCTCGCCTTTAACGCAACTTTGTCCTGTCAATGGACTCCAATAGCTCTTAATCATCGCCTTCCTGTTTTTGTCCTTCATTCTGCCCCTACCCTCCATGTCACCTCACTGCCGAGCACGCCTCGGCACTGCCCTCCTGTCACTGGCTCTTTGCGCTCTTGATTCAGAAGGTTCTTTCCCCATCTGGCAAGTCTGTCGTCGCGAAGGGCCGCTCATACTAAAATTGTATCACACATATAGCTTCCGCAAGCGCGAAGAATTTCCGCTGCGCAGCAGATATGAGGAAAGTCCTTGTAAATTAGACTGCAACGGATTCTGTGCGGAGTCAAACAAAAAAACCGCCCGATTGAGCGGTTAGAGGCGACGGCCGGATTCGAACCGGCGATCAGGGTTTTGCAGACCCCTGCCTTACCACTTGGCTACGTCGCCTAAAAAACGTGCAGGAATCAGTGTGAAATCGATGGTATCAGCACTGCTACACATTGTCAAATCAGACCGTTCAGGGTTATCCTCTGGTAGACTGCTCGGAAGCGCTTATATGAAATGAGATGAATGCCCCATGACATTGACCGACGAGATGCTCGTCTGCGAACGCTGCGGAGTCACTTTTCTGTGGACGATCGAGGACAGCAAAGCGGATGCTGAAAGGCCCGACAACCCAACCCATTGCATGGGTTGCTCCTCTCTGCTGCCAGCCGGCGGTCGTGAAAGGGGTCTGGTCAAATGGTACAACCCGAGTCGAAGGTACGGCTTTATCTCACGGGCTGACGGACAGGACCTCTTTGCCCACCGTACCCGCTTTGAAGGCGCCACACGGCTGCAGCCGGGAGACCTGGTCGAATTTGGCGTGGAAGAGACCGACAGGGGGGCAGCGGCGGTTGATGTACGCCTACTCTCGCGCCGGCCCAAAGAGAAGCAGCCTTAGGCTCCAACCCAACTTCGTCATGATCAACTGATTGGGGCCCAGCGGCGGCCCCGCGCGGCGCTCTACGCTGTGGGTACCCATCAACGGCAAAACTGCCTGCCGCATTCTGACGCCGGTCCCTTTTGCCGCGCCATCGGTTTGAACCTTTCCCGATCCCCTGCCTGCCAATGGCTCACTGCCTTGAGAGCTTGGCAAACTGTTCGTCGTAGTCCCGTGCCGCGACCGGCCAGCTGCAGCGCTCGATCACTGCACGGCGCAGCGACGGCGGCGCCGCGCGCGGCAGGGTCAACCGCATACAGGCCATCTTGAAAAGCTCTTCTTCATCACCGTACAGGCAGGCCGCGTGCAGCTGATCGGGGATCAGCTCCGGATAGCTGAGACGGTTGGGCAGCAGCGGAAATGCGCCCGCCTGCACCGCCTCCAGGATGCTGATCCCGTAGAACTCGTGGTCAGCCGTACTGATGACCAGGTCGGCCTGCTGGAGCAACGCGAGGTAGTCCTGCCGGGAGGGGAGGTAGCCCCAGTGGACGATGCGGTGCTTGAGGCGCGTCGCGGCCTCCTCAAACTCGGCCGGCTGCTTGCGAAAGTTCTCGCCGGCCACCGCCAGTCTGAAATCGTGTCCCGCGCCCTCCAGCCGGTAGAGCAAGGCAAAGAAACGGTCAGGCCGCTTATCGTACTCCCAACGTTGATTCCACAGGATCAAGGGCGCGCCCGAAGGCTCCCGGCGCCGGATCTGGGGAAGAAGGTCAATCCCGACAGGCAGTACGATCGAACGCGCCTTCACCTGCTCGATCAGACCCAGGTGATTGTAGTCCGGAAAGTGCTTCAGCAGGTTTGGAAGTTCTTTCAACCAGCTACTCCGGTGAAAGCTGGAGTTGAATACGATCAGGTCCGCGCTCAGCTGACTCAGCCAATTGATCATTGCGTAGGTGAGGTCCGGCTTTTCTCCCGGGCGCCACGGGTAGGTCAACTGGTTTTCGTGCATGTACAGCGCGGTCGGCGTTCCTTCAGGCAGCGACTCGCGCGCCAAGGCCAGCCATGCGGGGAGATTCGTCATGTCGGTGGCCAGGACCAGGTCAGGGGGTGACTCGGCAGAGGCGGTCTCGGCCTGTTTGGCCAGCTCCACAGCCCCGCCTTGCATCCGCCATTTCCAGAAGCGGCCGGCCATGGTCAGGAGGCGGACCGAATGGCGGCTGTGAGATTGATAGCCCTCGGCCCAGGCGCGGTGGCTGCCAGTGTGATAGGGTGAAAGTAGCCAGATATTCAGCGGTTCTATCTCTTTGGGACTTTGCATGGATTGCCGTCGTCTTCCTGTGGGGCGGTCAGCCGAAACTGCTGGGCTCGGTGGTAGCGTGTCAGTGGGGGACGGGGTTGCGCCGCGGACGGGGTACGGGGGTCGGCGCGGAGGGCGCATAGGAGTCAGGTCAGAGTGGGATGAGTTTCAGGATATCGCTGAGATACTCCACTGAATCCTGTAACCGGCTTCGCCTGAGAACACTGAAACCGGATTGCGCACACGGCGGACGGGCCATACCGGCGGCATCGCCCCCGCCTGGTGCGTGTCCAGCATGGAACCGCGTCCTCTGATCATAATATCACTTTGCGCCAATATCCGGCTATGCTATAATCCAAATCGGGTTGGCTTTTCGACCTGGAAAACGCAAGCCGTCATCACTGGTCGTTTGGAAGATTCCCTGAAGCCGTTACAGCATATCGAGTACAGGAGCAAGGAATGATTGAAGTTGTAATCGATAGCGTGCGCGTCAGTCTCATGTCTCAGCACAGAATCGTAGTACTACGCGAAGAAGGCGGCGATAGGTATCTACCGATTTGGATTGGCCCTTTTGAAGCGGATGCCATTACGATACAGTTGCAGGGAATCGAGGTCGCAAGACCGATGACACATGATCTGCTCCGCCAGATCTCTGAGGCGCTGGATGGCGAAATCACGCATGTCGTTATCAGTGATCTGCAGAACGAGACGTTCTTTGCCGAAATCGTGCTGGAGGCCAACGGTGAAACGCTCGAAATCGATAGCAGGCCAAGCGATGCCGTTGCTCTCGCCGTACGGGTTGACGTTCCCATCTATGTAGCTGACGAGGTGATGGAGAAGGCCGGCATGGAGCCGGAAGAGGAGTTGGGCGTCGTGAGCCAGGGCAGCGACGGCGTCGAAGAGGAAGTGAGCGAGACCAGTGACGAGGACCTCGACGTCTTCCGCGATTTTATTGAAGGTCTTGATATCGACAATTAAGGAGGCCGGGTAGAGAGCCTTCGTTGACCGCGACGCGGTTTGCACGAAGGGCAAGCACGGGGGCTGCGCATTCGCAACACCAGGAATTGAGACGGCGGCGGGGTCGCATCCAAGCGGTTCTCGCCGTTTTTTGCGCCCGGCATCCTCTCTTCCTCGGTCTTGCCCCCTTCCCGGTCAAGCCGTCCGCTTGAACACCTGCAAAGAGCCAGGGCGCGTCACAGTTCCCTTCGAAGCTGACGGACCAGGTTTTCCTTTTACCCTTCCATGAGCGAAACGAGCGAAGCAACCGTCAAGACGACGCCCGCCAATGTCGAAGCAGAGCAGGCGGTGCTCGGCTCCCTGCTGATCGACCCTGATGCAATTATCAAGATCGCAAGCACTCTGCGCGATGCCGACTTTTATCGCGAGCCGCATCAGTGGATATACAGTGCGCTGCTTTCGCTCCACGAACGGCGGGAACCGGCCGACTTCGTTACCCTCGTCGATGAACTCGAACGCAACGATCGGCTGGAGGAAATCGGTGGTCCCGCCTATATCACCCAGCTGATCAACAGCACCCCCACCGCAATCTTCGTTGACCATTACGCCCGGATTGTCGAGCGCACGGCAACGCTCCGCAGGCTGATCGGCGCCGCCCATCAGATCGCCGAGCTTGCATACGACGAAAGCCATGAAGTTGATGAGGTTGTCGACCGGGCCGAGAGCATCATCTTTGGCGTCAGCGAAAGCCGCATCCATCGAGACTTAACGCCCATCGCCAGAGTTCTGGACGAGGTGGTCGATCAGATCGACTTCCTGGCCCGCAACCAGAACCGGCTCATGGGCGTCCCAACTGGTTTCGTATTGCTGGACAAGATGCTGGGCGGCTTCCAGAAGAGCGATCTGATCATTGTTGCCGGCCGACCCGGGATGGGCAAATCCAGTTTAGGCCTCTCGATCGCGCAAAACGCGGCCCGCCGGTATGACGCCCGGGTCGCAGTATTCAGTCTGGAGATGAGCAGCGAGCAGGTTGTCCAGCGTCTTCTCTCCATTGAGACGGCCATTGACAGCCACCGCCTGCGCATGGGCCAGATCGATGAGGAGGAGTGGCCCATCCTGGTCGAAGCGGCAAACACGCTGGCTGGGGCCAATATATTTGTTGACGACACACCGGGCGCGTCGGTATTGGAGATTCGCACCAAGGCCCGCCGCCTATACGCTGAACAGGGAATCGATCTGATCCTCGTCGACTACATGCAGCTGATGTCCGGCGGCGGCGGCGGATCCAGGGGAGAAAACCGGCAACAGGAAATCAGCTTTATCAGCCGATCGCTCAAAGGCCTGGCCCGGGAACTGAACGTGCCTGTAATTGCCCTCAGTCAGCTGAGCCGCGCTGTCGAAACCAGGGCCAACAACAAGCCGGTCCTCTCCGATTTGCGGGAGAGCGGATGCCTGAGCGGAGAAACGTTGATCTACCTTCCTGAATTGGGCCTCCACTGCCCGATACGGGACCTGGCGTCTGGCAGAGAGCTTCGAGTCGCCGCCCTTGATGAAAGCGGGCAGAGGTTGGTTACCACAGAGGTCAGCCGCGCCTTCCGCACCGGCACGAAACCTGTCTACCGGGTTACGACAAGGACGGGCAGGGTGATCCGGGCGACCGCTAATCACAAATTCCTGTCCGAGTCCGGCTGGAAACGCCTGGACGAACTGGGCATTGGAGAACGGATCGCCGCCGTGCCTGAAATTCAATCCCCGTCCCGTCTCAGGCCGGGTCTTCGGATGCGAAATGAAAGCGGAAGCAATCAGCATCGGCAGGCTCAAATGGCGCTCGTTCTTCCCGACCAGGCCGGCGTGTTCTATGATCCCGTCGCCTCGATCGAGGCGGACGGCATCGAAGATGTGTATGATCTCACAGTGCCCGTGTACCACAACTTTGCCGCCAACGGGCTCATCGTGCATAACTCGATTGAGCAGGATGCCGACGTGGTCATCTTCGTCTACAGAGAAGATTATTACAATGAAGAGACCGACCGCCAGAATATCGCCGATCTGATGGTTGCCAAACACCGTCACGGCACGACTGGGACCGTCAGCCTCTACTTCCGCAAGGAATTGACCCAGTTCCGCGATCTGGAGCTGCGCAAAGAGGACCTGGAGTATTGAAGCGCGACGCAGAGACCCCGCCTGGCGGGAATTCTGCCAAGTGGGGGGAGACCAATTGCAGGCATCACAATCGCCATGTTAGAGATTGCTGAGGTTAGGGCGGCCTCCTTACGATCGGGATTTGGCTTGGGGTCCGCGCGACTGGTCTTCGCGCAGCGGGCCGCAGGTCGTTCGGAGTCGACATGACAGGACAATTGCCCGGCTTCGTCGGTTTCCCCGATCAGAAATTGCATGCTGTCGTCGTTCCGGACCTGTTTTTTATCGAGTTGCTGCCGCAGATCGATGATCTGGCCGAGCTGAAACTGACGGTCTACTTTTTCTGGCTCCTGAATGAAAAGGAAGGCCCGCTGCGCTATGTACGCGGCGAAGATTTGCGGCAGGATGAGACGTTGCTACAGGGCCTGGCCCTGGAAAGCGCTCTGCGCAGTCCTCTTGCCGTCCTTGAAGATGCCCTCGAACGAGCTGTCGCCCGCAACACCCTGTTGCGGGTCTATGTCGAGTCCGGCGCGGATGAAAGGTCGAAAACTCGAAACGGCCGCAGTCCTCTTTCCGGGGAAGCCGCTTCGTCAGACAGTGAGGAGCCGTCTGGCGAAGACTGGTATTTCCTCAATAGCGCCAAGGGCCGTCAGTCCGTTGCCGCCATCCGCCAGGGAAGGCTGGCAGACCTCCAGGGAATCGTGCCGGACGAGGCCCGGCTCCGGGTTGAGCGGCCCAACGTCTTTGTATTATACGAACAGAACTTCGGCCTCATGACGGCCATGATCGCCGATCAGCTCCGCGACCTCGAAAAGAGCTATCCGCCTGACTGGATTGTCGATGCGATGGAAATCTCGCTTCTGAACAACAAGCGCCACTTGAACTACATTCGGGGCATTCTGAGACGTTGGGAAACGGAAGGCAGGG
Source organism: Caldilineaceae bacterium (assembly GCA_022824025.1). Taxonomy (GTDB): domain Bacteria; phylum Chloroflexota; class Anaerolineae; order Caldilineales; family Caldilineaceae; genus Bin5. The sequence continues at coordinate 86,094 of JAJEBF010000013.1, forward strand.
ACGAAGGCTATGGATGAGCTGAATGACCTGTTGCGCGGCTTCACCGATGGAATGGCGGGCCGCTCGGAAGGGGGTGTGCGCGGCACTGCAGGTAAGGAGTCCTTGTCCGCCGAGGGCAACAGACCCTGGCGTCAGCGCGAGGCGCCGCCGGGCCTGCCTTCCCGTTCGGAGCGTCAGACGTATTCCCAGTCCGAGCTCTGCCCCGTTTGCGGCGGGGCCGGCTTCCTGCTCGACGATTTACCGGTAGGGCATCCCGATTTCGGCAAACCGATCCCCTGCCACTGCAAGCTGGACGAACGCCGCTCGCGGCGTAGAAGCCGACTTCGCAACGTGCACAATCTCGAAGAGCTAACCCGCTATACGTTCGAGGCCTTTGACACTGACCTCTCGTGGATGGCCCCCCACAAGCTGGAAAGCCTGGTCAGGGGCTACGAAGCCGCCCTGGCCTTCGCGGAGAAGCCGTCAGGTTGGTTGCTCCTATCGGGCGGTTACGGGTGCGGCAAGACGCACCTTGCCGCGGCGATTGCCAACCAACGCATCGAGAACGACCGGTCAGCCGACTTCGTCGTCGTGCCCGATCTGCTGGACCATTTGCGAGCCACGTTCGGACCCAACAGCGAGACCAGCTACGATGACCTGTTTGACGAGATTCGCAACACGCCGGTCCTCATCCTGGACGACCTGGGCGTGCAGGTTGTGACCCCCTGGGCCCAGGAAAAACTGTTCCAGATACTTAACCACCGTTATAACAGCCAGCTTCCCACAGTGCTGACAACGAATCAACGGCTGGAAGACCTCGACCAGAGGCTGCGCAGCCGGCTGCAGGACCAGGACCTCGTCAAGAATGTCAAGATCCTCGCTCCCGACCATCGCGCCGGCGCCAACCCGGGCCAGGGCGACCTGAGCACACTCTCGCTTCACGCCGGTCAACGGTTCGAGACATTTGACGTACAGCGGCGCAACAGTACAGCGCAGGCGCTTGCCAACCTGCGGGACATCAAGCAGGCCGCGGTTGCGTTTGCAGACAACCCGGGAGGCTGGTTCGTGCTGATTGGGGCCAGCGGCGCGGGCAAGACACATCTGGCCGCGGCGATTTCAAACGCGATGCGCGCGTCTGGCCAGGACGACATCATGTTCGTCGTCGTGCCCGATCTTCTCGACTACCTGCGGGCGGCGTTCAATCCCCAATCGCCCGTGCCGTACGACCGCCGTTTCGACGAACTGAGGCGGACACCAATGCTGGTGTTGGATGACCTTGGAACGGAGAGCGCAACCCCCTGGGCCAAGGAGAAACTGTTCCAACTGCTCAATTTCCGCCATACGGCCCATCTGCCTACGGTGATCACAACAAGCACGTCTGAAGAGAGGCTCGAACCCTGGCTGCGCACTCGAATCAACGACATCAACCACTGCCAGGTATGGACAATCCGGGCTGAGTCCTACCGCGGCAGCGCGGACCAGGCCGGCGGCCTTCGTTCCCCCAGGGGACAGGGCTCTTCACGTACGAGGCCGGTTTGGCGGGAGTAGATTGTAATCCCTTTCCACCGCGTAATCAGCCTGTGATATACTTGATTGGCACTTTTTCCCTCGGTTTAAGCACGTGAAAGAATGCCTATAGAAATGAACAGGGGGACCCAATCAATGCGTTGGCTACATTCGCTGACCTACTTGTTTACAGTCCTGATGCTGGCGGCCTGTGGCTCGCGCAATACGTCAGTCGAACCAGCTCTGCCAACCAACACGCCCGTACCGACCTTCACAGCCACGCCTGTCGGCGCCTCGGTTGGGACCGGCGGCGGACAGGTGAGCACACCACAACCCCAGACCCAACCAGCCGCAACGCCGGCCGCCCCCGCAGCGACTGCCACGCCCGACACGCCCATGGCAACAATCGGCAACGTCCTCATGAATGTTCGCGGCGGCCCGGGCACCAATTACAACGTGATTGGCACCGCCGCGCCGGGACAGCGGTTCGAAATAACCGGCAAGAACCCCGGCCTTGGAGACTGGTGGCAGATTAACTACAACGGGCAGACAGGATGGCTATACGGCCCGCTGGTTACGGCAACCAACCCGCAAGTCGTACAGATCGCCCTGGTGATTCCCGCGCCACCGCCACCGACAGCGACACCCATCCCGCCCACGCCCGTGCCGGTCCCGACACAACCGCCGGCGCCCAGGTTCCCGTACTCGCTTGTCGATCAAGGGCAGTGTCCACAGAATAGACAGCAGACTTTCTTCGAAGGGGCTGTTTATGACCGTAATAACAATTTCAAGAACGGCGTGTGTCTGCACATTGCCTTTGGCGGCCCGCGCAACACGAAGTGTACAGGTTGCGGAAAGCCCTCTGGGAACTGGGGGTTCTCACCGTTTGGCGGCCCGGCCAATGCAGGAACTTTCGTCGAAATCTTCGTGGTAAACTGTCCAAGCTCTGGATGGGACGATCCGAGGAGCAGGACGAAGGACTTTTCAAACCTCACTCCATTGTCTGAAAAGTGGTCGATGACAGTCAATCAAAGCGTAGGCTGCGTCAACATCGCTTTCAAAGAAAACTAGGGCGGACCATCAACGGCAGTGGTAGGCGCACGGGTCTTAAGAAGACCTGGTGTCACTTCGTTCAAAGGTTTTTCGAAAATTGTGAAGCGCGCCGTACTTGAAACTCTCCTCCTTTGGGCCGGCCTGCTGCTGTGCGGCGGACTGGCCCTCTTGTTATTGGCGCTCACACCCGTCCGGGCCTGGCTCTGGTCGCAGACAGGTGAGACCGAATTCCTTGCCCAGGTCAAAGGGTTGACCGACCTCGCCGGGGGGACGCTGCGCCCGCGACCGAACCTTGCCCCCCAGCTTCTGACCGAACGCGCCGACATCTCGCCGTTTGGCGTCAACGTCTTCCTGGAACAGGAGGTCGAACGGGCAAAGCGGGAACAGGCTGTGCGGATGGCCGCGCAGGCGGGTTTCCAATGGCTTCGGCAAGAGTTCCCCTGGGAAGACATCGAAATTCATGCGAAGGGCGACTTCGAAGACCGCCGCCACGAGCCGGTCCGCTCCTCCTGGGAAAAGTACGATCACATCGTCGAGATTGCCGAACAGGCCGGTCTGCAGCTGATTGTGAGAATCTCCAACCCGCCGGCCTGGAGCCGGGCCGAAGGAAACCTGTTCGGCTCCTATGCGCCGCCCGACAACTATGACGATTTCGCGGACTTCGCCGGCGCCGTCGCGACCCGTTATCGCGGACGCATTCGCTATTACCAACTTTGGAATGAACCGAACATCTACCCCGAATGGGGTGACTATCCGGTTGACCCTGAGGCCTATGTGGACCTGCTGAAGTCCGGCGCCGCCGCCATCCGTGCCAGCGATCCCGACGCTGTGATCGTCGCCGGCGCCCTGGCGGCGACAATCGATCTCGACGGGACAACTGTGCCCGGGCGCAGCTTTTCCGACCTGCTCTTCCTGCAGAGAATGTACGACGCCGGCGCCGCGCCCTACTTTGACGTGATGGCAACGCAGGGGTACGGCCTCTGGTCGGGCCCGACAGACAGGCGTATGCATCCTCGCGTCATGAACTTCGGCCGGCCCCGGTTCATACGGGACCTGATGGTCGCCAACGGCGACGGACACAAGCCCATCTGGATCAGCGAGATGAACTGGAACGCCGCGCCCGCCGATGTGGAACCGCGTTACGGTCGCGTAAGCCTGGAGCAACAGGCCGCAAACCTGCCCCTGGCTTTCGAGCGCATTCGCGCCGACTGGCCCTGGCTGGGTGTAGCCAACGTCTGGTACCTGAAGCGGGCCACGGACCACTGGGAACAGAACCAGCAGCCGGAAGCCTATTTTCGTCTTCTCGCCCCGGATTTTACGCCGCAACCGGTGTACGAGTCGATCCGGACCTACATCGCCGACCTGCCAGGGCAAGACTGACATGTGGAGCTTGACGGCGCGGCCCCCTCTTCTGCGCCGCGCCTTCTTCATCGCCATTCTGGCGCTGGCCGCCTTCGTACGGTTCTACTGCCTCACCTGTTCCTCCCTATGGCACGACGAAGGCAACTCATGGGCCCTGGCGCAGCGCGGCTTCCAACAGATAGCCCGAGAGGCCGCGGCCGACATCCATCCTCCCGGTTACTACTGGCTGCTGAAGGTCTGGGCCAGGCCGTTCGGCTACAGCGCCTGGGGGATGCGCAGCCTCTCCGCGGTTGCCGGCGTTCTCATTGTTGCATTTATCTATCTGGCGGCGCGCGAAATCGGCAAGGGCTCGGAAAAAGGCGGCGGAATTGCCGGCGACCGTTTCCTGTTCCCCCTCCTTGCCGCGCTCCTGGCCGCGCTCAACCCTTTCCAGATCTACTTTGGCCACGAAGCGCGCATGTACGCCCTGCTCGCCCTGGAAAGTACAGTTTTGATGTGGGCCCTGCTCGCGAAGCAGCGGCGAGCCATTGCCGGTAGCCGGAACGCTTCAGTCATCGGATATGCGGCAATCTACACGCTGGCTGCCGCCGCGGGTCTGTGGACGCACTACTTCTTTGGCGTCATTTGGGCGGCGGCCGTCGGCGCCGCCTGTTGGTGGCGGCTGGGCCTGGGCAGCGGATCGGGGCCAACAGAAGTCGCACCGCTCAACCAGTCTCCTGACAGGCCCGGCGCACCTGAAAAGGGGAGGCCCTTCCTCATCTTTCTGGGTTTGAACGCGCTGGCTCTCCTTGCTTTCCTGCCCTGGTTGCCGACAGGCGTAGACCGGCTGCTCAACTGGCCCTCTCAGGAGGGATATGTCGATGTTGCGGGAGCTTTGCGTCTCGCGCTACAGACACTGGCAACGGGTACGATTCGCAGCGCGCCTCAGCTGGCATGGGGCTGGCTCCTTTTGGTCGGACTGCTTCCTGTATGCGGGCTCTGGCGCTTGCGCAGGGCCTACGCAGGGCCGGCGCTTCTTCTCTGGACTCTGCTGCCCCTGGCCGTGATGATTGGATTCGGCCTGCTCAATCCTTCCTTCCTGAAGTTTCTGCTGGCGGCTTCGCCAGCCTGGTGCATAGCGGCCGCGGTGTCTCCGCGCAGTCTGGCTGACGGGTTCACTTCTGTGCGGCAACTGAATTGGTTTGGCCGAGGGCTTCGGAAGGCAGAAAGCGCAAGGTTGTACCCTCCCTCCAAGGTGTTTTTCTCTGTTTCTGCCGCGGCCGTTGCTGGCCTGGCTGCAGTTCTTGCCGCGTTCACCCTTCCCGCCTATTACACCGATCCTGGCGCGCGTGACAATTACGCCGGCATTGCTCAGACCATAGCTGCGCTGGCTGATCCGGTTGACGACCTCGTCATCCTGAATGCGCAGGGGCAAGCGGACGTCTGGAGGTACTATAACGTCAAGGTGGACGCCTTGCCTTTGCCCGTAGACAGACCTCCTGACCGGGCCAAAACCGAAGACACGCTTGAGAGGGAAACGAGGGATCGAGACCGGGTTTTCGCCGTCTACTGGGCAACAGAGCAGTCGGACGGCGAGGGAATCGTCGAGAATTGGCTGGGGCAGAACGCCTTCAAAGGCCTTGAAAGCTGGCAGGGCAACGTACGCTTTGCAACCTATTCGATGCCGCGGGAGCTGTCATGCGCTGCGCTGGAACAACCCCGCCGCTTTGGCGACATTGCTGAGTTGAACGAGGTCTGCCTTTCGCCCCAACCTCTTTCCGGCGGCGACACGCTTCTCATTGGCCTGCGCTGGCGCTCCCTGGCCGCGCCGGACAAGCGCCTCAAAGTGACGGTACAGTTGCTGGATGCCAGGAATCAGGTGGTCGTCCAGCGAGACGGCGAACCGGGGGGCGGGACGATTCCCGCCACTGACTGGCAGGAGGGCGATGTGGTCGCCGACAACCACGGCCTTCCGCTGCCGCCCGGAACGCCGCCGGGGAGCTATCGCCTTATTGCCGCACTATACGACCCGGAAAGCGGGGCTCGCCTGGCCACGCCTGCGGGGGACGCCGTTGAAATCGCGCAACCTGTCCTGGTACGGCCCGGCCAACCGATTCCACTTTCCATTATACCCATGCAGCACCGTTCAGAATTCCTCCTTGGCCGCGTCTCCCTGGTCGGATACGAGTTCTTTCGCAAGTCCTTTGGACATGCCCCTGAGACTCCTCTTTCCAGCGGCGATCTTCTCCAGGTACACATTTACTGGCAAGCTCCGACTCCTCTCCCCTCCGATTGGGCGGAAGACATGACCATGAGACTGCTCCTCGGCGGCCAGGCTGTGGAATCACCGCTGGCCGGCGGCGGATATCCCACGGCCCAGTGGCGGCAGGGCGAGCTGGTCCGCAGCATATTCGAGATCCCGTTTGACGGCGCTGATTCCAACCTTTGGCTGGAAGTAGACGGATCTCGCACTCGGTTGGGCAGAATTCCTCGGGCCAACTGAAACCAGAGGTTCGCCTACCGGCCCTACGCAAGGCCCCGGCAGGAACGCGCGGTTACCTTGTACTCGAATCCTTTGACAAGGCGCAACGCGCATAGTACCATAGTGCCCGGTGCCACTATCGCCCCTTATTTGGGGAGCGATCCGGGTCAATCCCTGCATCTGCAGGTGTGCAAGGCGACTGCAGTTGAACCCGGAATTTGTATGCGGCGCACGCCCAATCCGGACGACATTGGGCCCGCGCCTGGGAAAGGACTCTGCCCGATGCGCGTGCAAACCCATCCTGCGGTTCTTCCGGATGAGTTGCCCTGCCCTGTTGAAGCGGCCGCGCGCATTATTGGTCAAAAGTGGACGTTACAGATCGTGCATCGGCTTCTCAATGCACGCAGCAAGCGATTTTGCGAACTGCAGGAAGAGTTGGGCGGCGTCAATCCGAGCACGCTCAGCAGCAGACTCAAAATGCTGGAGGACGAAGGTCTGGTCATGCGAGTACAGGTCAGCGCGATCCCTCCGCATGTCGAATACAGCTTGACGGATAAGGGCAGCGAGTTGGCGCCGGTCATCGCGGAGATTGCCGGCTGGAGTGAACGCTGGGTCTGCAATGAGAAGGAAGGCGCGGCACAGGCGCAGATTGAAGCAGGCTGAAGGATTGTGAAGTCCTTTCAAGGAGCGCGGCGAGAATGCTGATCACCGGCCTCACCGTTGGACTGTTGCAGGAAAACTGTTACATCCTGGGTTGTGAGGAGACGATGCGGGGTGTCGTCATTGACCCTGGAGACAGCGCGCGCGCTATCCTGGGCGAGATCGAAGAAATGGGCCTGACGATCGAAAAGATCATCAATACCCACTCCCACTTCGACCATGTCCTGGCTGTGAACTCTCTGAAAGAAGCCACCGGCGCCACCTTTCACCTCCATCGAGAAGACCTGCCCATTCTGCGGGCCGCCCCGGAACGCGTCCGCGAATGGCTCGGCGCAAGGGTCGATCCGATCGACGAACCCGACCATTTTCTTGAGCCGGGAAACTCCATAGAGTTCGGCGCAGAGTCGCTGGAGATCCGCTTTACGCCCGGCCACTCACCCGGCCACGTAGTCTTTGTAGACCACAACAACGAGCAGGTATTCGCCGGTGACACGCTTTTCCGCGGCAGCATCGGACGATTCGACCTGCCGCTCGCAGACGGGCCAACGCTGTTACGCAGCATTCAGGTGGCGTTGCTCACGCTGCCCGACAACTACATCGTTTATCCAGGCCACGGCGACGCGACCACAATTGGCGACGAACGGGAGACCAATCCCTTTATCGGCCGAGCTGCCGCGTATTCATTTGAATGATCGCAGGAGTGTGCCATGACGACTCTAGCCGGAGGACTTGTGAGGCTGTGGACGAGGAACCGGGAGCGAACGCGAACGGTTGAGACGGCCGAGGAAGAGGCTTCGGCTACGACAGGCGGCTCACTATCGCAGGAGCCCGTTGTGGTATGGCAGGCAGCCAATCCCATGGAGGCGCAGATCGTCAAGGGGCGCCTGCAAAGCGCAGGCATACCCGCGATTGTCCGCGGCGAGGCGATGGGCCGTATCTATGGATTCGTCTACGGCGGCCTGGCTGAACGGGATGTGTTGGTGCCCGCGCCGCTGGCAGATGCGGCAGAGGAACTCCTCTCGGAGGAAATCGAGTGGGACGTGGACGGCGCGCCTCAACAGTAGCTCGATTTCTGTGGCGCGCCGCCCAACATCTATAATGTCCAGGGTATAATATCAAGAGCTGTTCGGCAGTCTCCGACATAAGAGCAGGAGGAAGAACTCTGACAGCCTCGCGACAGGCTGGAAAAACGATAGAGCCCACGATGAGCACATCTACGCCGACGATTGAGGATCTGGAAAGTGAGTTTGAGGAAGGGCCAATCCCTTCCCGCTTGGCGCGCAAACGATCCGGCGTCAAACCGCAGTTCCTTGTAGCAGGCCTCTTGTTGATTGGTGTCATCGTCTCACTGATGGTCTATGGCCTGACCACCGCCAAGGCATACTGGTTGACGGTCGATGAGGTCCAGCAACAGAAGGGTTCGCTCGCGGATAAGCGCCTGAGGGTCAATGGCATCGTTGTCGACGGCAGCGAGCAGTGGGATGCCGAGGCCGTAACGCTGCGATTCAGAATCCAGGACGAGGAAAGTCCGAACGGTCAGCTCGAAATCGTTTACTACGAACCCCGACCGGACAACTTTCAGCGGGCCGCTTCCGTCATCGTGGAGGGTGAACTAACGCCCGGCGGCGTTTTTGAGGCAGACGTGCTCCTTCTCAAATGTCCCAGTCGCTACGAAGAGGCCCCCGAAGACATTTTGCTTGGGGCAAGCGGCTGAGAAGAGGCGTGGATGGCCTTCGATGAGCAATAACAAGGTTACGGCTCCGTTCTGGTCGCTCCCGCGACCTTACTTCCTCGCTGCTCTTGCCTCATCCAGAATTCGGAATTGAAGATTGCTCAGCAAATGGCCCCTTTGCGCTCTTTTTCTAGCCTGCGCACTTGCTCTCTTCGTGCCACTGTCAGCCGATAGGCTTCGAGCCCAGGAACCTTCCCCGTCTTTCGACCCCGAGCAGGTCCCGATCCCGCAACGCCCGCCATTTTCCGGACTGGCAGCCCAATCCTACGCCCAGAATTGCGCGCCTTGCCACGGCCCCGCCGGTGACGGTGACGGCCCCGCGGGCGCGGCCGCCGACCCAACCGTCTTTTCCGACCCGGCCGCAATCTGGGATCGTTCGCCAGCCGAGCTTTTTTTCGTTACAAAGTTCGGCCGCATTGAGAACCTGATGCCTCCCTGGCGAAACAGCATGAGCGATGAACAGATCTGGCAAGCCGTCTACTACTCCTGGAGTCTTCACACGACCGAAACGGAGATCGCAGAGGGGGCAGAGCTCTATGCCCAGTCCTGTCGCGCTTGCCACGGCGCTGACGGCCGCGGGGACGGCTCCGCCGCCGGCGGCGAAATACCCGACTTTGCCGCGCAGGCCCCGATGATATTCGCCAGCCAGGCCGAGCTGGATCAGCGCTGGCGGGATACTCACCCTGACCTTGGTTCCGACTGGTCAATGTCCCAGCGGCAGGCTGTGCTCGAATACGTGCGCGCCTTCACCTACGAACCCATTTGGGCCCCCTTTTCGCTTTCCGGTTCCGGCGTAATCAGCGGTGAAGTCGTTCAGGGAACGGAAGACGGCTCTGCATTGCGGCCTATGGAGGTCATGCTAAACGTCTATCAGCAGACTAATCTTGTGGAGACCCGTACTGCCATGACGGAGGCTGAGGGCGGTTTCGCCTTCCAGAACCTGCCGTTGGACGAAGGCTTCTACTTTCTCGTTGAGACCTCCTATCGAGACGTTCGCTATACCTCGCCGATCCTGGCATTCAGCGGTCCCGATTTCACCGAAGACCGTGTCGGCCCGGATCGAATCGACACGTCGTTGCCAGTATACGAGACGACGACCGATCCGCACGGCATTCAGGTAAGCCGCGCCAATTGGATCATCGAGCACGAGGCAGGCGCTCTCCTGGTGGGGCAGCTCTTCACATTCGGCAACGCTTCCGACCGTACATTTGTTGGAACCAAAGAGGAGACGTTGGACTGGCCGGTCACCCTTGCCATCGGGCTGCCGGCAGACGCGCAGGGCGTTGAAGTCCAGGACGGGCTGATAGGCGAAGACTATATTCTGCGCCAGCAGACCCTCTATGACACGCGACCGGTTCGCCCCGGTGACGGCGCCCGGCAGACTTTTGTGCGATACCGGCTTCCTTTTGCCGACGACTCCGCCGAAGTTAGTTTTCCCGTATCCTATGATATTCAGCTGCTGAATGTACTGGTTGCCGACCTGCCTGGGCTGGAAGCGGACCTTGCGCTCGCCGGCGAACCCCTTGAACCAGGCGGCCAGGAGACGATCCAGGGCGTCAGTTTCCGTCGCTGGAGCGCCCCGGTTTCAAGTGGTCTCCCTTTGCAAGTTAGGCTGCGGCGACTCATCCCGGCCGGGGGGCTCGATCCGCGTGCGGAACGCGAGCCGCAGACCAACCGGCAGATGCCGATCGCGGCGCCGCCCCTGGACGCCCGTGTCCCTATGGTTGTCGGCGGGATCGTAACCCTGGCTCTTCTTGCGGCGATTCTACTGTTTGTGCAGAGAGAACGAAACAGGGGGCCGCCGACAGCCGCGCAGATTACGGCGCGGCGCGCGGAGCTGATAGACCAGATAGCCCGTCTCGACGATCTGCACGCTCTTGGCGAGCTGGAGGAGAACTCTTGGAAGAGAGAAAGGGAGAATCTGAAGCAGGAGCTGATCGCCATCGCCCTGACCCAGAAGAGAGCGAGCGAGACGGAATGACCGGGCCCTCTCTCCCGCTGATCAGGTGTGAACAGGTTCGGAAACGGTATGGCCACAGGCGCATCCTGCGCGATGTCTCATTTTCCGTTGCCGCAGGCGAAGTCCTGGCCTTGCTGGGCGCCAACGGTTCAGGCAAGACGACGCTCTTGCGAATCGTCGCCGGACTGGACAAGCCGGACCGAGGCGAGGTCTGGCTGGGCCCCGTGCCGCTTTCAAACGCGGGCCACGAGATCCGCCGGTATGTCGGTGTTGTCGCCCACGCCCCTCTGCTGTACGATCGACTAACGGGCTTGGAAAACCTCCGCTTCTACGCGCGATTGTACGACCTGGATGACGCCGAGGCGCGTATCGAACACCTGTTGAGATCGCTCAGACTTTGGGGCCGCCGAGACGATGCAGTAAGGACGTACAGCCGGGGGATGTCGCAAAGGCTGGCCATCGCCAGAGCACTGTTGCACGACCCGCCGGTGGTCATTTTCGATGAACCGGACACCGGGCTGGACAGACAGAGCCTGGATGATATAACTGAACTCTTTACGCAGCTGCGCAGTAGAGGGCGGGCAGTATTCGTCACAACGCATGACGCGGCGCGCGCATTCAGCTGGGCAGAACGGGTTTACGAGCTACGCAAAGGTTGCCTGCAACAGATTGCCGGCTCGAAACGTAATGGGGAGTGAGAAGCCGCGCGTGGAATTTGATTCTCACTTCTCCGTCGCAGGACAGGCGGTCGAACGCGGGGTATGATGGCAGAGCTCCCTAAGGAGGGCGGACAGTTTCGGACGCGCGGCGGCCTGGCTGGCTATTTCAGAGTTGTGTGGGCGGTGGCCGACAAGGACGTGCGCACAGAGTTGCGCGCCAAGGAAATCCTGGGGACGATGGCCGCATTCTCTCTCCTCGCAGCCGTCATATTTGGCCTGGCCTTCGACCTGCGTGTGCCGCGGACAGAGTTGGTGGCGCCTGGAATCCTGTGGGTAATCATCATGTTTGCCGGCGTATTGGGGCTGCACCGTTCTTTCGGATCGGAGAGCGATCTTGGCACTCTGACAGGACTGCTGCTGGCTCCGGTGGAACGGTCGGCGCTTTACCTGGGCAAGACTGCCGCCAATCTGGTTTATTTTCTGATTGTCGAAGCGCTTCTTGTCCCGACCCTGCTCATCCTCTTCGACGTCAATCTGCTGAAACCGTTGATACTTGCGGGGCTGCTGCTTGGCACGATCGGTTACGTAGCCGTCGGGACACTCTTCGCGGCTCTGACAGCACGCAACAGGGCCAGAGAGACTCTGCTGCCAGTACTGCTGCTTCCTGTCCTGGCGCCGCTTTTTATCTCTGGTGTGGGTCTGACGGCTGCTGTGCTTGACGGAAGGGCTACGTCAGAAGCCTGGCCCTGGATTGGCATTATCGCGCTCTATGATATTGTGGTCTTTGCGGTTGCCTTCTTGTTTATCGACCTGATCTGGGAACAAAGTTGACTAAGAGCCTTGGAACGCGCAAATGAACGAATCCGCAGTTCAGGGAGGCGCAGGCCGCTGGTTTGCGCTCCTGCTCGTCTTTGATGCCGTCGCTGCGTTTGCCATGATCGCAGCCACGTGGGCGGGGCTTCTTTACGCCGGAGACGCCATCAATCTCGGCGGCGTTGAACAGGTCGCCCAACGAATCTTCTACTTTCACATTGGCAGCAACATCGCGGCCCTCCTTGGATTCCTGGCTTCTCTGGTCGGCAGCCTGGGCTATCTGTTCAGTCGGCGCCTGGTGTGGGACTGGTGGGCCGCGGCCGGCGTGGAAGTCGGCACGATCTTCGGGGTGTTCGTGCTGCTGTCCGGCGCCATCTGGGCCAAGCCTGCCTGGAATACGTACTGGACCTGGGACCCCCGCCTTACCACTGCGACTGTTACGGTTCTGATCTACATCGCCTATATGCTACTTCGAAATGGTTTTGAGAACCCTGACACGCGAGCCCGTTTTGCCGGCATTTACGCCATTTTCGCTTTCTTAAGCGTTCCTCTCACCTACTACAGCGCCCGGCTGTTCCGGTCCATCCATCCAATTGTCTTTGATGGCGCCAACCAGGAGGCGCAGGGGGGATTCTCGATTGGTCCGACCATGGGGCAAACGCTTGCCATGGCAATGATCGGATTCGCGCTACTCTTCTTTGCGTTACTGTGTCACAGAGTGCGCCAGATGGCATTTGAATCCCGCATTGACGCCATTCGAGGGGAAATATACGAATGATATATCTGACAGTGGCCCTGGTCCTGTTGTGGCTGCTCGTTGGGGGGTACCTGGTCTTCATGTTGATCCGCCAGCGGAGTTTGGAAAGGGAGTTGAGCACGTTGGAGGAGGAGCTCCAGGACAGGATATCCAGCGATCAGACGTGACGGGAATCTCGTTCCAATCTTGGTAAGATTGTTTACTGCCCGCCGGCCTTCATGGCAATAAAGTAGAACCAGAAGATTTCGTTCGCCGCCTTGCGAGCAACGCAGGGCAAACTGGAAACTTAGGCAGGTCAATGACATGGCGCAAAACATTTCTAGCACCAGAAACATAGGAACCGGTCCTCTTTCGGGCACGACCGGACCCAAGCAGGCAAGGCGCAGCAACACTTTTCTTCACTCTCTTGCCTTTGTGATCGGCTTCGGCGCTGTCTTTACCCTGTTAGGTTCCGCTGCCGGCCTCCTGGGACAGAATCTGAACCAGTACCTTCCCATCGTTCAGCGAATCGGCGCCGTCCTTCTCGCGGTCTTCGGCCTGACCACGCTTGGCGTTCTCGGCTGGATCGTGAATCGCGTCCAGGCAAATGAACGCCTTGCCTCCAATCCTGCCATCGCGGCGCTGGTTGATATTCTGCGCTTCCTGAATGCCCTGATGTATACCGAACGCAGAGTGACCGAGCTGCACAAAGTGAAACGCGGCTGGGGTTACCTCAGCAGCGCCATGATGGGTGTCAGCTTCAGCGCCGGTTGGGTCCCCTGCGTCGGTCCTATTCTGGCCAGCATCCTCTTTCTTGCAAGCGATAGCGCCACCGTCGTCCAGGGCGCTCTGCTGCTGGCCATCTACAGCCTGGGACTTGGGCTTCCCTTCTTGATTACCGGGGCCGCATTTGGCAAGGCCACTTCAATTCTGCGTAAGCTCAACCGCCACGCCAACGTCGTCAGCGTCATCAGCGGCATTTTTCTGCTCTACGTGGCCTGGCTTCTTTGGGCAGACCGGCTAACGATGCTGACGACACAGTTTGCATTCTTGAATGAATGGGTCTTTTTGCTGGAAGAAGCGCTTTCCACCTCAACTGGGGTAAACGCAGCCTTTAGCGCCGGAGCGCTCAGCGCAGCCCCGTTGGCCTTTGTGGCAGGCATCATCAGCTTTATCAGTCCCTGTGTGCTGCCTCTGATTCCTGCCTACATCGGCTACCTGAGCGGCGCGGCGCTCTCCGGCGACAGGAGTTGATAGAACATGCACAGTCCGCTGAAACAGTTGTCAAAACTGCTGGCAGCGTGGGCTGTAATCGCACTGGCCATTGCCGCCTGCGCCGCGGCGCCGCCCGCCGACGGCTCGCCGCAGGAATTCATGCCCACGCCTCTCGACCAGTTCCCTGACGCGTTGGGCAAAGGCTTCCCCGTAGCTGAAAACGTCCAGGAAGGGAGCGCAGGCGTCGGAGACGACGCGCCCAACTTCGCCTTCTTTCTTGAGGATGGGCGCGGCGCCGACCTCGCCTCCCTCCAGGGCAAGCCCGTCGTCCTCAACTTCTGGGCCACCTGGTGCGGGCCCTGCCGAGCCGAAATGCCGGACCTGGTCGCCCTTCACGAGTCCGATCCCCAACTCGTCGTTCTGGAGGTAAACGTAGGTGAGGAACGAGCTGCAATCGAAGCGTTCGCCTCAGAGTTCGGAATGAACATGACCGTCGTACAGGACCAGGAAGACTCGATTCGCAGGGCCTACAATGTGCGTAATATGCCCACGACGGTATTTGTCCGATCAGACGGATCGATCGGCGCCCGTTGGCCGGGATTCCTTGCCGGGGAACAGCTGCACGAGTTTGTCAACCAGATCAAGAACCAGTGAGGCGCGCAATGCGCATAACGCTTTTCACCAAGCAGAACTGTCAACTTTGCGACGCCATAAAGTATGAACTCCTGGACTTGCAGGTGGAGTACGGATTTGACTTCATCGAGACGTTTCTGGAAGAGGAATCCGGCGTCATGCCGGAAAAAATGGCGCATGTGCCTTGCGTAAATGTTGAAAGGGAGGGCCAGGTCATCCTGCGCCTGGAGCATCCTATTGAGCAGACGGCCTTGCGACGCGTCATCCGCGCCCAAGTGAAGACGCAGAAGGCGAGCCCGAACAGGCCAATACGATGACTTCGAGCCGCGAGGAAGAGGCGCAGAGCAGTGTCCAATCAGCGGTTGCTCGCCGAGTCGACGGCGCGGTCATGGGGATTGCCCGACACTGGCTCGCACTTTTCAATTCCCTTGTCGCCCTCTACCTCATCCTCCCGTTTCTTGCGCCGGTCCTTGCAACGTCCGGCTTGGCCCTGCCTGCGTCGCTCATCTACTCGGTCTATTCGGCCACATGCCACCAGCTCCCTGAACGCAGTTACTTTCTCTTCGGCGAGCAGCCCCTATACAGTCTCACGTCGCTGGAAAGGTCGGGAGTGGAATCCGACGGGGGTCTCTGGCAACGCAGGGCCTTTCGCGGCAACGACGACACCGGCTACAAGGTCGCAATCTGTCAACGCGATGTTGCCATCTACGGTTCAGTCGTGGCGGCCGGCCTTCTCTTCGGCCTGCTGCGAGGACGCGTCCGCTCCATCAGCCTGAAAATATATGTCCTGCTGCTCTTTCCCATGGCCCTCGACGGCCTCAGCCAGCTTTTCGGCCTGCGCGAGAGCAGCTGGTGGCTCCGTTCCGTGACGGGCGCGCTCTTCGGGGGCGCGTCGGTCTGGCTGGCCTATCCATATATTGAAGCGGCCATGCGGGATGTCATTCGGCATGAGGAGTTTAGGCTGAGGTAGTTTGATGAAAGCGGCGTCGCGAGGTCCAAAGGGCTGACTTATTCGTCTACCAATCCCCCTTCCCCGGCCCGCCTTCCGGCCTTTTCTTCAGTTTTGAGCGCGTTCTTCCAACTTTCAGGGGCGCCGTTGGGAGCAGCCCAAGAAGGCTCCTGAAGATGAAAGCGGAGCCAGAAATGCCCAAGTCCACGCCTTTGCGCCGAGAAGCCAGCGATAGTATCCACTGCCCCGCAAAGGCGCTTCGCTTCCTCGCCCTCAATAGTTCGCAACCAATAACTCAGTGATCGGACCGCGCTTTTTGGCGTTGCTGTTGATGCGACGGTTCGCGAAGACCTTGTGGATTTCGAATCCCGAATAGAGGTCCTCAAAGAAATTGTCGTTCGGATTCTCGTTGTGCGGATCCGAATTACTCAGCATCACTTTTGCGCCGGCGCGCCCCAACTCCTGGTAGAAGAGGGCAAGCCGTCTTTGTTCATCGTCGTCAAATCGGTGCATGTAGAAGGAGTTGAAGCTGGACGTCTTGCTGATCGGCCGATACGGGGGATCCATGTAAACGAAAGTGGACTCGTCGACAAAGCTCTTGCACGCGGTAAAGTCGCCGTAGTGGATCTCCGCCTTCTGAAGAGATCGTGAAACCGAGCGAAGATTGGTCTCGTCGCAGATCCTGGGATTGCTGTAGTTCCCGTAAGGAACATTGAATTCCCCCTTGGAGTTGACGCGGTAGAGGCCGTTGAAGCAGGTGCGATTCAGAAAAACGAGGCGCGCGACATGCGATGCCGGGTCCGTCGCCGTAGTGGGATCGATTCGGTTGACTCTACCGAAATTGAATGACTCCCGCACATCGTAGTAAAAATGCCTGCGTTCAACTCTGTCTAGTTTAAGAAACTGACTCTGAATGTCTTCCAGTCTCTCTATCAGACCTTCAACCTGCTGCTGGATTGTGCAATAGGCCAGAACCAGGTCCGCGTTCATGTCGGAAATGAAGAACTCGCGGATGTCAAAAAAGTTTGAGATGAGAAAAAACACCGCGCCGCCGCCGATAAAGGGTTCAGCATATTTGCTGAGGCTTCCTTCCCAAAGACCGGCAGGGAGATGGCGCCCGATCTGGGGCAATAACTGGCCTTTGCCGCCGGCCCACTTGAGAAATGGTTTTGCATCTCGGTTCTCTTGCGAAACAGAAGGAAAGTGTAGTTGCCGGAATTGCATGTATGACGAACCTGACTGTGGAATCTTTCAGAACGCAGCGCCATCCATTATCCCACACGTGATCTGCCAATTCAACCGAAGCAGACACTGGGCGCGAAGCAGTTTCTCGGGCGGCTGCATGTACAAGAATTTTCGGGAAGGCGCTGGATTTTCAGGATTGCATGCGATGGGGCGCCGCACTTGGGGCGGTCGCCGGGCAGGAGGTGAAAGGGTGGAAGGTCAACGGCATGGATTGGACCTGTTTCCAGCGTGTAGACCAGGCTGCGTGTGAGGTTCAGGTAATCTGGGCGAAATCACGCTGATTTCCGCAAGCGGCTTTTTCTGTCAGTCCCCTGTCTGGGATGGACCTATTCCCGCTGGCCTAACGAGCTCACTTTTCGGCCCCGAATCCCATTAGGAAAGGCGGATTGGGATGAGAATCCACGTTGGATGCCCCGTTCCTGCTTCCCGAACGAAAGCCCGCGAGAAGTTTCACAGGATGAGAATGGGCACGCTGCGGCCCTGACAGAACCCTTCAAGGCCGCACGACCACCTCATCGGTCATCACCCTTCCTTCCTCGACCACCAGGGCTATTCCGCCGCCAGCCAGTTTGCCGTCAGCTGCCTCCAATAGAGGCGTGTTCATGTCGTTGACGAATCCTTGCACACGATCTCCTGTGACCCGCAGCTTCAAGGTGTGCGTATCCCCGAAATCCCAGGGGAAGTCGACTTCCGCCAAGACGGTGTCCCCGTCCAGCGCGCGTACGAGACGGGCCAGGCCGCGGCCTTCGGCTGAACGGCAGAGTAGAATGGCGTAGTAGCGCCGCATGCCTTGCGCTCTTGCCGCAATGCCGGCAGCCTTGCACAGGTGAAAGGTAACTTCCGACTCCACCTCGTAATCGGCCCACTCCCTCGTCCCTGTCATGAGCAGGCCGCGGCCGCGATTCTGAACAATTCGAAATGCCTCAGGCCACCAGAAGTCGTAGCTGTCAACGCCGTCGACCCAGGCTCGCCGCCACATCTGCGGCGCAGCCATTCCCATCCGGCGCAGATCCGCGGGCGCGTCCGGTCGTGAAAAGGTGACCTCAGGTTCTCCTTCCCAGGTCAGATAATCCAGGTATACCGTGCCCTGGGTTCGTTCGTCGCCGTGGACCGCGACCCCGATTTCGGCAACCGGCTCGTTGCCGGCACCCGCAACCGTCCAACGGAAGGTTCGGCGCTCTCCGGGCTCGAGCAGTTGCGTAGGACCGGCCTCAACGATGAGCTGGTCATCTCGAGCGCGGTACCGTCGCAGATACAGGCCTGCATCCACGGCCCGTTCGTTGCCGGCGTCCGCCTCCAACTCGGCGATCACTGTCTGGCCGGGACAGAGCGAGGGCGATGCCATCAGACCGTATCCTCGCTGCTCGAAGTATTCGGCAGTCTCCTTTGAAGGTATGAACGTGTGGGTTGCCGCCCTCGCCGGACGCCCTCTTGCGACGCCGTCAAAATGCAGCGCCAGGCTGCGCCCGCCCAGCCGGCTATGCCCCGCCACATTTTCCAGGGTGAGCGTGCCGCGGCTGTCAACACTGTCATCTGGCATGAAGCCTTGAACTGAGCCAGGGAACTCAAAATGGTAGCGGGAGCCGTTCTTGGGCTTGTACGGCGGCTCCTGCGCCAGTGCGCGCCCAACGTTGATCACGTGCACGCTCTCGGTCACCGCGTCGGTCACCGCCCTTCCGCCATCGGCGGTCGGCAGATAGAGCCGGTCAGAAACCGGCCCACGAAAGTCAGGGCCGTCCTCAAGACCTGCCAGCCCGTTCTTGATGCCCAGCAAGCAGCCTACATTTCCTGAATTGCAGTCAGTATCCCAGCCGCTTGTATTGACGATCATCAACGTCTTCTGGAAGTTGTCGTCGCCGTGAAGAAGGGAATGGATGATCAGCGCGTGATTGGGAACCATGTGGCAGTTGCCACCGTATTTGTCGTACCCGAAATTGTCGGCGATCTGCTCCCTGGTCTTTCTCCAGTCGGGGCCGTTGACCGCGTGCCATTCCCGAATCTGCTCGATCAAGGCGCGGATCAAAGAGTCCTTTGGAATGACGGCCAGGCCTGTATCGATCAGCCTGTGTATGTCCGTTTCGACAAAGGCCTGGGCTTCCATCGCCGCCAGCGCCTGCGCGCCGTGAATTGCGACCCCATCGTGGGCGACGCTGGCCGCGCGGCGGGCCAAATCAGCCGCCAGCTCCGGATCCCCGGGCGCAACCATCGCCCACCCGTCGATGAATATCTGCGCGCCGATCTGCTCGGATACGACCTGGCCGTTCAGCGCCATCGAGCCGCTGCGAGGGGCGGAGATTCCCTCCTTCAGTCTCAGATAGGCCGTATGCTCGGTGGAGTTGCCCATTCCGCCCCACCAGAGAATTGTACGCTCCTCAATAATGTAGTTCAGCCAGGTCTGCCCGACCTGCGCCGGCGTGATCGAATCGGCATTGCCGTAGTCGGGCAATGCGCGCAGGAAGGTGAACGTGCCGGAAATGTCATCGTCCGTCACGACCAGGGGCACGTCAAGATGCTCATGGACATAGTAGTTGATCTCGCCAAAGCGTTCATCGAGCATTTCATAGGTCCAGCCTTCGAAGGGCCGGCCCAGGTACACGCCGATCAGTTTGCCCAGTACGCCGGCGTAGACCTTCTCTGTATAGTCGATTGGAATCGTCATCCTGGCGCTCCTCCTTCTTTGCCCTAACGCCCCACGTTCAGCCTGGTCCATTTTCTCCACAGCCGGCATCCTGAAACATTCCTGCCAAATGGACTTACCCCCAATAGAGCCCGCGCCGAATCTCGCGCACTCGACTCGCGTGCCCCCAGACCCGAATGGCGCGCCAGGTCATCGACTCCGACCTACTGTGAAGAGGGACTTGCAGTTGTCGTTACGAATACTCAGGCCAGTAGAACTCCCGCCTGGTTGGATCGTCGTAGCCGTCCATCCAGGTATTCTTCAGACCGGGCGTATTGATTGCCGCCTCGACGATGGCGCGGTTGAAGTCTCCGACAAGATCATGCTGAAGGTACTCGTTCACGGGCATCCACAGACACTCGTCGATTTCCCAGTCATCTCTCTCGATCCGCTCCGAAAGGGGAGTAAGCCTGCAAATGAAATAGATATCCGATTTGCCATAGCGGTAGCCGTGCCAGTGCCGCCAGCAGATAACAGACTCGAACCTTGTTTCCACGCCGGTCTCCTCCAGCACCTCCCGCACCACAGCCGCAGCCAGGTGTTCGCCGGGATGGAGCGCGCCGCCGGGCAATTTATAGTATGGCCGCGATGATCCCCTGTGCCTTTCGGAAACGACCAGCAGCTCCTGACGCTCGTTGATCGCCACGCCGCCTGCGCCAATGTAGTGGGTAGCATAGCCTGGAACCAGGGCATCCTTCTGCAGTCTGCGAACAAGGAGTACATAGTTTTCTTCAGTGTGATGAAAGACGAATCCCGCCGCGGTTGAGATCGGGATCAAGGGGGCCCGCTCAATCGGCAAATGCAGCCAGACTAGAAAGCGGCCATCCTGGATCCATTTGATCAGGGAGGTTGAAAGGCTCGCCGCGAACTCCTCGGGCTTGCGCGGCAGATCCTCGGTGTTGATTTCAATGCCGTTGAATCGGTTTACCGCGTGTGGCAGAATGTTCATTGGGTCACCTTGTGGGGCTGAGGATGCTCTTTACTCCGACTCATCACCGGGCTTCCGGCCTCGATCACCTTGGAAGGACCTGAGCAACTGGGCGCCCACGTCCACTGGCGGGCGCGGTTCGAGGGGCCATGCAGGCCGATCTGAAATCTGTTTGCCGACTGATTGAGAAACCTTCCCGGAGTGTGTTTAACCTGAGACCCCACTTGGGGCCTGATTCGATCTATTTTAGTTCGCTATCTAATGCAAATCAAGTTGAAGAAAGCCCTGATTTTCGGCTTGATGCAGGCGCATTTGCGCTGGACTGTGGTATGCTATGCGGAATCCGCCAGGACTGGCCGCGCAGCAGTTGGATGTGAAGCAGGGTAGTACGGCCCCGCATTGCGACGCTGCCATCTCAAGTATTGCGCCGTCAACCCCTTCCAGACACCCAGGAGAAAGTGAAATGTACACAACCGATCAGTATGAAGGTATGCTCGCCGAAACCGTGGCCATTCAGGGAGCGAACGGGGACAGGGTCCTCGCCTACTGCGCCCGTCCATTGGGGAAAGGGCCCTTCCCGGGCATGGTGCTCATTCATCACATGCCTGGCTGGGACGAATGGTACCGCGAGGCAACCCGGCGGTTTGCGCATCACGGGTACGCCTCTATCTCGCCAAATCTGTATGAACGAACCGGGCATGGCGCGCCCGACGACGTGGCCGCGGCGGTACGCGCCGATGGCGGGGTCCCCGACGATGAGGCCGTGGCGGACATCGAGGCCGCAATGAAGTATCTTCGGGCCCTACCCATTCTGAACGGCAAAGTCGGCGTGTTTGGCACCTGCTCGGGGGGAAGGCACGCAGTGCTGGCCGCCAGCCGGGTCGCGGGCTTCGACGCCGTAGTCGACTGTTGGGGCGGCGGTGTTGTCATGCAATCCGACCAGCTCACCCCGCAGCGGCCCGTCGCGCCCATAGACTATACTTCCGACCTTCAAAGCCCTGTTCTTGGTCTGTTCGGCGCCGAAGATCACAGCCCAACCGTTGAAGAGGTAGCAGTTCACGAGGAAGCCCTCAAGCGTCACGGCAAGGACTACGAATTTCACATGTACGACGGCGCCGGCCACGGCTTCTTCTACTACCACCGCCCCAGTTACCGCCAAGCCCAGGCAGTCGACGGCTGGGACAAAATCTGGGCCTTCCTCGGCGGCAGACTAGCCGCTTGAGCCCTGAAGAAGACGAAAAAAAACTGGTTACGATTCCGACAAAAGAGGAGTGGAACTATGTGTACGATGATCGTCCAGAAAGTCCCGCTGGAAGGCTTCGGCAAGGGGGCGGGCGGCTGGTTTGATATGAACCAGGCAAACGTGAGTTGGGACCACCCCTTTCACGCGCCCGAGGAACACGCCCTGAACATCGACTTTGTCAACGAGAGCCGCGGCCCCGGGGCCCGCGTTGCCGTGGAACTGAGCGTTGAGTCCGCCCGTCAGCTCGTCGAGACGATTCAAACGGTGCTCGGCGAGGCGGAAGGCAAGGGACTGCTCAAGGAGTCGTAGCGCGTCAGGGTCGGACGACAGAAGGGTCGGCGGCCTCCATCAGTGGGGCATGTGGGGAGGCCGCCGGCGGGTAAAACATTCAGTCACGATACGGGTCGTACTCGTCCTCGCCGGCCATTGCGATGCCCAGCGGCGTGAGCGTATGCAGGATTCGAATCGTATTGCTGTGGTGCGCCAGCACTTCGGGCAGCCGCTTGTAGACCTGGGGCGCCTCATCAGTCCCCGCGCCGCGCAACGTCGCGCCCAACTTCCGAACCGGCGCCAGCATCTGTTCGCGGCTGATCTGGCCCCGCTTGACCTGCACCTTGCGCCCTTTTCTCCAGCGGAAACGGCCCGCGGCTTGTGTGCGTGACATGAGCCGGCCCGCGCCATGGACGGTCGAATAGAGCGCCTGCTTACCCTCTTCGCTGTCAATGCCCTCCAACACGACCGAAACGTCACCCATCGAACCGCCCACAAAGCCCTTCTGCCCGGGAAATGCCGGGGTCGCGCCCTTCCTCGTGACCCAGAGCGTTTCGCCCCCGTGTTGCTCCTTCCAGGCGAAGTTGTGATGGTTGTGTATTTCCTCGACGATTGTCGCGCCCAGCATCCCGGCCACGCGCTGGCATACCCAGTCGCGGCCCGCATAGGCATACCGCCCCGCCAGCAGCATGCAGGCAAGATACTCCTGCCCCAGGGCCGAGTCAACGCCGAGTAAACTCGGAACGCCTTCAAGAGCGCTTCGACGTTTTCGCCCGCGCCCCTTGCGCTCCGGTTTGGGTCCCGAATCTCCAGTCCGTTCCCGGTCGGCCGCTTTCATGAAGTGCGTGGCAAGGCGATGGCCGAGTCCCCTGGAGCCAAAATGGACGCCGACCCAGATTCGCTGCTGTTCATCTTCGAACAGGTCGACATAGTGATTGCCGCTGCCCACAGTTCCCAACTGTTCTGCCGCCAGCTTTCTCAGTTTGGCGGCAACTGGCAGGTCCCAGGCCGGATCGTCGTCGAAAAGGGGGTGGTCCACCCGCTGCTTATTCTTGCGCCCGATACCAAAGGAGATGGTCTCCCAGATATCGTCCATGATCCGCACTATATTTTCTCGTACTTCGACAGCGGGGATATCGAGGCGAATGGCTTTGTTCCCGCAGGCGATGTCATAGCCGACTCCGGCGGGGTTCAACTTGCCATGGTAGGCTACGACGCCGCCGATCGGAACCGTATAGCCCAGGTGATGGTCCGCCATCAACGCGACCGCGTCAGCATCCTGCGCGCAGTTGACAATCTGTCTGACTGCGTTGTCCTGCGGGTCGCCCCAGACGGGCACGCCCTGAATCATTTGCACTGTCATCTGAGCCTCTTAACAGTCATTGGCAAAGGATCTGCCTTGCCGTAAGCGCCCCTCCGATTCCCAAGGGCGCTCTTTCAATCGCAACAATGAAGCGGAACTACACTGAAGGAGGCGTCGCAATTGGAATTCAACGCATTTCCTGTAACTGGAGCCCCAGCATGTCAGGTTAGAGACGAGGCGTATGCCAGGGTCCTCGACTACGTTCAGTCCTCACATTTAGAGACCAGTTGGCGCAGGAACAAGAGTAGGCATTCGTCGTGAAACGAGTATGCGTGTTGAATGGATTAGGCGCCTCCTTCAGCGCGGGCAGAACAATCTACGGGGGGCATTCTCGCATGAAGAACTGACCAGGCTCAACCAGAAGAAGGCCTGACTCCCTCATAGACACCTTCCGGCAGGGGCTCCGGACGGTCGCAGCGAGTCGTCAACGCCACGTGGCGCCCCGTCTCGGAAGCGACGTGAATCGCCTCCATGATCTCAAGCACATGCAGCGCCATCTCCCCGCTGGCGCGATGCGGCCTGTCCTCAATCGCGCTGACAACCATGTCCGCCGGGCCCAATCCCCGGCTGTTGCCGGCATGGCCGAGCCTGAGGGGCAGCTCCTTCCATGCCCCGTCCTCGGCCGTGCGCAGTTGCAGCGGTCCGCCAAAGGTATTCGGGTCGGGCAGATCGAGCGAACCGGTCGCGCCGTACAGCTCGATATTCGGCAGATTGGAAGCCTTCGTGTCAAAGGTCGTAATCACTGTGCCGACGGCTCCGCAGCCGAAATCCAGCACGCCGGTCACGTAGGTGGGGACCTCCACCTGGATCACTTCACCCCGCCGCGGTTGGCTGAGAATCGTGCGCTCGGGCCATGTCGCCCGCGTCGTGCCTGTCACGCGCGTTACGGGGCCGAGAAGATTGACCAGCGCAGTCAGGTAGTATACGCCCATGTCCAGCATGGGCCCCCCGCCCGGTTTGTAGTAGAAGGCAGGGTTTGCGTGCCAGTGTTCATGCCCGCGGCTCATCATGAACGCATTGGCCGCGACAGGTTCCCCGATGATGCCCTCGTCCAGGTACAGACGCGCCGACTGGTGCCCAGCGCCGAGGAAAGTGTCCGGCGCGCAGCCAATGCGAAGATCCTTCTCGGTGGCGAGCGCCAGCAACTCCCTGCCCTCGGCGAAGGTCGCGGCCAGGGGCTTCTCACTGTAGACAGCTTTCCCTGCATCCAGAGCGGCCTTGCTGACGCCAAAGTGAGCGGGTGGAGGTGTGAGATTGAGCACCATGTCAATATCCGGCGCAGCGTACAGATCGTCGAGGGACAGGCGCCTGAGCCCGTATTTCTCGGCCTGGGCCTCAGCCGCGGCAGCGATCACGTCGGCGCAGGCGACAACTTCAATCTCCGGCAGTTCCCGGCTTACTTCAATGTAGCGGCTGCTGATGATGCCGCAACCGACGATGCCGATTCGCGCTGGCATTTCCATCGTCACCCCCCCTTCATCTTCTGGCTTGTTGCTGTCAGATTGATCCGATAGACGCGGTCAGGTTCTTGCCGCCCAAATGATTCCTCGTCGCACAATCTCTCTCGCTTCAGGGACATCGAAATCCTTGGCCACGTGCCCCAGAGAACAGTAGAAGATTCTGCCCCGGCCCCACCGCCGTTTCCATACGACAGGCATTACGGTTCCCTCGATCCAAGCGGCGTGCTCGCCGGAAAAGGTTGTCGTCGCCAGCACTTCGTTGCTGGGGTCTACGTGCATCAGATACTGTTCACTGTGCATGGCAAAGTCTTCCAAACCCGCCGTGATCGGGTCGCTCTGATCGACAATGTTGACCGTGTAGTCAATGATGTTGCCCGGATGGGCCACCCACTGCCCTCCGACCATGAACTGGTATTCCGTGTTCTGGCGAAAGGCGTCGGCCATACCTCCGTGCCAGCCGGCAAAGCCCGCGCCGTTCGCGACAGCTTCCAGCAGACCCGCTTCCTGCTCCTTGGTAATGGAGCTCATCGTGAAGACCTGCGATATGACGTCGTAGGAGGCCATTCGCTCGCTATCGGTGTACACGTCTAGCGAGGACTCGACATCCACCTCGAAGCCGGCATCTCGAATCAACGGCGCGAAAATGTCCACGCACTGCTTGGGTTCGTGGCCTTCCCACCCGCCCCAAACCATCAACGATCTCTTTGTCATCGGAAACTGACTCCTTGTATTTGGGATTGTTCGCGCCCATCCGCGGTTTGCAGGCTGTTCCTTGCCCGGCTTTCACTTCAATATGACGGATCGCAGTGGAATTGGTTTGCCGCGGTGAATGCTTTTCAGGCGCATTGGATTCCTTGACGGCCAGTATAGCACCCGTCAAGGGAAGCCACAACGAATCGGCGGAACGGCTCTGTGCTTGGCCGGTGGGACGATGAGGGGAGAAGCGCCGCTTCGTACCGGCTCCTGCCTCAGGGGTTGAGAAGGGGCGCCAGGAAACCCGCTGCAATCCCTTTCGGGAGGCCGGTCCCTGGCAGGTCGACTTGCCGCAAAGGAGAATTAGCGACTCTCGAAGATCAGAGGCATTCCTCCCATGGGATGAAGGGTGATTTGCGGGTCCAGTTCGGCGGCATGATCGTCCGGACTCCGCAACCGGAATCGCTGCGCGATCGCCGCGGCGACCAGAACGCTTTCGGTCAGCGCAAACCCTTCGCCGATGCATTGCCGTGGCCCCGCGCCGAAGGGAATGTAGGCAAACCGATGACGGTCCTTCGCGGCCTGTGGAGAGAAGCGTTCGGGATCGAATGCAAGCGGGTTCGGCCAGAACTCAGGGCGCCTGTGGGTGATAAAGGGGCTCAGCGTAATCACTGATTTTTCTGGCAGATCGTAACCGCCAACAGCATCGTCGCGGTTGCCAAAGCGGGATAGTGCATAAGCAGGAGGGTAAAGACGCATCGTTTCGTCAACCACCTGGCGCGTATAGACAAGATTGGGTATGTCCTCAACAGTCGGCAGTCGGCCATTCAGGATTCGGTCCACTTCGTCGTGAACCTGAGCCTCAACATCCGGGTATTTGGCCAGGCAGTAGAAGAACCACGTGAGAAGCAGCGCAGTTGTTTCGTGTCCGGCGATTAACAGGGTGATTACCTCATCGCGCAGCTGTTTCCCGTCCATCCCTTCGCCGGTATCCGCGTCGCGTGCGGACAGCAGCATCCCCATCAGATCATCACCCGGGGTTCCGGACTCGCGCCTGTCGTCAATCATACCGTAGATCAGTCGGTCAAGCGCGCCAACATCGCGCCTGACCCGGCGCGTGCTGGGCCAGAATGGGATCCGCATTGTGTAGAGCGAAGCAGGCGAAACCACCAGTTTCACAAATAGCTGATTCAGCCTGCCGAAAGTATCGCCGACTTCGCGGGCCTCGTTGGTCAAGTCGACGCTGAAAAGCGTCCTGCCGGCGATGTCGAGAGTCAGCTCCATGATTTCGCGGTCAAAGGCGATTACGTCCCCGGAGCGAACGAACGTCTCCCATCGGGAGAAGCGCCGTTCCGCCGCCGCCGTCATGGTCTCTCCCATCCCTTGAATCCGTCTGCGATGGAAGGCTGGCTGGGCCAGACGCCGTTGCCTGAGCCACGAGTCGCCGTCATTGCTCAGCAGACCCTTCCCGATCAGTGGATATAACAGCAGAAAGGTGGGATGGGGCAACTTCGTGAAATTCTTGTAGTTGTCTTGAAGGATATACTGGTAGTGGTCGGGGTGGACGAACAGATAGCCCCACAACTTGGCAAAGAACCTGTACTTGACCGCAGGTCCCGCTTCGGACACAAATTCCTGCAAACATCCTAGCGGATCGCGCCTCAGGCGTCCCATGTTTCCATAGAGCCAGGGAGCTTGTACGGTGGGCGGCGCCGTCCGCCGCTTCATTGGGGCGACTGCGCTGGTCATGGGGATCTCTCCTTTTCGTCCATTCTACTTCGCGCTGCGAAAATCTGCAGCCCCCCTCCGACGCATTCAACCATTAACGGAAGGTGAGCGCAATGAGGAGCAATGCACCACATATCATGATACCTTAATTCACGGCACAGAAAACCTGTTTAGAGTTTTTCCCTCACAATATGGTATAGGGAATTCGCCCCCGTGCGCGAAACTGTTCATCAACGCCGTCTTTGCCCAGAAAATACAAGACCCCGCCAGAGGCAGGGTCTTGTCGCTTCTGGTCCGATAGCATCGCTTAGAGAGCGAACTCCAGAGGTGATGCTATCGGACCAGTACTACGACTACAGTTATTCATAGGGCATCACCTCCTTGTGTTTAGGATACGCCCCAAGTATTTCACAGTTGCGGCCCATTGTCAAACTCACAACAGTTCGGAAACAGCCGCCATTTCCCGCGTTACTTTGTGTGCCGCCTTCTGTACAGCCAAGCGTTCGCCGACGGTCGGCCAGGCCCGCCGGAATTGAAACGGGACCCTCCGCTTAACCCCTTTGCAGGTCAGTCTTCCCCGAATTCATCGCTTGGAAGAACCCGGCCGCCGCGGCCCTCGACTACTGTGCCCTCTGCCATGAGCGGTGGCAAAGGCGGCGGTGGCGCCAGCCGAAGATGCCGCATTCCCCTTCGTCCTCCCCTTTGAGGCCAGGTCGCCCTGCACCAAGGCTGCCGCTCATCCGAACGACAGCCGTAGGAGCGAAAAACAGCCTCCGGTTTTGGAGTCGTTAGCCTGAATGCTTATAATGAATAAGATTGCGCTCCTGTATAGGGGGCTGCCTGCCATTTTCACAGGAGTCTATGTGCTGCGGCAATGCAGCGCCGGACGGATGGGGTGACCGCCAGCGCGCGGGGAGCCAGAGCTTTCGTCGCCTCGGCGCCGGATAAATTGGCAACAGCTTGGGTTTCCTTCATAGGCGTCGCGACGCAAAATGTGTAATCGTAAAGGGCCAATATGCGGAACCAGTATATCTACGTAGCTATAATCCTGTGCCTCTTCGCGGGCTCGCTCTTTGTCGCGCTTCCTCTCGACCATCCCGCTTGGCTGGAGGAAGGCCTGGCTCCGGGGGTGGATACCCAGCGAGACATCCGCGACCTCACCCTGGGGCTGGATCTTAAGGGCGGAACTCAGGTCTTGCTGGAGGCAGAGATCAGCGAAGACCAGCCGCTGCCGGAGGATGCGCTCAATTCAGCCAAAATCATCGTCGAGCAGAGAGTAAATGGCCTGGGGCTGGCGGAGCCGACCGTTCAGCTTCAGGGCGAGCGCCGTATGATTGTAGAGTTGCCCGGCGTCAAGAACCCGGACCAGGCCATTGAAACAATTCGCTCCACCGGCCAATTGGAGTTTGTCGACCTCGGCGGATTTCCCGTCCGACCTGATGATTTCATCAATACGACCAACCGTCCCAATGCGGTCGCGGACCTGCAGGAGTCGATTGCCGCAGGAGAGGCTGCCCCCCAGTCCATTCCCTACCCGGAAGAAGCCTTCGAAACCATCATGACCGGCGACATTCTGCAGGCTGTCGTCGCGACACAGGATGAGTTTACCTTCTGGCAGATCCAGTTTGACCTCAAGAGCGAGAGCAGCGGCGACTTCTTTACCTACACACGCGACAACATAGGCGAGGTCCTGGCGATCATCCTGGATGGGCGCGTTCTTTCAACACCGGTAATCAACGCGGCCATAAACGACAACGGGGTGATTACAGGTGACTTCTCGCAGGAGGAAGCGGAAAGCCTGGCGATTCAGATGCGCTACGGCGCTCTGCCGGTTCCGCTTGAGGTCGTGGATGTTCGCACGATCGGCGCCAGCCTGGGGCAGGATTCTATCGACCGCAGCTTGCAGGCCGGGATCGTCGGCGGGGCGCTGGTGCTGCTCTTCATGGTGCTGCTCTATCGCTTGCCCGGCATTCTCGCAACCGTGGCCCTGGCCATCTACGTGACCCTGAACCTTGCCATGTACAAGCTGTTGCCGGTGACCCTGACTTTGCCCGGCATCGCCGGCTTCATTCTCTCAATCGGCATGGCGGTGGATGCAAACATCTTGATCTTTGAACGCATGAAGGAGGAGCTGCGCAGCGGCCGCTCCTTGCGTCTGGCCGTGGAGACAGGGTTCAGCCGCGCCTGGCCCGCAATCCGTGACGGCAATCTCTCAACCTTGATTTCATGTGCCGTCCTGTACTGGTTTGGCAACAATTTTGGCGCCAGTGTTGTCAAGGGTTTCGCCATCACGCTGTCCGTCGGCGTTTTGCTGTCCATGTTTACAGCCGTATTTGTCACGCGCACGTTCATGCGCAGTTTTCTCTCTCAGCAGGGAGAGAAACTCTTGGGCAGTCGCGGCTTGCTGGGCTATTAGCGGCTCCTGCAAGGATTGCGCCGTCGCATCGACCTGAATTGACAGTCTCAGAGCGCAGCCGGCGTTGGGTGCGTTCCAGACGACACAAGTGTCGGCAGAATTAGGAAAGAGTATCCTATGTATCGTTTAGTCGAACGCCGCAGGCTCTGGTTCTTGATTTCGCTGCTTGGCATTCTGCCAGGCATTCTCTTCATTCTCTGGAATCTCTCTTTAACTGGCGGTCTCCTGCCCCTGAGTATCGACTATACGGGCGGTACGCAGTGGGAGATGCGGTTCGAACAGCCGGTGGCGCCGACAGAATTGGGCGGCGTTTTTGTGGAGGCCGGGTTCACGGACACAAAGGCCTTCCATGTCGACGATGATCGCACGGTGCAGGTCAAATTCAAGAATATCGATATGGCGCAAAAAGAGGTGATCGAACAAGCAATTGTCGATCGTTTCGGCGCATTTGACGAACGTCTCTACCGAAGCATCGGACCGGCCATCGGCGCGGAGGTAAGCCAGGCCGCGTTGCTCGCGGTGATCGCCGCCTCTGTCCTGATTCTGGCCTACATCGCCTTGGCGTTCCGGGAAGTGTCCCACCCGTTCCGCTACGGTGTCGCCGCCATCGCGGCACTGGTGCATGACGTCTTGATCACAGTTTCGTTTCTGTCGATTATGAACCTGGTCGCCGGCTGGGAGCTGGACGCCCTTTTCCTGACCGCAACACTGACTGTTATCGGCTTCAGCGTCAACGACACAATTGTGATCTTCGATCGAATCCGCGAAAACCTGCGCCGCCACCGCGGTGAACCGCTGGCGACCGTTGCCAACCGGAGCATCATAGAGACGGCTCAGCGCTCAATCGCCACCCAGGTAACGGCGCTCCTGGTGCTTGCTGCCATCCTGTTCTTTGGCGGAAGCACGCTGCGCATCTTCATGGCTACCCTGATCGTCGGCCTGATATCTGGTACATACAGCTCCATCTTTACCGCCACGCCTCTCGTCGTTGCCTGGGAGGAAGGATCCCTCTTCTCCAGGGCGAGGAAGCCTGTCAGGGCCAGAGAGCAGACGGCGGCGGCATAGTTCGTTCGACCACGGCTTGTGCGGAGGGGCGCCAGGCGCCTCAGTCGCAACTGCACTGCTAGTCGGGTCTTCCTCCCCGGAATAGCGAGGTCCGACAACGGCCCACCTTTGCGCCGCCGGATTTCTCGCCTGTGCCCAAACTCGGCCGTATTCACTTCAGCGCAGTACCGATTGGCTGGCTTCTGCCTCCCGCAGCCTTAACCATGCTTCTGGGTTCGATCCAAAGGTAGCGACGGGTTCCTAAAATGACAGTCGACACAGCCCGGAATCGAATTCGTCAGGGCAGCGCCGCTCGTTTTCTGCCCGCAACAGATTACGACACGGTCTGCCGTGCGCTTGGCGCGGTGGCTCTGTTGAGCCTGATTTCGCTCTTTCTGTGCGGGTTTGGCCCCCCAACGATCGTCGATCGAGATGTTGGCCCGACCCAGCGATTCACTGTTGGCCAGTTACGCCAGATTCAGGCGGCCAGGCTTCCCCCTCCTGGGGTCAGCGCCGCATCGGTCATGGTGTACGATGTCGACAGCGGCCGCGAGCTCATGGAAAAGGCGGGACGCCTTCCTGTTTCGCCGGCAAGCCTGGCGAAGCTGATGACAGCGCTCCTGGTCATCGAACAGGACAAGCTCTCGGACCCGGTTACCGTTCAGCGCGAGGATCTTGTTGGCGGGGCCGTCATGGGACTGCGCGCAGGAGAGGAGTTGCGTGTCGAAGAACTGTTGCGCGGTCTGCTGATTCCGAGCGGAAATGACGCGGCCATGGCCTTGGCCCGCCATCATTCTGGACACGTTGACGAATTCGTCCACAATATGAACCGGCGGGCGGGCGAATTGGGCATGCATGGGACCCAGTTCCGCAATCCCAATGGGTTCGACGCCGAAGGTCAGAGAAGCAGCGCGCGGGACCTCATGAAACTAGTCACTTTGCTGTGGGAGTACCCTCTTTTTCGCGAGATTGTAGGGACGGCCGAGATGACAGTGGGCGGCCATCAGCTCCAAACGACAAATCGTTTTCTCGATTCCTTCCCGGGCGTGAATGGAGTCAAGACAGGGACAACCCTGCAAAGCGGCCAATCTCTGATCATCGGCCTGGAAAGGAACGGGCATCAACTCTTCGCGGTCGTACTCGGCAGCGCGGACCGGTACCACGACATGCGAGCAGTTTTGCAGGCTGTGCAGGGCAACTACAGTTGGGTCCCTTTGCGTATGCCCGACCGTCCCACAGCCTTGGACCGTCTCTTCGATGAGGATGGCAATCGCTGGTTTCTGTATGCCGACGGCATCAATGTCGATCCAGCCGCGCTCGAATCCGGTCCCTTCTTCGATGCTTTGCTGGCAGGATGGGAACGCCAGGAGCTGCGCGTCTTTCGACGCCTGGAGTCGCCCCCTTCAGGCTTGTGGGCTTCCGGAATGCTTGTGGGCGTGTTGGAGTGGCGCCTGGGTGAGGGCGTGATTGCGACGCAAAGGCTTTTTGTCCAGTGACAGAAGGTAGATTTCGGAGCGGCTGTTCCCACTTTGGGCTGTCGCCGTTAGAGCGCAAGGGGGTCACATGACAGAAGAGCGTCTGCAAAAGGTTCTGGCTGCAGCCGGCGTTGCCAGCCGGAGAGCCTGCGAATCCCTCATTACTGCCGGCCGCGTTCGGGTTGACGGCAGGGTGATCACCGAGTTGGGAACCAAAGTAGACCCGGCCGAGGTCTCGATTGCTGTTGACGGCAGCCCTGTCCCTGTTTCCCACAGCAACACCTACTACCGTGTCTACAAGCCGCGCGGCGTCCTTAGCGACATTGGCGGGGACAGGCGCGGGCGCAGGACCGTCGCGCATCTGCTTCCCAGCGGCGTAGGCCGCGTCTTTCCGGTTGGCCGCCTCGACCTCAACAGCGAAGGTCTCGTTCTCCTGACCGACGATGGCGCCTTGACCAACAGGTTGACCCACCCTCGCTTTGAGCATCCCAAAACCTACTTTGTCCTGGTGGCGAAACGCCCTTCCGCCGACGCTCTCGTCCGTCTGCGTGAAGGGATTGAACTGGAAAGCGGGCGGACAGCCCCCGCCCGCGTCGAAGTCGCCGATGGGATTCCGGCCCGGCTTACGCTTGACAACGGAAGCCGGTCTTTCGCGGCCACCCCTGCCGACGGCTGGAAATCGACGCCCCCCGACAAAGGCGTCTGGCTGCGATTCGTTCTGCGTGAGGGAAAGAAGCGCCAGATTCGGCACATGGCCTCGGCTGTGGGCATCGAGTTGCGAAGGCTGATTCGGTGGTCGATCGGCCCCCTGACACTGGAAGGGTTGGAACCCGGTATGGCCAAGCCCTTGACCTCCGGTGAAGTCTTTGCCCTCAAAGACATGGTTGACCGGGGCAAACGCAGAGGCCCCAAAAGGACGAGTCAGGCCAGGGAGGTCGGCCGCTCGCGTGCAAGGCGCCGCACGCCGCCGCGCGGGCAGAGGCGAAGACCCTGACCATTGCATGACAGGTCGCTAACATGCACTTAGCATTCAGTGACAACCACTCGCGGCCTTGGTTCCGCGAACACCGGTTTCCTCTCTTCGTTCGTTCAACGACAATCCTGGTTCGCTCTACCTGGATGGCCTTCTCTAGCGTGACCGGACCGTGAACGCCATCGCAATTGACGGACCGGCCGCGTCGGGCAAGAGCACCGTAGGATACCTCGTCGGCAAGCGCCTGGGCTTTGTCTTCTTCGATACAGGGGTCATGTATCGTGCGGTCGCCTGGGCCGTACTGGAACAGGGCATCGATAGCGCTGACGGCAAAGCGGTTGGCCGCCTTGCCGAACAGTTGCGCATCGAAGTCGACGCCCCTGACAGCGACCTCTCCGATGGACGCCAGGCAACCATCCTGGTCGGGCAGGCGGACGTCACCTGGGCCATACGCAGCCCCCGAGTCGACAGCATCGTCTCCGAGGTGGCCGCCTATGCTCAGGTCCGGCGGGAGTTGACTCGCAAGCAGCGGCGCATTGGCTTGGCGTACGGCTCGGGGGCCGCGGGCAAGGCAGGCGTGGTCATGGTTGGCCGAGACGTTGGGACTGTCCTGCTTCCGGAGGCTCCGCTCAAGATCTACCTGTACGCCCCGTTGGAGGAGCGGGCGCGCCGCCGCTTTCGCGAGCTCGTTGAACGGGGAAGGGAAGCCGACTTCGACAGAATCCTGGAGGACATGCGTGTCCGGGACCGGACGGACAGTCGTCGCGCGGTCGCGCCGCTGCGGCCAGCCGAAGACGCCCGCCAGATCCAGACCTTTGGCGCCACTGTCGAAGAGGTGGTCGAACAGATCCTTGTCCTCGCTGCGGCCCGGCTGGGCGTGACACCATCCTCCCCCGAAGATTGAGTCCCTTTGCCAATGCCGACACGGTTGCCGGGCCGGCAATGGACGCAATTGCTCATCGCCCGCAGACGAGCGCGAAATTGCCATTCCGCACGTCGTCTCG
This sequence comes from Caldilineaceae bacterium, assembly GCA_022824025.1. GTDB lineage: Bacteria > Chloroflexota > Anaerolineae > Caldilineales > Caldilineaceae > Bin5. The sequence continues at coordinate 120,331 of JAJEBF010000013.1, forward strand.
GCCCGCCACGAATCATAGACCACATATCAGAGCCCATCCCCCAAATCCCCGTCCAGACGACTGCCCCTTTCCGTGCAAATCCCCATCCTGACAGCAGAAAGCTCCTGACTTTGATGGCGCCCTCTCGCAGGGCAATCGCTGCAGCTGACACCAGTTTGTGGTATGATTGCAGGCGGAATTGACGGAATATCGCGAACGATCGGTTGCAGAATTCAGCGCATAAGGGGTTTGGTCATGGCGGCGCTGACCAGTAAGCAGAAGCTGGAGTTATTCTACTGGATGGTTTTGACCCGGACCTTTGACGAAGGCATGGTCAATTTGTGGAAACAGGGCCGTGGTTTGGGCGGAACGTTCAGCGAACGAGGTCACGAGGCCGTCAGCGTTGGCTCAGCCTACGCCCTGGCGCCGGAGGACATAATCGCTCCGATGCACCGCGACATTGGCGCCTACTTTCTGCGCGGTCTCACACCGCGCCGGGTCTTCGGCAATCTACTTGGCAAAGCCACAGGAGTCTCCGGCGGCCGCGACGCCAACATCCACGGGATGGGAGACTTGAGTCTGGGGATCGTTGGCTATATCAGCCACATCCCCATGTCAATGCCGATCACATTGGGCGTTGCCATGACCCTGAAACTGCGCAATGAAGCACGCGTCGCGATGACCTACGTCGGCGACGGCGGCAGTAGTGCAGGGCTGTGGCACGAAACGCTCAACATGGCAGGCCTCTACAATGCCCCGTATGTGTTGATCGTGGAGAACAATCAGTACGCCTACTCCACCCATGTATCGGATTCGATCCCCATCGAGAATATCGCTGACCGCGCGGCTGGCTACAACATGCCGAGCGTCATTGTCGACGGGAACGACGTTGAGGCCGTCTATCACGCAACGTGCGATGCGGTTGAACGGGCCAGGCACGGCGGCGGCCCTTCGCTGATCGAGGCCAAAACTATGCGCATGATGGGGCACGCTATCCATGACGGGGCAGAATACGTGCCGCGCGAGCTGCTGGCCGAATGGGAGAAGAAAGACCCGGTCGCCCGATACGAGTCGAAACTGCTTGCCCAGAAGGCGGCGGATTTGGACGAGCTCAACGAAATCCGCCAGCGAGCCGCCATCGAGATAGAAGACGCAATCGAATTTGCCGAAGCCAGCCCCTATCCCCAACCGGAAACCGTTGAGGATGGCATTTTCGCGCCTTAAGACGGGAACACTTGGGGGAAGCGCAACGGCTGGAGAGCCTTTCCGAATTTACACTGATCATTTCGTTGGCATAGATCTCAACACAGGGCTGCCCTTCGCCGGCCGATTCACGGTCGGCGTTTCTCTTTGAAGTCCCCTTGCAGAGCGCCCCCGCAGCCAGAGTACAGGCTCACGTCTTCCGGCCCTTCCGCGGACGTGCGAAAAGGCGCCCTTCTGGAGCTACCCATGGCATCACCCGTAGCCGTCGGGCAATTGCTGGAAAGAGTCGAATCGCTATTGGACAGAGGCGACACCGGCGCGGTCGTCAACATCCTCCGCCGCTTGCATCCGGCGGACAGCTCAGAGATTCTTTATCGAATCCCCGCTGAAGCGCAGAACCTCGTATTGAAGGAACTGCCCTGGGAGGAAGTGGCCGACGTTCTGGAAGAGTTGGACGAAGAGGAAATGGTGGAGGTCGTCAGTGGATTGACGGTTTCCGAACTGGCTGACGTCCTCGATGAGATGGAACCGGACATGGCCGCCGATCTGATCGGCGAGCTGGACGAAGGGGCGAAAGAGGAGATACTGACCGAAATGGAGGCCGCGGCCGGCGTCGCGCCTCTGTTGGCGTACCCGGAAGACAGCGCAGGGGGGATCATGAATTCTCCCCGCCATATGCTGCAACGGCACATGACTGTCGGCCAGGCCATGCGGTTTCTCCGAGAACATTACGAAGACGCGCACGACCTCTATTACCTGTACGTCCTCGAAGGCGACGGGTCAACAGTCCCGTCGGCAGCGACGCCAGGCCAGGTCGGCCAGGGGCGGCTCGTGGGAATTGTCAGCCTGCGGGCGCTCCTTCTGGCCGACCCCGATGCGCGACTTGACGCGATCATGGATTCGGACGTACTTTCCGCCCCGGCAGATGCCGATCAGGAAGAGGTGGCCCGCATCCTCGCGCGCTACAATTTACTCGCGGTTCCAATCGTTGACTTGGAAGAGCGTCTGCTGGGAATCGTCACAGTGGATGACGTGGTCGACATTCTTGAGGAAGAGGCCACGGAAGACATCTACCGCCTGGCCCAGGTCAATGAAGAGGCGGCAGTTTTCAGCCCTCTCCCGCAGGCGATCCGCGACAGATTGCCCTGGCTGGTGGTCAATCTTGGCACGGCGCTCATCTCGTCCACGGTTGTGGCCCAGTTTGCCGGCACGATTGCAGCGGTGGCTATTCTTGCGGCGCTGATGCCGGTTGTCGCGGCCCAGGGCGGCAACGCCGGCAACCAGTCAATGACGATAATTGTACGCTCCCTGGCGCTGGGACAAATCGACTTGCAGGACTTCTGGGCGGTCTTTCGGCACGAACTCGGTGTTGGCATACTGCATGGCCTGGCCCTCGGCGCACTGGTGGCCGCCGTCATCTTTATCTGGCTTGGCAACCCGATACTGAGCGCCGTGATTGGGACAGCCATGCTGGGAAACTTTCTCGTGGCAGCTGTGGTCGGCGTACTCGTCCCCATGACGCTGCGCCGTTTCGGAGTCGACCCAGCGTTCGGATCCAGTATGATGGTGACGGCATCCACCGACATCCTGGGATTTACGATCTTTCTCAGCCTGGCCAGTTATTTCGTCGCCTGGCTTGTGTGAACGTGTTGCCCCCTGCAGCCGGTGCCCATATGTTGAGCCTGAATGAATTGAGGTGGCATAGGCTGTTGGGCGGGAAGGGATTCCCCGCAAGCCTGATGACGTTGTCTTGCCTAAGACGACTTCGGATCCCAACCCGGCGGGCGTAAGACTCTGAGTCGGCGGAAACTTCCCGTACCCACTTCACAGGGGACGAACGGCTGAGGATGAACCAGCAGCGGAGAAGCTCGAGATTTCCCATACACTGGGCGTACTGCGCATTGGCCGCGCTGTTTTTTGCTCCCTACCTGCTTGGTCTGTCCTCATTTGCCCCAGGCGATTTTACCCGCCACTACCTTCCCTACAGCTTCTTTCAGCAGAGCGCCCTGTTGGCGGGACAGTTGCCTGTCTGGAATCCTCACGTAAACGCCGGCCATCCCTTCCTCGCCGATACCGAATCTGCGGTCTTCTATCCTGTCAGCAACATTCTCCTTCTTCTCACGTCATTCAGCTCCACTGTAGTAGGCCGACTCTACTGGCTGCAGGTGGAAGCGCTTGTTCACCTGATACTGGCGTGCAGCTTCACTTCCCTGCTCGTGCATCGACTGACGAATAACCGCATGGCAGGATTCGCCGCTGGGTTGGCGTTTGGCTTTTCCGGCTACCTCACCGGCTATCCGCCCTTGCAGCTTGGCATCCTGCGGGTGGCCGTCTGGCTGCCGCTCATCTTGTGGTTGCTGTTGCCCTCTGTATCAGGAGAATTGAAATGGCGCCGCTGGCTCTTGGCCAGCGCAGTCCACGCGGTGGCTTTCTTTGCCAACCATCCCCAGACTTTCCTCTTTCTCACCTATGCCGTCGGCGGGTGGATGCTGATGCTGGCCGTCATTCACTGGCGCCGATCTCATGAGGCAGACGGAAGGAACGAGCCCTCGCAAGACGCAAAGCCGCCAGCTCTACGGCGCCTGTTGCTTTACCCCGGAATGATGTTCGTCTACGCGTTCACGCTCGTCTGCCTGACCGCCGCGCAACTGTGGCCCGCGCTTGAGTTCACGGCGCTTTCTGTACGATCTGCCCGCCCCTTTCACGAGTTGAGCAGCGGCTTTCCTCCGCAAGACCTGTGGCAGCTTGTGCTACCGCGCGTCTTCAGTCTGTACTCACCTCTATATGTCGGAATATTGGGGCTGGGCCTGGCTGGCGTAGCTGTAGCCGCGCTCCTGACGAAGCATTTCAGACTCGAAACTGAAAGTCCTTATTCCCGGCCCGCCGCAATCTTCTTCCTTCTTGCCGGCGGCATCGCCCTCCTTGTCTCCCTGGGTGACCTGCTTCCCGTCTACCCATTTCTCTACCGGTTTGCGCCGGGCTGGTCCCTTTTTCGCGGCCAGGAGCGGGTCGCCTACCTGATCGCATTCTCACTGGGAGTCTTGAGCGGTTATGGACTTGCCCTGCTGCCCGGTTTAGCTGCCCGCTGGCGCCGGAGATTCGGTTGGGGATTCTTCGTCTTTGTGTTGTGTGGCGCCGCTCTGATCTGGGCGGTCTGGCATCTTCCGGGCCTGCTTGACGTTTCAAACGCCGGTTTCTCTTTCCATGCCGCCAAATCCATCATTTTGGGGCTGTTTTTCCTGGTCCTTTGCCGTCGTCTGCGTATCGCGCGCGTTCAGCTAATCATCCTGCTCTTCGCTTCTGTCCTCGACCTCTACGCCACCAACTTCACCACAATCCTTGCAGACGGGCCGGCAACCCGCTCCGCGCTGACCAGACCGGAGATTGCCGCCACCGCAAACGCCGCGCAGATTCTGGCTGAGGGGACGGACTCGCTGCCTCCCAGGGTATACAACGAGGAGCGCCTGCCAGAGGACTCCGGCATGGTGGCGGGCTGGGAGGACGTGTGGGCCGCCAGCGTACTGCGCCTGTCCAACTACAATGGGTTCTTTGTCGACTTTCCTCCGGACAGAATGTGGAAGCTCACCGGCGTCGGTACGGTGCTCACGTGGCGAGAAGAACTGACCGTTGCCAGCCAACTGTTGGAAGAGTTCCCTCTGGAGGGCGAGACGACCCGCTTGCATAGGCTGAGTACTGTGGCCCCCCGCCTGTGGTGGGCCCGGAGCGCTCACCGGGTCGACGACAGGACGGCGCTGGAACTGCTGGCCGACCCTGATTTCGATCCGCTTGCCGAACTCTTGATCGCCGACGCAGATGCCGATGCTCTGGGAAACGCCTGGACGGACGGACGCATGACCTTCGGCCCGGAGACCGAGGCGTCCTTCGAAGTCGAACGATTGGGCCCCGGGCGTCTGAGAGTAGACATCGAAAGTTCCCAGCCAGGTCTGCTCTTCGTCAGCGAGAACCATTTGCCAGGATGGAAGGCGAGTTGGACGGCTGCCGGCGGGCCGTCGCGTCCTGCGCCGCTCCCGATCGTCCGCGCGCACCAGGCTTTCCTTGGTATTCTTGTCCCCGCCGGTAGTGGTATTCTTGAGTTGGCTTACCGCCCGGCCAGCGTGCGTTGGGGCCTCGCGATCAGCGCATTCGCCTGGCTCACGCTTTTCGTCGCATTGCGCACCCAGCTTGCGGCTGGACTGATGTGCGCTTGGAGACGAATCCGGACAATGGCGGGCCTGCTCCGCCAAGCGAGCTTTGCAAGAGCGGCGACGTGGGAGAGACTGATGGCTCGACCCAACGAATCCGAAGCATTTCGCTTAATGAGCCAGGGCCTGGTTGCGGACATACGATTCCAACGCCCATTCGTGCTCTTCGCCGTCGTTTCCGGATTCGCGCTTCGGTTCTACCAAATGGGTGATCAGGAGCTGCTCGTCCATGAAGGCGTCTACTATTGGTTCAGCCAGCTACCGCTTTCTACACTGTTTCAACTGTTCAGCGATTCGGGTCAGCTGTACTTCCCCGCCAGCCACCTGGTGAACCACTACTGGACCCTTCTCGCAGGGACCGGCGAGTTTGCATTGCGCTCGATCTCTGCCTTTGTCGGCACATTGTCCATTCCGCTTGTCTACCTCCTCGCCAAAGAGCTGCGCCTGCCCGCTTTTACCGCTTTGGCGTCGACCCTGTTGATCGCGTTCAGCGCCTACGCAGTCCGGTCAAATCAGATCATCGTCCTCCATTCCTTAAGCCTGACTCTCTCGATTGCAGGCGCGGCGCTGGCAGTAAGGCTCTTCAGTGGATCCGAGAGGAGAGCAGTCTTCCTGGCCTATGTGCTGTGTGGAGCGGCGGCCGTCTACACGCATGCGTTCGCGGTGCTTGGCATCCTGGCGCAGAACAGCTTCGCGCTCTTTTTGCTGGCGGGCGCATATCTGGGCAACAAGGGGTCCCCCTTCCCGCGGCCTGCCAGGAAAATGCTGACCCGCTGGGTCTGGGCGCAGATCTCTGTATTGGCTTTGTCCTTTCCATTGCTGCTGAGCGCCTGGCCAGAAACGGTTGACTTCACCTGGACCGCGCCACCGTCCTCCTTCGGTTCATGGCTGTGGTGGAGAACCTCCTCCTATCCCATCGGCGCACTCGTGCCAGACCGCGTCTGGCTCCTCAACGCCGGGCTGATCGGAGGCGCCTTTATCCTCTCCGCCGTGGTCGGCGCCCTCGGCTTCAGGCAAGGAGAGGGCGAACCGGCTGGAAGGACGATGGAGACTGAAGAGGGAAACGACAGTCGTATAGACATGCCTGCACGATATTCGATGCCCAGAGGTGTAGGATTGCACACGACAGTCTTCTTGCTGCTCTTTGTGCTTATGTCCCCACTTGCCTACTGGGGCCCACTGTACCGGCAATGGTTTATGCAAGGAAGCCTATATGCCATCACACTGCCGCCCTTCCTCCTGCTCATGTCGGTCGGGGTTACCCGCTTAGGCGGCTGGATCGAGAGCTGGCTGGGCTGGCGATGGAGAATCTGGATCGACGGTCCTGACGCAGACGGCCAGACGTTCTTGAGCAAAATACGCGTAGGAAGCGTTGCCGCAGTCACGCTTGTTCTGGTTCTGATCGCGGGGAATCTCTTTACGTGGCGAAACTACCACTATGACCCGCAGTTCAGCAGCTCGAGAGGCCTGCAGGATCTGGCGACAGTGCTGGAGAGGTGGAGCACAGGGCTGTATCTGGATGAGGTCCACATCCTTCAGAGCTTCCCTGACCCGACTCTGTTCTTGTACTATTACACGGGCGATGTCGAGGATTCCGTCCTGCCGCGTCATGATGACGACCTGGAAAGCGCGACCGAAGCCGTAGCCGCGTTGCGAGACGACAACGTATTGAGAATCATCCTACCGGTCAGCCTGGAGGATGAAATGGAGGCGCCCGACCTTGCCAGGCAGGCAATCGCCAGCTCCTACCAGCTGGCAGGGCAGGAAACGGTCGGCCCGTGGCTCGTCGAGCTTTACTCGCGGCCATATCCGGAGTCGTGGCGGCTGTTTGACGTCGAATTCGCCAACGGATTAACCCTCGAACGCGCCCAAGTCAGCCCTGCCGTTCCGCCTCCCGGCGGACAACTGGTCGTGCACATGGAATGGACAGGTGATCCAACCACCTTGACCGGAGGAGAAAAGGTCTTCCTGCACCTCCTCGACGACACCGGCGCGCTGGTTGCGCAATGGGACCCTGAGCTTCGAATGGAACAGTCGCCGTTCTTGAAGAGCGCCGCCATGCCCATCCCCGCTGACCTTCCCGCGGGCCCCCTGCGCCTCATCGCCGGCCTCTATGACGTGAACGTGGAAGGCGCCCCTCGGATCCTGAGCGGCACAGGCGAGGATGCCGTACAGCTGGTGTATTTCAACGTTGCTGAATGTGACGCCTGCGGACGGTGACTCGTCACTCGCGTCTCCGAATCTTGACACTCCGAATGGCCATTCCGGAACATGAAGGACCCAGGCTTCTCCCTACACGATGGACGGAGGAAAGACGCATTCGACACCATACAGGATCCTCTTGGCGCTCTACCTAACTTCAACAGGCAGATTGATCCAAGCATTTCAAGACTGGCGGTCGAGGGACCGCCGTGGAACACTGTCAGTGGGCTTGGCGAATGGCGATGGGGGCGCAGCGGAAAAGGCCGCAGTCTCCCTCATTCTCGCTCTGTTCTTGCTTACCGGGCTGGCTTACAGCCTGGTCGTTCCGCCCTTTGAAACGCCGGACGAGATCTTCCACTATGCCTTCGCCCGCCATCTGGCGGCAGGCAACGGTCTGCCCGTGCAGGCGCCTGAAAAAACCGGGCCTTGGGAACAGGAAGGAAGTCAGCCGCCTCTTTACTACAGCATCGTCGCTCTGGCGACCGCCGGCATCGACCAGACCGGCCTGGAAGAGTTTGCCGTCCGCAATCCCAGGGCCAATATGGGAGACCCGCACCAGCCCGGAAACAAGAACTTCATGCTCTTCAGCGCCCATAACGCGCCGCTGCGAGGCGTCAATCTCGCGCTTCACGTAGGGCGCTGGATTTCACTCATCCTCGGCGCCTTGACTGTTTTCTTCACCTACCTACTCGCCCGTTACGCCTTCCCGCATGACAGATGGTCCCGGCTGCTGGCAACCGGCCTGGCGGCGACCATTCCACAGTTCACCTTCATTAGCGCAAGTCTGTCGAACGACATCATGATCACCTTTGCCAGCGCAGCCGCTCTGGTTAGCCTGGCCGCGCTCGGAAGCCGCGCCCGAACACACCAACTGCAGCGGCGGCACTGGATCGGCCTGGGTCTCATTCTGGGGCTGGCGGCCTTGAGCAAACTGCAGGGATTGGGCCTGCTGCCCCTGACCGTCGCGGTCATTTTGCTCAACGTCCGGCTGAAGATTGCCTGGCGCAGGGTCCTTGTGGGGGCCTTGCTCGCGGGACTGTCGGTACTGATTGTGGCCGGCTGGTGGTACCTGCGAAACCTGGAACTTTACGGGGACCCCTTCGGCACGCAGAATCTGCTCAGCGTCACCGGTGTGCGCGTGGAACCACTCACCCTACGGGGCCTTTACGGCGAACTTCGCGGCCTGCAGATGTCCTTCTTCGGCATATTTGGATGGTTCAGCATCCTCCTGCCGCCATGGACTTACACCCTCTTTGAACTTCTGACCGTTCTGGCCGCGGTCGGCGCACTGATCACCTGGTGGCAGACTCTGCGGGCCTCCGCCGGCCTGTACAGCCTTCGTCAGCAACTGGGGAGCGTCACAGGCATCTCTGCGCTTTGGGTCCTGATCTCTCTCGCGCTCCTTGCTTACTGGATCTCCGTCGCGCAAGGCTCGCAGGGCAGGCTGCTCTTTCCCGCCATCAGCGGACTGGCAGTGATCGGCGCGGTGGGGATGCGGTTCTGGGCGGGCTTTCTTCCGCTCACCGGCCGCATTGCGCTTGGCGTGGCCGTGCCGTTTGGCCTGTGGGCCTGCTCGCTCTACTCGCTGGCTGTACTGTTGCCTGATTCCTACGGGTTGGATGGGATGGCCAGGGTTGTCGATGAACTGCCGCCAGACGCGAGGCCCATCGGCAAAGTGTATGGTGAAGGCGTGGAACTGGTCGCTGCACGGCTACCCGACCGGGAGGCATTCGCCGGGGAGCAGGTCCCATTGACGCTGTACCTCCGGGCGCATCAGGAACAGACGCGAGACCATGAGCTTTTTATTCACCTGCTGGACGCCGCTGGAGAGCAGATTGGCAACTTGACCACCCAGCCCGGATGGGGCGTCAGACCCATGACCCTTTGGAAGCCCAGACTGCTATACGAAGATACTTACCAGATACCGCTGGACCGTGCCTCCCCAACCCTGGCCAGACTGTATGTCGGATTCACGGACCCATCCTCAACTGCATTGGAGAGCGAAGGACTCCTGCCCGTCCTTGGAGGAGGGCCCAGGATCGAAAGCCGCGTTATCTGGACCTACTACAAGAGCTTGGAGCCGACACACGTCGAATTCGATACCGGCGTTTCGCTCGTTGGGATCGCGCTGGGCCAGGGCGAAGTCCAACATGCCGCCCAGGAGGTCGTTGAGATCGACGGGGATGAGTCTATCTGGGTTGCGCTGCGGTGGGAGGATGAAGGGGGATCTGCCATCAGTTACGCCGCGTCGCTGCGACTCTATGCGGCAGGAGAAGGAGGCGGATGGGTCGTTCAGGAAGACGCGGACCTGGTGCGGTCTGGCGGCGCGTCAATGGGGCAGACATCTAGGGTCCAGTATGACAAGCTGATGCAGCTTGCGGTCCCGCCCGACATGCCAACCGGCGACTACGAACTTCGCTTGACTGTCTACAACTCGGAGACGCTACAGCCGGCAGTCCAGGTGGGGGTCTGGCAGCCGGAGGTCCTGCTGGCGCGAATCCGTCTAAAGTGACGGACGGTGTGTTCTCTCGCTGGATGGGCGCGCAGAAGCAAGCCCGGACTTCCTAACGCCCAACGGTCGCCAGGCGTTTTCCAGCCTCGTGGAGGGTCTCGAGCCGCTTGGCAAAGGCAAAGCGCACGGTTCCCTCGCCGTATCTCTCCCGGTCCTTCGTGTAAAAGTTGATCCCTGCCACGCAAGCCACCCCGACATCGGTCGTGAGCCAGCGGGCAAAGCGGTGCGAGTCCCACTCCGCTTGCGGCGCGTCAATCGCAGTGTAATCGGCCATTGTATAGTAGGACCCCTCTGGCCGCACTGCGCGGAATCCGGCCGTTTCCAGCATCTCCAACATCAGTTCCCTGCGCTCTCCGTATTCCTCCCGCATCTGTTGCCAGTAGTCGCTCGGCTGGCCGAGCGCAACCGCGGCCGCGGCCTGCAGCGGCGTAGGGGCGCAGATCGTTGAATAATCGTGTACGGCGCGAATGGCCGAGGAAAGCGGCTCGCGGGCGATCACATAGCCCAACCGCCAACCTGTAACAGCGAAGCTCTTCCCCAGCCCTCCCACCGTCACTGTGCGTTCGATCAGCCTGTCCAGGCTGCCCGGCGAAACATGCTCGCGGCCGTCGTAGAGTATGCGGTCGTAGATTTCGTCGGTGATCAGAATCAGATCATGCCGGTTGAGAAACTCTGTAAGTGCCATCATCTCGCGGCTGTCAAAAACACGTCCCGTCGGGTTGTGCGGCGTATTCAGAAGCAGAGCCCGCGTTCTCGGTGAGACGGCCGCCTCCAGCCGGTCCGCGTCGATGCGGTAGTCGGGCGCCTCAAGGACGACCGGTACAGCCTCCGCGTCGGCCAGAAGCGCGGAAGGACGGAAGTTCTCGTGCCCCGGCTCCAGGATGAGCAGCTCATCGCCGGGGTTCAGCAGTGCCAGCAATGTCGTGGTAATGCCTTCAGTCACCCCGCAGACAACACAGATGTGGACATCGGGGTCGACCGGCCAACCCAGCTGAACCGAATACTGCTCTGCCAGGGCCTTACGCAAAGGGGGATAGCCCCACGTCACCGTATACTGATTGGCGGTCCCCCGAACTGCCTCAACCGCAGCGTTTACAATCGTCTCCGGTGGGTCGAAGTCGGGGAATCCCTGACTCAGGTTGATGGCGTCGTGCTGCATTGCTAGCCGAGTCATCTCGCGAATCATCGACTGATTAAAGTTGGTTGTGCGTGTGGCTGGATACACGGAGAGGCTCGCTGGGATTGGATTGGCGGGAACGGTAGAAACGTTGAAATTCTACTCGAACCAGGCGGTTCCTGCAATGAACAGGGGGTTCGAGAGCGCGGTCCAGAATGTAAGGAATTCCGGACTACATGTGTGGGAATGTGTTGATTCCTGCAGGACGCGTCTCCTGATCCTGAAAGTGGTCTGTGGTCAGAGAGCGGAGCTGTCCGGACGGGGACTTTGGGTACGAGCGGCAAGGGCAAACGGTAGTCGTCTGCGGACAGACGTTGTGAGGAGCGGGCTATCGATGGGAGATTAAACTGAATCCTGGGAACGGCGCCTCCTGACAATTCAAGAATTGGACGACACGTGACATCGGAGTAGTTTTGACATTTTTAGGTTGCTATAGTACTGTCTCGAACCATACCCACTCAACTTGCTTGAAATCCGCGCCGGCGTAGGTTTCAAGCAGGATCCTGTAAACGTCAAGCGAATCGGCAAGACTGATGGCGGCCATACAAGAGAACGTCGCCTCTGGAACGGCCCGTAAACAGAAAAGACAGTGGTACCAGTTGACCGGTGAAGAACGCCTGGCCTGGGTTCTCGTCCTTCCCTGGATCATTGGCTTCCTTGCCTTCCAGTTGGGTCCGATGCTGGCCTCGCTCGCGCTCTCCCTGACCGAGTGGCGTATGTTTACGCCGGCGGAATTCATCGGCTTGGCAAACTACGCCGAAATGATTTCGGGCGATCCCCTGGTTCTGCAGGCGTTCAAAGTCACGACAATCTACTCCTTAACATCGGTGCCTCTGCGCATTGCGCTGGGCGTTCTGGTCGCCTTGCTTCTCAATGCCAGTATTCGGGGTCTCGCCTTTATTCGCACCGTCTACTACCTCCCCGCGACTGTAAGCGGTGTGGCTGTGGCGATGGTCTGGCTGCTGATTCTCAACGGCGATTTCGGCATGCTCAATCGCGCGCTGGGTCTGATCGGCATCGAAGGGCCCTACTGGCTCACGGACACGCGCACGGTGCTCGCCTCCTTCGTTCTGATGAGCCTGTGGAGCGTTGGCGCCGGCATCATCATCTACCTGGCCGGGCTTCAGGGCGTGCCCAACGAGCTCTACGAGGCAGCCGATGTGGACGGCGCCGGCGACTGGGTGAAGTTCTGGAGAATCACACTCCCCATGATTTCCCCTGTGCTTTTCTTTCAATTCGTAATCGGGATGATCGACGCGCTGCAGGAGTTTGCCGGCCCGTTCATCATGACCCAAGGCGGCCCTGGCAATGCCAGCCTGTTTGTGATGCTCTACCTGTTCAGGCAGGGCTTTGAGTTCTTCCAGATGGGTTATGCCTCCGCGTTGGCCTGGGTCCTCTTTGTCTACATTATGGTGTTGACTCTCTTGATCATCCGTTCCTCGGCAGTCTGGGTCTACTATGAAGGCGAAGTAAAGGGAAGCTGACAGATGGCCGTACGGTCCATAAGCGAAAGCCAGAGTAAATCCAAGGCCGTTAAACTGACGTTTGTCTACCTGGCCCTGATTGTCGGCATGGTGATTGTTATTTTGCCCTTCCTGTGGATGGTGTCCACTTCGCTGAAGACGCCTGCCGCCGTTTTCAAGATTCCAACTGTTTGGATCCCCAATCCCATTGTATGGGAAAATTATCCCAATTCGATGACCGTACTGCCCTTCGTCAGATACATCATGAACACGGCCCAGATCACACTTTTGGCGGTGATTGGCGCGACGTTCTCCGGCTCCCTGGCTGCTTTTGCCTTTGCCCGGCTGCGCTGGCGCGGCCGCAACTTTATGTTTGTGCTGGTGCTGGCAACGCTGATGCTGCCCTTCCAGGTCATCATGATTCCCCAGTTCATTCTGTTTCGGTCGCTGCAGTGGCTGGATACCTATCTCCCCCTTGTTGTCCCTGCCTTTTTTGGCGGCAGCGCCTTCAATATCTTTCTTCTGCGGCAGTATTTCATGACCATCTCGCGTGAACTTGATGATGCCGCGATTATTGACGGTTGCACGAGGTTCGGCGTCTACTGGCGAATTATTCTCCCGCTCTCCAAGGCGGCGCTGATGACGGTCGTGATCTTCATTGTTCAGAACCGGTGGCAGAGCTTTCTCGTGCCCTTGATCTACCTGTTTGACCAGAAGAAATACACGCTTGCGCTGGGTCTGCGCCTCTTTCAGGACCAATACACGACCGATTGGGAACTGATGATGGCGGCAGCCACAGTCAGTATGCTGCCGGTCCTTCTGGTCTTCTACTTTGGACAACGCTATTTCATTCAAGGCGTCGTGTTTACAGGTGTAAAGGGTTGATCGCGCGTCTGCGCGTCCTTTGAGTCCTCCTGTAGATGCCGCGCCAAAAGGAGAAGAAGAAATGTTAAATCAGATGACTCGTCGCAGTTTCCTTCGAAACGCGGGACTTGGCGCGGGGTCGGCGCTCGCGCTGGCCGCCTGCCAGCCGATGCCGGCCGGGCAGGCCGGGGACGAAGGAGAAATGGCCGGCTCGCCCTCAATGGCGTCGGTAACCATCACTTCGATGACCTGGGCATGGGGCGATCTGATGGATGAGCTGTCAGATGTCTTCGCCGAACAGAACGGCGGCTCGATCATCGTTGAGGGGCAGCCGCTCGGCTGGGGCGACTACTGGACCAAGTTGAACACGCTCTACGCCTCCGGCTCGCCGCCCGACTCGGCCTGGACGCACACTGCATGGGTGAGGCCCCACGCCGTTCTCGGCGTGATCGAAGATCTGAACCCCCGCATCGACGCGACGCCTGAGTTCCCCGATGACTGGTACACTTCTGTCTGGGGCCTGTTTACCTACCAAGGCGGGCAATACGGCAGCAGCTGGGATGTAGGCGTACAGGGCATTTGGTACAATCGCAACCTCTATGAGGAGGCTGGGCTATCAGGACCAGGGGTCGGAACCACCTATGCCGACCTGCTTGAGGCCGGCCTCGCGTTGACCACGGATAGAGGAGGCAACCATCCCCAGGATGACGGCTTCAACCGACGAGAGGTGACCGTCTGGGGCATGTCCAACATGGTCGACAACTGGGTCAACGAGATTCGCCCGCAGGCGATCGCCTGGGGAACCGATATATTCAACGAGGATGAAACTGAGTGTATCGTGAACTCTGAGGCGACGGTCGAGTTTCTGAACTGGTATCTCGATGCGATTCAGACCCATCACATCCATCCTTCCGCAGACCTGATCGAGGGGCTGGGCAATCTGTTCGTGTCCGGAAGTTCGGCCATGATTTCGTCCTTCCCCGGCATCATCGACCAATTCGACGGCTCTTTCCAGTGGGAGATTTCACCCTATCCGATGGGCGGCTCCGACGGCGCGCACACGCTCAATGTCGGCGGGTCAGCCTTCTCAATTCCAAGCGAAAGCCCGCATCCTGAACAGGCCTGGGAGTGGGTGAAGTTCAACGCTTCGGATGAGGCGCACGGCCACTGGGCGCAGAGAGGCATCATTAACGCCCGCCGCTCCACGTCCAAATACGTACTGGACCAGATCGACGTGCCCGACACATTCGTTGAGTTCTACATGGACCGAATCGACGAGTTTGGCGTGCCGGTCTGGCAGCACAAGAGCCGGGCGCAAATCAACACCGCGCTCACCGCGGCCTTTGAGCTGGTCTGGCTGGGTGACACGTCCGTGGAAGAGGCCGCCAACGCCGTCAAGCCAGAGGTTGATGAATTGCTGGCAGACGCCTAATCCAGGAGTGGATTCTCGCATCAGACGAGAGCGAAAGGATTGAGCGCGCCGGTTCCTCCGGACCAAGGTTGAGATTCTTTGCGCAAGTTGGACCACAGCGCTGTCGATAGTGAACCGCTGCGCCCCCATGCAGATTGTCTGGCGTGGGGGCGCTTTTCTATCCTACAAGGGGCTCATCTATGACCGCCCGACCTCGTCCCAATGTCCTCTTGATCATGGCCGATGACCACGCGCCGGCCGCGCTGTCCGCGTACGGCAGCAGCCTGAACAGGACCCCAAACCTGGACCGTATCGCCTCCGAAGGGCTGCGACTGGACCGCTGCTTCTGCACGAATGCCATCTGCACACCCGCACGCGCTTCCGTCCATACAGGCAAGTACAGCCACACAACCGGAATCAAGACGCTCAACGACGTGATCGACCAGACGCAAGAGACGACTCTTGGGATGCTCCTGCACGAGGCTGGCTATCAGACGGCCTTTGTGGGCAAGTGGCATCTGGGACACGGCGGGCACAGCGACCCCGCCGGCTACGACTTCTGGAGCGTTCTTCCAGGGCAAGGGAGGTACACTGACCCCGAACTGTTGGAAATGGGGGGTACGGTCACAGAAGAGGGTTATGTGACCGACGTCTTAACAGAGAAATCTCTAGGCTGGCTGGCGCAACGCGATGCTGATCGCCCGTTCTTTCTGGTTTGCGCTCACAAGGCGCCGCACGACCCTTTCCAACCACATCCCAAGCACGGCAGTCTCTTCACAGACAGGCCGATTCCAGAGCCGGCCACCTTCCATGACAACTACGAAAATCGAGCGGCCGCGGCGGGCATGGCCACGGAACGGGTGGAGCTGATGCATCTGAAAAACCACCTGCCGGACCCCGTTCCACAAGGGCTGTCGCCCCAGGAGCAGAAGGCCTGGAACTACCAGAGCTACATGCGCAACTATCTTCGCTGCGTCGCCTCGATTGACGAAAACGTAGGCCGCATTCTGGACTTTCTGGACGACAACGACCTCAGCGAGGACACCATCGTCATCTACACAGCGGACCACGGCTTCTTCCTGGGCGACCATGGATGGTATGACAAACGCTTCATGTACGAAGAGTCGATTCGCATCCCCTTTTTGATGCGCTACCCACGCACGGTCAAAGCCGGCGTCACGAGCGACAGAATCGCGCTCAACGTCGACTTTGCGCCTACGATCCTGGACTACACCGGCGTGCAGGCGCCGGCGGCGACGCAGGGCCGAAGCCTTCGTCCCCTTGCCGAAGACAGACCGCCTGCGGATTGGCGCGCCGCAATGTATTATCGATACTGGATGCACCTGGCCCATTTCAACATTCCGGCGCATTACGGAATTCGCACCGAACGCTACAAGCTGATCTACTACTACGGCGAGGCCCTTGGCAGCTCCGGCGCCATTGACAGATCGACCCCGCCGGAATGGGAGCTGTTCGACCTCGAAACAGACCCCAATGAACTGAATAACATCTACCATGACCCGGCCATGCAAGGCCTGGTTGCCGAATTGAAATCTGAGCTCAGACAGTTGCAGAGAAGCCTGGGCGATGAGCCCTGCGAGAAAGAGTCGTGACCGCCTTGTCGCTTCCTGCTCAACTCAACCTGCGGAGTCGCGGGAAGGCCTTATGGGAAGCTCCTCCTTGAGCCGGTGAAGTTCCAGAAGCCCTCTGTCACGAATGTTCGCAAGCTCGGCCAGCGAGTAGCCTGCCAGCGCCTCCCGGACTTCACCCACTATCAGGGCAACAAGGTCGTCAGTCAGCACCGGCTCCCCAAGTGAGCGCCAGCGCGCCTCCTGCGTAGGCCCCAAGTGGGTCAAATAGTGCTCGATGCCGTCGCGTCCCCCAGCCAGGTGATAGGTGGTAAACGGGCCCTGCAAGGCCCATCGCAGACCGGGGCCCTGCGTGATAACCTGGTCAATGTCTCCAACCGTCGCGATGCCCTCCGCCACCAGGTGAACGGCCTCCTGGAAGAGCGCCGCGGCAAGCCGGTTTGCGATATGGCCGTACACCTCCTTCTTCATCAGCACTGGCGTCTTGCCGATCGACCGGTAAAACGCGACCGCCCATGACAGGGCCGACGCCGCGGTCTCTCGTCCGCCCGCGATCTCCACCAGCGGGATGAGATGGGGGGGATTGAATGGGTGGCCGACAACCAGGCGATGGGGATACGCTGCCCCCGCCTGTATGTCGGTTGGAATCATCGCCGTGCTGCTGCTGCTAACGACAACCTGCGGATCGATGACAGCCTCCAGCTCCCGCAGGGCCTGGTGTTTGGCCTCCAATCTTTCCGGCACGTTTTCCTGCACGAACTGAACGTCGGCCAGTCCGCCGCCGACCGAAGTCAGAAACCGCAGTCTGCCTGAGCCTGCCCTCGCGGCCAAGCCCAGGCTTTCCAGAGCCGGCATCATCCCTTCAACTGCCTGCCGCAGATCTTTCTCTTCGCGGACTGGGTCGACAGCAATCACTTCCAATCCATTCGCCAGGAAACAGGCTGCCCAGCTTGCCCCGATGGTACCGGCTCCAATCACGGCGACCCGCTCGACCCGTTCAGCTGGAATCGGAGGACTGCTCTGACTTTCTTTCATGTCGCCCCAGGGCAATCGCATCTTATTGGGAGAGAACTTTCAGCAGATAGTCAGTTTTCCAACCAGCTCGTTTCCGTTTGGCGGCAATACCGACTTTGGCGCTTTTCTCTTTGCGTAGGAGGTTCAGGGCCATTTTGCGTAAGGTG
>JAJEBF010000043.1 GCA_022824025.1 Caldilineaceae bacterium
CCTCGGCGTCGAGCTGGCCTTGTTCACCGACATCAGCCGCGATGGCCTGCTCAGCGGCGTCAACGTGCAGTCGACCGCCTCTCTGGCCGACCTGACCGGCCTCCAGGTCATCGCCAGCGGCGGCGTCGCCAGCCTCGACGACATCCACGCCCTCAAACGCCACGAACACTACGGAATTGACGGCGTAATCATCGGCCAGGCCCTCTACACCAACGCCCTCGAACTGCCCGACGCCATTGAAATCGGCAATGCCCCCCGCCTGCGCCGCAGCGCAGGCATCGTCCCCATCCGCCGCTGCCCTGCCCAAAACAGTCCCGGCCAGGAGCAAGCGCAGCTCCTCCTCCTCTACAACCACTTCTTTGAAGAGTGGCAGTTCCCGCGCGGGGGCGTCAAACGCGGCGAAAGCGACCTCGACTGCGCCCGCCGCGAATTTGCCGAGGAAACCGGCCTGCCGATTCTCAAGCTGTACCACAAATGTCCCACCGCCCTGGACTTCACCGTCCACATTCGAGGCTACGACGTCCACCGCGCCATCACCTATTTCATCGCCGAAATCGGAGACGGAGACGTGCGGCTCGGCCACCACAACCACAGCGAGTGCCGCTGGTGTACACTGGAAGAAGCGCGCGCACTGCTGCTCGAAACTTCGCCCGAGCAGATGCCCGCCTGGCGCGCAGCCGCCCGCCTGCTCGACGCCGGGCCCCAGTCGTTCCAGGAGCGCGGCTGAACAGTCCAATGACCACATCCGACCGCGGCCCGCGCTGGTTACAGCGCCGCGCCCACCGCCCAGGGAGGTTCAATTGCTGGCAAAACGCATCATCCCCTGTCTCGACGTAAAAGATGGCCGCGTCGTCAAAGGCATCAACTTCGTTGACCTGGTTGACGCCGGCGACCCGGTCGAACAGGCTCATGTCTACGATCGCGAAGGCGCAGACGAACTCGTCTTCCTCGATATCACCGCCACCCATGAAGCGCGCGATATCGTCGCCGAAATGGTGCGCCGCGTCGCCGATACCGTCTTCATCCCATTTACCGTCGGCGGCGGCATCCGCACGGTTGACGACATGCGCGCCATTCTCCTCGCCGGCGCAGACAAAGTCAGCGTCAACAGCGCCGCTGTCCGCAATCCCGAAATCGTCAGCGAAGGCGCTCGCCGCTTCGGCAGCCAGTGCATCGTCGTCGCCATCGACGCCCGCCGCCGCGACGCCGCCGAAGGCTGGGATGTATTCATCAGTGGAGGCCGCATCAACACCGGCATCGACGCCGTCGAATGGGCCCAAAAAGTCGAAGCCCTCGGAGCCGGCGAAATCCTGCTCACCTCCATGGACGGCGACGGCACCCAGGAGGGCTATGACGTGGCCCTGACCCGCGCCATCTCCGACGCCGTCAACATCCCGGTCATCGCCAGCGGCGGAGCCGGCCGGCCCGAAGATTTCGCCGCCGCTCTTACCGAAGGCGGCGCCGAAGCCGCCCTCGCCGCCAGCCTCTTCCACTTCCGCCAGCTCCAGGTCATGGACGTCAAACGGCATCTGCTCGAACGCGGCGTTCCCATCCGCCTGCCCGAAGACGCCATCACCTGATCACCCCAGTTTCCTCCCGCCCCCAAATTTCCCCCAATCCCCGTCCAGACAATAGCCCGCACACCCCGTCACCCACTGACTACCGACACTGGCCACTAACCACTAACCACTAACCACTGATCCCTGCAGTTCCCCAGCGCCATCCCTTGCCTTTGTTTAAGATAATGGTATGATCATAATTGGCGACGTGGTTACGCCTCTCGCGCCGGGGCGGAAGACCAGCCCGCGTTCGCCCTGCCTGGCCCAAAAGCCCCATCCTATTGCCTCCGTAAAATTGGACCGGGCTTCTCCTGGCATTTCGAACATTGCTTGATCCCAATGTCGGGTATCTTCTGTCGTTCAAATTTCGAGGTGTGATCGTATGCAGCACACGAGAGCTCTGGCAATGACCCGCTCCTTTCAACGACAAATTCGCATGGCCCGGGCCCTGACCCAACATGAACAAGAGCAATGTGTAAACGCAGTCTGTCGGTTCATCGAGAATGCTTCAGCGCCAGGTCTGAATTTCGAAAAACTTGGCGGCGGCCCCCGTAGCAACCTCTGGTCCATACGCGCGTCGCGCGAACTGCGCATCCTCCTGGCCGAAGGCGCAACCCATTTCGTTTTCGTCAACGCCGGCCACCATGACGTCATGTATGACTGGGCCAGGCGGAGACAACACTACGTTGACCTGGCCTCGGAAACACTCGCCGAATTCCACCTGACCGTCCCCGAAAACCCCATCGCTCTCCGGCGCAGCCCAACGGCAAGCGCAACCGGCGACCCGCCGCCTGCCGCAGACGAACCCGCGCCCGCCGCGATCGGGGTCCCCCCGACCGACCCCGTCGGCATCGAGGCCCTCTTTCAGCGCGTCTTCCGCGGCGACTTCGAAGAATGGCAGCTCTTCCTCCATCCCGACCAGAAACCCCTTGTCAGCCGCCACTGGTCCGGGCCCGCCCGCATTCGCGGCGCCGCCGGAACCGGAAAGACTGTCATCGGCCTCCACCGACTCGCCGAACTGGCGCGCCGGTACCCCAATGAACAGGTGCTCTTCACGACCTACAGCAGATCGCTCGCCGACCTCCTCGCCCAGCGTTTCCGCAACCTCCCAATGGCGCCCGCAAATGTTGAGTTCCTTAATATCGACAGAGTCGCCTACAAGTATGACAGGCAGCGCTGGGCCGATTTCAATCTGGTAAACCAGGCCTTTGATGCTGCCTGCAGTGAATTCATCGTCAATTCACCTCTGGAACGCATCGAAAAAGAGTATCTGAGAGAAGAAATCGAGCGTGTGATCAAGGGAAACGGGCTGCAAAACCTCGAAGAATATCTGTCGGTCGAACGTCTGGGCCGCAAACGCTCCTTCCCCCAAAACACTCGAAAGCTGGTGTGGGAACTGTCCGAACTCTGGACCCGCAAACTCACCGAACAAAACGTCGTCTCCTACCCGGACAGGAAAATCCGGGCCAGGGACGCTGTCCAGAATCTCCCTCAACCCCCATATCGGTGTGTCATCATCGATGAAGCGCAGGACATGACCCTGGTCGAAATGCAGTTTGTACGCGCCCTGGTTGCCGGCGACCCCGGTAACCCCGTTCCCGAAAATGGAATCCTGATCCTCGACGACCCGGCGCAGCGAATCTACGCCGGAGGATACAGAATTCGCCGCGCCGGGCTCGATATCTCCGGCCGCGCCCACCTGCTCAAAAGAAACTATCGAAACGCGCCCTCCGTCTTTCGCGCCGCCAAAAGCGTCCGCGGCAACGTCCTCGTAACGCTCGATAACGAAGACGACAGGTCGATCCTCGACACCGAACTGGCGTTTCCCCAGCTCGAAGACGACAGACCAATTCTCGCCCTCGTCGACACCAAAGGCGAGATTCCCTACCTGCGGAACCAACTCCAGGAAATCGCCACAGCCCGCGCCTTCACGCCAAATGAAGTCGCAGTATTCCTCAAACACAATCAACAGGTCGACGCCACCAGAATATTCCTGGAAAACCACGGCATCCCCTGCGCGCACCTCACCCGTGACGGCTTCGCCGGCAATGGCATCAGAGTCGGCACCTACGACCGCGCACGCGGGCTCGAATTCCGCGCCGTTTTCCTCCCCCGCCTCGGCGCTTCACAGTTCCCGCTCGGCAGCGCTGACACGGCCCAGCCGCAGCCCCAAACCGACCCCAATCAACACCTGGAGTGGCGCCTGCTGGAGCTGGCCCGGCTCTACATCGCCATGACACGCGCCAGAGAGCATCTCGTCCTCATCGCCGACGAAGAACCCTGCGACGAGATCAGAACAACGCTCGGCGATGAAATCCTCCTGCGAGACTTCCGAGGCCAGATCCACGCGCCGCCAAATCGGTTCACCTGATTCTGCCCTTGATTCCGACCGCCGCTCGCGCAAACACCCAAGCTCACATGAAACGGATCGACACATGTCCGAACTGATCGAAGCCCTCTCCGCAACCATCGCCGACCGCAAAGCCAATCCCTCCCCGGAATCCTACACGGCCCGCCTCCTTGCCTCCGGCCCTCCCAAAATCGCCCAGAAAGTCGGCGAAGAGGCCGTCGAAGTCGTCGTCGCCGCCCTCGAGGAAAGCGACCAGCGGCTCGTCTCCGAAGTCGCCGACCTCTTCTACCACAGCCTCGTCCTCCTCGCGCAACGGGATCTCTCCTGGTCAGACGTCGAAACCGAACTGGCCCGCCGCTTCAAATAACCTCGCAGCCCCTTCATCTGCCCGCACCGCCTCCCCCTGCAGGGCCGCCTCTTGTTGGCGCCCAATCCCCTGCGTTTGCGCGCCCCGCCTCCCCCTGTAGGGCAGCCCCCTGTTGGCGCACTCCTTGCCGATCCCCCGACTGCCCGCCCCTCGGCGCTTCCCCGTCCCGCCACACACTGACCACTGACCACTGACCACTGACCACTGCAGTTCACCGCTGCCCTCACCATTCGCGGCCCCCTTCCGGCCAGTGGTACAATGCATCACAGTGATTCCCGCGGTTCTACCTTTTGGCAGGCGCCAACGACAAACGCAGCTCCTGACGACATGTAGCACCAGGCCCAAAAGCTCCGGGAGGCAATCTGATGACCGTTCCAGCGATCGAAAGCACCCGCAACGGCTCACCCTACGCAGCGCGGCCCGGCTCCGAAGTTACGCCCCAGGCCGCTGACACGCAGACCGCCTCAGAACTCTCTCTCAACGCTGACATCTTCGCCCAGAGCGCCATGACATTCGACGACGTCCTCCTCGTACCCGGCTTCGCCGAGGTGCTGCCCGCCGACGTCGACATCAGCGCGCAGCTCCACCCCCGCCTCGCGCTCAACATCCCCCTCATCAGCGCCGCCATGGATACAGTCACCGAAGCCGACCTGGCCATCGCTCTCGCCCGCCAGGGCGGGCTCGGCGTCATCCACCGCAATCTCTCAATTACCCAACAGGCCGAAGAGGTCGACAAAGTCAAACGCAGCGAAAGCGGCATGATCGTCGACCCCATCACCCTGCGCCCGGAAAACTCGCTGGACGATGCCGAAGCCGTCATGAGCCACTACCACATCAGCGGCGTCCCCATCACCAGCGACGACAACCGCCTGCTCGGCATTCTCACCAACCGCGACGTCCGTTTCGCCACCGACCTCCAGCGCCCTATCTCCGATTTCATGGTGTCGGAAAACCTCATCACCGCCCAACTCGGCACCACTCTCGAAGAAGCGCAGGAGATCCTCCACCGCTACCGCATCGAAAAACTGCCCCTGGTCGATGAAGACGGCTATCTCAAAGGCCTGATCACCTACAAAGACATTCTCAAACGCCAGGACTTCCCCCACTCTGCCAAAGACGACCGCGGCCGCCTGCTGGTCGCCGGCGCAATCGGCGTCGGCGCGCAGGGCCTCCAACGCGCCGAAAACCTCATCAACGCCGGCGCAGACGCCGTCGCCGTCGACACCGCCCACGGCCACACCCAGGGCGTCCTCGACACCGTCAAAGCCGTCCGCGCCCGCTACCCCGAGCTTCCCATCATCGCCGGCAATGTCGTCACCGCCGAGGGCGTGCGCATGCTCGCCGACGCCGGCGCGAACGTGGTCAAGATCGGCGTCGGCGCAGGCTCCATCTGCACAACCCGTATCGTCTCAGGCGCCGGCATGCCCCAGCTCACCGCCATCGTGGCCTGCAGAGAAGCCGCAGCCTCCTCCCGCGTTTCCCTCATCGCCGACGGCGGCATTCGCTACAGCGGCGACATCACCAAAGCCCTCGCCTGCGGCGCCTCTGCCGTCATGCTCGGCAGCCTCCTCGCCGGCCTGCACGAATCTCCCGGCGAAATCGTCATCCGTGAAGGACGCTCCTTCAAAGAGTATCGCGGCATGGGCAGTATCGGAGCCATGAAAGGCCGCGCCGCCGACCGCTACGCCAGCGGACAATCCCTCAACGGCGCTTCGCCCGATATCGGCGGCAAAACCGTCCCCGAAGGCATCGAAGGCCAGGTCCCCTACAAAGGCTTCCTCAACGAATTCGTCTTCCAACTCCTGGGCGGCCTTCGCTCCGGCATGGGCTACGTCGGCGCGCAAAACCTGCCAGACCTCTGGCGCAAAGCCCGCTTCGTGCGCATCAGCCCCGCAGGCTACCAGGAAAGCCATCCGCACAGCGTCGTCATCACCAAAGAGGCGCCCAACTACCAAGTGAAACCAGGAAACTAACATGACTGTAACCGCCGTTGTCGGCGCCCAGTGGGGCGATGAAGGAAAGGGCCGCATCATAGACTTTCTGGCCAAGCAGGCCAACTATGTAATCCGCTTCCAGGGAGGCGACAACGCCGGCCATACCGTCGTGAACGACTACGGCAAAAACGTGCTCCACCTCATTCCCTGCGGTATCTTCTACCCAAACGTCCACAACATCATCGGCACCGGCTGCGTCGTAAACCCGCAGGCGCTCCTCGAAGAGATCGCCCACCTTAAATCTATCGGCGTCAGCTGCGACCGCCTCTGGATCAGCAGCCGCGCCCAAATGCTCCTCCCCTACCACCGTAAACTGGACGAGCTTGAAGAACGGGCCCGCGGCGCCGACACCATCGGCACCACCATGCGCGGCGTCGGCCCCGCCTACAGCGACAAGGCCACACGCTCCGGCCTCCGCATCGGCGACCTCCTCCAACCCGACTGGCTGGAAGCGCGGCTCGACAACGCGCTGCGCTCCGTCAACCGCAAACTCACTATCCTCGGCGGCCAGCCCGTCAACGGCCGCGAGGTATACGACCTCCTTATGGAGTTCCGCCTGCAGCTGGCCCCCCGCATCGTCGACACCGCGCCCATCCTCCGTATGGCCCTGGAAGCCAACAACAACATCCTGCTCGAAGGCCAGCTCGGCGTCATGCGCGACCTCGATTGGGGCATCTACCCCTACGTCACCAGCAGCCACCCAACAGCTGCTTTTGCCCCTGCCGGCGCCGGCCTGCCCGCCGGCTCCCTTGACGAAGTCTACGGCGTCTGCAAAGCCTACAGCACCTGCGTCGGCGACGGCCCCTTCCCCGTCGAACTGCACGATGAGATCGGCAAACGCATGCAGGACGTCGGCCAGGAGTTCGGCGCGACCACCGGACGCCCCCGCCGCTGCGGCTGGTTCGACGGCGTCGCCATTCGCTACGCCGCCTGGCTCAACGGCATGACCGGCCTCGCCATCACCAAACTCGACATCCTCGACGGTATCGAAACACTCAAAATCTGCACCGGTTACCGCCTCGAAGACGGCTCCGTGCTCACCGACACCGTCCCCGATACCTCCCTCCTCATGAACGCCCAACCCCTCTGGGAAGAGATGCCCGGCTGGGACGGCCCCACCTCCGGCTGCGGCAGTTGGGCCGCTCTGCCCGTCGAAGCGCGTAACTACGTCAACCGCATTTCCGAGCTGGCCGGCGTGCCCGTCGCCTACGTCTCCGTCGGCCCCGAACGCGACAATATGTTCGGCCGCGGCGGCTGACCGTCCCAACGCAGAGACCCAGCCGCCAGCCGGGCACACGCCTTCCCCTGTTCGGCCCTGTTCGGCCCTGTTCGGCAACGATGCCGACCCGGTTCAACGCTGCTGAACCACGTCGCTAAACCATGGCGCCGGGGGGACCCGGCGCATACCACCCCTCCGAGAGCCGTCCCAATGTCGGTCTCTTCTGACGCCAAGCCGTTTCAGCAGCAACTCAAAGAGACCACGCGAATCCTCAGGCTTGCCGTCCAGCTTGTCTGGCGCTCCGGTCCCCGCCTCCTGCTTGGCATCTGCGTGGTGCTTATGCTGCAGGCGCTCCTCGTTCCCATCCAGCTCGCGCTGACGCAACGCGTTATCGACCGCGCCGCGCTCGACCTGGGCCTGCTCAACGATCCCGACTCCGCGGCGGCCCTGCTTCCCCTGCTCGCCTGGATTGGACTGGCCGCGGCAGTGCTCGCCCTGGCGCAACTCATCCAACCCTTCTCTTCCACATTCCAGAGCCTGGCCGGCGACCGCCTCACCGGCTATGTGACGGAACAGCTCATTCGCTCCGCCAACAGCTGGCAAGGCCTGGCCCGCTTCGAAGACCCTGACTTCGCTGACGACCTCCAACGCGCCCGCCGGCGCGCCCCGCGCGGCGCGCTGGATCTGATCGTCTACGCCGCGCGCGCGGCTCTGGAGCTCTTCACCGCAGCAAGCCTCGCTCTGGTTCTATTCGCGCTGCATCCACTGATCCCGTTCCTGCTCATCCTGGCCGCCCTGCCCCAAATGAAGCGGCAGTGGGAATACAGCGAGCGGACCATCAGCCATCTCTATATCCAGACCCCCGAAGCCCGCCGCCTCGAATATAGCCGCGAAATTCTCCTTGCCCCCGACGCAGCCAAGGATGTACATCTCTACGCGATGGGGCCCTTCTTCCGCCGCCGATACGATTCCATCTTCGCCGGCGCGACAGAGTCACTCAACCGGATGCGCCGCCCTCTGGCCGTAAAAGTCTCTCTGGCCGCCATCCTGGCCACCCTTGCCTCATCTGCCGTCTACGTCTATGTCGCTTGGGTGATCCTGCAAGGAGACCGCACCGTCGGCGACCTCGCGCTCTACGGCGGCGCAGCCGCCGTCCTGCAAATGAACCTGATTGCCTTGGGCAGCGAAGTCGGCCTCCTGCCAGAAGTACTTGGCTTCCTTCCCAGTCTCTTTCGGATACTCGAAGCGCCCCCAGACCTGACACCGGGCGGCCTGGCAGAAGACAAAACAGACGCGCCCCCTGCCAGGCCGCAGCCTGCTGTCACTGAAATAGCGGCCCAACCCGTCCGGATCCGCAGCATCACCTTCGATAACGTCTCCTTCGCCTATCCGGGCAGCGTCGATCACGTGTTGCGCGACCTCTCCTTTACCATCGCTTCAGACACGTGTTTCGCCCTGGTCGGCCGCAACGGCGCCGGCAAAACCACCATCGTAAAACTGCTTCTGCGGCTGTACGACCCGACCGCCGGCCGCATCCTGTTGAATGGCCTCGACCTGCGAGAGTACGACCTGAATGCCCTGCGCCGCCAGATGGGCGTGATCTTTCAGGACTTCGTCCGCTATGAACTGACCGCCGCCGAAAACATCGGCCTCGGCCATACCGATCTTCTCCACGACGCGACACGCCTGTCAGCCGCCGCGGCGCGCGCCGGCGCCGCCGAGCTGCTGAGCCAGCTTCCCGATGGGCTGGACACGCAGCTGGGACGCGCCTTCGGAGGGCGCGAGCTCTCTGACGGAGAGTGGCAGAAACTGGCCCTGGCCAGAGCCTACCTGCGCGACGCCCAGCTCCTTGTCCTCGACGAACCCACCGCCGCGCTCGACGTGCAGACCGAGTACCACGTCTACTCGCGCTTCCGCGAACTCACCCGCAACCGCATGACGCTCCTGATCAGCCACCGCTTCTCCACAATCCGCATGGCCGACCGCATCCTCTACCTGGCAAACGGGCGTATCCGGGAAGCCGGAAGCCATGCCGATCTGATGGCGACTGACGGCGAATACGCCCGGCTCTACCGTCTCCAGGCCTCCCAATTCCTGGACCAGAATATAACGGATCCGGGCCTGTGAATTGGTCTCCCCGAGTCGGCGCGTACCTGCCCGAAGTGTGGCGCCGCGCCGCCAGCGCTGCACGCGGCCTGCCGGATGCTTTGCGCACTTGGCGGCGCGGCCTGGCCCTCGTCATCACCGCCGCGCCGCAGATTTTTGCCCTCTACTTTGCCGTTGTGATCCTCCTCAGCCTCATCCCCGTGCTCCAAGTCTGGATCCTGCGACTCGTAGTCGATGGTCTGGCCGTCACCGCAAGCGGCGTCGCCGGCAGCGCGCCCGCCGCGCTGGCGCTTGCCGTCTTCTACGCCCTGACCTATGTCGTTCCCGCCGGCATCGAGCCCATCCAGCAGACACTGAATGTCTGGCTGGAAGACCGCGCTGTGGCCGAAATGGACCGGCGCCTCATGGACGCCGGCAACCGGCTCTCAGACCTTGTGCGAATTGAGCGCCCCGCCTTTCAGGATCAGTTGCGCCTGGTTCAGGATGCTGTCTTATTTCTGCCCCGGCTAACCGCCTATCTGCAGCTTGGTCTTGGCGCCGCCCTCACCCTTACAGGCATGCTCCTTCTGCTGGCCCGCCTGCACCCACTCTTGCCTCTGCTTCTGGCTGCGCTCAGCGTGCCGCACCTCTTCGCGGAGAAGCGCCTGCAGGAGTCCAGGTACCAGGCCATGATCGACCGCTCCCGCGCCGCGCGCGAAATGAACTACTGCGCGCGCGTCACGACTGAGCCGGCCGCCGCCAAAGAGATTCGTGTCTTCAACCTGGGAGATTTCTTCCTCCGCCGCTTTCGCTCAAGGTTCCACACAGCCTTTGCCGAAATGAGTCGCATCCGCCTGTCGCATCTGCGCATCTCCGCAGCCTTCACCGCCCTCCATGCGCTGGCCCTCGCAGGCGGCTTCTGGTACGTGGCCGTCCAGGCCGGCGCCGGTCTGCTCACCTTGGGCGATATCGCGCTCTACTTCAGCGCGGTGATTCAAACCCAAAGCCGCCTCCAGAACCTGGTCTTCTGGTTTGGCCTCCAATATGAGATTCTTCTGCGCCTGCGCGGGTTCTTCTCCTTCCTGGACCAGGCAAAACCGTCCGTCGCGCTGCCGCCGCCCGACCAGGGCAGCCAGGCCCCCGCTGTCCTGGTACACGGCATCGAGCTGCGGGGCCTCCACTTCAACTACCCCGAAAGCGTCCAGCCCGTTCTGGAAGACGTAAGTGCGACGCTTCCAAGTGGCGCGGTCACGGCGCTGGTGGGGGCGAACGGCGCAGGCAAGAGCACACTCGTCAAGCTGCTGACCCGTATGTACGACCCTATCGACGGCCAAGTCCTCCTCGACACCGTCCCGCTTGCTCAATATGACCTGCATTCGCTGCGCAGCCGGATCGCCGTCCTTTATCAGGACTTTGCCCGTCTGGCGCTTACCCTGCAGGAAAACATCGACCTGGGAGCGTTGGAGCAAAACAGGTCCGCTGTGAAAATGGAACATGCCGCGCGCTGGGCCGGCGCCGACGAAGTGGCTGCCGCGCTCCCCAATGGCTACCACACGCCGCTAACCCGGCGCTTTCAGGGCGGCGTCGACCTGTCCGGCGGGGAATGGCAGAAGGTCGCACTGGCCCGCGCCTTCGTGCGCGATGCCGCGCTCGTAATCCTCGACGAACCCACCGCAGCCCTCGACGCCGACGCGGAGTTCCGCCTCTTCGAACGATTCCGCCAGCTCGTCGCCGGCAAGACAGCCCTCATTATCAGCCACCGCTTCTCCACCGTCCGCATGGCCGACCATATCCTGGTCCTCGAAGGAGGCCGCATAACCGAGGCCGGCAGCCACGCCGAACTAATCGCCACGCGCGGCCGCTACGCCGAACTGTTCGAAATGCAAGCCGGCCGCTACAGGTAGACACCACCCCGGAGGGGCGTCCCTCCGCCAGGTCGCCCCACGGCGCCCCCCCGCCCTAGGCGCCCACTGACCACTGACCACTGACCACTGACCACTGACTCCTGACCCCTGCACTTCCCCAACTGCATTTGGAACGAGCCGTCCGAAAGGCGATAATGTCACTTGGTAAAGGGGACAACGCGGTTCGCTCTGGAGACCCCTGAGGACGACCGAAAGATCATTCGTCTCCCGTGCTCGCGCCTGCAGCGATCGGGCCACTGTAGCCGCCCTATAACCTGGTTCCAGGCAAATGCCCTTTGATACCCATCTGCTGGATAAAGCGATCGCACGGCGTTCCCTTCTCATGGAAGAAGAGCGGAAGCGCCTCTTCGCGCTGACAATCGCCCTTATCGATAAGTACAGCCGTCAATTCGGCATTCGTTCCGCCTACATCTTCGGTTCCGTGGCGCGACCCCGCCGCTTCCACCAGCGCTCCGACATCGACATCGCCATTGAAACCAGCCGCCCGGAACTGCTGGCTGAAGCGATCGGACAGTTCTCGTCACAACTGGAAAGGGATGTCGATATCGTTGACCTTGCCGCCGTTTCATTTGCTGATCGCATCCGTCGGGAAGGAGTGCCTTGGACGCCCAAGAATTCCTGATTCTCCAAACAGATATTGCTGCCCAACTCGCCCTCATTGACGATGTCTTTGCCGCGTTGGAAGACCGGGCAAGGAATTTCAATGCTGATGAATCGCCCCAGATGCAAGCAGAGAGCATCGCGTTTCAGGTTCATAACGCCTATAATGCGATGGAAGAACTCCTGCGCCTGATTGCCGTCCACTTCGAGAACCAGGTCACCGAAGGGGCCCGTTGGCATACCGCCTTGCTCCAGCGAATGGCCCAGCCCGTCCCCGGCGTGCGCCCGGCCCCGCTAACGAGAGAGACCTGTCGCCTTCTAAACGCCTTACGCGGCTTCCGCCACTTCTTTCGTCACGCATACGTAACTTCCGTCGACCCTGGTCTGCTACAGTCTAATCTCTTGACAGCCAGGCAAGCGCGCAAGCTTCTGAAAAGGGATATTTCCAGTTTTCTCGACCGCCTTAGGCCGGCCGAGACCAACTGAGGGCAAATAGGAGATTCAGAGATCGATAGGCTCCTTGCAATACCGCCTACCCCATCCGCACGCTGCCTTACACACGCCAGGCGTTTCTCCCCATGACCACCTTCACGCACGAATCCTACCTCTCGCCCCTGACCTGGCGCTACGGCAGCGACCTCATGCGCAAACTCTGGAGCGAAACCGAAAAGCGCAGGCTCATGCGCCGCGTCTGGGTCGCCCTCGCCGAAGCCCAGTACGAAGCCGGACTCGTCACCGCCGTACAGGTCGCCGACCTGCGCGCCCGCCAGGATCACATCGACATCCAGCGCGCTCAGCAGATCGAAGAAGAAATCCGCCACGACCTCATGGCCGAAATCCGTACCTACGCCGAACAGTGCCCCGTCGGCGGCCCCATCATCCATCTCGGCGCCACCTCTATGGATGTCCTCGACAACGTAGACGCGCTCCGCCTCCGTTCCGCCCTCGACCTGGTCATCGAACGACTAAAACGCTCCCTCGCCGCTCTCGCCGGACGCATCGCGGCCGCAGCCGATACACCTGCCATCGCCTTCACCCACATCCAGCCCGCCGAACCCACCACCGTCGGCTACCGCTTCGCCCAACACGGCCAGGACCTCCTCGCCGACCTCGACGAGCTCCAGCGCGTCCGCAACAACATCCGCGGCAAAGGGATCAAGGGCGCCGTCGGCACCAGCGCCAGCTACGACCAGCTTCTTTCCGACAGCGATTTCACGCCCCGCCAACTCGAAGAACGCGTCATGCACAAGCTGGACCTGCACGCCTTCGAAGCAGCCACCCAAACCTACCCCCGCAAACAGGACTGGCTCGTCGTCAACGCCCTCGCCGGCCTCTGCGCCAGCCTCCACAAATTCGCCTTCGACCTCCGCATCCTCCAATCTCCCCCCTTCGGCGAGTGGAGCGAACCCTTCGGCGAACGCCAGGTCGGCTCCAGCGCCATGCCCTTCAAGCGCAACCCCATCGCCGCCGAAAACATCGACAGCCTCACCCGACAGGTCGCCGCCCTCCCCCGCATCGCCTGGGACAACAGCGCCCTCAACCTCCTCGAACGCACTCTCGACGACTCCGCCAACCGTCGCATCTACCTGCCCGAAGCCTTCCTCCTCACCGACGAGGTCCTCACCCGCTGCCAGCGCCTCTTCGAAGGCGTCACCGTCTGGCCCGGTCCCACTGCCCGCAACCTGCGCGACTACGGCGTCTTCGCTGCCACCGAACGCCTCCTCATGGAGGCCGTCAAAGCCGGCGGCGACCGCCAGCGCCTCCACGAACTCATCCGCGAACAAAGCCTGGTCGCTTGGAAGGCCCTGCAGGAAGGACAGCCCAATCCCCTCATCGACAATCTGATCTCCGACCCGCGTATCACCAACCTGCTGCCCCCGCGCCGCGTCCACAACCTCCTCCAGGCCTCAGCCTACGTCGGCGACGCCCCCCTCCGCGCCCGCAACATTGCCAGGGCCATCCGCGCAAAAACCGGCTGATATGCCCCAACTCATCCTGACCGCCGACCCCGCATTCTCCCACCTCGCCCTCGAAGAGTTCCGCCGCGACAGCCGCAACGGCCTGCTCCTGGCCGAGCTCGCGCCCGGCGTCTCCCTCGCCGACTGCGACGAAGGCTTCTGGGGCCTGGCCGAAACCTGGATCGACGAGCCCCCCGTCTTCACCCGCCACATCTGCCCCGTCGACCTCACAATCCCCCTCATCGCCACGCCCAGAGACCTTTCGCGCCTCAGCGATGCCGTCGTAGCCGAGTACGCCGCCCTCCTCGACCCCGAAGTCAGCTTCTCCGTCCAGAGCCGGATCCTCCTCGACCTCCCCTACAAGCCCTTCGACGTCAACCGCTCCGTCGCCGCCGCCCTGACCAGCGCCGCCAGCGCCCCGCTCGACGTGCGCCAGCCCTTCCAGATCCTCTCCATCGTCTGCGCGTCCGCCCAGCCGCCGCCGGCATCAAAAAAGCCAGCCGCCGCAAACCACCGGCAACTGGCCTTCATCGGTCTTTCACTTGCCTCCCACAACATCTCAGACTGGGCCGGCGGCGTCCGCCGCTTCCGTCGCGAAAAAGAACAGATCAGCCGCGCCGAGTTCAAAATGCTTGAAGCCCTCGAAGCCTTTCACATCGAACTGCCCGCCGGCGGCGTCGCCCTCGACCTCGGAGCCGCGCCGGGCGGATGGACGCGCGTCCTCCGTCAAAAAGGGCAATACGTGACCGCAGTCGACCCCGCCGCCCTCCATCCACGCCTACACAACGACCGCGGCGTCCGCCACAAACGCATGACCGCCGCAGAATACCTGCGTGAAGGTCCCGACTCCTTCGACCTCCTCGTAAACGACATGCGCATGAGCGCACAGGACTCCGCCCGCCTCATGAACGCCTTCGCCGACTACCTCTATCCCCACACCGAAGCCGTCATGACCCTCAAACTGGGCAGAACCGCCCGCCCACTCGACCGCGCCCGCGCCATCCTCCGCCAGCGCTACACAATCCTTCACATGCGCCAGCTCTTCCACAACCGCAACGAAGTCACCATCCACCTCCAGCTCAAAACATCCTGACCCCCCGCAGCTCTTACCACTCACCACTGACCACTGACCACTGACCACTGACCACTGACCACTGACCACTGACCACTGACCACTGACCACTGACCACTGACCACTGACCACTGACCACTGACCACTGACCACTGACCACTGACTACTGCAGTGCCGGCAGTCCGTACAAATACCAGTACGCCTCGCGCGGGTAGACGTGCGCCACCGCAGCCTCCCACACGAACTCGCCGCCCGTCATCATCCCCTGCAACCGCTGGTCAACCGCAGCCACTTGGGTCGCCAGCGCACCGGCATTCTCAGCCTCCAGCGCCTTGGCGATCTCCTCGATCCGCTGCCGGTTGCGTATCTCAAACGGATACTGCACACGGCACTCGCGCCGGTTCTCGCTGCAATCATCCAGAAACCAGTTCAAACTGTTCAGCCGCGCCCGCGCCTCGCGCAGCAGCAGCGCCTGGTAGTGCGAAGGAAGCCGAGCCGTCGCTTTCTCAATCGCCCCCCTGGCCTCAGCAACCCTCTGCGCCTGCTCCCGCGACAGCAGCTCCGACTGCGCCGCCAGCTTATGCAGCCGCGCCAGCACATCCCCCCCGCTGCTCTGCACCGGACGCGCCGCCGCCCCCCTTCTGTCCCCTGGCGTTGGAACCACAACGGTCCGGTACACCTGACCGCCCAGAATATAACTCTCAAACTGCTCCGCCATCGCCTCCACCACCGCCAGATCCGTCTCCGGCGCCGCCGCAATCACCGTACTCAACTTGCTCGCCATCCTCTCGCCTCCCTCTCCTCAAAGTCTCCAACGAACACTCACGATTCCCCCACCGCCTGCAGTTCCCCTCGGCCCTAACCCCTGCTCTTCCGGGGCCTCCCCCAACCTTCACTCGATTGCCAGGTAGCCTTGCCATGTGTCGGCTGCCCCTCCGCGCCCCGCCCTCCTCGCGTCCCACCTCCGTCCCCATCCAGCCGCACGCCGCCAGCCGCCCATTCCCTAACCCACGGGGCGAGGCAGTGCCAGGACCCGGTGGCCTTGCCCCCATCCCCGCCGCCCGGTGTGTGCCCCCGATCCAGAGCAAGTCTCCCCCCAAATCCCCGTCCACTAACCACTGTCCTCCGCCGTCTCTAACCAAATCGTCACCGGCCCGTCATTCACCAGCGCAACCTCCATATGCGCCTGAAAAACGCCCCGCTCCACCGTCGTGCCCTCCTCTTCCAGCAACATGCAGAACCGGTCGTAGAGCGCCTGTGCCTGCTCCGGACGCGCCGCCCGCGAAAAACTCGGCCTCCGCCCCTTGCGCGCATCGCCGTACAGAGTGAACTGGCTCACCGCCAGCGCCGCGCCGCCTACATCCGCCAGCCCCAGGTTCATCTTGCCGGCGCTGTCCTCAAACAACCGCAACCCGGCAATCTTTCGCGCCAGCCACGCCGCCTCCGTCTCGCCATCCCCTTCCCCTACCCCCAGCAGCACCAGGAACCCTCTCCCAATCCGGGCAACCTCCTCCCCGCCCACCTTCACGCTCGCCCGGTTGACCCGCTGCACTAAAGCGCGCATTCTGCCTCCTTCAGCCTTGACAAATCGAACATTCGTTCGTATACTGTGCCTATGAACGTCAAAATCCAACTCGAACCCATGGCAAAACTCGCCCGCATCGGCGAAATCAACGGCTACGAAGCCGCCGGCGACTCGCCCCACACTGAGGCCACCCGCCCAGGCTGCTTCACGCCCGCGCAAGCCAAACCCACCCGCCGCGAACGAAACGCCGCCTCCCTCCGCCGCTCCATCATGAAAGTGATGACCCCCCGCGGCCCCAAACCCGTCCTGCGCACCATGATGACCACCGCCTGCGAGCGCAACTGCTTCTACTGCCCCTTCCGCGCCGGCCGCAGCAGCGCAGAGCGTCTCACCCTCCAACCCGATGAAATGGCCGACGGCTTCCTCCGCATGAAAAAGGCCGGCCTTGTCGACGGCCTCTTCCTCTCCTCCGGCATCATCGGCGGCGGCGTCAAAGCCCAGGACAAAATTATCGACACAGCCGAGATTCTGCGCAAAAAACGGAACTACCCCGGTTACATCCACCTCAAAATCATGCCCGGCTCAGACTATGAACAGGTCCGCAGAACCATGCAGCTCGCTGACCGTGTCTCCATCAACCTCGAGGGCGCCACCCCGGGCCGCCTCGCCAGCCTCGCCCCCCAGAAAGAGTTCTGGGACGACCTCATGCAGCGCCTCCTCTGGACCGAACAGATCCGCAGCCGCGAACGTGTGCGCGCCTCCTCCGTCACCCAGTTCGTCGTCGGCGCAGTCGGCGACACCGACCTGGAAATCGTCTCCCTCAGCCAGAAGCTCTACCGCCAGGCCCGCCTCAGCCGCGTCTACTACTCCTCCTTCTACCCCGTGCCGGACACCCCCTTCGACAACCTGCCCCCCGCCTCCCTCAAGCGGCAGCACCGCCTCTACCAGGCCAGCTTCCTCCTGCGCGACTACAACTGGGACACCGAGGACATCGGCTTCGGCGCAGACCACAACCTCCGCCTCGACGTAGACCCCAAACAGGCCTGGGCCGACATCCACCTGCGCGCCGCGCCCATCGAACTCAACCGCGCCGACCGCCCGACTCTCCTGCGCATCCCCGGCATCGGCCCCAAAAGCGCCGACCGCATCCTCCGCGCCCGCCGTCAAGGCGCCCTCACCGACCTCCAACACCTGCGCGCCCTCGGCGTCCCCTCACCCCAAAAGGCCGCCCCCTACGTCCTCCTCAACGGCCGCCAGCCCGCCCGCCAGCTGCCCCTCTTCCCAGCGCCAAGCTAGTCCTTCCTCCTCCGAACCACCTGCCGATCACAATCCCCGCGTTTCGACAAAACCAGGCAAAGACGAACCTGAAAGCACAGCGCAATTGGCGCAGCGAAGCCGGCGCGAGATCGCCCACAGTTCCTTCTGCCCCTCCACTCGCTTGGTGACTCGCACCACGATTCTCCTTAGCCTGTGTTCCAGTCTTTGTGAACAAACACATCAGGTATATGGGCGCGGTGCAGGATGGTTTCGGCGACGCTCCTGGTTATTCCTCGTGGGTGACTACACTCAACGCGCCCCCACCAGAATCACGTCGTGCTTTGACAAACTTGCGCTGAACTGTTTACATTGAGAAAAGTATTAAGTTGGAACAATAGGACAGAATTGGACGATAGGAAAGAGAGGAAAAACCTGTGATGACCCCCACCCAGGATACGGAGATTCCTTCATACCAAGAAGGGTACGATTTCCCTTGGGTCACGGATTTGGAGGCAAGAGACAGGCATCGAATCTGGATTAGGTATTCAGATGGAGTTGAAGGTGTCGTGGATCTGTCCCATTGCGTCAACAAACCGCTGTTCGCCGACTGGCAAACAGAAGGTATTTTTGAGTCTGTTAGAATTGGGGATTTTGGCGAAATCTGGTGGACAGACAAAGCAAGTCTGTGTGCAGATTCCATCTATCTTGAGTTGACAGGTAAATCATTTGATGAAGTCAGTAGTGGACTGGTCCCTGGTCCCTCGCCCCTGGTCCCTCGCCCCTGACCCCCGCCCTTTCCCCTGCCCTTCTCCGTGTCCTTCCGTGGATAAAAAAGGTGTTGCTGTTCGCCGTTGCCGTTCGTTGTTGCCGTTTCCCCCCATCCCCCTAAACCCCTAAATCCCCCCAAATCCCCGTTCAGACAAAATCCCCGTCCCTCCGTGGATAAAAAAGGTGTTGCTGTTCGCCGTTGCCGTTCGTTGTTGCCGTTTCCCCCCCGGCCCCGAAAACCCAAAAAGCCCCCCAAGACCCCGGAAGAAAAAGTCGCCCGGCCGCCCGGGGG
>JAJEBF010000045.1 GCA_022824025.1 Caldilineaceae bacterium
TCTCAAAATTCTCTCGCCCTCTTTCCGTGGCTTCGCTCATATTCCCTACTCTATCGCACCCAACATAAAATTCGCAATAGCTTTCTGTTTGCCTTGCCTTTGCTCTCGTTCTTCTTATCCTTAGCCTGAGTAGTTACGAAAAGATTAAGAAAATGTACGTCAACCGTCAACGCACTCTTCAGAGCCAAAACCGACTTTAGGCCTTTTCCGGCGTCAACCTGGCCAGAAGAGCTGACTGTTCCTCCGGCGTCAGGTCCACAAGCGGCGGGCGTACACGGCTCCAGCCCGGTCTGCCGGTCTGGTCGGCAACGATTACCTTGAGCGACGCAATCATATTGAAACCGGAATCCAGTATTGCATCCCGGATCCAGTTCGTTCGTGTCTGGCGCTCCTCGGCGTCATTCGCCTGCCAGTTGTCATATAAATCGCGAATGACGCTGGGTAAGACGTTCGCCATCCCGGAAATACAACCCCCTCCGCCGCCCTGCATATTCTTCAGCAACAGCGCCTCCGTCCCACAGAAAACCGCAAATCCGGGAAATGCCCGCGCGACCTCATGCAGCCCCAGCAAGGATTCAATGTCGCCCGAGCTGTCTTTCACCCCGGCAGCCAGGCCGGGATACGCCCCAGCCAACCGGGCAAGCAGATCCGGACTTAAGGGGATGCCGCTCACTTGCGGAATGTGATAGAAGTACATCTGCAGCCGCTCATCGTTAACGCGATCGATAACGGCTGCAAATGATCGGAAAATGCCCTCGTCACTGACGCCTGGGTAATAGAACGGCGGCAGAGTCAACACTCCTTTGCAGCCCGCCTGCACTGCGTGGCGAGTCAATTCGGCGGCCTCGCTGACAGACGCGGCGCCGGTCCCGATGACAAGCCTGTCTGCATCGATTCCGGATTCAATCACAGCGTCAACCGCGGCCATGCGCTCCGCCGCGGAAAAAGAAGTCGCTTCGCTGTTTGTGCCAAACAGAACCAGCCCGTGGCAACCTCCCTCCAAGAGGCGACGGCAAAATTCCGTGTAGGCTGACAGGTCAATCGAAAGATCAGCGCAGACGGGCGTCAACGTGGGCGCGTAGACGCCCCGTAGAGAAAGTGTACTCATATACTTTTCCTTTACCGTGAGTGCAGTCAACGGCGGTCTCAACTGTCGCGAACTGCGCTACATGTTACGACCCGCGGGCGACAGTTGTCAAATGAACTCGGTAGGGACCAGTTGTCTTGATCCCCCTGATCCTCCTCGAACCTGCTCCTTGTAAGCGAATCCATCAAGTCGCACCTTGTAGCACTCTCCCGGCTCCTCCCCGCAGAGGTTGGACCTCTTACAGGAAGGACGCCCCTGTTTGAAACTGGCATTTGATTTCAGAAAATCGTAAACTTAAGGTGTGTGGTGTCGTCCAACTGAGCAAAGAGATCCGTGCCCTGGTTCAGCCAGAAACCGACCCTGACTTGACCAGGACAGCGCTCTCTGATCCCCCGTTTTGATGTTTCACAACCAGGTGCGGCCTGGCACGCTTTGCACGTCTCGACAGTTCCTCCAGGAAACTAAGGCTTCGCAAGGAGAATCCCAATGACCCCGACAGACAGACAATTCGAGGAAGAACTCGCTGCAGCCTACCAGGAATTTGATTCGGCCCAGAAGAGACTGGCCGAACTCCGCAGGAAGATTCCTCATGAACAGGTGGAGAACTATCAGTTGCAGGGCCCGAACGGCCCCGTCAATCTTGCCGACATGTTCGGAAATAAAGAAGACCTCATTCTCGTCCACAACATGGGCGCAGGTTGCTCATACTGCACCTTGTGGGCCGATAACTTCAACGGAGTCGCCGACCACCTTCAGGACCGGGCCGCCTTTGTCCTCGTCTCGCCAGACAGCCCGGAAGACCAGCAGGCGTTTGCCCGCAAGCGCGGCTGGCGGTTCCCCGTGTTTTCGGCGCAAGGCTCCTCCTTCACCGCCGACATGGGTTTCCAAAGCGCCGATGGAGAATTCATGTCCGGCTTCCAGCCTGGCGTTTCT
The DNA here is from genome assembly GCA_022824025.1 of Caldilineaceae bacterium. Taxonomy (GTDB): domain Bacteria; phylum Chloroflexota; class Anaerolineae; order Caldilineales; family Caldilineaceae; genus Bin5. Next base: position 2,021 of record JAJEBF010000045.1, read on the forward strand.
GTCTTCCGCAAAAGTGGCGACGGCAGCGTTACCCGCGTGGCAAAAGACCACTTTGGACCGGGCGACCTGTACTGTGGCGCTTGGCATCTCTTCAACCTGCTTCCGGACGGCTGGGCCGGTTGGAACCCGCAGTTCGACTACCCCGACCAGGTTTAGCCGCCTGAAGCGATGCGGGCGTTGGCCTCGATGGGACCCCGCTTGATCCCTTCTGCTGAATTTTGGGATGGGCCGTCCCGCGGATTTCCCACTAGCCGCCCGCGAGAGCAGGTCCTATCGTCTTGTAAAACAGGATTTTATCTGTTTGCGCATTGTGACCGGTATTGGGCATAATACGCCAATTCCAAGTGATGGTTCGCTTGAGTTAAACCATTGCCTCAACCGCAGTACAGAGAGGGGAAGAAGCCGAGAAGCGTCCCGGGCACTTCAATTCTGTTCGAGTGCCCTTTGCGTTTGACATCAGTTCATCTGAGGACTAAAGGAAGCCAAAACGCAGAGAGAAAACAGTAACGATCCCTTGGCGCCGTTGCCTGTTACATTCAACCGGACCTTTGGGGGGCCAGCCCACGAGCGCAAACATGATCTACACCAATGGCGGTGAACAGAGTGACAACACAGGACGAAACGGTTAGCGAAAGCGCCATAAACCTTTTCAGCAACTATGCTTTGGACGGAACAATCTTCGACGAGATGTTCCAGGAAAACGGGCGGCCGCGCTTGCCGTACCAAAAGCTCCTTCAAAGCATCCTCGAATTGCAGGCCAGCGAACTGACACAGCGCCAGCAGGCCGCAGACCTGACCTTTCTGAACCGCGGCATCACCTTCACAGTCTATGGCGAAGATTCCACTATCGAACGAATCTTCCCCTACGACATCTTGCCCCGTATTATCAGTGAACAGGAATGGGATAAGATTGATCGCGGCTTGTGCCAGCGCATCCACGCCATCAATCTCTTCCTGCGCGATGTCTATCATGAGGGGCGAATACTCCAGGAAGGAAAGGTCCCGTTCGACCTGATCTACAGCTGCCGGAACTACCAGCGGGAGATGCGCGGCGTCAAAGTCTCCAACGATGTTTATACTTCGATCGTCGGATCCGATCTGGTTCGCCTGCCTTCCGGCGAATTCGCCGTCCTGGAAGACAACCTGCGCGTGCCCAGCGGCGTCTCTTATATGCTGGCCAATCGAGAAGTGATGACGCAAGTCTTCCCTGGCATGTTCGGTGGATACGGAATCAAACCCATCGGCCACTACGGCCAGGCTCTGCTCCATCAGCTTCAGACCCTCACACCAAAGGGCCGCGATGCCACCATAGTCCTTCTGACCCCTGGCATCTTCAACTCGGCCTACTTCGAACACACATTCCTTGCAAGAGTGATGGGTATCGAGCTCGTCGAGGGCGCCGACCTCCTCATTCACGATGGCTTTGTCTACATGCGCACAACCAGCGGCTTGCAGCGCGTTGACGTTATCTATCGCCGCATTGATGACGAATTTGTCGACCCGCTTCATTTTCATCAGGACTCCGTCCTCGGCGTTCCCGGCCTCTTCAACGCATATCGCGCCGGAAACATCACCCTCGCCAATGCCATTGGGACAGGGATCGCTGACGACAAGGCCGTATACGCATTTGTGCCTGAAATGATTCGTTACTATTTGGGCGAGGAACCTATCCTGCAGAATATCGAAACTTACCTCTGCTTGCGCGACGATGAACGAGCATACGTCCTGGACAATCTGGACAAATTGGTTGTCAAGGCAGTCGGCGAATCGGGAGGCTACGGAATGCTCATCGGGCCTTACAGCACAGCCAAGGAACGCGAGGACTTTCGCAGCCAAATCCAGGCCGAACCGCGTAACTTCATCGCACAACCCACTCTGAGCCTGTCACGGGCCCCATGCTTTATCAATGGAAATGTCGTCTCGCGTCATGTTGACCTGCGTCCATTCATCCTGTACGGCGGCGAACAGGAAAATACCATAATCGTACCGGGAGGCTTGACGCGCGTGGCCTTGCGCGAAGGCTCCCTTGTCGTGAATTCCTCGCAGGGCGGCGGCAGCAAGGACACTTGGGTCTTGCAGGACATCTGAACTTACATCAGGACACGATAAAATGCTCTCCAGATCTGCTGATAACATGTATTGGGTTGGCCGATACATGGAAAGGTCCGAAAATACGATTCGCCTTCTTCGAGTCCGCATGAACTTCATGGTCGGTAAAGCGGCCGAAGCCGGCAACGATCGCGGCTGGCAACAGTTTTTCTCAGCGCTTCGCCAACCCCCTCCCGCCATGAAAAACGGCGTCGTGGACGGCGAGGCTGCCCTGCAAATGGCCCATGACCTAACCTTCAACGCCGACAACGAAAACTCCGTCACCGGCTGCATCCATCTGGCTAGGACCAACGCCCGTTCGGTCCGCTCCCAATTGAGCAGTCAACTTTGGGAGCATATCAATCGTCTCTATCTACGTCTGCACTCCTGGCAAAACCATCAGAACTGGCACCAGGAGAGAGACAGTTTTTTCAGAGAGATGGAAAGCAGTGTCTCCCTTTTCCAGGGCCTGGCTCTTTCCTCGCTCCTTCACGACGAGGGCTGGCTCTTCATCCAGATCGGAGTACACCTAGAGCGTGTATTTTCGGTTTGCAGTCTCTTGGAGGCCCATTTCCGCCACTTCGGCATTGACGGCGGTAACGAAATGGAGACCTTGGATCCCCTCAACGGGATCGGCGTCCTCCGCGCCTGCAACTCATTTGAGTCCTACTGCCGCGTGTATGATCCCCGCCCGGAAACACAGTTCGTCGCAACCTTCCTTCTGCTTAACGCCTACCTCCCAAACTCCGCTCGCTTCAATGTAAACCAGATCGCAGACCTCCTGAAACAGGTAGCGGGCGCCACCGAAACCCGCCGCGCCGGGGACCTGAACCGAATCGCCGGCAAACTACAGGCCCACCTGCAGTATAGCCAGATCGACGACGTCATCGAAGCAGGCCCCAGAGCCTTTATCACGGACATCATGGACAGCTGTAACCAGATTCATGACGCCCTGTATGAAACCTACTTTAACTATGAGATCGAAGACGTATTCTCCTGACACTCACACACCACAAGTCTGCCGATGAAATACTATACGGTTCACCATCACACCCGCTACCGCTACGATTCGGAAGTCAGAGAGAGCACGATGGAAGTGCGCATGCAGCCCCGCACAGACCGTCAGCAGCGCTGCCTCAACTTTCGCCTCGAAGTTCGCCCCCACGCCCAAGTCCTGACCACAAGCGACTGCATGCAGAATGCAATTCACTACTTTGACATCCCAAGCCGGCACACTGAGCTGACCCTGCGCGCCCAGACTCTCGTCATGGTACAGGAACCAGATCCCCTGCCAGAATCCCTGGAGGAATCAGCCTGGAAGGAGCTCGAAATCGATGCCGCAAACGGCCAGCACTGGGATTGGTTGACGCCCAGCGCCTTTGCCCGGCCAACCCCGCTCCTGTCTGAATTCGCAGAACAGTTCGGCTTCAGCAAAGATCAGGACCCGCTGAGCGTGATTTCCCGGTTTAACGAGGGAATTCACGCCGAGATCGAATACACACCCAACAGCACTGCCGTCGACTCGCCCATCGACATCGCCCTTGAAAACCGACGCGGCGTCTGCCAGGACTTCTCCCACATCATGATCGCCCTGTTGCGGAAGGCAGGCATTCCCGCCCGGTATATCAGCGGTTACATCTTCCAGGGTCCCGAAAGCAGGAAGGGCGCCGACCTCTCCAGCGCTTCACACGCCTGGGTGGAGGCCTTTCTTCCCGGAATCGGTTGGACCGGCATCGATCCCACCAATAACACCTACGTCCATGACAAACACATCCGAATCGCCTTGGGCCGGGATTACGCTGACGTTCCCCCAACCAGAGGCGTATACAAAGGCGGGGCTAAGAGTGAACTCAGCGTTGGGGTCCACATCTCCGAAACGGAGGATGAGGACATTCCGCAAGACCTTCTGGACAACGGCCACTGGACAACCAGGGAGCGGGCGGAAGACCTGGGCATGCTTGGCTCCCGCCCGGATCAGGTACAACAGCAACAGTAGTAGCTTGAAATCAAAATAAGAACTGGCCGGCTCTGGTATGTACCAGGGCCGGCCAGACCTCCTCGCTCTCTTCAGTTCTCTCTTCGCCGGTTAAACTCTTCCCCCAGCGTTGCCTTTACCGGATCACAGACTTCTCAGTCGGAACGAGACGCATCACTTTGATCGTCTCACGATTTAGCATGTCCGGAATCTTCGGCGCTATTTCATTCAACCACCCGTCGGACTGATAGACCGCCTCGTAAAGAGCCTCCCTGTCGGCTTCGTCCTTAAAGCGACGCATCCACACATACCTGTTCTCGTCTTCCTCGTCAATGAAGGACCCGGCGACGACCATCCCCTTCGAGACCTGAAAGGGAATGATCACACTTTCCATGTACTCAACCCAGTCGTCCCGTTTCCCCGCGTGACATTCATAGATCCTGTACTCGTACAGCATGTTTTCTTCTCCTAGTCCCTGTTTCCTCGATAAGATCAGTCCGCCGCCACCGGTTCTGCTTGAGTCGGCCCCAGGAGGCGCATCGGCCTGTCACCTTCGACCTCAAAGCTGGAGAAGGTCGGCAGGTGCTCAACGTTTGCCGCAAACATTTCGTTCACCATCTCGCGAATCTCCGCCATCGACAACACAGCCGTAGTAAGCGGGTCGTGCAGAATGGCCTGAAAGATCTTGCGCGGGTCTCCTTCAACGATCCCCTCAACCGCCATCTCCTCGATCTGCGCGCTCAGACCCGTCAGCATCGCCACGGACGCCGGCAACGGGCCGACACGCACGCTTTCCAGACCATCCTTGCTGGCCCACACCGGGATCTCGACACACGCGCCGACGGGCAGATTGTCCACCAGGGGAGACGCTCCGCTCCCATTGGGCATGTTGCCGTTGAACTGAAACGGCTCGCCGCCTTCAAGCGCGTTGATAATGTAGGCAGCGTATTCATGGCCGCGCGCCAGGTTGAGCGGCTCAGGGTTGTCGAGCCAGGCCAAAATCTGCTCGTCCCAACTCTCTTCACGGGCCGAGTAATGCTTCAGCACATAGGCATATTCCCCGGGATTCCAGCCGGTTCCGTGCGTGCAGTACTTCTCGATCAGTTCCGGCCGCTTCCGGAACCAGGGGTTGTACTCAGAGTGGTGTCCGCTCGACTCCGTAGGGTAATAATCCAGGTGCAGATACATTTCATTGCGGACCTGCTCCTCGTTGTAGACTTCGGGCCGCTCAGTGATTGCCTGGCGGATCAGAGGATAGGCGTCCTCTCCATTCCATTCATATCTCAGATACCAGGCCATGTGGTTGATGCCGGCGCACGTGTAGGAGATTTCATCTGCTGGCGCACCAATCCAACGCGCCAGCATGTCGGCCGTGCCCTGCACGCTGTGGCAAAGACCTGTCGCAATGATGCCGGTTTCCTTCTGTATGGCCCGACAGTTCATCACCATAGGGTTTGTGTAGTTGAGCATCACGGCGTCTGGGCAAAGCCGCTCCATGTCGCGGGCAATGTCCACCATCACCGGCGTTGTTCGCATCGCCCTAAAGATGCCGGAGGGACCGCGCGTGTCGCCGATATTCGTGTCGACACCATATTGCTTGGGGATCTCGATGTCAGTCCGCCATACATCGGTCTGGCCGACCAGGATGGTGACAATGACGTAGTCAGCGCCCTCCAGAGCTTCCTCACGGCTCAGCGTCGTCTCGACACTTGCAGGGTAATTCCCTTCACGTATGATTCGCCGCACCGCCTGCTCGATGTAACCCAGCTTCATAGGGTCAATGTCCATAAGACAGATCGTGGCGTCTTCGAGCAATGGAAACGTCAACACGTCTTTGACGAGCTTGCGGGTAAATCCGAAGCTGCCGGCTCCAATAAATGTTATCTTGGGCACTTGTATTTCTCCCCTCCATTTCGTTCAGAATGTTACGCGCCCCGCCCGGCGCGCAGGCTCAGGGCCTCTTCCGCCTGACTTCGCCTCCTTGCGGAGACGGTCTGAAGATACTGGCGCCTGAACCTCTCGGGATTTTAGCACCGGACAGGGCTATAGTCCCAAAAATCTGTCACTTCACACCCTCAACAGCCGGCCAAAGAACGGCACCGGCGCGCGACGGGCGCGAAGCGCATTGACAATGCCCGCCACCCAGGCAACGATAACAGCAAGGTATGCGGCGACGACCAGCGCGAAAATGTAGGCCGCCACAACCCCCCCGAACGGGAGGAGCGCAATAAGCCACGAAAACACAATCCAGACTGCCGGGGCCAGAACCATAGCCAAAATAATCGTTAAGGACTGAACCGCATGGTATCTCGCAAACTCATCGCGCCTCCTCAACGCCAATATGTAAGCCGGTCCCACTATCGGCAGGAGATAGGCCAACAGCGCCGCGTCAACGTTGATCCGCGGCCCCCCGGTTGCGCTCGCAGTCATGCAATTTCTCCGATCCCCTGCAACATCAGCTCATCCGCATAGTGACAGCTCGCATAGTGACCGGGCGCGATTTCTTTCAGGTGCGGCTCCTCTTCCTTGCAACGGTCCTTTGCGTAAAGGCATCGAGGGTGAAACACACAACCGGGCGGCGGATTCGCGGGACTGGGAATGTCTCCCTCCAATATGATTCGGTTCAATTTGACCTCAGGGTCCGCCGGTGGAATCGCTGAGACCAGCGCCTCAGTATAGGGGTGTAGCGGTCGCCTCAACAAGGTGTCTGAATCGGCGACCTCCACCAGTCGCCCAACGTACATTACCGCAATGCGATCGCACATGTGCTCAACCACGGACAGGTCGTGAGCTATAAAGAGGTAGGTAAGACCCAGCTCGTCCTTCAACTCCTGCAGCAAGTTGAGGACCTGCGCCTGAATCGAGACATCCAGCGCAGAAACCGGTTCATCCGCTATAATCAATCGCGGCCTGAGCGCAAGCGTTCGCGCCAGTCCGATTCGCTGCCGCTGTCCTCCTGAAAACTCATGAGGATAGCGCCGCATGTAGTTCGGATCAAGTCCCACAGCAGACATCAATTCCGAGACTCTGTCCTCTAACGCCCGGCCAGAGGCCTCTTTGTGTATGATCAGCGGTTCCCCAATCAGGTCCTTGACTGTCAGGCGAGGGTTGAGTGAGCTGAACGGATCCTGAAAAATCATCCGCATCTCTTTTCGAAGCGGCTTCATCTCCCCCTGATCGATATTCGCGATATCAATGCGCTCACCGTCTGCCGTGGTGTACCAGATTTCGCCCGCCGTCGGGTCGTAGAGCCGCAGCACAGCGCGCCCGACCGTCGTCTTGCCGGAGCCGCTCTCCCCCACCAGGCCCAAGGCCTCGTTCCTTTGGATGTCGAAGCTGACACCGTCCACGGCCTTCACATGGCCAACGACCCGTTGCAGGAATCCTTTGCGGATGGGAAACCACTGTTTCAGATCGTTGACTTCAAGCAGCGTATCGTCCATTTTGCACTCTTGCTCTAACGTTCTACGTTTGACGCCGCGCCCGCTTGAATCTCTTGCGTCGCCAGAATGATGTCCGGATCTGTCCAGCCCTTCCATTCCTGCAGCTGTCGGAAAGCCCGGCGATAAATGAGTTGCGCCTCTACAGTTATCTCTGCAGTTTCCAGGGCAGTCCCGTCGCCTGAAAGCCCGAATCGGAAAGACCCCCTTCGTGAACTCTGAGCCGGGATGCGCGTGTCCTCAACCAGTTCAACCATCCTCCAATGAGAGAATGTAGGCTCCTCGCCTGTCAGGGTATCGCGCAGAATCTTGGCAAAGCCCTGCCCAGGCTCACCCGCTTCTTCGCCCGCCCACGCTGGCAGAACCGGCCCTTCAACCAGCGGCAATTCGACGCCTCTGCCGTCGGTCGCACGTACAACCAGGAGCACCTGCCGCAACGGCGAGCCCGTTGGATAGTGATGTCCCGCGCCCGTGTTCGTTACTTCCGTCCTCACGACAATCTGCCCACCGTCAACCTCGGCAGAAACGTCAAGCGCTATCGCCTCTCTGAGAAACGCCTCATCGGTCGCGCCCGGCATCTGGTGCAGATGTATCTGGTCGAGCTCCCGGAATAGCCCACCCTTTTCAGGATAGACGAAGTAACTCCGCTGCGACCGTTCCGCCAGCTTTCCCAGCCCGGCCGGCAGCGTCTTTCCGCTGGCCCGTTCCAGCCAGGCCGCCGTCTGAACCACCGACTCCATCCGTGAGGTCAGCCGCGGCGCCGTGGGCATGTGGCAGCCCTGGCACGTCTGGCCGGTCTCAGGATCGCTGTAGGGGCTCTCCAGCCACTCACCGTAAGAGTTGTAGATGACAGTGGTATCATTGACGCCGAAGTGACAGGCCGAGCAGTACGCGCTCTCACCGTGCAGCTGGTTGAAGCTGTCCATTGGCCTGGAAACGTCATCGACGGTACCCATGAGCAAATCTTCTCCCGACTTGGGCCTGTACAGGGTTAGCGAGAGAATGCCCGGCATCGCTGGGTCAGGGAGCAACGTATCTGTATAGAAGGTCACGGCGCCAATCTTATGGCAGAAATCACAGGAAATCCCTTCGGCAGCGACACCAACTGCCGCGTTGGGGCTGACTCCGTCCGGCAGTTCGTCACTGGCATCGCTCGTCTCCTGCATATGGCATCCGCTCCAGCCACAGCTGTTGTCCGCATCCAGCTTCGATGCCATCGGCGTATGGCACGCCGCGCAGTTTCCGTCCCGCTTTGGAAAGTCAACCTTGAACCCAGGGCCGTAGAATGGGTCTTCCGGATCACGTGTTCGGGGCAGGCCCGTGTCATAGTTGCTGTTGCGGCTGCGGTTCCCTTCAACGTCCGTCCCGTTGTACATGTTTAGGAAGCGGTAATTGACCGCAGACTGGCTGTGGGCGTCTCGCAGCCACTCTGAATAGGATGGATGGCACTCCCCGCAGTTTTCGGATGGCTCCCAGTCATAGACTGTGTGGTCGACGCGATTGTGGGGATGCAACGAAATGCCAACCTCCTCCTCGCCGCCGGTCGCCTCCGTCCACCCGAAAATGTACCCTTCTGCCCACGCAACAAGCGTCACGCTTTCTTCGGTCGGCAGCCCTTCGATTGTGAAGCTGCCGTCTTCCCTCGTGTAAGTATGGTTCGCGGTTGTTTGCACCCGCACCAAGGCCCCCGCAACCGGCCCGTTTATATCGGTGACGACGCCGCTGACGGACGCGGTTTCAGGTTGCGGCCATGCGAAAACAGCCGCCGCGCCGCCAAAGGCGAACAGACAGATGAGAAGCAGGAGAAGGACTAAAGGGCGCGCCAGGTTGCGAAACACCGCGGCCTGTCCCGCGCCGTCGTCATGAGTTGACCTGGGCCCGCTCAAAACCGTTCTCCGTTACCTTCTCAGACAATCGAATAGGGATCCGCCGCGTCGCGCAGACCGTCGCCAAGGAAGTTGAATCCCAACACGGCTACGATGATGAAGATTACGGGCGTCATGATCCAGGTGTGCGTGCCCAATGTCTGCAAGTTCTGCGCGTCTCGCATCAGGAATCCCCAACTCACAAGCGGTTCCTGGATTCCTATTCCCAAAAAACTCAGGAACGCCTCGGCAAGGATGATCTGAGGAATCGTAAGCGTGAGGACGACAATGATGTGGCTTATGGAGTTGGGAAAAAGATGGAGGAAAATGATTCGAGCGTCGGACGCGCCCATCTCCTTGGCGGCGAGAATAAAGTCTGTCTCGCGAAAGGCCAGCACCTTGCCCCGCACCTCGCGCGCCAATAGCGTCCACGAAAGCAGGGAAAATATGACCACCATGATGATGAACACCTGTAGCGAATCCCAGGTGCGAGGAATGATCGCCGCAAGCGCCAGCCACAGTGGAAGCTGCGGGAACGACGCCACAAACTCCACAAATCGCTGAATCACATTGTCGATCACCCCGCCATAGTAGCCGGAAACAATGCCAACCACCGCGCCGACCACAATGCTGACGAACGTGGCAAACAGGCTCAGTGAGAGTGAGATCCGCCCCGCGGAACAGGCGCGACCCCACAGGTCCCTGCCCTGCTTCTCAGTCCCAAGCAGATGAATCTTGCCACCTTCCTCCACGCCGAACAGATGCAACCGTGTCGGGATCAAACCCAGGATCTTCCACTCCCAGCTCCGGACTAGAAACTTGATCTCATACCGCTGCTCCGGGTCCTCTTCCCATAGCGGCTCAAACGTCTTCGGATCAATGGTCACGTCCAGATTGTAGACAAAAGGTCGGAAATGGAAATTCCCCTCGTGGTCGATCAGTCGAATTCGAGTCGGAGGAATAAAACTGTCCTGCAAATTGGCGTCAGTCGGGTCGACCGGAGAGAAGAATTCAGCAAAAATAGCCAAAATAATCAGCGAAAGCACCATCAGGCCGCCGGCGATTGCCGGCCGGCTCTTCTTGAACCGCTGCCAAACAAGCTGAAAGTAGGATTCGTGCAGCTCTTCGCCGAGGCCATCAATTGGATGACCTGGTTCTGCGCTTACTTCGGTCTGCAGTGTTGCCATAGTTGAATCGACTTCTCGCTCAGTCAATTTGATTTAAGAGGCTGGGTCGTTGGCTGGCATCGCGCCGCCATGCCAGCCCTGACCTGGCCACGAATTCGGAAGCCCTCAGAGTAACGCCGCCCCTGGAAGCCAAGAGCGCAAAAACCTACGAAAATCGCACCCGCGGGTCCAGGACTGCGAGGGAAATGTCCGCGATCAGATTCCCAGCCACCAACAACACGCCGTAAATCAACAAACAACTCGCGGCGATGTAGATGTCCTCATTGCGCAGCGACGTCAACAACAGCGTGCCGATCGTCGGCAGTCCCATCACGATGGAAGCCTGCAGCTCGCCCTGCAACATGTACGGCAGCACGGTTCCCTGGTACATGATAATCGGATGGAGCGCATTCGGCACCGCATGGCGGCGCATGACCTGGCCCTCATTCAGACCCTTCGACCGGGCCGTCGTCACGTATTGCGCGTTCAACTCGTCCAACATGTTGCCGCGCATGACGCGCATGTTCCTCGCAACTCCGCCTAGCCCCGCGATGACCACCACAGGCCAAATGTGCTGCATCAGATCCACCAACTTGGCCCAACTCTCCCTCGTCTCAGCCAGGCTGCCGAATGCCCACGGCACCACTACATATTGGGGTGAATGAAACGCGGTGACATGCTCCTGCTCCAATGTGAAGACAAGGAAGAACATGATTGCAAGCGCGATCCAGAACCGGGGCAGCGCCGAAAGGATAAAAGCAATGAAGGCTGCCACATTGTCCGCCACAGAGTACTGTCGCGGCGCGACGAATATGCCCGCAACAATCCCAACGGCAGTTGACGTGAGGTGCGCCAGCACAGCCAGCAGCAGCGTGCGCGGCAAGCGTTCTCTGATCAGCTCGCCCACATCCCGCTTATAGGCGAACGAAAAGCCGAAACTCCCTTTGGTCACCATGTCCCGAATCCAAACAAGGAACTGGGTGGGGAGCGGTTTGTCCAGGCCGTATCGCTGACGAAATAGCTCCGCTTGCGCCTCCGCCTCCGATTCGGTTGCCCCGCCCTGCTCGATCAGGAACGACTTATAGCCGTCGGCATAGTCGCCTGGAGGCAGTTGAATGACAATAAAACTGACCAGCGCGATGCCCAGGACGACGGCTACGGAGACTGAAAAGCGGCGTACGATGAATCCTATCATTTGAATTTCTGCATTCCGCGGCTGGATAAAAGAAAGAGAGAGGAGGAACGAATCCTGGTCCCCCCTCTCCCTCTCGCGTTTCTACCCTATTCGCTCTCGTAGGTGGGAATCACGCCCGGTCGCAGCTGTTCGATCTGCTCCGAGGGGTCAACCCAGACCTGCTCTGCCATGACATTCTCCCACGTCCAGTTGTACATGAACACAGGCATGCCAGCAGGTACGTTCTTGAAGCGCTTGGCAGCCGCCAAACCGTATCGTCCAACAAAGACGCCGACGAAGTGGACATTCTCTGTCGAGATGCGATTGTATTCGGCCATCAGCTCTTTACGGATATCCGTGCTCGGCTCCACACAGAAGGCCAGCGCGATGTCAACCAGCTCCTGCTCGAAATCGAGAAGTTCACGGGGCTCGGAACCCTCGCGATGGAAACTGAACTCTCGTTCGATCGGCGCCAGTTCGCGACAGCGTGTGAACGGCACAGCGAAGGTCTGGCTATCGCGATCGACGCGCAGCTCCCACTCTCCCGCCTCGTTCATCTCACGACGGGCCGCGCTGTTCAAAGGGCGCACGTTGATCTGCACACCCAGGTCGCCGAGCAGAGTGACCGCAGCATCCCCAACCGTCTGCGTCTCTTCGGCGTCTTCACTGGTAACCAGCGCCAGCACCAGGTTTTCGCCGCTCGCCAGGCGATCGGCCGGCCAGTTCAGAACGCCGTCGCCATCGGAGTCTTCAAAGCCCAGTTCAGCCAGCAGCGCTGCCGCGGCCTCAGGGTTGTGGTTGTAGTACGCAACAGTGTTTCGATCAAAGTAGGAGGAACCGGGGAACAGACCGCCAGCCCAGCCGCGCAAGAAAGGTCCCCGCAGAATCGACTGCGAAATGCCTTCCCTGTCAAGGGCGAAACTGACTGCCTGGCGGAAGCGTACGTCCCGGAACAGTTCGCGAATGGCCGCGTCTCGATCATCCTTTACGCCCAAAGTCGTCGACAGATTCAACTTTATGCTGAATCCCAACGTCTCTGGACCCCATTCGACATAGAAGTGAGCGTCGTCTTCTTCCGCCCGTTTCAGCGTCTCGATGAATGTGCTGGGATTCTCCAGGTTGGAGTGATCAGCTGAACCGGCAAGTGTGCTAAGCGTTCTGCCAACACCGGACGGCCCCTTCTCAAAGACGACCTCGTCCAGGTAGGGAAGCTGGTTGCCGGCTTCATCGACACCCCAGTAGTACGGGTTGCGGCGCAGAATCATCAACTCATCAGTGATATACTCGACCGGCACAAACTCGCCCAGCACGACAGGCGTCTTGTCCGGGGGCATTGCCGCCTCAAAGTCAACATAGTCCATATCGCTGTTGTACTTGGGATGGAGCGGCTTCAGTATATGCGCAGGCGAAACATGGAAGTCGCCCTCGTCCATCTGGAACAGGGACTGTACCGGGAAGGCGACCGGGAAGACAAATTTGAAGGTATAGTCGTCAACCACCTCAAGTTGCGTCAACTCGTCGTTGAATATCCAGGCCGAAGCGCCCTTCGGCGACTGCACATTCGAGTCAACAATCATATCTTCCCAAGTGAACAGAATATCCTCGGTCGTGAAGGGATGTCCATCAGACCACCTGGCGCCTTCGATCAGGTTCATCGTCAGCTCAAAGCCATCCTCGCTCCATTCCCAACTCTTGGCCAGGTATGGCAGCGGCTCCAGTGAGTCGGAGCGGCGGTAAATGGGTCCGGATTTGAGCAGTGACGCAAATGCTGCTGCCTCGATTCCAAACCAGCCAGCGCTCTGTCCCGCGCCGCGGTTGTAGCCCTCAGTCGGGCAGGCAGAGAAGTCACGCCAGACACCGCCGTAGACACCGATCCCGTCTGACATGCCGCTCTCAAGGATCACGCGCGGCTCAACCGGCAGGCGTTCCTCTACCGGAGGCAGCACGCCCTCAGCCACAAGCTCACTCACCCATTCCGGCTCGCTATAGGAATCCAGCGCCTTATAGGTCAGGATCTGGTCCAAAGGCAGCTTTTCCACTTCCCGGCTACCCACGATAAGTTGAGGCTCCGGATACTCGGACGGTGAGAGGTCCACCTCCATCATCTCCTCTTCCTCTTCCGCTTCAGCCGCCGACTCCTCAGCCTCAGCAGCGGCCGGCGCCGCCTCTTCAGCCGGGGCGTCAGCTGCTTCCGGTTCGCTGTCGCCGCCGCCGCAGGCGTTAATCACCATGGCAGCCACAAGCAGCATGGACAGGAAAAAGAAGATCATTCTCCTTCGCTTACTAGACATTCACATGCCTCCTTAAAAGATGGTTATTGATTATAGCCATTCCCTGCCTTCATAGACTCGGGATGGCAACTAGATGACAACGCAATGCTTTCAACTATGCCAGTCCGCAGAGCACCCGCGCCGGACATTTGCGCGCCGCCCTTTCAGCCCGCCCGCTTCAATCATGCAGCCAGCACGCCGCGGAATGCCCCGGTTCATGTTCCTTGAAGTCCGGGCTCTGCTCCCAGCAAATCTCCATCGCCTCAGGGCAGCGATCAGCAAATGCGCAGCCCTGAATCTCTTCCATCGGGCTCGGTACCATGCCCGTGATGGGTACCAGCCGGTTCTCATCCTTCCTTCCCAGAACCGGCACGGAATTCAACAGTCCAATCGTATAGGGGTGCTTTGGGTTGTGGAAGATCTCGTAGACCGGGGCATACTCCACCACCCGCCCAAGATACATAACTGCAACATGATCGGCCATCTGCGAAACAACGCCCAAATTATGCGTGATCAAAACAATGGCGGAATCGAAATCATCCTGCAGCTCCCGCATCAAATCCAGAATCTGCGCCTGAACCGTAACATCCAGCGCCGTCGTGGGTTCGTCCGCGATCAGAATCGAAGGATTGCAGCTTAACGCTAAAGCAATCATGACGCGCTGGCGCATTCCGCCGCTCAACTGGTGAGGATACTCCCCAATGCGGCGACCAGGATCCGCGATGTGAACCCGGTTCAACATCTCCTCGGCCCGCTCCTGGGCCGCCTGCCTTGAAAGTGACTGGTGCAACAATACCGATTCCGAAATCTGCCGCCCGACCGGATGCAGCGGATTCAGTGAGGTCATCGGCTCTTGAAATATCATCGCGATTTCGGCGCCGCGGATGTCGCGTAACTGCCGGCTGCGAGGGTCAAGCTGGGTAATGTCAACCGTGTCGCCGTCTTTACGGTGCAGCAAAATTTCGCCCTCGACGATTCTGCCGGGGGGAGACTGGATCAATCGCATAACCGAGCGAAACGTGACACTTTTCCCACACCCGCTCTCGCCTACAACGCCCAGCGTCTTCCGCCGACCAACCGAGACGTCAACGCCGTCAACCGCCTTGACTATGCCGCGCTCAAGAAAGAAATAGGTCTTCAAACCCTTCAATTCAAGGATGGTGTCTTCGGCGTTACGATTGGCCTCTGCGCTCACGCGCGCCGGAGCCCGCTGCTCTAAGGTCATAGACATGCTCTTGCTCACCCGCTTGTGAGCCAGGAAGAGAAGAAAGAGAGAATATTGCTGTTGAGGCAGTTCCGGTCCATACAACCTGTAACGACAAAGGGGGATCTTCGTCGCCAGGAAGAGGCAGGCCGTTCTTTACTGGACCTGAACGGAATCATCCGCCTGAAAAGGCCGGGAGCGGGAGAATTGTAGCCACTGTGGAGCCGGTTGTCAATTCCTTGGGCCCCCGAAACAATAAGAGCCCACTCAACCGCCGCCAAGGGGCGCGGCAGAAAGGGCGCATTCCAGTGCGAATGCGCCCTTCAGCCCTTCCCCCAGTATGTGGCCGAAGACCCCCTCTCGAAGAAGCTTGCTACTCAGGACTTGATCGGGATCCGTGGCCAGCGCAAACTGAACGGGAAAAGAGAATCCTGGAACGTGGGATGTAACAGGCTCTCGCGGACTCTTCCAAGAAAGACCCCCCAATTAAGGTACGAGCGTCTCGAGTTCTCACCGGGCAGACTGGGTCTCTTCTCTCACCGATGGGGCCCTCCGTCTCCTGTCCGCCCACCTTCTCGCTTACTCCGCCACCATATCATCGGCAGCCGCCTGAGCTTCCCGAACATACTCACATGCGCCCGACGGGAAAAGACGTCGTAATCGTGCGCTTCGATGTCGGCCAGAATCGCCCGGTAGAGGTCGGCCGCCGCGCCGATAGCAAATCGGCCATCGGCATGAAGAAGTGCAATGCCCGGCCAGGCCTCCTCGTAGAGCTGACGCGCACGACCAATTTGAAATCGCATAAAAGCCCGCCAGCGATCATCAACAACGCCCGCCTCAATGTCCTCCTCACACAGACCGTAATCGCGCAACTCCTTCAAGGGCAGATACAGGCGACCCTCCCTCCAATCCTCGCCCACGTCCCTGAGAATGTTCGTCAACTGCAGGGCCACACCCAATTTGAGCGCAAACGGAATCGCCTCTGCACCGGAAAACCCGATGATGTGCATGCTCATCAGGCCAACCGTTGCCGCAACGCCGTAACAGTAGGTCGTCACATCCTCGAATGTTTCGTAACGCCGGTAGGAAATGTCGCGGGCGACGCCTTGAATGAGTTGCTCGGCATAGCGGTATGGAATGGCATACCGCCGACGTGCGTCCGACCACGCCAGAGCCACAGGATCTCGCCTGTCGGCAGCCTGTACAAGGGCCCGCGTCCGCCAGGAATCAAGGGCGTCCCGCACCGCCTCCGGATCGCGCTTCCCTGCGGAAGGCTTGTCTACAATGTCATCGCTTTTGCGGCAAAATGCGTAGAGGGCTCGCACAGAGCGCCGCTTATCGCGCGGCAGAAAGCGAGAAGCGGTGAAGAAGGACTGGCTGTTCGCGGCCGTGACTGCTTCACAAAAATCATACGCCGAATCCAACTCCTTCCCGTCTCGAATCCTGGGAAGTGGTTCAGGGCCGCAAGCCCGCCCAGCCTCATATGCGAGCGTAAGAAGCGGACGTTCCCAGTCATGGATCTTGAGGGCAATCAGAGCGCCTTTGCTCACCGAAAATTCCTTTCGAAAACACACGCGTTTCGCGCCAATCCAGTAAGCCCAAAATACTCCACCCATCCACCCCCGTCAAGCCTTCTCCCAAAATCGGGAGGAAAACCCCCAATTCACCCGCTTCGCAGGGTTGATTCGGCAATGCCGCAGTCCTCTTGCGAGGGCTCGATCAAGATACAGTATAAGCGATAAAGGTATGCCGGAGCCAAAATGCAAATAATATCACAATAATTTGTACAGGTTTTGTAGATTTTCCTCCCCGTTTGCAGCGTCTCTGGCGGCCCCCTGCTTCCCCCTCTACCATATTGCGTGTTCCAGTGCCTACCTCCCTATCTTGCGCGGGCGGCCGCAAGCGGCCTCCCTCTTGACGGGGAATGCCCCAAGCATTCATCACCCGCATGTAATGAGATGTCCCCTCTTGTGGCAGCGGGCGCCCGCCACAACCAATTCGCGCCCTCCTCCTGGGCCGCCCTTTCCCCCGGCCTTGCCAACTCACCTTCCCCCTTCAATCCACTTTCAATCGGCCCCCGAGCCGGTTCCCGCCCCTTCCGGACCTTTCCCCAATGCTAACATCTTCCATTCCTTCTCTTCTGTCCAGATTTCCTGATTTGTTGATAACGAATTAAGCGCGTAATATATCTTGGACCCAAACAAGGACCAAATGTCTGCGAAACCTGCAGAGTACAAGTACAAAGGAGTACATGTACAGATGAATACGGACACCCCCTCATATAATTTGAAAGCGGTCGTCCGCGAAACAGGCATCAAGGCCGAAACATTGCGTGCCTGGGAACGACGATACGGGATCCCTCGCCCGGCCAGAAGCGCCGGCGGGCACCGCATCTATTCCCGCCGCGACATCGACACCCTGCACTGGTTGAACAGACGCCGCCAGGAAGGACTCAGCATCGGCAGAGCCGCCGAACGCTGGCAGTCAATGGAAAACGAAGGCAGGGATCCACTTCAGGAAAGGGGCGCCGCGCCTGCAGATCACTTCTTTGTCGGTCAACGCTGGACTGAAGGTCCCCGGATCGATGATGGTGGCCTCGATGATGCAGACGTGCAAATAAATTCCGCTTGCGCCGACTGGGTGGCCGCCTGCGTCGCTTTCGATGAAGCCGGGGCCCAGCAGATTCTGACGAATGCCTTTGCCCTCTTCCCGGTTGAAATCGTATGCCAACACGTTTTCTGCAACGGGCTCAGGCAACTGGGCGAGGAGTGGCATCGGGACAAGGTATCAGTTCAGCAGGTTTCCTTCGCCGCCGGCCAGGCGATGCAGCGTGTTAAGGTCCTCTTGGGAGCCTGCCCGCCTCCAACCCGCCCAGGTCAGATTCTGCTGGCCTGTCCTCCCGGAGAAAGCCACACCTTTGGCATCGCCCTCCTTCAGCTAATCCTGAAACGCAAGGGATTTGGAACGGTCTACCTGGGAGACAACCTGCCGGCCAACGCGACTGAAGAAACGCTCTCAAAGATTAGGCCAGACCTTGTCATCCTAGTTTCACAGCAGCTCCGCTCAGCCGGCAACCTCTTGGAACTGGCGGAACGAGCAATTCACAACCGTGTGCCTGTTGCCTCTGGCGGGCGAGTTCTGAATCTTTCCGAGCCAATTCGCCGCCGCATACCAGGTGATTTCCTCGGAACAAATCTGCTGCAAGCAGGATCACGGGTTGAATCCCTTCTCTCTTCATCCTATCAGAATAGAGACGCTGCCCTCTTGCCTAACGAGTACCGGGACCTCCTTGACAGCTATCGCTCCAATCTTCTGCAAATCTCTTCACTCGTCCTGAAGCCGGCACAAGGGGACCCGCCGCGATGGGCCGCCCTCGGCCGGCCTTACTTCAGCATCTCCAATTCGCTCGTGGCCGCTCTGAGACTGGGAGACCCTTCGCTGATCTCTTTGGAATCGCAATGGCTCAGTACCTTCCTGGATTCCCGCTCGATTCCGATTCAGGTCATGGAGGAGTACCTGACTCTCGCCGCCGCTGCCGTGGAATCCGTCCTTGGCGCCGACGCAGACCCCATAAACCAGATGCTGGAGACTCTATTGACGGAAATTCAGACGTACATCCACGCGTCAGAACCGCAAGGCGCCTGAACCTTCTTCGCCTCGACGATTTCGCAAGTCCTCCTGCCTGTCGCCTACGTGGCGCCCGCCGCACTTAAGAAATGTCATATTTCGGGTTTCTTCTATATTTCGTCGGCCTTCCCTTTCTCTTGCTCCTCTTTCTCAACGCAGCCCTGCGCAGTCGCGGCAAGTGCATTCCCATCGCGCTGCGAGCCTGGCCTTCCCTCCCTGTAGTCGGCATCCACGTCGTCCTTGCTCTGGTCTATACCACGCCATGGGACAACTATCTTGTCGCCGCCAGAGTCTGGTGGTACGACCCAACTCTCGTGGTGGGCATCACACTGGGCTATGTGCCACTCGAAGAGTATCTATTCTTCATTGGGCAGACCTTGCTGGTGGGAACCGGCCTGATCGCGTCCATACGTCTCCTTCCTACAACTGCTTTGCCCTTTCAATCGCGTCCCCAGCTCCGGCTGTGGTCGGCCGCCTTATCGCTGGCTCTTTCGCTCCTAGGCCTGTTGCTGCTCGCATCGGCGCCCGCAACAGCGTCGTATCTTGGGCTGGAACTTGCATGGGGCGCCTTCCCAATCGCCCTTCAGCTCGCTTTCGGCGCCGACATCATCTGGCACTTCCGCAGACCGGTTTTCTGGACGCTCATTCCCGCCACTCTTTTCCTCTCCGGGGCCGACGCCTTGGCCATCATGGCAGGTACCTGGACAATCAGCCCCGTGAAATCGTCAGGCGTCACCTTCGGAGGCGTTCTTCCCCTGGAAGAATTCCTCTTCTTCCTGCTCACAAGCGCCATGGTCGTCTTCGGCATCACCCTGATGATCGCCAGACCCAGCCACCAACGCGCCACGTGGATTAATGTAGGTGCGAAGGAAGCACAATGAAAAAACCCTTTCCGCAAGTCATGGCCGCACTGTCCCTGGCGCTATCTCTCATTCTGATCACCGGGCTCGACGCCCTCGCTCACCAACCGTATTTCGAAGAAACGGACACTAGCGAAACGTCCCCCATGAGAGTAAAAGATCCGGAGATCTCAACCGCGCTCTATTCCACCCTGGACAAGCCCGGAGACGTCGATTTCTTTACCTTTAGCGTCACAGCCGGCCAGACAATCGAAATCGGCATGACCATCCCGCAGATCGAAGGGCAGGAGAATTTCGCGCCCACCATCGGCGTGATCGCGAACGACTTGGACGCCACCTTCGTCTCCGCCTTGCCGGCCGCTGCCCTTCCCCTGTTATCTGACCTGACAGGGGCGACCCTGATCGAACCGACCACGGCAACCATCTTCTTCGAACCCTTCAGCCGGACGGCCTACTGGCAGCGGCAGCGCCGCCAAATTACATTCCCCGCTGAGAGCGAAGTGCATGTCGTCGTCTGGCACGCGCAACAGGAGGTTGGACGGTACACACTGGTCGTTGGGCAGCGCGAGGTGCTGGGAGGCGACTTTGACTTTGCCCGAAAACTGAAAAAGTACTGGACGCCGGTCATCCTTACGTCGGGCGCCCCTTCAGCGCCGCCGCAGGAAGCAAATCCTGGCCCGGCCCAGAAGACCCAATCCGAGCATAAAGATCAGTCGGAAACGGCCTCTCCGAATCCTGGCTGCAACTGGCTCTTGCGCGTGTTGGCCGCGCTCTTCGGCGCAAGCGAACTATGCCAGTGAGCGAACATCGGCATGTCCCATTTCGCAGCCGTAGTGTTTCATCATTTTCCGGGGTCTTCAATTTGCTATGCGAATTGCGCCTCCAGACGACCATCGTCAGTCGCTTCCTTTTCTTGGTCTGGCTTCTCTTAATGGTTCTGACCCCCCATTCCCTGCGCATGGGAGGTCCTGAGACGCTGGTTCTGGTCCTTTCTCTGGCAGTCGCCGTTCAGGCTTCTCTTATCATCAGTCTGCTTTCCGCCGCGATTTCGGGTCCAGTCGCCATCGCAGTCGGCGTATCAGTACTGGCAGCGACGTGGCTGATCGAATACTCAGGCGTTCACACCGGTCTCCTCTTCGGGCACTATCACTATACGAACGCCCTCCGTCCCCAGCTCGCGTCAGTACCTGTGCTAGTCCCCGCGGCATGGCTCATGATGCTGCCTCCTTCATGGGCTGTCGGAGCCGCCGTCGCTTCTCGCGCAACGTTAACTCCCCCTGCCCGCGGCTGGTTGAACGCCCTGTTTGTCTCTCTGGTCTCAGGATTCGCCTTCACGGCCTGGGACCTGTTCCTCGATCCCCAAATGGTTGCCTGGGGTTTCTGGCAGTGGCAGACTTCAGGTCTCTACTTCGGCATCCCCCTCGTCAACTTCGTCGGGTGGGCAGTTGCCGCCGCCGCCATCACTTTCCTTGCAATGCGCATCGTCCCGTTCAACCGCCTCCCGGTAGAATCCCTCGCTATCGTCTACACCACAACTTGGCTGCTGGAAACTGTCGGGCTAGGGTTCTATTTTGACTTACCAGGCCCGGCCGCAGCAGGATTCCTTGGCATGGGCATCTTCGCGGCCATGGCTTGGCGAAGACTGCTGGACCGGCCGCAGTGAACGCCCTCCTGTGGGTATCGATCTCCTATCTCAGCGGCAGTCTCCCATTCTCGGTTTGGATGGGACGCCTCCTATTGCAAACTGAGATTCGCCGCTACGGAGACGGCAACCCTGGCGGGACCAATGTAATCCGCGCCGGCAGCAGGGCCTTGGGCATCACTGTGATCGCGCTCGACGCCCTGAAGGGGTTGCTGCCTGTCCTTGGCGCCCAGCATGTTGGCGGCATCGATGGTTGGCCTCTGGCGGTGGTGGCCCTGTCCGCGGTATCCGGCCACGCATTCTCCATATTTCTCAGATTGAAGGGAGGCAAGGCCGTCGCCGTGACCTTCGGCGTCTGGGCCGGCCTGACCGGTTGGAGCACTCTTTTTCTCCTTGGCGCGCTGCTGCTGGCCGCCTACTTACTGGTGTCCATCGACGGCTGGGCAGTCATCTTCGCCCTGATTGGCCTGCTGATATTCCTGCTCGCGACAGGAAATCCAATCGATCTTCTTGGCGCCTGGCTCGGCAACACCCTGATAGTCGCCTGGAAACACCGGCGCGAACTTGCGCACCCTCCCTCTCTGCGCCGCCCTACGCCCCTATGACAGCAGCGCTCCTTCTCCTGATCACCGCCGCCCTGAGCGGGATGTTTCTTATCCTGCTGACCAACTTTCTGGCCTTCCCCGGACTAAAAAATGCCGAACCGGGGGACATCGACCTGAAAATCTCCATCCTGATCCCAGCGCGGGATGAAGTCGGCTCTATTGGGAAGACAGTAATGAGCCTGCTTCGCCAGTCCTATTCCAGGTTTGAGTTGCTTATCCTTGACGATCACTCCCAGGACGGTACGGAGGGGGCGGCCAGAGTGGCCTCCCAGGGCGACGGTCGTCTGCGGATCTTCCCAGGCAGGCCGATCCCGCGTGGTTGGCTGGCCAAAAATTGGGGCTGCCACCAGTTGGCAACGCAGGCAAGCGGAGATATCCTAATCTTCACCGACGCCGATGTTCACTGGCAGCGACCCGCCTTGTCAGCTCTGCTATCCGAATTCATGCGCGGCAACGCCGATATGCTTGCCGTGATGCCTACACAGAAGACCGAAACCTGGACCGAACGCCTTTGCGTTCCGCTCATGGCGCTCGCCCTTCACGCCTACCTGCCAGCTTTCGCCGTCCACCGTACCAGCGCCCCGCTCCTGGCAGCGGCCAACGGCCAGTGCATTGCCTTTAGCCGAGCCGCGTACGATCGCCTTGGCGGGCACGCTTCCGTGCGGCGAAACATCCTCGATGACATCGGTTTGGCCCGCCAGGCAAAACGCGCCGGCCTGCAGTTACGGCTGGTCGAAGCCGACGGCCTCATCTCCTGCCGAATGTACCGAGACTGGCGAACCGTGCGCGAAGGGTACGCCAAGAACATCCTTGCCGGGTTTGGGGGCGTCACCGGGCTGCTGGCCGCCACTTTCTTTCACTGGCTCGTCTTTCTCGCCCCCTGGGTTCTGCTCGGACTCGGCTTCGCCGGCGCAGACGTCCCCGGGCATCCTTTCTGGCCTGGTCTCTTAATTCTCGCCGGTTTTTCGCTCCGCGGCCTGACGGCATGGCGAACCGGACAGCGGGTGTTCGACGCGCTCCTGCTTCCAATTTCGGTTCTGTTGATGTCCGTTGTTGCCGCTCAATCCTTGTGGTGGCATTTTCGATATGGAGGTCCCCTTTGGAAGGGTCGTCGCGCGATCCCCTAGCCGTTGAAGAGCAGTTCACAAGCTTAACATCATTGAACTGTCTGCCTCCTCTGACAGGCGAGGAGACGCACGTGTGGACCTGGAATCTGACGGTAGAGCATTCAGTCCTAGCCCACCTGGAGAGCCTGCTTTCAGGCGATGAATGGCGCCGCATCCGACAGTTTCGAGCAGGACAGGACGCCCGCCGCTTCGTTGTCCGTCGTGGAATGGTGCGTGGAATCCTGGGCCGCTATCTGGATCTGCCGCCGCAACAGGTCAGCTTCTCTCACAACGATTTCGGAAAGCCGTTTCTCAGTCCTGGCCTGTCGCTGGACCTGCAGTTCAACGTTTCCCATTCCTTCGAACGGGCCGCG
This sequence comes from Caldilineaceae bacterium, assembly GCA_022824025.1. Taxonomy (GTDB): domain Bacteria; phylum Chloroflexota; class Anaerolineae; order Caldilineales; family Caldilineaceae; genus Bin5. Next base: position 25,417 of record JAJEBF010000045.1, read on the forward strand.
CTGGCTGTTGGCGCCGGCGCTCCACTGGGCATCGACATTGAGCTGCTGAGAACCTACCCTACCGGCGCGCCAACGGCATCTTCCTATTTGACCCCCCCGGAGCTCGAACGCCTGTCAAGAGCTGGAGAAACCGCGCGAGACAGAATTCGCTTCCAGGCATGGACCCGCCTTGAAGCCGTCGCCAAAGCTGAAGGAGTCGGACTCCACAATCTGCCGCGGGACCTCACACGGCCCGGCCCTGCTTTCCACCGATCCCAAGCTGTGGACCCGGGCCACTTTCCCTCAGACGACAGATTCCGCGTCTCTGATCTCTCGATGCCCTCCGGTTTTGTAGGCGCATTAGCCGCACAGCCTGCAATACGAAAGACCATCTTACTTTCTGTTTTCTAGACTCGCGCCTGGCCAACACCCCTTTCACCAGTTTCACGCGACCCATCGGTAGGATTAAGTCTCCACCCGCCCTTGCTCCCGGCGCATCCCAGACCATGGTTGGCAGGAGAGGCGAGAGGCAGGGCTTAATGCGAATTCCCAGAGGTAGCCTGAAATCTGCTCCCGCAGCGGAGTGCCTGCTTTCCGACTGTGAAGTTGGCACAAGTCAAACCGATTGCGATATAATGACGCTTCGCGAATGATATGCGTTTGAACTGACCAAAGGAAGGACGCTCAAGAAATGGCTCGACGAAAACGAAGGCGACGTCACAGCCCAAGCAAGGCTAACCCGCGCAGCTACGGCGAACTCCGAGCCAGAGTGGAGCCTGAACAGGGACAGGCCACAGCGGCCCAGACCCGGCTGGCACAGGAGCATAGTGAGCCTCCCGCACGTTCGTCAACGAGTCAACCCAGCAAGAAGGAAGCCGACTGGAAGGTGGAGTACGGCCGCGTATTCTCGGACCTCAAACAGTTGCTTATCGTTTCGGTCGCGCTATTTGCTTTGATGCTGATTGTGGGGTTGTTTCTCTGAGTGTTGCAGCTGAGTTGCTCAGGAGCCCCTGCCTATATTAGTGCGCTCCCTGCCGCAGAGGCGATCCCCAAAGTAGTATGACCCGGATCCCCATGTGTAGTAGACCGCACAGCCAGAAACTCTGCGTAAAGAGGAAGAGGCTTGATGTCGTAAGCAGGATCAGAAGCGTCAGGAGGCGGTCAGTTTGGGTGGAGGACTGTACAAAAACGCCCGGCAGCGAAATCGCAGCGCCAATCCAGACGGCCCAGTACTGGGATGAAGAGGGCGAAAACGAAAGCGAGTAAAGAAGGTCCAGTACGCTTCCACGCAGAAAACACCAGTGAAATTCCTGCGCGCAACTCTCGATCAGCGAGGGACCTGAGAACTGGCCAATGTAAGACAAGGCGCCGGTCGCCTCTGTATCCGTTTCCAGCCAGATGCGAATCAAGGCCAGAAGCACAAACAGACCGGACACGGCGACCACGCCGACGATGAGCCCCGAAATCAAGTCCGGATTCCCCAGACCCATCAGGCGCGGCGATAGAGCGCCCACCAGCAGCCCAACGTACGGCAACAGGATCCAGCGCGCGGTTCGGACCGGCTGCTCAATAGGTGGCGCAAACTGCCGGGTCCCGAATGTTGCGACGCCGGCCAGGATGAAACTTAGTGTCAGCCACGGGCCGGCGCCCAATGGCGTGGCTGTAAGTTGCTCCACCAGCCAGTTAACGACCATTTCAGGATTCTAACGAAACAGAACGCCAGTGAAAATCAGAAGCATTATCGTCCCTGTAATTCTTGTGCTGGTCCTGATCTTTCTCCTAAAGCCCAAAACCGTGTGGTCGGAGGTCAAACGCATCCGCGGGCAATGGAACACGATCCTGACTCTGCTTGTGATCGTCGTTGGCATTTATTTTGCCGTCGGCCTCTGGAGCTACTTCAATAGCGGCAATCCCTAGGTCCGACGCATCGCCTTGCGGGAAAGGGGTCCCGAGGATCGGACCCCGACGAGACTGACATCATCCACGGGCTGCTTTTCAACACGCCCCGCAGGCTCTGTCCCTTCCTGAAGCTATGATATGGCTGCAAGCGCCCCACTGGGACTGTCAGCAGGAGCCACTCCATACACAGCCTCCAGCAGGTCTCCTTCCTCGTCAATCACGAAATGACTTCGATTGATTCCCATGAATGTGCGTCCGTACATCGTCCGTTCACCCCAGACGCCGTAGGCTTCCGCGATTGAGTGATCCTCATCAACAAGCAATGTAAAAGGCAGATCAAACTTCGCCCGAAACTTCTCGTGGCTCTCCTGGCCATCCGGGCTAATCCCGAAAACTACCGCATTCTTCGCCTCAATTTCTGAATGAATGTCCCGGAACCCACAGGACTGGGTCGTGCAGCCCGGCGTGTCGTCCTTTGGGTAGAAATATAGAATTACCTTCTGTCCTCGGTAATCGGCCAGCTTGACATTACTGCCGCCGTCCGTCTTGGCCTCAAAGGTTGGGGCCGGGGTGCCTGCCGTAAGTTTGGTTCCCATCTCTTGCTCCCTTCAAGTGCGCTTCTGGTATTTGTCGTGCCTCGCGCGCAGTATTGGCCCTGTCCTGAACACCCTATTGATGCAAAACAATCTTACTCGGCGCACGAAAGGCCGTGCCCTGCTACAAGCGGATTAGTGGGTATTTTAACCGATCCTTGGGCATATACTAAAGAGTTGCCCCGCACGGACGGCTCCCGATTCAACGGTTTCTGCTTCCCGATTTGCTGTGATACAGTAAGTATTAGGCGAAAGGACAGACATTGTTACAGGAGCAGCGCAAACCATGACCACGATTCGTGACCGTTTGTGGCAACAGTATCAGCAAGCCGCGCAGTCGGTCTGGGATCTGCCCCCGACAGACCAGAACGACGAACGGACGGCTCACCTGCCACCACTCGCCCGCCCGGATCAGCGCAACCGGCCCCGGACGATTCTCGTCCACGGTTACAAGGATGACGCCTCGGTCTTTGAGCCCCTGGCTTCCTATCTGTCTGAGTTAGGCTTCATCCCGTATGCTGTCACACTCGAGCCCAGCGACTGCAGCGTCCCCCTTGAGGCGCTCGCCCAGCAACTTGCCCATTTTGTAGAGACCAATTTCGCTTACGACCAGAAGCTGGACCTCATCGGGTTCAGCCTGGGCGGCATTGTTACCCGTTATTTCGTCCAGAGAATGGGCGGCCTGGCACGGACCAACCGCTTGCTCACCGTGGCGGCTCCACATCACGGCACATGGGTGGCATACGCCAGCAATCTGCCCGCCGCGGTGCAGTTGCGCCCCAAAAGCGCATTCCTGCGTGACCTGAACTCCGATGCTGAACTTCTGGACGGCGTCCCCTTCATTTCAATCTGGAACCCACTTGACCTCATGGTCCTGCCCTCACCGAGCGGTCGCATACCCGTTGCCGCAAACCTGGCCGTATGGACCCTCCGGCACCAGGACCTGATTACAAGCCCTCGCGGTATGCGCGCAATCGCTGAGCAACTCCTGGCGCAACCGGAAAGCCTTGTCAGCCCCGCCTCCCCTGAACAGTTGAACCCTGCTCCTTTGCAGAGGAGAACTGCTGGCAAGGCTTTTGAGCTGCAGAGACAGAGCTAACCTCCCCTGTCGCCTTCCCTCAATCAGCCGTCCGGGTCGGAAGGCGGGTTGAGATGCTGTTCGACAGCGATCTGAAACCTGCGAAGCAGAAGCTTCACCTTCCTCCTGTCCCGAATGCCCCGCTGCGCTTCCACGCCGCTGCACAGGTCTATGCCGTCGGGACGCACCTTCCGAACCGCGTCGGCAACATTGTCTGGGCCAATGCCGCCGGCCAGAAAAAGTGGAACCCCTATCCTGTCTTTCAGGGCAAATGCCGCGGCCCAGTCCCCCAACTTGCCGGTGCCCCCCATCCGCTCGAAGCCCTTGCTCGCGTCTACTGAATCGACCAGCAGCGCGTCCGCGCCTGCGCATTCGTACTCCTCAGGGGTTGCCTGCCCGTCTACCGCCGGCAGGTGCACCGTCTTCCATATCTCGCAGCTCAGGACTCTCTTTAATTCTGATACAAGCGCCGGCGGTTCCTGACACAACAGCTGCAAGGCGTGCGGGCGTAGCCTGGCCTCCACCTCCACCGCAAGATCGACACTCGGATTGCACAGCAGGATGACGTTTCGGGCCTCCGACGCCTTTGCGACTTCGACAGCCTCCTCCAGCGTCAAGTTTCTTTCCGACCATTCGACCCCGACCAGAATGCCGCAGAAGTCGGCCCCACTGGCCATACGCGCGTCAGCAGCGCTCGTCGTGCCGCACAGCTTGAGAACGGTCATCCTCGAACTCCCAATTGGAAAACTCTCTCCCGATCTGGAGAAAACCTGCGCCAGGCGCCGTACGCTCCAGCCAAAATGCCTCAAAAGCGCCTGCCGGTCATCCCTTCTGGCAATCCCCTCTGAGAAGGCAGCGTCGAGAGACTGTCTACTGTCAATCTGAGATTGCAGTCGAAAGGGCCTGGAAGCCCACGTTGTTCGCCTTTGTCAGCAGCGCCTCGCCCCCGCCATTGGACGCCAGCCACCTGCCCGCCTTCACACGCAGCTCCAAGAGATCCCGGCCAAAAGCGTAAAGTGTTGGGCCCCAGCTGCTCATCCCCACACCAACGCCGCCATTTTCGCGCAGGAAGTCTGCGCACGCCGCGATGAGTGGCCCTTGTGTCGCCGCTTCAAACACCTTGAATCCGAATCCCTGGTATGCCTCCATCGCCGCGCCGAAACTCTCCAGGTCCTCCTCCAGCACAGCCGGCAGCATCTGTGCCAGGAGTATGCGGCACATCTTCTCAACGTCCCTTGCCGCAACAGGACAGGCCTCCTCGAAGAGATCCCGTTCGCGGTCGCCGCTCGCGCCCTCCCCCTGCGGTATGACGATCAACACGTCCCAGTTCGGAAAGTCATATCGGGCCAGTATTGGCGGCGGAGGCGCGCCAACAGACGCAGAGGAGGGCGAGAAACCGGACTTGCTCCCTTCGCCCCGGCGAAATCGGTGGCCCCCGTCCAATATGAAGCCTCCCGACTGGATCGCGGCGACTCCAATGCCAGACGTTCCCCCCCGCCCGACAACTGCCGCAATCTCTTTGGCGCTGGGATTCAAGCCGTATAGTGCGCTCACCGCAATGCCCGCGCCAATTAGAGTTTGAGACGCGCTTCCCAGACCCATGTGGGGCCGGGCCCGTTCTCGGATTTCGACCGACGCGCCCGGAAGAGCGAAGTGGCCGCACACGGCGCGCACCGACGCCTCGAGACGTTCTCTGAACCCAGGATCCATCGGGCAGGAAGCCTCGAATCCTTGCCTTTGCTTAGCCGAAATGACTGTCCTGGGCTGCTCCAGGGCAAGACCGATGCCTCCGTCAATCCGTCCTAGCCCGCCGTGCAGGTCCAGCAGCCCGAAGTGAAGGCGCGCGGGCGTTTGAATGACAATTTCATCCATGGAAATCCAGTCTTCAAGTCTATTTTTGCTGGACAGATCGCAACCACCGGCGTTGGTTGAAGGTCCTGTTCACATGCCTCGCCCTTAGTAACCCCAGCCGGGATCCAGTCCGTTCATCATACGGTCTCGCCCATCTTTATGGCTTGCGTTACGCGCGACCGCATCAGAAATGTCGTCAGAAGAGCGGTTGAAACCAAGTACAGAATGCCAAGAAACAGGTTGACCTGGTAGACTCTGGGCCAAGCGATCTGAGGAGCAAGCGGCAACAGTATCGGCATTGGATCAATCCCATCCTGCAAGAGTGGAATGAACGCGCCGCTTGTCCAAATTCCGATCCCTGTTCCTGCCCCCAGTCCAAAGAAGAGTAGCACGATCAACTCCCAACCCATAAAGGAAATGACCTCCCTCTGACTGAACCCAAGCGCACGGAGAACACCGGTCTCGACCGCCCGTTCCCGAAACGATGAAGCAGTAAACAGAACAAAGCCCAGAACTGTCAGCAGTGTGCAAGCCAGAAACCCCATCGAGAGTAGCCCCACAACGCCCTGATACTCCGGCCTCTTCAAGGCCTGCAGAACCCAGGGACCGGGCGCTTCCCAACCAAGAACGCGAAACCCTCTTTCTTTCAAGTCCTTTTCAATCAGATCATGGTCCGCGTCTGGATCAGTTCGCAGCCACACGTCAAACGGAAACTGTCCCCCTGCCTGTTCAAATACATAGTCGAGGTTGCCTACGATAAACGGTCCCTGGTCCGGTTCCCACGACGGAAATCGGTCGAAACTGCCGACTATCTGAAAATCGATCGGCGCCTGCACCCACGTCAATTCCTTACGTTGCTCCGGAATCGATACGATGACGCGCAGCGCGTCTCCTTGCTTTAAAACCATCTGCCGCAAGAAGGAATTGGGCACAAGTACGCCGTCGGGGTTTAGAGCCAGAGTGTTCATCAGCGTGCCCAGGCTATTGACGGCGAAATCCCGCCGCCAAAAAACGACATCAGGGAAATCGGTCCGGTCGATTCCGATGAAATGCCCCTCTGCCTTCCATTGGGCGACCTCTGCCAGCGCCCTGTATCGCCCCACCCTGGTCACAGCCTGCACGCCGGGCGCATCGCCGTGTTCTTCCACAGGGAGAAAGGACCAGGGCGTATACCCCTCAGCAGAAGCAGACTCCTGAACTGTCGATTCTGTCTCCGTTCCTTCAGAGTTCCTAGCGGCTGATATCCCAAGCGGATCGATCTCGATCGTCTCCCCCACCTCCTTCAAACGCATATCCGCGCCTACCCGGTAGTGAATCTCCGCGGCAATCTGTCTTCTCATTGTCTGCGCCAGCGAAGCGGTAAACACTGCCAGGCCCAGAGTCAAGATGAGCAGGAGCAGGGGAATACGGTAAACGCCGGCAGACCGCGCCAGCCTGCGAACCGCAAGCAAGAGTCCCAGCCCTTCCAGCCGCCGGGTTACCCAGCCAGTCACAACCATAATCGGCGAGAGCGCCCGCACACTCAGTAAGGTGAAGCCAAGCAGCCATAGCATCGGTGTGACGAATAGGAGCGGATCAAACACGGACCCGTCTGTGACGGTGTTGTCCGCGCCTGACGAAACGAATCCGCCCTCGCTGCGCATCCTGTAGAATCCGTACGAGGCTGCAAGCAGTGCCAGCGCGTCAAGACCAATTCCGCTCTGCCATCTCCAACGTCCGCGGGCCCGCTCCCTCCGGTAGGATGCCAGCGTGTGGCGAGTCGCGTCCAACGTGGGTAGCAGCATAAAGAGCAAAGCCAGCGCAACCGTGACAAGGGCGATTCGTTCCACCGAAGGCGTTATCGTCATTGGTGAACCCGCCCGGCCGCCGAAATCCAGAAAACCCTGCGTCCTGTCGATCAACTGCGCGACTGTGCTTCCGGCCGGCAGACCCCCTGCCCAGGCGACGCCCCCCAGAACCATCGCCTCCAACACGACCATGGCCGCTATCTGGCCTGCGGAGGCGCCGCGGCTGCGCAGCAGCGAAATCTCGGCCCGCCTGCGCTCCACGTAAACGCCTGCGACGAGCCACAGATAGCCGACGATCGTGCCAAAAATCGGGAGCGTAATCACAAACAGCGACTGCGTCATCGCCTCTGCCGCCCGTTGATAGCGCTGTAGACCAGAACTGCTTGGGGCTACCAGCAAGGACGTACCTGAAAGCAGCGTGCCTGCCCTCTGGTCCACCCTTCGCAGCCTCTCGAGAAACGCGCTCGCATCCCTGACCTCGAAAGACTCGCCGTCCAGCACCATGTACCAGGCCCCGACCGCAATCTCCCCTTTCAACGCCGCGCCAATCTGCCTGGAAAACGCCTCCTCTGACACAAGCAGCTGATTTCTGATGAGCGCGAAGGGGTTGTAGAACCAGTACTCGTCCTGCCGGTCCAGCATCTGCCACACCCCGACAATCTCAATTGGAATCTGGCTGGGAAGTTCTTCGGAGTTTTCTTGCTCTTTCGACAACGCGATGAAAGTCTCGCCGACCTGCCACCCCATCTGTTGGGCGAGCGTGTTGTTGATGAGCACCTCAACCGGCGCGGACCGGTCCGAAAACAGCCCTGAACTGGCGGGCATCCGGCCTTCCAATATCGTGATCTTTTCCGCGAGACCGCTTTGGAAAGCAAAGCTTAGCTCTGCTGAGGAGGCGTGGGCAACCGCATTGGATTCGGGGTCGCGGGGAAAAATCGTAAAGGGGACAGTTTGGAAAAACCGGACGTCAACGATGCGGTCCAGACCCAGATCGCCTGCCGCCTGTCGCGTCAAAAAGGAGTCGACCGAACGGACCTCTTCCCACTCGGCGTATCCATGCTTCGACCCCAGGAAGTGAAACATGAACGCGAACGGAGGATAGTTCTTGGTCTTTTCGTGCAATTCCTTCCTCAGGAGGCGGACATAGACTGCATTGCTATAGGTCGGAATGCTGGTAACCTGAATTCGGAGTAGTTGAGCACCTTACCAAGCTGCAAAATTGAAGTTCTCCAATTAAGATCCTCCAGCAAAGAATGGTGCTCATGGATGAGCATACTCAAACTGCTCTGTCATATCGATGATTTCTGTCAGTGGTTGTCCACATGGGAGCAAGCCAAACTGTTGTGCGTGGCTCGCAAGCGAGGGCAGGCGCCGTGTTTAAGCATGAGTGAAGTGATGATGATTCTGATTTGTTTTCATCGGTCGCATTACCGCGATTTCGAAGCCTACTATACGCAGCACGTCAGTAAGCACATGTCCGGTGAATTCCCTGCTCTGGTCAGCTACACGCGCTTTGTGGAGTTAATTCCATCCTCCCTACCGACCATGTATCTCTATCTGCATGTGCGCTTTGGTCAGGGGACAGGGATGGCATTCATTGATTCGACGCCGTTGGCTGTCTGCCATCATCGGCGCATCGGTCGCTACCGAGTCTTTGCCGGGATAGCCACGCGCGGCAAGAGCAGCAAGGGGGGGGTTCTATGGCTTCAAACTCCATTTGATTGTCAATGACCAGGGTGACTTGCTGGCGGTTCACCTCACACCCGCCAACATCAATGACCGTAAACCGGTCCCACAGATGACCAAAGAACTGTGGGGAAGCTGGTCGGCTACCGCGGCTATCTATCCAAAGCGCTCTTTGAACAACTCTTTGCACGGGGACTGCAGCTGATCACGCCGATTCGCAAAAACATGAAAGACTGACTGGTCGTTCTCGAAGACAAGTTGCTGACTCGTAAACGTTTCATCATCGAAATCATCGTTGACCAACTCAAGAATATCTCCCGGATTCAACACACCCGCCACCGCAGCCCGACAAACTTTCTCTTCAATCTCATCGCCGGTCTGATAGCCTACGCTTGGCAACCCAAAAGCCATCACTCAATCTCTCCAAAAGAGACATGGCTCTATTGCCAACCACCATTTAACGCCGAATTCAGATTGAGCAATGAGGGGGTGTTTGATGGGTCCCGCTTCGGCCTTTCTACCGAAAGTGCTTTAGGCAGCCCGACGCATAGGACGGCGCAATTGTAAGCCGAAAGCAAGGGAGTGTCAAGGAGGTTTTGCCACAGCCCCGTTCCCTCCCGGAGTCCATTCCCGAACACCGACACGAATGAACGATCTCCCTGCGCCCCGTCTTCGCAGACCTTCAGCTCGCCAACTATCCAGCCGAGACCGGCAATCTAACCGAGCTCGCCGGCGAAATGCATGACAAGCGCGGCAGCGGCGAGGGCCGCGGTTTCGGAACGCAAGACCCTCGGCCCGAGGGAAACTGGAATCCACCCCATTGCCTGCGCGGCCGCCGCCTCTTCCTTCGCGATGCCTCCTTCCGGCCCCACTAGCAGCGACACCGCAGTTGAATCAGCCGCCCTTGCCTGCCAAGTTGCACGATTTCCGTCTGCCTCCTCCCAGGCAAACAGACCCAGGCCGCGGACCCGCTCCAGCGCTTCGGCCCAATGCAACGGTTCCTCAATAACAGGAATCCTGCCGCGCCGGCTTTGCTCAGCTGCCTCCCGCACGATCGCCCGCCAACGTTCATACTTTGCCAGCAACCGTTCCGCCGGCCTGACAACGGTCCTGCTGCTGATAACGGGCGCGAACCTGGTCACGCCTATCTCTGTCCCCTTTTGCAGTATCCACGCAAACCGGTCGCCCTTCGGGACGCACTGGTACAGGGTCAGTTCCACACTTGGCTCGCCCGTCGCCGGCTCACTTCCCAATACAGTGCCCGTCGCCTTACCCGCAGCCAGTGACTCAATTCGTGTCGCAAAGGCCGCGCCGCTGCCATCCAGCAAGGTTATGACGGCGCCGGCGTCAAGGCGCAGAACGCTGCGCAGCTGGTGTGAAATCGGCGTAAGGTCGACACGAGTCCCCGGCTCGCCCCGCATCCCCTCCAGGAAGAACCAGTGCCTCCCCCCACCAGGACCGGTCTCTTCACGCGCCATCTTCTTTTCTCACCACCAGGGCGACCCAATCGCCTTCTTGGCCGCGCCCCACCTCCCGCAGTCCCTGACAGTTGGCAGCTGCCAAAACCATTTCCGCCTTCTGCTCCAGAATGCCTGAAAGAATCAGTCGCCCGCCAGCCGCCAATGGCTCCGCAAGGGGAACGTTGTCGTAGGAGCCCTCGAACAGGCCAACCAGCACCTCAGCCAGAATGTTGGCCGCCACAAGCGGGAAGCGGCCCTCCTGTCCGGACGGGACCGACCCCAATTCAACAGACATGGACCCGCTGGAAAGCTCGATTCCATTTCGTTCCGCATTGTCCTTGGCGGCCTGCACGGCCAGCGGGTCAATATCCGTTGCCATCACTGGAATCGCGCCCAGTTTCGCGCCTACAATGGAAAGCACGCCGCTTCCCGTGCCTATGTCCAATAGCGCCTCGCCCGGCGTTACATAATTCTCCAACGCGGCCACACATAGTCGCGTTGTCGGATGCAACCCCGTGCCGAATGCCATGCCCGGCTCCAACCTGACCACTACGTCTCCGGGTATCGGGTCCGGATCCTCCCACGCCGGTGTCAGCAGTACGCTCCGCCCAATTCGCATCGGCTTGTAGTGCCGTTTCCAGGCATGGGCCCAATCCTCCTCCTTGACCGTCCTTGTAACGGGCTCCGGCATCGGGTAAAGAAGCCGCAGCCGCCACAGCCCTTCCTCTATCTGCCTCTGAATTCTCCGCCCGCGCCGACCCGGCTTCAAATAGGTCTTTACAACCAACCTGTACTCACCCTCATCGGGATTCCCGAAGTCGTCGTATCCGGTGGATTCCAATACCGCGCCCCCGCCTGAGGCTTCGCCTGCCTCGCTGTCCTCGACCCAACTGCCGCCATTGTACCTGTTGAACAGTTCGGCGACTGCTTCAGCCGCCTCTCCATCAACCTCAATCGCTATTTCGACTAATCCTTCGGCTTTCATGAAAAGTCCATCCCGATCACCCCTTGTTCCCTGTGCAACGCTGCCTGCCTGACGCCTTCCCTTATCTGTTGATTTCAGAATTCTCTGAAATCGCGCCGCGCCGCAGACCCATCAAGGCAATCTGATGAGGTGTTGCCAAAGGGCTCTATCCGGCCTTGATTTGCCGGGAGAGGCGGGTCGAAAGTTTCAGCGAATACGCTCGGGCGTGGACCGGGACTCGCACCCATTTTGCCCGCTCTCCTTGCGCCTGGTGGAATTGAGGAAGCTATACGAGTTCCTCGCGGCCTTTCGCGCCCCTGCGCGGATCCAAAAAGGTGTTAAACTGTACTTCAAAGCGCTTCATGGCGCCCCTTGGATCACGAGTAGCGCTATGCTGGTCCCGTTCCCTTCACGGGTCAAGAAAACACCAGAAAGCCCATCCAAATCTGTCCAGCCCAGCCCTTGCCTATGAGTCCCCGCTTAGTCTCCTATCTCAACCTGGGCCTGTGCATCCTGCTCTGGGCCTTTATCCCTGTTGCGTCGAAGAAGATTCTGACAGAACTGAATAACCTGCAGATGCTCTTCTACAGCACAATGTTCTCCGCGGCCGCGCTTGGGGCAGTCATCCTTTTCCAACGAAAGTCTGCCACCCTGCTCAGCCTCACCTTCCGTGACTCTGCCCGCCTCTTTTGGCTCGGTTTCCTGGGAGCCTTCCTCTACTATCTGCTACTTTACGGCGCGTTCGCCCGCACCTCCGCAGCCGAGGGATTCATACTCGCATACACCTGGCCTATCCTTGTCAGCCTTCTGGCCGTCCCACTCCTGGGCGAGAAGCTGACGCCAGCCCGCCTGCTCGCAATCGCGATCAGTTTCAGCGGGGTCGTCGTAATTGTAACCCGGGGCCAAATGGTGGAGTTTCAGTTTGAAAACCTGGCGGGAAACCTGCTTGCCTTGAGTGGTGCCCTGGTCTTTGCCTCTTTCTCTGTCCTGGGCAAAAGGGCCAACTGCGATCTGACAGTCGCAGCCTTCATCTACTTCTGCGCAGCATTGCCTTGCGCCGCCATTGCCGTCGCCGCCACAGGAGGTCTGCCGTGGCCGTCGCCTGCGGTTTGGCGCTGGCTTTTCTTCAACGGCATCCTGGTCAACGGTGTAAGCTACCTGTTCTGGTTCAAGGCCCTGGAGCGCGGCGACACCTTCATCGTCTCAAATCTGCTCTATCTCACACCGGTCATCGCGCTGCCCCTGGTCAGGCTATTCCTTAACGAACCGGTGCACACGTCAGCAGTCCTGGGGCTCGTCCTGGTTATTGCCGGCATCCTCTTCCAGTCGGGCCCGAAAATAGCTGCTCGCCTCCGCCGACGTTCACAGCCCTCATAAACAGGCCTTTCTCTCCTCAGATTGGCCGCCCACCAATCCACAAGAAACCCGTTACTCCGGCCTCAGTATCCTATCCAGGAGCCCCCGCCGCGGCGCGTCCACCTCGTCCCCCATGCTTTCAGCAAGCTGTCGGAAGAGCAGCTCCTGTTCCTCACTCAGATCCGTTGGTGTCACCAGCCGCACCGTGACGATCAAATCTCCACGACCGCTGCGCTGGAGTCGAGGAATCCCCAGGCCCGCCTTGCGGAAGCTCCTTCCCGTCTGCGTGCCCGCCGGAATCTCCAAACTGATTGAGTCGCCCTCCAGCGTGGGTACATCTACGGTCGCGCCGAGCGTTGCCTGCGCGATCCCGACCGGCAGCTCCAGGTGTAGATCAAACTCATCACGGACAAACACGGGGTGTTCTTCGACGTTGATGATGACGTAGAGGTTGCCGCGCGGGCCCCCCAACATTCCGGCCTCACCCTCGCCTGCCAGCCGTATCCGGGTCCCGCTGTCAACCCCGGCAGGCACGTTGACCTTGATCTTGCGTGAAATCTGGACACGTTTGCGCCCGCTGCAGCGGCTGCAGGGTGTGGCAATCACCACCCCTTCGCCGTGGCAGGCGGGACAGGTCGTCGCGGTAACGATCGTGCCAAAAAGCGGACTCTGCTGACGGCGCTGCACCTCGCCGCTGCCGCCGCAGGTCGAACATCTCTCAGGTGTTGTGCCCGGCTCCGCCCCGCTGCCCTGGCACTGGAGGCAGTCCTCCATGCGCGGGACTTCAATCTCCTGCTGCGTGCCAAACGCGGCGTCCTCAAAACTCAACTCGATGTCTACCCGCAGATCAGCGCCCCGACGCGGCGCCCGCCGATTGTTGCGCCCCATCCCGCCGAACCCAAAGACCTCCTCGAAGATGCTGCCCAAATCCCCGAATCCCTGGCTGAAGTCGCTGAAGCCCCCCGACCCGGCAAGACCGGAATGTCCGAAGCGGTCGTAAATCTGCCGCTTCTGTGGATCGCTCAGTACCTGGTAAGCTTCGTTGATCTCCTTGAACTTGGCTTCTGCGTCCGGCTCTTGGCTCACATCTGGGTGATACTGCTGGGCCAGCTTGCGGAAAGCCCGCTTCAACGCGGCTTCGTCCGCGCCCTGCTCTATGCCCAGTACTTCATAGTAGTCGCGCTTTTCACTCATCTGCCTATTCCCACCCTATGATCCAGGCGCACAAGCCGGCCAGGCCAACGGTCACACCGATCAATGCCGCCCACTGCGTGCCGGTGAATCCCACCCCCCGGGCGCTGAAAACCAGTATCACGACAAAACCGACGGCAAGCACTGCCCAGTTCGACAAAACTGTATGGTCGGCCCAGAATCTCCGCAGGTAATCCATTTCCGTTCGGATCCCCCTAACGCGCCAGCGTCGTAACCCGTCCCGGGTACCGTCGCTTCAAGTCATCCCAGATCGCGTCAAGCTGCGCGTGTAACTCGGCCAGACTTCCGTCGTTGTCAATCACGCGATCCGCCTGATTCACCTTCGCCGCCTGTGGAGGCTGCAAATCGATCATCCGCCGGGCTTCGCTCTCCTCCATCTTCCGCGTCTCCAGCAGCCGCCGAAGCTGATTCCCCAAACTGGACGTCACCACCCATATCTCATCACACAAGGTTGACATCAACCCCGCTTCAAGCAGTTTGATTGCTTCCAAAACAATGACGGGGGAATCGTTCTCTGCAATCTCTTGTTTCCCCAAATCGAAAATCTTCGGGTGGACTATCTTCTCCAATCGCCCCAAATCAAGGGGATTCGAAAACACGATCTTGCCCAACTTCCTGCGGTCTATCGTTCCATCTTCCCGCAAAATGCCTTTGCCAAACGCCCTCACCACAGCATCATATGCCGGACCACCAGGTTCGATCACGCGGTGTCCCAGCTTGTCAGCATCAATGATAAACGCGCACTTTTCGGTCAAATAGTTGAGAATCGTGCTCTTGCCTGTTGCGATGTTCCCTGTCAACCCAATGACCAGCGATCTTCGAGACATGTTTTGTATGGACCCTTTGCCAATGGTTGTCCCCAGCTTGCCCCATTCTAGCCGAAAGACACCTCTCCTGACAAGCCTGTCAGGCTGCCATCGCAGCCCATTCTTCCATCATTTTTTCCAACCGCTCGGCGATAGCCCGGTGCTCTTCCTGCAAAGCATGCAGCTTTTCAAAGTCCAGCGCCGCGCTTGCCTGAGCCATCCTTTCTTCAAGCGTGGCCAATCTTAGCTCCATCCGTGCGATCCGTTCCTCTGTCTCCGCGACGGCCTCCTCCTGCCGCTCCTCCTGCCGCCGCTGCCGGCGGGCTTCCCTTTGCCGGCCCCACTCCGCCTCGGCAACTGTCGGTTCTGCCTTTCCCTCCTCCCCCGAAATCGCGCCCTCCGGCTGCAACCGCTCAGACTGCCACTGCTTCCACGTTCCCTTGAAGACATCCAGGCGTCCAGGCATGTCCCCGGTTCCAGGCGTCACCTGCCAGATCTGTGTGGCCAAAGCCTCGATCAGCGCTCGATCATGGGTAACAAGCAATATTGTGCCGCCAAACTGACGCAACGCGTCCTGCAGAATCTCCTGGCTATCCAGGTCCAGATGGTTTGTCGGTTCGTCCAGAAGCAGAAAGTTTGCCCCTTGTAGAGTCAGCCGCGCCAGCGCAATGCGGCTGCGCTCTCCCCCTGAAAGGCTCCCAACGCTCTGATAGACGTCATCCCCTCGGAAAAGAAACTGGCCGAGAAACGTCCGCGCTCGTTCCGTCGTAAGTCGTTTGATCTCCAGAAGCGCGTCCAGAACTGTCTGCCCTTCCTTCATAAGACCGAATCCACTACCAACGTGCCGCTGCGCAAGGTAACCCACGTCAACTGCCGCCCCCAACTCAACTCGACCGGTCAGAGGCTCAAGCTCCTCCAGAATCGTGCGCACAAATGTCGTCTTGCCGGCCCCGTTCGGCCCGATCAGAGCCGCTACCTGCCCGCGATTTAACTCCAGGTCCGGAACCTCAAGGATAGGCGCGTCCGTGGCCCCAATGCTGCGCATCGCCCGCAGCCGTCCCTGACGGCCCGCCGGCATACCCTCTCTTCCTGCCCCTTTGACGCTGGAAGCACTTGCCCTTGCAGGAGAAGGCCGGACTCCGCTCCCTCCCTCCCCGTTCGCTTCCAGGGATGCCGCGCTGCCGCCGTCATCTGCCGTTTCGACCGCGATGCCGCTGTAGCCAGCCACCAATTTGCGCGTGCGCATCACCATGTCGCCGCTCCGCGAGTCCGTCCGCAACGGAAGCCGGATGAACTGGTCTTTGGGCGGCGGCGGCAGCGCCTCCTCCTCCATGAACCTGTTGAGCCTCGTCTCCCGGCCCTGCGCTTCCTTGGTGCGCTGGCCGGCCTTATAGCGGCGAACAAATTCTTGGGTCTCCTTGATGAACTCCTGCTGGCGCTTATACTCCTTTCGCCAGCGAACACGGCGCTCCTCCCGCTGTAGCCGGTAATGGCTGTAGTTGCCCCGGTAAGCTTCCACCCTCCGATGCGCCAGGTCCCAGATTCGCGTGGCAACCGCATCGAGAAAATACCTGTCGTGCGATACCACGATGAGTGCCCCCTTCCAGCCGGTTAGCACGCCCTCCAACCAACCCATCGAACGGACGTCAAGATGATTGGTTGGCTCATCCAAAAGCAGCAAATCCGGCTCCTCCAGTAGCAGCCGCCCCAAACCTGCCCGGGTCCGTTGCCCTCCGCTGAGATGGGACAACGGCGCATGCCACAGAGACTCCCCCAGACCCAGGCCGGTCAGCACATAGCGAATCCTCTGGTCAATGTCATATCCTCCCGCCTGTTCGAACGCCTCCTGCTGCCGCCCGTACTGTGCCAGTAGCTCCGCCATCTCCTCTTCACCCTGGCCCACCTCGGACATTCGCGATTCCAGCCTGCGCAGCTTCTCCCCCTCCTCCAGCAAATCGGCGAATACGCCCTTGAGGTCGTCATACAGAGTACGGTTTCCAGCCGGGGGCGGGTCCTGCGAGAGAAAGCCAATGCGTGTGCCTTGAGCGATGTGGAGCTCCCCGCCGGCGCCGGCATCAAGACGGCCCAGCGCCATGAGCAGGCTTGTCTTCCCCGCCCCGTTCTGGCCAACCAGCCCAATCCGGTCGCCAAACTCGACGCGCACGTTCACGTCCTCGAGGACGTCTAGATCACCATAGTTCTTTGAAATGTGATTTGCGACAAGGAGGCTCATGCGAAGAGTCTGGCAGGTACGTAAATGCGCAAAGAAACGCCAAACCGTCTCCCCGCCCATTGCAACTCGCATTCAGTTGCGCGCAGCGGCTCGCAGTTTGGCAACTCCGCCCGATTCTACTACACTCTCGGCATCCTGTCGATCCCGCGAAGGCGCCGGCTTGAAGACCGACGGGACAGTTTCGGATCCGGTTGGCAACGTAGATTCTGCACACAAGCTGCAGTGCAGTCAGTTCTTGAAATCGCCATTTGAATCGAACTGCATTAGTCAGGTCAATCCCCCAGTAAGAGCCCAGCTCCCCCCAGTTTGCCCTGCTCACCGTTGGCCTGCCAGGCTTCGAAAGGTCGCCCTCCCGCTCAATAGGGGCGCTTCTACGGGGATGGTCTTCTGGGCGTCCCAAACGCCTGCCATCCTCCAAATCCTACCTGTTCCCGCAAATCCCATCTGCCCGTCCCGCTTCCTACTCCTTATTCATTTCAGGACTGCACTCGCCCGCATTGGCCTCTTGACCAATCTGAGTTAAGTCCACTATAATTTTCATATCAGAATATTCGTCGCTTGCCCCTGTTGAATCCCGACCGTCTGGGAATATCCTGGGCAAGCTCTCGTTTACCTTGAGGACAACAACCGACCAAAGGAGGTCCAAATGCCTAAGAAACTAAGAATCGCCGCTTTGTTCGCTGTCACCCTGCTTCTCCTGTCCGCCTGCGTGGCCGCGCCGCCCGCCGCCGAAACCCCCTCAGAGGAAGCCTCGATGGAGGAGGCTCCGGCCGACATGAGCGGCAAAGTCGTCATCGCCTCCGGCGGGACAATTCGTATCGGCGGCTCATTCGCGCTGACAGGCCCTATTCCTGACCCAGGCCTGAATATCCGCCACGGCGCAGAAATTGCGATTGACGACCTGAATGGCGCCGGCGGCCTCGAAGGCTTCATGTTCGAGCTTGTTGCCGAAGACGGCGCCTGCGACGGCACGCAAGGCACAAACGTTGGAAACAAATTCGCCGCGGATGAGACAATCGTCGCCGTCACCGGCGGCACATGCTCGGGGGAAACTTTCGGCCTGGTTCCGATCCTGCAGGAAGCGCGTATCCCCTTCGTCAGTCCCAGCGCCACGAATCCCGACATTACCTCCCCGGACTGCGACGTCTGTAACCGTGTCGCCTTGAGCGACGCGCTCCAGGGGGCCACCGACGCCGACTTCGTCATGAGCGACCTCGGCTTTACCAAAGTCGCAGTCGTCCACGACAACTCTGACTATGGCAAGGGACTCGCTGAGATCTTCCAGAGCAACGTCACCGATATGGGCGGCGAAGTATCCAGCTTTGAGGGCGTCCAGGTCGGCGACACTGACTTCCGCGCCATGCTGGCAAGAGTCGGCGCCGACGGGCCGCAGGCCGTCTTCTTCGGCGGCTACTCCACTGAAGCGGGCCTGATCGCCCAGCAGATGACGGAAACGCCCGGGCTCGAAGAGACGGCGTTCATGAGCGTGGACGGCGCTTACACGCAACAGTATCTCGAAGCAGCCGGAGACGCGGCTGAGGGCACATATGTCTCCTTCGTCGCTGGCGCCGACTCGGAAGAAATGAATGCCGATTTCGACGCCAAATACGTTGAAAAGTACGGCGTGAGCCCTGACGATCTCGGCCCTTTCCACAGCCAGAGCTACGACTCCGTCAAGCTGATCGCAGCCGCCATCATGGCTGTTGCGACCGTCGACGATAGCGGAAACCTCGTCATTGACAGGGAAGAGCTGATTTCCGCCATTCGCTCTGTCGACGCATTTGAAGGCCTGACCGGAACGATCAAGTGCGACAGCATCGGCGAGTGCGGAGCTGGCGGCGTGCAGATCTTCCAGGTCGCGGAAGGCGCATTCGACCAGGTTTCAGGTTTCGGCATGGAGTAGTCCTCCATTCTAACCGGAGAGGGAGTGGACCCACTCTCTCTCCCTTTCCCCCCCTTCTGTTCCACGTAACCGAAAAATGGCTCCCAGCAGGTTGACAGCGCAGGCGGCAGGCGTAAATGGAAAAACCGCCCTCAGATTCCTCCTGCGGGCATTCGGCGCTGCCATCCTTGTCCTCGTCATATGGCGGGTTACGACCGTCGGCCTGGCAGAAGGATACCCCGCCTCCTTCTGGATCTCCCAGGCCCTCAATGGGCTCGTTCTTGGCGGCGTCTATGCGCTGGTGGCGCTGGGCTACACGCTCGTCTACGGCATTCTCTTCATGATAAACTTTGCCCACGGCGAGGTCATGATGATTGGGGGCATCGCCGGTTTCTTCGCGCTTCAGTTCTCCCAGTCACGCGGCTGGTTAGAGGGACCATGGCCGGTTGTCGTTGTTGCCCTGCTTCTGATCATGCTCTTTGGCATGGCCGCCTCGGTCCTGATTGGGATTACATTGGAACGGCTCGCCTACCGCCCCCTGCGCCAGGCCCCCAGGTTGGTGCCCCTGATTAGCGCCATCGGCGCATCCCTGTTTCTGCAGTATTCGGTTCTCCTCATCTTCGGCGTCAGCCCGCACAGCTATCGCAAGCCTGCCCTCATTTCCGGCGGCATGAGAATGGGCGACGTATTCATTCCCTACACGGGCGCGATTATCTTTATCACATCTATCCTCCTGATGCTGGCCCTCTATTTCATCATCCAGCGAACGAAGCTCGGCCGCGCCATGCGCGCGGTAGCCGAAGACCGCGCCACCGCATCGCTGATGGGCGTGGATGTCAATGCCGTCATCGTCATCACCTTCATGCTGGGCTCGGCCCTGGCCGGCGCGGCGGGCGTCATGCTTGGCTTCCACAATACCGTCGTAAAGTTCAACAGCGGCTTCGTTCCCGGCCTGAAGGCCTTCACCGCCGCCGTTCTGGGCGGCATCGGCAACATCCCCGGCGCCATGTTCGGCGCGCTCATTCTCGGCTTGATCGAGGCAATTGGTCCCAGCGCGCTCGGAATCCCCACCGAGTACAAGGACGTGATCGCCTTCACCCTCCTCGTCCTTATTCTCATTTTCCGACCTACCGGCCTGTTCGGCGAGGTCTTGAGCGAGAAGAAGGCCTGATGACTCCTGTCAGTGCAAACGGCGCAATCAGAAATGGGCTGATCGCCTTTGCCTTCCTGGGCTATCTGATCCTGATCGGCATTCCAGGCCGGTTAGGCGGGTCCGCCTTGCCGGTCCTCGCGCTTGTCGCCGCGCTGTTCTTCTGGGTCAAACTTCGCTTTGACGCGCCGGACACTGGGGGAGCCGGCCTCCCAGGCGGCAGCGCAGAGGGGAAGCCCGGTTGGCAGATCGGCGCGCCCGGCCAATCATCGGGGCGCGGCGTTGGCGCTCTCTTTCCGGGAAGAGGCGGAACACTCGTGCTGCGCCATGGCCTGTTGGCAGGTGTAACAACCGGCCTGTTGATTGCAGGCATGAGCTTGGCGTTTGCCTCGGCCATCGGCAGCGGCGCCTCGATTCAACCGGTCCTGGACAAGATCGTTCCCGTCAATGTCGGCGCTTTGATCGGCGTTTCCCCGGGCCAGATTGCAAACGACGATGTACCCCTTTTCCGTTACCCTTTGCAAGTCCTGTTCTTCACAGTGGCCGGGCTGTTCGCCGCCCTGGCAGCAGTCGCGGCCCGAGCTCGTAACTTGCAAACTACATCTATGGCCCGCCTCTCTGCCTACCTGGATAGCCTTCCCTTCAGGACAACAGCCCGATTCGCCGGCATCGCGCTCCCCTTCCTGCTGCTCGCTTACATTGTTTGGCTCGGCATCCCCGGCGTATCCGCATTCGGCTCCAATGAAGGCACCGTCCGCCTCCTGTTTACTTTGATCGCAACCGGCAGCGGACTCTTCGCCATTCGCCTCGCCCACCCCGGCCGCGAACAGAAGATCGTGGCCCTCTTGCTCGCCCTCGGCGTTCTGACCATGCCCTTCATCCTGGATCAGTTTCAGAACTCCGTGATGGGCCTTGTCTTCATCTTCGTCATGATGGGCCTGGGGCTGAACATCGTCGTCGGCTACGCAGGGCTCCTCGACTTGGGTTACGTAGCATTCTTCGCCATTGGCGCCTATACATACGCCTTCCTTTCCGCCCCCTTCTCTTCGCCTTACATTAGCAACCTGCTAAATCTCCTTGGTATCTCCCCCGAAATCCCCCTGCTTGGCTACTGGACCGCCCTGCCTGTGGCAATGCTGACCGCCGCAATCGGCGGCATTCTTCTGGGCATTCCAGTGTTGCGCCTGCGCGGCGACTACCTGGCGATCGTAACCCTGGGTTTTGGCGAAATCATCAGGCTCTTCATGTTGAATCTGGGAGAGCTGACAAACGGACCCCGCGGCATTCTCGAAATCTCG
Organism: Caldilineaceae bacterium; assembly: GCA_022824025.1. Lineage (GTDB taxonomy): Bacteria > Chloroflexota > Anaerolineae > Caldilineales > Caldilineaceae > Bin5. The sequence goes on from JAJEBF010000045.1 coordinate 46,651, forward strand.
CAGCCCGGCCTTTTCGGCCTGCCCCCCCAGAGCTTTTCCTCCGGGCTTCTCAGCTCACAGGGCTGGATCTTCCTGGTCGCTCTGGTCAGCTCAGCTGTAGTGGCCTTCGTCGCCATCCGTCTGAACGATTCCCGCCTCGGCCGCGCCTGGTTCGCCATGCAGGAAGACGAAGACGTTGCCGAAGCCACCGGCGTCCACCTCGTGCGGACAAAACTCCTCGCCTTCGCCATCGGCGCAACCTTTGCCGGCATGGCGGGCCAGCTCTACGCCTCCAGGCAGATCAATATCTTTCCCGAGAACTTTTCCCTCTTCGTCTCCATCGACGCACTTGCTCTCATCATCGTTGGCGGTATCGGCAGCCCGGCCGGCATTGTACTGGGCGCCCTTGCCCTCAAGGGCCTGCCGGAAGTGCTGCGCGGCGTGGACGAATACCGAATCGTCACCTTCGCCGCCCTCCTCGTCATCATGATGATCGTGCGTCCCGCCGGAATCCTGCCCTCAGCGCGCCGCCGCGTCCAGGTCTCCCCCACGGACGAACAGGGCCCTACAACAGCGGCAGAAGAAAGGGAAAATGACGCAAGCCTGCCCGCACAAGGTCCCCCGGCCCGGCCTGAGGATGCCCGCAGCGAGGAGCCCGCATGACAGCCCTCCTCAGCATCCAGGCGGTAACCAAGGTTTTCGGCGGGTTGACAGCTGTCGACAACGTGGATGTGGATATTGCGGAACGCTCAATCACGTCCCTGATTGGCCCCAACGGCGCGGGGAAGACGACCCTCTTCAACTGCTTGACTGGCTTGCACAGACCCGAAGCAGGGGAGATTCTCTTCGACGGGAGGTCGCTGATCGGGCTGAGGCCGGACGAAATCACCGCCCGCGGCGTTGCTCGAACCTACCAGAACATTCGCCTCTTCGGCAGAATGACCGCACTCGAAAACGTTCTGGTCGGCCAGCACCTGCGGCTGCACGCCTCACATTGGAGCGCCATCCTGCGATCAACCCGCCAGCAGGCCGAAGAACGCGCGGCACGCACGTTCGCCCTGGAGTTGCTGGCGTTCGTTGGCCTGGAAAGCCACGCCGAGGTCGTCTCAACGAACCTGCCCTACGGCGAACAGCGGCTGCTGGAAGTGGCCCGCGCATTGGGAAGCCGCCCCAGCCTGCTGCTCCTCGACGAACCGGCCGCCGGCATGAACCCGAGCGAAACCGACCGCATGATGGAGCTCGTCCACAGGCTGCGCGACGAAATGGGCATAACCATATTCCTGATTGAACACGACATGAAGGTTGTAATGAGCGTCTCGGAGACGGTTGCCGTCCTTGATTACGGCGAGAAGATCGCCGAAGGCACACCGGAAGAGGTGCGCGCAAACGCCAGGGTCGTCGAGGCCTACCTGGGCCCGGAAGTCGTCCTGCAGGATACCGCGGATACCCCAAACCTCTGAACCATGCTTATCCTGGACTCAGTCCACACCTACTACGGTCACATTCACGCCCTGAAGGGGATCTCCCTTACCGTGAACCAGGGCGAAATCGTCACCCTTATCGGCTCGAACGGCGCCGGCAAGACCACCACGCTCAACACCATCAGCGGTGTGCTGCCCGCTCGCGCCGGGGCAATCTACCTCCAGGAAAACGCCCGCAGCGGCGGACCACCCGCCCATCCCGGCAGAGCGAATGACTCCGACATTCGTCTCGACCAGCTTCCCGCACACCAGGTCGCACGCCTTGGCGTCTCACAATCTCCCGAGGGGCGCAAGATCTTCGCCCGCCTATCCGTCCAGGAAAACCTCGCCATGGGCGCCTTCGCTCGCGCCGATGCGGACGGAATCAGCCAGGACCTCGAACGCGTCTTCCAGTTATTCCCCCGCCTTCAGGAGAGACTCAGCCAGCCCGGTGGCACCCTCTCCGGCGGCGAACAACAGATGCTCGCCATCGGCCGCGCGCTCATGAGCAGGCCGCGCATCCTCCTCCTCGACGAACCCTCAATGGGCCTCGCGCCCATCCTCGTCCAGCAGATATTTCAAATTATTCGCGAAATCAACGCCCAGGGGATGACCATTCTGCTCGTGGAGCAAAACGCCCAGGCCGCCCTCCACATCGCCAATCGCGGCTACGTCCTCGAAACAGGAAACATTGTCCTCAGCGGCGACGCGCAGGACCTCCTCGCCGACCCTCAGGTGGCCGAAGCCTACCTGGGAATCTGACCGAGCGCTTCATTTTCCCTATCTGCTTACTCAACACCCAGACGGTCAGGCCTAGAACAGCCTCCTCTTATCCACGATATTGCGCGGCTCCTCCCCCGCAAGATAGCGCCGCAAGTTGTCGACCAGCGTATCGATTCGGCGTTGCGGCACATGGGGATTGTCCGCCGCCACATGGGGCGTTAGGATCACGTTCTCCATCTGCCATAGCGGGTGACCCCCCGGCAGTGGCTCCGTCTCGTAAACATCAAGCGCGGCCCCCGCAATCCTGCCCGAGTCCAGCGCCTCGACGAGCGCATCCAGCTTGACCACTACGCCCCGGCTGATGTTGATCAGATAGGCCGACGACTTCATCTGCGCCAGTTCCTCCGCGCCAATCAGCCCCACAGTCTCAGGCGTCTGCGGGACGCAGCTCACCGCAAAATCCGCTTCTCCCAGCAGTTCGTGCAAGCGATCCTGGCTCCACAACGCGTCCAGGCCCAGGCTGCTTCCCAGCTCCTCGTTCGGCCGCGCGTCAACCGCTATGACGCGCATGTCGTGCGCCTTCCCGCGCCGCGCCAGCTCCGAACCGATGCCACCCAGGCCAATCACGCCCAGCGTGCAGTCTCCCAGGTGGCGTACCGGCGTGCCCTTGCGCCACTCCCCTCGAATCTGCCGCCGCATGTATAGATGTATCCCCCTGGCGAACATCAGAATAAAGCAGAATGCGTGATCGGCTATCATGTCGCCGTAGATCTTCGCCATGTTGCTGACCACCACACCGCTCTCAGCCAGTTCGGGGTACATATAATGCTCCAACCCCGCGATCGGCGTCTGCAGCCACCGCAAACTCTCCGCACGCGCCAGCATCTCCTTGGAGAGATTGCCGTACATGCCAACCGCCTGCGGAACGGCGGCCAGCGCCTCCTCCTCGGTCAGAGCGTTTACGATCTCCAGTTCCGGCGACACCGACCGCACCTGCTCAAGCTCGCCGGGCGACAGTGGCGGATAGATTAGAAAATTCATCGCTTTCGTCCCTCTTCCCTTTCTATGTTGGCTTCTGCCTGAACGCAGCATACCTTTCCGCGTGAACAAGCTGCGCCACGTCCACGCGTGCGCCTCCCAGCTCGTCCGATACATTCGCGCCAAGAACCGCAGCAAGGCTGTTCATCGCATCACCGAACGGCGAACGTATCAACTCCGGCCTCCCGTCCGAAACCGCTTGAACAAATGCCCGGCTGATCGCAAAGGTATCGTCTCCCCCCCGGCCCTCGTAGAGCGGCTTCTCGACAGCGTCTTGCTCCGGACTCCTCTCAGGGGGGTAAGGGCCGTCGTAGTGATACGCCTTAACGCCGTCCCCTTCAATCACTATCCTTCCTTCAGTCCACATGACCTGGTGGTCCATATGGCTGGCATATACCTTCCTGAGTCTAGAAAGTGTCATTGTGCCAACAGCGCCGCCCGCAAAGCCGAAAAGCGCGCTATACGTATACGGATTATCCGCTCCGTCCTGTATCTCCTCTGTGGGCCGATGCTGGTAGTGGGCCTGCACCCACTCGACGTCCCCAAACCAGTATCGCCACAGGTCCAACAGGTGGATCCCTCCTTCGACCACCGTCATTCCGCTCCATGTTCGGTTCGCCGTCCACACCCTGTTGCGGGGCCCCCCTTGGCGCTCCGTCTGATGATGCTTTACGTTATGCCCTTCCAGCGGACCGTGAAATGTGTAGCACGCCATCAGCGGCCTGCGGCCTTCGCGCAAGTGCCTGTAAACGGCCTCATGCCGGCCGTCGAACCGCTGCTGGAAACCGGCTGTAGAGAGCACGCCGGCCCCCTCTATCGCCGCCTGCATCGCCAGAGCCTCGTCAAGGTAGAGGCTCATCGGCTTCTCCACGAACAGATGGATCCCCGCCCGCGCCGCTCTTACGACCTCACCCGAATGCACGTTCGGCGGAATGCAGAAATAGAGGGCATCCGGCTCCTGCGCCAGCAACGCCTCGAATTCGGTCGTGTGCAAAATTCCTTCTGGCCGGAAGCCGGGAACATAGCTCTGCAATTTCCCCGCGTCCAGGTTCGACGGGAAGGCATCGGCCAGAGCCGTCAGCCGAACCGCGCCCTGCTTTTGCAGAGCCCACAAGGCCTTCAGGTGTTGCAGGCCCCGCTGCCCTAAACCCATCACAGCGACGCGTACCGGTCCTGTCATCGTAGCATCCTTTCCTCGTTCCTGATTGGCTGCAGGGATTCTCCGCCCTGGGGCAAATCATCTGCGTTGCCGGACCTGCTTCCCCCTCCGCCCGCGCCCCCGTCCGCCACACGGCAGAAAGTCAGATTTGCGCCCAGACCCCAAAAAGTCTATAATCTCCTGCGGCGTTCATTGAGTCCGAACCGTTCCTTGAATTCGAAGAAAGCGTTTAACGCCCATTTGAATCCTGCATTGGCCGCTTCGGGCTCTGCGTAGCGCCCATGACTGAGTACCGCATAGACAGGCCCGGACTGTGGCGCATTGCGTCGCCGGCAGCCAGTTCAGAAATAAAATCGGAGGCGATTATGGCCAGGAGAGGTCCACGTCAGCTTGTGAAGATGCGCAGCACCGAGAGCCATCATCTCTATCTGACGACAAAGAACCGTCGCAACAACGATAAACGGCTCGAACTCAAGAAATACGATCCCGTCCTGCGCAAACACGTAGTTTACCGCGAAACAAGGTAGCCGCCCCTACGGCCGGCACTTCAGCCTGGCCGTGCTGGACGCATCGGTAGGTAACTTAGTCGGTCAACTATACTGCACGTCAGACCCGCTGCCAGCAACTCGATCTGCAGCGGGTTTCTGTTAATAGTCGTTCGCCGGGCCGCCGTCGCTCCCCATTCACTCGAATTGCGTGCCCCGATTCAGCAACAAAAAAACAGGAGTCCCAATTCAGTCCTCCTGCTCTCAAGTGACCCACCAGGGATTCGAACCCCGAACCCGCGGATTAAGAGTCCGCTGCTCTGCCAGTTGAGCTAGTGGGCCTTCAGCCGAGCCATATTGTAGATTTTCGGCGAGAAAATGTCAAGTTGAAAGCCGATGTATTGCTACCAGGTAGATCCTTCAAACCAATCCCAGGATGACTCTCTCTCATGCTATATTCCGACACCGATCTTGAACAGTACGCCCACCTTCTGATCCGTCTCGGCGTCAATCTTCAGCCAGGTCAGTCACTCGCGGTTCGCACCGAGCCGGTCCATCGCGACTTCGCCCTCGTGCTGGCCGCGGCAGCCTACGATGCGGGCGCCAAATACGTCGCCATCGAGTACAGCGACATGCGTCTACAGAGCATTCGCGTCAAGAGGAACTCCGAAGAAGCCCTCGAACACCTTCCTTCCTACATGGAAGCGATCGCCCAGGAACGCAAGGACGAAAGCTGGGCCGCCATCAGCCTGGTCGGTGAAGAAGACCCGTCTCTCCCTGCCCAACTCGATCCCAACAAACTGCGCATCCTCCAAACCGCCGAGTACCGCGCCATGATGCCGTGGCGTTCCTCAATGATGGAGATGAAACAGCAGTGGAACGTCGCCTCCCTGCCCACGCCGGCATGGGCGCAGAAGGTCTTCCCCGACCTGCCAGCCGAGCAGGCTTTGCCCCGCCTCTGGCAGGAAATCCGCCGCATCATCCGCCTGGATACCGGCAACCCGCTCGACGCGTGGCAAGTGCATCTCGGCAACCTGGCCTCAGCCCGCTCGACCCTGCAGGCCAAGCAGGTTCGTGCCCTCCATTTCTATGACCCCGAACCCGGCCCCGACGGCAAACCGTCAACCGACCTGACGATCGGCCTGACCGACAGGCCCCATTGGGCCGGAGGCAACAGCGGCCTGGGCAAGGATTCTGACGAAGATTCGGGAGAGGAAGATCAGAACCGAACGCCCGTTTTCCTGCCCAACATTCCTACCGAGGAGCTGTTCACCACCCCTCATCGCCTGCGCGTAAACGGTTGGACCCGAACGTCCCGTCCCAGCTTCCCCTTCCGCCGCGAAGTCGAGGAGGTCTCATTCCGCTTTGAGGACGGTCGCGTTACGGAATTCTCGGCCGGTGACGATCAGGAGACCTACGAACAGTTCTTTGCCGTCGAAGGCACTCGCTTTCTTGGCGAAGTCGCCCTCGTAGACGTGTCATCACCGATCTTTCGCAGCGGCCTCACCTACTACAGTACGCTGTTCGACGAAAACGCGGCCTGCCACATCGCCTTCGGCCAGGCCTACCCCATCGGCCTCGAAGGCGGAGCCGAACTGTCCCCCGAAGAACTCCTTGAAGCCGGCGTCAACAAATCCGATCTCCATCTCGATGTGATGATCGGCACTCCTTCGCTTGACGTCACCGGCCACCTGGCCGACGGAGGAACTCTTGAAATCATGCGCGAGGGCCGCTATACGTCTGATGTCCTGGCATGAACCAGGTCGACCCTCTGCAACCCTTCCTGGATTCGCAGGGCGTCGTAATCCTCGACGGCGCCCTCGCAACGGAGCTGGAAAGTCGGGGAGCTGACCTGAGCGGCGCGCTATGGTCAGCCAGGTTACTGCTCGAAGACCCCGACGCCATCCGCAAACTACACCTAGACTACTTCACAGCCGGCGCCGACATTGCCATCAGCGCCACCTACCAGGCCAGCTTCCAGGGCTTTGCCCGCCGCGGGCTGAGCCGCGCCCAAAGCGCCTCCCTCATGCAGCTGAGCGTCCGCCTCGCCCAGGAGGCGCGCGACCAGTTCATGCAGACTCTCCCTCAGACGCGCCGACAGGCCGACCGCATTCGTCCTCTCGTGGCCGCCTCCGTAGGCTGCTACGGCGCCTACCTCGCCGACGGCTCCGAGTATCGCGGCGACTATGGCATCTCCAACACGGCCTTGCGCGACTGGCATCGCCCCAGGCTGGAGACGCTGCTCGAGGCCGAGCCCGATCTTCTTGCCTGCGAAACCATCCCTTGCCTGCAAGAAGCCGAGGTCCTCGTCGACCTGCTGACTGAGTACCGCGATACGCCCGCGTGGCTGAGCTTTAGCTGCCGCGACCAGAGATCCGTCAGTTCAGGCGAGCGTTTCGTCGCCTGTGTCGAACTGGCTGCCGCCTCCCCCACTGTGATCGCTGCCGGCCTGAACTGCACCGCTCCCAGCTTCGCCGAGCCCCTTCTCCGCTCGGCACGGCAGATAACCGGCAAGCCTCTCGTCTGCTATCCCAACAGCGGCGAGCGCTGGCACAGCCCTTCCCGCCAGTGGATCGCGGGCGCGAAACAGGATCCCCTCACGTCGCACGCCCCCGCCTGGAAAGCCGCCGGCGCGCGCCTGATCGGCGGGTGTTGCCGCACATCTCCTTCCGACATCAGAGACCTAAGGCTGCGCCTCCTCCCTCGCCGCGGTAAAGAGGCTTCTCGCCGCTAGTCCCACACGCGCAAGGAGCCGGTACCCATGGAAAGGCCGGCTCCGATTCCTGGCTTATTCAACTGTATCTATCCGCCTGCCCGACAGACGCTCCGCCTATTCAGCCCGCAGAGTCAGCAGATAAGTTAGAATATCCGCAATATCCTGTTCACTCAAGTCCACCGAATAAGTGTCGGGCATCACGTCAGACGTATATCCGTCGACAATGTAGACATTCGGCTCCATGATGCTCCTGTAAAGATACATCGCCGGCCCCGCAAGACCCAGCTGCTGCGCCCGCCCAACTGCTGTATCAGCCACCTCTGACCACGTTGGCGCAACGTCTATCAGACTGTTGTCCGTCACATGACAGCCGATGCAATTATGTGGCACCGTCAGACTCAAGCCCCTTTCCGCGTCGCCGGGAATCCGGGCCGCGACGCCCTCAGGCAATCCCGCCAGGATCTCCTCATCGCTGAGAGGAGCAATTCGCGGACGGGGTGTGGGCGTGGGCGGCACAAAGGTCTCTCCTTCAGCCACCACCACCATATTGGGTGATATCAACTGCAGCCGCGGGTTCGGCGCGCACGCGCTCACCACGACAAGCGCCAGAAGAAAACTGACAAGCCCAAAGAAATATGACTTACGACGTACCATGCACTATCTCCATCAAGAGTTGAAATGAAACGTTCGTCTCTTTGAATAGGAATGTAATGCAAACCAGGCGATATTATATACCAACAAGCCGCGCATTACCGCATCGCGAACCCGCTCGAAACTGAATTTCCCCGCCAATGCCTCTCCCCACCCTCCGACCACCAAATCACGACCGGCCCGCCCCCACCCCTCCCCCCCACATCAAATCCCTTCCCCCTTTCCCCGTCCCGACAACAACCCATCCCCTCAGCCCCGCCCAACTTAATCCCAATCCCCGTCCAGCAACGGTCCTGAATTGTTCCAGGTCCGCTTCTATGTCGTAAGATACTCTCCACCTGCGCCGCCAATCCAAGACCTTGGTTCCGGCATCGCCGTTTCCCCAAGAGGCGCCGCGCCCCTGTCTATCGCGGCGTACGGACCGCAAGACCCCGATTCGCTTTCTATTACCCAACCAGGAGAATGCCGTGGAAAACAGAGTGACCGAACCCGACGCCCGCCAAATTATTGCGAGCGCCCTGCCAAACTGGGAACTCCGCGAGGAACAGCTATACAGACGCTTCAACACCGCCAGCTGGCGCGTAACCCTGATGGCGGCGGCAGCCGTCGGCTTCCTGGCCGAAGCCGCCTACCACCACCCGCGCCTGGTCCTCAACTATCGCTCCATCGAGATCTTCCTGACGACCAGCGACGCCGGCGGCCTCACGCACAAGGACTTCGAGCTCGCGCGGAAGATCGAGCAGACTGTCCTCTGGCCGCAAGACAGCGAGGGCGCGCCCGAAAATCGTCCCAAAGATTGGCTTCGCAGCTAGACTAAGTAAGGGGAGTAGAAGAGGAGGTCGGCTCTCCGCAACGGATGGCCTTGGTTGATTCTATCCCGCTGCCTCAACAGGCATCCGCGCCTGAAATGCCTGGAATAACACGATACTGCCCGCAATCGCCGCATTCAGGCTTTCCACCGACCCTGCCATCGGAATCGATACACAGAAGTCGCACTTTTCCCGCGCCAGCCGGCTCAGCCCTTTGCCTTCATTGCCCACCACCACCGCCAGCGGCCCGCTCAGATCCGCGTCCGACAGCGGAATGGTGTCAGGACCCAGGTCCAACCCCACCGTCCAGATGTTCGACTTCTTGAGCAGATCGATCGTGCGGTTTACGTTTCCCACCAGAGCAACCGGTATGTGCTCCACAGCGCCCGACGAGGCATTGCTGACCGCGGGCGTGATTCCCGCCGCCCGCCGGTCAGGCAGAACCACACCGTCCACGCCGAACGCCTCGCCGCTGCGAAACAAGGTTCCCAGATTCCGCGGGTCTTCCAAATGGTCCAGCACCAGCAGGAGTGGATCCCCCTTTCCCGTCGCCGCGGCAAGCAGATCGTCGATTTCGGAATAAGGGTAGGGGCCCGTTTCCAGCGCAACACCTTGGGGGTTGAGCTGAGCGCGCCGGATCCTGTCGAAGATACCGCCTTCGACGTGCCGCAAGGGCACGCGAACCTTCTGCGCTAAATTGACAACCTCTGTCAAGTTGCCCTTAGGCGCAGCTCGGCCATCGCCTTCCAGCCACAGCCGGTAAAAGTGGCGCCTTCCCGCACGCAGGGCCTCCAGGACGGCGTGGCGGCCGACGAGAAGCTCACTCACGCAGTTTCCTCTATCCGCCAGGTTGTCCCGTTCGGTGTGTCTTCCAACTGTACCGAGTGGGCCGCCAGACCTTCACGCACCTGATCCGCCATGGCCCACTCTTTCTTCTGCCGCAACTCCGTCCGCACCGAAACCAGCAGGTCGATGAACGGCTTAGCCGCCAGAACATCGCCGTCGGACCCGGCCGCCTCTGTCAGTGAAAGGCCCAACACGCCCGCCAGCTCGCGCAACGTATCCTGCGCCGCCTGGAAAAACGGTCCGGAGACGCCCGCAGCGCGCGCCGTATTGATCGCCCTGACCAGCTCGAACAGATGCGAAAGGGCTGAACTCGTATTGAAATCATCGTCCATCGCCTGACGGAAGCCGCTACGCGCAGATTCCGTAACTTCCCGCAGGCCGTTTACTTCCTCGCCAACCGCAACCGTACCCGTAGCCGGTCGCAGCCCGCCCCGCAAGCGAGCCGTGCTGCGAACCGCCGCGCCGATCGATTCGTCCGAATACGAAACCGGCTTTCGATAATGGCCGGAAAAGATCAGCATCCGCAGCGCATCCGCCGAATACTGCTCCAAAAAACTGTCGATCGTGACCAGGTTCCCAATCGACTTGCTCATCTTCTCGCCAGACAGCTGGAGCATCCCGTTGTGAATCCAATACCGGGCAAACGGCTTGCCGGTCAGGCTCTCGCTCTGGGCAATTTCATTCTCATGATGCGGGAATATGAGGTCATTGCCGCCGCCGTGAATGTCGATGCTTTCGCCAAGATGGTGTAAACACATGACCGAACACTCGATGTGCCAGCCCGGCCGTCCCGCGCCCCACGGGCTCTCCCACGAAGGTTCGCCCTCTTTGGCCCCCTTCCAGAGCGCGAAATCGGCTTCGTTCTCCTTGCCTTCTTCGCCTTCCACCCGCGTACCGCTTACCGCATCCTCTTGCCGCCGGCGGCTCAACTTGCCATAGTCGTCATCTCGATCAACTCGAAAGTAGACGCTGCCGTCCACCGCGTAGGCATAGTCGGTATCGCCCAACTCCTCGATCGCACGGATGATATTCGATATCTCGCTCGTCACGCGCGGGTACGTATCCGCCGGCTTGATGTTCAGATCGCTCAAATGCCTCAGATACTTGTCCGTGAAATACTGCGCCAGCTCAAAGGGATCCTGGCCCGTCTCCTGGGCGCGAATGATGATCTTGTCATCCACGTCGGTGAAATTGGTGACGTATGTCACCTCGTATCCCAGATACTCCAGGTATCGACGGATCATGTCGAACACGATCGCGCTCATCGCATGACCAATATGCGCGTCTGCGTAAACCGTGGGGCCGCACACATACATCCGCACCCGACCCTCTTCCAACGTCTCGAACGGTTCCCGCCGCCTCGTCAGTGTATTATATAAACTGAGCGTCATCAGTCTCTTCGTCGTTTCCTCAAACTGTATGTGTCGGGTATCTTCCGGCCTACCGGACCGACTCGAATGACCTGCGCCGCTCATGCACGTCATCAGGGACTGCAAATATCAGCCGCCCGGCATTCGTCTGCAGAACCTTCGTGACCCGTACCGACAGCCGCTCACCCATGTGGCGCCTGCCCTGTTCCACAACCACCATCGTACCGTCATCCAGATACCCGACGCCCTGATTCATCTCCTTGCCTTCCTGGATCACATGTATCGTCATGTCCTCTCCCGGAAGGACCACCGACTTAACCGCGTTGGCCAGTTCGTTGATGTTCAACACGCGCACGCCCTGTAATTTCGCGACGCGATTCAAATTGTAATCGTTCGTCACAATCGCGGCCTTCATTTCCCGGCCCAGAAATACCAGCTTCTCATCGACCTGCTGCGCGTCTGCCGGGTCCTGGTCCAGAAAGACAATGCTCACGTCCTCAATCTTCTGCAACCGGTCCAGAATCTCCAGCCCTCTTCTACCCCGGTTCCGCCTCAACGCCTCTGCCGAATCCGCAATGTACTGAAGCTCGTTCAAAATGAATCGCGGCACTGCCAGAACCGCCCACAGAAAACCCGTCTCCGCCACGTCGGCAATGCGCCCATCAATGATTACGCTTGTGTCCAGCAGCATCATATCCGAGTACTGTGGATGCTGGCCCTTCGAAAAAAGCGGGAGCTTTGGCAGGTCCCTGTTCTCCTCGCTGCCATTCGGCAAGCGGAAGAAATTGAGAATCTCTCGGTGTCGCAATACCATCGTCGTAACACCGAGATAGCCCATCAAAATGACACCGACAAACGGCAGAATCGTCCCAAATGGTTTGGGCAAGAGCGACAAGGGATAGGCCAACAGCGCCGCAATCGCCAGCCCAATTGCCATGCCGACCGTTGCGGCCATCAGCTGCACCGTCGGAATCTGACGCAGACTGGAGCGCAGAGCGTTCGCCGGCTTCACCGTCAACCACGGCGCCCCCACAAACCCTACCAGGCCGCAAACCAGAACAATCGGAACAATCAATCGCGCTGAAGACAGCGTTAGGCTCTCAAGGGCTTGGACACCCGTTATTTGTCTGCCCAATTCCCAGCCAAGCAGTACAAAAACGAATGTAACCAGCCACCTCAGTAGCAACGCCCACCGCATAACCGTACTCCCCTAGCCAAATCAATTGAAAATTGCGCAATGCATTCATGATACAGCATCTAAAGATTCAACGCAATGCCCATATTCCCTATCCGAAATTGAGTCCTCCCCTGCGCCGCCGGAAGCCGCCGAAAAGAACGGCGCAAGCACGCCCGCTCCGGATCGAAACGTCCCATCTTAACCCTCCTGTACTTTCTGGTAGAGCGCCAGGACTTCGCGAGCGTTTTGATGCGCCGCAAAACGCTGGCTGTAGTGCCGCGCGGCGCATCCCATCTTCGCTCTCAACGCTGCGTCCTGCGCCATGCGCATTATGCGAAGCCCAAAGCTGAGGTCGTTGTCCGCCGTGAGATAGCCGGTCTCTTCGTCAACGATCATTTCGGCGACACCCGGCGAATCGACGCCAACCGCCGGCAGGCCCGCGGCCGCCGCTTCGATAAAGGTCAGCGGATGCACTTCGCTCACACTCGCCGATACAAAGAAGTCCCCCAACCCAAGAACACCCCCTATCCGCTCGTATGAAATCGGCCCCGTAAACGTCACTCGAGTTGCCATTCCCAGCTCCCGCGCCAGCCGTCTGCACTCGTGGAGGCTCGGCCCCCCTCCAACCACCAGCAGATGAAGGTCAGGTATTTCATCTTGCAGCGCGGCAAAGATCCGGAGCAGACGGTCAACCGCCTTTTCCTGGCTGATCCGACCCACAAAGACGCCGACAACCGCCTGGTCCGGAATCCTGAGTTCGGCACGTGTCGCCTCCTGCGTCGGGCTCTGAAACTGCCCCAATTCAACCCCGTTCGGGATGACAGCGATGCGCCCCTTTATTCCCCATGACTGCATCACCTCCGCCGCGCTCTGGCTTGGCGCAATGACCGCGCTGCAGCGCTGGCTGAACAGTTGGAAAAATGCATGCAGCGCCGTATCCGACAACGTCTCCGGCAGGAGGGGCAGATGCTGCTGCACATACAGATCGTACCGCGTATGACTGGTGAAGACCAGTGGGATGTCATACCGTCGGGAAAATGTCAGACCGAAACTCCCGCTGATAAACGGATGGTGAACGTGGATGACATCCATTCGCTTCAATATGTTCCGGCAGCGCGAATCTACCCGCACAGTCAGATGATAGCCTGTGTCGGCAATCGGGATGCTCGGCAGCCGGATCACGTTGCTCTCATCCACCGTCTCCTTGTCCTGCTCCGGAACAAAAAGATAGACCTGCTCCCCCCAGCGGTCGAAGTGCTCCTTCAGCAGCCCCACGTGGTTTACCACGCCGTTAATATGTGGCTTGTATACGTCGCTAAACAGGGCAATTCTCATAAGTTTCTTACCGTTCTCCTTCCCAGTATCCCGGCCCCCCATTTGCCTGCGGCGGCAAGGGCTGCGTACCATGCCCCTGTGCCGCTCACTTCAGATTCGGCCGCTACCTCTCAGAAATTCCTTGCCTCCACCTTCATTCCTGAATACGTTGAGAGAAGAAAAATGTTGCCGTAGCCGCGCCAAACATCGTCTTGGCTGCTCTCGTCTGCCAAAGAGGCAATCGCTGCGATCTTGGTGGCGCAGGCGTCATAACAGGCCAACCAGTCTCGGGAGCCTCGACTATCGAGCAGGCTGGCCGAATGACCAATCTTCCGGCTCCGGGAGGCCAAAGCAAAGCATCCCCTGGGGCCTCCCCCTACCCCCACTCAATGGAATGTTCGCCGAGGCGACAGACTCGCGTCCCCTCCGCGCCCCGCCTTTCTCGCGGGCTGCCTGGTTTTCCACGCTGCCTCACCGCGCCAGCCGCCTTGGCTCTATCGCGACCGGGCGGGGCATGCCTGGAGTGGGTAACTTAGCGACAAACACAAATACCCGCCCCAACGACGCATCCTGTTCCCATTTGCTGACTCTTCGACCGTTCTTTGCATAGCCAGCCTGAAGCAATGGTCGCCCCAATCCGCCTTCACCCGCTGGTCGCCAAACCCTGCCTGCCCGCCTTGGCGGTCGCTCGCCAAAAATAGATCAATCGCGGGCCAATCACGACCAGGATCGTGAATGCCACCGCGGTCACGACAAATGGCAAGCTGACACCATCGCCAAATAGATAGGCCCGGACCGCAAACCCGAACGCCTGCCCCACAAGCAGCGCCAGCATTGAACTCGCGGCAAACCCAGGCAACCTGACTTCCCTCGCTCTCGGGTACGCTCCGAAAACGATCGCGGCCGCAAACCATCCAACCAGAAAAGGCGCCGCGACGCGAGGAGCATGGCTCAACCAGTCCGCGGGCCCGCCGCCGCTGTGCATCATCCGCCCGCCAACGGCAAACGCCAGGAAGGCAGCGACATCCGTCGTCGCCAGCAGCGGCGTCGACAGTCTCACTCCGGACTTGCCGCCTTCGGTCTCAACGCGCATTCTTCAAATCCCTCCGCACAGCCAGCCGGGCGCTCGCGTTGGGCGCCCTTCAGGCCATGCCCCGCGAGGATCCTGCCAGCTGCGCGCATCGTCATTACGCTGCTATCGCGAAGTGGCGCTTGCCAATCATCGCTTTCACTCCTACTATACCATACTGAGCAATGGAAAATGCCAATGGAAAGGAGAATGGGTCATGGCCCTCCTGAGCTCGCAGCCGCTTCTCACCGGTTTGCGCTGCCTTCGCTGTCAGCGGCTCTACCCACCGGAAGCAATCGACTATGTATGCGCATGTCGCCCCAACCGAGGCAGCGATTTGGGCCACCTGGATGCTGTCTACGATTATGGGACAATTTCGACTATGCGAAAAGCGACTGAAAAGACCGCCGATCGCGACGAGCCGGACCGGGACGCCTTCCCTGCTGCAGGTATGGCCGCCGCTCAACGAAATGGTATCTCCTCTATCGAACGGTGGTGGCCCCTGCTCCCCGTCCGGCCAGAATCTCTGCCCCCTTTGCCCGTGGGAAACACACCATTGCTACGCGCCGATCGCCTCGCCGACTCAATGGGCCTCCAAAACCTGTTCCTCAAGGACGACGGCCGCAACCCCTCCGGCTCCTTCAAGGATCGGGCCTCCGCCATCGCAATCGCCCGTGCCCGGGAGACCCATCGCGAAACTGTCGCAACCGCCAGCACCGGCAACGCCGCCGCCGCTCTCGCCGCCCTGGGCGCCGCCGCCAGCCTCGCCACCGTTATCTTCGTGCCCCGCTCCGCGCCGCAAGCCAAAATCGCCCAACTCCTGGTCTACGGCAGCCGGGTCCTCGCCGTGGACGGCAGCTACGACGATGCCTTCGACCTTTGCGTAAGCGCCTGCAAGGAATTCGGCTGGTACAATCGCAACACCGGCTACAATCCCTATATGACCGAAGGCAAGAAGACCGTGAGTTTCGAGATTGCCGCCCAACTCGCCGAGTCATCAGGCTCTCCGTCGGGCCCCGATAGCAGCCGGTTCCCCCCTCCATTCCACGCCCCCGACTCCGTCTTCGTCTCCGTCGGCGACGGCTCGATCATCGGCGGCGTCTACAAGGGCTTCTGGGAATTGCACACGCTCGGCTGGATCGAACGCGTGCCGCGCATCTTCGGCGTCCAGTCCTCCGCCAGCGCAGCCATTCACAACGCCTGGCGCGACGGCCTCGAGATTCCGGAACCGGTCACCGCCTCGACCGCCGCCGACTCGATCAGCGTCAACGAACCCCGCGACGCCTCCAAAGCGCTCCGGGCCGTCCGGCAGAGCAGCGGCGCCTTCCTCCTCGTTGACGACGACGCCATCCTCCAGGCCATCCTGCCCCTGGCCCGCCTTGGCGCCGTCTTCGCCGAACCCGCCGGCGCAACGGCCCTGGCCGGCCTACAGCTTGCAGCAAAACGTGACCTTTTGGACCCGGGTGAAACAGTCGTCGTCATCAGCACTGGCAGCGGCCTGAAAGACGTTCCTGCAGCCATGCGCATCGCCGGTGAACCCACCATCATCCCCCCAACGCTGGACGCCGTGGCGAAAGGTCTTGGAATGTAGTCACAAAACGCAGAAAAGTGCTCGGCAATCCTCGCCGCCCACTGACCACCAACCACTGACCACTGCATTTCGCCCCCACCTCCCCACTCCCCATTCTCCACCGTGACCCTGGCGCCACCTCGTTTCGTCCCAAAACTGTCCTTCTGTTACTATGGCAAGAGCGCGCCAACACACGAAAAAAATGAAAGCATACCGTACAGCCGCACGGGAGAATCCGCAGTGACCAGTCCAACCGTACAGGGCCCAACCTATGCCGAAATGCGCGATCCGACTCTGCTTCCGACCAGCATCCTCGACAGAGCCTCCGCAGCCCCGGCAGAGGATGAACTCGCACCCGTCAACCTGTTCAACATCAACTGGAAAAACACCGGCGCCGAAGTCGAACGCATCATCCTGCCCAAAGAGCTGACCGGCGTCCAGGCCAACATTATCGTTCTCAGCGGCCGCAACTTTCCCAGCGGCTCCATGAAGGTCGGTCCTGCCTACACAACCCTGGCCGAAGCCGAAGCTCTCGACGGTCTGCGTCCAGGCGACCGCAGCGTCATCGGCCCCAGCACCGGCAACTTCGGCATCGGCGCCGCCTATGTCAGCGCCCTGAAAGGCTACCGGGCCATCGTCGTCATGCCCGACACCATGAGCCAGGAACGCTACGAACGCATCCGCAAATACGGCGGCGATCTCGACCTCACGCCCGGCACTGAATCCGACGTCATCCTCACCCTGGAACGAACGCATCACGAATATGTCAGCAGACCGGAGCGGTACGTCGTCCTCGCCCAGTTCGAGCTGATGCCCAACTACCGCTTCCACCGCTTCGTCACCGGCGACGCCGTCGAAAAGGCCGCGACCGACGTGGGCAACGGCCAGGTTGCCGCCTTCGTCAGCGCCCCCGGCAGCGCCGGCACGCTCGCCGCCGGCGACCACATCAAATCACGCTTCGAAGACGCCCGCATCGTCGCCCTCGAACCCCGCCAGTGCTCGACGCTTTTTGACGGCGGGCAAGGCCAGCACCGCATTGAAGGCATCGGCGACAAAATGGTTACACTGATCCACAACGTCTACAACACAGACCTGTTGATGCTGATCAACGACGAGGAAACCGTCCAGGGCATGGAAGTGGCCCAGAACGGGGGCAGCGTCCTGGTCGATCGCCTCGGCCTCGATAGCCAGGCGGCCCAACTGCTTCAGGGCAAGTTCGGCCCCAGCTGCATTTGTAATATCATTGGCGCCATCAAGACAGCAAGATACCTGCAGCTGGGTCCCAACGACAATGTCGTGACCATCGCCACCGACAGTTATGATCGCTATCCTTCAGTCAGCGCCGATCTCCACCAGCGCCATGGCGGCCGCCCAGACGATGATACACTCGAAAACTGGGCCAAGGCCGTCTTCCTTGGCGCGTCGCTCGGCGAAATAATCGACCTCAACCAACCCGGCCAACACGACCGTCTCCAGGAGATGAAACGCGGCCTCTGGACCCGCTTCGGCTATACGGAGGAGATGATCGATAGCATGGCCAGCCAGAGCTACTGGGACGAAGAATACGCCAAAATCGAGGAAATCGATCCGGCCATCGCCGAGCTCCGCGGGCCCCTCGTCTAGCCTGCATTCCACGCTATCCGGTCTGGCGCCCTTTTGTGAGAGTCACTGCTCCTGTGCACGGCCTCCTTCGCTGTGGCAACGCGCCCGCGATCTTGCTCCAACCCCCGTCACCCCATTGGGGGCCTCTTGTGCGTGGTCCCGCCCATGGTCTTCACTCAGCTCAATCCCCAAGGCCGACCATTCTGTTGACTCGTAGGCCCAGTACCCATCCGCAAATCAAAAAAGGTGCGCCCCAAAAGGCACACCCGACTCCCTATGAATTGCCGCTAAGCCCAAGACTGACCTCAATGCGGGCCTTCGCTCAGCCCCTGTCTCTTACAACCGGATACGCGCCCCCAGACGATCTCACCGTCAACCGCTCTCCCTCTTGCGCCTGCTCCGGCGCGCTCACGACCGCCCCATCACTCCGCTGCACAATGCTGTAGCCCCGCGCCAACACGCCGGCCGGATTGAGCCCTTCCAGCCGAGCATGGCAGGAAGTCAACTGCTCAGTCCTGCGGCGCAACCCGTTCGCCATGACCCGCCGCAGCCGCTCATCCGTCTCATCCAGCCGCTGCCGCGCCAGGTCAATCTGCCGCAGCGGAGCGCTCCTCACCAGCCGCCTTTGCATCTCCCGCCACTGCCTCCTCCGGTCCGCCACGGTCTCCTCTCCGCAGCGAAGCAGCCATGCCTGCATCTGTCTGAGATTTTCCGCCAGTTCCCGCCTGTCCGGCGTCGCCGCCACGGCCGCGGCTGTCGGCGTCGGAGCGCGCAGGTCCGCAACGAAATCAGCGATCGTAAAGTCAGTCTCATGGCCGATCCCGGTCACGACTGGCCTCTCGCTGGCAGCGATCGCATAGGCAACCTGCTCGTCGTTAAAGGCCCACAGGTCCTCGATAGAGCCGCCTCCCCGTACCAGCAGGATCGTGTCAAGCTCGTTCCATCCCGCGCCAACACCTGCAGAGTTCGAATCGGGGAATCCACTCCCGTTCCCGCCCGCAAGAAGGGGCAGATCCGCAGGCCCTGCATCGGCCGGCGCACCAGATCTGCCGCCGTCGACCCCAAATCCGTTGGCGGCCGCGAGCGCTTCAACAAGCTGCCCTGGCGCCTCCGCGCCCTGGACTTGCGTCGGGAACACTATCGCCTCCGCAAGGGGCCAGCGCTGGGCCAGCACACGCAGCACATCCTGCAACGCCGCCGCGCCCAGGCTCGTAACGATGCCCAGCCGTCGCGGAGCAACCGTTATCGCCCGCTTGCGCTCCGCCTCGAACAGACCCTCCCCCGCCAGCTTCTCCTTCAGCGCCTCAAACTGCGCATACAACTGCCCCCGCCCCGCGGGCCGGATCTCGTCCGCATAGAACTGGTAGACACCCCTCTGCGGATAGACGCCCACATAGCCGTGCGCCAGGATCTGGTCGCCTACACCCGGCAGCCAGGCATGCCTGAACGTATTCCCCCGCCACATCACGCCGGAAATCACCGCTCCGCTGTCCTTCATGCTGAAATAGACATGCCCGCTGGCAGCCTTATTCCAGCTGCTCACCTCTGCCAGCACCCAGACATCGCGCAGCAGGTCATCCTGGTCCAAAAGCGCCGATACGTGGGACGTAAGTTGAGAAATTGTGACTGGATTCATAGTTCAAATCTTATCACACACATCTCCCATCGCCATCGCAGCCGCCAGCGCAAAGACTCTTCCCCCCTGCATAAACCTGTATCGCCGCCTCTCGTCGGAGCCCGTCCCGCCAACCAGTCCCTGAGTCAAGTCGCGCCCTCGCAGCCCAAGAATAACGCAGATCTGCGGAGCAAAACACGCCAATGTACTATATTGACAAATCTCAATATAACAACGACAATGCCCATCAGTCGACATTTTGCCAAACGTCTACCCAGCTTTTTGACCAGGCCAGGAACGCAGTCCACATTCAGTCCGGAAACACCAGAACCAGATGACTACGACACCGGCAATAACCAGCGAACCAATCGCCGTCGCAACCAAAGATCCTCACTCGAGGGAAGACTCGCGCCCTGACGTCACTGACCAACGGGGTGAAGACACAGTCGCAGCAGCATTCAAAGCCATCGGCCATCCCGTGCGCCTGCGCATCTTGAGTCTGCTGGCCCGGGGCAAAGAACCCCTCTGCGTCTGTCACATCGAAGAACGTTTTACCCTTGCCCAACCCACCATCTCGCACCACCTCCGCGTGCTTCGCAAGGCAGGGCTCGTCAGCGCCAACCGCAAAGGCACTTGGGTCTACTATGCCCCCCGAGAACCGGGGATCGCACCCCTCCGGGCATTTCTTGAGCAACTTCAATCCGGCCCATCCCGCGCATTGCATGGAGTCCGACAGTCAACGTTTCTGACCAGGTAACCCCCCTGACCATCCTTGCTTCCCACGCCCCTGGAACCGACCGGGGGCCCGGACCAAACCGATCAAGTCCACCAGAATTGCCGTTCCACCAGGAACTGCCATCCAATTACAAAATATGAAAGAGAATTCGACTATGTCCGACCAACAGATCGTCCTGAGACCGACAGACTTGACCCAGACCGAAAGTTGCTGCGCCGGCAACGAAAGCGCACAAACCGCTTCCCGCGACAATCCCGACGAAATACGCGCTGAAGTCCAGAGCCATTATGGCGCAGTGGCCGCATTGCAGTTAGCTGGTGATGCGCCGTCAAACTGCTGCGACAGCGACCTTTATGCCGGCGAAGACCTGAGCCAGCTGCCCGATGCAGCTTTAAACAGCAGCAGGGGCTGCGGCAACCCCCACGCCATCGCCTCGCTGCTACCTGGCGAAACCGTCCTCGATCTCGGCTCCGGGGGCGGACTGGATGTCCTTCTCGCGGCCCGTCAGGTCGGCCCCGGCGGCTACGTCTACGGCGTTGACATGAACGACAGCATGCTCGAGCTGGCCCGCCGCAACGCCGCAAAGGCCGGCGCGGCCAACGTCGAATTCCGCAAGGGCGATCTCGAAGACCTGCCCCTGCCCGATGGAACCGTCGACGTGATCATTTCCAACTGCGTCGTTAACCTGACGCCGGACAAGAGCAAGGCCCTGACTGAGGCATATCGCGTGCTGTCTCCCGGCGGCCGCCTGGCTATCTCAGACATCGTCGTCGACGGCGACCTCAGCGGCCTGCCCGTGAGCGAGGAACAGATTCGAGCCGGCCTGAGCTGGGCCGGTTGCATTGCCGGCGCGTTGACCATATCCGAACTCAATCGCCTTCTGCAGGAGGCCGGCTTCGAGGAGATTGAAGTCACCATCGAGCAAAGGTATACACCTGACGACTTCAACGGCGAGATTCCTACGACTCTGTCCGGTCTTCAGCCCGAGGTAGTCCAGGATCTGCTTCAGCGATTTACCAGCAGCGGCATTCAGGCGCGAAAACCGCGCGGGTGAACCGCTACTGGACAGTCTGGTCCGCGGCCCTTCTCTTCTTCGGCGCCTTCTACGCCCTCCTGGTTCCCATCCCCCTTTACCTGGAGGCGGAAGGCCTGCCCGACTGGCAAATCGGCCTCGTGTTGGGCGCTTTCGGCGTCGCATCTCTGATCGGGCGCCCGCTCGCAGGAGCCGCCAATGACACACTGGGCAGCCGCCCGGTCATCCTGTTCGGCACGGTTTCGCTCTCAGCTGGCGCGCTTCTGATGAGCTTCGCCGCCAATCCGGCCCTGCTCTTCCTTCTGCGCATCCTCCAGGCCGCAGGCTACGTCACTTTTACCACATCAGCCACCGCGCTCGTCACCGAACTCGCGCCGGCGCAACGTCGCGGCGCCGCGCTGGCCCTCTTCGGCGCTGCCGCCAACGTCGCCATCACGCTGACACCCGCCGCTGTCAGCGCCGGCCTCGATCTTCTCACCCAGCAGTTCGGTTGCCCTTCCGCGCCCTGTCCTACATGGTGTACCGCCGCGCCTGACCCAACCGGTTCCGGTCCGGTCCTGTGCCCTCTCTGGGGCCGGGGAATCGGCCACAGCGCCTTCGTCCTCAGCGCCACCCTGTCCCTGCTGGCCGGCCTTCTCGTCTGGCGGGCAATTCCTCAGCCTTATCGCAGGCAAGCGGCGGCGTTCAGGGTGGCCCACTTGTTCGAACTGCCCCCGGCCCTCCGCGGCCCCATGCTGACCTCGCTACTCTTTGGCGTCAGCTTCGGAGCACTCTTTGCCTTCCTTCCGCTCCTGACCGAGCGCCGCGACCTTGCCTCCGCAGGTCCCGCCTATGTCGCCTACGGAATCTCGATCATCGCGACACGCATCCTGACCGGACGGCTCCTGGACCGCCCCAATCGCGGACGGGTCCTCCTTCCCGCTTTGCTCCTGAACGCCACCGGTCTCGCCGCCTTCGCCCTCTCTCCTGCCCTGCCCTTGATACTCGCCGGCGCCGTCCTCATGGGTATCGGTTCGGGTGTCTCCCATCCCGCACTCATCGCGATATGCGTAGACAGAATGCCTGACGCACGCCGCGGCCGCGCGGCGGCCGCGTTCTACCTGGCCTTCGATCTCGGTATCGGGGTTGGGAGTTGGATTCTCGGCCTCGTATTGGGCCTGTTGGGGTTGACGGGGCTCTACCTGGTCGCCGCCTTCATCAGCTTCGCCGGCGCCCTCACCGCCCCGCGCCTGACTGGAAACCGGCCCACACACTCGCAACCTGCCGCCTGACCTGCTGTAACGCCATAGCTCGCCGCTGACAAGAACTACGGCAAAATTCGCTGGCAGTCTCTCTCTGGGTCAGACGAGTTCTTCGCCGCTGCAAACGGCCCCCCATTTGAACTGAAGAGCGCATTGCCCTTCACCCTGCCGTCGTCGCCTGTAACACCAGGACTTCCGGTTCCTTAGGCAAACCGGCTTTCGTCAACTCGACCACCGGCTCAGCGGCCCAGCGGACGCGTTCAGCCGGGTACCGCTGCGTGAACGCCCGCACGTCGGCCATTGCAGGAAACCTGCAGCCCGGCAGCTCATAGTGCATCGGAACTGTCACAGCCGGCCTCAGTTCATCCAACGCACTTTGCAGATCATCAAGTTCGATAGTAGGCGGCCCGCCCGTTGGCACGATCGCGACATCCACCGCTCCCATTCGGTCCAGCTGCCACGCCTCCAGCCGGTTGCCAACATCGCCGAAATGAACGATTCGCAGCCCCTCAACTTCAAACGTGTACATCGCGTTGTCGCGCGGCTGCAGCTTCACCCGCATCGACTCCATCGCCGGAATCGCCGTGAACCGGATGCCCGCTCGCGTGGCCGCCGAGTTCCCGCCGCCTCCCGGCGCGGCCCCGTCTTCGCCGGACCGGCCCTCACCCCCGAAACTCAATATGCGTGTAGCCGTTACGACCTCCGGCTCCCCCGGAATCATCGCCGCATTGGCATGCGCCGAGTCGTCGTCCGAGCTGCGCACCACGATGTCGGCCGTCTCCGTAACGGCCCTGAATCCGGACTTTTCCGGCGTATACGGGTCAGTAATGATGGAGATCCCGTCTCCCTCAATCCGCAGACAGGCATGGGCATACCACTTCAGTCTCATTTAGGTCCCTTTTGCTCGTTTCTTTGCGCCCAAACTCACTCTGGAAACAAAAGTATCGACTTTGTTCCCTCACCAGCCTGTACCCGCCGCACCGCTTCCAGAATGTCATCCAACCCGCACCGCATCGAAATCACCGCGCCTATCTTCTCGGCGTGTTCCTCCACAAAATCAAACGCTCGGTGAAACTGCCTCACCGAAGACGCAAACGTCCCCGTCAGCACAATCTCCCCGTAATGGAGCCAGCGGGGATCGACCGTCATCGTCTCTCCGCGCGGCGTGCCGCCAAACACGTTGAATATGCCGCCGTTGCGTACGAGAGGCAGATAGCTCTCGATCACCCTCGGAATGCCTACAGCCGCGATGACCACGTCTGCCCCTACGCCGGTCAGCTCCCGCACCACATCCAAGGCGTCTTCCTTCTCAGGGTTGATCACCCGCCTTGCCCCAAGGCTCTGCGCCTTGGCCAGCCTTTCGCTGTTTACGTCGACGCAAACGACCTCGGCGCCCAGCGCCGTCGACACGATTGTATGCAACAGACCCAACGGGCCCGCCCCAACCACCACGACAGAGTCACCCGCAGTCGTCTTGCACTGGTCCGCCGCCGCAATGCAACAGGAGGTCGGCTCAACCATCGCCGCCAGGTCAAAAGGCATGTCACCAATGTCAATCACGCCGCCCAGCCGCACCACCTCCGCCGGTATCCGCACATATTCCGCAAATCCGCCGTCATCGCCGTGCCCCAAGCCATGTTCATGCAAACACAGACTGTTTCGACCTTGGCGGCAGAACATGCACGATCCGCAGGCGGCGATGGGATAGACCGTAACCCGCTGGCCGAAATGCAGTCCTGCCGCCGCAGTCCCGGGGCCCAATTCGACGATCGTGCCCGCAACCTCATGCCCCAGAATCGCCGGCAGTTCAGCCGGTGTTCCGGTCCCGCCAAGGATCTTGACGTCCGTCGCGCAGATCCCGGACGCCCTCACTTTGACCACGACCTCACCGGCGCCGGCACGCGGCTTCGGCACTTCGGCTATGCAAATCTCATTCTGCTCGTAGACCAATGCCGCCTTCATCTGCGCCCGCTTCCTCTACCCGTCTTCGTCCGGAAATCTCCACTTCCAGCGCTTCGTCCAGCTGACCGGTCGCTATATTTATTCCTTCGCCACTTCCGTAATAAGCCTCAATATGCTCGATCAGCCTCATCGCCCGGCTCCTCAGTATCCCGTTGAAGCGCTCAAAGTCACCGTCTTCAATCTTGCCGACTCGATGATCGAACTCCAACTCCCTGATCGCTTCGAGGGCTACCTCTTTGCGCGTGAGCAGATCCGCCAGATCCTCCCTTTCATGCGAAACCGCAAAAGGAGTCCGCCGAAACAGCGGCCAGACAACATACCCCACCGCCGCGACACCGACCAGGCCGGTCAGAATGAACGTTATCCACATTTTTCGATACGGGGATTTCCCGCGGAAATATGGGTTTGGCGCCGCCAGCCGCTCCGCATCACGCCGCCGCCTGTCCCGCCCTTGCGCCTTCGGGGAACGCCGAAGCCGCTTCTCGGCCAGCGCGCGCCGGTCGGGGATGGGGCCACACGCTTACTACCGTGCCCAACACCACCAACAGCCCTCCCACCCACATCCACATCGTTAAAGGGTTCACGTAAACGGTAAACGTTGCGCTGCGGCCGTCTCCCTCCCATCCATTGAGGATCACATAAACATCCTCAGCCGGCGTCATCCGCAGCCCAACTTCACTTGTGGGTTGGTCCGGCGTCTTGTCATAAATGTTGCGGCGGGGGGCTATCTGTCCCAGAAACCGCCCAGACGCCGTATCCGACACCGACAGATTCGCCCTCACTTCGGTATGATTGCTCCTCTGCTCCGAACCGAGCCCTGTGTACGTAAGTGTGTAACCCGATAGCTCGACCGATTGCCCGGCGGACAAGGTTACGTGCGTCGTTGACTGATAGAATTCATTGCCAATAATGGCAACCCCAATCAGCACGATTCCGAAGTGAATGACGTAGCCGCCATACCTGCGTCCGTTGCGGCGCATCACTCCCCACAACGCCGCCGCCGCCGTTTCCCCCCTGCTCCGCATCCGGGCAATCGTGCCCCGCGCAAACTCCTGCACAATCGTCGCCGCCACAAATATACAGACACTGAATCCCACGACAGGAAACACGTTTCGGCTTGTGATGAGCAGGAAGGGAACCGAAGCCAGCGCAACGGCAACGGGCCAGGTGAACTGGCGCCGCAAGGCCTTCGCCCCGGTCCGCCGCCACCCCAACAGCGGCCCAACGCCCATCAGAACGAATAACAGAAGGAATAAGGGCCCCGCCACCCGGTTGAACCACGGCGCCGCCACGGAAATCCGCTCCCCTGTCAGGATTTCGCTGAACATCGGATAAAACGTTCCCCACAACACCACAAAGGCGATGCCCGCAAACAACCAGTTGTTGGCCAGGAAGGCCCCCTCCCGGCTGGAAATCGAGTCAATCTCATTCTCGCCCTGCAAATAGGGCATCCGCTGGTAGAGAAGCAGCAGGAAGCCAATCGTTGTCACAGCAAGGAAGACGAGAAAGTACGGGCCCACCGGGCTCTGCGCAAAACTGTGAACACTGCTCAGAATGCCGCTTCGCGTCGTAAACGTGCCCAGAATGACCAGCGTGAAGGTCAACCAGATCAACGTAACGTTCCAGACCTTCAGAATGCCTCGCTGCTCCTGAATTATGACGCTGTGCAGGAAAGCTGTGGCGGTCAGCCACGGCAGAAAGCTGGCATTTTCCACGGGGTCCCAGGCCCAGTAGCCCCCCCATCCCAACTCCATGTACGCCCACTGGCTGCCCATGATGATGCCCGCCGAAAGAAACATCCACGGGATCAACGTCCACCGGCGCACAGTCCGCACCCACCGCCGGTCCAGCCGTTTGCTCATCAGCGCCGCAACCGCGAAGGCAAACGGTACGCTCAAACCAACCCAGCCAAGGTAAAGCATGACCGGGTGTATGACCATCCAATAGTTCTGTAGCAGTGGGTTCAGGCCCCGGCCGTCGCTCGGCACAACGCCGATCTGTTCAAATGGGTTGGCGCTGAAAACCAGCAAGACGAGAAAGAACAGCAGCGTTGCCAGCAGGGTCCCGTTGACATACGGCATCAGCGTACGCTGGCTATCTCGAAACGTTAGCGCCGCAGCCGTGCTGAAGAGGCCAAGCAATAGGGTCCAGAATAGGAGGCTGCCCGCCTGTCCGCCCCAGATCGCGGCAAATTTGTAGAATGCCGGCAGACTTCGTTCGGAGCTGTTCCAGATATAGCTGATCTGAAACTGATCGGTCAGGAGCCCATACCACAATATAACCGCCGCAATGCCCACCAGAACACTGACAGCGTAGATTGAGTGGAAACTGCTCTCCGTTAACCGGTGACTCAACGACGCAGTCAACGGACCTCCTGAAGGCCCTCCCTTTCTTGAAACGGTCGCAGCCGTCGCGGTCCCTCTGGTTTCCAGCATTCCTCCCCAATACCCGGCCGCCATACCGAAGGCGCACACCGCGAGCGCCAGCACCAGCGTCAAGTATCCGAAATCAAAAATCATCTACCACCAGCTTTTCCCCCGTCATGCATCATCCCTGGCTTAGATTCCCTGTTTTTGTCTGTGAAGCAGTTTCACCCGGCCAAATCAAACAGTGAAAGCGAACCCATGAGCCAGCAGCGCGTCCACACGCAATGGAAGGCCCGCTAAGCCTTGTCGTGGCGCAGTCGCAGCGCGTTGATGACCACACTGACGCTCGAAAGCGCCATCGCAGCCGCAGCAAGGATCGGGTGAAGCTGCTGCAGAAACGCCGGCGCCCACCAGAATGGAGCCAATACGCCCGCCGCGATTGGAATTAACGCGACATTGTAACCGAATGCCCAACTCAGATTCTGCCGTATATTGCGCATCGTCGCCTGTGACAACGCGATCGCCTGCGGAACACTGCGCAGGTCGCCCCGAATCAGCGTAACGTCGGCCGCCTCCATCGCCACGTCCGTGCCTGCCCCGATGGCAATGCCCACATCGGCCTGGGCGAGCGCCGGCGCGTCATTGATCCCATCGCCCAGCATCGCCACCCGGAACCCTTCTGCCTGCAACGCCTTTACCTGCTCAACCTTCTGGCCTGGCAGCAGCTCCGCAATCACCCGATTAATGCCAACCTCTCTCGCGATCGCATCAGCGGTCGCCTGATTGTCTCCCGTCAGCATCGCCACGGTCAGCCCCATCCTTCTCAGCGTGGCCACTGCTTCGCTCGAACCTTCCTTAACCGTGTCGGCCACCGCAATCAGGCCGGCCGCCTCTCCGTCGATTGCGATCCACATCGTTGACTTTGCCTCTGCCTGAAGCTCATCGTAGCGCGACGCAAGCCCGTTCAGGTCGACCTTCTCCTGCTCCATCATCCGTAGATTGCCGAGCAGAATGCGTCTATCGTCAACCCGTGCCGCGATCCCATGACCCGCCACAGCCTCAAAATCGCTCGGCTCTGCCAGATCCAATCCGCTCGCCTGGGCTGCCCTTACAATCGCCTCGCCAAAAGGATGTTCCGACCCCCTTTCAGCCGACGCCGCCAGCCGCAGCAGTTCTGTTCCTTCTGCCGAATTCGCCGGCCCCATCGGCCCGCTTCCGTTTCCCGCGACGCGCACACTCTCGCTTACCACCAGGTCGGTAACAACCGGCTCTCCCTGCGTGATCGTTCCCGTCTTGTCCAACAACACCGCGGTCAGCTTCTGCGTCTGCTCCAGGGCAACACTGTTCTTGAAAAGTATGCCCATCCCCGCGCCTTTGCCAATGCCCACCATGATCGAAGTAGGGGTCGCCAGGCCCATCGCGCAAGGGCAGGCAATCACCAGCACCGCGACCAATCGCAGGAGAGCAGGCACAAATCCCGCCCCCGCCAACATCCACACCGCAAATGTCACACAGGCCAATCCCACGACCGCCGGCACAAAGTAAGCCGCCACCTGATCAACGACCCGCTGGATGGGCGCCTTGCTGCCCTGCGCCTCCTCGACCAGCCTGATGATCTGTGCCAGCGCAGTCTCCCGGCCCACCTTGGTTGCCTCAACGCCGATCAAGCCCTGCTTGTTCAAAGTCGCGCCGAAAACTTCACTGCCCACCGCCTTCCCCACCGGCATGCTTTCGCCTGTAAACATGCTCTCGTCAACGCTGGTCCCGCCAGACATCACGATTCCGTCCACCGGTATCTTCTCGCCCGGCCGCACAATCATCATGTCTCCGACAACGACCTCCTCCACCGGGATATCCAGTTCCTCACCCGCACGCACGACCCGGGCCGTTCTGCTCTGCAGCCCCATCAGCTCCCGGATCGCCGCGCTTGTCCGGCCCTTGGCCCTGGCCTCGAGCAACTTACCCAAAACGATCAATGTGATGATAACCGCGGATGTTTCGAAATAGACGTGCCCGCCCAGCGAATCGCTGCCAAATGACAATGCGCCCAGAACCGCCAGGCTGAAAACATACGCAACCGATGTTCCCATCGCCACCAGAACATCCATATTCGCGCTGCGGTTGCGCAGGCTCTTGAATGCGCCGACATAGTAGTCCCAGCCGACGTAAAACTGTACCGGCGTTGCAAGCGCGAGGAGCAGCCAGTTCACCCAGCCGCTGTGCGCCCATGAGCCGAGAAGCCCGAAGTCTCTCCCCATGCTGACAATCAGCAAGGGCACTGAGAACGCAAGTCCCACTGAAAGTCGCACGACCTGGTGGCGAATCGCAGCTGCGCGCGCCGCGGCCTCCGCGTCCTCGATCTCCTCTTCCTTTTCTTCCACAAGCGGGGCCTCGACCTCGCGAACGGCCCCGTTCGCGGCCGACGACAGGACCGCGTCGACGATTGGCGGCGCGTTTGGCTCGGGCGACGCCACCGCAAGGGTGTCGTAACCCGCCCTTCGGATCGCGGCGACAATAGGGGAGCGCGCGCCTAATCCGCTGATATACTCCACATGCGCCTGCTCTCCGGCGAAGTTTACATTGGCGTAGACCACCCCGTCAACTTCCTTGATTGCCTTTTCCACCGCATTGACACATGCAGTGCACGACATGCCCAATACCGGCAGTGACAGCGTGAGAGTCGGAATCTTATAGCCGGCGCGCAGGACCAGCTGGCGCACCTCAACCAGCGCCTCGTTAGCATCCCCATTCGTCGCATCTACCGTCAGTGTAAGACGCTCGGTCGCAAAATTGACCGCAGCCTCCTTCACCGCTTCGGCCTGGCTGCTGCTGGCCTCCACCGATGCCGCGCAACCTTGACAGGTCATGCCAATCACCGGAACTGTCAGCTGTCTGGTCTCGTTCATTTTGGGAACCCAGTCCTTGTCCTACCCTATAGACCGATTTTGGGTCTATCGCAAGCGGTTCAAGTCGGCAAACCTTGCCTTGCCCCCTGAATTTCCCATACAGTATCACATTGGGACCGGTCGCGAAAAATCGCTTCAAGTTGGCGAAGTTTTCTTGTCACCCGGCCTGCAACGTCTATCCAGTTGTCCTCACGTCAACCATCCTCCACCAGCCAGATCCCTTGTCCCTCCTTCACCAGTCACCAGGCACCGCCCTGCTTCTGCGCCACCCACTGTGGCTCTCCATGGCTTTCCATGGCCCTCCCTGTCCCTCCGTGGATCACGCGCCGTTCGCACTTCGCTGTTCGCCTTCCGCCCATGCTCACCATCGACACATACGGCTTTCCCTACCGCCGCTGCTTGAGGTTGCTGGATGCAACAGGCCGCAGAACCCATCGCGCCCCCCAAAGGCAGTTTGAACTCCCCTCCCGATTTGGACTGCCCGCCCGGATTTTCCTTCCTTGAACGATGTCGCGGTCTATGCTAAATTGCCCCCACGGCCACAGTCAGGCCGGCCGGTTCGCGCAATGCTTCTGCAACCCCCTGCTCCCCGAATCCTGGCGCCGGAAGCAGTTCCGCATTCGTGCATCTTTCGAGCATGCCCGGGTACCGCCGCATTCACAGGTCGAGGCGCTCGTAGACGCTGCACTGAGAGGCGCACATGTCATCCGAGTTGATAGGCTACACAGATAGACTGAGCGTCGCGCCGGGAGAAAAGATTCGTTTCATGGTCAGTACGGATCTGCCGGCCTACAGTTCAACCTTGGTTCGCTTAATCCATGGGGACGAAAGCCCATCGGGACCCGGCTTCAAGGAAGAAAGGGTGGAGTCCGCCTTCGACGGCGCCAAGCCTGGCCGAAAACAGTTTGCCCGCGCCGGCTCCTTTGTCCTTGTCCCAGACAAGCCCCCGCTCCGCCAACTTACCAGTTTCACCGTCCAGGCCTGGATCTTCCCCACGACGCCCCTGCTGGAAGAAGCGCAGGGCCTGCTGAGCAAATGGTCCGATCAAAAGGGCGGCTTCTGCCTCGCAGTCGGATCCGACGGGGCCTTGGAGCTATGGCTGGGCAATGCCGCCGAGAACCGTCGATTCAGTACCAACTCGCCGATGCGGGCCCGCGAATGGTACTTTGTCGCTGCCTCGTTTGACATTCAGACCGGGCGCATGTGTCTGGTTCAGGAGTCCTCCGCCAACTGGCCTTCCGATTCTTCGTCCATCGCCGTTGACAGCCTGTGCCAGACTCCACCAACCTGCGACAACGACCAGCCCCTTCTCCTGGCCGCGACCGGACTACAGACGTCCCCCTCCTCCACCAACGCGGCCAGAGGACTCTTCAATGGCAAGATCGATAGCCCGAGCCTCTTCAGCCGAGCGCTGGAAAGGCCCGAAATCGACCAGCTGAGACAGGACATTCCGCCCGCCGATGTGGCCGGCGACGACTTGGTCGCCGCCTGGGACTTCTCTTTGAATCCCTCCTCGTCAATGGTGGCCGACACAGGTAAACACCGCCTGCACGGCAAGGCTGTCAACATGCCCGCGCGCGCGGCAACCGGACGCAATTGGAACACACAGGAGACCGACCACAAGCAGGCCCCCACCCAGTACGGCGCTATCCACTTTCACCAGGACGACCTCGAAAACGCCGGATGGCAACCGGACTTCGATCTGACCGTCCCTGCAGGCCAGCGTAGCGGCATCTACGCCGCACGCCTGCAGGGCGAAGGCCGGACAGACCATATCCCCTTCATCATTCGACCGGCTCAAGGATCCGCCCAGGGCCCAATTCTCTTCCTCGTGCCCACCTTTACCTACCTTGCCTATGCCAACGACCGCATGGACGCGGCCCACGCCCTCTTCGCTGACATCCCCAACAGCGAATCCCGCTTGCACCCTCTCGATCACTACCTTGCCGAGCATCCTGAATTCGCGATGTCTCTCTACGACTCCCACTCCGACGGGTTCGGCTGTTGCTACACTTCAAGCCTGCGCCCTCTCGTCAACATGCGTCCCAACTACCGCCATATCTTGACAGACAGCCCGCGCAATTTGGGCGCCGACCTCTACTTGGTTGACTGGCTCGAACAGCAAGACTTCGCCTACGACATCGCCGCCGACGAAAACCTCCACCACGAAGGCGCCAGCCTCCTTGCCAACTACAGAGTCCTGGTCACTGGCACGCACCCCGAATACTGGACCGCCGAGATGTTGGACGCGCTGGAACAGTTCCTTGCCCAGGGCGGTCGCCTCGCATACCTGGGCGGAAATGGTTTCTACTGGGTGACCAGCGTCGATCCCGACCGACCCCACGTCATCGAAGTTCGCCGCGGCATGGGCGGGACGCGCGCCTGGAACTCCGCCCCCGGAGAGTGTCACCACAGCACGACCGGTGAGCTCGGCGGTCTGTGGCGCCACCGAGGCCGTCCACCCAACAGACTCACCGGCATCGGCTTCACCGCCCAGGGCTGGGGAGATCCCGCGCCCGGTTACACGCGCAAGCCCGGCAGCTATGACCCGAGGGCCGCCTTCATCTTCGAAGGAATCTCGGAACGCGAGACCATCGGCGACTTCGGCTTAATCTTCGATGGCGCCGCCGGAGACGAACTCGACCGCATCGACTTCAGCCAGGGCACACCCCACCACACGCTCCTCTTGGCCTCCTCAAGCGGGCACGGCCCGTCAATCAATCCGGTCATCGAAGACTTCCTTCAGATTGACAACAGGCTGCTCTCCAAAGACCCGTCCAAGGTCCGTGCCGACATGGTCTACTTCGAGACGCCAAACAACGGCGCCGTCTTTTCGGTGGGCTCGATCTGCTGGTGCGCCAGCCTGTCTCACAACAATTACGACAATAACGTGTCCCGCATCACCCACAATGTCCTGACCGCCTTCGCCTCGTCCCCGCAGCTTCCCCCAGCGCACAGATCCTGACCATTCAGACTGTCTCCTCACCCCCCTGGAGGCCGTAGAAGCTCAGCCCTCTGAAGTTAACTAAATCCTTCCCAGTTCCCCGATCCAGTCCGTAGGCGTAAGCCGGACTGGTGGCGACCTGACCAATGGCCTGCCCATTTGGCCGTGTTTGCCGCCCCGGATCCACCGTAGTAAAATGCCGCCCAGAATCTCCGCCACCCCTGTTCGCAAACGAAACGCGTGAAGGGCCAGGAAAGGTGAGTCTCTTTTTGATCGAAGTATTGAAAAGACCTGTGCGTGCCGCTGACTGCCTGCCGGCCCCGAGTACTGTCAGCTCCCCGTGTCCGTCATCGCATTCGGCGAGATTGCTTCTCACGTCAATGCGACGGACTTTTCAACCATAGCCACCCAATCCACGCGGCGGATAACCGAAACAAGGAGAATCTTTCAATGCAATCAGCCGAAACTTCACGAGGCCAAAACGGCTACAAGGCCTTGACCCAAGCCCAGGTCGCCCGTTTCTGGGAAGACGGCTTCCTGGTCGTCGGAAAGGTGCTCGACGACGACCTGATCGAGGCGATGCGCGCCGAGTACGACGCGGAATTCTCTCCGGCCCGCCGCGCGGAACAGCCCATCCGAAACCTGGCAGTCTTCGAAGACGATCACGACCATGGCGAGGACGACCAGCAAGAGATGCTTCAGTTCATGCAGATCGCCGAGCACAACCTGCACTTCAACAGACTCACCTACCACAGCGGCATCCTCGACATAATCGAAGACCTGATCGGCCCCAACATCCAGCTGTTCCATGACCAGGCCCTGTACAAACCTCCGCGCCACGGCGGCCCCATCTTCTGGCACCAGGACAATGCATACTGGAGATGCCTGCCAGCAAACCTGGTCAGCTGCTGGCTCACCCTCGACGACGTCGACCTGCGCAACGGCGCCATGCAGTTCATCCCAGGCTCACATCTGCGCCCAATGCTCCACGACCAAGCCCAGGGCAGCGATGTCCTTCTTGACATGGGCAAAGCGGTCGACGACAGCCAGGCGGTGGTCGGCGACCTGCCAGCAGGCGGAATTACCCTGCATCACTGTCAGACTCTGCACCGCACCGCGCCCAACACCACCGACCGCCAGCGTCGCGCGCTCGCAATCCACTTCATGACGCCCGGCACCAAGTCGGCCCGCACAGGGGAGACGATCCCGGTGAACTTCAGCCATCCCATGCTCCGCATGCGCGTCTGAATGCAACTGTCCTGGTGAGAGACCTCATTCCGACTGACAGACATCACAGAATCGGCAGTCATCTGAGATGAAACTGAAACGCCGCCGCGAGATTCGTTTGACGTGAGCCCTGCCAACCGTTTCCTTGCCGTCGGCAACTGCACACTCGACGACGTCGTTACCCCCGATGGCCAAATCTCGCCGCGGCAGCTGGGCGGCAATGCCGTCTACGCTGCCGCCGGAATGCGTCTTTGGAACGTTGATGTCAGCCTCGTCAGTGTGGTCGGCGCAGACTATCCCGCCGTCTGGCTGGAGCAGTTGGCCGACGCCGGCATCGACATCTCCACCGTCGCCCGCATCGAAGAACCCCATCTCCTCCGCGCGCGATCCTTTTATTTCCCCGACGGCAGTCGCACCGATCGCCTCGAGGAGGCCCAAGCGCTCCTTCCCGCCAACGCCGGCGAAACGCTCGATCTCGAAAGCGAGTACGCCGACACCGGCAGCCCCCTTCATCGCCGCATCTGGCCCTCCTTCTGTCCCGACCTTTCCCAGTGGGCCCATCATCTGGACGCCGCAGCGTACGCCCATATCGCTCCAGGGCCGCTTCCATGCAATCGCGCGAACGCTGCCTTCCTTAAGCGGCGCCGCCGCGGCCAGATCGAAATTACATTCGACTGGCCCTGGTGGGACTGGGACAGAGAGGCGCATGCCGACGTCGACCTTCTCCGCAACATTGACTATCTGCTCCCCAGCATCGAGGAACTGACGGTTCACGCCGACGCCGCGGCGGGCGCAAAGACCGTAACGGGTAGCTCCAACGGGCACGCCTTCAACATTGCCCGCCAGCTACTCGCGAAAGGGCCGAAAGGAGTCGGCGTAAAGATGGGCGCGCGGGGAATGCGCCTTCTCCTACAGAACCAGGAACACTGGACAGACATCCCTACCTACCCCACCACAGCCGTCGACCCCACAGGAGCCGGCGACGCCTTTTGCGGCGGCTTCCTCGTCGGCCTCGCCCACACCGGCGACCCCGTCGACGCCGCACTGTACGGCGCCGTCTCGGCCTCCTTCATTATCGAAGATTTCGGCGTTCTTCATTCCCTTCGAATCGACGCCCGTCAGCCCCATTCCCGGTTGCGCCGTCTCCAAGAGCTCCTCGCCCAACATAATCAGGCAGGTTGACATTAAAATATGATTTTGTTAGATTTGGGCGGATTCCCCCGGCAGTCCTGCACTTCCGCCAATCTCATCCCGTGCCCCCCTGGGCATCGACTTTCATCCTGCTCGTAGTTGAAAGAAACCATTTAATTGGGGAGACCAACATGAAATCAACGCATCGTGTGACGAGACATTTGCTGATTCTGGTTCTCTTGAGTTCGCTCCTGGTTGCCTGTGTCGCCGCTCCGGTGACGCCCGACGAATCCGCAACCACCTCTGAATCGATGGAGAGCGAAGGTCCAAAGATGGGCGGTGTCGTGACCGGGTTCGTCTCCTCCGATCCGCAGAACTTCGATCCGGCCGCCATCGCCGGTTGGGATCAAGGGGTCATCGCTCCCAATCTGCTTGAAGGCCTCTTCCGTCTTTCCCCCGACGGCCGCGAAATCGAACCGGCCATCGCCGAGAGCTTTGACGTTTCCGAGGACGGAAAGACCTGGACCTTCAATCTGCGTTCAGGAGCGAAATTCCACAACGGGCGTGAAATCACCGCGGATGACTTCAAGTATAGCTTCGAACGCGTGCTGAATCCGGAAACCAGGAGCCCCAAGGCCTGGATGCTTTCGATCGTGGTTGGCGCAGAGGACTTCCAGGACGGCGCAGCCGACGAGGTCTCCGGCATTCGCGTCGTGGACGCCCAAACACTGGAGATTGAGCTGGCCGAACCTCTGGCGCCATTCAAGTCCATGCTCGCCAGCATCAATTTGGCAGTCGTACCACAGGAGGAAGTTGAAAAGTGGGGCGAAGACTTTGGCCAGAACGTCGTCTCAGCCGGGCCATTCTCATTGGGCGAGTGGAATCTCAACCAGGACGTAACGCTCAACGCCTTCGAAGAGTACTGGAACGGGAGACCTTATCTGGATGCCGTGACCTTCCGCTTCATCGGCGATGAAAACACGCGTATCGTCGAACTGGATGCCGGGCGATTGGATATGGCCTGGGTCCCTCCGGCCCACTGGGAAAGATTCAGCACTGACCCGGTCTACAAAGAGAAACTTGGCTGGGCCGAGACCTTCCACACCGATTTCATCGCCGTAAACCTCGAAAGTGAGCCTTTCGGCGCCAATCCCAAATTGCGCCAGGCCGTTCGCTACGCGCTCGACCTGGATGCCGTGATCGCCAGCTTGCAGGGCCGCGCCACAGTTGCCCAGGGAATCCTCCCCCCCGGCCTGCTTGGCTTCGATGAAAACGCCATGCTCAACTATCCCGTCAATCTTGAGTCTGCCAAGGCGCTGATGGCCGAGGCCGGCTACGCCGACGGCCTTCCCGGAACGTTCGATGTCATTCTCCCGCCGTGGGGCAACCTGATCAAGCTCCTTGAAATCTATCAAGCGAACCTGAAGGAGATCGGCATCAATATTGAGATCAGGCCGACCGAGTTCGGGCCCTATATGGAAGCGCTTGAAACAGGCAACTACGACCTGGCCTGGATGTACCGGGTAACAGACTATGCCGACCCGGATGGCTTCTACTTCCCGCTCATGCACTCCGATAACCTCGGCGCGGGCGGCAACTATGCACGCTATGCCAACGCCGATGTGGACGCTAACATCGCTACAGCCCGCGCCACCATTGACGATGCGGAACGAGCCCGCCTATACCAGGCCGTGGACGCTCAGTTCGCCGAGGACCTCCCATACATTCCCTTGACGCACAACATCTACGTCGACGTATCCCGGCCCCGCGTCCAGAACTATGTCCCGTCTCCGATGGACACGCACATGTTCCACAGAGTGTGGGTGGAAGAGTAGGAATCGGCGCGGGCCTTGGTGGACAGTATGGATCAGGAGTTCTGAAACAGACAGACTGTGCGCCGCACGCGCTGCCTTCCCCGAACGCGTGCGGCGCGCCCCGCCGCTTGGAGGACCACATGACGGTGAATGAAAGAACGGCCGACAGTTACTTCAGCGCCGGCAAAGAACTGGCATACACCTTGGGCAACCGCGGCCCGATTCGCTTCAATGAAGATGGATCTCTCGACCAGGAAATCGTTGACGCCTACTGGCGCTGCGGATTCTATGTCCTGGAGGGCGTCTTGAGCCCGGCTGAGCTCCACGACCTCCAGGATGACATGGAACACGCCTTGGAACGGGCGCCCTTCACCAAGGACGCAACCGTTGACGCCCGGGGCCGACCTGCCCTTGGCATTGACCTGGAACGCCCAACGTTTCGCTTTGCAAAACCACTAAGCGACCCCTATGGCGGCACCGACTTGGCCAGCGGCCGCCATCCTGCCAAGATGAGCGAACCGGCGCCGCCGGACGGCGCACCGGAATTCGTCATTTCCAGTATCGGCAGTCCCCTCCAGATCATGGACGCCTGCCTCCGCCTCTATGGTCATCCTCAACTGCTTGCAATCGCCGAAACGATTAACGGGCCCGACTTCACCCCCTTTACCGAATCGGTCATCGTCAAACCGGCCGGCCTCGGTCCCTCTGTCGCGTGGCATCACGACGGAACGACCCACTGGGACAGTCCCGACCTCGACGAAGGAACCCACGGTTTCAATTTCATGGCGCAGCTTTATGGCAGCACTGCCGAGAACGGTGTCTGGGTCCTGCCCGGCTCCCACAAACTGGGCAAACTGGACATCAAAAAGATGGTTGACGAGAACGGCTCGGACCGGTTGCCCGGTGCCGTGCCCATGATCTGCGAGCCAGGCGACGTTGTGATGTCCAATCGACAGGCCCTCCACGCCTCCTTTGCCAATACCTCACCTGACAGAAGAATCACCATCAACTTCGGATTCCACCGCCGTCGGTCCGTCCTGAATGCCAGGACCGTCCACGCAGGGCAGGAAACCGTCTACGATGCCGGCCGCATCCGTGAACGCTCTCGCGTCATCGCGCTTGCGATCGACGCACGCCAACAGCGCTTCCCTCACGAACCGCGCTACGTCTACCATCCTCTCGCCGGCGATGAAGACGCCAACCGCTGGACAGAGCAGACCCGCGCCGCCATTCTCAGGAACTACAATCTCAAAGATCTTGCGATCTGAGGTAGCCTCAGTCGCTTCAGCCGCACTCTTGCACACCACAATCCGCCCAGTCAGTTCCGCTGGCATGAGTGTCCATTCCCTGATGGGGCTGGCGCCGTCCTGACATGCTCGGCTACTCTGTCCGCCGCCTGATTCAGATCGTCCCCATTCTCATAGGGCTGGTAACCGTTCTCTTCGCATTGCTCAACATCCTTCCCGGTGATCCCGCCCGCATGATGGCGGGTCCCTTCGCCGATCCCGACGTGGTCAAGACGATTCGCGAGGAGATGGGCTTCAACCGTCCCCTGTGGGTTCAGTATCTCGATAATCTCGGTAACCTGGCGCGCGGTGAGTTCGGCCGCTCCTATCAGTCCCGTCGCCCCATTTTGCGGGACCTCATTGAGGTCTTCCCAAAAACCATACAGCTGGCCGTCGCCGCCGAAGTCGCCAGCGCCCTGATCGGAATCTGGTTGGGCGTCATCGCAGCCGCCCGCCGCAACGGTTGGGCCGACCGGTTGATCATGATGATCGCGGCCCTCAATCTCTCCTTTCCCCTGTTCTGGCTTGCTTTGATGCTACAAATCGCGTTTGCCGTTTTTCTTCGGCTTCTCCCGCCGTCAGGTTATGGCATCGGCTTCGATCGCTTCATAATTCTGCCCGCATTCACATTGGCCTTGCCTTCGCTGGGGCTCCTCGCAAGGATCACCCGCGCCGCGCTCCTGGAGGTCATGGCAGAGGACTACATACGCACCGCCCGCGCCAAAGGCCTTCGCAACGCGCTTGTGATGCGCCGGCACATGCTCCCCAACGCGCTCATCCCCATCGTATCCACGATCGGAACCGACTTCGTGCGTCTTCTCGGCGGAATCCCGATCATAGAGGTCATCTTCGCCTGGCCCGGCATCGGAAAATACGCCTATGATGCTCTTGTCTTTCGCGATCTCCCCGCCCTACAGGCTTCGGTAGTCGTTTTGGCTGTATCCGTATCCCTCGTCAACTTGGCCGTGGATCTCCTGTATGCGTACATCAATCCGCGAATTCGCTACGTCTGACTGGCGCCGCTTTCGACGGTCTCGCCTGGCTGTGGTCGGCGTCGGCGTCATTCTTCTCTTTGCCTTGCTTGCAGCCTTTGCCCCCTACATCGTCACCGACCCAACCCAGATCGAGATGCGCCGCGAACAGGACGGCCAGACGCTTAGGCCTCCCTTCCCGCCCAACCGGCTCAATCTTTTTGGCACCGATCAACTGGGACGGGACATCTTCGCACGGGTCGTCTACGGGCTGCGCACCTCTCTCATCGTCGGCATCCTGGTGCGCGGCATCTCAATGGTTGCCGGCGTCCTCCTTGGCCTCATCTCAGGCTTCTTCCCCCGTTTCGTCGACGACCTGATCATGCGCATTACCGACATCATGCTCGCCTTTCCCGTTATTCTGCTGGCAATGACTGTTACCGCTGTCCTTGGGCCGGGCCTGGTCACCGTTTGCGTGGCACTGGCGCTTGTAGCCTGGCCCGACGTGGCCCGGCTGGTCAGAGGCCAGGCCATGTCGATCAAAGGCCAGACCTATGTGGAAGCGGCGCGGTGCGTCGGCGCCGGCAGCTGGCGCATCCTGCTCCGTCACGTTTTGCCCAATTGCATGGGGCCGATCATCGTCGCCTTCTCCATGGGAATTCCGGGCGCAATCATGTATGAGGCCGGCCTCAGCTTTTTCGGCTTCGGCATTCAGCCGCCTACGCCCAGTCTGGGCTCAATCATCAGCGACGGGCGCGGCTACATCACGGTCGCGCCTTGGTACCCCGGCTTTCCCGGTCTCGTTCTGACCATTCTCGTCCTGAGTGTCAATCTGGTCGGAGACGGACTGATCGACGTCATGAACCCGCGCGCGGCCTCGGGGTTGCAAAACAGCCGGTCTGCGACCTGATTTGGTTGCGCGCGCGCGCGTCTGCTAAACTCAAGCTCGCGTTTCCGCCGCCGCGGCGGTAGATCGCCAGGCCGAGCGCCCCCCCAATGCCGAACGCCGACAGGAGATTCTCCGATGGAATCTGACAGTCCGTTTGTCAAAGTTCGCAAAGTCGAAGCCTCCTACAATCCCGTGCAGGACGAGGATCTTGACCAGTTCGGTGAAGAGCTATCCGAACTCACTATCGTTGACGTTGACGTCCATGTCGACGATACGCTCATGTTCATGCTCGACTACATGGAGGGCCATTTCCGCAAACGGCTGGAAACCGTGCTCCAGGCTGACTTCAAGGGAGAGCCGGGCAACTCGCTTCGCAATATGATTGCCCACATCGCCTGGCTCGGCTCGTCGTATGACAAGCCGCCGCGCGCCAAACTGGCCACCAAAGAGGACCTGCTGGTCCGAATGCAAAAGGGTATCATCGACTACAGCATTCTGTTCCCCAGCGAACTGCTTCCCATCGGCTACCTACCGGAAAAGGATTGGGCCGCCGCGCTGGCCAAGGCCTACAACCAGTACATGGTGGACGCCTATCAGGACACCAAGGGCGTCAAAATCGCTATTGTCGTTGCCCCGCAGCACCCCGTTTCCGCTGCCGAAGAAATCGACCGTCACGCCAGTCATCCTGATGTTGTTAGCGTCTGCCTTCCCGACGTCGGCGTCAATCCGCCCATAGGCGATGAGAAGTACGAGCCAATTTATGCCGCGGCCGCCAGGCACAATCTCCCCATCAGCTTCCATGGCATCGAGGCGCTAATCCATGACAACTATCCGCTGCGGGTTGCCCACTTCCATACCCTCATGCAGGTCAACAGCATGGGCTTTCCCTTCACGTCAATGCTGCAAATCATGTCTGTCGTATGCGCCGGCATCCCTGTCCGCTTTCCCAACCTGAAGTTCGCGGTGCTTGAGGCCGGGCTTACGTGGATGCCCTTCATTATGTACCGGCTTGACGCCGCTTATCTCCGCTATCGTACTGAACTGCCCGCGCTCGAAAAGAAGCCCAGCGATTACATCCGCGACTGGTACATCGGCACACACGAGCTCGAGGCCCTTCCTCGACGCGGCGACCTGGTAAAGCTAATCGAGCTTTACCAGGGACATGACACGACCATGTGGGCCTCCGACTGGCCCCACCTTGAACGCGACCTCATCGCAGGATTCATGCGTTACGAAATGGACGAATCGCTGCGCCGAAAAATCCTCGGCGAAAACGCGCTTGAATTCTTTGGGCTTACGCCGCCCGAATGAAGCAGAAAATGCAACCCGACCCCAAGTCAGGTTCGAAACGCAAAGTGCCCATCATGCCCGCGGTCGACTTTCCACACGGCGCCCGCGTAGAGGTGCAAGTCGGGCGCGTGCACATCGCCGTCTTCAATATCGAAGGCGAATACTATGCCCTCTATGGCCGTTGTCCCCACCAGTCCGCGCCGCTGAGCCGCGGCCGCCTGCAGGGAACCGTAATTTGCAACGAAGAAACCTGCTGGGAAACCAAATGGGGCCACGACGGCGAGGTGTTGGTCTGCCCTGGCCACGGAATGGAATACCATGTTCGCAGCGGAAAGGCCTTTGGCTACGACCTCAAATTGCGCACATACGAGGTCGTCGTTGAGGAAGGGCAAGTGATGCTGGTTTTGTAGAGGAAAGAACTGCCGGCGCCCGCTGTCTGAAGGCGCCCCGCCAACCGCGCAACTCCCAACTTGAGGCCAATATGACCAAAGCAAGAACCACAACGCGCCCAGTCCGACAGGCGGAATTCGGCGAACCAATTCCCGTTACAATCGATGACATGCTGAACGAAATCAGCAACCAGGGCCCTGCCATCCCCGCGGTGATCGATTCGGTCCAACCCCAGCTCGAAGCGCTGGACCCCTCTCTTTTTGCCAGCGCGTCGCACATCTACCTGACCGGCTGCGGCGACTCCTACTTCGCCGGTCTCGCTGCCCGCTACAGCTTTGCGCGCCATGCCGGCGTCCCGACCGAACCGCTCGAAGCCCTTGAGTTCGGACGCTATGCCGCCGAATTCGTCCCGCCCGGCTCCCTGGTCTTTGCAATCTCAAACTCCGGAAAAGCCACGCGCTCTGTCGAAGCGCTGGTAAACGCCCGCCTGGCCGGCGCACACGCGGTCGCAATCACCGGCAACCCGGATGGGTGGTTGGCCCAGGAAGCCGACACAATCCTTAATCAAAGTGTCCAAATTTCGGGAGAGATGATCGGAATGCCCAGCAACCTGGCCGCGGAAGAGGATGCCGAGAAACCCCGCCGCGGATCATTCGGGCTGGTCAATTACCTGGCCAGTCTGACGACGCTCTATCTGATCGCTATCCAGACCGGAGTCGTGCGGGGCCGCCTCTCAGAGCGGCAGGCCGGCGCCTTGAGGGCCGAGCTGCGTTCCACGTCCGAACTCATCACCGAAACCGTTCGGATCTGTACACCGCCCGCCCAAGCCTACGCCGAGCAGGTCAAGGAGATCGAATCGTACACGATTCTGGGTTCCGGCCCCAGTCTTGCCACCAGCCTTTTCTACGCGGCCAAAACCTATGAACTGCCGCGAGTTTACGGCGTCGCGCAGGAATTGGAGGAATGGGCGCATGAG
Organism: Caldilineaceae bacterium; assembly: GCA_022824025.1. Lineage (GTDB taxonomy): Bacteria > Chloroflexota > Anaerolineae > Caldilineales > Caldilineaceae > Bin5. Next base: position 89,396 of record JAJEBF010000045.1, read on the forward strand.
CAGTTCTTCCTCACAGGTCCGGGTACACAGGTCCTCTTCATCGCCCCCAGTGGCCGGTCCGTCAGCCGGGTCCGGGAATTGCTTCACACGGCCCAGACCATGGGCGCCCGCTGTGTCGTTATCACCGACAGCGGCAACCCGGAGCTGGCCAAGGCTGCAGATGTAACCCTTCCAGTCGCCGGCGCCGTGTCCGAGTCGCTTTCCCCGCTCGTCTACTGCGTTCCCGGTCAGCTCTTCGCCACCTACCTGGCGAAGGCCCGCGGGCGTCTGGCCTTCGAATTCGACTCGCCCCTGCAGTATGAAATGAACATGCGCACGATTCAGGAAAGTCAGTTGTTGGAGGTTCACCCGGGGCCGTGAGGAAACCGGACGGATTAGACTCGGTGAGAAACTGTTATTCGCCCTTCCTTGCCTCCCTGTCCGGATCGGACAAAGTCGAAGCGACCGAATTTTCCGCCGTCCTTCTCCTGCCACCCGTGACAGCCGCCAGAAAGTCATCTCCGATTGCTCGCATGAAACAGCCCGCCCGGTCCGAGGCGGGCTGTTTGGCGCGTAGCCATGAAGCCACAATACCTATTCAATTAGTGAATGGAATTCGCGTGAAGTGAAAATTGATGGAGCCGGTTCGGCCGCCGCTATTCGCCCACCACTTCCACCGGCTCCTTCTCTACGGGAGTGAGTTCGTACTGCTGCCAGTGGTACTGAAACGCAGTCGACTTCCAACCCTCGTAGACCTCCTCCCAGGTGAGCCGCCCCTGATGTGGCGTCAGGACCTTGTCCATCACCGGATCAGAAGCCCTCTGATAGCGGTAGTCCACCGAGAGCCGAATCCGATTTCCGGACAAATTGGGCAGTCCCTGGTGCACTGTATGGCTGTGAAAGAAGAGAATATCTCCTGATTCGAACGGGCTCGAGACCCACTCGCCCCCGATCTTATCGAAATGCGCCCGCAGTCCCCCCGCGCCGAGCGAACGTGAAACAGGCAGGATCCCGTACTTGTGGGACCCCGGCAGCACGCTCAACCCGCCCATCCTGTGCGGACAGTCGCCCAACGGCAGCCACGCCGTCCATACGTCCGGCGTCCCCTGGATGTGCACGAAATCCTGATGCGCCGGCGTCGTCTGTTCCAGGTTCGTCGGAAAGATGAACCTCGCAATGTTGCTCGGTTGCAGCAGGACGTCGTCTCCCAGCAGATGCCCGACGACGCGCAGTATCGCCGCATCATGGGCAAGGGTGTGGAAGGATTCGAGCCTCTGGACTTTGTCATAGACCGGCGAAAATTCAGGCTCACCCGAAACGTGCGGAGGATGGCTCGTTAAAGCCTCCAGCGGGTCCGTGCCGGCATCGATCCATCCCACGTCCTGCAAGACACCGGCGATGTCCTGCCTGGCCTCCAGGACTGCGCCCTTGTCCACAAAGTCCCGGATAAACAGATATCCGTCCCGTGCCGCACGCCGCCGCAAACCCTCCTCATCGTTCTTGATATCGGTCGAATCGACAAATGGCTTCATTTGTCACCTCTCCTCCTGGTCTCGAAAAAGGGGTTGACAAGCTCCTGAGAAAAGTGGGGGAGGGCGCAAGAGTCCTACACGTGGGTATAGGGGTCCGAGGCGTCGCGCAGCCCATCGCCCACAAAGTTGAATGCCAGAATGCTGACCACCACAAACAGGGTCGGAAGCAGTAACCAGGGCGACAGCGCGAGTACTCGAATCGCCTGCGCGTCCTTAAGCAGAACCCCCCAGCTGATCGCCGGCGCCTGCAAGCCCAGGCCAATAAAGCTGAGCGCCGTCTCGCCCAATATCATCTGCGGAATCGCCAGCGTAAGGCGGGCGATGATGTAACTCAGGAATGACGGAAGCAGATAGCGAAATATGATGCGCAGATTCCCGGCGCCGTCAAGCTCCGCCGCCCCCACAAAGTCTTCCTCCCGCAACGCAAAAAAGCGCCCGCGCACCACACGCGCGATACTGGTCCAGCCAACCGTGGATAGGATAATCACAATCGCGAAGTAGGTCCGCACCACCGGCCAGTCGGAGGGCAGCGCAATGCTCAGCGCCATCCACAGAGGCAGCGTCGGCAGTGCCCGCAGTGACTCGATCACGCGCTGGATGACCATGTCCACAGTGCCCCCGAGATAGCCCGAAAGCCCGCCAAACAGGATGCCGAGGAAAAAACTCATCGCCACGCCCACCAGCCCAATGGTCAGCGAGATGCGCGCGCCAAAAACAATCCGCGTAAACAGGTCCCGCCCAACTGTATCCTGGCCCAGCAAAGAGAGCCTTGCCTCCGGGTCCTGCAGGCCAAACAAGTGAATATCACTCTCAAAGAGACCCCAGAGCTTGTACTCGTCGCCGCGCACGAACAGCCCAAGCGGCTGCATCACAGTCTCGTCTTCCACGAAAATCGCTGCATAGGTGACGCTGTCAAGAGTCTTATCAAAAGGATGGACAAAAGGCCGCAGATGGAAGCGGCCTTCAGGATCGATAAAGCGAATCTTGTGTGGAGGCGCCAGCGTCAGATCTTCCCGAAAGATGTACGGGTCGTACGGCGCCACGAACTCTGCGAAAATCGCCACAAAGTAAAAGATGCACAGCACTCCCAGCGAAACCACCGCCAGCTTGTGCTGCAAAAAGCGCCAGCGAATGAGTTGCCACTGTGAGGCGACAAGAACTCGTTGATCCCCTTGCTCCTCCGCGGCTGCTGTCTCCAACCGCGCCGCTGTCTCGGCTTCCGTCATGCCTGTTCTATCTCCACTTCCTCTGCTCCGCCTGAAATCCCTGCCAGGTCGAGTTCGCTGGCGAAATGGCACGCCGCGCGGTGCGATTGCCCTTCCTCGCCGCCAACCTCCACCAGTTCCGGGATCTCCCGCCGGCATCGGTCCTCCGCATAGCGGCAACGCGGGTGAAACGCGCAGCCAGGCGGCAGGTTTCCGGGATCGGCTACTTCGCCCGTAAGCACAATCCGCGCCCGGTTTTTGGTATCCGGATCAGGATTGGGCGCGGCTGAAATCAGCGCCTCTGTATAGGGGTGCCGGGGATTCGTGTACAGCTCTTCAGTTTCCCCGATCTCTACGATCTTGCCCGCGTACATCACGGCTACGCGGTCCGCTTCGTACTTTACGACCGCCAGATTATGCGCCACAAAGAGATAGGTCAGCCCAAGCTGGTTCTGCAGTTCCTTTAACAGATTCAAAATCTGCGCCTGCACCGATACATCCAGCGCTGACACCGCTTCGTCGGCAATGACGACCTTCGGCGAGAGAGAAAGAGCACGGGCAATCGCGATCCGCTGGCGCTGCCCGCCGCTGAAAGCATGCGGATACCGGTTCATCGTCGACGGATCGAGCCGCACCAGTCGCAGCAGCTCCGCCACCCTATCCCGCAAGGCCTCCTGGCTTCCTGCCATCTTGTGAATGATTAGGGGCTCGCCGATGATCTGCAGCAACGTCATGCGCGGGTTGAGAGAGGAGTATGGGTCCTGGTAAATCATGCGGATGTTGCGGCGCGCCTGTTTGAGCTGTGCCTTTTCCATCTGCGTAAGATCCATCGGTGTCGCGTCGCCGAGGCGAAACAGGACGTGACCGGCAGTCGGCCGCTGCGCCTGGATGATGCAGTGGCTGGTCGTCGTCTTCCCGCATCCACTCTCCCCGACCAGGGCCAGAGTCTCGCCCTCGTTCAGATCAAAGTTTACATCGTCAACCGCTTTCACCACGCCCACCTGGCGCCGCAAAAAACCGGTCTCGATCGGAAAATACTTCACAAGATTGCGAACCGAGATGATCGCCCTGTCTTCCATCTGCCCAACGCCGCCTGCCACCGTCATTCGAGCTCCTCCCTGCCGCCGTACAGATAGCAACTCACCTCATGGCCTGGCCGGACTGCAGTCAACGGCGGGTCGCGTTTCTCGCATACGCCCGCGATATATTCCGGGCAACGTGTATGAAACTTGCACCCTGTCGGCATCGCGTACGGGTTGGGTACAACCCCTTCGATCGGCTCGATCTCCACCCGTCCCGGTTCCATTTTGGGAATCGACGCCAGCAGACCCCGAGTGTAAGGATGCTGCGGCCGGTGAAACACGTCCTCAACCGTTCCGTGCTCGACCTCCTTGCCCAGGTACATGATCATCACACGGTCCGTCAATTCAGCGATCACGCCCAAATCGTGCGTAATCATGATGATCGCCATGCCCAGGTCCGCCTGAATGTCCCGCAGCAATTCAAGCATCTGGGCCTGGATCGTCACGTCAACCGCGGTCGTCGGCTCATCCGCAATCAGGAGCTTTGGCCGGCACGAAAGCGATAGCGCCACCATCGCCCTCTGCCTCATCCCGCCGCTCAGATTGAACGTGTACTCCTCAATGTTGCGCGCCGGATTTGGCATGCCGACCCGACGTAACATCTCGACAGCCTGTTCGCGCGCCTCCTCCTTGCTCACATCCTGGTGAATTCGAATCGTCTCGATGATCTGGTCGCCGATCGTGTGCACGGGGCTGAAAGAGGTCATCGGCTCCTGAAAGATCATTGCAATCTCTTTGCCCCGAATGTCCCGAAGAACACGGCCATCAGCCTCTTCAGTCGCCAGATCAACCGTCCGGTCACCGTTGTTGAAAAGAATCTCCCCGCCCACGATCTTGCCGTTCCTGGGCAGAATGCGCAGGATCGACTGGCTGGTTACGCTCTTGCCGCACCCGCTTTCCCCCGCGATGCCAAGAATTTCCCCCGGCTTGATGTCGAAGCTCACGCCGTCGACAGCCTTGACAACGCCTTCGCGCGAAAAGAAGTGAGTCTGTAAATTACGTACGGAAAGGAGTGAGTCGACCCCGGCGTTCCTGCCCGGAACGCTCGTTGCTTCCCTTTCGCCTGCCTGCTGCGCAGTCATACTGCCCCCCGGATGCGCGGGTCGACGATCGCCAGCAAAATATCCGACAGAAGCGTGCCCACCAGAGTCAATATACCCAGGATCATGATGATACTCGTCGCCAGGAACATGTCCTGCTGCAAGAGCGAATCCAGCAGCACCGGCGCAATCGTCGGCAGGCCCAACACAAGCGAAACCAGGACCTCTCCCTCCACCAGGACAGGCAACAGCCAGCCAACCGTGCTGATCACCGGGTTGATCGCAATGCGCAGAGGATACTTGTAGAGCAGCTTCGTCGGCTTCACGCCGCGCGCACGAGCCACCGTTACGTACTGCTTGGGCAGCTCATCCAGCAGATTGGCGCGCATCGTTCGAATCAACTCAGCCGTGCCCGCTGTGCCCACGATCAGGGCCGGAAGCCAAATGTGGCTGAGCAGGTCCAGAAACTTCGCCAGTCCAAACGGGGCATTCTGCATCTCGGGCGAATACAACCCGATCGAGACGGTGCCCGTCCACGAAAACAGCAACCACAGTCCCACAAGCGCCAGCAGAAAATTCGGCGTGGCCACGCCCAGAAAGCCGATCACGGTAAAGGTATAGTCGGCCAGCGAATACTGTTTCGTGGCCGACAGGATGCCGATCGGAATGCCGATCACAAAGACAAGAATCAGCGAGAGGAGCGAAATGGTGAAGCTGGAAGGCAGCCGCTGCGCGATGATATCCACGACCGGTTCCCGGTATATCATCGAATAGCCAAGGTCGCCCTCCACAAAGTTGCTGACCCATCTCCAATACTGCACGTATACCGGTTCGCCCAGTCCGTAGCGGGCCCGCAGGGAGTCGATCAATTCCGGTTCAATAATATCTCCCTGCGCCTCCAACCCCGCGATGTAGGAACTGACAAAATCACCGGGCGGCGCCTGAATGATGATAAATCCTATCACACTGATCAATATCGTCACGGGAATCATGACGATCACTCGTCGCAAAATATAGATGAGCATCGATCGCTTCTCAGTTGTGGGAGGCCGCTGACGCGGCCTCCCACTTGCTTACATATCGGTCAATCGGCCCTTACTCCGCCCGGTAGGCCCAGGTTTCAGGAGCGGCGTAGTACCACTCCGGCGCCACCGGATTCGGAATATTGTACATGCGGTCTGAGAAGACCGCGTACCAGACCGCCTCCAGGTCTCCCGGCTGCTTGATCGAGCCGATCACCCACAGGTTGTCCTGGTGAATCTTGTACATCTCAGACTCAAGTTCGAATCGCTTCTGCGCATCCGGCTCGGCGATGAACTCTTCAAAGATCTCGTAGAGCCGCTTGACGTCGTCCGGAGGTTCCTCTCCCTGTTCGCCGCCGGACATGACATACTGGGCCCACGGTGGGTTGATCAGCCAGCTGTTGCTGATCGGCATCGGCTCGCCCCGCATGGCGCCAATGATGGGCGCCTGTCCGGCCCAGTTGACTGGCCGCACCTGGAGCTCATAGTCACCGGCCAGACGCCGTTCCGTGTGCAGCTGACCATCCAGCGGAACAATCGTCGTCTTCAGGCCTACGTCTTCCCAGCCCTGCGCAATCAGCTCGGCGATGGGAACCTGCTGCACCCAGCCGGTGTGTACCTGCGCCGACAGCTCGAACGGCCGTCCGTCCGGCAGAAGCCGCTGAGACTGGTCGTCATTCCACGTCAGGCCCAGGCCGTCCAGAATCTCATTCGCCCGGTCCGGGTCATGTTCAGTATGCAGCTTGAAACCAGGGTCCGCGCCGTTATAGACCGATGCGTCCGGCGGGGCAACCTGCGATGGCTTGTACAGCCCGTTAAACACAACCTCGTTTATCCGGTCTCGGTCATATCCGATCGACAAGGCAACGCGGAAATCCTTGTTGCGGAACAGCTCCCTCAGCACATCGTCCTCGATCGACATGTTGAAGGTGACCACACCTAACACATCCGACCAACCGAACTGGGGCAGTACCCGATAGCCCCCGCTCTCTTCATTCTGCTTAAGGACGGGATAGTTGGTCAAGTAGCCCAACGTGTATGGATTCATGTAGTCGTTCTGGCCCGCAATGACGTCCAGCAGAATCGCCTCCCGATCACCCAGGTTCGGCCGCGCAATGCGGTCAACGTAGGGCAGCTGGTTGCCGGCGGTGTCGATCTTCCAGTAGTAGGGGTTTCTCTCAAGTTCCTGCACAGGAACGCTGGCCCCCCGCGTGACGGCCTTCCACGCGAAGATCGTCGGCGCGTCCGGGTTGCCGTACCAGTCATGCTCCGCCTCAAACAGCTCTACCCAGTTCGAGAAGCCTCTCTCATCCGCAAGCGCATCCACTGCGGCGGGATCGGTGTAATCAGGATGGAACTGCGCCAGGTAGTGCGCAGGCGCATAGGGCATCGGCCGCCATCGGTTCAACCGCTCCAGCAGGACTCCATACGGCGCCTTGAACTCCATGATGATCGTGTTCTCGTCAATCTTCGAAACCGTCCCCATCTCCCCGCCAACTTTCATGTTGTTGACGCCAGTGGGGTTCAACTCCGTGTTCGACGCAATCGCCTCGTACCAGAAGACAAAGTCGTCAGCGCCAAACGGGTGACCGTCAGACCACTTGATTCCTGGCCGGATGGTGAACGTGGTTGAAAGGCCGTCCGCGCTCGTCTCGGCGTTCATGAACACGTTGGGAAGAACGCCCTGCATATTCGAACCATACACGTGCGGGAACTCACGCAGCAGATCTTCCAGGAAGTCGAAGTTACCTTCATGGACGTTCCGCATCGTGCCGCCGTACTCGCCGATCTGGTCCGCCGGCTGCATTACCAGCGGCTCATCCGGAAGCCTCTCTTCAACCGGCGGCAATGTGCCGTCGGCCACCGCGGCGTCCAAGATCGGAGATTGCTGGAACGTCGTGATCTCGTTCCCCGTCGCCGCTTCGTAGTCGGCGATCGTGTTATATTGCACGACCTGACCGGTAAATTCGCCCATCATGCCTTCATCTGCCATGGCATCATCTTCGGATGCAGCCTCTTCTTCCATGGCCGGTTCTTCCGCCATTTCAGCCTCTTGCGGTTGGGCGCCGCCACAGCCCGCCAGCACGAGACCAAGAACGATCAGAAGACTTGCAAACAGCCTGAATCGCTTCATCGACCTTCCCTCCTTGAATGTGGAAAAAACTGTTGGGACGAGGTAGCGGCACGTGGTCGGGAACAGGTCTCTCACAGCCGACTACCATAACCGTGGGCATTGGCCTGCCTGAAAAAGCATCCCATTCAGGCGGGGCGGGGGTATTCTGCTTCAAAGAGGCCAATATTGTCAATCCGCGAAAACACCTCCCCCTGAGCCTCCCCAGCCGCCGTCCAAGCCTGGAATCGCTCTGCTCCTCTACCCACAGTCGCCCTTTCCACCTCGGCCTCGCGCCGGTTTGGCAGAACGCGACCGTCCGCTTCACTCCTTGCCCTGAAGCTGCAGGCCACAGAAGATTCCTCTCGACTCACCATGTTTTCCAGAGGGCATGCCGCAACCGCGCAGAATTCTGTGCATCCGCCAGAATACACCGCCGCAAAAACGCTTGATTGAATGTGGGGCTAGTAGGTCGGGTGGGATTCGAACCCACACGGGTTTCAACCCGGCGGATTTTAAGTCCGCTGCGTCTGCCATTCCGCCACCGACCCGGCAGCCAATTGTAGAAAATCCCTACCGACGTGTCAATTCGGCGGCTCCCTGTGGCCAGACCAGACAAGTGGCCCAGCGGCCTCTACATTCGCCTTCAAGCCCCTGTAGGGGCGCTCCTTGTGAGCGCCCACCCCATCGCACAGCCGTATTCCCCCCCGCGGCGCACCCCCGCCCCTCCGCCGCAAACTGCCCACGGGGCAACGGCAGCTCAATCCATACCCACTCACCGGCCCAGATACCTGCGCACGTTCTCCAGATGCTCGGCATAGGTCTCCGCGAATACATGGCCCCCGCTGCCATCGCCAGCCGCCACGTAGTAGTAGTAACCGTGACGTTCCGGATACAGCACCGCCCGGAATGAGTCCTCGCCCGGGCTGGCAATCGGGCCCGGCGGCAGGCCAGCATGCATATACGTGTTGTAAGGGCTGTGAACGCCCTGATACTCCTCCAGAAAGACAGGTGTTTTCCACCACTGACCGCTCGCCGGCTGATAGCCCATCGCATACTGCACTGTCGCGTCAATCTCCAGCCGCATGTTTTCCGCCAGCCGGTTGAACAAAACACCTGCAATGACAGGTCGGTCCTCAGCCGCCACCGCCTCTCTCTCCACGACGCTTGCCATGATCAGCGCCTTATACAGATCCGGTGGATTCGCCCCCGCGGCCTCCGCCTGCAGATGCATCGCCGCGATCCGGTCGGCAAACGCATCCAGCTGGCGCGCGATCAGCTGATCCGCGGACGGCGCCGCCAGCGGCAGCTGGTATGTCGCCGGAAAGAGAAAACCCTCCAGCGTCGCCCCGTCAGGACGCGAAGCAAGAAACGGCCAGCGAGCATCTGCTTCTACGCAACATGCCTCCGCATCTCCCTGTTGCGCACCTGTCCCGTCCGACAGTTCCGCAATCAACGCGCCATCATCGGTTAGCTCCGCGATGCGACGGTACGCCGCTCCTGATACGACCCCCTCCGACTCCAGTGCGTCAGCCACCTGCTCCAGGCGCCAACCCTCCCGTATCGTGATCTGCACGCCGGGAGCCTGTTCGCTCAGCAGCGCCTCCGCGATCTCCACCGGCGTCATGTTCGCCCGCAGCAGGAACGACCCCGCCTTCAACTCCTGTGCCCGTCCTATCGACCGCACATATGCCTCAAACAGCTCCGGGTCAAGGATCAGACCCGCCGCCGCAAGGTTCTCAGAAATGGCCCGCGCTGGCGTACCAACGCCAATCTCAAATGAAATGGCCCTGTCGTCATCGGACGCCGCAACATAAAGAGCCGGCCGGTTCTCATCCAGATGATCGTAAAGCATCTCCTCCCGCGTACAGCCAGCCAGCGCAAGTATGGAAACCGCGATCAGCCAACCATGTATTACTCCTGTCGCCTTCCCGTTTCCAGACCGCCCTTCCCCCAAATCCACCAGCCGACCACCCGATCTCCTCATCATTCTCCCCTCTCGACTCCCTCACTGGATAAACGCGCCTGAAAACCAGTATATCACGCCTCATCTCCCCTCGACCGGACTCCCCCCGCGCAACCGCACAGCAAGTACCCGTACAGTTCACGGCGGAACGCTGCCCCTGATTGGCAGCCAGTTGCCGTCACTGTGCCTACACCGTCTTTACCTCTTCTCTCTACAATTCCGCCCCGCGGGCGCCGCCATCCTGCCCGCCCATTCGATGTTCGACAAGTTCGCGCCGCGCAAAGACAGTCTGCTATAATTGCGCTTTCAGGAAAGGACAATCTTGTGCGCGTTCTAATTACCGGAATCTCCGGCTTTGTCGGCGCCACGCTCGCCAGCTATTTTCTCAGCGAATTGAAGGGGCAGCAGCTGGAGATTCACGGGACCATCCATCGGGCGGACCAGCGCATCCACCATATGCGGGAACAGTTGCGCCTGCACAAAGGAGACCTCCGCAATCCGGCCTGGGTTGATCGTGTGGTCGAGCTCGTTCGGCCCAGCCTCGTCTTTCACTTAGCCGCCTGGAGTGACGTGCGCGCCAGCTGGGACCAGCCCTGGGCCGCGTACGAACTGAACATCAGCTGTCAACTGAACCTGCTAGAAGCCTTGCGGCGTCACTCGCCTGAAGCCAAAGTACTCGCCGTCGCCTCTTCAGAAGTCTACGGCCTTATTGACCCGACCGACATCCCAATTGACGAGCAAACACCTCTTCGCCCAAACTCCCCATACGGCATCAGCAAAGTTGCCCAGGACCTGATGGCGCAACAGTACTGGTTCAATTTCGGCCTGCACACCGTCCGCGTCCGCAGCTTCAATCACATCGGGCCCGGACAGTCTGAGAGCTTCGTTGCCAGCGCCTTTGCACGGCAGATCGCCGAAATTGAGCACGGGCTGCAGGAACCTGTACTTAAGGTCGGAAACCTGGAGGCTGAACGCGACTACACTGACGTGCGGGACATGGTCCGCGCCTACTGGCTTGCCCTCCAGTGCGGCGAGCCCGGCGACCTGTTCAATGTCGGCAGCGGAACATCCTTTCCCGTCCATCATCTGCTCGACATTCTGCTCAATCTGAGTGCATCGGACATAATTGTGGAACAGGATCCGGAGCGGCTCCGTCCAAGCGAAGTCCCGCGAATCGTCTGTAATCCGCAGCTGTTTGCCAGGAGGACCGGCTGGGCGCCCAGAATCTCTCCTCGCCAGAGTCTCACAGATGTCCTTCAGTTTTGGCGAGGCAAGACGAGCACTGAAAGCGAGAGAGGGACGAAGGCTTCGCCGCCGTAGAGACGGTCGAGTCCCACTCCGGCCGTCTGATCGCCAGATGCCTTCCTGCCAGGCATAACCTTGGGCCATGAAATCCAGCCCGCCGCATATCAAACAAGAGGCGGACAAATCCGCCGCAGGAGCCAGAATAAATGCCCACAGCACTGATCACCGGGGTAACAGGACAAGACGGCAGCTACCTGGCCGAACTGCTCCTGAAGCAAGGCTATCGGGTCATCGGAATGGTGCGCCGCACGAGCACAATTAACTTCGATCGCATCAGGCATATTCAGGACAGGATCGAAATCGCCCAGGGCGACCTCCTCGATCAAATGAGCCTGATCAGCATTCTTCAGGAGTATCGCCCCCAGGAAGTCTACAACCTGGCTGCCCAGAGCTTTGTCCCGACCAGCTTCTCACAGCCCGTCCTTACCGGCGAATTTACCGCCTTGGGCGTCACGCGCCTGTTGGACGCCATACGCATCGTCGACCCTTCCATCCGTTTCTATCAAGCCAGCAGCAGCGAAATGTTTGGCAAAGTTCGCGAAGTCCCCCAGACCGAACGTACGCCGTTCTACCCGCGCAGCCCCTATGGCGTCGCCAAAGTATATGGTCATTGGATTACCGTCAACTACCGCGAGAGTTACGACATCTATGCCTGTTCAGGCATCCTCTTCAACCACGAAAGCCCCCGCCGCGGCCTTGAATTCGTAACCCACAAAATCACCAACGAAGTCGCCAAGATCAAGCTTGGCCTGAGCAATGAGTTGCGACTTGGCAATCTCGACTCCCGCCGTGATTGGGGCTTCGCGCCCGACTATGTGCGTGCCATGTGGCTCATGCTTCAGCAGGATAGTGCTGATGACTTTGTTATTGCCACAGGCGAAACCCACAGTGTACGCGAGTTTCTCGAAGAGTCCTTCAGCCATGTCGACCTCGACTGGCGAGAATTCGTCGTCCAGGATGACAGCTTCTATCGCCCTGCCGAGGTGGATCTACTCGTAGGCGATGCAACCAAAGCGGGCAAAGATCTCGGCTGGGAACCGACCGTCTCTTTCGGAGATCTGGCACGCCTGATGGTCGATGCCGATCTGGCGTATTGGAGGCGTCAGTCCGAAGGCGACGCCGCAGCTTCCCCTGCTTCACCTTCAGACAGGAAGATGCCGTAGAACCTGTGACCGGCTCAGTTGCCCCGCTATTCGCGGTCAAACGAAGCAATTCTTGACATTTTCTCGCCAGATAGGGAAAATAGCGGAATTGTTGGCATTGTTATCCGCAGTTCGCAGCGCCCACAAACTTCCAGTCCTTCGTTACCTTTCACTTGGCCCACTATGGCAGAGAAACTTCGAATCTTCGTCAGCGCAACCAAAGACCTCGAGCAGGAAAGGGCGCTTGTCGGCCGACTGCTGGCCGAGCTGCCTGTACAGGTGGGAGCCGAGATAAGACGCACGCCCGCCGACGGTGTCGACTACGATACCCTGTTTGAGCTGATCAGCAACGTTGACAGAATCTACTTCCTCCTCGGCAGGGACATCACCGCCCCGTTCGGGGCCGAATGGCAGCTCGCAATCCGCCTCGAACGGACAATCGTTCCATTCAAGTTGCTCGGAATGCGCACGCAGGCCGGACGCGAGTTTCTTCGCATCGCCCATGCCCCCTGGAAATCTTTCCACGACAGCCGGCAGCTGGGCCAACAGATTGGCCTGGACCTCATCGACACCCTGCTCCATCCAGAAAACCGCTACGGCTTGCAGCTGACAGAGGTGGAAAGGCTGCAACAGTCCCGCCAGAAACTTCGACGCGGCCTCGAACGCCTGGCCTCTGCCCCGCAGTTGGACGAAAGCGGCGTCGGTGTCCCAGGCGGCGCCGAAGGAGGCGGCATAATTATCGATCCGGCCGAGGCGCAAACTCTGATCGCTGACGAACTTGACGAGCGCTGATAAGGCCGCATTCAGTCAAATCCTCTTCCCAGTATTGTCCACTCGCAGATCACACTTGTCGGGATCCTCTCCTCTTCCAGTCCTTTGGCCCAGTGATGCCTTCACAGACTCCAGCCGTTGACCAGATAGACCGAACCGAAGTTCAAACCTTGTCAGAAAAATACGGCCAGCCAATTTGCCGCCGTTACAACATCGAAATCGACCCGTACTTGAGCGCCTACAGGGGCCGCAAGGATCAGCTATGGCGCGGCGAGGTCGTCTTTGCCATCCGCCAGATGAACGGCGAAATCCTCCTTCATACAAAACACCGCTACGAAAGGCCTATCTTTCGCCTGCCCTCAGGCCGCATCGAACAGGGCGAATCGGTCGAAGCCGCGCTCTTACGCGAAATCGCCGAGGAAACTGGCCAGGCGGTCAGAGTGAAACGGTTCCTGGGTGTTTTGGACTGCCACTTTGTCTATGAGGACTCAGTCGTACCCTTTGTCAGTTATATCTTCTACGTAGAAAGCATGACGCCGGAACTCTGCCCGACTGATACAGAGGAAGTCGCCGGATTTAAGACCGTACACGCCCGAAATTTGGACGCCGTGGCCCAATCCCTTCGCAATCTCCGCGAAAAACGCCGCTGCTGGGGCTACTGGCGCTCCTTGGCCCACGACCTCGTCTACAGCTCTCTGAATGGGCCCTGATATACACCCAGAATCTGCCCCCTGGTCCGGTCTTGTGCTAGAATCAACCGCGGGCCAGATTTCATCAGAGGCTTCCTTCTTAAACCGGCAGTCGACGCACCAGTTGAGAATTAAACATGCTTGTTCCCATCTCTTGGCTTCGTGAATACGTGGATATCGCCCTGCCTACAGCAAAACTGGCGGAGCGCCTCACGCTCGCCGGTCTGGAAGAAGCCAGCCTCATCAATACCGGCGACGCTTGGGAGGAAGACAAGATTGTCGTTGGCCAGGTGGCGGCAGTTCTTCCACACCCCGATGCTGATCGGCTTGTTCTGGTTGATGTCGTCCACGAGACGCAGCAAGAGTCGTTCCCCCAGCGAGTCGTTACGGGGGCGCCGAATCTCTTCCAGTTCAAGGGCCAGTCACTCGCTGCCGGCGATCTTCCTACCCTCAAAGTCGCTTTCGCCCGTGAAGGCGCCCTGCTGATAGACGCCTATAGCGACCAGAGGCCCCGCCCGCGCAGAAGACTAAAAAAGGCGAAGATCCGCGGCGTCGAATCTCGCGGAATGGTCTGCTCCGAACTGGAATTGGGCCTCAGCGAGGAGCACGAAGGAATCCTCCTGCTGGACGAAGACGCGCCTGTTGCGCAGTCTCTCAGCCAGTATCTCGGCGAGGAAATCCTCGAAATCGACCTGACGCCGGACATGGCGCGCTGCCTGTCAATGTGGGGCATCGCCCGCGAGGTCCATGCCCTGACCGGCGGCGCCATCCATCTGCCGGAATCTGTTGACTCCTCTTCCGGCGGAGATCAAGCCGCCGATTTCGTCACCGCCCGCATCGACGACCCCGGTCTCTGCCATCGCTTTACCGGGACCGTCATCCGCAATATCACGGTAGAATCCTCGCCCAAATGGTTGCAGGACCGCCTGACCGCCGCCGGTATGCGCCCGATCAACAACATCGTTGACATCACCAACTACGTCATGCTCGAAACCGGCCAGCCCCTGCACGCTTTCGACTACGACCTGCTCCTCGAAAGAGCCGACCGCATCGGAGACTCGAAACCTGGGATCATCGTACGTACCGCCTTGGCAGGGGAAACGCTCCAGACTCTCGACGGCCAGGAACGAAAACTGGATCCCTCGATGCTGGTCATCGCCGACAAGGCAGGCCCCATCGCCATCGCCGGCGTTATGGGCGGCGCCGAGACCGAGGTGCACCAGGACTCTCGCAACATACTCCTCGAATCGGCCACCTTTGACGGCATCAACAACCGTCGCACTGCCCAATCTTTGCGCTTGCACAGCGAGGCCAGCCACCGCTTCACCCGCGGCGTCCCTGCCACCCTGAACGACGTGGCTGCCCGCCGCGCCGCAGACCTGATGCGCCAGTGCGCCGGCGGCCGAACCGTTCCCGGCATCGTTGATACCTACCCCGTCCCGCAGCTCGACGTCACTGTCTACACCTCATGCAGCGACGTCAAACGACTCCTGGGCATGGATCTGTCTCTGGCGGAAATCGGCGACGCCCTAAGGAGACTGGAGTTCGGCGTACAGGAGTTGGCCGACCTCCCGTCCGCCTCACCCCAGCAGGCAAGTCTTGGTCTGGCGCGAGCGGAAGGTGAACCCGTCATCGCCGCCACCGTTCCCTGGCACCGGCTCGACGTATCCTATCCCGCCGACCTGACCGAGGAAGTGGCGCGCGTGGTCGGCTACGATCAGATTTCTGAAACGCTGCTCGACACTGTCCTGCCGCCGCAACGCCGCAATGCGCTGCTCGAAACCGAAGAGAACATTCGCGATATTCTCGTAGGATGCGGGCTCCTGGATACAGTCAATCACACCCTCACAACGCCCGAAAACCATCGCAAGTTGCGAGCTCGAGTCAACCGAAGTTCCGCCACCGCACTACCCGAAAACGAGAGCGAGGATAAAGCGACCGACAGCTTCGTCGCCCTGACCAACCCCCTCTCCCCGGAGCGCCGCGTACTGCGCCGCAACCTGATTGTGAGCGCGCTTGAAAACCTGGCATTCAATGCGCGCTATGCCGACAGCCTGGCCGTATTTGAAATCGGCCGCGCCTACAGGCCCCGCTCGACGCCAGCCGGGCCCGCGAACGGCAATGGACAGGATGCTCTCCTTCCCGACGAGGAACGAAAGCTCTGCATCGCACTGAGAGGTCCCCGCAGTCAGAGCCGCGCCAACCACTCGCCCGGTGAATCCCTCGCTGATACGGACCTGTTCGACTTCTTCGACCTGAAAGGTGTAATCGAAACGCTCTTGGAAAGATTAGGATTCGCCCCGAACAGCTATCTGTTCAGCGCGCACCCGGAGAGCGGCGCCGGTGATGACGCAAGCGATGCCAGTTTCGGACCTCGCTGCGCTCTCGTTTCGCTGCAAGACGAGCATTGGGGAATCGTCGGCGAGCTGCATCCGCAGGTGCGAAACGCCTTTGGCCTGGGCAACGCTCGCGTTGTTCTTGCGGAGCTCAACATCGCGCCGCTCGTGCGCCCGAGTTGGCGAATCTCTCCGATGGCGCCCATCAGCGTCTACCCGCCCGTCGTCGAGGATCTGGCCTTTGTTGTCAGCGAGGAAGTATCGCAACGCCGCCTGCGCGATGCAATCCTGGCGGGCGGCGGCAGCGGCCAGGCTTCTCTGCTATCGTCTGTCGAGCTGTTCGACATCTACCGCGGCGAGTCTTTGCCTGTCGGCTACAAGTCTCTTGCCTACCGCGTCACGTATCAAAGCCAGGACCACAGTCTGAAGGATAAGGAGGTTAACCGTCTGCGTCAGCGGATCATTCGAACGGTCGAAAGGACTACGGGAGGCAAACTGCGCTCTTGAGGGTCGTCGCAGAATCGAGGTAGGGCCAGAGGACGTGGTCTGTTTATCTGTCTTTTCGCCGCCATTCTCCTGGCGCCGGCCGCCATGGCCCGGTGCTGTCGCATCCACGCTACAGCGCTTTAGCGCGCCACATATCTGGGTCCGGCCTGAAACTCAACCGGCTTTTCTCTGCGAATGCGATAGATGTCAAGGTCACCCGCCACCTCAACCTCAGGGAAAACGGCCCGGGCCTCTTCCAGAATCTCCCTGGCATGATACCGGCGGCTGACATGGTGCAGAACGAGATGCTTTACGCCCGCCTTCATCGCCAACCGGGCCGCAGCCTGGGCCGTGATGTGCCCATGGCGTTTCGCCAGATCCCGCTCTCTCTCCAAATACGTCGCCTCGATGGCCAGCAGGTCCGCCCCGGCAACAATCTTGTGCAAGGGACCGGTCCGACTTACGTCGCCGACAAAGCAGAGCTTCGCCCCCTTCTGCGGCTCTCCCAGCACCTCCTCAGGCTGAACCGTGCGCCCATCCGCCAGGACAACCGGCCGGCCTGCAACCAGTTCCCTTCGCTCTGGCCCGGCAGGAATGCCCAGCTTTTCGGCCTTCGCATTGTCAAACGGCGACCGTTCCTCCTCCTCGAACGTGAAACCAAAACAGCCGGGGCCTCGGTGCGGCGCCGAAAACGCAGTCAGCGTGAACCCCTTTCCCTGAAAAAGCTCGCCTGCCTCAATGCCATTCAGACACACGCCAGCCTGCGGGACCCTCCCAACGCCAAACACGACCTCCATCAGGCGGTGGACGCGTTCAAGCGCCGGGCCGCCGCCATAGATGTCCAGCCTCTCCAGAGACTCCCAGTGTCCAAGCGTGCTCGCAAGGCCGCCAAGTCCGAGGATGTGGTCCAGATGCCCATGCGTCAGCAGAATCTTGTCCAACCGCCGAAATCCAAGGCCGCTGCGCAGTATCTGCCGCTGCGTGCCCTCGCCGCAATCAATCAGGAATCGGTGCTCCTGTACCATGACCAGGGCGGCGGAGAGACCCCGATGCACCGATGGCGCCGACGCGGAAGTGCCAAGAAATACCAACTCAAACAATGTTAACGCTCACTCAGAACTCAGTTATGGATCAAAACAGAAAAAAGTCGATCTTCAATAGGATTTACCCTGCGTCTCGGTCGCCGATGGCCTGCAAAGTGAATCTGTGCCTGTCGCACTCGTATATCCCCCAGCTCGGCGCGCCGAAACGACCCATCACCTCGCCAGGATTGACCAACAGGCAGTTCCCGATTCGCTCCTCGTGCTCCTGGTGGTCATGACCATAGCAGACAAGGTCAAAGGCGCCGCTCTCCGCGATGCGCCTGGCTGGCTCCGGATAGTGAATCAAGGCGATCTGACTGCCGCCAATTGACAACTCTGCATAGGGGCCGTGCAATGTCACGTGGGGATAGCCGCCCGCGACCTGCTGAAGCAGCCGCCAATCACCGTCATTATTGCCCTCCACGATGTGAATCGGCCCGCCAAATGCCAGGGCCATTTGCGTGAGGACAAACGGCGCGACAAGATCGCCACAGTGCAACATGCACTCGCAGCCGGCTACTCTCACGTCAGTTAATGCCTTTTCCAAATTCCAGATATTGTCGTGGCTGTCTGACAGGATAGCAATCTTCATCGAAATTCTCCCTGTTGGAGACCCAATCCGTCCGCATTGACGCAACCCCTGTAGTATATCCGACCCTGGCCATTTGCATCTAATCCGGCAGATTCACGCGAGTTCACCCAATTCGACATGCTAACCAACGGCCGTATATCTCGCCGCCTCTTGGCCACCAGACCCATTTGGTCATTGCATATACCCACCAATATGAACACCGTCGGCGACAGAATGACCTTGTGATATAATTCCAGAATCAAAACTTCCTGGAAAGTGCAACAATCCACTTTGGAGAATTCTACGTGCTGCCCGGTATAAGTCGATACATGCCCTCGCAGATGGCCCCATCGATTCGAGAGTGAAATCGCTGACGCCGCGTCCCCAGCCGCTCTCTGCATCCTGCGGCCAACAGTGGACAGCCTGATCATTATCTGGCCCTGATTCGCCCCTATGCCCCAGCCAGAATGAAAGGACGGCCCCACCCACTTCACCATGGCCATTCGTATGGCGCCAAGGCAACAGTTGTCCCTCGCGAGTCTTCTACATCCAGGCCGCCCGGGTTTACAGCCCAATTGTTCCTCTTCGAGAAAACCCAATGTGCAAGAAAATTCGCTGCAAACACAAGTTCAACGCAAAAATAACCTTCCTCGCCGCCTGTATCCTGTCTGCGGTGGTCCTCCTGACAGGGTGCGGCCAGGTCGTTTCATTCGTCCCGACGACGACGCCCTCCCCCGGGCCGACCGCTACCTTCTCGCCTCCCGCCGGCCCTACCCCGATCCCCACCGTGACACCTGCCCCCTTCACCCCGCCTCCAACGCCGACCCAGACAATAACCCCGACTCCTGTGGTCTATCGCGTCGTTCCCGGCGACAACCTGGAGCGGATTGCAGCGCAATTCGGCGTTTCCGTTGCCGCTTTACAGGACGAAAACAACATCCTCGACCCCCGTACGATCCAGCCCGGTCAGGAGCTCCGGATCCCGTCAACCGAGTCTGCAATCGGCGCCGAACGCATTACTGTGCCAACACCCACACCTGCTTCGTTCAACCACCAGAGCATCCACTTCAGCTTCACGCCCCTGGGCGGCCTTTGGGTCCTTGGCGAAGTCCACAATACCAGCCCGTACACGCTCGAAAAAGTGCGTGTCGGAGTCAGGCTCCTGGACGAACATGAGGGCACATTGGCTGAAGAAGAGGGTTCAGTTCTCCTGAACCTTGTCAACCCAGGAGGTGTCGCCCCCTTTGCCATTCTCTTTGAAATGGCGCCCAAGGACTTCGCCAGTTACCTGATCTATCCAGTTAGCGGCGTGCCGGCCTATGAGGGAGGATACTACATGGATCTGACAGTGGAAGATCTGGCATTTGAGGGCGAACTCTACTCTGCCTACCACGTGAGCGGATCTGTGCGCAACGTCGGCTCACAGGAGGCCGTCGAAGTCCAGATTGTTTTGACGGCTTACGATCCCCTTGACCGCGTTATCGCTGCCCGCACCCTTGAGGCCGACCACAACGTGATCAGCGCGCAAGGTGAAACGACCTTCCAGGCTCTTCTCGTCCCCCTTGGGGGGCCCATCGAGCGAATCCATGCCGCCGCACAGGGCAGAAGACACCAGTCCGGGAACTAGCTAACTGCCCCTTTCCTGATCCACGTCAAACGTTAGACCCTGGGAAAGCGGAAGGTCCTGCCCGTAGTTAATCGTGACCGTCTGCCGCCGCGCGTATGCCTTCCAGGCGTCAGAACCGCTCTCCCGACCGCCCCCTGTCTCTTTTTCCCCGCCGAACGCCCCGCCAATCTCCGCGCCGGCCGTGCCCGTGTTGACATTGGCCAGCCCGCAGTCACTGCCGACAACGCTCAGGAAGGCCTCAACCTCGCGCAGATTGTTGCTGAAGATAGCCGACGAAAGGCCCTGGGGCACTCGGTTATGGATGGCAAATGCCTCGTCCAGATTCCGATACCCCACAACATATAAGATCGGGGCGAACGTCTCCTCGCAAATGACCCGCGAATCGGCCGGCATCCCTGACAGCAAAGTTGGCTGAACGTAATGCCCTCCTTCCAGCCCATCCAAAGTCAGCACGGCGTTCCCCGCCAGGACGCGCGCGCCTTCGCCAATCGCCCTGTCGACCGCCGAACGGTACGATTCAACCGCGTCCCGCCGGATCAACGGCCCCACCAACACGCCGGGGGCCAACGGGTCGCCAACCCTTACCTCCTTGTAGACGTCGACCAAACGCGGTAGAAAACTGTCAAACAGGCTCTCGTGCAGGATCAGCCGCCTTGTGGTCGTACACCGCTGGCCGGCTGTCGCCAGCGCGCCGAATGCAACGCCTTTCAGCGCAATGTCCGGGTCGGCATCCGGCGTTACGATGGCGGCATTGTTTCCGCCCAGTTCCAAAACCGTGCGTCCAAGTCGCGCGGCCGCCTTGGCAGCCACCTCTCTCCCTGTCCGCACTGACCCTGTAAACGACAGCAGCGGCAGCCGCGAATCCTCGCTCATTCTCTGGCCGATTTCCCCTGCTCCGTCCACGGCCAGAAAGAAAAGGGGCGGCAGTCCCTCCTCGTCGAGAACCTCATTGACAATGTTGGTCGTCGCGATCGCGGTCAGCGCCGCATCCGGGGACGGCTTCCACACCACGACATTGCCGATCACCGCGGCAATCAGGGCGTTCCAGGACCAGGGGGCACAGGGAAAGTTGAAAGCCGTGATCACGCCCACGACACCAAGCGGGTGCCACTGTTCATACAGCCTGTGATCCGGGCTCTCACTCGCCATCGTGCTGCCGTAGAGCTGCCGCGATAGGCCAACCGCAAAGTCGCCAATGTCGATCATCTCCTGGACTTCGCCTTTGCCCTCGATCGGCGTCTTCCCTACCTCAAGCGATATCAGGAGGCCCAGGCTGTCCAAATACGCCCGCAGACGGTCCCCTATGGCGCGAATGACCTCGCCGCGCTTCGGCGCCGGGACCATTGACCACTCCTCAAAGGCCGACCAGGCCCGCTCCATCAGGCGATCGTAGTCTTCTGCATTGCCGACTGCGACATCCGCCAGCCATTCTCCGTTTATCGGAGAGTAGGCGGAAATGTGACGGCGCCCTTCGCCTGCCAGCCACTGCCCGTCATAAAGGCCCGAAAGCTGCCGGTACAGGCCCAGCTCGCCAAAAACCCGTTCCTTGACTGAATTGAAATCGGATCCGCTGCCCATTTCCTGTTACCGTCTCCTCGTTTGTTCAGAGGTGAACCGGAATGTCTTCGCCGCTTTCAGCCAGGCCTTCGGCCCACGCTCGCAACGGGACATCCTCATCATTCTTCGTCAGCCAGTACTGTGACGACGGATGAATCGCCGAGTTTTCTCCCAAGGGGTCGCCCCCGCTGGCAAGCGCCCCGAGCAACTGCTTGCGAATCGGCGTACTGCGGTCCACCAACGTCTGATCCTGCGTGACATAGTCCGTCGGCCGCAGCCAGCGGTAATGATAGCCGATATGCATGATCTTGCGCGTCTTGTTGGACAGATTCGGGCCGACACAGTGCCACACCGCCGTCCGCCACAGCACAGCCGCGCCGGGTTTCAGCCTCAGCTCCAGAGCTTCTTCAGGATCTACCTGCCGCCCCATATCACGGAGCTCCTGCGGCGAGCGAAGATGGCTACCCGGCACCATCCACAGATTGCCGCTTTGCGGTTCGCTCAGGTCCGACAGCACGTAGAACACCTTGATCTCCATGAAAGGCAGCCTGCCGTCGAGTGAAGGCGCCATGAAAAGGGAACTGCTCGCCAGATCGGGATGCCAGGACAGATTGCGGTAGCCCACATCCTGGTCCGCGCCGTCCCCCACACCAAGGTGGCCCGGTTGCAGTCCCTCCGGATAGGGCGGTCGGTAGTCCAGATGCGTTGTGCGAATCTGAATGTTCCAACCAATCGCGTCCACCACCAGCGGCAGCATTCGCGGATGATCGATCAGATCGAGAAAGGCATCATGGTGTGAGAGCGCATTGCGAACCGCAAAAGGGTCGTCCGGCCCCAATCCCTCCACCCGGCGGACCTTTTCCGCCACTTCGTCCACCGCTGCCAGCAGCCTTTTCAACTCACCCTTGGTCAGAAAATCCTCAAGAATGACAAAGCCTTTTTCGTCGAAGTCCTCTCGTTGTTGTTGCGTCATCCTGCTCGACATCAGATCCCTCCCATCTCTAGCCGTCGACCTCGCCCTGAATCAAGCCCCAGTGCGCGTCGATTGGGTCCTGATACGCCGAACGCGTCCCGTTGAGCACGTCATCAACAGGGACCGATTCGCCGGTCAATGCCGATTCGTAAATCGCGTCGCCAAGCGCCAGCGAGCGCATCCCCTCCCAGCCGTCAATCTCCGGCGCGGGCCTGTTGCCGCGCAGGATTTCAATAAACTCCCAAATCTCTATCGAGAAACCGTCTGTCGCGCCGCCGGGGTAGAGATGCTCCTCCTCTTCCTCCGACAGCGTTGCCCGGTGCATCGCCTCCAATTCCTGCAACGAATGTACGGTTCCGTCATGGCGCGTCAGGCGGGCCGTCTCTCTCTGCGCCGGCGTCCGTTGAAACAGATGAAAGATAGAAAAGGGCGCCCCGGTCGTATCCCGCAATGACCCGTCACTGCCATAAAACGTTACGTCAAACGCCTCTTCCCCCGGCGCCGCCATGCTCCACGCCCAACTGCCTGCGACACCGCTCTTGAACGAAAAGTTGACGAACACCGTGTCTTCGGGCGCCTCACCAAATGGCAGCGGACTTCCCGTCTTCACGGAACGCAGCACAGCATGAACACTCTCGACCTCGCCAAAAAAGTAGCGCATCGAATCACAGTAATGAAACCCGCTGTCCAAAACCGGGCCGCCGCCGGACATCAGTTTGTCCCGGCGCCAGCGCCTGTGCGCAGGCATCGCTTCGCCTGTGCTACTGTCCGGCTGAACTGACAGCTGGGCCGGATTCGGCTGCCGACCGCTCACTTCAGTCGGGCCGGAAAGTAACGACGCGCTGCGAAACTGATGAAAGAAACTTTGCGGCCGCCCAAACAGTCCGGATTCATCGAACACCCACTTCGCCGTTCTCTGACCCGGCTGCCTGCGATGCGGGGCCGCCGTCGAAAGTACCCGGCCCGTCCTCTCTGCCGTCTCAATCATCTTCCGGCAGGCCTTGATCGTGATGCCTAACGGCTTTTCGCACAAGACGTCCAGCCCGGCCTCCATACAGTCCACCGCGATGCCGTGATGCAATCCGTGCGGCAGGCACAAGTCGGCAGCGTCTACCTGCGCCTCGGCCAGCAGCTCCTCATGCGTGCCATACACCGCCGGCCTTTCTCCCAGAAGCTCCTCGAGCATATCCGCACGCGCCAGTGCCGCATCCCTATCTGCGTCGCACACTGCCGGAACAACGAAATCCCCCCTGCCGCGTTCCAAGAGGTCCTTCATCGCCAGCACATGGCGCCGCGAAATCCTGCCGCATCCGATCAGTGCCAATCGTACGGCCATCGTAAATTCCTTGTACCTGTGGGGTTCCCCGCAGAGGGGCCAATTGAAAAGAGGGGATCATCGCCAGAAAAGGGCGGCTGCCGCCGTCACACTGCGCCGAACTTCCGGGGGCGGCGCCTGGCGCCAAACGCTCGTAGACCCTGATTTAACCCTTAATTCCGGTCAGTGCAATACCCTGCACAAACGTCTTCTGCAGAAAGAAGAAGAGCAAAATGATGGGAAGGGTGATCATCACTGAGGCGGCCATCAGCAAGCCCCACTCCGCGCCGTATTGGGATTGATACTCGTAAATCCCCAGCGACAAGGTGTACAGCTCCTGATCACTCAGATAGATCAGGGGGCCGATATAGTCGCGCCAGCGCGCGATGAACTCAAAGATGGCAACCGTTGCCAGGGCCGGTTTGGAAAGCGGCAGTAGAACCGAATAGTAGATCTTGAGCTCACTCGCGCCGTCAATTCGGGCCGCCTCCGACAACTCCATCGGAATGGTCATGAAGAACTGCCGCAAAAGAAAGATATACAGCGCGCCGCCAAACCAGTGCGGAACAATCAGAGGCAACCAGCTGTTCACCCAGCCAAAATTCTTGAACACAATGAACAGCGGAATCATCGTGACCTGAAAGGGCAGCATCAGTGTTGCCAGCGTAAGAATGAAGAGAATGTTCCGGCCCGGCCAGGGAATGCGCGCGAGGCTGTACGCGACCAGAGACGAGGAGATGAGCACTCCCACAGTTGCCAGAACAGCGATCGAAAGCGTATTCCTCATGTAAAGGAAGAACGTGATGTAGGTAACCGCATCAGGGAAATTCGACCACTGCAACGGGCTTGGGATCAGAACCGGAGGGTAGGAGTAAAACTGGACATCCGGCTTTAGAGATGTCGACAACATCCACAAAAATGGAAGGAGAAAAACGAAAGCGGCCGGTATCAAGCCGGCATGGATGAGGGTGCTGCGGA
This sequence comes from Caldilineaceae bacterium, assembly GCA_022824025.1. Classification (GTDB taxonomy): domain Bacteria; phylum Chloroflexota; class Anaerolineae; order Caldilineales; family Caldilineaceae; genus Bin5. The sequence goes on from JAJEBF010000045.1 coordinate 114,164, forward strand.
CCATGCCCTTGACGCGCTTTATCAGGAGGCGCCTGGACTGGTCATCTGCTAGCGTTGGGGGAAGTTGACTACTCTCTACCGCCATGTTATTCCTCACCTCCCGCATAGAAGACCCACAAACGCGCCGAACGCCAGATCAGCAGGGTGACGACCAGCGTAAAGACGAACAATAACCAGGCCATCGCCGAAGCATAGCCCATCACCAGGTAATGGAAGGCGTTCTTATAGAGATAAATCGAGTAAAAAAGCGTTGAGTTGGCCGGAAAGCCTGTGCCCCCCGTCATAATGTACGGGATGGCGAAAAAGTTAAGCGCCCCGATCACAGAGGTGACCAGATGAAAGAAGATCACAGGCGTCAATATCGGCACCGTAACGTTGCGGAACTTGGAGAGGAAGTTGGCCCCGTCGACGTCCGCGGCGTCATACAGATCCTGGGGCACGTCCTGCAGTCCCGCCAGATACAAGATAATCTGCTGGCCGATGATCCAAAGGGCCAGCAAGACTAACGTCGGGCGGGCCCACTCAGCGCACGTGAGCCAGCAAGGGCCCCGCATCCCAAAAGCCCGAAAAGGCGCCGCGATCAGCCCGCTGTGCGGTGTAAAGATAAACAACCATACCAGCGCCAGCGCCACCTCAGGAACAAGCGTGGGCAAAAAATAGATCGTGCGATAGACAACCTGGGCCCTTATCTTTGCGTTCAGCATCAAAGCCAGGCCAAATGCAAATATAATCGCCAGGGGAATCGAAACGACAGCAAAGTACACCGTGTTGTAGACGGCGTCCAGAAACTCGCTGTCATTCGTAAACAGTTCGACGTAATTCGAAATCCCGGTCCACTGCGGATTTCTGACGCCGTTGTACTTTGTAAAACTATAGTACGCCGAAGCCAGCGTCGGGTATATCCAGAACGCCAGCAAACCCACGATCCATGGCGACGCAAACAACAGCCCGTTGATCGTGTGCCGCGTGCCCTGCGAAAGGCGGCGGCGGGACAAATTTTCCGTAGTAAGGGCAGTTGCCATTGGAATTTCTCAGTTACGGCGCTGAATCGATAACGCTCACAGGATAGAAGTGGGGTAGCGGCTCAATCAGCCGCTACCCTCGCCCTACCTTTTACTCTTTTACAGATGTCAGCCTTTGAAGGGCAGCATTCAGCGGCTCTACCCTTAGCTGAAGAAGCCGATCTCTTCCAGCCCGGCGTTGATCTCCTCGTCAATGTCCATCAACGCCTGCTCCGGCGTCTTCAGGCCATGGGGAATCTCATCGCGGAAGGCCTTGACCTGCAGGTCCCACAACTTGGAGCCCAACGGAATCGGCGGGCGGGCATGGGAGACTGGCAGCAGGTCCATGAAGACCGCGTGCAACGGATCTTCGGAGAAGAAGGGATCCTCGGCAGCGGTCTTGATCGTCGGAATGTGGAACGTGTCCTTGTTGTACTTGAGCTGACCTTCCGGCCCGCACAAGTAGAAACAGGCGTCAAACGCAGCTTCGACATCGTCGTAGCCGAACGGAACCGCCCAGCTCCAGCCGCCTGCCCAGCTCGCGTGCGGCGCGGGGCCGTCCGGGCCTGGCATCGGCACGACACCGTAGTTCGTGTCCGGCTTGTAGCGATGGTGCTGTGCAACCTTCCAGTTGCCGCTGCATGTCATCGCGCTCTGGCCGGTCCAGAAGTAGTCGTTCTCGCCGCGGCAGTTGCCGCCCGCGCAAGCGGCCAGCATGGCGTCAATGTCCTCGACACCAATCTCATCGACAAATGCCTTGACAAACTGCATCGCTTCGATGTTCTGCGGATGAGCAAAGGTGATCCGCCGCTCGTCGTCCTGGAACGAGCCGCCGAACCCAAAGCCCCACGTATACAGCCAGGCCTGGTCGTAAATCGGGTTGAAACCGTACCGCGTGATCGCGCCCGTATCGTCCCGAACTGTCAGCGCCTCGGTGGCAGCCATCAATTCTTCCACAGTCGTGGGCGGCGACTCGGGATCGACGCCGGCCTCTGCCATGATGTCCTTGTTGTACCAGAGGGCGCGCGTGTCGGTGTCAAACGAGAGCGCATAGATGCCGCCCTTGTAGACCGTCTCGTCCCACGCAAAGTCGAAATACAGGTCCTTGGTCACACCCGCCGCCTCGGCGTGGTCGGTGATGTCTGTGAAGAAACCTTCGTGCGCAAACTGCGGGACTGTGAACCGGTCCGCATAGTGCAGCGCCGGAGGCGTGCCGCCGGCAACGGCGGTAAGAAGCTTCTCGTCTGCCTGGCTGCCCTGTGTCTGGGCAATGTAGACAAACTCGACCTCTACGCCCATCGTATTCTGCTCGTTGTAAATGTCGATAATTTCCTTAATCGACTCCTGCGCCAGATCCGTCATACGCGACCAGGCTTCAAGCTTCTTCGTCTCCATCATGGCGCCGCCATCACCGCCGCTATCGGCTGCAGGGGCAGCCGGCGCGGGGCAAGCTGCCAGCAGGGCCGCGCTTGTTGCCAAGCCCGATACCTGCAGGAAGCGGCGACGCGACAGCATCTTCTGGTTCTGCTTGTCCATTCTGTCATTCCTCCATGTAAAAGGATGTTGAAAGGGTATAGTCATGGTCAAGACGAAATAAGGGTCATGCCCCTAAGTCGCCAACCATTAAACGCATACTTTGGATCGTGGCATCAGTACGAATGCATCGTCGTTCCACCCGCTCACTGCCCAAAAAACTGCTCAACACAGGACAGCCGAAGAAATGACGAAACTGATCAATCGCTGAAACCGGTTATTGCGCAGCGGGGGGCCTTGCGCAGGCGTCAGCATAATACCCCTGATCCCCGTCAAGTCCAAATATCGCAATGCGCGCGCCCGCGCCCCTGCCCAAAGACATCGCAAAGAACGATGCCAGCAGATGTTCAGATCCCTTTGGAAATGCATCCTCTTACCTTTGCCACACCTCCATCGCAGCCTGCGGAGCATCCATCCTGCGAAGCGTATCCAGAAACGCAACATGAAGGTCGTCCGCTATGTCACTTTGGTCCCCAATGAGGTTTGTCTTGGCCTGCGGATCCTTCTCAAGGTCGAACAGCTGCCTGCCTCCATAGGATCCGACAGGAGCGTAAGCCCAGCGCTCAGTATACAACATCGGTGTTACCCTGTTCGGAGGCAGCGCTCCTTGCTCCAACCGTGTATAGGTCGCTGACACGACGCACTCGTGCAACGGAGCCTCGCTTTCCCCCCGAAGGTGCGCCGCAAAGGAACGCCCATGCATCGGCTCCGGCGATGCTGCGTCTACCCCCGCCAGTTCAAGTAGCGTCGGCGTAATGTCCGCCGGACGCAAGAGCGTATCCACGCTGCGGCCCCCTTCCAACCCCGGCGCCGCCACCAAACAAGGTATGTGGACGATCTCGGGGTATAGGGGCCAGAATCGATCGTCAAACTTGCTGATATTCGACTTTCCCGTGCGATTGTGCTCGCCCAGCGCCATCCCGTGGTCCGACATGAATACGACAACTGAATTGCGCCACAGGTCAAGGTCGTCAATCTTGGTCAGTATCCGCCCCACCCAGCGGTCCACCAGCTCCGCCTCAGCGCAGTAGTGAGCGCGCAGATTGCGCAACTCTTCCTCAGTATAATCGCTGGCCTTGCCATAGTTGGGGTGCAGCATCGGGGGCCCATCATAGTCAGGATCGTAGCGTCGCACCATGTACTCCGGCGGATCCCACGGCTCGTGCGGATCAAAGAAATCCACCCACAGGAAGAACGGGCTGTGCTGGCTGTTCTCCTCCAGCCACTCCACCGCCAGCTCAGCCGTTCGCGGCGGGAATCGATCGATTTCACGGTACCAGCGCCGGTTTATCCATGAATGAAGATCAATCAGATTATGCCCCTGAAAATGATTGCCCATGTTGCGCGTCTTGTCGTCGGCCATCACCTCTTCGATCGGGTAATTCATGCCCAGAAAGTAGGTATTCCCCTCCTGACCGGGCAAAGTGTGCGCGCCGCTGAAGCCCTCAAAGAAGGCCGCCCGTACCAGGTGCGGGCAGTCGCCCAGAAGCTGGCTGACGTAGCCCGCCTCACCCAAAATCTCCGGCAGATGATTCCGGCTGCTCAAGCGGCGGTCCTGCCACGGATACCACGGCCAACCCACCCGCCCCGTCGTGAAATCTGTCCGGTGCGGTATCGTTGGAAAGCTGCCTGTATATAACCGAGACAGGCTCACACAACGCTTCGAAAAGCGGTCCAGGTGCGGAGTCCGCACCGGCATCGCCGCCGCGCGGTCAAACAGGTTGTCGTAGCGGAACGTGTCCGAAATGATTACGATTATGTTCATCTGTGTCTTCCCTGAGTCCCCTGCGCTAAACCTCCAGAATGTCCGGGCCATCCACCGTGGCCGCCTTAGCCAGCGCGCCCGATTCCGCCAGCTCGCCCATCGTCGCGAACGAGGCCCCCGGTTTCCGCCCGACATGCTCTGAAACCGCGTCGATCATCCTGAAAGTGTGCTCATAGTCGTCCGCGATTCCGTGCGTATGCATCAGCATGATGACTACCGGGCTGTGTTCGCCGATGCGGTCCAGGTCCTGCCGGGCCAGTTCGACAAAGTCATCGCTGCGTTCACCGGAGCCCCGCCACGTGTATTCGTTGAGGATCGGCGCCTCCACAATGTCCTCATACCATCGAAACGGCTGATAGGGAATGTTGTCGACCCACTTCTGTGACAAATCACCCCCGTTGTGCGGCAAATGTCCGTAGCCGCTGCCGCTGATATACATGCAAGTATGATAGCCGATCCCTACCTCTCTCAGGGCACCAAACATCGCCTTGGAGATGGCCCCGCAAGGAGCCCTGAAAACCGTCGGCTCAACCCCCAGGTCCATGGCGAATATCTCCATCCCCTCCTCGATTCGGGCGCGCAGATTGTCTACAGTATAACGCGGCAACAACTCCTCGCGCCGGTCGTCAAAGCTGGTTTGCAAAGAAGGCAGTATGGAGACTGCCGGCCAGGCCGGCGGCCCAAATTCGTAACAGTCAGCATGGGTCAGACCGTGCAGTTGGAGGTCGTGCCCAGCGTCGCGCGCCGCGATCAGCGCCTCTTTCCACTCCGACGTCATCGCCTTTCCCCCGGCCTTGGGCACGGTAAACCACGTCGAACCCAACCCCCGCGAGCTGAAGAACGCCGTCGCCCTCCTCAAGGACTCCACCATCGCGCTGCCGCCCGACCCTGCGTCGTCAATGCTCCAGCAGTATACCGTCATCTCTTTTCCCTCCACCCCCATGTGATCCAGCTGACCGAAATTGACTCTTCCTTGCAAGACCCTTCACAAGTGCCGCGGGGAATAAGTCGGCGCAATGTTCCTTCTCCGCTCCGCTGCCAGACTGCCGTTAAACCGCAAGAATGTCAGGCCCACTTACCGTGGCTGCCTCCGCCAGCGCGCCAGAAGCCGCCAGCTCCCCCAATGTCGCAAAACGCGCGCCCGGCTTGCGGCCCACATGCTCCGCAACGGCGTCGATCATCCTGAACGTGTGTTCGTAATCGTCAGCGTTCCCGTGCGTGTGCATGGCCAAGACAACAACCGGGCTGTCCTCGCTGACGCGGTCCAGGTCCTGACGGGCCAACTCGACAATCTCGTCGCCGCGTTGCCCGGCTCCGTGCCACGTATACTCATTCAGAATCGGAACCTCGACAACGTCCGCATACCAGCGAAACGGTCGGCGAAGGATATTGCCTTCCCACCCCCGCGCAATCTCCGCCCCTTCTTCCAGGAAATGGGCGTATCCGCTTGCGCTGATGAACGTTCCAGAGTGGTAGCCGAAGCCGGCCTCTCGCATCGCCCCAAACATCGGCTTGGAGATTGCGCCGCACGGCGCCCGGAAAACTGCTGGCTCCACCCCGTGATCCTGCGCGAAAATCTCCCTGCCCTCCTCAAGCCGCAGACGCAGTTTCTCAACCGTATAACGCTGCATCAACTCCTCGCTGCGTTCGTCGAACTCCGCCTGGAGCGTGGGCAGCAGGGCCGTCGCCGGCCAGGCTGGCGGCCCAAACTCATAGCAGTCGGAATGTGTCAGGCCCAGCATCTGCAGATCGTGGCCCGCCCCCAGCGCCGCATTCAGCGCCTCTTTCCATTCAGCCGTCATCGCCTCGCCCCACGGCTTGGGAACGGCATACACAGTCGAACGCAGGCCCCGTGCCCCGAAGTATTCTGTTGTCCTCCTCAGAGACGCCACCAATACGCTGTCGCCCCAGCCGGCGTCCTCTATCGTCCACACGAATGCCGTCAAAGTTATTCTCCCCGCAGGCGCCGTCTGGTCAAGTAACAGGTAGGGCGACCACTCCTGTTCAAATGGTTAACCCTTCACCGCCCCAACCGTCAGACCTTCCAGAAAATACCTCTGCAGGAATAAGGATCCTGTTAAGCATCCCCTTTTGCCGCATCGGTATGGGGCGAGAAAAACTGTGTCTACATCCTCATTCGTCGCCCTACCCTCCTTGCTCCTTAGCGGTCAACCCCAAGCGGCTGCCCATGTGCGGGGCATCGGCCCCGCAACCGCCCCGGAAACTATGCCCGCCCACAGGCGCGCCGAACTCCCCACATGAAAATCTGCCTCTACTACAGATGTGCTTTGACTGACACAGACAGCTCTAAACGCTGGCGCCCGTTTGAATCCACAGCTTACAGAACCCGCTTAAAAGTACTTCTCACCACTGACCATCGCGAATTCTACCCGCTGACAAATGGACCTCGTCGCCCTCAGTCTGAACAGCGACTCCCTGGGGCAAAGCGCCACCGGTCCGCAAACGGCTGCGCACCTGCGCACATTGAACGCGGTGCGCCTCTGTCTTCTCCGCGCCTTGCCGCATCCCGCCGCAGGCAGGAATAAGCTTAAATTGGCCCCATATTTCAACTCAAGGTCCGAATCGTCCCACAAGCGTTACGGCTTTGCTGACCGCCCTCCCCAAACGTCAACGGCGCCATTCTTGGCGCTACTGGACTGTTCTCACGGGACTGCTTTCGGGGACAACAAGCGGCAACAGAGGCGCCTGATTACCGTCCTGCATACTCTGGATCTCCTCGGCCAGCTCGACAAAGCTGTCATAGCTACCGAAACGATACGTTGTTGGTTCGTTCTCAGAGATCAGGTTCCACTCGTTTCTTCCGATCCCCGTTCGATAGGTTACAGGGCCAGTCGCCGACACCACTTCCACGATTCCCAGTCTGATAAAGTCGAAGACCAATTCAGCGACAAGCTCAGGAGTAATGCTCTTGCCATGGTAGTCGCCCAACCTCTCTGCGATCTGAATGTGCGTTGCCCGAAATTCCCTACCGCCGCACGCGTCTGCCATTTCTGCCATTGACGTAAGCGGCATCTGATAATGCGTGTACATCAAATCGATCAAACCGCTGCCTTTTAGCTCCTTGGACACACTCTTGATACTGTGTTTAGCCATCCTCTTCTCCTCACGGCCATGTTACGCCTGTTGACTTCTTGCCGGACTGCTTCGGTACTCCAAGACCAGCGCATAGACCGAGAATCTCAGAATGACACTGAACCAGTTCCATGTCAGTTCGACTATCTGCTCACGCTCCGCATCGGGAATTGAATCTATATCAAGAATCTGACGGAATCTCCGTTCTGTATGCTCAAAACTGTCAATGAACCCTTCCAGAATGGCAAAAGCATCCACTCGGAATACTCGACTCTTCGCCAAGAACCCATCGACGGACATCCATAGCTCATCACATCCCCTATGCCAGCGCCTGAATGGTTGCGAGCCTTCGTCAAAGTGCCGGGATGCCTCGTCTTTCAGAAGTTCGATCGCTGCGGTTGCATTATCAATCTGTTCTTCCGCGGTTGAAAATCTGAGTTGCTTAAAAAGAGAAAAACTGGATGCATCTAGGCTATCTTCATGGCTGGGCAATTTTATGACCTCTGCGGGATGCTTGTCGAGCCCCTATCCACCCCGTGAAGCAGTCTGGTTACGGGGTAGTTTAGAGAAGCGGGCTGCAGGACTCATCAGGAACCGCCAGTGTCAGCCTCAAACTAGCTGCTGTTTTGCCACGCCCCGCTATCGTTGTCTCGCGGCAATCACGCACCCCTGCCACTCCCTCGTATGTTCGCCTCGCTCACTTTGCGTCCCCTCCTTCCCACTTTGGTGGCGCCCCCCCTTGTGGGCGCCCCTCCCCACCGAAACGCTCTGCTAATGAGAGATGCCAGCAAGTCACTCGCACACCCTCCACTCCTCCCTCTGCGCTCAAGGCGGCACCTCACCCCCGACCCATAACTCTACAGTTCCCCTCGCCGCGCTCCCACATATCAAGGTCCATCCTTTCTCAGAACGTCACACGCCTATAGCTGAAATTCAGACTCGACACTAAATGCAAGAACTCTTGGTCTCCGACTGAATTCACATTGATAGGGCGAGCATTCTGGTTCACGCTCCTAACCCTTCACCGCCCCAACCGTCAGACCTTCCAGAAAATACCTCTGCAGGAAAAGGAAAACGATCAACAAGGGAACCACACTCAAAAATGCGGCTGCGGACGTAATCCCGTAGTTGACCTGGAACTCGCTGCGCAGAAGCGCCAGTCCCAGGGGAAGCGTGTAGAGATCCTTGTCGTTAAGCACCACAAGGGGCCAGACCAGGTTGTTCCATTGCGAGGTAAAGACCACGATCGACAATGTCGCCAGGGCCGGCGCCGACAGCGGCAGAATGATCCGCCAGAAAACGCCAAAGTCGGTGCAACCGTCGATGCGGGCGGCGTGCTCAAGCTCCTCAGGAATCGTCTGCATGAACTGCCGCAACAGGAAGACGCCCAGCACGTTCGCCAGTGCCGGAATGATGAGCCCGCCGTAGGAATTCAGAAGACCCAACCAATTGGTGATGAGAAACGCAGGGATCAGCAGAAGGGCGCCAGGAATCATGATCGTGGCCAGCATCAGTCCAAACAGGACGTCCCGACCCCAGAACTCCTTCTTGGCAAAGGCGTAAGCCGCCAGCGCATCAATGAGCACCGTTCCGACTGTAACCAGAACCGCGACCAGAATCGTGTTGAAGAACCACAGGCTGAAAGGCAACTCATTCAGTATGTATGTGTAATTGTCCCAAACCAGCTGCTCCGGGATGATCTGAGGTGGGATCGATATGAGCGTGTAGGTCTCTTTGAAAGAGGAGGAGAAGATGTAGAGGTAGGGGCCCAACATGATAATGACCAGCATCGCCAGGAGAACATACACGACGACTGCCTGGGGCAGCAGACGCAGCCTCCTTCGCCAATCTCTCCTGAGGTCAATTTGGGTCATTGAAACTATCCTTCACTGTTACGCTTCCCTGATTCCCGATTCCCGGCTGTGAGATCATCGTTCACCCAGTACCTTCATCTGCACATATGAGATCGGCATGATGATGAGCAGCAGCACCACCCCCATCGCCGCAGCCATGCCTACCTGCCCGTAGCGAAACGCATGGTTGTAGATGTACCACACGATCGTCGCCGTCGCGTGAACTGGACCGCCGTTCGTTAGCACAAACACGGTGTCAAACAGCTGGAACGCCCATATCGTACCCATCACCACTGAGAACAGGATTACCGGCCGCATCAGAGGAATGGTCACGCGCGTCGCCACTTGCCAGGCATTGGCGCCATCGATCCGGGCCGCCTCGTGCAGCTCTTCCGGAACACCCAACATTGCCGCCAAAAAGAGGATGATGTGAAAGCCTATCCCCCTCCACCACTCCACAAGCAGAATCCCGTAGAGCGCCCACTCAGGATCGGACAGCCAGTAGATCTCCGGCACGCCCACCAGACCAAGTAGATAGGTCAATACGCCATATCGAGGCGCCAGAATGTAACTCCAGATCTGAGCCGTGGCCGCAGCCGAAGCCAGCAGGGGGAAGAAAACAACCGCACGATAGAAGTCCTTGAACCGGACCAGTTTGTTCCCGATCAGAAAGGCCAGCGCCAGCGCGGTTACCACCGCGATTGGCACCACCGATACCGTATACTGAAGCGAGTTCAGAAACACCTTGAGCGTTATGGCGTCGGTCGTGAGGCTCACGTAGTTCTGAACCCCAACGAATGGCTTGACCTGGTCGACTAAGTCTCCCCGCAACAGGGAAAGCCAGAGAGCCCAGAAAAAGGGACCAATGTTGAACAGGGCAAATAGAACCATGAAAGGCAGGATAAAGGCATACGCGTTCAGGTTGCGCCGCACGGCGGCGCGTCCCCAAAAGGGCCCCCCTCGCTCTCGTGTCGTCTGTAAGGCTTCTGAGCTCGTAGTCATCTCGATACCGTTCCCTGGCCAAGCGATTCGGGCCGTGAAAGGAGGAATGTTCCAGGTACGGGCGACCGGGCCATAAGAGCGCGGCCGCCCGCACTCGCTCAATCGTCTATGCCCCTTCTTCCTCCCTCAGCATATCGTTGACCTGTTCCACCATATCCTCAACCGCCTCTTCAACCGTGCGCTGTCCAAGAACGAACGACTCGATTGACGTGCCTTCGATATCCCAGAACTTGAAGATCCAGCCGCGGTACGGCCAGAAGAATGTGTATTCAAGTGTCGTCTGGGCCACAGTCAAAACTTCGTCGTCAGGATAGAAGTTCACGTGCGGCGACACGCTCATGAACCCCAGGCACCCGATCCAGGATGTCAGCAGATCTGGCGAAACAAGCGTCTCGACCACCGTCCATGATTCGTCAGGATAGGCCGTATTCGCCGCGATCGCCAGCATGCCAACACCGCCGTAGCAGGCGCGCCCGCGTGCTCCCTCCGCGGGGCCCGTGGCCATGCGCGCCGCGCCCAGTCGGAAGTCAGGCTTCTCGCTGCGCACCGAATTGGCGAAGGTATTCTGGGCCGTGATTATCCCCACCTTGTTGTCGCGGAAATAACCGCCGACACCCGGCTCCTGCCCCGAAATCGCGCCCGGCATCGCCACTTCATGGTCGTGGAATAGCGAATTGAAGAAGTGCCAGCCTTCGTACGCCTCCTCGGAATTGACGATGCACTCGGTCAGGTCGTCGTTGAACCAGTGCCCGCCAAACCGCCGCGGCCACTGTCCGTTTTCGTGCCACCCTTTCGGATGTGTGGCAAAACCGTAGACATCTTCATCCAGAGCCGTGATATCCTGCGCGATGCTCACAAAATCATCAACTGTTTCCGGCGGCGTATCCGGGTCGTGCCCCGCCTGTTCGAACAGGTCCTTGTTCCAGAACAGGTTTGAACCGCCGATAATCCACGGAAGCGAGTAGGTCGTCCCATCGTACGTGCCCGGCCCCCACGCTCGTTCGTAGAAAAAGCTGCGCTCGAACCCACTGGATGCGATCATTTCATCCAGCGGCATGATATGGCCCGCATTCACAAAGCGCGGGAACGACTCCGTCTGGTAGCTCACGTCAGGCCCTTGATCCGCGGCAAACGCGGCCGTGAACTTCTCGTTGTACTGGCCCCAGGGAACCTCGCTGAAATCAACGCTGATCTCAGGGTGCATCTCCTCAAGCACGTCTAGGGTCGGCTGGGCGCATAGTTTTGTTTCGTCACCTGCCGCCTTGTGCGGCCCTTTCCACATCGTCAACGTAACGACCTCCATCGCCGGCGCATCGCCTCCCTCGCCCGTCGCGCCGGGAACGGCCGGCGCGCACGCCGCCATGCCCGCCCCCAGCGTGGCCGCTCCAGCCACTGTCGCTGTTCGAACCAGAAAACTGCGTCTGGACAACCTGGTACCGGTAGCCATGGTATCTCCTCCTTGGCTTCTGTGTGGGCAGCGCTGGCGCGCCGCCTCTTCCGATCTAACGTTGCAACGTGAAAAAACCTGGTTGGCAATACAAATGCAGACTAACCGAGCTCTTCCAGTACCTTATTCAACCCTTCGACCGTCTCCTCCACGTCTTCATTGGTCAAGAGCGGGCTCACGTTCAAATGCACTGCCCGTCCCAGCAGGTCCAGGCTCCGCGGACACATGTCATGCCGGTACTCAATCTCCCTCTGTGCCCAGCGCCACGGGCCGCCTCCTTCAGCCCATACGCGCTGATTCATGATCGGAACCCAGTGCGCATAGACGTGATAGTCGATCTCATCGGGCGAATACAGCGTCCCTGCCCCAATATTTTCCGCCCGCAGCGCCTCCACCGCCGACGCAGCCTTTTCCGCGCTGTCCATAAAAAATATGGTGCAGATCGCTGTGTCACCGTCCGCATCCGCCATCTCGCGAAAACGGATGCCCTTGCGGTTCGTTACATCTTCGATGCCCGCCTTAATCATCTTCTTGCGCTGGCGCATGTCCTCTATCAGACCGTCCAACCGGGCCAGCTGCGGCAACGCGACCGCGGCCAGCAACTCAGGCATCCGGTAATTGACGCCGCATAGCAGCTCGTCCACCCCATACTTCAGCTGCAGCGCGCCGATCACGTCGTGATACATGTTCGTGCGTTTCCAGACCGCTTCGTCATTTGTAACCACCATCCCGCCCTCGCCGGACGTGATGATCTTGTTGAATTGGAGGCTGAAACAGCCGACGTCGCCGAACGAGCCCAGCGGCTTGCCCTGATAGCTGCCTCCGTTCGCCTGCGCCACGTCCTCTATCACCTTGAGGCCGTGCTCCTTGGCCAGCGCCATCAGCGCATCCATCCGGCACGGCGCCCCGCGCATGTGCACCGGCATGATCGCCTTGGTATATGGCGTAATCTTCCGCTCCACATCCTCCGGATCCAGCAAAAGCGTCCCGTCCACCTCCGCCACCACTGGTATGCCCCCAGCCGCCACAACCGCCGAGGCTGACGCAATCCACGTGTAGGCCGGAACAATCACCTCATCCCCCGGCCCGATCCCAATCCCATGCAACCCGCACACCAGAGACGCCGTGCCCGACGTCACCGCGACCGCGTAGTCGGTTCCTTTTTTCGCCGCAAACGCCGCCTCCAGCTGGCTGGCCTTGGACTCCGTCTCGCCCGGCCCGTAATAGCGAAACAGGCGTTTCGCCCGCAAAACCTCCAGAACACCCGCCTCTTCCTCCTCCGCCACCGCCATCCCCCCTGGGTACATCGGCGGATCAGGCTTCTGCTTCGCCGGCGCGCCGCCCTGTATCGCCAACCTCTGACTATCTACTTGCGTCATCTATCCTCTCCCCTCCCATCGTTTCCTTGAAAGCCTACCCGAACCACTTCCCTCTACCCCTCTGAATAATCCTCAACCCGCAGGAATCCCCCTCCCATTCCGGCCACTGTAGCGCTGGCCGCATTCTACTGACGCCTGCAGTGCCGACCGACGCGGTCCCAACCTCCCCACTCTGGACTACATCTGAAACCCGTCCTCTTTGGAAGCTAATTGACTCAAATGGCCTCAGGCGATCGTCAAACCCTTTCGCATATCATGAAAGGTGTCCATAACGCATCCTTCCCGATTTGTGGACATTGAATCCGATCAGTTTTCCGCAGATTTAGGGGTTTGCAATGACCAGCGCCTCATTCAGCCGACTTTTCCACGTATACATAGTAGGCGCCCAACTCCTCCCCGCCCGCCAACGCAAACCACGTCTGCAAATGTGTCTGCCCCGCAGCCAGAGTAAGAGTGAAACAGACCTCTTCTTCATCGCCCGACAACGCCATGCTGGCCTCCTGATCCCCAACCAAGATCCGGGCCCTTGACACCTGCAAAGCAACGCCGCCTCCCCAGTCGATCCGCTCCTTTAGCGACAGCGGCCTGCCGGCGCCGTCAGCTTCTCCATCGCCTGCAGTCTCCTGCCCGATTGCAATGTCACGGAACGGCTTCGGGGCTCCGCCTTCCAAGCCGGCCCCAATTGCCGCCCCCTCCTCTTCGGGCCACCGCCGCAGCCTGAACTGGTACTGTCCCGCCTCGACGACCTCCACCTCCCAGTGGCCGTTACAGATCAGACCCTGTCTCACGAGACTCTGGTTCCACGCGCATTCGCAGTCTTCATTGCGCCAGTCATGCGTATTCAGCCGCAGCTTTTCCGCGCCCCGCCCACCAATCGCAATCGGAATCTCCTCATCAAACTGTCGCGAAACCTTCCGCCACCAGTCCTCGTACGCCAAGCGTAGAGTGGCCACGACCTCAGGATGATCGCCGGCAACATCCCGCCGCTGCTCGGGATCATCCTTGATCGCATAGAGCTCACTGCCATTCACCAGCCGCCAGCAACCGGTCATCACCGCGCTCTTCCGCCACTTGACCGGATAGGTCAGCCGCTGTGAATCCGTGACCAGCGCCCGATCCGGCCAGTCCGTATCCCAATGCCCGCCTTGCAGAATCAGGCTTGCCAGGCTACGTCCGTCGAAACTGTTGTCGGTTTCATTCTCCAGGCCGCACATATCGATCAGTGTCGGCAGAATGTCGACGTTTGCCGTCAGCGTCTCCACATCCCGACCCAAGTCGATCCCGCCTGCAGGCCAGTGGAGAAAGAAGGGTACCCGGTGACCGCCGTCGTACTCCGACCCCTTCTGCCCCCGCATTCCGGAGTTATACCCGCTGACAACATTCTGGTTCGCGTCCACCTCCACGCCGCCTGCAGAACCGTTATCGGTCATGAAAATGAAAATCGTGTTTTCCGCCAGCCCGAGTTCGGCCAGTCTCCGCCGCAGACCGCCCACGTTTTCGTCGATATTGGCCAGCATCCCGTAAAACTTGGCGCGCTCCTCGTGCGGCGTTACGGCCAGGTATGGATCGCTGTACGCAGGGTCTACAATGTGCGGCGAATGGGGGGCATTGGTCGGAATGTAACAGAAAAACGGATTCGAACGGTTCCGCTCGATAAACCGCAACGCCTCCTGAAACCAGATGTCCGTACAATACCCCTCATACCGGGTGTGACTCTCTCCATCCCAGTAACTGTCATCGAAGTAGTTGTTGCCCCAATAGTCCGGCGTCTGACCTATCCCCCCGCCTCCGTGTACCACCACAGTCTCGAATCCGCGGTCCTGGGGCCGGTACGGCGCATTGTCACCCAGATGCCACTTTCCGAATATGCCCGTCGCGTACCCGCTGCGGCCAAAATAGTCCGCCATGCTGATTTCATCAGACCGCAGAAGGGACCGTCCGCCTATCGTGTGCCACACGCCCGTGCTGTTGGCATAGTGGCCGGTAAGAAGCCCCGCCCGAGTCGGCGCGCAAGTGGGCCCCACGTGGTAATCCGTGAGTCGGACGCTTTCACCGTGCAAGGCATCTAGATGCGGTGTCTTTACGACCGGGTTCCCGTGACAGGAAAGGTCCCCGTAACCTTGATCGTCGGTCAGGACAAAAACCACGTTGGGACGAGCAGCCGGCGTTCCACCTTCCTCTACAGCCATGGTGTTCGCAGCTCGCCGAAATTCTTCTCCTCATCCTTCCCGCGCACAAGCACTGGCTTCCAGCGGCCGTCCAGAGAGTTGTCCTCCGCCTGCCGCACCCACGTGGGGACGTAACGCAATGTCAAACCGCAGCGCCGCCTGTCCGACCGGTTCGGGAGACTTCCATGAATCAACGTACCGTCATGAATTGAGATTTGCCCCGCCCTCAGGGGTAAGTCAACCGCGCCGGCCGCGTCCTCCGCGGTAACATGGACCTCCTGATTGATGCTGAGCAGGTTGCCGGCCTGCTCAGCTTTGCCGTGCTCCACCACGCCCGATATGTGCGTCCCTGGAATCACCTGCATGCAACCATTCTCCGCGTCACTGTCGTCGACCGCGTACCAGGCAGTAATCGCCAGCGGCGGCTCCAGCCCCCAAAACGTCACGTCCTGGTGCCACGCAACAAAGGCCTCCGCTTCCTCACCTTCCCCGTACTTGTTGAAGAAGTGGGTCGCCAGCAGCAGCACATTGGGCCCAATCAGCGCCTCGACCGCATCCAGAATCGTGGGATGTGAGGCAAGTTCCCATATGAACTCTTCCTCAAAATGGTAGTCGATAAGGCCAATCTGCGCCGTCTCTTTCCCAACTTTTGCCTCCAGCTCGTCGAAGGCAAACCGGTAGTCCGAAACCTTGTTCCCATCGATCACATCAACGGCCCCGATATACCCATCGCGCCGGTATGCCTCTACCTCAGCCGTGGACAGCACCATGTTTCCCTCCAGTCCTGATTTGAAGATGACTCTTTCGCTCGTGAGCATAACGCCAGTAAGCTCTGAACGCAAGCAAAAAAAAACGGGCCCCCAGGCCCGCCCGGCCTGCACAGCCCCCGAATTCCCCCGTTCACCCATCCCCGCGCCCTCCCGTACAGCAGCCGTTTTGCCGTTGCAGTTCTGACCCCTTCCAGTCTCCCCACTGTGGTCGCCACCCCCCAAAACCTCTATCCTCCCCTCAAACTCTCCGCCTGAAACATATCCCTCCTCTTCGCGAAACTTCGCGCCTCTTCGTGGGCAGAAAGACTCTCTCCACTCTTCTCCTAGCCCCGCCTCGTCTGCTGCGAACCTACGGCCTTGTCCCTCTACGTGTCCCTCCGTGTCCCTCCGTGTCCCTTCGTGTCCCTTCGTGTCCCTTCGTGGATCAACGCCGTTGACCTTCTCCCTCTCCCTCCGCGGACATTCGACAGGGCACGCGCAGTCCAGAGTCGAAGTCGTGCAATGCCACCAGCATTGTGGTAGACTCAACCACACAACACATTGCCTAATTCAAAATCCTTAAATGCGAAGGAGAAACGAAAAAATGGCGGAACGGGAAGTACCCGGCTGGGTCAGCGAACACATTCGCCGTTATCTCGATTCCAACGGAGAGGACGGCCACATCTGGAACGGCGTCCCAACACTCCTTCTGACCACCACCGGTCGCCGCACCGGCAAGGCCCGAACGACGCCCCTCATTTACGGCAAAGTCGAGGACGAAGAGACCTACGTCATTGTCGCCTCCCGCGGCGGCGCCGAACACCATCCATCCTGGTTTCTCAATCTCGTCGAAACGCCTTCCGTTCAGCTTCGCGTCGGCCCAGATGTCTTCCAGGCAACCGCTCGCACCGCCGGGCCGGACGAAAAACCAGCCCTGTGGCACATGATGGCCGAAATCTGGCCGCAGTACAACGACTACCAGGCCAAGACCGACCGCGTGATTCCCGTCGTCATCCTGGAACGGGCTTGACCCAAACAGGCAGTACCGGCAACTCTGAATACAAACCATGAGCGTATTCCCCGGCGGCGCCTCTGCTTCCGGCGCCCTCCATCTCCCCACCCCCTTCTTCATCCGGTCCGTCGAAGCCGACAACGAACGCACCAGGACCATTACACTCAATGCCAGCTTGAACGCCATTCCGGGACAGTTCGTCATGGCATGGCTTCCACGATTCGACGAAAAGCCATTCTCCCTCGTTGCCGCCGATCCAGTTACACTCATGATCACCGCCGTCGGCCCCTTTTCCAAGCTTCTTCACCGGCTGCAGCCAGGAGATAGGCTCTGGATTCGGGGACCGTTCGGCAGAGCATTTCGCCTGCCCTGCCACGGCATCAGAGCCGCCTTTGTCGGTGGCGGATACGGGGTCGCCCCCCTTCTGTGGTTGGCGCGGGCCTGGCTGCCCGATTTGGACGCGCTCACCGTCATCATCGGCGCCCGTACCTCCGACGATCTGCTGTATATGGATCGTTTTGACGCCTTGCCGAAAGCGGTAAAGGAAAGCGCTGCCAGAATGAAGATTTTCACATGCACCGAGGATGGCAGCGCTGGGGTCGCGGGTCTCGCCACAGACCAACTTGAGGCCCACATGTCTGCTGGTGAACTCGACCTGATTTGCGCGTGCGGCCCGCACGGAATGCTCGCCGCCATCGACCGGCTCGGTGAGAAGTTCGCCGTTCCCAGGCAGCTCTCCTGGGAAGCCTACATGCGTTGCGCCGTGGGAATCTGCGGCTCATGCGAACTGAACGGCAGCGTCCTATGCCTGGACGGACCCGTCCTGGAGCATGGCAACGTCTGAGATGTTCGAAAATACGGAATTGTGAATTACTCGGAGAGCCGCCGCGGGGTCAGTCCCGACGCCGCGGGCACCCCATGCGCAGCCGTAGCGTTGAGGACGGCGTCAACCACGGCGGCTGCCACGACCTCCGCCCCAACCGCACCCAAAAGACTCAGTTCGACCTCAGCATCAAGCGCACCCGTTGACAGGGCAAATAGACAGTCGCCGTCATAGGCCGTGTGCGCTGGGCGAGTTGCCCGGCTGACGCCGCTCTGCGCCATCTGCGCCAGTTTGGTCGCCTCAGGTTTGCCGAGCGAAACATTCGTGGCAACCACGCCAATCGTCGTGTTTTCCATGAGCCCTTGCCCGCCTGCCGATCCTGAATCAGTAGGCAGACGGCGCTCGTCAGCGGCTGCGCTTCCGCCGCGGCGAAACAGAAATGAATCGAAACCTTCAGCGGCTAAGGAAAGGCTGTCCACCAGCTCACCGCCTTCCGGATCGCGTGCGCCGGCCACCAGCTCGGCCCGCATCGGATCGATCACGTCCCCAACGGCATTGACGGCAACCAGCGCCGAGACCACCACGCCCCCTGCCAAAGACGCCGACGCCTGGCCCAATCCCCCTCGCGTGCAGCGTTCAAAGCCTAGCAGCTTCCCCACCGTGCAACCGACACCTGCCCCGACCGAACCACGGCCCTCGTCCTCTTCCGTGGCTGCTTCGCAGGCCGCGTAGGCATCCCCCTGCGTGGGATAGACTGTCGAACCGCCAAATCCCAGATCGTAGAGGATCGCTGCCGGCACGATCGGCACTCGCGCGGCAGGGGTGTACCAACCATGGCCCCGTTCTGCCAACCACTCCACGACCCCGTGCGCCGCGCCCAACCCGTAGGCCGAACCCCCGCTGAGCAATACCCCATGCACCCGGTCCACTCGGTTTACCGGGTCAAGCAGGGCAGTCTCCCTCGTGCCCGGGGCCGAGCCGCGCACATCCACACCGCAGCAACTCCCTTCCGGTGTCAACACGACCGTGCAGCCGGTCCCTTCCTCGGGAGCCGACCAGTGCCCGACCAGGATGCCGGGAACGTCGCAGAGCGTACTATTCACTTTCTTGCAGTCGGGCTGTTACTTGCCGCTTGAGATAGGCCATGAGGACATGCAGACCCCGAATCCTCTGCGGGGAGATCGCCTCATGAAGACCAAGCATATAGTGGATGTCATCAGGCGTGTTCAGAACGGCATCCGGCGATGCACGCTCCAACCCCTCCTGCACAATTGCCGCGTAACCTCGTACAGTTGGGGATTCCTTCGGCACGTCGATATAGATGTCCACGCCAGCGTCAACAATGTCCGTAAAGACAAATATCGGCGTCTGGCATTCATGGACCTGTTCCATCCTGTCACGGGCATCGTGAAGGAAGCTGGGCAGGTCCGGCATTCCAATCGAAAAGTCGAGTAAAGACTCCAACCGCTCCCGAGGCTCCATACTGCGAAAATCCTCGATGATCGCACGCAATGGCGGAGGAGTCCGATCTATCTTTTCTTCAAGAGTGAGATTGATGTCCATATGAAGAGCCGGCGCAATGTAACGCCGGCTGAATTCTCCGGGCTGGCATTTGCACGCTACTTCGAACGCTTAAGCACCGGCAGTCCGTTCTTGCTTTCAGAAACCTCGTATCCCTCCGGCACGGCCTCCAGAGCCCCTTCCTTCTCCTCTTTCGCGAAGAAGTAAAGTGTCTGCTGCCGACCATTTCTCAATGTCGTCTCTTTCGAATGCAGAATATAGGTTCTGCCTTTTGAATTGGTGTGCGCATACGCCATGTCTTGATGCTCCTTTGCAATATACATGAACTTACTACCCGGTCCCGATTCCACCGTCTCGTCCCCTCGAAGGCCAGGACCCAAGCGTTGAACCGGTCAAACTGTCTCTGTACAGCCATCCAATTGTAATCCAGCCATCTATTTCCTCAAAAAACCTTCGATCCTGATGGACCGCCACCCAGTCTTATGGCCCTCGTGGCAATATAGGTGTCGGTATAGCCCCCCGGCTGCTGACCTTCCCACCGGTCCTCAAAGAAGCCGGCAAGAACGAATCCAGCCTCGATCTGGCCGCCAATCTGATCCGTTAGCGTATGACCAAACTCCAAGGCCTCCCCGGCACGAATGTACGCCTCCCGCTCCGATTCGGAAATGCTGGTCAGATCAGAGTACGGCAGCTTGTGACGAACTTCCAAAACGCCTGTGTCAAGCTTCCCCTGGTCAAACAGGTACATGACAGGATTGACGAATCCAGCCAGCAGGCTGCCTCCCCGTCTCAACACACGGGCACACTCGCGCCAAACCGGCCGCACATCGGGAATAAACAGGTTGGAACAGGGATGAACGATCAGGTCGAACCGCCGGTCCGCGAAAAGTCCCAGATTCCGCATATCCCCCTCAACTATCTCCAGAGCCAGCCCCTCCCGCTCCGCAACAAGACGGTCCTGTTCCAATTGACGCGGGGAGTTGTCCAACACCGTAACGCTCGCCCCCGAGCTTTCACCCGCGGCAGCAAGAATTGGGCCCTGCTGGCCTCCCCCTCCCGCCAAACACAGTATCTGCGCATTTCTCAAATCAGGGAACCACCACCTCGGCGCCGCTTTCTCCGGCGTAAGCGCGATCTCCCACTCCCCGCGCCGCGCCGCCGCCACCGTCCCACTGCTGACCGGAACCGTCCACCGACTCCCGCGCGCAACAGCCCTGTCCCACGCCTTGCGATTGAGCGTCTGCACGTCCTCAAGATCTGCCATCAGCCTCCCCAGATCAACCCGCGCCGCTTAACCTCACCGATCACTTTGCCCAGCGTCATCGCCTTAGTGCCGACCAGATCCACAGACAATTCCCTGTGAAATAGACAGGTTTTCGCCCTTCCTCGCGACCCTTTACACGCATGCGCAGTCTACCTTCTTTACCCCGCCACCGTCCCTCTCGCACGCGCCGCCGCCCGCTTCCTTCTTTCGATCCGCTCAAGCTGAATCTGTTCGCTCAGCCCGGGAAGCGGCCCATCGCGCAAAACGCAGATAATCTCCGCCATGATGCATACCGCAATCTCCGCCGGCGTAATCGCCCCAATGTCAATGCCGATAGGAGCCCGAACGCCGTCAAATTTGTTCGCCGGTATCTTCTGCTCCCGCTCCAGCAGTTCAAACACAGCCCGGATTCGCCGCTGGCTTCCAATCATTCCCAAATAGGCAACAGGGTCATCCAACACCTCCAGTAGACAGTCAATATCATGCTGGTGGCCGCGCGTCACCAACACCACATACGTATCGCTGTCGAAAACTTCCTTGCCTTGGCGCAACGCCCCCAGCGTCGGCCTGAACGGACCCGCAATCACCCGATCGGCGGTTGGAAATCGGGCGGTGTGGGCGTATTGCGGCCGGTCATCGATAACCGACACCTGAAACTCGCATGTCTTTGCAATCGAGGCCAGCGGAATAGCAATATGACCTGCGCCGGCGATAATCAGATGCGGGGGCCGCGCCTGCACCTCGACAAATACCGAAAACCGCCCGCTACCATCCTGGTAGTGAAAGTGCTCGTGCTTCTTGCCCTCTATCGCCAGCCGGGCGTCGCGCAGTACTTCGTCCAACTGCCCACCCAGGGCCAACTCCCCAACAGGACGCCTGTCAGTCTCGGGCCAGACGATCGCATTCCTTCCCGCGGCTTTGGCAAATGCGCCGTCTCCTGCCGTCACCGTTACCAGCGCCACAGCTTCCCGCTTCTCAATTGCTTCCAAGAGCGCATCCAGCAGCTTGCCCTGCATCATCGCGTGAGTCCATATTCGTCTGGCCGTTTACAGAACGTCCTTGGGTAAAATTGCGCCGGCATTGTACGTCCCCTATCCGAATTTAGCTTCACCGCCTGAATTCACCTGCCCCGATCTCGTCAAGTGGCGCAATCGGGATGTGCCGCCTCTCTCTCATCGTTTGGGGCGTTCGGCCGCAAGCGGCTTCCCTCGTGCAAGGGGGATTCCCCCCGCAACGCCGCCCTTGGTAATCGCGCCGCGCCGCCGTCCTGCGCAACCCTTACGTCCCGCCGCGGCCCAGAAACGTGAAACCGCCCCCCCCGCCAACCCTGCCTCCCCTGCCTCCCCCTGCCATTTCCCGCACCCATCCTCCCCGCTTCGTCCTCGACATAAACAGGGTAAGGGTTTGCCATTCTTTGGGCGCCCTCACTTTATGCCAGTAGGAGCCAGGGCTTTAGGCCGTTCCCTTCCACGGCCTCGGGGCAAAATCGAATGAGGCCCTCATCCCGCTGGACACGCCCAAATCCAACTGCTAGAATCTTACACACTTCGCTGCCGACGTCGCCGCCTACCTCAGGCTTCTGCGGCACCTTTGGGTAAAAGGGGTAAGGAGACAGAATCCGCATGACGGAACTCTTTCAGGTCCAAAATCTGGTAGCCCTGCTGACTCTCGTTCTGCTCGAAATCGTTCTCGGTATTGACAACGTAATCTTCATCGCCATCCTCAGCGGTAAACTGCCGGAAAACCAGCAAGCCAGAGCCCGCTCAACCGGAATCGCCCTCGCTGTATTTGCCCGCATCGCCCTGCTCTTCAGCATCACCTGGATCATGCAACTGACCCAACCGCTTTTCTCCTTGTTTGACCATCCACTCTCCGGACGGGATCTGATACTTCTCGTCGGAGGCCTGTTCCTGATCGGCAAGAGCACATTTGAAATCCATGAAAAACTGGAAGCCGCAGGCCATGACGGCAAAACACAAGCAGCAGCCTCCTTCGTATCGGTAATCGCGCAGATCATCATCATCGATCTCGTCTTCTCAATCGACTCTGTCATTACCGCCGTGGGAATTTCCGGAAACCTCTGGGTGATGGTCCCGGCCGTGCTCGCCGCCGCTGCCGTTATGCTGATATTCTCCGGATCGATCGCCGCCTACGTCGAACAGCATCCGACTATGAAAATACTTGCCCTGGCCTTTCTGATTCTGATTGGATTCCTTCTGGTCCTTGAAGGATGGCTCCACGAGGCCGTTGAAGAGCTCCACCTCAAAAACTACGCCTACTTCGCCATGGCCTTCTCGCTTGCAGTCGAAATGATCAATCTTCGCATTCGCCAGAAGTCACAGCCCTTGCATCTGCACAGCCGTTTCCCAACCGAAACAGCTGAAGACTAAAGTAGCGGACATTCGGAAAACAGAAAGGCGCGGGCCCCCACGGAGGGTCTCCCGCCTCGACCCTACTCGCCGCCTTCCTCTGCGCCTGCTTCCCTTCCACCATCCCATCGCTCAACAAAGACGTCCATCACGCCCCCGCACACACCCAAGCTGTCCATCGAAATGTCCTCAGTTAGGTCCACGTGGACCGTGCGCGGGATCCCGTCATGAATGACATCCAGACCCGCCCGGATGACATCCGCTTCTCCGCATCCGCCTCCCACAGTTCCGACATGCCTTCCCAGCGGGTGAATCACCATCTTCGCGCCCACCTCTCGCGGTACAGAACCCTTTGCGTCAACGATCGTTGCCACCGCCACGCTCTCTTCCTCCGCCAGCATCTCTTTCAGATAATGATAAAGTGTCCCGCCCAAGATCTCCCCCTTTTATCCTTCCACTTGCAGACGACCCCGACGTTTGTAACGGCGCCGAATCTACGCGAAATGCGGTGTGATAGCCGCAGTCTTCATGGCCTCTTCCGTCAGCAGTTCCTCACCGGTATCCGCACTGAATCCAGTCCATATAATATGGACTGGATGTCAGGCCGCGCTTGCCTCCGAGTCCAACCATTCAAATTCCGACCGCAGCGCCTCATACTCGGCCGGCACATCCATATCACGGCGCACACAATCGCTGTCGACCGTCTCGTAGACAGTCGCATCGTGAAATTCGCCCATCAGATCGCGCAGCGTCTGTCCAGCCTCCAACGCCAGCAATTCGGGGAAAGCCCATGCCGGCAGATACACGGGATGCCCCCTCCTCCGCATGTAACTGGGAATAACGATCGCGCGGGGCTCACCATGCGCCCGGTCTACGATCTGCCGCACAACGCCAACCGGAATGTGCGGTTGATCCCCCAGCGCCAGCAAAGCCCCCAGGACCGGCAGGCCCGACTTCCCGAGCGCCTCGACTCCCACTTGGTAAGAGCGCAGCATCTCGCCGCCAGAATAGTCCGGATTGAAAACGATCTCAACAAGCCCATCTGCCAGATTTCGGGCGATCTCGTCTCCCCGGTGCCCCGTCACAACCAGCACAGGCGACGCGCCGCCCGCCGCAAGTCCCTCCGTCACCGCCTCGATAACCGTACCCCGCCTCCACGGCAGCAACGGCTTGAACTGACCCATCCGACTGCTGAACCCCGCAGCCGCCACCACTGCCGCCACACGCCCTATTCGACACTCCTGTTCATCGCCAATCGCGTCCATCCGCTTACCCGTACGAATCCTCCCGTGACCTGACACACTTACTTGCCATACAAGAAGGCGTGGCGCCGCCATTTCAGCTCTCAAACAGGACGCATGTCGGTGTCCCCTATTGCTCCATCGGCCCAGTATACCACAATTTTCCCCCAAAAAGACCGACTTCATCCTCGCCGCTTGCAGCCAAGGCTTGGGGTAACCCAGAGAAGGGAACTGCCACCCTCAGCGCCTATTCCCAGAGGCAGCCTGCAATTTTCACAACAGGGCCCCCCACTGTCTTTGCCCGCTGGCACGCACGCGGGCCGCCTCCTCCTGTATGGGCGCCAGGCTGGGTAGGTCCGGGTGTCGTGGCGGCAGGGCGTCCCCCCAGTAGGGACCCTAATTGCAGGCGCCCAATTGAGGGGTCCCAACTAGCCGGTCCACCGTGTTCCCGTTCTTTCCACGCCCTTCCCCTGCAATTCCCCACAGTCCTCCTGAATGCCGTTCGCATCAGGAGCGGCAATCCCCGCCACATCACTGCATTTCCCCCATCTCTCGAATTGGGTGATATAATTCAGTTATGCGAAATCCAGGGCATTCATCATCCAATGGCGCATCAACGAGCCGCCGCTATGACCTGTTGAACGATCCCATCTTCTACGTAACCTTTGTGTTCTTCGCCCTGCTCACCACAGCCCTTCCCGCCGCCTTGGGTCAGCCAAACTTCCTGCCCATCGCGCAAACAGTCGCCCTCACTCTCTTCCTCGCCATACCCTTGCGCAGAGGAAGAACGAGCACAGGCATCATGATGCTGTCTCTCTGGCTTTCACTCCAATTCCTCGTGATGCTCGTAGGGTCTGCCCTCCTGCCAGTTGTCTTCCAACGAGCCATCCACGACGGCTTCGACTTTCATCGCGCGCTGCTGGAATGGAGCGCCACCGGACGCGCTCTCCCAGGTTCGCTATACGAAAACACCGGCCCGCGTATCGTCGAACTCCTCGGCGTCCTGCTCGGCAGCCTTCTTTCGGCCGGCCTCATCGGCATCTGGTTCCTTATGCGGACCTTGAATCAGTTCGCCTTTGCCGCCGGACGTCTGGCTTCCGAAGGGCCTTCCGGCCTCCTGCTGGGGTTGATGCCTTGGCGGATTGCCATGATCGCCGGTTATACTGGCTCAATCATCCTCCTGGCTCAACCCCTCCTCAGAAACACCTGGAGTCCATTTTTCTATCTTTCCAGGCAGCGCCGCCTGGCTACCGTGTCCTTCCTCCTGATCGCGGCCGGACTTGTGACGGAGCTTGCTCTGCCAGGACTCTGGCGCGTCCTCTGGGCGCCGTGAACTGGCTGGCAACCCTGATGGTGAACTCCCTTTCCCTGTTCCTGCGGTTTTCTCCCGCTCCACCCAAATCAAGTTTCGCTTCTTGCCAACCGGGGCCTTTCCTTCCAACGGCGCAGATTGGTCCGGCGCCGTTTGCAGCCAATCCCGTATCTTCGTCACGCACTTTTTGCAAAACGAAAAACATGTATACACGTGGACCGGGAAGAGGAGGTCGAAGGACACTGAACAAAATGGCGTCCAGCCCGCACAATCACTGCAAGATGAACCACAGTCTCTAATGCTGCGAATCAAAAGCGTAAACCTCAAGGGCTTCAAAACCTTTGCCCAACCGACTGAGTTCGCCTTCGGCGGAGGTGTCACCGCGATCGTGGGCCCTAACGGGTGCGGAAAAAGCAACGTTGCCGATGCCATTCGCTGGTGCTTGGGTGAACAGAGCTTCGGGCTCCTGAGATCAAGGAAAACCGTCGATGTCATCTTCTCTGGGAGCGACAAGAAGGCCAGGCAGGGGATGGCCGCGGTCAGCATCATGCTTGACAATGAAATGGGCGACCTCAATATCGACTTCAGCGAAGTTGAAATCACCCGCAGAGCCTACCGCGACGGAGAAAACGAATACCTCATCAACGGCCAGAGAGTCCGCTTGCAGGACATTACGCAACTGCTGGGTCCCAGCGGATTGGGGAAGCGCGCTTACGCTGTAATTGGACAAGGCCTGATCGACCGCGTTCTCAGCCTCAAACCTGAAGAACGGCGCGCGCTCTTCGAAGAAGCCGCGGGCATCACCGGCTACCAGCAGAAAAGGCAGGCCGCTTTGCGCCGTCTTGAAGCGACGCAACACAACCTCGGCCGCGTTCGCGACCTCCTTGCCGAGCTTTCCCCAAGACTCAGCAGCCTCAAACGCCAGGCCGAACGCGCCCTCGAACGGCAACAGATTGAAACCGACTTGAAGGACCTCCTCCACGTCTGGTACGGCTACCAGTGGCATCGCGCGCTCAAAGACCTGAAAGACGCCCAGCTCACGGTGCAACGCGGCCAGAATGCAACCGAGATGCGCCGAGATCGATTGCATGCCGTTCGAACCCATATCGACCAACTGCGCCAGCGCCAGTCCAGGCTCCGAACCGACCAGAGCGACCTGACAAGGTCCGGAGATGCCCGCCATCGCCGTAGAGCCGAGGTGATTCGCAGCCTTGCCGTCAACCAGGAACGCCTCAATCAGACAGTCGCACGACAGACTGAATTGAACGGCGAACACAGTCAGTTGCAATCCCAGAAGGAGTCCGCCGAACTCCGGCTGGAAACGCTACTTGAAAATCTGGATAAGGCCCAGAACCGCCACAATACCAGTCAGAACGCTGTTCGCGACCTGCAAGTTCAGTTGGCTGACACCGAGAAACGGTTCCTCAAAACCCGCAGCCATCTGCGTGACCGCCAGGCAGACGTGAGAAAAGAAGAAGACGCCGGCTCAAAGCTGCGCAGTCGGCTGGATCAGCTTGTCGAGCGGCGGCGCTCATTGCAGGAAAACGCGACCCGATTCGAGGCCGAAATTCAGCGCCGCAACCGGGCCGCCTCCAAAGCAGACCTGAATTTGACAGCGTCCCGGAGCGCCGCCGCCAAACATGCCGCCAGGATCGAGAAGGTACAGAGCGCCATCGCCGAAGTTTCGAACACCATCGAGTCCGAACTGGTCACCCTTCAGAGAGAAGAGGAAGTCTCCAATCACCAGCAGCGTGAAGTAGAACGCCTGAAGACGCGTCTCGATCTGCTGCATCCCGTTCGCGGCGACAGGAACATCTATGCGACTGGCGTTCGGACCGTCCTGGAAGCATCGCAGCAAGGTCGGCTGGACGGAATACTCGGCACGGTTGCCTCCCGAATCCAAGTTCCACCCCGGCTTGAACAGGCCATCGACGTCGCCCTGGGAGCCGCACTGCAAAACCTGATTGTAATTTCATGGCAGGACGCGCAGGGCGCCATCGAATACCTGAAGCAGGCAGGCGCCGGTCGCGCCACCTTCCTTCCCCTGAACCGGCTGCGGTCTCGAGCCCCCATCCCGGCGCCCCCACTCAATGGCATCATCGGCAATGCTGCCAAAGCAGTGCAGTTTGAATCCGAGGCCGCCCCGGCTATCGAGCATCTGTTGCAGCGGATCTGGATCGCTGAAGACCTGCCCTCGGCCCGCCACGCGCTTGATCGGCATTCCGGCAACACAACCAACGGCCGCCTTCGACGCGTTCGTCACGACTCCAGCGCCCCCATGCCCACTGTGGTGACGCTGGCAGGCGAAATTATCCGGCCCGGCGGCGCCGTCACAGGAGGCAACTACGGCGGCCGTCAGCGCCGGTCCGCACTCGCCTGGGAACGAGAAGCCCGCGAATTGCCGGCGAAGCTGGCGGAAGCCGAGTCGCGCGCGCATCAGGCCGTAAAGGGGGTCCAGGCTTTCCGCCAGAAGATCGAGGAACTGTCAAACAAGCGGTCCGAGCTGGAAAACAGCCGTCAGATTCTTCTCGACGAGGCGCAGCGCCAGCGGACAGATCTGGAACGGGCAACGCTTGCCGCCGCCCGCGCGCAGCAGGAAGCTGCCTGGCAACGAGAACTCCTCGACCAAACCAGAATCGAACTGGCGGATTTGGATTCCACGGAAGAGCAGGTCTCCCAAGCCTTGGAAGAAGCTGAAGTCTCGCTGGCGGACGCCCGCCAGAGGGCCCGCTTGGCTGAAAAGGCTGCCCAGGGCAACCCCGAAAAGCTGTTGCGCCGCCTGGCAGACTCGCGCGCCAAAGCCGCTTCGGCGCACGAAAACCTCAAGAGCCAGCAGACCTTGATCGCCGAACAGAAACGCTCTCTCGATCGGCTCGACACACAGCTCCAGGCCAGGCAAAAGCGGCAGGACGCGCTCCACGCCGAGGAAGAGCAACTTCGCGCAAGGGTTACGACCGCTTCCGCCGAAGAACGAGATCTGAGCTCGGCGGTCACGGCGCACCAACAGAGAGTAACTCAACTGGAAACTGAAGTAAGAATGGTCGATAAAGAACTGGGCCGCGCAGAGGCGGATGAACGGGCCGGCCAGCAACTATTGCTGCAGAGTGAGGCGGACCTGAACGAGGCACGGCTTGCCTTGCAAGGCGACGAAGGCCGTCTATCCAGCCTGCGCCGAGATATCCGCCAGGATTTCGGCCTTGCAGACATGGAAGAAGCGGCCGGTTTGCCCTACCAGCCTCCCCTCCCGTTGCAAGCGCTCGTCGCCCAACTGCCCATCGTTCACGACCTGCCTGCCGGCCTGAAAGATGAAGTTAGAGACACAAGGGCACGCGTGCGGCGCCTCAACAATGTCAACCCGGAGGCCCCCCAGGAGTATGAGGAAACCGCCAACCGCTTTCACTTTCTCCAGTCCCAGTCCGAAGATCTCGAGGAAGCAGCCAGCGACCTGCAACAGGTCATTCGCACGCTCGACAGCCGCATGGAAGGGGACCTGCGCCGAACCTTTGACGCGGTCTCCGCGGAATTTCTGAAATTCTTCAGACTGCTGCTCCAGGGAGGAACCGCCCAGC
This sequence comes from Caldilineaceae bacterium, assembly GCA_022824025.1. GTDB lineage: Bacteria > Chloroflexota > Anaerolineae > Caldilineales > Caldilineaceae > Bin5. Next base: position 143,265 of record JAJEBF010000045.1, read on the forward strand.
TTACCGTCACCCATCCCGATGACATCCTCAACACCGGCATCGAGATCTTCGCCCGCCCGCCGGGCAAGCGTACTCAGAACCTGGACCTTCTCTCCGGCGGCGAACGTTCTCTGACTGCCTGTGCCCTCGTCTTTGCGATTCTCCGCGTCAGCCCGACCCCCTTCTGCGTGCTCGACGAAGTGGATGCAACGCTCGACGAGGCCAACGTTGACCGGCTCCGCGCCGCCATCGAGGCGCTTCACGACCAGACCCAATTCATCATCATCACTCACAACCGCCGGACGCTCGAAATCGCCAGCAGCATCTACGGCATTACCATGGGTGACGACGGCGTAAGTAAAGTGATAAGCCTTAGATTGGAGAGCGGCCAACTCAAGGCCAATGAGAGCGAAGCCCACATTCAAGCCTCTTCCGTCGCACTCTAACCTTCACCTTTACACTCAATTGCCCCCCATTCCAGCCCCTCCTCGCCCTTCACTGGCTACACGCTCCGCCCTTCTCCCCGCCCCACCGTGCCTCTCAGTGTCCCTCCATGGATCTTTGCCGTTGACCTTCTCCGTGCCCTACCGTGCCACTCAGTGGATCATTGACTTGCCCTTCTCCGTTGATCAGACGTATTCTTCCTGCCCCTTTACAAAATTGCGCGCATCCCTCCCAGCGTTTTCCGCAACAGAGGCCCCCCCACTTGCCAGCGCCAACGGATACAGTATAATTCCCTGTTGTACATTGCCTGGTCCAGTTCAGTCCCGGCCGGAAATCTAACGCCTATCGCGCAATTCCCACTGAACCAGACCGCAACGATTGCGAATACTACTCCGACGGAGCGCCTAAATGAACAACGTTCACCCATTGATTCGAGTTGGCGGCCCAATCCTGGCCCTACTCATCATTGTCTATGCCGTCAACTCGGCAGTTGACACTTTCAGAGCTGACCTGAAAGCGGCCAGAGACGCCGAAAGGGAAGCGACGCTCGCCGCCACCAAACCAGAGTCGGAGCAGGAAGTGGCAGAAGAAGCCACCGCAGAGGCCCCCGCCCAGGATGAAAGCCCCCAGGCTGAAAATGAACGGGCCGAAGTCGATGACGAAGGGGCCGCTGCGCCAGAAGTCTTTTTCCGTCAGCCCACCAACAATGCGATCGTACCCCCTACCTTTGTGGTCAAAATGGGCGCCGTCGGCGTGGCCGTCGACCCGTCCGGCGATGTCATTCAGGGCTCGGGTCATTTTCACATTCTCGTCGACACCGACTTCATTGCGGCCGGCGAGGTCATCCCCGACGACGAACAACACGTTCACTATGGTGACGCGTCCCTGGAAACTGAACTGACGCTGCCGCCCGGTGAGCATATTCTACGACTCCAGTTCGCCGACGGACTGCATACCGCTCTCGAAGGTGAAGAATATCGAGACACCATCGTGGTCTTTGTCGAAGAAGACGCGCCTGAGCAGGCCGTGGCATTCTTCGAACCACTCGACGGAACGACCGTCACCTCGCCCTTCGAAGTCGTCATGACCGCAACCGGCCTCGTCGTCGAACCCTCCGGCGAAGTCAACGACGGCGCCGGCCACTTCCACATCCTCGTCAACACCGACTTCACGACGGCAGGGGAAGTGATCCCCGACGATGAACAGCATCTCCACTACGGCCAGGGCCAGACCACCGTTACCCTCGACCTCGAACCGGGCGAGCACACGCTCCGCCTCCAATTCGCCGACGGCCTCCACACCGCACTCGATGGCGAACAGTACCGCGATACCATCACCGTCGTCGTCGAAGAAGGAGAAACGACGCCTTCCGTCCGCTTCGAACAGCCCGCCGACGGCGCAACCGTCACCTCGCCCTTCGAAGTCGTCTTGGCCGCAACCGGCCTCGTCGTCGAACCCTCCGGCGAAGTCAATGACGGCGCCGGCCACTTCCACATCCTCGTCAACACCGACTTCACGACGGCAGGGGAAGTGATCCCCGACGACCCGCAGCACCTCCACTACGGCCAGGGCCAGACCACCGTTACCCTGGACCTTGAACCCGGCGAGCACACCCTACGCCTCCAATTCGCCGACGGCCTCCACACCGCGCTCGAAGGCGAACAGTACCGCGATACCATCACCGTCGTCGTCAGCGAGCCGGACCAGTCTTCCGGACAGTCCTCGTCTCCTCAGCTCGGGCAGGAAACTATCGCTCTGGCCATTGATGCCATGACCCGAACGGGATGCAACAGTTGCCACGTGACCACTGGGCTGCCTCTGGTCGATGCCGCAATGCTCGGCCCCGACCAGACGAACCTTGGCGCCATCGCCGCAAGCCGGCGCGAAGGCTATTCCGCTGAGGAGTATCTCAGAGAATCAATTGTCGAGCCCAGCGCATTCATCGTTGAGGAGTGCCCACTTGGGCAGTGCCTGCAAGTAATGCCGGAAAACTACGGCGACCTGCTATCTGAGGTAGAAATAGACGCCATCGTCGCCTATCTTTTGTCACTCACAACTGAATAACTGCTCTCAGACGAATCCCCGCAAAAAAACCCTGACGTCCGAGTGGACGTCAGGGCGATTAGAACGGATATGAAACTGTCGTGCTGTCCTGCCAGTGCTTACCCTCTCTTCAACTCAACCAGAGATGACCAGAAGAAGCACCCAGAGAAAGCTGATTGAGCTTACGATGCTCACAGCCATGGCCAGGAAGAACCTCGGGCTGTACTTCTGTGGGAGCCGTAGCGGCGGCTGCCACTTCACCGGCAACAACCGTCTTGCCTTCACCGGCAACATCGCGCCGGATCGGCTACGGCTCTTTTTAGGCGTATACCTCGGAACAGCTGCTTGTAATGTCATGGCTGCTCTCCTTACTCAGTGGTTGCCCATCAACCCCGTACTCATACGACCGATTATACACGATCAGCGGCAAACTGTCCATATCCAAATCCAGCATAGCATACCGGAAATGATGGCGCAAATTGGATACTCGTGCAGCCGGTACGTTCAGTCTTTAGCGTTCTGCCCTCACACCCGACCCGGCCTCGTTGATCCCGCCCCATAAAATGTCTGACGCGGCCCAGAGCGCCAAACGATCTGCAGGATCCCAAACAAAGCTCCTTTGCAGAACCCTCCGACATCGTCCGGTACCCGACTGTTCGACACCGACGCCGCCCCCCAATTGACCTCTATCTCCTCAAAGGGGCCACGTGTCCTCTTCCTCCTCATACCGTTCGTCAGACTCATCCTCAAGGTCGGGATCCCCATCATCGACACCGTAGAGACTTTCGTCTAAGTCGTCTTCAAATATCGACTCGTCGTCAAGCCATTCAAACTCCAGATCCTCGTCTTCAGTTGACACGCCTCCCTCCGGCAAATCGTCCTCGCCTTCGATTTCGTCGAACGTCATACACGAAAGTGTCCCCGGCTCCAGCTCAATCTCATCTGCATCGCACCAACCACTCAACCAGTAACTACAACGCTTCTGCGGGCACCGCACCCGGCTCATTTGGCGTCCTCCCCTAAGGCCGACAAATGGGACGGAAAGTCAGAATCTCTCGACCAACGTGTCCACGCCCATTTGCCACTCATCCTGTCATTCGAGTATAGCAGAATTTCGCCGCCCGTCAACCATTTTCGGGCCAATCTGTCCTGTTTTTGCACTGCTTCTCCCTGTTTCTGTCGAACCCCCTGTGGCCTGCCCTAACTCTTCACTCGGCTCCGTCGCTTGCCCCTCGCCCTTCCGCCCATTTCAAGTAGCCGAATTCCAAACTGAGCCAGGAAAATGTCGCCCGGAAAACCATTTCTCGCTCTCTGCGTATAGGATAGTACTGGGTCTAAGCCCACGAACACACTGTCGAAGCTGAATTCTCGTCATGAAGGAGACGCTGTGAGTATCTTTGGAAACGTCATTTGGTTGATCTTCGGCGGTTTTCTGGCCGCGCTGGGCTACGTTCTCGGCGGGCTGTTGCTCTGCCTGACAATCGTTGGCATCCCCTTCGGTATGCAGTCCATGAAAATAGGCATAGCTTCACTCGCCCCTTTTGGCAAAGAGATCGTTGAGGCGCAGCAGGCCAACAGTCCCCTGCGCGTTCTGTTCAACGTGCTCTGGATCATTCTCTTCGGCTGGGAGATCGCGCTCGCCCATCTGCTTTCTGGCCTGATTCTGACTGTTACCATCGTGGGAATCCCGTTTGCCAAGCAGCACTTCAAGCTGATTCCACTCGCCCTCCTCCCTTTCGGCAGAGACTTGCAATAGCCTCGCCTCGAGACCGACTGAACAGCGAACGCCAACCGTAAACAGCTGCCGCTCTAACCTTCTCGGCCCCCTCGCCACTCAATCACCACAGACCAATGCCCCTCGCCTTTCCCCCGACCTCAAAGTTAGGGATGCGAATCCAACTGTGGTAAAAATGAAACGAATATCGAGGAGGTTCGAACTTGCCGCCTTTCTCACTACACACTTTGCAGACTAAACGCTCTGCCTGCTCCAATGCTCCTCCTAATTGCTCGTCATTGTAGTCGATCCTCTCTCTGCGCTTGGCCCCCACCGAGCCTCCTGCCAGCGGAGCCGACCTCCCATCACCTTACCTCTCTGCGAGAACTCCCTCATTGTCGGCCACTTGAGGCCTGCGTTCCCGCTCCGCCTGCATGCCCTTGCCCAAAGTTTCTGCCAGCCAGTCGCGGTCAGCGAATTCAAGCCCCAACGAGAGCGAATATCGCCAACTCTGAACCGCGATTCCCGCAGCAAGGCAGACAGAACGCAAGAGAATCCGTACCGGTTCTGAATTCAACGAGCGCTAAGAGCCAACGATGTTAGCTGCATCCATTCTTCTCATACTCGTCAGCGGCGCTTTTCTCTATTGGATTCGGCCGCATACGCGCGTATGGGCCGGCTTGCTTTCTGCACTGCCGCCGCTGGCCGTAACCGTCTGGCAACTGAACGCCGCGCTTCCCCTCCTCTCGGGGGCCGGCGCTGCCTCTGGCGGCAAAGCTGACCTGCAAAACGGCACAATTATCGCCGAACATTACCGCTGGATTGAATCGCTCGGCCTAGAACTCTCATTCCGCCTGGACGGCCTCTCGCTTCTGTTCGGCCTGATCATCTCAGGCATCGGCGTGGCCGTCGCCCTCTACACCCATTACTACCTGGAAGATGACGATCGCCAGGGCTACTTCTATCTGGCTCTCTTTGCCTTCATGGCCTCCATGCTCGGTCTCGTCTGGGCAGACAACCTCCTCACTCTCTTCGTCTTCTGGGAAGGCACCAGTGTCACGAGCTATCTCCTGATCGGTTACTCCCACAGGTCCCCCGTCGCTCGGGGCGGCGCCCGTAATGCCTTTATTGTCACTGCAGGAGGAGGCCTCGCCCTCCTGGCCGGCCTCATCCTCCTGGGCCAGGCCAGCGGAAGCTATTCCATCAGTGAAATCATCGCCCGTCCAGGCCTGGCCGAGCACGATCTCTATCCCGCCATCCTCATCCTCATCCTTATCGGAGCCTTCTCCAAGTCGGCCCAATTCCCCTTCCACTGGTGGTTGCCCGGCGCAATGGCCGCGCCAACCCCTGCAAGCGCATATCTCCACTCGGCCACAATGGTGAAAGCCGGCATCTACCTTCTGGCCCGTCTGCACCCCGCTCTCAGCGATCATCCACTCTGGCTCTGGGCCCTCCTGCTCTTCGGCGGAACGACCATGCTGCTGGGAGCCGTCTTCGCTCTCCGCCATTCTGACATGAAAGCGTTGCTCGCATACGCAACGGTCAGCCAGCTGGGAGTCCTGACTACCCTGCTGGCCTTTCGCAGCGAGGCCGCCCTGCTGGCAGTCGTCGTCGGCATCCTCTCCCATGCGCTCTACAAAGGCCCCCTATTCCTCGTCGCAGGTATCGTTGACCATGCCACCGGACACAGGGACCTCAGAATGCTTGGCGGATTGAGGCGCACACTTCCCGTAACTTCGGGCATCGCACTGCTGGCAGCGCTATCCATGGCCGGAATCCCGCCGCTCTTCGGGTTCGTCGCCAAAGAAGCGCTCCTCGAATCCGCCTATTCAGCGGCCGAACACGGCGACGCGGCCGGCTGGCTCGCCTTTGGCGCCGCCGCGGTTACCGGAGCGTTTTTCGTTGCCTACAGCTTCACATTTGTCTGGGAAGCATTCCTGCGGCCCGCTCCATCCGCAGAAACCGGCGATTCGACCTCGCACTCTCCCCATAGCTCCGTGGCCACTCCGATCCATCACCCGCCCGCCCCGGCATTCGTCGCCGCCCCGCTCATCCTTGTCGCCTTGGGTACATTCGCGCCCTTCGTCCTGAAACCGCTTTCACGGGTATTCACGCCCGCCGCCGCATCCATCGCAGCCCAACCCGTCCACGTCTACGCCTCTCTGTGGCACGGTTTCACTCCCGCCTTTTTGACAAGCCTGCTCGCTATCACTGTCGGAATCTGGCTCTTCCTGATCAGATCACGCCTTCGAGCGTTCCTCTCCCAATTGCCCGACAATTTACGTGGGGTCTTCCTGTTTCAGCGCCTCCTCGACGACCTCTACGCATTGGCCCAGATCACTGCCCGCTTCTCCCAGGGTTACACTCTGGCTACGCAGTCCGGCGTTGTCCTGCTCGCCGCATCCATACCAATTGTCGTCGCTCTACGCCAGATCAACCTGAACGACCTCTTTCCTACGCCTCTTGCCATACCTGGCGCGCCTGAAACAATCCTGATTCTCATGATTGGCGTATCAGCTTACGCCACCGCCCGCGTGACGTCCAGACTGGGAGCCATCATCAGCCTTGGTGTTGTAGGTGTCTCTGTTACGCTGTTCTACGTCTTCTTCAGCGCACCCGACCTCGCTCTTACCCAGCTTCTCATTGAAGTGTTGACCGTCGTCCTCCTGGTTCTCGTATTCACCAAACTTCCCCCGGACATCCGTCCGGCGATGCAAAGGTGGAAACAGGCCCGCAATGTACTGGTTGCCCTCGCAGCCGGCGCTTTCGGCTTCTTTCTCGTCCTGTTCAACAGCAGTGACGCGATGCAGGCTGCCCTGTCCATCAGCGATTACTTCCTGCATAACGCAGTGCCCGGCGGCCACGGAGCGAACGTCGTGAATGTCATTCTGGTCGACTTCCGCGCCATTGACACGATGGGAGAGATTACAGTTCTGGCCATCGCCGCCTTGGGCGGTTACGCTCTCCTGAACGCGCCCAGAGTAAGACTTCCCACACCAACGCCCATCCAGCCTGAATCCGAACAGCCAACCGAATCCGAGGAAACCGATCCCGTTGCCGGAACATCCCGCTTGAACGTCGATCCCCCGACTGACCCGAAGGCTGAATGAAACTGTCTCATCGAAACCTAATTCCGTACTCACTTGTCCTGCCCAATGCCAGAACTCTACCTTCGACTTCTCAATCGCATTCTCACGCCTCTCCTGCTGCTTCTGGCCATTTACTTGCTGCTCCGCGGCCACAACTTGCCAGGCGGCGGCTTCATCGCCGGATTGATGGCGGCCGCCGCCTTCGAACTCCAGATCCTGAGCCGGGGGCACGACAGAGTACGACGCTCAATCGGTCCGTACCTCAACAGCGGCATCGGACTGGGCCTCGCAATTGCCATCTGTTCCGGATTTGCCGGCCTGTTGAATGGCGTCTTCTTCAAAGGACTCTGGTTCGACCTCCACCTGCCTCTGCTCGGCGAACTCGCGGTCGGGACCCCGGTCATCTTCGACTTGGGCGTGTTCCTCGTCGTGGTCAGCGTCGCGACCTCCTATCTACTCGGCCTCAGTCGCATATCCGACAGCGCCGCGCCAATTCCGGACGGCGCTTCATCCCTTGAGCTTTCCGACAGTTTTGAATCCGACCCAGCAGTCGTTGCTGATGACTCAAGCTTAAGGTCCGAGAGATGACATCACTTCTCCTTGCACTCGCCGTTGGCAGCCTGTTTGCCACCGGAACGTATATGATCATGCGCCGCGGCCAGATAAAACTCATTCTCGGCCTGGCGCTGCTGAGCCATGGCGTAAACCTGCTGCTCTTCGGATCAGGAAAGCTAACCGCCGGCCGCCCTCCCATCTTCCTGGACAAAAAGCACTACACTGAAACGCTCGCCGCCTTCCAGCCTGCCGACCCATTGCCACAGGCCCTGATCCTGACGGCAATCGTCATCAGCTTTGGCATCACGGCCTTCGTCATCGTGCTCGTCAATCGCCGCCACACCGTCACCGCCACCGACTTTGTCCACGGCGAGTTCGTGCCTCTCCTGCGTGAAGGAGACCCCTTCGATTTCTCCGAGTCCTCAGAAATCGACCAGTACGACTGGCTTGCATACGAAGTCGATGAGGTATACGACAGCGACGACCTCTCAACCGGCTTTCCGCCGACCCCTCAGTCAGAGCAGGACGAATCAGCCGCGATGGAAGAGGAAAGCTACCGATGGCCCTGAGCGCCAATCTGCTGGCCGCGCCCGTCGCTGCCCCGCTTCTCACTGCCGCCCTCATCCTGCTGGTCGCCCGCTGGGGCGGCAGAACGCTAATCAGACATCAGGTCGCTCTCACGGCCCTGGCGCTCTGTCTAAACCTCGGAATCGCCCTGACGCTCTTTTTCGGCGCTGCCGTGCAGGACAGAAGATTCGTCCTGCAGTTTGGCAATTGGACCGCTCCCTTCGGCATTACCGCCTACGCCGATGGCTTGTCCGCGACCCTGTTGCTCCTTACGGCCATCGTCGCTCTCGCCGTCTATCCCTTCGCTGTCGCAACAATCGACTACCACAGGGCCCGTATGGGCTTCCATCCCCTCTACCTGTTTCTGCTCATGGGCGTTAACGGAGCATTCCTTTCCGGCGACCTTTTCAACCTCTACGTCTTCTTTGAAGTCCTACTGATGGCGAGTTTTGTCCTCCTGACGGTCGGTGCGCAACCCGCCCAGACCAACAGCGGCATCCGCTACGTTGTCCTCAATCTACTGGCCTCAACCGTCTTCCTCGTCGCGGCCGGTGTCGCCTACGGCACGCTTGGAACGCTTAATATGGCGCAAATCGCCGAACGTCTGCCGCTCGCCTCGGAAGCCGTTCGCACAATCTTCGCCGGCCTTCTCATGGTTGCTTTCGGCAGCAAAGCCGCGCTCTTCCCTCTCTTCTTCTGGCTGCCCGCCAGCTACCACACGCCGCCCCCAGCCGTCACCGCGTTGTTCGGCGGGCTCTTGACAAAAGTCGGCATCTACACGCTCTTTCGCAGCTTTACACTCTTCTTCCCGGAGCTGCTGATCAGCTGGCAGCCGGCGCTCCTTACCATCGCAGGCGCTACCATGCTCGTCGGCGCCCTCGGAGCGCTGGCCCAACCCGGCATCCGCCGCGTTCTCAGCTTTCATATCATCAGCCACGTCGGCTTCATGTTGATGGGCCTGGCCGTCGCCCTGAGCGGAAACAGCCTGGCAATTGGTTTCGGTCTCGGCGCCGCCATCCTCTATCTCTGCCACCACATGATAGTCAAGACCGCCCTCATCATGGCTGGCGGCGCAGTCGAACTTTACATGGGCAGCGACCGCCTTGCCTCTATCGGCGGTCTCGTCACCAGACAGCCCTTGCTTGCCTTTCTGTTCTTTATGGCCGCAATCTCCCTCGCCGGTGTGCCTCCCTTTAGCGGCTTTATCAGTAAACTCAGCCTGCTGCAAATAACATTGGATACCCGCCATTGGGTCGTCTCCGGCGTGAGCGTCTTTGCCAGCCTGCTAACCATGATTAACATGATGCGCCTCTGGCGTGAATCCTTCTGGGATGAATACAGCCGACCCAGCCGCGTTCCCTCAAGACTCCTGCAAAGTACACGCCGCCAATGGATGATGCTGGTACCCGTCGCCAGCCTGGTCCTGTTCAGCCTGGGCCTGGGCATATTCGGCGAACCCGCCTTCAGACTTTCCATGCAGGTAGCCCAAAACGCCCTCGATCGAGACGCATACATCGAAGCAGTCTCACCGTCCGCCTTGTACTCATCCGACCTGCGCCGCGGCGCCTTCAACGCAACGGTTCCGACATCTCCGGGCGGCAATAACCTACCATCTGTAATGCTGGATGACTTGCCCTCGCCGGCCCGCTGAATGGATGAGCCTTTTATTCAGCGCACTGGGGTCGTTAGCCGCAAAGGATAGGACCGGCTTCCAGCAATTGGAAACGACAAAATGCAGAGACTTCTTGTTCTGAATCTGTCCATGTCCCTGATGTGGCCGATCCTCAACAACGACTATACCTTGGGCGCCCTCTTCCTCGGCTTCCTGTTCGGATTCGTGCTCATGTCCCTCGTGCAGCTCAAGTACGGGCTGTATACACTCCGTGCCGCCATTTTCGCCGTTTACGTCTTCTACGCCATCCTGAAAAGCAATATACGCCTGGCTCGTCAAGTCATCGCCGGCGCCTTCAGCGCCCAGACTTCCTTGCGCCCCGGCATCGTCGCCGTCCCTTTGGACTTGACCAACCCCTTCGACATCACAATTCTTGCCACCGTCATCACACTGACGCCCGGCACTCTTAGCGTTGACTTGGGAGAGGATGTCTCGGGCCGCCTCCGACCGTTCAGCGATCCCGAAGAACCGACCGCATTCGAAGACGCTGCGAACGTCGAGCAACAAGGACCCCAGGAGGCCCAACCTGTCTCCCGGCCTGAATTGAAAACTGAAGTTGCCGGCGCAAAAGAGACTGTGCTCCTTGTCCACGTCATCGACCTTTCCGACCCCGTAGCGTTTCGCGCTGAAATCAAAGACCATTTTGAGCGCCCTCTCCTCCAGCTTCGCAGCCTGATTCTGGAAATGAATGCCGCCGATACATAAAATGGGAGGCACTACTTGAGCAACGAACTCTTCGAGCTTAGTCTTGGGGTCTTGACAACCCTGGTTACCTTTTCCCTGTTGCTTTGTTTTGGCAGGCTCCTGCGCGGACCAAATCTGCCCAACCGCACCGTAGCCTTCGACCTGATCTCGATCCACGCGGTCGGCATCTTCGTCCTGTTCGCCGTCAACAGCCATTCATTCGTCCTGCTCGAAGGCGCGATTATCACCGCCGTTCTCGGATTCCTGGGAACCATGATGTTTGCCCGCGCCCTCGAACGTTTCCCTCACACCCGATGGCTGGAACGAAGGCCGGAGGAAGAGGAATAAATGCCGTCCTACACCCGAATTGCAGAGGTGCAACCATGGACCCCATGACAAAGAACCTTCTCGTCGTTCTGCTGGCCGCAGTCGGGACCTTATTTCTTCTCGTCAGCGCCCTGGGAATTCTCCGCCTGCCCGACGTATTGACCCGCATGCACGCCGCCGGCATTGCCGCAACGCTCGGCATCACCTGCCTGCTCCTGGCAACCGGAGTTCACTTCTTCTCCCAAGGCCAGATGCTCCGCATGATTGCGCTCATTATACTGTTCTTTCTTACCGCTCCTATCGCCACCACAACGATGGCCAGAGCCGCCTATCGCACCAGCCCGTCAGGCCAGTTTGTACTCGCGCATGACGATCTTGCCCACCTCTCAAATGCCGCGCAACAGAAGAACCAGTTCGAAGGGCAAACCAACGAAGAGAGCTGAGCGCCAGACAATCTACCAGACCTGCATTCACCCACCGTGCATACGAGCCCAATAGTTCCCCCTCGCGGATCACATTCCTTCCGCCCCCTACCGTGCCCCCGCACGGCCCTTGTCTGTTCCCCAGCCCTGCCTCAGCCAGAACTGGAAAGGCATCAACCATGAATGGCGTAAGTCACGCAGATTCAAGCCAAAGCGACGACCTCCGGCCCAGGACCGCGGAACAGGATCTGATCCTTGTAATCGACCTCGGCAGCTCCTCAATCCGCGCCTCCGCATACGATCTGAAGGCCGAAAGGTTGGACGACTCGACCGCCTTCCGGCACACCGAGCAAGCGCTCGATGGCACCTTCGACCCGCAAGTCCTCACCGTTTTGACAGAGGAAGTCGTCAACGATTGTCTGGCGTCTGTCCGTAAGCATCGCCCAAGTCCTCGCTTTGCCGCTGTCGCATGGACCAGCTTCGCCATGAGCTGGCTCGGAGTTGACTCCGCCGGCCGTCCGGTAACACCTGTCTACACATACTCCGACGCCAGCAGCGCTCCTTATGCCGATAACCTCCGTGAAGAACTCAGGCAAAAGAACGTCCTTGAGGACACCTGGCAACGAACCGGAACGCCTATCCATACCGCCTACGCCCCTGCACAGCTTCTGCGACTCGCAACCGAGGAACCGCAACGCCTGTCCCACGTCGCTTCCTGGCAGACCCTCGCCTCCCATCTGCTTTCCCGTTGGCTCGGTCGTACGCATACTCCAATCAGCAACAGCGAAGCCGGCTGGACAGGGCTCCTCAACCGTCACAGGTTGACATGGGACCAAGAGTTGATTCAGCGGATCGGGGTTAGCAAGACGACGTTGCCGCCTACTGTTGACTACGCGAAGTTTGCCGCGGGCCTGGCACAACCCTGGGCTTCCCAATGGCCCGAACTCGCCCAAACACCCTTCTTCCTCGCCGTCGGCGACGGCGCCGGCGCTAACCTTGGCAGCGGCTGCTCAGACAACCGCCGCATCGCCCTGACCATCGGCACCACAGGCGCGATGCGCGTCGTCATTCCCGTCGATAGCCCCAGCCACCTCGACGCCTCGCTGCCTCCGCATACACCGCAGGGCCTCTGGAGTTACCCCATCGACACCCGACGCTGGCTGATCGGCGGCTCCCTCACCGACGGCGGCTCACTCTATACCTGGCTACGCGAAACCCTTGCTGTCAATGACGCCGACTCCCTCCTCGACGACGCCCGCACCCTCCCCCCGGACGCCCACCAACTCACCATCCTTCCCTTCCTGCGCAGTGAACGGGCCCCCGGCTGGGCAACCCACGCCTCCCTTACCATCAGCGGCATCACGCCCGCCACAAACCGCGCCCACCTCGTCCGCGCCGCCTTCGATGCCGTCGCTCTCCGCTTCCGCCTTATCCACGACCGCCTCCTTCCACTCCTCGCCCCAGCCAGCGAGGTCGTCGCCAGCGGCGGCGCACTCCAGGACAATCCCCTCTGGCGCCAAATCCTCGCCGATGTCCTTCAGACTCCCGTCCATCTTGTCAATGTCGACGAGGCAACCAGCCGCGGCGCCGCCATCCTCGCGCTCCAGGCCCTGAATCTGCCCCAACCCCCCGACCCGCCTACGGTCCACACCTCCCTTCCCGACCCGGACGCGGGTCCCGTATATGCACGGGCCCTCAAACGCCAGCAGGAACTCTATGCCCGCCTCCTCGCCACCAATTGACCGCCTACCACTGCCCAGAGCCGTTCCGAGCGTTTTCCAAGCCCCCCAATCTCCCGAAAAAACAGAAAGACGCCCTTCCAGGCGCCCTTTCCCCCTCTCCTCTTCCTGTCCCGCCGAATGACTTCCTCTTGGGACGCGACATCGACCTGAAAGGAATCTTAAGCGGCGTCCCGCCCGGCCGATTCAAAGGCCTGGCGCCGGACCCCGTGCCCCTCCTTCTTCGTAAACATGCAACGCCCCACTCTTCAATCCCCGGCCACCCTGGACGCCGTCCCCAGCGATACGCCGGCCACGCTTTTGCGCCAGATGTGCAGGGCAACCATCGCGAGAACAACATAGACCAGCGCGTTCAAAGCAAATACGCCGCGCATTCCAATCAGAGGGAAAACGGCCGCGCCCAAGACCGGCGCCACCATCCGACCGCCCGAATTCACGCTATTCCCCAACCCGAATGTCGTTCCGTGCGCCCCTTGCGGCGTCCGCAAATTGAGCAGCGCGCTCGTCGCGGGCATGATCGCCCCGGCGCTGATCCCCGTCAGAGCCTGCAGCGCAAGCAACTGCCACGCGTTGCCAGCAAACGCCTGCGACGCATACACCAGGACCGCCACCATCGCGCCTGCCGCCAGCACCTTCTCGTGCCCGATCCGATCACTTAGTTTTCCCAGATAGATCGCACTGACCGAGCCGATCGCCGCCTTCGCTCCCATACTCAGCCCCGTCATCATCGCCGCGCCCTCACTCGAAGCCAGCAGCTCTACGAAAAAGAACGCCATGATCGGCATCGTCACCGATCGCCCAAGGCTCTGCAAAAACGATGCCGAATAGAGATACGCCATATCCGGCGCCTTGATTAGCTTCCGATAGCCTTCCCAAATGTTTACCCTCTGCTGGACTGGCAAGGGCTCAAATTCTTCTTTCACCCAGAAAATGACGGCAACCCCTGCCAGCGCCAAGGCAGCCCCCGTTATCCAGAAAGCGGCCCGGTAGCCAAACGCCTCACTGACAACGCCCCCAATCAGCGGCCCAACGGCCACTCCAACCCAGATTCCCGTCTGGATCAGGCCCAGGGACTCCCCCGACTTCTCCTTCGGCACCGTCGACGCCACCAGCGCGCTCGTGGCCGAAACCACCCCCGACAACAGGCCCTGAACTGTCCGGATTAGAACCAGTTGCTCCGCGCTTTGCGCGAATCCCATCAGCACAACCATCACCGCGCCCCCCAGGCTGGCACGGATTAACATCGGCTTGCGACCGTACCGATCCGCCACCGCGCCCCACATCGGAGACGAGATCATCATCGTCACCGCCTGCGACGAAAATACCAGGCCCGACCAGAAGGCCACCGTGCCTCTCGTCGCGACCCCTATCTCCTCTACATACAGGGGCAGGAACGGAAAGACCAGGCTGAAGCCCGCGACCGAAAGAACCTGCACAGCGAATAGCACATATAGATTTCGGCGCCACTCTGACATTGGAATTCTCTTCGAGCGATGCAAACAGAGAAACCGCACAACTAAATCGCTTTTGTAAACCGCTAAAGTGAACCGTCCTCAAAATTACCACAGTTGCTCAAGACATTCAAATTGCCTCAAACTGCGTATGCAGCTCATCAATTCAGGCAGTCAGGAGACGCAGGTTCCAGGATTCACTGAAACTCCCCTCAGGTTACCCCAAACTCTCCCTTTCTTTCCTGCCCTCCCGTCGCCCCCTTCAAATGCCCGTACCGCGACGTATTTCCGCTCCGCACTGACCACCGACCACTCCCTTTCAAAATACCTGTGGATACAGGTAAGCGATCAGCCCCAGAGTAATGTTATAGGCCGCATGCGCAATTACGCATGTCGACGTATTGAACCGTATTCGAATGCCCCCCAGAATCAGCCCCACGATAAACACAGCCAGCGTCGAAAGGGTAATACCGTACTGGCTGTGCACGACGGCAAAGAGAAGACTGGTGAACAGGAGACCGAAGCGAGGCTGCAACGCCCCCCGGAACAGAGTCTCCTCCCCAATCCCCGCCGCCAGCCCCAAAGTGAGTATGCCAGGTATCGAACCGAGCAGCGGCCCGATCAGAGATTCAGTCAGCCGCTCGACATTCTCATCGAACCCCCAACCAGCCGAGGCGGCCACCATCTCCAAAGCAAGAATGACGCCAACGGAAACCAGTCCTGTCCCAATGCCGATGGCAACTTCCTTGGGCTGCGGCAACACCAGACCGAGCCGCCCTAGAGCCTGTGCCAACGTCCGCCTGGTCAACCAGCCAATGCCGACCAGTGCCCATAGGGCAAACGTCAGCTGCTGCACCCACAGAGAGAGCAACAGGCCCCCGCTGTCGCTCGGCGCGGCCTCCGACAGGTCAGCCAGCGTCTCCAAACCCACCCCCAGAGTGAACGTAAGATTCACTACGGCCAGCATGACAAATGTGACTGCGATCGCATGAACGCTGCTAAGGGGATCGATTTGCAGGACTCGAGAGAGACTCCCGCGAACAGCGGGAAGCAGCAGCAGAGGCGCAGCAACCGCCGGAACCCAGAGACCGAGGCCAAGCGCCTCCAGTCTACCGAGCACAGGCATCAGGTTTTCCAACTGGTCGACGCCACCTCCTGACAGCATGTCGAGAAAGCCCTGTCTCATACCTCCGCTCGCTCTCATGCTGATGCCGATAAAGTGGAGTAGCGCCCCGACCATCGTCATCGTACCGAATATGGCCAAATGCAGCGCGTATGCGATTCCGGCATACGCCGTCCCAGAGCCTCCGTCGGCTCGCTGCTTGTCGGCCACGTTTGCCAGTAACACGATAACAAAAAGCGGAACGAACAGCAGTAAGGTCAAACCGCTCTCAACCATTAGTCCTCTCACCCCATCCCCAAAATCGGAGCGCTGCGCCTGAACGGGATCTGTACGCATCGCGCCCTGGGCTCTCCAGCGCGTCTGAAGCTGGTTTCGGCTCCCTGGCGCCGACCCAAAAAATCTCCGCCTGACCGACGAGTTGCCTACCCAAAGACGGTGACCCAACTACGCCGGCAACCAGTCGGGCTCAAACCTCTGTTTACCGCCCTGAACTGCCTGTGACCAGAACTGGTCCGCACTACATTTGATGCGAAAACCCTCTCTTCACATCATCTGTTCGACATGTGTCTATGACTTCAAAAGCGAGCCGTCCGGACTTTCCGCCGCCTGGATGCGTTGCCCGCATCCATTTCTAACTCAACCAGTTTGCAGCCACTGCCAAGCCTACCACAGCCGACTTGACAACCGTAAACCATCTCGCCCGCTCTCATTCACGGCCAATCGCCGCGATTTGCGGCTGGCGTCGAGGCCGACGCCCAACGGATCTCACCGTGAAAGGAGTACGCCGCGTAAAACGCTGAACCCTGTCCCCATTCCCTCTGCCTCTCCTCCCTGAAGCGCCATCAACAGCAAAACCCGTCTTCCCCTTCCGCGGACAGACTGATGCCCTCCTTAGCATCACTTTCCTGCTCTTCCCTGCATCATAGCTGTTGAGGTTCTCCGTGCCCCTCCGTGTCCCTCTGAGGTTCACAGTTGTCGCCGTTCTCCCGCGCGCTTTACATTTGCACAGGATTTCCCTAGAATAGGGGCAATCGCGCCTACTGTGCAGACAACTGCACGTCGAAAGGAATGTCGGAGAGAGGACTGATGAACAGCTACACATATCGTTACGATGAAGACGGTGACAGCCCGGCGCCGGTCGAGCAACTCACAACCGAAGATGCGTCCGGCATCGACGACGGCGGGCTCCTCGACTGGCGCCCCGATGCCTCCTCCGATATCACCATGCCCCCTGTCTCTGCCTACCCGCCCCATACCACCCCCTTGACCAACCTCTCTATCGACGAGTTGGCCGATTCACCGGCCGTCTACAACAGAGAACTGAGCTGGCTGGACTTCAACTGGCGCGTCCTCTCCGAAGCCCTCGACGATCGCAACCCGCTTCTGGAACGCCTCAAATTCGTTGCCATCACCAGCAGCAATCTCGATGAATTCTTCCGCAAACGCGTCGGCGGCTTGAAGCGGCAGCAGGCCGCCGGTGTCGCCAACCTCACACTTCACGGCTGGACACCAGACTTTCAGATGCGCCTGATCGCCCGCCATGTGCGCGCCATGGTCCAGTGCCAGACCCACGCGCTCCTCAATGAAATCCTACCGGGACTGCGCGACGAAGGCATGCGCATCGTCGCCTATGACGAACTGCCGCAAGACCAGCAGAATGAGTTGGCCGACTTCTTCCGCCGCGAAATTTACCCTATCTTAACCCCTCTGGCCGTCGATCCTGGCCATCCGTTTCCTTTCATCAGCAATCTCAGCCTTAGCCTCGCCGTGGAGATGCGCGACCCTGTCAACGGGGAAATAAGGTTTGCCAGGGTCAAAGTGCCTTCCAATCGCGCTCGCTGGGTCACCGTAAACGAATCCCTTGACTTTGTCCCTCTCGAACAGGTGATTACCCACAATCTCGCCATCCTGTTTCCCGGCATGGAGCTGATCGCCGCCTATCCCTTCCGCGTAACCAGAAATGCTGACATTGCGCGCAGCGAAGAAGAGGCCGACGACCTGCTCGAGATGATCAGCGAAGAGCTCCGCGAACGCCGCTTCGCCCCCATCGTCCGCCTTGAAGTCGCCGAATCGATGCCCGATGACATCCGCGCCATCCTGATGCAGGAAATGGCGCTGCACCATACCGACGTCTACCACCACCAGGGGCCCCTTGGCGTAGCAGACCTCCTGCCGCTCGCAGATGTAAATCTCCCCCATCTCAAGAATCAACCCTGGACGCCCCAAACCCACCCGGCCTTTTCCGGTGTAGGCAGTCTAACGCGACCGGCCGATATCTTCTCCATCATCAGAAAAGGCGACGTTCTCGTCCATCACCCCTATCACAGCTTCGCCACCAGCACCCAGGCCTTCATCGAAGCCGCCGCCCGAGACCCGCAGGTTCTTGCTATCAAGCAGACACTGTACCGGACCAGCTCAGATTCGCCAGTCGGCAGGGCCCTGATCCAGGCCGCAGAACGCGGAAAACAGGTCGCTGTACTTGTCGAGCTCAAGGCTCGCTTTGACGAGGAGCGAAATATAGAATGGGCCCGCACTCTCGAAGACGCAGGCGTCCATGTGGCCTACGGCCTCGTCGGCCTGAAAACCCACACCAAGACCACGCTCGTCGTGCGCGAGGAAGAAGAAGGCATCCAGGTCTACGCCCACATCGGCACCGGCAACTACAACCCAAAAACCGCCGGCCTGTACACCGACCTCGGCCTGTTGACCGCACGTCCCGAAGTCGGCGCCGACCTCATGGACCTCTTCAATTTCCTCACCGGCTACAGCCGCCAGCGCCACTTCCGCCGCCTCCTGGTCGCGCCCGTCAACATGCGCGACCGGTTCGTCGAACTAATTGACACCGAGGCCGCCAACGCCCTCGCCGGTCGTCCTGCCGGCATCACCGCGAAAATGAACGGCCTCGATGACCCCGTCGTCGTCCGCGCCCTCTATCGCGCAAGCCAGGCCGGCGTTCCAATCAAGCTTATCGTGCGCGGCAACTGCCGACTCCAGCCCGGAATCCCGGGAATCAGCGACAACATAGAAGTGGTCAGCGTCATCGGACGCTTCCTGGAACATCACCGCATCTACTCATTTCTCAACGACGGCAGACCGCTCTACTTCATCGGCAGCGCCGACTGGATGTCGCGCAACCTGATCGCCCGCGTCGAGGCCATCGTCCCGGTGGAAGAACCCGCCCTGCAGGAGCAGCTTCAGCGCATCCTCGACTGCTGCCTCGAAGATCGCCGCCAGTCCTGGCACTTCCAGGTCGACGGGCTCTATCACAGGCCCGAGGATCAGTCGACCCTCGACGGCCGCCCGCCTTTGCAACCGGACGAAAATGCGTCCGACGCCCAGGTCGCGCTCGAAACCGCCGAAACCCGCCTCCAAAATGGCATCGAATACGCGGCCCGCGTTTACGGCACCCACCAGGCCCTGATGGATTGGACCCAAAACAGCCTGGGTCTCCTCTAGGCCTTCCCGCATTTCTAACAGCCTTGGACCCCGCCCGGGGTCCCCAACCCATCACCCCCGCAGAACACCACGGAAGCCCTCCCCGCTGTGTATGCGCGCCCTCACCTCCTCCAGCCCCCCGCGCAATTTTCTTCAAAACCATAGGATTCACACGTTTCACGTCCAGTGTACAGCCCCCCGTTCCACCTTTCGGATTTCCAGCCATCGACCGTTTTCCCTGCCGCTCCGTGCCCCTACGTGGATCAAAGCCGTTGACTTTCTCCCAAGCCCTCCGTGTCCTCCGTGGCCCTCCGCGGCCATCCGTGGATCAAAGCCGTTGACCTTCCCACTGCCCCGTCCTTCCCTCCAGACTTGACAAACACCCCTCTGTCGTCTACAATTTAGCCATGACTAAAAACTACTCCTCTGAAATCGCGAGCCCCCTTTCCTCCAACCACGAGGATTACCTCAAAGCCATCTACATCCTGGAGGCTCGCGGCGAACAGGTCACTAACTCGGTCCTCTCCGAATACATCGGCTTCACCCCGGCTTCCGCCACCAATATGGTCAAGAAACTCTCTCAGATGGACCTGGTTATCTATCGCCCCCACCAGGCCGTTTCCTTGACCCCAACCGGCAGACGGGTCGCACTTGAAATCCTGCGCCATCACCGTTTGCTGGAACTCTTCCTCCACAAAACACTCGACATCCCCTGGGACAGCGTCCACGAAGAGGCCGAACGCCTCGAGCACGTGATCAGCGAGGCCCTGGAAGATGCCATCGCAGCCTCTCTTGGCTACCCGAAAGTTGACCCCCACGGCGACCCGATTCCCACCAAAACCGGCGAAATCGGCCACACGCCAGGTCATCCTCTTTCTCAAGCCAAAGCCGGCCGCGCCTATAGGCTCGTCCGCGTCCTGAGCCAGGAAAAAGAGCGCCTGGCCTATCTCGGCAGGCTGGGTCTGAGCCTCAACGTAGAACTGTTCCTGCGCGAGCAGGCCCCCTTTGACGGTCCCGTGCTGGTGGAGGTCGCCGGTGTCGAACACGCCCTGGCCGCCGAAATGGCAGCCCTTCTGCAAGTTGTGCCCGCGTCAGCAAAATAGGGCCTCTGTCAGAACTCTGTCGTCTTGCCGTCAGCCGCTTAACCTCAATTCATGCGATAATGGTCGTTGATTCAGTATGGCCGAAGCCAGATAGAGGCAGGAATGAAAGTCTCTGTCGAATGGTCACACGGCCCGCTGCGCGTCCAGCGACCCGGCTAACGAAATGCAAGCCTTTTGGCGCCTTATGTAGTTTGCCGAAGTTCTTCGGATAAAGAACTGTCCATGATTTTCCGAAATTTGACCCGGCGGGCGGTTAGAAGCAGCCTGACCCTCCTCGGCATCGCAATAGGCGTCGCCGCCGTCGTCGCCCTCGGAGCCATTGCAGAAGGCCTCGCCTCCAACTTCGCCGTTGTCGTAGGCGGCAGCAGCAACGACCTGCTCATCACGCAGGCGGAAGCCCTCGACCCGGCGCTGAGCAACCTCGACGACACCATCGGCGAACGACTCCAGGCCGTTCCCGGGGTGGAACGAGTTGAACCAGGCGTCTACACCTGGGTCACGACCGCCGACCTCCCCTTCTTTCTTCTCTTCGGCTACGAGATCGGCAGCACCGCCATGGATCACTATCGCGTCGTAGAAGGCAAACCGGTCAGCGGTCCCGGACAGATCATCATTGGCCGCCGCGCCACCGAATCAATCGACATTGCTGTCGGCGACAGCCTCCGCATCTACGGTACGCCTTACCGGGTCGTCGGCATCTACGAGACAGGCCAGGGCATCGAGGAATCCGGCGGCGTCCTCATGCTTGAAGACGCCCAGGCGGCCGCGCAATTCGAACGCAAAGTCAGCCTTTATGAAATCGGCCTGCGCCGCGGCGACAACATTGATGACATCATCGCACGCATCGAATCCCTTGACCTCGATCTCAAGGTGAGCAAAACCAGCGAACGCGAAAGCAACCAGCAATATGAGCAGATGCTGCAGGGATTCGCCTGGGGCATCGCGGCCATTGCCATCTTTATCGGCGGTTTCGGCATGATGAACTCGATGGTCATGAGCGTGCTCGAACGAACGCGCGAAATCGGCACGCTGCGCGCCCTGGGATGGAGCCGCTGGCGGGTCCTGTGGATCATCCTCGGCGAATCCGTAACCTTGAGCGCTCTCGGCGGCGTTGTCGGCATTCTTCTCGGCATCGGCTTGGCCAAGCTGGCAGGTACGGTCCCGGGCATGGGTGTCCTCCTTACAGGTGTTTTCACCCCAGCCATATTCCTGCAGGGCCTCGGAACGGCCCTCGTCCTGGGCCTCGTCGGGGGCGTCTATCCCGCTTGGCGGGCCGCTGGTCTGCGCCCTGTAGAAGCCCTCTCCTACGAAGGCGGCACGGCCTCCGACTTCAAAGCCGGACGGCTGAGCCGGTTCGGCAGCCAGAGCTTCCGCAACCTATGGCGGCGCCGCAACCGGACCCTGCTCGCCTCCGCCGGGATCGGCATCGGCGTCGGCACGCTGGTCATGCTCGGTGGCATCACCGCCGGCCTGATCGGCCAAATGAACAACCTCGCCGGTAGCGGCAGTCCCGGAAACCTGACCGTGATGCAGCGCGACGTGCCGGACATGTCGCTGAGCAGCATTGACGAAAACGTCGTGCGCCAGATTCAGGCCATGCCGCAGGTTGAATCGGTCAGCCCCATGGTTCTGGGCGTGGTCCTCACCCCCGAACTGCCCCTCTTCATCCTCCACGGCCTCGATCCCAACAGCCCCGCCATGGATCACTACAAACTTGCAGCCGGGCGGCGAGTCCAACGCCCTTCTGAAATCATGATCGGCAGCAACGCGGCGGAATCCTACAACCTGGCCCTTGGAGACACCCTGACCCTCTATAACACTCGCTACAAAGTTGTGGGCATCTACGAGACCGGCGTGGCCTGGGAGGAAGGGGGAGGCATCCTGGCCTTGCGCGAATCCCAGCGCATCCTCAATCGCCCACGCAATGTCAGCTTCCTGTTTGTCGACGTCACAGACCCCTCCTTGGCACTGCCGGTCCAGGAAGCAATCAATCAGAGGTTTCCCAAGGTTCGGGCCAGCATCAGCAGCGAATTCGCCCAGAATACCGACGACATCGCCTCCATACAGGGGATCGCCGCAGCAATCGGTCTGCTTGCCCTGGTCGTGGGCGGAATCGTCGTGGCAAACACCATGATCATGTCCATCTACGAACGAACCCGTGAGATCGGCACGTTAAGGGCACTGGGCTGGCCCGGAAGGCGCATTCTTTCACAGATCATGCAGGAAAGCCTCCTGCTCTGCCTCCTGTCCGCAATCGTCGGCAGCGTTGGCGCCGTCCTCTTGCTAACCGGACTCGCCGCCCTGCCAATCCCTGGTGGCGCCATGCTGCGGCCGGCCTGGGAACCTGGCACCTTCGCGATCGCCGTAAGCCTCGCCGTCGTGCTCGGCCTTGCCGGCGGCTTCTACCCGGCCTGGCGGGCCAGCAAACTGCAGCCGGTTGAGGCGCTGCGCTATGAGTGAATCTCCCGCTTCAGCCCCTTCTCCGACTCCGGCTGATGCCTTTCTGTGCGATAGGGATAGACATGAAACGAGTTTTGATCCTTCTTGGACTGGTCGTCGTTCTGGCCGCTGCCGCCTGGGCATACGTGACCTACGTCGACCCAACTCTACTGCCCCAAACTTCCGACTCGGGCAGTGATGAAGTACTGGAGGCATCACCAGAGGATGCCGCCTCCGACCTCGACTCCGTCATCTGGGCATCGGGCAAGCTGCTTCCCATAGTTTGGGCCAATTTGTCCCCGCTCCAGGGAGGTATCGTTCAAACGCTGCACGTCGCAGAGGGCGACTGGGTGGAATCTGGCGACCTGCTGGTGCAGCTCGAAAACCCCGCCGCCGCAGGCCAGGTCGATATAGCCGCCGCAACTGTCGCCGAAGCGGAGGCAGCCCACGCCAAGTTGCTGGCCGGGGCAGGCGAGGCCGAAATTGCCGCAGCTCAGGCGGGCGTCGCAACCGCTGAAGCGCAGGTTTCGCTCGCCGCCGGCAGGCTCTTGGAGGCGCAAAAGACTGTCGAATTCTACGAAGTGGAAGTCCAGATCGCCCGGGAACGGCACAATGAGCTTGCCGCCGGCCCCACCGACGCGGAACGCGCCGCGGCTGCCGCACGCGTAGAAGTCGCGCAGGCCGCCCTCGACCACGCGCAGGCTACCTACAATGCCGTGCGCGGCGACCCCAACATCGGCAGCACGCAGCTGGAAGCGCTCCAACTGCAACAGGCAACCAAGTCACTCGAAGCGGCCAAGGCGGAATTCGCAGTCGCTACCCAGGGGGCCACACAGCAACAGCTTGCCGTAGCCGCTTCAATCATCGTGGAAGCCCGCTCGCGTGTGGCAATGGCCGAGAGCCAGATCCCGGCCGCCCAGGCCGCAATCCAGTCGGCGGAGGCCGCGCTGGCCAGCGCGCAGGCAAACCTGCGCAGAACTGTTGAAGGCGCCTCCCCTGAAGATGTCGCCGTTTCCCTGGCGCGCATCGGCACCGCCAAAGCCCAGCTTGCCAGCGCGCAGGCCCACGTTGCCCAGTCCCAGATCGTAGCCCCATTCCCCGGTCAGGTAGGCGCCCTTCTCGTTCGAGGCGGAGAACTCGTTTCAGCCGGGCAAGCCCTCGTCCTTCTCGGAGACACCGGCAGCATGCACGTCGAAACGACCGACCTGCGCGAAACCGACGTTGTCCAGTTGCGCAGCGGCCAAAAGGTGGAAGTCACCTTCGACTCGCTGCCCGACCAGTCATTTGACGGGCTCATCACACACATCGCCCCTGTCAGCACCTCTGACAGGGGAAGCACAAACTTTACCGTTCACGTGGAGGTCCCGCAGTTGGACCAGAACCTGCGCTGGGGAATGACCGCCTTCGTGAATATTCTCGTCTCGCCCCAATAGCCGGACCCGATAGGGGCG
This sequence comes from Caldilineaceae bacterium, assembly GCA_022824025.1. Taxonomy (GTDB): domain Bacteria; phylum Chloroflexota; class Anaerolineae; order Caldilineales; family Caldilineaceae; genus Bin5. The sequence goes on from JAJEBF010000045.1 coordinate 167,502, forward strand.
TCACCCATCCGGGCCGGCCTGTATTGCATTGCGAAGCGAATGCTCCCTCGCACTCGCTCCGCGATTGCCCGCTCAGGCCAATCACCATGCCGCCAACGGCGCGCGCGTTATCTGATATGCAGCCAGAACCGGTACAGAGAATGTCCAGCCACCAGCCAATAATCCGTGTTGAAGACCTGACGAAGATTTACGGCAGCGGTGAAACGGCCGTGCGCGCCCTCGACGCGCTTTCGGTCGAAGTACAAACGGGGGAGTTCGTCGCCGTAATGGGGCCCAGCGGCTGCGGAAAAAGCACGCTCCTCAACATGCTCGGCGCGTTGGACCAGCCAACCGAGGGCAAAGTCTGGGTCGCTGGCGAAGACCTTTCGAAGCTGAAAAACGTGGACCAGTTTAGAGCGAAGACTGTCGGATTTGTCTTCCAACTCCACAACCTTCTTCCCACCATGACCGCGCAGGAAAACATCGAAGTGCCGCTCCAGGGCCAGATCGGCAGCCGCAAAGAACGCCGCGAACGGGCCGCCCATCTACTCGAACTCGTCGGTCTGGGCGACCGCAGTCATCATCTGCCCGGCCAGCTGTCAGGCGGCCAGCGGCAGCGCGTCGCAATCGCCCGTTCCCTCGCCAACAGCCCTGCCCTGGTTCTGGCAGATGAACCCAGCGGCGCGCTCGACAGCCAGAGCAGCGAAGACATCATGGCTCTCCTCGCACAGTTGAACGAGAGTCAGGGAACTTCCATCGTGGTCGTTACCCACGACCGCCGCGTTGCCCAGGCGACCCAGCGCGTTCTGCGCATGCAGGACGGTAAAATCGTCTCCGATCACCGCATCGCCGACCCCATCGAAGAGGACCTGCGCATGTTTGCCCAGAGCCAGTTCGGCCAGTCCCTCCTGGCAAACAACCCCTCTCTCGAAGAGTTTATTCAGGAACGCGACATAGCAGCCCTGCGCCAACTTCTCCAATCATTCGACGACCAGGAATCCAACCCCGAAGACTCCCATTCCTCCTGATACAACGTTGTCCCCCCAGTAACACACCCCTCTCCCTATCCTCCGCTCCCTCTCAATTTCTCCTCAACACAAACCTCCCTTTGCCTCTCTCCTCCGTGCCTCTCCGTGGACCACCTGCCGTTCACCAGCCCACCCCCAGCACATCACCCAGCATCCAAAACCTCGCGCAGCTGAACCGGCGAGATATTGCCTCCGCTCAAAATCAACGCAACCCTCTTCCCCGCCAGCTCTTCGCGCATCTGCAACAGCGCCGCCAGCGGCGATGCCCCCGCCGGCTCCGCCAGAGTCTTCGCCGTCTCCAGGTACATCCGCACCGCCGCAAACATCTCCGCCTCCGAAACCGTCACAAAACTGTCCAGATGCTCCCACAGAATCGATTGCGGCAACATGTACGGGGCCCCTGTCGCCAGTCCTTCGGCGGCCGTCCGGTTGGGCGCTTCCCGCCAGCCCCTGTCCCGCCAGGCAAGATAGGCAGCGGGCGACGCCTCCGCGCACACCGCCACCGTCCGTATCCCCGGATTAACCGTCTTGGCCGCAATCGATGCGCCCGATGCGCCGCTGCCGCCACCAACCGGCACGATGATCGCCTCAATGTCCGGCCTCTCCTGCAGCACTTCCAGCGTATGCGTCGCCACGCCTGCAATCAGCGCCGGTTCATCGCCCGATGAAACGAAGCGCAGCCCCTCTTCCTCCGCGATTTGTTCCCCGTAACGCTTGGCCGCCTCAAAGTCTTCCCCGTTCAGCCGCACGTCCGCGCCGTTCGCGATCATCGCCTTCAGCTTGACAGGATTCGCGTTCTCAGGAACTGCAATCACAGCCTTTACGCCAAACAGTCGCGCCGCGTACGCCACCGACTGGCCATGATTGCCGGTGGAAGCCGTAACCACGCCTTGCCTGCGCTGCGCCGCAGACAGCCTCGCCATGAAATTGATGCCCCCGCGCAGCTTGAACGCGCCAATTGGCAGATAGTTCTCGTGCTTCACCCACACCTCGGCGCCCGTGGCCTCATCCAGCACCGGATAGTTGTGCAACGGCGTCGGCGACAGGTAGCGGCGCAACACAAGCTGCGCCTCAAGGATGTCGGCAAAACCGGGTCGAGCCGGCAGATCGGAATTCGTAGTCATTGTGTCTTCAAACTTTCCTTTCTGGATCGGGAGAGACCGCACGCAGTCCCACCCAACGATTCACTTTCATTCAGCGCCTGCAGAAGCCCGGCAATGCCAGTTCACATGACTGCTCGTGCCTTCCGGGCGCCTTCCTCATCCACCTCAGCCTTCCCTCCTAAACCGTCAATGAACCCAACAAGGCAGTTCCTCGCGCGCCTCGCGGACAAACCGGGGCGATCCTATTCCCCATGGCACCCCTCCACACTCATTGCTCAATCCCCGCCCGCCATCGGCATCACAGCAAGTTCCTCGCCAACAACCGGTGCAAAGTCCATCCTGTCCAGAACATCCGCCGGAACGTCAATGCCGGGCGCAACCTCCCGCAGACGCATTCCCTCGGGCGTTAACTCAAATACCGCCCGCTCCGTAACGCAAATCACCTCCTGCCCCGCCGCCATCGCCTGCCTTCCGCTAAAGGTGATCTGATCCACCTTCTCCACCATCTTGCGGACCTGTCCATATCTCCGAACTCTGACCCGACCTTCGCCCACCTCGTACTCAGCGCCCTTCGCTTCGAACGTGCCGCAAAACACAACCTTGCGTGCATTCTGGGCAATATCCATGAATCCGCCCGGCCCCACCGTGACACCGCCCAAGCGCGAAACATTGACATTCCCTGCCCTGTCCATCTCGCCAAAGCCGAGAAACGCGATGTCCAGCCCTCCCCCGCTGTACAGGTCAAACTGGGAAGGCGAATCGATCATGCAGCTTGCATTGCGTGCAAAACCGAAAAGCGCGCCGTCCAGCAGCTCCCCGCCATACGTGCCATGCTCTATCGTCTGGTAATAGCGATCCGTTTCCCCGCGCGCCGCCACCAGTTTCGCCACACCGTCAGGGATGCCAAAGCCAAAGTTGACCACCGCGTTCTCATAGAGCTCCTGCGCTGCCCTGAACGCAATGACCGCCCGCACGCCCGACGTTGCAACGCCTTCCTGGCCTTCTGCCTTGCACTCCTCCTCTGCCGTCTCACCCCCCTTCTGGCCGGAAATTGCCGGGTCATAGGAGAAGGCGTGACACTGCCACTGGTCCGGTACGACAACGACGGCGTCCACTAGCGCCCCAGGAATTCTCACCTGCCTCGCCTGAATCTGGCCCCGTTCCGCCAGACCCCGCACCTGAACGATCACCTTCCCGCCGCTGTTGTGCGCCGCCAGGGCCAGGGCGAACGCCTCAAGGTTCGCAGGCTCCTCCTCCATGCTTACATTCCCGTCCGCGTCAGCATAGCTTCCCCTCAGCGCCGCCACGTCCACTGGAAAGGGCAGATAGCGCAACAGTGTCCGGCCCCCGATCTCGATCAGCTCAACCAGTGTGTCCTGGGCCGATCGGTTCATCCTGCCGCCGTCCTGCCGCGGGTCGACAAAGGTACCCAGCCCCACATGCGTGATCAGGCCCGGCCGCCCCGCCCCGATTTCCCGCATCAGCTGGGAAGTTACACCCGAGGGCAGAACATAGGCCTCGATCTTCTCCTCGCGCGCCAGGGCCTGCATGCGCGGCGACCAGATCCAATGCCCTCCAATCACCTTGCGAACCAATCCCTCATAGGCCAGCCGGTTGAGACCGCGCCGGTCCCGGTCTCCAAGCCCAAGCGAATGGACAACGCGCAGTCCAACCGGCCTGCCTGCAGACAGGAAGCGCTCCTCGATCGCAGCCAGCAGCGCATCGGGCTCCACAAGCCCGCCGCCGCCGCCCAAAACGCCCATTGTCGCGCCGTCTGGCACCATCGCCGCCGCTTCCTGAACGTCAATTACCTTGTTTCGCATCGAGTTCTATCCGAGATAGTGGCTCTCCAGCCCCTTCACAGCAGCCACCAGCGTCTTGTTCACAGGGGTGGCAATGCCATGCAACCGGGCCAGCCGCACCACCGCTCCGTTGATCACGTCAATCTCGCATGGCCGGCGGTTGAGAATATCCACGCACAGGCTGGACTTATTGTCGCCCGTTCCCGTAGGCCCCGCGATCTGATCGATCACCTCTCTCGTCTCGCTTGCGTTCAGTTCAACTCCCTCTGCCCGCGCCACCGCCACCGCCTCGTTCAGCGCCTCATACGCCGTCTCCCGCAGCGCCGGCACAGCAAACACCTGCTTGATCGTCAGATTGGCGATCGCCGACGTGGGGCTGATTGCAATGTTCGCCAGCAGCTTCTTCCAGATCGCCTGCCGAATGTCCGCTGCCGCCGAAGTCGGCAGCCCCGCCCTGTCCAGCGCGCCCGCGATCCGCTCGGCCCTCTTGCTCAGCCCCCCTCCCATCTCGCCAATCTGCGTCGGCAACTTGCCGAAGTTCCGCACCGCGCCGGCTCCCTCTACGGCCGCTCCCTGCGCGGTTACGCCGCCCAACACACGCTCCATCCCAATTACCTCGCCAATACTCTCCTCATTCCCCAGGCCGTTCTGAAAACTGATGGCAACACTGTCCTCGCGCAGCAGATGAGCCACGCGGCCAACCGCCTCCCTGGTGTAGGGCGCCTTGCACTGCACAAAGAGTACGTCGACCCCCTCCAGCCCGCCAGGGTCCGTCGTCGCCCGCACCGGAATGCTCCGATCCCCTCCGTAGCCGAACATCTGAAGCCCGTCACTGTTGATACGGTCAACGTGCTCCTGCCACACGTCGATCAGCGTAACATCCAGGCCCCCCTCGGCCAGCAGCCCGCCAAAAAGACAGCCCATCGCGCCGGCCCCCACCACCGCAATTCTCGGATGCCAATCACCCATGGAAAAACTCCTCAACTATCCCCGTTCAAGATCCAGACCTGTCTTTCCATTGCAGATCGTCTGAGCACACCCCTTCCCACTCTGCATTTCCTACATATGGAGTCCCCCTTCGCCTCTCCCTTACCTCGCACAACCCATGTAGGGGCCCCCTTGTGGGCGCCATTGCCCACAGAAAGAATCTCCCGCCTCCCATCAGAAACACCAGCACGTCCCTCGCCACCTTCCCCCTGCCCTTCTCCGTGCCCCTTCGTGTCCCTCCGAGGCTCACTAGGTGTTGAAGGGGTGCAGTCCAAATTTGGGGTGAGATGGTCAGATGGGTATTTCGTGCCAACGGTCGCTGAGAAGGCGTGCGCGGAGAGCGAGCATGGCCTGAGCACCGTCACGGGACCAGCGCATGCCACTTTGTTTCATGCGCTGTTGGACAAGAGTTTTGGCTGCGGATTCGACGGCGCCGCTGCTGATCGGGAGGCCTGCCTTTCGATAGGCGGCGTAATGCATGCGGTGTCGGTATTTCCACAGGTAAGCGACGGCCTGTTTGACTTCAGGAGGCGCATCGCCCAGCTTGGGGTAGAGACGCAAAATGTGACTGAA